>CAWEWD010000001.1:0-329740 GCA_963812695.1 uncultured Actinomycetes bacterium
GCCACAACGTGGAGGCCGTGTTCCACGATCGATGAACGTCGACCAGGACGACTACGCCGAGATCGTCCGCAGGCTCGTGAGCTTGCGCGACGTGTCCGCGGAGCTCGCGGAGAGCGTTCGACGACGAGGCATCGCGGCAGGGTGCGGAAGAGATGCAAGCCTCGCTCGAGCGCGTGCTCGAGCTGCTTGGCCACAAATAGACTCTTCGCCGTGGCCTACGACCCGCTGACCGACGAGCAGCGCGAGATCCGCGACCTCGTGCGCACGCTCGCGCGCGAGCGCGTTGCCCCGCGCGCGGCCGAGATCGACAAGAAGGCCGAGTTCCCGTGGGACATGGTCGAGCTCTTCCGCGAGCACGACCTCCTCGGCCTGCCGTTCGAGGAGCAGTACGGCGGCACTGGGACCGGTGCGCTGATGGTGCTCGTCGCGGTCGAGGAGCTGTCGAAGGTCTGCGCGACGACGGGCCTGATCCTGGCCGTCCAGGAGCTCGGCTCGCTGGGCATCAAGCTGGCCGGGACGGACGAGCAGAAGGAGCGCTTCCTGCCCAGGCTCGCGAGCGGAGAGTGGCTCGCGGCTTACGCGCTCACCGAGCCGGGCTCGGGCTCGGACTCGGCGGCGATGCGAACCGAAGCGCGGCTCGACGGCGACGCATACGTCCTCAACGGCGGCAAGCGCTTCATCACGAACGCGGGCGTCGCGGGGCTCTACGTCGTATTTGCGAAGACCGACCCGGAGGCCGGCCACTCGGGGATCTCCGCATTCGTCGTCGAGGCCGACACGCCCGGCTTCGAAGTAGGGCGGATCGAGCCGAAGATGGGCATCAAGGGCTCGACGACGGGCGAGATCTTCTTCAACGACATGCGCGTTCCCGCCGACAACCTGCTCGGCGAGGAGGGCGATGGATTCAGGATCGCGATGCGGATCCTCGACCGTTCACGGCCGGGCATCGCCGCGCAGGGGCTCGGGCTCGCGCAGGGCGCTACGGACTACGCGCTCGAGTACGCGCGCACGCGCGAGACGATGGGCAAGCCGATCGCCCAGCACCAGATGATCGCGTCGATGCTCGCCGACATGGAGACGAAGTGCGAGGCCGCGCGGGGCCTCCTGTACAAGATCGGGCAGATGATCGACGAGGGCGCGCCGGACGACGAGCTGACGAAGATCTCGGCGATGGCGAAGCTGTACTGCACGGACGTGGCGATGGAGGTCACGACCGACGCGGTGCAGATCCTCGGCGGGTACGGCTACATGCAGGAGTACCCCGTCGAGCGCATGATGCGCGACGCGAAGATCACGCAGATCTACGAGGGCACGAACCAGATCCAGCGCCTCGTCATCGCCCGCGAAATGCTCAAAGAGAACCGCGCCTTCTTGCTGGCCGGAGTTGGCTAGGCGCGAGGCACCGCTTACGGCCTTGCCTGAGGTCAGGCTCAGCTTCGGCAACGTCGCAGAGACGTACCACCGCGTGCGACCACCGTATTCCGCGGTGCTGCTCGACCGGGCGCAGGAGGCGCTCGGGCTCGACGCATCCGCGAGGATTCTCGATCTCGCGGCAGGCACCGGCCGGTTGACGCGCGAGCTCGAGGCTCGCTTCACAGACGTGGTCGCGGTCGAGCCCGACGAGCGCATGCGCGCGCTGCACGGCACGGCGCTCGCCGGCAGCGCGGAGGCGATCCCGCTCGGAGGGAGAGCGTCGACGCGGTCTTCGTCGGTGAGGCGTTCCACTGGTTCGATACCGCGCGCCGCGATCGGCGAGCTCGCGCGTGTGCTGCGTCCGCGCGGCGGGCTGGCGATCATCGGGACGCACTGGTGGGAGACCGAGCCGCCGCTGCCCGAGCGCGCGCTCGAGCTCCTCCGGGAGCCGTACCAGCGCTTTGCGGACCAGCGCAACCCGCCCTGGGACGACCGGTTCGCAGGCTCTCCGTTCGAGCCGCTGCGCTACGAGCGGCTCGAGGAGGCGATCGTCGTCGAGCCGGACCAGCTGCTCGAGCTGTACTCGACGACGAGCTCGCTCGCGGCGATTCCGCGGGACGAGCGCAAAGCGATCTTCGCTGCGGTGCGGCCACTGCTCGCGGGGCCGTACCGGCTGCCGCTCAAGCACGGGCTCACCTGGACACGCCTTGCCTGAGCTCGAGCTCCAGATCGGCCGGCGGCGCGTTCGTCTGACCAGCCCGGACAAGGTGCTCTTTCCCGGAGACCGCGTTACGAAGAAAGACCTCGCGGACTACTACGCCGAGGTCGGGCCGGCGATCGTGCCGCACCTGAAGAACCGGCCGTTCACGCTCAAGCGCTACCCGCACGGGATTCGCGGTCAGGCGTACTTCCACAAGCAGGCGCCGAAGGGCAAGCCGGACTGGCTCCCGACCAGGCAGTTTCGGACCTGGCCGCGCGAGGGCAAAGGCGAGTCGCGGCTCGTCGACTTCACGCTCGTGAACGAGCCGGCCGCGGTCGTGTGGATGGTGCAGATGAACTGCATCGACATGAACGCCTGGTACTCGCGCGTCGACAAGCCGGAGCGACCCGACTACGTCGTCTTCGACCTCGACCCGCCCGAGACGCGGAACGGATTCGTCCAGGCGATCCGGGTCGCCCACCTCGTTCGCGAAGCGCTCGACCGCCTGGAGTTGCGCTCGTACGTGAAGACGAGCGGCGCCGACGGCATCCACGTCCTCGTGCCGATCGCGCGTCGCTACTCGTACCCCGAGGCGTACGAGCTGGCCGAGCTGGTGTCGCGCGGCCTCGAGGCGGACAACCCGGGGCTCGTGACGACGGAATGGCTCAAGAAGAAGCGTCGCGGCGTGCTCGTCGACCATCGGCAGAACGGCCACGGCAAGACGATCGCCTCCGCCTACTCGGTGCGGCCGAAGCCGGGTGCGCCGGTCTCGACGCCGCTGCGCTGGGAGGAGCTCGGCGAGAAGGTGCGGCCGCGCGACTTCGGGAGGCGCGAGGCCCTGGAACGGCTCGAGAAGCACGGCGACCTGTTCGAGCCCGTGCTGCGCGGCGGTCAGGCACTGGGGCCGGCGCTTCGCTCTCTGCGCGCGGCGTGAGGACCGCCGTCGTGATCGGCTCCGGGCCGAACGGGCTCGCCGCCGCGATCACGATGGCGCGCGCAGGCTGGGAGGTGACCGTCCACGAGGCCGCGGCCACGGTCGGCGGGGGCATGCGCTCCGAGGAGCTGACGCTGCCCGGCTTCACGCACGACGTGTGCTCGGCGATCCACCCGCTCGGGCGCGAGTCGCCGTTCTTCCGCGACCTCGAGCTCCCGGTCGGCTGGGTTCACCCCGAGGCTCCGGCCGCGCATCCGCTCGACGACGGAACTGCCGTGACCACCGAGCGCTCGCTTCTCACGACGGCCGAGGGGCTCGAGGAAGGTCGCGGCACCTACGTGCAGGTCGTGAACCGCATCGTGTCGCGCTGGAGCGACTACGAGCCCGTCGTCCTCGGTCCGTTCCTGCCGCGGCCGAACCGTCTCTTGCACGCGGTCGACTTCTCCTTCGCCCGCGCCGGGCTCTCGAGCGCGCACGGCCTGGCGAAGCGCTTCCGGTCGGAGCGCGCCCGAGCCCTCCTCGCCGGCCACGCGGCGCACTCCATGCTCCCGCTGGAGACGAGGCCGAGCGGGGGCGTCGGCCTGTTCCTGATCGCCACTGCCCATGTCTACGGATGGGGCTTCCCGCGGGCGGGGTCGCAAAGCCTCGCGGATGCACTGGCCGATCGGCTCCAGGAGCTCGGCGGCGAGATTCACACCGCGAGCCCTGTCGACGACCTGCCTCGCGCCGATGTCGTCCTCGCCGACGTCGTCCCGCGCGAGCTGCGCCGAATCGCCGGCGATCGCCTTCCGGCCCACTACGCCCGTTCGCTCGGCCGGTACCGGCACGGCCCGGGAGTCTTCAAGCTCGACTGGGCCCTCGACGGACCGATCCCCTGGACGTCCGCCGATTGCAAGCGCGCGGCGACGCTGCACCTCGGCGGCACGTTCGAGGAGATCGCCGAATCCGAGCGCGCGCCGCGTGAAGGGCGCCACGCTGAACGCCCCTATGTCCTGCTGGCGCAGCCGTCCCTGTTCGACGACTCGCGAGCCCCGGCCGGGTTGCACACGGCCTGGGCCTACTGCCATGTGCCGTTCGGCTCGACGGAGGACATGACCGACCGCATCGAGGCGCAGGTCGAGCGCTTCGCGCCGGGCTTCCGCGCCCTGATTCGCGCCCGCAGCGCGATGGGGCCGGCCGACCTCGAGCGACGCAACCGGAACCTCGTCGGCGGCGACATCAACGGCGGCACGATGGACCTCCGCCAGCTCTTCTTCCGGCCGGTGCGGAAGCTCGTGCCGTACCGGACTCCGCTCAGGGGCGTCTACATCTGCTCGTCGTCGACACCACCCGGCGGCGGCGTGCACGGCATGTGCGGGTACTCGGCGGCCCTGACCGCGCTGGCAGACAGCTAGGCTCGCCGCGCATGAGCACGACCGTCGCCTACGACGTCGACGTGGTTCGCGCGCGGTTCAGCGCGCTCCAGCGGCCGATCGCCTTCTTCGACGGCCCGGGCGGAACGCAGTGCCCGGACGAGGTGATCGACGCGATCGCCGGCTACCTCAGGGAGTCGAACGCCAATGTCGGCGCTCCCTACGAGACCTCGCGGCGCACGGATGCGCTGATCGCGCACGCGCGGCAACGCGCGGCCGCCTTCCTCGGCTGCAGCGACGAGGAGGTCGCGTTCGGGCCGAGCATGACGGGTCTCAACTTCCTCCTCACGCGCGCGTTCGCGCGAACGCTCCGAGCCGGCGACGAGGTGCTCGTGACGAAGCTCGACCACGACGCCAACGTGGCGCCATGGCTGGAGCTTCAGCACGACCTCGGCATCGTCGTCCGCTTCGTCGAGGTGACGGACGACATGGCCCTCGACTACGACGACCTGGAGCGGCAGCTCTCCGATCGGACGCGCGTCGTCGCGTTCCCGGTCGCCGCGAACGCGGTCGGCACGGCGCCCGACGTGCGCCGCATCGTCGACCTGGCCCACTCGGCCGGCGCGCTCGCCTGGGCCGACGCCGTCCACTACGGCCCGCACGGGCCGATCGACGTCGCCGCCTGGGACGTCGACGTCCTGATCTGCTCGCCGTACAAGTTCTACGGCCCGCACCTCGGCCTCGCGTTCGGCAAGCGCGACCTGCTCGGGGGTTGGCGGCCGTACAAGGTGCGGCCCGCAGCGAATGAGCCGGTCGGCGCGCGCTTCGAGCTCGGGACGATGCAGCACGAGCTGCTCGCGGGCTTCGTCGCGGCGGTCGACTACATCGACTCGCTCGGGTGGGCGGCGATCACGCGTCACGAGCACGAGCTTGGGGAGCGCTTCCTCGCAGGGCTCCCGGCGAGCGTGCGCCTGCACGGGCTGCCGACCATGGCCGGCCGCGTGCCGACGTTCTGCTTCGACGTCCCGGGCCTGAGCGCAGAGGAGACCGCCGAGCGGCTCGCCGAGCGCGACCTCGCGGTCTGGTGGGGCAACTACTACGCGCTGGAGACGATGAAGCGGTTAGGGCTCGACACGGACCAGGGCGCCGTCCGGGCCGGGATCGTCCACTACAACACCACGGAAGAGGTCGACCGACTCCTGACCGCCATAGGTGAGCTCACCGATTGAAGCGCGAAGCGAAGCGAGCGCCCCCTTCTGTGTCTACTTACTTACTACCTCGAAGTCTGAGCCCTTTGACGCGGCCCAGCGTGTGCAGCTGGTCGTTCGACCACCGAGAGTCGGGCGCGCCGGTGATGTACCAGCTCGACCCGTTGTCGGCGACGATCATTCCGTAGCGCTTGAGCGCCGTGAGCACGATCCGTGCCTGGCGCGGGTAGCCGCTCATGTCGAAGGTCCCCTTGAGGCGGAGGCGCAGGCCCATCGGCGGCAGGCTCGCGTCGTTCGAGTCGCTCGCGTAGTGGCGAGCCGGGAAGACGTACGCCCTACGCGTGCGCTGGACGGTGAAGCGGAGCGCGTGGTCGATCACGCCGCGCTTGACCTCGTCGTAGCGCGCGAGGCCGGGGAAGATCGGCAGCCCGGCCGCGTCGGCGGACGTCCAGCCCGCCGGGCGCAGCTTGTTCGAGCGCAGGTTCCAGATCGCACCCGAGCCCGCCTTCCAGCCGCCGGCCTTCGGGTAGAGGGAGTAGAGCTCGTAGAGGCGGCACGAAGAGCGGTCGACGATGATCGCGTGCCGGTCGCCCGTCGACGAGCGGCCGCCCTCGATCTTGACGGTGCGCGGGATCGGGTACGGGCCGCGGTCGGATTCGTCGGCGTACTCGAAGGAGACGCGGCTCTTCTTCTGCTTCTTGCCGACGACCGTGATCGGGATCCCGATCGGCGCGCCTTCCCAGAGCCCGGAGCCGAAGTCTGCGTGGACGCTGCCGTTTGCACCGATCGAGCGGACGATCTCGTCGGAGTTCGCCGCAACCGGAAGCGCGTCGACCCGCTGGTTCCACGGGTTCGACCTCGGGAAGACGGGGCAGCGCGGAGCGGACGGCATCTTGAGGGCGCTCGCGGTCGAGCCTCCGAGCAGGAGCGTGCCGAGGCACAGGAAGAAGACCGCACGTCTCATGGATCGGTTATCGACGCGCGGAGCCGTTCGGCCAAGGGATCGGGCTTCCCCCAAAGGAGTGGAAGCTCGTCGTCCAGCGAGACCCAGCGGCAGGGGTACGCGAGCACGGCGTCCATGCCCGTTCCGGTCACCTGGTGCGTCCACATGTCAGGTGTGTCCGCATGCGAGACGGCGTGAAACGCGTGGCTCTCGTGCCGCCCCGGCCCGTAGATGCGCTCGAACTCGGCGGCGTCCGCGAGCTCGCGGACGATCTCGATCCCGGTCACGCCGGTCTCCTCCTCGATCTCGCGCAGGAGCGCTTCCTCGAGCGTCTCGTCGTGGTCGACGCGCCCGGCGGGCACCTGCATCGTCCCGGCGTGGTCGAAGACGAGCAGCTCGCGCCCACGCGTCACGTACCCGACGACGCGCTTGCGCAGGAGCTCGTGCGACGAAGTCGCCGCGGAGGCCCCACAGCTCGGGCGGCGCGTGTACCTCGACCCAGCGGCAGGTGACCGTCGCTCCGTCGTCCCGGATGGTGGTCCCAGGTCTCGGGCAGGACCTCGGTCGGCGCGAAGCTGGACGTAGTGGCCCGTCGGGTTCTCGGCGACGCCGACGACCCGCACGGGCTCGGCGTGGATGCCCGTCTCTTCGAGCACCTCGCGGACGGCCGTCTCCTCGACGGTCTCGCCCTCCTCGATGCCGCCGCCGGGGACGACGGAGCTGAACTCGGGCGCATCCGGGAAGTCGAAGACGAGCAGCTCGTCGGTTCCCGTCTCCGGGTGCTCGCGCGTGACGTACGCCGTGACGGGCGGGCGCGGCCTCAGCTCTTCGCGGCCCTCATCTTGGCCTTGTGCTCCCGCTTCTTCGCCTGGTACCAGTCGAGCTTCTCGCGGGAGTCCACGTCGCCGAGCGTCGGATGGGGCGGCGTCAAGCCTTCGGCTGCCGGAACCCCGAAGCGCTTCCAGAGCACCGCCGACAGCGCCTTGATCTTCATCTCTCCGAAGCCGGGGAGGCCGGAGATCCGCTTCTTGAGATCGTCAGCGTCGGACGCCTCGCGCCAGAGTCTCGACGCGTCGCCGCCGTACTCCTCCTCGACCAGCGCTGCGAGGTCTTGCACGCGGGTCGCCATCGAGCCGGGGAAGCGGTGCACGGCCGGCTTCTCACGGAACGCGGTCTCGACCTGCCCGGGATCGAAGTGCGCGATCTCGAGCGTTCCCAGGCGCTCCTTGATCTTGAGCGGCCCGGCGAACGCGGTCTGGACGGGCACCTGCTGGTCGAGCGCGAAGCCGATCAGCAGTGCGAGCGGATCGGAGGCCAGGAGCTCGTTCGCCTCGTCGCTATTCGTGAAGTAGAGCCGGTCGGGGGCCGAAACGGCCATGCCTCTAGGTTACTCCTCGAGTGCCGCGACGACGGCGTCGATGTTCGCGCGCCAGATCTCCTCGGGCACCGGCGGCGAGGATGTCGTCCCAGATCGCGGCGAAGCTTCCGATCAGCTGCGGGGTGCGGGCCGGGCGCGCCATGAACCACCAGTGCAGGTGCTCGCCGCCGTCGCCCCAGCGGCAGACGTGGACGCGGCCGATCTCGCCGATCGACCGGATCGCCCGCTCGATCCGCGCCAGCAGGACGCCGAGCTCCGCCGCGAGCTCGTCGGGGAGGTCTCCGGGCTCCGCGAAGTGCGCGCGCGGCTCGAGCATCGACGACGAACGGCAGTCCCGTCGGCCCGACCGGGAGCAGCCGCCAGCGCTCGCTCGTCCAGATGTACTCGTCGTCGCGGGGCGGTGCACCGCCGGCAGTCGACTCCGCCTTCTCCGAAGCGCGGTTCCTCTCGGTCGACCGGCGGCTGGAGAGCGCGCGGCGTCATCTCGCCGTCGAACGGGAACGTGTCCCACTCCTCGACCGGCGGCATGCGCAGCGAGTCCTTGACGCGCTCGTACAGCTCTTCGGGAGTCTCGGGCACCGGTCCGCGATGCTACTCGCGTGGAGTGGCCCGAGTCGTTCTACGAGCTGAAACGCGGCGAGAGCTGCCCGATGTGCGCCCAGGGCCGGCCCGAGGAGACCGAGTACGGCGTGCGGATCCTGGCCGGCGAGGTCTCCGACGCGTACCTCCAGAAGGCCGGCGTCCAGCGCGGCTACTCGATCGTGATCTGGCGCGGGCGGCACGTCGCCGAGCCGACCGAGCTCGACCCCGGGGAGGCGGCCGCGTACTGGCGTGAGCTGCTGCGCGTGGGGAGGGCGCTCGAGGAGCGCTTCGAGCCGGTCAAGCTGAACTACGAGCTGCTCGGCAACTCGCTGCCGCACCTGCACACGCACGTCATGCCGCGCTACATGGACGACCCGAAGCCGGGCTGGCCGTTCCCGCATCCCGAGGTCGAGCCCGCCGCCGCATCCGGAGGCCGAGCTTCGTGCGGACGTCGAGGCTCTCCGTACCTTGCTCGGCCTGACTAGTCTGGAGGGCGATGGACGCCCTCTCGGTCTTCAGCAAGCCGACGCGGGCCTGGTTCGAGAGCTCGTTCGCAGCGCCGACTCCCGCGCAGGAGCAGGGCTGGCCGGCGATCGCGAGCGGCGCGCACACGCTGATCCAGGCGCCGACCGGCTCCGGGAAGACGCTCGCCGCGTTCCTGTACGGGATCGACCGGCTGACCGACTCTCCGGGCGAGGGCCTCCGGCTGCTCTACGTCTCGCCGCTGAAGGCGCTCAACTACGACGTCGAGCGCAACCTCCGCGGGCCGCTCGCCGGGCTCGGCTCGAAGCTCAACGTCGCCGTCCGCACCGGCGACACGCCGCAGCGCGACCGCGCCGCGATGCTCCGCGAGCACCCGGACATCCTGATCACGACCCCGGAGTCGCTCTACCTCCTGCTCACGTCTCGCGGGCGCGAGATGCTGAAGTCGGTCGAGACGCTGATCCTCGACGAGGTGCACGCGGTCGCGGGCACCAAGCGCGGCGCACACCTGGCGCTGTCCGTCGAACGCCTCGATCGCCTGACGGACAAGCCCGTTCAGCGCATTGGCCTCTCGGCGACGCAGCGGCCGATGGAGGAGATCGGGCGCTTCGTCTCGGGCGGCCGGCCGATCGAGCTCGTCGACGCGGGCCGCGCGAAGGAGCTCGACGTCAAGGTCGTGGTGCCGCTCGAGGACATGCGGGAGCCGGGGGAGACCGGCTCGATCTGGCCGTCGATCTACCCGGAGATCCTCGAGCTCGTGAAGGCGCACCGCTCGACGATCGTCTTCGTCAACAACCGGCGACTCGCCGAGCGGCTGGCGCTGCGGCTGAACGACCTCGCTGAGAGCGAGATCGCCCGAGCCCATCACGGCTCGATCGCACGCGAGCAGCGGATCGAGATCGAGGAGCTGCTCAAGAAGGGCGAGATCCCGTGTCTCGTCGCCACGTCGTCGCTCGAGCTCGGCATCGACATGGGCGCGGTCGACCTCGTCATCCAGGTCGAGTCGCCGAAGTCGGTCGCGCGCGGCCTGCAGCGGGTCGGGCGCGCCGGGCACGAGCTGGGCGCCGTCTCGCGCGGGCGCATCTTCCCGAAGTTCCGCGCCGACCTGCTCGAGTCCGCGGTCGTCGTCGAGCGCATGAAGGCGGGCGCGATCGAGGAGACCGTCATCCCGCGGAACCCGCTCGACGTGCTCGCGCAGCAGGTCGTCGCGATCTGCGCCGACGAGGAGATTCCCGTCGACGAGCTGCACGACCTCGTCCGCGGCGCGTACAACTTCGCCGACCTCTCGCGCGTGCAGCTCGAGAACGTGCTCGACATGCTCGCGGGCCGCTACCCGTCCGACGAGTTCGCCGAGCTCAGGCCGCGCATCGTCTGGGATCGCACCGGCGGCGTGATCCGTGGCCGGAGTGGAGCGCGACAGCTCGCGGTGCAGAACGCGGGCACGATCCCGGACCGCGGCCTCTACGGCGTGCACCTGGTCGACGGCGGCGGACGGGTCGGCGAGCTGGACGAGGAGATGGTCTACGAGGCCCGCGCGGGGCAGACGTTCACGCTCGGCGCCTCGACCTGGCGGATCGAGGAGATCACGCGCGACCGCGTGCTCGTCTCTCCGGCTCCGGGCGTGCCGGGGCTGATCCCGTTCTGGAAAGGCGAGGGACCTGGGCGTCCGTACGAGCTCGGCGAGGCGATCGGTCGCGCGTCGCGTGAGCTCGTCGCGCTGCCCGAGCAGAAGGCGCTCGAGCGCCTGACCGAGCAGCATTCGCTCGACGAGCAGGCGGCACAGAACCTGCTCAGGTTCCTGGGCGACCAGCAGAGCGCGACCGGGGCGGTGCCGTCGGACCGGACCGTCGTCGTCGAGCGCTTCCGTGACGAGATCGGCGACTGGCGTGTCTGCCTGCTGACGCCGTTCGGCGCCCGCGTGCACGCGCCGTGGGCGATGGCGATCGGGATCCGGCTCCGCGACGCACTCGGGCTCGAGGCGCAGTCGCTCTGGTCGGACGACGGGATCGCGATCCATCTCCCTGAAGCGGACGCGCCGCCGCCGACCGAGGAGCTGATCATCGACCCGACCGAGATCGAGGAGCTCGTCATGGGCGAGCTCGAGCTCGACGGCGCTCTTCGGCTCGCGCTTCCGCGAGAACGCGGCCCGCGCACTGCTCATCCCGAGGCGCCGTCCCGGTCAGCGGACGCCGCTCTGGCAGCAGCGCCTGAAGGCGCAGAGCCTGCTTCAGGTCGCGCGGAGATACGGCTCGTTCCCGGTCATCCTCGAGACGTACCGCGAGTGCCTCCAGGACGTCTTCGACCTGCCGGCGCTCAAGCGTCTGCTGACCGGGTTGAAGACGAGGGAGCTGGATCTCGTCGACGTGGAGACGGCGTCGGCCTCGCCGTACTCGAGCTCGCTCCTCTTCGACTACGTCGCCACGTACATGTACGAGGACGACACGCCTCCGGCTGAGCGTCGCGCACAGGTGCTCTCGCTCGACCGAGACCTGCTGAAGGAGCTGCTCGGCCAGGACGAGCTGCGCGAGCTGATCGACCCGGGCGCACTCGAGGACGTCGAGACGCAGCTGCGTGGGGCGCCTCGCAACCCGGACGAGCTGCACGACGTGCTGCGTCTGCGCGGAGATCTTCGCCCCGGATCCTTCGACGCCGCACTTGCGGAGCCGCTCCTCGACGAGCGGCGCGCGATCACGGTGCGGATCGACGGCGAGGAGCGCCTGGTCGCGGCCGAGGACGCGGGCCGCTACCGCGACGCGCTCGGTGCGATGCCTCCAGGTGGGCTGCCGGAGTCGTTCCTCGAGGGCGGGGAGGGCTCGCTGGCGAGCCTCGTCGTGCGCTTCGCCAAGGGCCGCGGCCCGTTCACGACCGCGGAGGCGAACGACCATTTCGGGACCGACGTCGAACCGCTGCTGCGCGAGCTCGACCGGGAGGAACGACTCGTCCGCGGCGAGCTCCGGCCGGGCGGGACCGAGCGCGAGTGGTGCGATCCCGACGTCCTGCGTCGCCTCCGCCGCGCGTCCCTCGCTGCGCTTCGCAAGGAGGTCGAGCCCGCGGAGCAGGCGGCGTTCGGGCGGTTTCTGCCGAGCTGGCACGGGATCGACCGGCGCGCGAGCCTGCGCGAGGCGCTCGTCCCGCTCCAGGCGCTGGCGCTTCCGGCCGCGCTCTGGGAGAGCGAGGTGCTGGCGCGGCGCGTTCCGGACTACCAGCCCGCTCAGCTCGATCAGCTGTGCGCGACGGGTGAGCTCGTCTGGGTCGGCGCAGGGCTCGACCGGGTGGCTGTCTACTTCCGCGAGGACGCACCGGCTCTCGGTCAGCTCGCTGCGGCCGAGCGGCCCGAAGGTGACGAGCACGACCGGATCCGGGAGGTGCTCGCGCGCGGCGCGGAGTTCTGGTTCGACCTGCTCGTTGCGACGGAGCTCGAGGCCGAACAGGCACTCCCGGCTCTCTGGGATCTCGTCTGGGCCGGCGAGGTGACGAACGACGCCTGGACGCCGCTGCGCGCCGGCCGCCGCTACGGCGTGCCCCGCCCGGAGCGTCGCCCACGCCGCTTCTCGCGCCGTCGCTCCACGGGAATCACCGCGACACAGGGTCGCTGGTCCTTGACCGACCGCCTTTTCGGCCATGGCTCGGGACCTGGTCCCGATCGGCGGGCTCTCGCCGAGCTGCTCCTCGAGCGACAGGGAATCGTCACCCGCGACGGCGTGCGCGGCGAGGGGATCGTGGGCGGCTACAGCGCGGTCTACGGGGAGCTGAAGGCGCTCGAGACGCTCGGGCTCTCGCGGCGCGGCTACTTCGTCGAGGGCCTCGGCGGAGCGCAGTTCGCGCTCGGCGGCGCGGTCGAGCGGCTCCGCGAGCTTCGTCCCAAGGATGGCGAGGAGCCGGACGCGCTCGTGCTCGCAGCAGCCGATCCAGCGCAGCCCTACGGAGCGGCGCTGCCCTGGCCCAAGCTCTCGGGTGGTCGGGCCGCCCGCGTTGCCGGCGCACACGTCGTTCTCCTCGGCGGGGAGGCTGCGCTCTTCGTCGAGCGCGGCGGACGCTCGATCGTCTCGCTCCGCGATCCGGACGAAGAGTGGCTGCGGCCGGCGCTCGCTGCTCTCGTCGAGCACGTGAAGACCAAGCGCGGGCAGCGCCTCGCGGTCGAGCGTTTCGACGGGGAGCCGGTGGCGGAGACCGACTTGATGCCGCTCCTGCTCGAAGCCGGCTTCCTAGCCGGGCCCCGGCGCGTCGTTCTGCGTCCCTAGCCGACCGAGGACGACTCCGAAGATCGCATGCCGGACGGTCGCCTGAGCGAACGCCGGCGCGCTGAACACGTGCTGGACTCCGGGCTCGCCCCGCGCGGGGTGGTAGCGGTCGACGAGCTTGCCCGTCGAGAAGAGCGTCATGTGCTCGGCCAGGGCGAGCTCGATCGCCAGGCGGCGCCGGTCGCGCGACGACCGACGCGCGATCTCGTAATAGGCGAGCCCGAAGGCCGCGCCGTTCACGGCATGGAGCGCCAGCCCCAGCGGCCGCCAGCCTCGCCCGCGCGTGAACGTCTTTCCGAGCACCGCCACGTCCGAGTAGCCGTTTCGAAAGAGCCGCTGATCGACCGGCTCGAGCGCACCCCAGACGAGCGCCGCGACCGACCCTGCCGCTGCTGCACGCAACCGCGGATGCATACGCTGTCCACTCTATGCCCGAGGGCGACACGATCCACCGCGTGGCCCAGCGGCTCCAGATACTGGTCGGCGAGCAGCTCGAGGTCGAGACGCCGCACCCGCGGGCGCGCGTGACCGGCGTTGCGGGCCGGCTCGACGGGCGCCGGCTCCTCGGCGTCGAGGCGGTCGGCAAGAACCTGCTCCTGCGCTTCGAGGACGGTCTCGTGCTCCGCAGCCATCTGCGCATGAAGGGACGCTGGCAGGTCATCGAGCGAAACGGGACGAGCACGCGGCGCGGGATGCCGTGGCTCGTCCTGCGCGGCGTGAGTGCGGAGGCGATTCTCTGGCACGGGCCTGTGTTGGAACTCGACGACGCCCGGGTGCGCAGCCTCGGGCCCGACATCCTCGCCGACCCGCCCAGCCTGGACGAGATGGTCGAGCGGATGCGCGGTACGGATCAGAGCGTCGCGATCGGAGAGGCGGTGCTCGACCAGCGACTCGTGTCGGGCATCGGGAACATGTGGCGCGCCGAAGCCCTCTGGCGCGCGCAGGTCTCGCCGTGGGCACGGCTCGGCGATGTCTCAGACGACGACCTTCGCTCGCTTCTGACCGAGGCCGCGCAGCTCATGCGCCGGTCGCTCGACTCGGGACTCCGCCAGCGCGCCGTCTACCGCCAGGCGGGCCGCCCGTGTCCCCGCTGCGGAACGCCCATCACCTCGCGCGGCCAGGGCGACGCCAACCGCATCGCCTACTGGTGCCCGACGTGCCAGGGAGGAGAGACCCCGGGCGCCGTGTAAGTGGGTGAGGTGCGCGCACCGCACCTCCATTCAGCCCTGCGCGGCTTCTGCCTCGGCGCCTTCGCGTTCTACGGGCGCGAAATCGAGCAGGGGTCCGAGATCACGTTCGTCTTCGAAGAGCACGGCTCACGGGGGCGACCGACGCTCTATGAGTACCGTCCGCTCGTCCGGAGCTTCGTCGAGTCGCGAGGCGGACGCCTGCTCGGGCGTGGCGACACGGCGATCGCGCTCGAGGCCCTCGGGCGCGAGCCGGCCGCGGCGATCTTCGCCCGCGCTCATGCGCACGCGCAGTCGGAGCACGCGCTCTTTCGAACCGTGCTGCTGCCGCTCGTGGCCGACGTCGCGGAGGCGTGCGGCGGCTTCGACTGGGATGACGATTCCTTCGACCGGGCTTACGCGCAGCTCGAGGAGTCGATGTTCGGGGACGAGCGCGTCTACGCCGCCGTCGCCCCGCTCGTCGGGGTCGAGCTCGGCCAGACGATTTCGCTCGGAGACCGGCTCAGGGTTCGGCACGCCGCAGACGGCGAGCTCGTCGCGCACTGGCCGGATGCCGCGCGCCTCGGGCCGGAGAACTTCGGCCGCGAGCCCGACCGGATGTGCGTGCTCGAGCTGGAGCAGCCAATGCCCGCCGACGGCGGTGAGCCACCCGACGCTCCGGGCGAGATCGCCGATGCGGTCACGGCGCTCCGGCTGGCCACGTGCGGGCCGATCGCCGCCGGCCCGGTGCTGTTCGAGCGGCTCGACTGGCGCCCGTTCGGCGTCCGGCCCGTGCTTCCGATCGCCGCGACGCAGCCCCCGGGCGAGCCGACCCGCCTCGACGTGTTCCGGGGCGAGACCGCGCGCGTCCTGATCGGCAAGCTCGCCGCCGCCGAGGACGATCGCGAGCTCGGCGACGCGCTCGACCGCTGGGAGCTCGCGCTGTTCCAGGACGGGTCGTTCCGCGCCGAACAGCTCCGCTCCTCGCTCGAGGCGCTGCTCGGCAACGGCGACGGCGCCTGGGCGGCGGCGCTTCGCACGGCCGTCCTGCTCGGCGAGACCGGGCGTGAGCGGCAGGACTGCCTGCTCGTGCTGCGCCGCCTCTGCGAGGGCGTGGCACGGCCCGAGGCGGCGGATCTCGTACGCCGCGCGCTCGTCGTGACAGTTACGGGCGGGGAGCGAGAGAAGCTCATCGCCGAGCTGGACGAGTCGCTCCTCGGAGTGCGACCGACGCCGTCGAGCCGGGTCACACAGGCGCTCGCCAGCTGATTCAGGACCTGGCACATTTGCGCGAGTCGTCCCGCGGCTACCGTGGACGCGGTGGAGAAGGAACGGGCGATCCTGGAACGGCTCGAGAGGATCGACGGCCTGCGCAGGGATGACGCGCCGGCTGGGGTTCTTCTCGACGAGGTGCGGGCGCTGCTGGCCGACGCCGAGGACTGGGTCCGCGAGGAGCCGGTGCCGTCGCGGACGGCAAACGCCGTCGAGCGCGCCCGAGAGGCGCTCGCTGCGGGCGAGAGCGTGCTCGTCGTTCCCCGCGCCTGAGCCGGGCGAAATCTGTTCGGAGCCGAGGTTTTGCTGCACAATGGATGTCGTGCAGGACTGCACGAAGGCCGGTCGAAGTGGAGACACGTTATGGGGCTGACGCGCCTTCTTTCGCGACCGCTGACGCGGGAACAGGAAACCGAGGACCAGACGCCGACGCCTGAAACCGGCGAACCGCCGCGAGAGGCGGAGGTCATCTCGTTCGCGAACCAGAAGGGCGGCGTCGCGAAGACGACGTCGACGCTCAACCTCGCCGCCGCGCTCGCTGAGCAGAACTACCGGGTCCTGTGCGTCGACATGGACCCCCAGGGCAACCTGACGATGAGCCAGGGCCTGAACCCCGACTCGATCGACCGCTCGATGTTCGACGTCCTCGTCCATCGCCTGCCGATCGACAACGTGATCGAGCACAAGGAGATCGACCTCGCTGTGTCGTCGATCGACCTCGCCGGCGCGGAGCTCGCGCTGGCCAGCATGATCGGCCGAGAGCGGGCGCTCGAGAAGGCGCTGGCCGCGGTTCGGGAGAACTACGACTACGTCCTCATCGACACGCCGCCGTCGCTCGGCCTGCTCACGATCAACGCGCTCGTCGCGTCCGACCACGTCATCGTCCCGGTCCAGTGCGAGTACCTCTCGCTGCGCGGGCTCGTCCAGCTCGAGAACACGTTGGCGATGATCCGCGAGAACCTGAACCCGAACGTCGCGATCATGGGCATCCTGCCGACGATGTTCGACAAGCGGACGCTGCACGCCCGCGAGGCGGTCGAGATCCTCGAGGAGAACTTCGGCGACCTCGTCTTCAAGACGCGGATCAAGAAGACGATCCGCTACGCGGAGGCGCCGGTGAAGGGCACGTCCGTCCTCAAGTACGACCCGACCGGGAACGCCGCGAAGGCGTACCGCGACCTGGCGAAGGAGGTTCTCGATGGCGCGAAAGCGCGCAAGCATGCGTGAGGGCCCGCTCGCGGAGCTCTTCCGGGCGACCGAAGCCGCGCAGCGCCAGGGGAAGGACGAGCCTGACGCGGAGCAGCCCGAGCCGGAAACTCGGCTCGAGCCGCTCGAGGAAACGGTCGAGCACGCTCCGCCCTTCGAGCCGGTCGTCGACGTGGCGCCCGAGCCCGAGCCCGAGCGTGAGCCGGAGCCCGAGCCTCCGCCCACGCCCAAGCCGGACCTGCGCCCCGTCGAGGAGCTACCGCGGATCGGCGCGCTGCCAGAACCTGCGCCGCGCCTGCATCGCGCCACGCACTCGGAGCCGGGCTCCTACCTCGCCGTCATCCGCGTGGTCGGAGTCGGCGGCGCCGGGCTGAACGCGATCAACCGCATGATCGACGCGGGCATCTCGGACGTCGAGTTCGTCGCCGTCAACACGGACATCCAGCAGCTCGCACTCGCGGATGCGCCGGTCAAGATCCACATCGGACGCGAGCTGACCCAGGGCCTCGGCTCCGGTGCGTCGGCCGATCTCGGGCGCCGTGCGGCCGAAGAGTCGTACGACCAGGTCAAGCGCGCGCTGCGCGGCTCGGACATGGTCTTCGTGACCGCGGGCGAGGGCGGCGGAACCGGGTCCGGCGGCGCGCCGGTCGTCGCGCGCATTGCGCGGGAGCTCGGCGCGCTCACGGTCGGCATCGTCACGACGCCGTTCCATTTCGAGGGCACGAAACGCCGCGCCCAGGCCACCGAGGGCATCGAGGCGCTACGCGAGAACTGCGACACGGTGATCGTGATCCCGAACGACAAGCTGCTCGAAGTGCTCGACGAGAAGACGACGATGCTCGACGCGTTCCGGATCGCGGACGACGTGCTGCGCCAGGGAGTCCAGGGCATCTGCGACCTGATCACGATGCCCGGGATCATCAACCTCGACTTCGCCGACGTGAAGACGATCATGAAGGGCGCCGGCTCGGCGCTGATGGGCATCGGCTATGCGACGGGTGAGGACCGGGCCGTACGGGCCGCCGAGAGCGCGCTCAGCTCGCCGTTGATCGACACCGAGCTCGTCGGCGCACGCGGAATCCTGCTCTCGATCGCAGGCGGAGACGATCTCTCGCTGTTCGAGGTCAACGAGGCGGCCGAGGTCGTGCGCCGCGGAGCCCGCGACGACACGAACATCATCTTCGGCGCCACGATCGACGAGCGGCTGACCGGGCAGGTTTGGATCACGGTCATCGCCACCGGCCTTTCCGGGGCCCCCGGGGGGTCGAGCGTCGGGGTGCGTCCGCGGCGCGAGGCCGACCCGCTCGAGCCGCCGGCGTTCCTTACGGACTAGCCGGGAGACCGCAGTCGCCCGAGGTGTTGGCGCCGACCATCGCGGCCAGCGCGCGTGTGGCCTTGACCTTGAACTGGAGCACGATTCGCCCGCGCCGCTGCGCGTCGACGCGGAGCATCCCGTCGTCGCCCTTCGAGACACAGCCCGCCTTGTTGACGGCGTTCCAGTACGGCGAGTAGCGGACGGCGACCCGGTAGTGCCCGGGTGACCCGACCTCCATCACCATCTGCGTCTGTCCGAGCCGGATCATCCTGGCCGGGCCCTGTCCGGTCACGATCGGCCGCGGGTTCGGGACCTTGAAGATCGTGATGTGCCTCGTGTTGTGGACGGGGATCAGTCCCGAGCGGCCGTTGTGGATGAGCAGCGCCTCCCGCTTCGCGCTGTAGTCGGTCGGCGCATCGGTCAGGAGGACGTAGCGGACACCGAGGCTCCGCAGCCACGCGCGGTACGTCGTGCCGGTCAGGTTGTCGTAGAGCACCTCGTTCTGCGGGAAGTCGTCCTGACGAAACCAGCCGCGGGTGAGCGGGATCCCGGCTCGGGGCAGGTACACGGCGGCCCAGTGGCCGGCGGTGTCGACGGCCTCGACCCGGTAGGACGGCGTCAGGTGCTTGTGCAGGTACTTCGAGGCGGGCTGCCAGTAGACCGCGCTGGCCGCTTCGTGCTCGCGCGCATTGCGGGAGAGCGCCCAGGCGTGCGGTCCGAGGTTCCAGATCGTGGCCAGCACGAGCACGAGCGCGGCCACCGGCAGCGGGCGCCAGCGTCTCAGCGAGAGCACGAGCACGGCGATCGGGAGCGCGGCCAGCCGGACGCGGGCGATGTTCTCGCCGAGCGGCGTCGTGAAGGCGTACGTGGCGAGACTGACGACTCCGTAGGCGACGAAGAACCAGCGGAGCGTGCTCGCGTACTCGACGCGCCAGGTGAGCAGCGCGCCGAGGACGCAGAAGGTCATGATGCAGGCCAGCTCGAACGCCGAGAACGGGTAGTGGCCGCCGTCGGCGAAGGCTCGCATGAGCAGGAACTGGCACCCGGCGACGAAGAGGAGGATCGCAGCGGGGGCGATCAGGCGCTTGCCCCGCTCGAGCATCCCGAGCCCGATGCCTGTGAGGAAGATCGCGAACAGGAGGAATGCGAGCGGGCTCGCCGCGACGGTCAGGACGGCGAGGATGCCGAACAACCAGCGCCGCCCGGCCTGGAGGGCGACGAGAGTCAGGAGGCCGAGCGCGAACCCGAGCGCGAACGGGAATGCGGCCGAGATGACGAGCAGCGACCAGACGACGGCGAACGTCCGGCTCGACCAGCAAGCCAGCGGACCGAACTGCCTGCAGACGACGATCGCGAAGGCCAGCGCGGCGATCGCGATCGAGAGGACGGCCAGCGCCTTGATCCCGAACACAGCGGCCAGCGGGTAGTAGAGGACGCTGTACGTGACGAAGCCGTAGCGCCCGCCGTACCAGAAGTTGTTCCAGAGCTGGAAGCCGTGGTGAAGGAAGACCGTCCGCTGGTAGACATGCGCAGCGAGGTCGTTCCCGGGGGGGCCCAACCAGATGAGCAATGCTGCGAGCAAGGCGGCCGAGCCGGCTGCGAGCATTGCTTCGCGCAGAAGGAAGTGCGCGCGGAGCACGTCCGCGGAAGCCTAGCGCGCGCAGAGGCCGACCCGACCCTCCCGGACGCGTCCGGTGCTTGGCACCGGACATGGCCGTTCCGGTCTTCGCTCTACGCTTCGCGGACATGAGAGGGGCAATCGCAGCGGGTCACCGCCTGACCGCCGAGGCAGGGGCGGAGATCCTCGCCGAAGGCGGCAACGCGGTCGACGCCTGCCTCGCCGCGGCCTTCGTCTCCTGGGTCGCCGAGAGCCCGCTCACCGGCCCTGCGGCCGGCGGGTTCTTGCTCGTCCACCGGGCGCGCGACCACAGCGACCGACTGCTCGACTTCTTCGTGTCCGTGCCCGGCCGGGGGTCGAAGCGGCCGCCGAAACCGCACATGGAGTCGATCGACATCGACTTCGACGCGACGTCACAGATCGTCTATCTGATCGGAGCCGGCTCGTGTGCCGTCCCCGGGGCCGTCGCCGGGCTGGAGGCTGCGCACCAGAGATACGGCTCCCTCCCCTGGAGCCGGCTGCTCGAGCCCGCGATCGACTTGGCCCGCGAGGGCGTGGAGCTGACCCCGCCGCAGGCGTACCTGCACGCGATCCTCGACCTCATCCTCCGTCACGCTCCCGAGGGTCGCGCGATCTACGGGGAGTCGGGGCGGCTCACGGCCGGGGAGCGCGTCGTCATGAACGATCTGGCCTCGACGCTGGAGCGGCTCGCCGAGGGAGGTGCCCGGGAGCTCTACCGTGGCGAGCTCGGCCGTGAGCTCGTTCGCTTTCTCGCAGAGAACGGGGGCCTCGTCACGCGCGCCGACCTCGAGGACTATCGCGTCATCTGGCGCCGGCCGAGCCGCGTTTCATACGAGGGGCGCGAGTTCGTCTCCAACCCGCCGCCGTCGTCGGGCGGAGTCCTGATCGGCTACGGGCTCTCGCTGCTCGATCGGCTCGGGGCCGATGGAAGGCCCGGCAGCGCGGAGGCGATCGAGCCGCTCGTCGAGGTGATGCGCGAGCAGTCGCGGGCGCGGACGGGGAGCTTCGTCGGGGATCTCTACCGGGGAGGGCTCGCGGGCAAACTCCTCGCGGAGGAGAACATCCGGGCGGCGCTGGACCGAATCGAGCGGCGCGAGGCAAGCGTCCCCGAGGCCGCGGGTGCGCCCGGGACCACGCACATCTCGGTCGTGGACGAGCGTGGAAACGCGGCCTCGCTCACGGCCTCGACCGGGTCTGGGTCCGGTGTGATCGTGCCCGGCACCGGCATCCACATGAACAACATGCTCGGCGAGTACGACCTGAACCCTCCGGGTCGGCGAATGCAACCCGGGAGGCGGCTCACGAGCATGATGGCGCCCTCGATGGTGCTCGACGACGGGGGCCCGCGGCTCGTCGTGGGCAGCGCAGGCTCGCTCAGGCTCCGCGGCGCGATCCTCCAGATCGTGGTCAACGTCGTCCACCATGGGATGCCCGTCGAGGAGGCGCTCGAGGCACCGCGCGTCCACTTCGACGACGGCCACGTGCATTGCGAGGGCGGTTCCGATCCAGCGGAGCTCGAGCGACTCGAGGCGCGCGGCTACGAGCTGATCCGCTGGCGTCGGCAGAACCTCTACTTCGGCGGCGCCTCTGCGGTCGAGCGCCGAGCCGACGGCTCGCTCGCGGCCGCGGGCGACCCGAGGCGCGGGGGGCATGGCATCGTCGTGCCCGCATGAGCGACTGGCTGATCGTCCGCCCGGCGGTTCCGGCCGACGCCGACGCGCTCGTCCGGCTCGGGCACGAGGTCGCGCGCGAGCCGGAGCTCTGGCTGACCTACGACCGGACACGCGGGGACGAGCGGCGCAACGTGCGCGGCGTCCAGCGCGACGCGAACGTGGCGGTCCTGGTCGCGGAGACCGCGGACGGCATCGTCGGCCGCCTCTCGATCGCGCGCGACCGCAGCCCGCTCAGCCGCCACGTGGCCGAGTTCGGGTTGATGGTCGCGGCCCGCGCGCGGCGACAGGGGATCGGCGCGGCGCTGATCGAGGAGGCGATGACATGGGCGCGGAGCCTCGGGGTCGTCAAGCTCGAGCTGACCGTCTTCCCGCACAACGCGCCCGCAATCGCGCTCTACCGCAAGCTCGGCTTCCACGAGGAGGGTCTTCTGCGCAGGCGGTACTTCATCGACGGCCGCTACATCGACGCGATGGTGATGGGCCTCGACCTGGATAGAGTCGAAACATGACCTTCGCCGAGATCGCGGACTCGTTCTTCAAGCCTGCCGTGCAGGATCTGGTGCCGTACGAGCCCGGGAAGCCGGTCGAGGAGGTGCAGCGCGAGCTCGGTCTCGACCGGGTCGTGAAGCTCGCGTCGAACGAGGGGCCGTTCGGGCCTTTCCCGGCCGCGCTCGAGGCGATCGAGCGCGAGGCGCGCGACCTGAACCGCTATCCGGACGGCGGCGCGTGGCGGCTCCGCACGGCCCTCGCCGAGCTGCACGACGTCCGCTTCGAGGAGGTCGCGCACGGAGCCGGTTCGGACGGGATCGTCGACTACCTCTCGCAGCTCGCGCTCGACCCGGGCGACGAGATCGTGTGCGGCTGGCCGTCCTTCCCGAGCTACGTGATCGACGCGCTCAAGATCGGCGCCGTCCCGCGGCGGGTCCCGCTCCGCGACCACCGGTACGACCTCGACGCGATGCTCGAGGCGATCGGGCCGAAGACGAAGCTCGTCTACGTCTGCCACCCGAACAACCCGACCGGAACGATGAGCACGCGGGCCGAACTGGACGCGTTCCTGGACCAGGTCCCGGGACATGTCCTGACCGTCCTCGACCAGGCGTACTCCGAGTACATCGACGACCCGGAGTACGTGGACGGGCTCGAGTACCTGAGGGCCGGGCGCAGGGTCGTCGTGCTGCGGACGTTCTCGAAGATCTACGGGCTCGCCGGGCTGCGGGTGGGCTACGCCGTCGGGCCGGCCGAGCTCGTGACCGCGATCAGCAAGGTACGGCGCGCGTTCGACGTCAATTCCTTCGCACAGGCCGCAGCCCTCGCCAGCCTCGACGCGCCGGACGAGCTTGCGCGGCGCCGCGCCGTCAACGCGGAGGGGCTCGTCCAGCTCGAGCGGATCATGCGCGAGCACGGTCTCGAGCCGCCGCCGTCGGTCGCGAACTTCCTCTTCGCCGAGGTCGGCGAGGACTCGCGCCCGCTCTTCGAGCAGCTGCTCCGCGAGGGCGTGATCGTCCGCCCGGCGGGAGGCTTCGGCGCGCCGGGCGCGATCCGCGTGACGGTCGGCACGGCCGAGGAGAACGAGCTCTTCGGCGACGCTCTCGGCCGCGTGCTCAGCGCCGCAGCGCAGACTTAGCGCGATCAGCGAGCGCGATGCCGCCGTACGCGAAGCGGGCGAAGCGGAGTTGCGCGCGGGACATCTGGGGCGGGATCTCTTCACGGAGCAGCCGTGCTGCCGCGGATGAGGCGAGGTCGTAGCGCCCGTGCCAGAGGGCGACCTGCAGACAGGCCGCGATCGTCTCGGCCGGCTTGCGCTGCGTGTCGTCGTGCGCCGCCCGCTCGAGGATCTCGTCCCAGCCGCGTTTGCCGTCCTGTGAGAGCGCAACCCGGTAGGCGTCGCTGAGCGTCGTCAGACCGGTTGCGTAGGCGACTCCAACTCGGCTGACGTTCGGGAGCTCGCGGAGCTGCTCGTCGAGGCGGCGCGCCAGGACGCGCGGCGGCCAGGGACTCGAGTAGACGACCGGGGTCAGGAACGTCGGGTCGTCCGCGCCGACGAGTCGCTCGGGCTCCTGTTCCGCGATCCGTGCGAGCGGCGTGTGCGGATAGACGCGCGCGCCGGCCGAGTAGACGACCTCGATCGACTCCGGCAGGGAGCGAACGAAGGCGATCGTCTCGGCGATCGTGGCCTCGGTCTCGCCCGGCAGCCCGAAGATCAGCCCGAGGTCGGCCGAGACGCCATGCTCGCCGAGGAGCGCTACGAGTGCATCGAGGTGCCGTCGCCGGAACGGCTTCTGGGCGGTCTCGAGCAACGTGTCGGCCGCGCTGTCGACCGTGATCGAGACATGCCCGTTCGTCTCGCGCACGAGCTCGGCGAACTCGGCCGAGAACGGAGTCGGGTTGAAGTACGCGCGCCAGCTGATGTGTCGCGTCAGCTCTCGCTCACGAAGCCCTTCCAACACAGCGATCGGATGGCGCTCGTCCGGCAGGTTGAACTCGTCGTCCGCGAAGAAGATCGGCACGCGCCCGACGCCGCGCTCGCGGGCTTCCGCCACGGTGCGCTCGACCTCGTCCAGGACTGTCTCGACGCTGCCGTTCGCGTGCTGCCGGCCCAGGTTCGCGGCGGTGCAGTAGACGCATTGCATCGCGCAGCCGATGCGCGTCCGGACCGGAAACGAGTTCGCGGGCGCGTACAGCGGATCGCGGCGCGTCACCCCGCCGAAGCCGAGGTTGTACGCGGCGATCCCTTCAGCCTGTCCCCTGCGGACCAGTCCCGGTGCCTGACCCCAGGACGCGTCCGAACAGAGCATGGCCAGCGCTTCCTCGCCGGCGCCGACGACGCCGTAGTCGACGTCGAGATAGTCGAGGCACTCCTGGGGACAGGCCGAGAAGCCCGCCCCTCCCGCGACGAACATCGCCTCCGGCGCGACCTCGCCCAAGGCGCGCCGCAGCTCGCGGATCTCGGGGAGCAGGAAGCTGACGTCGATCGGCTCGTCGTCGGGCGCGTCGAGCCGGTCGACGACGATGCAGTCGTCGATGATCCGGATCCCGAGCCCGATCAGGTCGGGCCGGAACGCCCGCGCGGCCTCGCGAGCCGTCTCGAGCGGATCCTCGGAGACGAGGTACGGATCGAGGAGCTGCACCTCGGCGCCGGTCTCCTCGGCGGCCGTGCGTATCCGCTCGAGCCCGTACGCCGGCACCGGCGTGACCCGCTGGAACGGGTTCGCATGGACGAGCAGGACGCGTCGTCGGCGCCCGACTGCGGCGGACGGGGCCGAGGGGGACATGGCCGGTTGAGTGTAACTCCGCAGTGACATTTCTCCCGCCCACTCACGCTTCGCCCTGGGACTTCACTAACCTCCGCGAAACCGTGGCCGACCCCCCTTCTGGAGTCACGAACCGCCTGCTCGGGAGGCAATCCGACCTCCTCCACCGAGTGCGCGGCCTCCGCCTGCTCTTCTACGCGGCCTTCGGCTCCGGCCTCGGAAACTGGATGGCGTTCGTCGCGCTCAACCTCCAGGTCTGGGATTTCACGCACTCGGGGACATGGATCGCCGCGCTGCTGATCGCCGACTTCCTGCCCGCGATCGCGATCGGCCTCACGGTCGGGCCGCTCGTCGACCGGCTCTCGCGCCGGCGCGTGATGGTCTCGGCGGACGTCGTGCGGTTTCTCGTCTTCTGCACGCTGCCGTTCGCGACGACCGCCGGCCAGGTCGTGGGTCTCGCGGCGATCGCCGGCCTCGCGACGGGCTTCTTCCGGCCGGCCGTCTACGCGGGTCTGCCGAACCTCGTCGAGGACCACGAGCTGCCGAGCGCGCAGGGCCTGCTGCAGGCGGCGGATGCGGTGACGACCGTCGTCGGCCCGCTGATCGGAGGCGTGCTCGTCGCCGCGACGAGCCCGGACTGGGCCTACGTGCTGAACGCGATCACGTTCCTCTACTCGGCCGTGCTCATTCTCCGCATTCCGGCGCGGCTGCTCCAGGTCGCCCAGGCGAGCACCGAAGGGCACTGGCGCGACATCGCGGCCGGCCTGCGCCTGATCGGCTCCTCGCGCGCGCTCCTGACCGTGCTCATCGCCTGGAACGTCGGGATGCTCGGCAACGCAGGCGTGAACGTCGGCGAGGTCGTGCTGGCGAAGGTCTCGTTCAGCGCGGGCGATTTCGGCTACGGGTTGCTGCTCGCCACGGCGGGCTTCGGCCTCGTCTTCGGAAGCCTGAGCGCGGGCGCGTGGCTCGAGCGGCTCGATCTGCCCAGGGTGTACGGCGGTGGCTTCGTGTTGATGGCGGTCGGGATCGGGCTCGCCGCGGCGGCGCCGAGCGTCTGGGTCGCCGCCGCATGCGTCATCGTCTCGGGCGTGGGCAACGGGGTGGCGGTCGTCTGCAATGCGGTGCTCGTCCAGCGCGGGGCCCCGGATGCGATGCGCGGGCGTGTGTTCACGGTGCTGATGAGCTCGAACTACGCCGTGCTCGGGCTCGGGATGGTGTTCGCGGGACCACTGACGAACGAGTTCGGCGCGCGCTGGGTCTGGGGCGTCTCCGCGTGCCTTTCCGCACTCGCCGCGCTCGTGGGATACGGGCTCGCTCGAGGAATTCGCAGCCCCGTCATCGAGGGGCAGATCGTGAAGGCGGGCGCCTGACATGGCGCGGCGCCGCGAGTGGACCGGCGAGACGCTCGCCGCCGGAGTGCGCGAGGGCGACCGGCGCGCGCTCGCCCGTGCGATCACGCTCGTCGAGAACGGCGACCCGCTCGCGTACGAGCTCGTCCGCGAGGTGTACCCGGAAACCGGGTCGGCGTTCGTCGTCGGGATCACCGGCCCGCCCGGCGTCGGCAAGTCGAGCCTGATCGCCGCGCTCGTGCGGCAGATCCGCGCGGAGGACAAGAGCATCGGCGTCATCTCCGTCGACCCGTCCAGCCCGTTCACGCAGGGCGCGCTCCTCGGCGACCGGATCCGCCTGTCCGAGCACTTCCTCGACCCGGGCGTCTTCATCCGCTCGATGGGCACGCGCGGCCACCTCGGCGGCCTCGCGGAGGCGACGCTTCAGGCGTTGCTCATCCTGGACGCGGCCGGAAAGGACGTGATCTTCGTGGAGACGGTCGGAACCGGACAGAGCGAGGTCGAGGTGATCGGGATCGCGGACACCGTCCTTCTCGTCCTGATGCCCGGCTCGGGCGACTCGATCCAGGCGCTGAAGGCGGGGATCATGGAGATCCCGGACGTGATCGCGATCAACAAGAAGGACCACCCGGCAGCGAAGACGATGCTGAACGAGGTCCGCTCGATCCTCACGCTCGACAAGGACCGTCCGTGGCGGCCGCCGATCGTGCTCACGGAGGCGACGACCGGCGAGGGCCTCACGAAGCTCTGGGAGAAGGTCGAGGAGCACCGAGCCCACCTCGAGGAGGACGGCAGCCTCGAGGAACGCCGCCGCAACAACCTCGCGGGCGAGGTGTTCGCGGTCGCCTCGGCCCGGGCGAAAACGCATCTCCAGAGCGCCGTCGAGGGCGATCCTGAGCTCCGCCGGCTCCTGGACGAGGTGCAACAGCGAGAATTGGACCCCTTGACGGCAGTGGAGGAAATCATGGAGAAGGTGTTCAAGCTTGGCGACGGAAACCGCCCCGACACTCGCTGACGTCGAAGCCGCGCGCGCACGGATCGCGGGGAAGGGCGTGCGCGTAACACCGCTCTACGTCTCGGAGACCTTCGGTCGCATGACGGGCCGGACCGTGCAGCTGAAGGCCGAGACGCTCCAACGCACGGGCTCGTTCAAGATCCGCGGCGCCGTCAACAAGATCGCCTCGCTGAGCGAGGCCCAGCGCACGGCAGGCGTCGTCGCCGCCAGCGCGGGCAACCATGGCCAGGCGGTCGCATGGGCCGCGCGTGAGGCCGGGATCGCGGCGACGATCTTCATGCCCGCGGAGACGCCGATGACGAAGGTCGAGCCGACGCGCAACTACGGTGCGCGGGCCGAGCTGACCGGAGCGACGTTCGAGGACGCCGTTGCGGCTGCGGTCGCGCATGTCGAGGAGACCGGCGCGACGTTCGTGCATC
Organism: uncultured Actinomycetes bacterium; assembly: GCA_963812695.1. Classification (GTDB taxonomy): domain Bacteria; phylum Actinomycetota; class Thermoleophilia; order Gaiellales; family Gaiellaceae; genus VAXT01. Next base: position 27,543 of record CAWEWD010000001.1, read on the forward strand.
CGTTCGAGGATCCCGACGTGATCGCAGGGCAGGGCACGATCGGCCTCGAGCTCGTCGAGCAGTTGCCCGAGGTCGAGACGGTCGTCATCCCCGTCGGCGGCGGTGGTCTTGCGTCGGGCATCGGTCTCACGCTGCGAGCGCTGCGGCCCGAGATCAGGCTCGTCGGCGTGCAGGCGGCCGCTTGCGCACCGTTCGCGGGCGGCACGCAGTTCGGCTACACGATCGCCGAAGGCATCGCGGTCAAGCACCCGGGCGAGCTCACCTCGAGCCTGCTCGGAGGCCTGCTCGAATCGGTCGTCACCGTCACCGACGAGGAGATCAGCCAGGCGATCGTGCTCCTGACCGAGCGGGCAAAGCTCGTCGTCGAGGGTGCCGGAGCCGCAGCCGTCGCGGCTCTCCTGGCAGGTCGCGTCCCCGGCAACGGCCCGACGGTCGCGATCCTCTCGGGCGGCAACATCGACCCGACCCTGCTGATCCAGGTCATGCGCCACGGCCTCACGCTCGCGGGGCGCTACCTCGTCGTCCGCACGCGGATCCCAGACCGTCCCGGCGAGCTGGCCAAGCTCCTGGCGCTCTTCGCCGACGAGCACGCAAATGTCGTGTCGATCGACCACCACCGCGAGGGCATGGACACGCCCGTCACCGAGTCGGAGGTCGAGGCCACGCTGCTCACACGCGACCAGGAGCACTGCACCGCGATCATCTACGCGATGCGGCAGCGCGGGTACGCCGTCGACCGGCTGCACTGATGCTCAGCTGTCCCAACTGCGGCCACGAGAACGCTGACGGCGCGCGCTTCTGCTCGAGCTGCGGCACGCGCCTCGACCAGGCCGCCGAGCCGGCGCGGGAGGAGCGCAAGGTCGTCACCGTTCTCTTCGCTGACCTCGTCGGCTTCACCTCGCGCGCCGAGCAGCTCGACCCGGAGGACGTGCGCGCCGTGCTCGAGCCGTACCACGCCCGGCTGCGCACCGAGCTCGAGCGGCGCGGGGGCACGGTCGAGAAGTTCATCGGCGATGCGGTCATGGCCCTGTTCGGGGCGCCGACCGCCCACGAGGACGATCCGGAGCGTGCGATCCGCGCGGCGTTGGCGATCCGCGACTCGATCCGCGAGCAGGGCGAGCTCCAGGTGCGAATCGGCATCACGACCGGCGAGGCCCTGGTCGCGCTCGGCGCACGGCCGACCGAGGGAGAAGGCATGGCGTCCGGGGACGTGGTGAACACGGCCGCCCGCCTACAGTCCGCCGCGCCCGTGAACGGGATCCTCGTCGACGAGGCCACGTATCGCGCGACGAGGCAACCGATCTCGTACGAGCCGAAAGACGCGATCGACGCGAAGGGGAAGGCCGAGCCGGTCGGGGTTTGGGAAGTCATCGAGGCCCGTTCGCGCTACGGCGAGGACGTCTCGAGGAGCGGAGGAGCTCCTCTCGTGGGCCGCGAGCACGAGAGCGAGCTCCTGCGCGGCGCCCTGCAGCGGGCGCGCCAGGAGGAGTCGACCCAGCTGGTGACGCTCGTCGGCGTGCCAGGCATCGGGAAGAGCCGTCTCGTAGCGGAACTGTTCGCGGCCCTCGACCGGGAGCCGGACGTCATGTACTGGCGGCAGGGCCGATGCTTGCCCTACGGCGAAGGTGTGACGTACTGGGCGCTGGCCGAGATGATCAAGGCCCATGCGGGCATCCTCGAGACCGACAGCGCAGAGCAGGTCGATGCGAAGCTCTCGGAGGTCGTCGAGGAGGCGCTGGACGGCACGTCAGACCGTCAGTGGGTCGAAGGCCACCTCCGGCCGCTCGTCGGCCGAGCCGCAGAGGAGCACAGCGGGGGCGACCGACAGTCGGAGGCCTTCGCCGCCTGGCGACGATTCTTCGAAGCGCTCGCCGAGCGAAACCCGCTGATTCTCGTCTTCGAGGACCTCCACTGGGCGGACGAAAGCCTGCTCGACTTCATCGACCACCTCGTCGACTGGGCGGCCGGAGTGCCGATGCTCGTCGTCTGTACCGCTCGCCCCGAGCTCCTCTCGCGCCGCCCAGGCTGGGGTGGAGGCAAGCCGAACGCGGCGACGATCTCGCTCTCGCCGCTCTCCGACGACGAGACCGCACGCCTCGTGCACGCACTGCTCGAGCGGTCGGTCCTCCCGGTCGATCTTCAGTCCACGCTGCTCGAGCGCGCCGGGGGCAACCCGCTCTACGCCGAGGAATTCGCGCGCATGGTCGACGAGCTCGGCGAGGACGGAAGCGTTCTCAGGCTCCCCGAGTCGGTGCAGGGAATCATCGCCGCCCGCCTCGACGCGCTTCCGATCGAGGAGAAGCTCCTGCTCCAGGACGCGGCCGTGGTCGGCAAGGTGTTCTGGCTCAGCCCGCTCGAGCGAATGGGCGACCGGGACCGCCAAGAAGCTGAGCTGCTCCTGCACCGGCTCGAGCGGAAGGAGTTCGTGCGCCGGGAGCGGCGTTCGTCCGTGGGAGAGGAGAGCCAGTACGTCTTCAGCCACTTGCTCGTCGGTGACGTCGCCTACTCGCAGATCCCACGCGCGGCGCGGTCGGAGAAGCACCAGGGAGCAGCGGCCTGGATCGAATCGCTCGGCCGTATCGAGGACCACGCCGAGATGCTCGCGCACCACTACCTGACCGCGCTCGAGCTCGATCGAGCGGCAGGCGTCGAGACGGAGGAGCTGACGATTCGCACGCGGCTACGGCTCCGGGAAGCGGGCGAACGAGCTGACGCGCTCAGCGCTTTCCAGGCTGCGAGGCGGTTCTACGGCGCCGCGGTCGAGCTCTGGCCTGCAGACGACGAGGCCCGACCCGACTTACTCTTCCGCTACGCGCGGGTCGTCAATGCGCTCGAGCCCACGAAGTCGCTCGGCCTCATGACGGAGGCTCGAGACGCGCTGCTCTCTGCCGACGATCACGCTCGGGCGGCCGAGGCTGAGGTCCTCGTCGGCGAGATCTTCTGGCTCCTGGGCCAGCGCGACCAGGCGTTCGAACGACTGCGCGCAGCCGAAGCGCTGATCGCCGATCAACCGCACTCGTATTCGACGGCGTACGTGGTCGCCAACGTTTCGCGTTTTTCGACGCTCGCCGGAGACCACGAGACCGGGATCAAATCCGGTCGCGATGCGCTCGCGATGGCCGACGAGCTCGGCATCGACGAGCTGCGGTCGCACGCGCTCAACAACATCGGCATTGCCCGAGTCGGGAGCGGCGACGAGGGTGGGCTAGAGGACCTGGACGAAGCGGTCGCGATCGCCGTAGCCGCCAACTCGATCGAGAGTGTTCGCTCATACGGCAACCTCGCCTCGACCTTGGCCGATCTCGGAGAGCTCGAGCGTGCTTGGGCGATGCAGGCCGAGGCGCTTCGTCTTGGTGAGCGTTTCGGGGTCGCAGACTGGCTACTTTGGATCAAGGCGGAACGGTGCTGGCAGTTGTACTTCGAGGGTCGCTGGGACGAGGCGCTCGGACTGCTCGACGACTTCATCGCGGAGTTCGCGGAGACCGGGTTCTGGATGGAGACCCCGCTTCACACTCTCAGGGGTCGCATTCGCCTGGCCCGCGGCGACCTGCGACGCTCAGAGGAGGACGCCGAACGCGGCGTAGAGCGGGCGGAGGAGGCAAAGGACCCCCAGATTTTGTGGCCGGCGCTCGCATTCGCCGCGAGGGCGTTCGCCGGCACAGAGCCGGATCGCGCCGCCGGATTCGCCTCGAAGTTCCTTGCTTCATGGCAGGAGCACGGGTTCAGCCTGGGGAGTGACAGCGAGTGGCCAAGCGATCTCGCAGTCGGGCTCGTCCCTCTCGGCAAGCAGGCCGAGTTCCTTGCGCTCGTCGACGAGTCACACGTCATGACCCCGTGGCGCAAGGCCGCCGCTTCGTACGTCTCCGGGGACTACTCGGCGGCCGCAGACGTCTACGCAGAGATCGGCGCGCTGCCCGAGGAGGCGCATGCGCGACTCCGTGCGGCGGAGGCGTTCGTGGGCGAGGGTCGCCGCGCCGAGGCCGACGCGGAGTTGAAGAGGTCGCTCGCGTTCTGGCGCTCCGTCGGCGCCGCTGCCTACGTGCGCGAGGGCGAGGCGCTCCTCGCCGAGGCGAGCTGATCAGAGCTCGCGTGCGAAGTGGAACGAGGTGATCTCGAGGCCCGTGTTGAAGTAGAGCCGGTGCGCGTCGGTGCGGGTCGGGCCTACGCCCGAGTCGAGGTGGAACTGCTCGCAGCCGAGCCGTTCCGCCTCGTCGCCCAGCCAGTCGAGTAGCTGTCTTCCGTACCCGCGGCGGCGCGCGTCCGGGAGCGTCGACAGGTCGTCGACATAGAGGAAGCGCCCCCACATGAGCATGTGGCCGACTCGGAAGCCCGCGACCGCGAGTGCATGCGGCTCGTCCTCGAAGACGCCGACCAGCCGGTAGCCCTCGGCCCGCTGCACCTCGTCGACGCGCTCGACGAACGCGGCCTCCTCCACGTAGTGCGGGCGGAGCGCCTGCATGGCGGGGAAGGCGAGCGCCGTGTCCGGCGGGAGGATCTCCCGAAGCTCAGCTGCCACAGCGGCGGAAGTGCACGGTGTGGCCGCCGCGCTCGGCCCAGTCCTCGACGCCTCCGCCGATCACGGGACGCGCCTCGATGCCGGCCGCGTTGAGGACACTCGCGGCGATGGTCGCCCGAGAGCCGGTCGTGCAGATCGTGACCACGGGCTTGTGCTCTGCGCCGAGGTCGTCGGCGAAGGCGCGGACGAGCCGATAGGGCATGTGCCTCGTCCCGTCGATGTAGCCCTCGTCGCGCTCGGACTTCTCGCGCACGTCCAGGATTTCGACGTCGCCGTTGGCCAGCAGGCTCTCGAGCTCGTCGACCTCGATCGGCTCGAGCGTCTCGCTCGTGTCGGCGTGGGCGAGGTAGCCGCGCAGCTCGAACAGGCCGACGGAGCGCAGCCCCTGGGCGGCCCCCTCGGCTTCTTCGGCCGATGACGCGTAGATGGCGACGGGCTCGTCGGCGGTCAGCAGGAACGCGGACTTGGTCGCGAACGACGAGCCCGAGAAGGAGACGTTGAACGCACCCGGGACGTGCCCGGCGACGAACTCGCGCGCGCGGCGGACGTCGAGGACGGACGCGCCGTCGGGCGAGTCGATCGTTCCGAGCGGCGGCTGCGCGGCGAGGAAGGGCCCGCGGTTGAGAGCGACGATGTTGTCCATGTTCGGCGGGCGCGGCGTCGACGAGTTGGCGCGCTCCTGGACGAACTCGTCCTGGTCGACGTTGAGCGCGTGGTTGAAGCGGCGCTCGAAGCCGATCGTCGAGGACGCCTTCGAGCTCATCCCGGCGCCGCAGAGCGAGCCGGCGACGTGGCCGGGGTAGAGCTCGACGCCGTCAGGGAGCTCGAGCAGCTTCTGGAGGCTCCCGTAGAGGCCGGTCGCGCCCTCGATCGCCTCGCTGGCGAGGTCGGGCCGCGCGGCGTCGCCGATCAGCAGCGAGTCGCCGGTGATCACGAGCCACGGCTCGTCCCCGCGCGAGCCGTCGATGACGACGAAGCAGCAGTGCTCGGGCCGGTGCCCGGGCGTATGCAGGACGCGGATCTTCACGTCGCCGAGCGAGATCTCCTGCCCGTCCGCGAGCGGCTCGTGCGGATACTCGGCCTCCGCGGCGGGGTGCACGTGGACGGGGACGCCGTGCTCGAGCGCGAACCGCCCGTGCCCGGAGACGTGGTCGGCGTGCGTGTGCGTCTCGAGCACGCCCGTGATCCGCACGTGCCGTTTCTCCGCCTCCTCGAGGTAGGGCTCGATCGCGTAGGCGGGATCGACGACCACGGCCTCACCCGAGGACTCGTCGCCGATCAGGTAGGACGCGCAGCCGAGATCGTCGTCGACGAACTGCCGAAACTGCACGAGAAAGACCCTAACTCAGACCCCGGCGCGCGGCGAACAGCAAAGGCCCGAAGAGACATGTCCCAATGCCTGGCACTGGTACATGTCCGGAAGGGTTAGGTGAGGCCGAGGTGGCGGGCGATCACCATGCGCTGGACTTCGTTGGTGCCTTCGCCGATCTCGAGGATCTTCTGGTCTCGGTAGAGGCGCGCGATCGCCGACTCCTCGATGAACCCGTAGCCGCCGTGGATCTGGAGCGCCTGGTTCACGACCCGGTGTGAGAGCTCGCCCGTGTAGAGCTTCGCCATCGCGGCTTCCTTCGCGAAGTCGCGGCCCTCGTCCTTCAGCCACGCGGCCTTGTAGACGAGCGCGCGGCCGGCCTCGATCTCGACGGCCATGTCCGCGAGCTGGAACTGAATCGCCTGGAAGCTCGCGATCGGCTTGCCGAACTGCTCGCGCTCCTGCGCGTACCGGAACGCGAGGTCGTACGCGCCCTGGGCGAGGCCGACGCCCATCGCCGCGACCGAGATCCGGCCGCCGTCGAGGATCTCCAGGAACTGGCGGAAGCCCTCGCCGCGCGCGCCCGAGCAGGTTGCCCTCCGGCACGCGCGCGTCCTTGAACGACAGCTCGCGCGTATCCGAGGCGCGCCAGCCGAGCTTCTCCATCGGCGCCGAGATCTCGTAGCCGGGCGCGCCGTTCGGGACGATCAGGTTCGAGATCTCGCCGTCGCCCGTGACGCGCGGTGATCGTCACGCAGGCGGAGATGTCCGTGCCCGCGTTCGTGATGAAGATCTTGGAGCCGTTGACGACCCATTCGCCGTCGCTCAGCTCCGCGCGCGTGCGCGAGGCGCCTGCGTCCGATCCCGCACCCGGCTCGGTCAGCCCGAACGCCGCGAGCTTCTTTCCTGCGGCCAGGTCGGGCAGCCACTCCTGCTTCTGCTCCTCCGACCCGAACAGGAAGATCGGCATCGTCCCGAGCGAGGTGTGCGCCGCGACCGTGATCGCAACGGACGAGTCGATGCGCGTCAGCTCCTCGATCGCGATCGCGTACGAGAGCGTGTCGCTGCCGCCTCCGCCGTACTCCTCGGGGATCGGCATGCCCATCAGCCCGAGCTCGGCGAGCTCCGCGACGAGCTCGTACGGGAAGCGGTGCTCGCGGTCGAGCTCCTCGGCGACGGGCGCGACCTTCTGCTCCGCGAAGTCGCGGACCGTGCGGCGTACGAGCTCTTGCTCGTCGGTCAGGTCGAAGTTCACGCGCTCAGCTTCGTCGCCAGCTCGGCGATCAGGCGGACGCCGTAGCCGGTGCCGCCCTTCTGCGTGAGGTAGTCCGGTCGGCCCCACGTGAAGAACGCGGTGCCGGCGATGTCGACGTGCGCCCATGGGCCCTCGCCGGCGAACTCCTCGAGGAACGACGCGGCGTAGATCGGCTGCGCCTGGCCGCGGACGGACGAGTTCTTCATGTCCGCGAAGGCGGACTCGATCAGGCCGCGGTAGCGCCGGTGCATCGGCCACGGCCACGCGTGGTCGCCGCTCGCCTCGCCGGCGGCCACGATCTCGTCGCGCCACTCGTCGTCGTTGCCCATCACGCCGGCGTAGAGGTCGCCGAAGGCGCGGTTCATCGCTCCGGTCAGCGTCGCGAAGTCGACGAGGTGGGTCGCGCCGAGCGTGCGCGCGTAGTGGAGCGCGTCGGCCAGCACGAGCCGGCCCTCCGCGTCCGTGTTCGTGATCTCGATCGTCTTGCCGTTCATGGCGGTGAGGATGTCTCCCGGCCGGAACGCGCCGCCGCCGACCGCGTTCTCGCTCGCGGCGACCACGGCCAGCGTGCGCAGCGGCAACCCGAGCTCTGCGATCACGCCGATGGCCTCGACGACCGCGCCGCCGCCGGACATGTCGCCCTTCATGTCCTCCATGTAGAGCGCGGGCTTGATCGAGATGCCGCCGGTGTCGAACGTGATCGCCTTGCCGACGAGGCCGAGCACGACATCGCCCTTGGGCGTGGGCGGCTCGTAGCGCATGACGATCATGCGAGCCGGGTTGTGGCTGCCCTGGGCGACGCCCGCGAACGCGCCCATGCCGAGCTCCGTGAACTCGTCGGGGCCGAGCGCCTCGGCCGTCAGATGCTCGTGCTCGTCCGCGATCGCACCGGCACGCTCGGCGAGCTTCTCGGGCGTGAGCAGGTTCGCGCCGGTGTTCGCGAGGTCGCGCGCGCGATTCGCGCCGTCGGCGATCCTCGCGGCCCGCTCCGCTGACTCGGCGACGCTCTGGTCGCCGCCGACGAGGACGAGCCGCTCGAACGGGTGATTCGCGTTCGAGCCCGACTTCCAGCGACCCGGGTCGTAGGTGCCGAGAATCAGGCCGTCGACGACGGCACGCGCCTGCTCGTCCTTGGGGAGCGAGTCGTCGAGGAGCCAGCGCGATCGTGCCGCCGATCCGCTCCGTCGCGCCTGCGACGGCAGCCGCCGCCGTGCGCACCGTGTCGGCGTCGAGCTCGTCGGCGGGGCCGAGCCCGACGAGGACGAACCGCTTGGAGGCCTCCTCCGCGTACAGGACGGCCGTCCGCCCTGCCTTCGCCGCAACGTCCTCTTCGTCGGCGATCCTGGCGGCACCGGCGATGTCGCCGCCTGCGGGAATTCCGTTGGGCCCGACCGGGATCGCGAGGACGTCGGCTTCCGGAAACGCATCTGCGACTTCGACTCGCATCGGGCCGCGATGCTATCCGACAGGGTTTCTACGGTGGCCGCCGAAGGTTTACACAACTTTCGACAGGCCTTTACTTTCTTTTGATCTCGCCGATACACACTGCGGGCATGACCCCTCTGCGGCCCATCCGGTTCCGGCGTAGTCGGACGGCGAAGACCGTCGAGTCGCTGACGGACCTGCTCGGTGCGCTCGCCGTCGAGCGTCAGGCGCTTCGCGCGTCCGAGGCGGGGTCGGCCGAGCTCGAGCGGAACAGGGTCGCGATCGCCCGAGCGCAGTGGGAGCTCTCACACGCGCTGATCGAGCGCTACTCCCCGGCCGAAGCCGCGGCTTAGCCGCCACGCGTTTTGGATAGGCTCGCGCGGCGATGGACGCCCGCGAGTTCTTCGAGACCCTGCCCGCTCGCATCGACCCGGCCCGAACGGCCGGCGTGAACAAGTCGTACGTCTTCGACATCGAGGGCGCGGGAGTGTGGAAGGTCGACGTCACCGATGCGGGGATCGAGGTGACCGAGGGCGGGGGAGACGCCGACGTCACGATCCGCGCATCGGAGGAGACGTTCCGCGCGATCGCGGACGGGAACCAGAACCCGACGACCGCCTACATGACGGGCAAGCTCAAGGTCGACGGCGACATGAGCGCCGCGATGAAGCTCCAGAAGCTCTTCTAGGACTACTCGTCGAGCTCGACCAGGACCGCGCCGCCGGCGACCCGGTCGCCCTTCGGCAACGTGCACGGCCTTGACGGTCGCGGCGTACGGTGACACGACCGGCGTCTCCATCTTCATCGCTTCCAGGACGAGGAGCGTCTGGCGCTGCTCGACCTTGTCGCCCGGCGCCGCGAGCACCTTGATCACGGTGCCCGGCATCGGGGCGGTCAACGCGCTCTCGCGCGCCTCCCGACGGGCCGGCCGCGGCGTGCGAGAGCTCGTCGACGTCGGGCGGCGTGTGCGGAGCGGGCGGCGGGAGGTTCATGCGCCACGCGCCGTCCCAGGGGCCGCTCGGCAGGCGGGCCGGCGGCGCGGAGAGGGGCGCGTACTCGGACAGGAACGCCGTCGTCGTGCGCCCGGCGCGGACGACGGGATGCGCGACGAGCCAGCGCAGGAACGGGAGGTTCGTCGTCAGGCCTTCGACGGCGGTCTCCGCGAGCGCGTCGCTGCAGCCTGAAGAGCGCCTCGTCGCGGGTCGGGCCGTGCGGCGATCAGCTTCGCGATCATCGGGTCGTAGGCGACGCCGACCTCGTCGCCCTCGTCGACGCCGGCGTCGACGCGGATCCCGGTCGGCAGCCGGAGCCGCTCGATCCGCCCGGCCTGCGGCAGGAACGTGCGCGGATCCTCGGCGTAGAGCCGCACCTCGACGGCGTGCCCATCCGACCTTGTAACAGTCTGTTGCAAAGTCTCGCCGTCGGCGATTCGCAGCTGCTCGCGGACGATGTCGACGCCCGTGACGAGCTCGGTCACCGGGTGCTCGACCTGGATCCGGCCGTTCAGCTCGAGCAGGTAGAAGTCGCGCCCGTCGAGCATGAACTCGACCGTGCCGGCGCTCCGGTAGCCGAGCGCGCGGCCGAACGCGACCGCGGCGTCGCTCATGCGCTCGCGCAGCTCGCGGTCGAGCGCAGGTGAGGGCGATTCCTCGAGCACCTTCTGATGGCGGCGCTGGATCGAGCACTCCCGCTCGCCGAGCGACAGCACGGTTCCGTGCCCGTCGGCGAGGAGCTGGATCTCGACGTGTCGCGGCCGCTCGACGAAGCGCTCGCAGTAGACGCGGTCGTCGCCGAACGCGGCCTTCGCCTCGCGCCGGGCCGCCTCGATCGCGTCCTCGAGCTCGGCCGGGTCGCGGACGACCCGCATCCCGCGGCCACCTCCACCCGCGGCCGCCTTGACGACGAGCGGGAAGCCGATCTCGTCCGGCTCCCCCGCGGGCAGGGTCGGCACGCCGGCCTCGGCTGCGATCCGCTTCGCCTCGAGCTTGTCGCCGCCCCGGCGCAGCGCCTCGGGCGTGGGCCCGACGAAGACGAGCCCGGCCGCCTCGACGGCCTCCGCGAAGTCGGCGTTCTCGGCGAGGAAGCCGTACCCGGGGTGGATCGCATCGGCTCCGGCCGCCTGGGCGGCCCGGATGTGCTCCTCGGAGTAGAGGTAGCTCTGGATCTCGACCGTCTCGTCCGCGTGGCGCGTGTGGAAGCGCGCCGAGGTCGTCGGGCGCGGCGACGGCGACGGTCCCGATTCCCGCCTCGCGGCACGCGCGGAAGATGCGCGCCGCGATCTCGCCGCGGTTGGCTACGAGGAGCTTCTGGATCGCCATAGGACGGCAAACGTAATCAGGGACGCGAACGAGAGTGTCAGGTAAGGAACCGTGTCCGAGGTCAGCTGGGCGAGCGCACCGCCTCCGACCGCGCCGATTGCCTGCCCCGGAGCCCAGGCGATGTTGATCAGCGCGAAGGCGTATGCGTACTCGAGCCCGCGCGCCTCGGCCTCGTCCGAGAGCAACGCCATCGCGGGGGTCCAGAAGCTGCCGAACGTCATGCTTGCGACCACGACGAGCGCCGCGAGCACCGCTGCCCGGCCCGGCCAGGGCAAGCCGGCCGCCGCAACCGCCGACACGAGTGCGAGCACGGTCATCGGCCCGATGCGGCCCACGCGATCCGTGAGTCGCCCGACCAGCGGGTTCGCGGTTGCCTCGAGGGCGGCCGTGCAGAGCCAGAGCGCGCCGATCGCGAGAGCCGAGAAGCCGAGCTCGTCCAGGCGCAGCGGCGCGAGCACGCTCAGCGTTCCGAAGAAGAGCGCGGGCAGGACGACGAACCAGACACCGAGCAGGATCCGGCGGCTCGCGCAGCGCCCGCAGCAGGACGGCCAGCGGCTGGGACTCCACGGGTGGGGGCGCCGACGTCCGGAACGCCCAGACCGCAAGCGCGACGGTGAGGAGCGCGGCCGCACCGAACGCCACGCCCTGCCCGACGACCGAAGCCACGCCGCCGAGCACCGGGCCGAACAGCGCGCCGACGATCGCGAAAGCCAGTGCCGTCCCGATCGTCTGGCCCCGGCGGCCGGCCGGTGTTTCGCCGACGAGCCAGGTCAGGCCGCCCGTCCAGGTGAACGCGCTGCCGACGCCCTGCACGAAGCGGGCCGCGTCCAGAACCGCGATCGCGTCGGCGGTCGCGAAGACGAAGGTCGCCGACTCCGGTGACGAGCGCGCCGGCGATCGTGACCGTACGTGCGCCGTACCGAGTGGTGGCGATCCCGCTCGGGACTCCTCCGATCAGCACGCCGATCGGATAGGCGCCGGCGAGCACGCCCGCTCCCGCCTTGGAGAGGTCGTACCGGTCCGCGTACTCGGGCAGGAGCGGCGTCAGGGCCGCGAAGAACATCGTGTCGACGAAGACGACACCGCCGACGAGGAACAGGAGACGGCGCACGCCGTCAGTCGGTCCAGCTCGGCTTTCGCCGTTCCAGGAACGCGCGCAGCCCGTCCTGGCCTTCGTCGCTCGTCCGCATCCGGGCGGCCAGCTCGGCGAGCGCGCGGCCGTCTCCGGGGTCGGGCCGGACGAGCCGTTTCGCCTCGCGCACGGCCGCAGGGCCGGAGGCGAGGAGCTCGGCGACGACGTGGTCCGCGCTCGGAGCGATCTCGCCGACGAGGCCGATGCGGAGCGCAACATCGGCCCCGAAGCGCTCGCCCGTCAACACGTAGCGACGCGCCGCGCCCGCGCCGATCTTCGCGAGCACGAACGGCGAGATGACCGCGGGGATGATCCCGAGCTTCACCTCCGAGAAGCCGAACGTCGCACTCTCGTCCGCGATCGCGACGTCCGCGCAGGCCGCGAGACCGCACCCGCCGCCGAGGCAGTAGCCCTGGATCCACGCCACGACCGGCGCCGGGCAGGCGTCGACTGCGACCAGCATCTCGTACAGACGGAGCGCGTCCTCGACGTTCTCCTCGTAGGAGAGGTCGATCGAGGAGCGCTGCCATTCGATGTCGGCGCCGGCGCAGAAGGTCTCGCCCTCGCCGGTGAGCACGACCGCGCGTGCGTCGCCGACGTCCGAGAACGCCTCGGTCAGCTCGCGGATCAGCTCGGCGTCGAAGGCGTTTCGCCGCTCGGGCTTCGCGAGCGTGACGCGCAGGACATGGCCGTCTCGCTCGATGCGGAGCGAACTCATGCGCGTGAGCTTAGAGTCGGAACATGCTGAAAGGAGCGCTCGCCGCTGCGGTCACGCCTCTGCGGGACGAGGGAGAGGCGCTCGACGAGGGTGCGTTCGCGCCGTACGTCGAATACCTGCGCGCGGGCGGGCTCGACGGGATCCTCGCGCTCGGCACGACCGGTGAGGGCATCCTCCTCTCGGCGGACGAGCGGAAGCGCGCCGCGACGCTGTTCGTCGAGGCGGCCGGAGACGGGTTCGACGTCGCGGTTCACTGCGGTGCGCAGACGACGGCCGAGACGGTCGCACTCGCCGCTCACGCGGCCGGGATCGGTGCCGACGCGGTCGCCGTGATCGGGCCGCCGTACTACGCGTTCGACGAGGAGGCGCTCGTTCGGCACTTCGCGGCGGCCGCCGAGGCCTGCGCTCCGCTGCCGTTCTACCTCTACGAGTTTCGCGCGCGAGCCGGGTACTCGATTCCGCCGGCGGCGATCGAGCGGGTCCGTGAACTGGCGCCGAACGTCGCGGGTCTGAAGGTCTCGAACCAGCCGTTCGAGGACGTGGCGCCGTATCTGATCGAGGGGCTCGACGTGTTCGTGGGGGCGGAGTCGCTCGTCGTGCGCGGGCTCGAGAGCGGGGCGGCCGGCGCTGTCTCGGGGCTGGCCGCGGTCTTCCCGGAGCTGGTTGCCCGGCTCGTCCGGGAGCGTTCCGGCGACGTGGGAGAGGTGCGGGCCGTGCTGGAGCGCTTTCCGTTCCAGGCGGCGGCGAAGTTCTGCCTCGGACGGCTCGGTGTGCCGGTGCGCGAGGACGTCAGGCGTCCGTTGCGGACGCTGTTCGACACGGAGCGCTCGGAGCTGGAGGAATGGCTCGAATCGCGATAGCGGGAGCGGGCGCGATCGGTGCCAACATCGCCTACCAGCTCGCTCTCAAGGGTGCCGACGACGTCGTCCTGGCCGATCGCGGTCTCGTCGCCTCGGGCGCGACCGGCAAGGCGATGGGCGGCGTGCGCCAGCAGTTCTCGACCGCGGCGGAGGTGCGCCTGGCGCGCGAGTCGATCGGCTTCTTCGAGGAGCTCGGAGGCGCCGCTCTTCGAGCAGGTCGGCTACCTCTTCCTCGCGACGACCGAGGACGGGCTAGCGACGCTGGAGCAGCGCGTCGAGCTGCAGCGTGCGCTCGGGGTGCCGGTGCAGGCCTACGACGCGGGCCTGGTCGATGGATTGCAGGTGGGAGACGTCCTCGGCGCGGTCGCGTGCTGGGAGGACGGGGTGGCCGATCCCTCGGGCGTGACGCGTGAGCTCGTGGCGCGGGCGGCAGCGCTGGGCGTCGATGTGCGCGAGGGCGTCGACGCGCGTGACGTGGTGCGCGACGTGCTCGTCATCGCGGCCGGCGCACAGTCGGCGGAGCTGTGGCCTGGGTTGCCGATCCGGCCGCTCTGCCGGCAGCTCGTCGAGGTCGGCCCGGTGCCGGGCCTCCCGCCCGATCTGCCGATGGTGCTCGAGGCGGAGACGGGCTTCCACTTCCGGCGCGCCGGCGAGACGCTGCGGCTGGCGATGAACGAGCCGACGCCGCGCTGGACGGATCACGAGGACGTGGACGTGCGAGCTCGTCGAGGATTGGCGCGAGCGGATCGCGCATCGCTTCCCGGCCGCCGCGGACGCTCGGGTCGCGCGCTCGTGGGCCGGGCTCTACGACATGACGCCCGACGCGCACCCGATCATCGGCTGGGTCGGGGACGGTGTGTACGCAGCGTGTGGGTTCTCGGGCCACGGCTTCATGCAGTCGCCGGCCGTGGGTCGCGCGGTCGCGGAGGAGCTCCTGGACGGCGAGTCGTCCCTGGATCTCAGCCCGTACAGGATCGAGCGCTTCGAGGAGGGCGCCGTCTTTCCGGAAGAGATCGTCCTTTAGAGACCTGTCCTCTTCCCAGGTATCCCGAACCTCCTCCCCGATGCGATCGTATCGGGGAAATCCGCACGTGTCTGTGTCGGAGCCGTGCCGAAAGAGCTACTCGTAGGCAAGGCCCCGGCGGGACAGCGCCGCGACCAGGAACTGGCCCTCGATCGTCGCCTCGACGTCGAACTCCTCACCGATGTCCGGCTCCTTCCCGATCAGCTCACGCGCCCGGCTCGGCAGCTCCTGCTCTGCGTCCTCGCGCGACTCCCAGAGATACACGGCGCCCCAGCGCTCGCTCACCTCGTCCGAGATCCACGCCTTGAAGCGCAGGCCGGGCACATCCTCGAAGGCGTCGACCGACTCGTCGCGCAGGTAGCGCCGCAGTTCCTCGATCGTCGTCTTCGAGTCGGCCAGGTTCCAGAGGACGAGGCGCAGCAGCACTCGCCTAGGAAGGAGGCGGAGGCAGCTTCGCCAGCAGCGCCTTGATCGCCCGCAGAACGTCGGCCTCGTCGTGCCCGAAGTCGTCCAGGTGCGACCGCAGTGCCTCGTAGAGGATGTGCAGTTCCTCGTCGGTGAGCTCGATCGTGTGCATGGCGCGAGAGCCTACCCCCACGAAGGCGGTTCGTACCTGCCTTCGCGCGGGGCTCCGATCGCGACCCACTGCAGGCCCTCGTCGCCCGCGATCGGCTGGCGCGTCACTTCCGGATCGACCCGCACGGCCATCCCTTCGCCGACCTCGATCTCCTGCCCGTCGACCCGCAGCTGCCCCGAGCCGCGTACGTAGACGTAGACCTCCTCCTGGTTCGTCTGCGTCTCGTTGTGCTCGAGCCCTTCACCGCCCGGGGGCAGGTCGAAGTAGTTGACTCCGAACGCGGTCACGCCGAGCGCCCGTCGCACCTTCTTGACGACTCCGTCTAGCTCGTCCCACCGCGCCACGTCGTACTTGGACATGTCTCCTCCTGCGAGTTTTCAGCAGCCTAACGAGCGACTAGGGTGGCTTCGTCTTGGCCGTTCGCGTGCTCCTGCTCTCTCTCGCGCTCGTTGCGGCCGGGTGCGGGGGTGGAGGAGAGGAGAAGGCCGCGACCGCACCGACTCAGACCCAGACCTCGGCCCAGCCTGCGCGGGCCCCCGGGCCGTCGCGCGCCGAGCGCTTCGGATACATCCGGAGCGTCTCGACCGCCGGGCCGGCCGCGACGCTCGCGTTCGACGAGGCCGAGTTCCTCACCGGCAAGGAAGCGCAGAAGGCTGCCGAGGACGACGGCGTCGTCGAGCCCGGCGACGCGGTCCCGAACGACTACTACATCCGGAATCGCGACAAGACGACTCAGACGCTGCGGATCGCCGACGACGCAGCGATCACGGCCAAGCGGTGTCAACCGTGCCGCAACGGCAGACCCGGCCGGCTCGATCCATTCCTCGCGTCGTTCGCGAAGGGCCGGCAGACCTTTGCCGATCCCTACCGGGGCATGTACTCGCAGTACTGGCTCACGATCAGAGACGGCGAAGTCGTCGCCGTCGACGAGCAGTACGTCCCGTAGTCCCCGGCTACATCCGGAAGATGCCGAACTTCGTCTCCGGGATCGGCGCGTTCAGCGCCGCCGAGATCCCGAGCGCCAGCACGCGCCGCGTGTCGAGCGGGTCGATGATCCCGTCGTCCCAGAGCCGTGCGGTCGAGTGGTACGGGTTGCCCTCGTGCTCGTACTTGGCCCGGATCTCGTCCGGATCCGCGTCGCCGACCATCGTCAGCACCGTCGCGGCCTGCTCTCCGCCCATGACGGAGATCCGTGCGTTCGGCCACATCCACAGCTGGCGCGGCGAGTACGCGCGGCCGGCCATCCCGTAGTTGCCGGCGCCGAACGAACCGCCGATCACGACCGTGAACTTCGGCACCTCCGCGCAGGCGACGGCCATCACGAGCTTCGCCCCGTCGCGCGCGATCCCGCCCGCCTCGTACTCGGTCCCGACCATGAAGCCGGTGATGTTCTGCAGGAAGACGAGCGGCACCTTGCGCTCGCACGCGAGCTCGATGAAGTGCGCGCCCTTCTGCGCCGACTCCGCGAACAGGACGCCGTTGTTGGCGAGGATTCCGACCGGGTAGCCCTCGATCCGGGCGAACCCGCAGACGAGCGTCTCGCCGTACAGCTCCTTGAACTCGTGGAAGCGGGAGCCGTCGACGATCCGCGCGATCACCTCGCGCGTGTCGAACGACTGCCGGTAGTCCTCTGGGATGAGCCCGTACAGGTCCGAAGGATCGACGACCGGCTCCTCCGCTGGGACCAGGTCCCAGGGCATGTCCTTCGGAGCCCCGTGCAGGTTGCGCACGACCGAGCGCACGATCGCGAGCGCGTGCTCGTCGCTCGTCGCGTAATGGTCGGCGACACCCGAGCGTCGCGTGTGGACATCGGCGCCGCCGAGCTCCTCCGCGGTCACGTCCTGCCCGGTTGCCGCCTTCACGAGCGGCGGCCCGCCGATGAAGATCGTGCCCGTGCCCTTGACGATGATCGTCTCGTCGCTCATCGCAGGCACGTAGGCGCCGCCGGCCGTGCACGAGCCCATGACCGCGGCGATCTGCGGGATCCCCTTCGCCGACATCCGCGCCTGGTTGAAGAAGATCCGCCCGAAGTGGTCGCGGTCGGGGAAGACCTCGTCCTGGAGCGGGAGGAAGGCGCCCCCCGAGTCGACGAGGTAGATGCACGGAAGCCCGTTCTGCTCTGCGACCTCCTGCGCGCGCAGGTGCTTCTTGACCGTGAGCGGGAAGTACGTGCCGCCCTTGACCGTCGCGTCGTTGGCCACGATCACGCACTCGCGGCCCTCGATCACGCCGATTCCGGTGACGATTCCCGCCGACGGGGCCTGTCCCTCGTACATGTCCCATGCGGCCAGGGCGCCGAGCTCGAGGAATGCGGTGCCCGGATCGAGCAGCCGGTCGACGCGCTCCCGCGCGGGCATCTTGCCGCGCGAGCGATGCTTTTCGAGCGCCTTCTCGCCTCCACCGCGAGCGACGAGCGCGGTCCGCTCGCGCACCTCGCCGACGAGCGCCTCCATGCGGTCGCGGCGCTGCCCGAAGAGCTCCGATTCGCGCTCCACTTGCGACGTGAGCACGCTCATGCGGCGGAGCGTACCGGGCGCGGTGGTCAGTCCTCCCTGCAATTCGCGGGGATTCGACAAACGGTCTTTCTTCACCCAAAGTGAGGACAGGAACGGATTGCGGATCCAGGTGCACCCAGATGCACGTGAGGAGCTACTCGAGTTCTTGCGGCGAGTCGATTGCGAGGCCCAGGCGGATGGCGAAGGGGCCGTCCTCGTCGAGGTCCCGGACGCACTCGGCGAAGAGCAGGCGCGGCTGGAGATCGATCTGTACCTGAAGGCGTGGCAGGCCAGCCGCCCGGACGTCGAAGCGCACCTCCTCTGAGCCCCGACGCGAGGGTCGTGCCCGACGGTGCGCGCGCCGATAGACGGCACATGCGTCGTTTCGCAGTCGCACTCGTCCTGCTCGCGCTGATCGCAGCCGCTCCCGCGAGCGCGATCATCCGCCCCCAGAAAGGAATGTCCGGGGTCACGCTCGGCATGACCAAGGCGCAGGTCCGCGCGCGGCTCGGGAGCCCGATCGGCTCCGGCGGCGGCCGGCTCTACTTCGCCCTCGTCTGGGTCGGCTTCCGGTCCGGCCGCGCGGTCGAGATCACGACGACGCACTCGAGAGAGCACACGGGCTCCGGGGTCGGCGTCGATTCGTCGGAGGCCGCGGTCCACCGCGCGTTCCCGTCGGTCGCGTGCGCACGCGTCCGGCGGCTTCCGCAGGTGCCGGCTCGGAAGCGGTCAGCCCGGCACGCGCGCGACGGACTTCCTGCTCGGCCACGGCAAGGTCTTGCAGATCACGATCTCGCTTCTGCCGGGGTAGAAACGCCGCCCCACTGGAGTAATCTCCCGGGCCAGGGGGACATGCTCCGCAAGCGCCACGCCTTCTACCTCGTCCTCGTCGCCGCCCTGGTGGGCGTCGTCGCCGCGCTCCCGGCGAGTGCGCATGCGCACCACGTTCGCGTCCCGTGCATGGGCGCACCGGACTTCGTCGGGCACATGGGCGACGCCGAGGGCTGGTTCCAGTACCCCGCCGGCCGCGGCGCCGAGCACGTCAACGCCGGCACCTTCACGCTCGCGATCGACGACACGTCGAGCACGCAGAACTTCCGGCTGCGCGACCTCACCTGGGGCGGAACGCACGTCGACCGCGCAACGAGCGTCCCAGATCAGAGCCAGGAATGCTGGACGGTGACGCTCGACGTCGGCGACTACGAGTGGATCTCGGACGGCGACCAGACCGGATACCTGCGCGGGCTGGTCACGGCTCACCCGAACCCCAACCCGCCGCCTCCACCGCCGCCGCCGAGCCCGGCCGGCCCACCGCCTCCGCCACCGCCTCCGGCGCAACCCGACCTGATCCTCACCGTCGGCCCCGATCCGCGGATCGCTGCGTTCTACGCAGACGGGAGGCCGGTCACGAATCTCCCGCCGGGGACGTACACGATCCAGGTGCACGATCTCTCGGCCACGCACAACTTCCACCTGACCGGTCCGGGCGTCGACCAGAAGACCTCGGTCGGCGACATCGAGCATCCCGTCTGGCGGGTGACGCTGCGTGCGGGCAAGTACACGTTCAAGTGCGACGTGCACCCGACGATCAAAGGCAGCTTCACCGTCTCGACGAACGCTCCGCCCGTGCCCAAGTGCAAGGTGCCGCGCGTGATCGGCAAGGGGCTGTCGAAAGGGAGGCGCTCGATCCGCGCCGCGCGCTGCTCGGTCGGCCGTGTCCGCTACCTGCGTTCGAAGCGCGTGAAGGGGCGCATCGTCCGCCAGAGCCCGGGCGCCGGCCGCACGCTTGCGGTCGGAAGCAGGGTCAACCTGGTCGTCAGTCGCGGGCCCGGGTAACGGCGACAACCCCGTTTCGGGGGATTCCCGCGGCCCGAGGAGCGGATTAGACTCGGGCGCCTGGATGGAGGGCCTGCGGCGGAACTCGGCCAGAGCACCGACTCGGCTGCGCGCAGTCTGCGACAGCGCGCCTCTGATTGCTCTGGTCGCGGTGCAGGTGAACTGGCCCGTCGCGGCCTTTGCGTTGCTGGCAACGGTCGCGACCGTCGTCATGCTCGTGCCGATGCTCCGCAGGCCGAAAGAGCGCGAGCCGAGCCCCGCTCCGGGCCACCGGGAACGCCGTCGGACGCCCGTCGCCGGCCGGCGCGAGGCCCGTGAGGCTCTGGCCCTCGTCGGCGAGGCGCTGGCGGCGACGCACAACCCTCGCGCCCTGATGCCGGTCGTCCTCAATGTGATCACCGAGGCGACCGGCGCTCGTGGAGGGAGGCTCGTTCACGACGGTGAAGAGGTCGGCTGGGTGGGCGACGTCGACGCCGACGGAAGAGCGGTCGAGTTCGACCTCTCGGCCGGGGACGAGACCGCGGCGATGACGCTCGTGCTCAATCCTCCCGACGGCGGCTTCAGCGAAGAGACGATGAAGCTCGCCGAGTGGCTCTCCTCGCAGGCGGCGATCGCGCTCGAGAACGCCCGCCTGCACGACATCGTCCAGTTCCAGGCGATCACCGACGAGTTGACCGGGCTCGTCAACCGCCGCCGGTTCCTCGAAGCGCTGCGCTCGGAGATCACGCGGGGCAAGCGGCTCGGCGGACGATTGTCGGTCGTGCTCGCGGATCTCGACGGCTTCAAGCTGGTCAACGACCGGTTCGGGCATCACGCGGGCGACGAGGTGCTGATCGCGTTCGCCGACCTGCTCAGGGCGCACGGACCGGGACGTCGACGTCGCCGCGCGCCTCGGCGGCGAGGAGTTCGCGATCCTGCTTCCGGAGACCGGGCTGGACGGCGCGAGCACGGTTGCCGATCGTCTCTGCCGGTCCCTGGCCGAGCTTCAGATTCCGCTCGGAGCGGGTGAGAAGGTCACGGTCACCGCCAGCTTCGGCGTCGCCGAGCTCGGCGAGTCGCAATCCGTCGACGGGCTCCTCCGGGCGGCGGACAGCGCCCTCTACCGCGCGAAGGAGCAAGGCAAGAATCGCGTCGAGCTCGCCGGCCGGGACGCTGCGTAGCCGCCGTCCGATGCAGCCTGCACACTGTTGCCCGTGCTGACGCCGAATGCGGTCCGGCTGTCTGCACTTGTCGCAGCTGCGGTGAGTGCCGGATACCTGTGGCGCGCCGCGCTCGACCAGCATGCGGAGCAGAAGGTGCCGGTCGCGGTGCCGCCGGCGATCCACTTCAAGCCGAGCGCCGGTCTGTTCGACTCGTTGACGGGCCTGCGCAGCGAGGCGGCGCGGATTACGCAGCAAGAGACGCTGAGTCCGGCGAACGCCGAGATCGCCTCGACGTCGGCGCAGCCCGAGTCCGTGCACGCGACAGGGTCGAAGTCCGTCGTCTTCATTCGGACAGAGCCAGCCGCACCTTCGTCGTCGCATCGTTCTCGGCCGTCAGGTTCGACAGGATCGAGTCACGGCCGGCCGAAGCCGAAGCCGAAGCCGAAGCCTCCGGGCCGCAGCCACTCCAAGCCGCCACCGCCGCCGCCCGCTCCGCCGCCGGCGGCCCCTCCGCCACCCGCTCCACCTGCTCCACCGCCCGCTCCACCCGCTCCACCGGCAGGGCCACCGCCTGCACCGCCGCCCCCGCCACCTCCGGTCAGCAGCGGGACGAGGCCGGGCTGGGGCAAGGGAGACCGACACCACGTCCATACCGGGCCTCCCGGGCACTCCGGTCGCAAGAGCAAGGGAAAGAGCGAGCAGGGCGGTCATCAGCAGAGTGGGGGCAAGAGCTGGAAGCACGACGACAACCAGGGGGACGACAACCAGCAGGGGAACGACGACCACCAGGGCGACGAGGAGCAGCACGGCAACAGCCACCAGGGCGGCCAGGGCAACCAGGGCCACGGCAACCAGGGCGGCGGCCATGGCAACCACCACTAGCGGCGCTGTCTAACCCCCACGGCGTAGCAGCTCATCGAGATCGAGCACGGCCGTCCGTCCACGCTGGAGCTCGACGGACCCTCTGCGCTCGGCCTCGCGGAGCACGCGGTTCACGGTCGCTCGGGATGTGCCCGCCAGCTCGGCGATCTCCTCCTGCGTGAGCGGGATCACGACCTTCCCGTCGCTCGCTCTGTAGAGCTCTGACAGCTCACACATCCGGCGAAGCACTCGACGGTCGGCGGGCACGTAGTACGCCTCGACGAGCTGGTCCGAGAGCCGGCGCAGACGATCGGTGAGGATCCCGACGAGGACGTCGTTGACGATCGGATGCTCGTGGCGCAGCCGCTCGAAGTCGTCGCGATAGACGGAGTGCGTCTCCGCGGGCTCGAGCGCGCTCACGGTCGCGGAGCGGGCCGCCTCCCGGCCCAGGAGCGCGAGCTCGCCGAACGCGTCCCCTGGGCCGCGCACGGAGAGCATTGCCGTGTCTCCGAGCGGCGTCGTGATGAGAACCGAGAAGCGACCCTTGCTGATCAGGTTGAGCGAGTCGGCCGGGTCGCCGCGGTGGAAGACGATCTCGCCGCGCGCGAACGTCCGGCGACGCGCGATCGTCAGCAGTGCGTGCAGCGCCTCATCGGGCACGTCGGCGAGCAGCTGCCATTCCACGATGTGTGACGAGTTTGACACTTCCAGTGTCGCGGCGGCGAACGACACGGATCTGCGGGCTTCCTACGGTGTCGTCATGACAACGAACACCAAAGGAGGCGTCATGAAGCTCAAGAGCTCCCGCCGACTCGTCGCACGCCTCGGCCTCGCCCTCGCGGTGGCGGCAATCGCCGCACCGGGCGCACAGGCGATGACGATGAATGCCATGAACGAGAGCGGAGGCGGCGCCCGCCTCTACGCGGACGATCTCCACGCCCCGCTCGCAGTCGCCACTCTCCCGCCGTCGAACGTTCGGACCGACGCGGCTTCGCCGCAGCCGATCGTTTCGAGCTCGAACGTCCGTACCGATGCGGCCTCGTCCAGGCCGAGCCCGGTCCGGGTCTCGTCCTTCGCGTCGAACATTCGCACCGACGCAGCTTCCTCGGTGCCGCTCACCGACGCTCGCCACAGCGCGCTGCTCAAGCAGAGGGCGCAGCTCGGTCAGGAGCCGACACAGTTCGCGTCGACTCAACTTCCATCGACCGACTCGCCGAGCATCAACTGGGGTGTCGCCGCAATCGGAGCGGCCCTCGGAGCGCTCGGCCTGATGCTCCTGTTCAGCGTCGTCTTCTACGCCGGACGACACAACCGCAGAGGTCGGCTCGCCGCCACATGAGCCGCGAGCCAACGGGTCGTAAGCGGGCTTTCCAGGGTTGGCCCGCTTACGGCTGTCCGGGGGCGCTTTGTCCGCGCTGAGGTGATGGAGGACAATTGAGCGTCATGCAGGATCTGCCCGCGGGCACGGTCACCTTTCTCTTCACGGACATCGAGGGGTCGACGGCGCTGCTCAAACGGCTCGGCCGCGACCGCTACGACGCGTTCTCGCCGACCACGAGCGTCTGTTGCGCGCCGCGATCGCAGCGCACGACGGCCGAGTCGTCGACACGCAGGGCGATTCGTTCTTCGCCGCGTTCCAGACGGCCGGTGCGGCTGTGGCCGCCGCGGCCGACGCTCAGCGAGAGCTGGCCGTCCACGAGTGGGGCGGAGGGGTCGAGGTGAGGGTACGGATGGGCCTGCACACAGGCGAGCCGAAGCTCGGTGAGGACCGCTACGTCGGCATCGGCGTGCATCGCGCGGCCCGCATCGGCGCCGCCGGACACGGAGGTCAGGTGCTGCTGTCCTCGACGACGAAGGAGCTCGCCGAGGAAGACCTCCCGTCTGGCGTCACGATCGGGGATCTCGGCGAGCGCCGGCTGAAGGACATCGACCAGCCGCAGCGCCTCTACCAGCTCATCGTGGAAGGACTGCAGAGCGAGTTCGCGCAGCTCAAGACCCTCGACGTCGAGCTCCAGCGCAAACGTCGCCGCATGTATGCGGGCGCGGCGCTGATCGGTGTGCTCGCCGCGGCGGTCGCGATCCCGGTCTTCGCGTTCGGTCAGGGAAGCGGTGACGGAGGCGTCCGCGTGAACGGCAACGCGGTCGCGATCATCGACCCGAACACCAACTCGGTGGTCGACCAGGTGCCGAACGTCGGTTCGCGGCCGGCCTCGATCGCCTACGGCTCGGGGTCGCTGTGGGTCGCGAACCTCGACGACCAGACCGTCGCGCGGATCGATCCGAACACGCGGACGGTGACGCGCGTGGCAGTGCAGGACCCTCCGACCGGCCTCGCGACGACGTCGGACGCGGTCTGGGTGGTCGGCTCGGCAACGCAGGCAGCCCCTCCGTCACGGTCCGCCGCATCGACCCTGAGTTCAACACCGTGACGCAAGAAGAGACGGCTCGGCAACATCGATCCGGGCGAGCCAGGGTCCGTTGGTACGAGCGGGCGCGCGGTCTGGATTGCGCCGTCGTCCGGCTGTCCTCTCCCGGCATGGACCCGAGAACGCGCGAACGTCGTCCAACGCGTCGACCCGAACGCCAGCCCGATTGCGATCGCTGTCGGCCCTGACGCGATCTGGGTCGCCGACAGCCACGCGACCACCGTGACGCGAGTCGACCCGACCGGCCTGCTCACGCCCGTCGGGGTCGGTCACGGCCCGAGCGCGATCACTCTCGGGGCAGGTGCCGTGTGGGTCGCGGATTCGCTCGACGACGCAGTCGTGCGGATCGATCCGAGCATCCCGGCCGCGACGAACAAGATTCACGTCGGTGCACGCCCGAGCGGCCTGGCGTTCGGCGGGGGCTCGGTCTGGGTCGCGAACTCGCGAGACGGCACGTTTCCAGGATCGATGCGGCGAATGACAAGGTCACGACGATCCACGTCGGCGGCAGCCCCCAGGCACTTACGTATGCGAACGGACGCGTGTGGGTGACGGTTCAGCCCGTTCTTCACCGAGCTCCGGGCATCGTCTTCGGGGGGCACGCTCCGGGTATTAGCTGAAGGCGACGTCGATTTCATGGACCCGGCCCTCGCCTACTTGCCGCTCGCATGGCAGCTTGAGTACGCGACCTGCGCGAAGCTCCTGAATTACCCGGACCGGCCGAAATCGCCAGGCGCGCGCCTCGAGCCCGAGGTCGCAGAGTCGCTTCCCGGAACGCTCTGCAGATGGGCGGACGTACACCTTCACGGATCCGCAAAGGTTTCCGTTTTTCGCCGCCGTCGAACGAGCCCGTGACCGCGGAGACCTTCAAGTACACGATCGAGCGCACCCTCAATCCGAGGATGAAGAGCTCGGCGGCCGCCAACGGCTACCTCGCGACGATCGTCGGCGCACAGGCCTACATGAAGGGAAAGGCGCGACACATCTCCGGGATCGTCGCCAACGGGGACCGGCTTACGGTCCGGCTGGACGTCCCACGCCGGACTTGACGTCGCTCGTCTCGTTGCCGTTCTTCTGCGCCGTGCCGGTCGGGACGCCCGTGGATCCCAAAGGTGTCCGAGCTCTGCCTTCGGCGGGGCCGTACTACCTCGCCTCCTTCACGCCGGGGCAAGGCGTCGAGCTGCGGCGCAACCCGAACTACCACGGGGGCCGGCCGCATGCGTTCGAGCGGATCGAGCTCTCGGTCGGCATCCCGAAAGCGGAGGTGACTCGGAGGGTCGAAGCGGGCGCAGCCGATTATGCAATCGATGGGGTCGCTACAGGTCTCAGCTCGCAGCTCGAGGCCCGTTTCGGCCAGGGGAGCGCCGCTGCCAAAGCGGGGCGACGGCAGTTCTTCGCAAATCGAACGCTCGGCGTCATCTACCTCGCCTTGAACCCCGAGCGTCCGCTCTTCAAGGACGTGCGTCTGCGGAAGGCTGTCAACTACGCGATCGACAGACGTGCGCTGGCCCGCCTCGGCACGCCTCTCAGCCGTAATCCGGACCGACCCACCGACCAGTATCTACCACCTGGAATGCCGGGCTTCACCGATGTCCGCGTCTATCCATTCACCCCTTCCCTGGCGCGGGCAAAACGACTGGCCGGAGCGACGCATCGCACGGCCGTGCTCTATGCGTGTTCGGGCGCCCCTTGCGACCAGATCGCACAGATCGTCAAAGCCGACCTAGCGAGAATCGGAATCGACGTTCAGGTCAAGGCGTATCCCCTCGGCGAGGTGTTCCAGCGCCTTCACACGAAGGGCGAGCCTTGGGACCTGGGCTGGTTCGGGTGGCTTGCCGATTACCCGGATCCGGCTCAGTTCGTCAACAACCTGTTCCAGGCGGGCATCGTGGGAACGTCTGGCATCCCCGGGTACACGAACAAGCTCGATGCCGCGGCACGCCTCTCGGGGCCGGCTCGGTATCTGGCGTACGGCAAGCTCGATGCCGATCTCGCCCGCAACGCGGCTCCGTTGGTTCCGTACTCCAACTTGTGGAACTACGACTTCTTCTCGGCTCGCATCGGCTGCCAGGTGTTCCAGCCGGCGTACACCGTCATGGACCTCGCCGCGCTCTGCATCCGGCCGTAACCGTGCCGGTCTCGGCGCTGCAGGAGATGGGTCTCGAGAAAACGCTCGAGCACGTCAACGTGCCGAGCTACGTCATCGACACGACCGGCGTCGTGCGCTGGCTGAACCCGGCCGCGGAGAAGATCGTGGGGGACGTGCGGGGTCGCCAGTTCACGTCGGTCGTCGCGCCCGAGGACACGCGGCGTGCGCGCGAGCTCTTCGCTCGAAAGGTGGTCGGGACGGAGCGCGTCACGGACGCCGGCGTCGCGATCGTCGGCGCGGACGGATCCCGGATGGCGGTCGAGGTGAGCTCCGTGCCCGTGTTCCGCGGCGACCATGTGGTCGGCGTCTTCGGACAGGTCGCCGATGTCGTCGAGGAGCCGCACGCACACCCGGATCTGAACCTCACGCCGCGTCAGGCGGAAGTGCTCGAGCTGCTCGAGCGCGGCCGTTCCACGGCGCAGATCGCCAAGGAGCTGCACCTGAGCACGGAGACGGTGCGCAACCACATTCGACGGGTGCTCCGCGCCACCGGCGCCCACTCGCGGCTGGAGGCGGTCGCGATCGCGAGCGGCGCGCATTGACGAAGAGCGCGCGGTCTAGCCGACCTTTTGCCTCCGGGCGTCGCTTCGTACGCCCGACCCAGCTCGTTGCGCCTCGTGTGCGAGACGCGCGCTCGATCTCTCTCGAGGGGCGTCGTCCGCGACCGCCGTGGCCAGCTCGGCCGGCGCCCCGAACTGGAGGAGACGACCGCCGAATGCGATTCCGCAGACCGCGAACCAGCTCCACCCGAGGAGGAGTCCGGCGATCACGTCGGACAGCCAGTGGAAGTCGAGCAGCACGCGGCTCATGGCAACGGCGACCGCGACGCCGACCGCGAGACCTGTGAACGCGGCCCGGGCGACGTGTCCCCGCCGGCGGCTGAGCAGCAGTGCAGCGCCCGCGTAGAACGCCGCTGCTGTCGCCGAATGGCCGCTCGGAAACGAAGGGCCGAGCCCGGCTGCAGCCGGGTTGAAGGTGGGTCGAGCCCGGTCGGCGAGGATCTTGACCGAATTCATGAGGATCTCCTCGCCGGCGAGCAGCACGAGCAGGAACGGGACGATCCATGCGCTCCGCGTGCGAATCGTCTCGGCGGCGGCGAGCACGACGGCGAGGACGAGCAGCACGCCGGTAATCGAGCCCAGTTGCGTGACGAGATCGAGGCCGTGCGTCGAGAAGGCCGTTGCGTGGTGGTTTCCCCACGCGGCGACGCTGCGGTCGATGCGGTTCAGGTGGCCGTTCGTTCGCTCGAGGAAGGCGAGCGCGCCGAGCCCGAGGCCGCCCACGATCGTCAAGCAAAGCGCCAGCGTCAACGCGAGCCCGGTGGCGGCGCTGGCGTCGAGCCTCGAGACGAGCGTGCGCCGAAACCGCGAGTGCGCGGCGGCGGACTCGCCTACCTTGCGCGCCGCTTCGAACGCCGGAGCTGACGATCCCGCCGAAAGCCGAGGGTATCGCCAGGCCGCAAGCCCGGCTACGAGACCGGCGCTGAGGGCAACGAGAACGAGGAGGAGAAGAGGCATTTCGTGATGGGTGGGATTACCCCGGGCACTAAATGGGAAACCAGCTACGAATGGATACGACGCTCACCCAGACTCGACGAGCCGTCGCCCGGTCCAACGACGGCTGGGCGGCGCCCGTCCTGCAGCCACGAAACGGCCGAGTCGAGCGACTCGCCGTCCGGGTCGGTGCCGGCCATCCGGTGCTCGTCTTCCTGGGCGCGATGCTCACAGGGCTCGCGCTCATCGCCGCGCTGTCGACCGTCCTCGGATTGCTCGTCACACGGGTGTTGCTGCACGTACACGGCGTAGCAGCCGACGACGAGCACTTCATCGGTTGGCTCGCCGCGCATCGAACGCCGTTCCGGTCGGATCTCTCGCTGGTCGGGTCCATGGGCTCGGGCGGAGTCGTCCTCCCGATCGTCGTCGGAGCGACGGCTTTGGCGTTCGCGGCCCTCCGCCACTGGCGCATGGCCGCTTTCATCGTCTTTGTCCTGGCTGTCGAGTCGGCCTCGTACCGGATCACCACACTCGTCGTCCACCGCCATCGGCCTCGGGTCCATCGCCTCGAAAGCTTGCCCGTGAATGCGAGCTACCCGTCCGGGCATACGGCGGCCTCGATCGCCGTGTACTGCGGGCTCGCGCTGCTGCTGACGTCGCTGATCAAGAACCGCGCCTTTCGCATCGCGGTGTGGAGCATCGCCGTGCTGATCCCCGTGTACGAGGCGATGTCACGCATGTATCGCGGGATGCATCACCCGCTCGACGTCGCAGGCGGAGTCGTGATCGGGATCGCCAGTCTGTGTGCCCTCGTGCTTGCCTGCCGGGCAGCCGGCGCGGCGGCCACCGGCTTGGCCGAGGACCGTTCGTGAAGGTTGGTGTCATTGCGAATTCCGGGAAGTCGCTGGACGGCGGGCTCCTGGAGCTGCGCCGGACCCTGGAGCGGGCCGGAATCGCCGACCCGGAGTGGTACGAGGTGCCGAAGAGCCGCAAGGCGCCCAAGGCGATGCGCCGCCTGCTCGACGCGAAGACCGAGCTCGTCTTCGTCTGGGGAGGCGACGGCATGCTCCAGCGCTGCATCGACGTCGTCGCCGCCGCAGGCTCCGACGTCGCCCTCGCCATCGTCCCGGCCGGAACGTCGAATCTGCTCG
This sequence comes from uncultured Actinomycetes bacterium, assembly GCA_963812695.1. Taxonomy (GTDB): domain Bacteria; phylum Actinomycetota; class Thermoleophilia; order Gaiellales; family Gaiellaceae; genus VAXT01. The sequence continues at coordinate 56,230 of CAWEWD010000001.1, forward strand.
CAACGAACCTCGGCGTGCCCATCGACATCGAGCAGGCGGTCGAAATCGGACTGGAGGGAGAGCGGCGCCGCCTCGACGTCGGTCGCTTCAACGGCGAGCGCTTCGCGGTCATGGCCGGGAGCGGCATGGACGCGACGATGATCCGCAACGCCGACGGCGGCCTCAAAGAACGCCTCGGCCGCGCCGGCTACGTCTGGGCGGGCCTGAAGGCCGCGCGCTCCAAGTCTTTCGGCGCCGAGATCGAGGTGGACGGTGTCAGTTGGTTCCGCGGCGACGCGACGTCGGTTCTGATCGGCAACGTCGGCGAGCTGATCGGCCACGTCGAGGTCTTCGAGGAGTCGCGGCCCGACGACGGAATGCTCGAGGTCGGCGTCGTCACCGCCGACGGATACACCGACTGGATGCGAACGGTTGCACGGACCGTGATCGCGGACGCCGAGGCGTCGCCGTTCGTGCAAGCAACCAAGGCTCGCTCCGTCAAGGTCAAGCTCGATCGAAAGGTTCTCTACGAGCTCGACGGCGGCGACCGGACGAAGGTGAAGTCGTTCAAGGTCAAGGTCGAGCCCGCGGCCGTCACGCTGTGCGTTCCCGGAGCCGCGCGATGAGCATCCAGGATCGAACCGAGTCCGCGCCCGTCAGACAGGCCAAGTCGGCGGGAGAAGACGTCGGACAGTCCACTGCCTTCGAGGTTCTCGCCCGCGCCGGGTTCGCCGCCAGGGGGCTCATCTACGGAATCATCGGGGTCCTGGCTCTCAAGCTCGCGCTCGGCGACGGCGGGAAGACCACCGACCAGAGCGGAGCGCTGAAGACGATCGCGCACCAGCCGTTCGGCAGGTTCCTGCTCATAGCCGTCGCGATCGGCTTCGCCGGCTACGCCTTGTGGCGCTTCATGCACGTGTTCCTGGGCCACGGGCCTGAAAAGTCGGACAGCGGCTTCGACCGGGTCGGCGCATTCGGCAGCGGGCTCGCATACGCGTTCCTCTGTGTGCTGTCGATCGAAATCTTGCTCGGGTCCGCCGGAAGCAGCTCGGCGCGCACGACCAAGGCGACCGGGGGTGCGCTCGGCTGGCCGGGCGGTACCTGGATCGTCGGCATCGCCGGTGCAGTTCTGATCGGCACCGCGCTCTACCAGGGTTATCGCGGGCTCACGAAGGACTTCCTCGAGGACGCGAAGACCGGCGAGATGAGCCCGACGACCAAACGGGTGTACAAGTGGCTCGCCATCTTCGGTCATTGCGCTCGGATGGTCGTGTTCGGACTGGTCGGCCTCTTCCTGATCAAGGCCGCGATCGATTACAAGCCGCGCAAGGCGGTCAGCCTGGACGGCGCGCTGGCGAAGCTGACGCATCAGCCCTATGGCTACGCGTTGCTCGGTGTCGTCGCGGCGGGCCTGATCGCGTTCGCGCTGTACTCGTTCGCCGACGTCCGCTACCGGAAGATCTAGCCGGCATGAGATCGGTGCAGCCTCTCCGGGAGCGCGTCGGCCGTCGACTCGCGGCGAGCGAAGCCCTCGTCGGCGAGGCCGTCTCGAACCAGATCGCCGCGCATCACACTCGACGCCTGCGCGCCCTTGGCTGGGAGGGCGCCCTGAACCCGGAGGGTGACGGCTGGGCCGAGGGTGCGCCGCCTCCACGACCCGGCAACGCGATCGAGATCCTCGTCGACGGAGCGGAAGCGCTGCCCGCAATCGCCGATGCGCTGCAGGAAGCGCGCTCGCACGTGCACATCACCGGCTGGTACTTCTCGCCCGACTTCGCGCTCGTGCGCGAGGGAGCTCCTCTCGTTCTTCGCCATCTGCTCGCGGAGCTGGCCGAGCGAATCGACGTCCGGGTCCTCGTCTGGGCCGGCGCTCCGCTCCCGCTCTTCCGTCCGTCCAGGCGCCAGGTCAAACGAATGCGGGACCAGCTCACGAAGGGCACGCGGATCCAGTGCGAGCTCGATTCGCGCGAACGGCCAATGCACTGCCACCACGAGAAGACGATCGTCATCGACGATCGGGTCGCTTTCGTCGGCGGGATCGACCTCACGTACGAGGACGGCGACCGGTACGACCTGGGCGAGCATCCGCCCCGGGCCTCGGTCGGGTGGCATGACGCGACCGCCCGGATCGAAGGGCCGGCGGTCGGCGACGTGGCCGAGCACTTCCGGATGCGGTGGCACGAGGTCACCGAGGAGGTGCTTCCACCGGTCGCGCCCGACGAGGCGGGCGGTGACGTCGAGCTGCAGGTCGTCCGCACGGTCCCGGAAAAAATCTACGACGCACTGCCGCGGGGGGACTTCGGGATCCTCGAGTCGTACATGCGTGCGTTTCGGCAGGCCGAGCGCTTCATCTACGTCGAGAACCAGTTCCTGTGGTCGCCCGAGATCGCACGCGTGCTCCGAGACAAGCTGCTCTATCCGCCGAGCAACGACTTCCGAATGCTCTTCGTCCTACCTTCGAAGCCGAACTCGGGCAATGACGACACGCGTGGTGTTCTCGGTGAGCTCGTCGAGGCTGACGCGGGACCGGGGGCGGTTGCTCGCCTGCACGATCTATGCGCGATCGGGCCCGCTCGTCGATCCCATCTACGTGCACGCGAAGGTTGCGATCGTCGACGACCACTGGCTGACGATCGGCTCTGCCAACCTCAACGAGCACTCGCTCTTCAACGACACGGAGATGAATGTCGTCGCCCACGACCCCGAGCTCGCCCGAGGCACCCGGCTGCGACTGTGGTCCGAGCACCTCGAGCTGGCCGAGGACGAGATTCCCGACGATCCGGCGCGTGCGATCGACGAGCTATGGAAACCGATCAGCGAAGAGCAGCTCGAACGGCGGCAGGCGGGGAGGCCGTTGACACACCGCCTTGCGAGGCTGCCGCACGTGTCGAAGCGATCTGCGCGGCTTCTCGGGCCGCTGAACGGAATCCTCGTCGACGGCTGATCGAGTCGCCGCTCACTTACTCGGCGACAAGGACGGACTTGGGCTTACCAAACAGGGGCGGCAGGACTCGAACCTGCAACCCGCGGTTTTGGAGATCTCGGTCACGCCGTAGGCACGGTCAGGAACAGGCCTGGTTAACCGGTTCAGCGGACCTGAGATCAGGTGAGATCAGGTGAGATCAGGTCAGGTGAGTAGCACGGCAAGTGCACGGAGCGATGATTCAGTCGAGGCCTGAGCCCGGAACGATCGCGGTCGACCTCACCTGCGCCGAATGCGGCCGCACACCTCGAGCCCGCGAGACCTGGCGCATCCTGTTCGCGGACAAGGTCGCTCGGGAAGCCGTGACGTACTGCCCGGAGTGCGCCGAGTGTGAGTTCGGAGAACCGGAGTAAGCGCGTCAGTCAGCGGGCCGAAGGACCCGCGCCGCCAGTAGATGTGAACCGCCTGTCTGCCCGGTGCGTGGAGAACGGTCTGGCGGAGCGAACCTAGTAAAAATTGCCACTTCCTCGTAGGATGTCGCTTACTACCTCGCCTCTGTCAGAGCGGACAGGGGCGGCAGGACTCGAACCTGCAACCCCCGGTTTTGGAGACCGGTGCTCTGCCAGTTGAGCTACGCCCCTGGGTTGCGTCCCGATTGTAGTCGCGCCTTCTTCGGCCAGTAGAGTCGCGGCGTGGAGGCTCACCGGCGCGCCCTCGGGGTGCTCTTTCTCTTCCTCGCGATCTTCTTCATCGGCATCGCGTTCACGGCAATCAAGGCCGGTGGCTCCGCGATCGTGATCGGAATCGCGGCGATCGTGCTGGGGCTCTGGATCGGGACTTTCGGGCTGCGAGCGCTGCTCGCCAGTCGCCCACGCTGAGGATTCGGCAGCCGAGGGCCGTATTCTCTACGCGTGGTCCAGACTGACGAAACCGCCGGCCTCTGGCAGGAGTTCCAGAAGTCTCGAGATCAGGCGGTTCGCGACCGGCTGATCCTCACGTACGCGCCGCTCGTCAAATACGTCGCCGGCCGGCTGGGCAGCGGTCTCCCCGCGCACGTCGACGAGGGCGACCTCGTCTCGTACGGGTTGCTCGGACTGATCGGCGCGATCGAGCGCTACGACCCCGACCGCGACGTCAAGTTCGAGACGTACGCGATCGCGCGCATCAAGGGAGCGATCATCGACGAGCTGCGCGCGATGGACTGGGTACCGAGGTCGGTGCGAGCGCGGGCGCGCCACATCGAGCGGGCGATCGCCGAGCTCGAGGCGAAGCTGCACCGCGCGCCGACGGACGAGGAGATCGCTGGAAAGCTCGGCATCGAGACCGAAGAGCTCGAGGAGAGCCTGACCGAGATCTCGCGCTCGTCGATCGCCGCTCTCGATGAGCTGTGGACGATCTCGTCGTCGGGCGGCGACCAGGTCGCGTTGATCGACACGATCGAGGACACGCAAGGCCCGGAGCCGCAGGCGGCCCTCGCCCAGACGGAGCTCAAGGAGGCGCTGGGCGAGGCGATCGCGCGGCTCCCCGAGCGTGAGAAGCTCGTCGTCACGCTCTATTACTACGAGGAGCTGACGCTGCGAGAAATCGGCGAGGTGCTCGGCGTCACGGAGTCGCGCGTCTCGCAGCTCCACACGAAGGCGATCCTGCGCTTGAAGGCTCGTCTGTCCGGCGCGCCGTCCCGCGGCGACGGCGACTGACGTTCCAATTAAGGCGCATCCCACCTCCTCCCTCTGACAATGCTATTCGCGGTCGGCGCACGTGTCTGTCACGCGTTCGTGCCGGAAGCGTGACAGTGCCTGGCCCTCGCTAAGATCGCCGCAAACCAGCCGAGAAGGAGTCCTCGCATGCCCGCAGTCGAGCCCGGAAAGATCCGCAACGTCGCCGTCGTCGGTCACCGCGGCACCGGCAAGACGTCGCTCGTCGAGGCGATGCTCTTCCAGGCCGGCGCGGCGAATCGGCTCGGCGTCGTCGAGCAGGGCACCACGATCTCCGATTGGGACGAGGACGAGCAGCAGCGCCAGATGTCGATTGCGGACACGCTTTGCCATCTCGAGTGGCAGGGCCGCAAGATCAACCTCATCGACACGCCGGGCGAGCCGAGCTTCCAGGGCGACGCGATCGCCGCGCTCCACGTCGTCGAGGGCGCGCTCGTCACGGTCAGCGGCGTCATGGGTGTCGAGGTGCAGACGACGAGGAACTGGGCACGCGCGGAAGAGCTCGGCCTCGCGCGGGTGATCTTCGTGAACATGCTCGACCGCGAGCGGGCGGACTTCTTCCGTGTCCTCGAGCAGCTCCGCGCGCAGTTCGGGAGCCAGTGCGTCGCCGTCCACTTGCCGATCGGCGTCGAGCACGAGCTGACGGGCGTCGTCGACGTTCTCCACATGACCACGTACACGAGCCCGGACGGAGACCGCGAGGGCAAGCCGGGCGAGATCCCGGCCGAGATGGCCGATCAGGTCGAGCAGTACCGGACGCAGCTCCTCGACTCGGTCGTGGAGACCGACGAGGCGCTGATGGAGCGCTACCTCGACGGGCAGGAGCTCACGCCCGAGGAAGTCGCGTCCGCGCTCAAGAGCGCCGTCACCCGCGGTGAGCTCTTCCCGGTCATGTGCGGTGTGTCGACGAAGAACCTCGGCACGACCGCCGTGCTCGATCTCCTGGTCGAGGGCGTTCCCTCACCGGCGAAGAAGGGGTCGCGGATCGACGTCGAGGGCGCGAGCAGCGCGGCGTTCATCTTCAAGACCGTCGCCGATCCGTTCTCGGGCCGGATCAACGTCTTCCGCGTGCTCAAGGGGACGATCTCCTCCGACGCGACGCTCGCCAACGTGCGGACGCACGGCAAGGAGCGGGTCGGCGCGCTGCTCACGCTCCAGGGCAAGGATCACGAGCCTGCCGACGAGTTCGGCGAGGGCGACCTCGGCGCGGTCGCCAAGTTGAAGGACGTCATGACCGGCGACCTGCTGCTCGATTCGGACCAGCAAATCGAGCTGCCAAGCCTCGACTTCCCGGAGCCGGTGATGAGCTTCGCGATCACGCCGAAGGCCAAGGGCGACGAGGAGAAGGTCGCCACCTCGCTCCGCCGACTGAGCGAGGAGGATCCGACGCTCCAACTACGCCGCGACCCGCAGACCGGCGAGCAGCTCGTCTCGGGCATGACCCAGATGCACGTCGAGGTCGCCGTCGACCGGCTGAGGCGCCGTTTCGGCGTCGAGGTCGACCTCAACCCGCCGCGCGTGCCCTATCTCGAGACGATTCGCAAGGAGTCACGCGGCCACGGCCGCTACAAGAAGCAAACCGGCGGCCGTGGGCAGTTCGGCGATGCACACATCGTGCTCGAGCCGATCGCAGGCCACACCGGGTACGAGTTCGTCGACAAGATCGTCGGCGGCGTCATCCCGCAAGGCTTCCGCCCGGCGGTCGACAAGGGCATCCAGGAGGCGATGGTTCAGGGCGAGCTCGCCGGCGCTCCCGTGCAAGGCGTCCGCGTGCTGCTCGTCGACGGCTCGTACCACACGGTCGACTCGTCGGAGATGGCGTTCAAGGTCGCCGGGTCGATGGCGTTCAAGCAGGCCTACGAGCAGGCTGACCCGGTGCTCCTCGAGCCGATCATGGAGGTCGACGTCACCGTTCCCGACGACACGGTCGGGTCCGTGAACGGTGATCTCAACTCACGGCGGGGACGGCTTCAGGGCATGGAGCCGATCGCAGGCATGACGCGGATCAAGGCCGAGGTGCCGATGGCCGAGATGCTCACGTACGGCCAGGCGTTGACCTCGATGACCGGGGGCCGCGGCGACTACCACATGCAGTTCCTACGCTACGACGAGGTGCCGAGCCACGTCGCGCAGAAGCTGATCGAAGACTCGAAGAAGGAACAGGAAGAAGCGAAAGTCTGAGGGAGCCCGGAGGCGGAGGCGGGGCGAGCCCACCTCCGCGGCGGGAGTCTGTCTAGGCCGTCTGGGGCTGCGGCTCCTTGAGGCGCTTGATCAGGTCGGCGACGTCTGCGAGCTCCTGCTCGAGGTCGCGCTGATACTCCTCGAGGCGCTCGAGAACGCGCTCGGGCTCGTACCAGCGGCGGCCGACGCCGCGATGACGGAAATGTCTTCGTCCGTGGTGCATGTTCACCCCCTTTGGTCTGCGTAACGCTTTCTGAACTGCTCGATCTGGCGCTCGATCTTCGTGAACGCCTCGACCCACTGGGCCAGGACGCGCCGGCCCGACGGTGTGATCACGTAGACGCGCTTTGCCGGTCCGGGAGCGTTGTCGTCCCAGGTGGAGTCGACGAGACCGTCTCGCTCGAGTGAGCGGAGGATTCGGTAGAGGTTGCCCATGTCGATCCGTTCGCCCGGCATGAGCTCCTGGAGCGTCTCCAGCAGCTCGTAGCCGTGACCCGGGTTGTCGCGGAGCACGAGGAGGACCGCTGGCTCCGTGAAGCGTTCGAGCCGGGCGCGAACCTGCCAGCGGCCCGGGCCGAGTCGGCGCCTTCCACGGGCGTGCCGCGGAAGGCCCATCCGACCCGTCACGCCACCGCTCTGAGCGAGTTACAGTGTAAGACACACATAGCGAGACGGTAGCACGCGAGGCAGCGGAGACCGAGTGGGCTATAGTCGCCGACGGATGCGCTCTACGAGAACCATCGCACCGCAGACGTGCGCGATCTGCGAACGGACCCTGCTTCTCGGCGAGCGGACGATGCGCTTCGCCCCGGAGGGCGAGGACTTCCTGGACGTCTGCCCGCTCTGCCAGGACATCGCCGCCGAGTACGGCTGGGTCAAAGAGGGCAGTCCGACCACGCCGACCTTCGACGAGGAGCCGCGCAAGCGGCGCTTCACCCTCGGCGCGCTCCTCGACCCGCGCCGCGCCGCGCCCGACGATTCCCTCGCGCCGGAGCCGATCCTGCGCCGGCTCTCTGACCAGGAGCGCGCGATGGTCGAGGCGGCTGAGCTCTTCAACTCGAGCCCCTACCGCCGGACCGTCGGCGGGATCGGGAAGAGCCTCGGCGAACCGCACGCGAGCGTCGTCCTGCTCTCCGGCGTCAACACAGAGGTCGTCGTCACGGTCGCGTGGGACATCTCCTGGTACCAGTACCGCGTCCTGCGGGAGTCGGCGCAGCCCGTCCGGCTTGCGGAGCGCGGGCTCGAACTGGAGGAGCTCGAACCGTCGTTCAGGACCTGGAACGCGCGGGTCGAAGCCGACGGACGCGTCGTACCAGAGATCGCTCGGCTCTAGCCAGCGGCAAAGCGCTCCCTACAATCAGAGGAGCATGATCTATTGCGTGATCCCGCGTGAGCTCGAGGCCGAGCTGTTCGACAAGATGGTCGAGTACTACAAGGGCAACCCGAACGTGACCGTCATCGTCGACCGCCGTACAGGCCCGGACCGTCGCGGGCCCGGCGGAGAGCCTGGTGGCAAGCGCGAGCTGCGCGACCGGCGGCGCCCGCGGATCCCGGGCACGTTCCTCGAGACGGAAGCCGCAGAATAGAATCGGCGCCGTGGCCACCCTCGGCGCAAAGACATTCCAGAACTACATCGCCGGCGAGTGGGTCGACGCCGCGTCCGGCGAGACCTTCGAGAGCACGAGCCCGGCGAACGGCGACGCGATCGGCGTCTTCCCGCGCTCGAGCGCCGATGACGTCGAGCGCGCCGTAGCCGCAGCGAAGAGCGCCTACGAAGACTGGCGCCTCGTCCCGGCGCCGAAACGCGGCGAGCTGCTCTTCCGCTTCGCGCACCTGCTGAGCGAACAGAAGGAAGACCTCGCCCAGCTGATGGCGCACGAGATGGGCAAGGTGCTCCCCGAGGCGCGCGGCGACGTCCAGGAAGCGATCGACATGGCCTACTACATGGCCGGCGAGGGTCGGCGCATGTTCGGCCAGACGACGCCGTCGGAGCTCCGCGACAAGTTCAACATGAGCATCCGGCAGCCGATCGGAGTCGTCGGCGTGATCACGCCGTGGAACTTCCCGATCGCCATCCCGAGCTGGAAGACGCTGCCCGCGCTCGTCTGCGGGAACACGGTCGTCTTCAAGCCGGCGACCGACACGCCGACACTCGGACAGCGCTACGTCGAGCTGCTCGTCGAGGCGGGCGTCCCCGCGGGCGTCGTGAACATCGTCCACGGAGGGGGGGCCCAGGTCGGCAACGCGCTCGTCGAACACCCGGATGTCCCCGTCATCTCGCTGACCGGCTCGCGTGAGACCGGCGTCGCCGTCACGAAGACCGGCGCCGACCGCCTCAAGCACATCCACCTCGAGCTCGGCGGCAAGAACGCGATCATCGTCCTCGACGACGCGAACCTCGACCTCGCGGTCGACGGCATCATCTGGTCGGCGTTCGGCACGTCCGGCCAGCGGTGCACGGCGGCGAGCCGCGTCATCGCACACGACGCGGTGTACGACAAGCTCGTCTCCCGTCTCGTCGCCGAGGCCGAGAAGATGCAGCTCGGCTACGGCTGGGAGGACGAGACCGACGTCGGGCCGGTGATCAACAAGGACGCCCTCGACAAGATCCACTCGTACACCGAGATCGGCAAGGACGAGGGAGCGACGCTCCTGACCGGCGGCGAGGTCGCGTCCGGCAACGGCCTCGACAACGGGTTCTACTACCGGCCGACCGTCTTCGGCGACGTCGACCCGCAGATGCGGATCGCCCAGGAGGAGATCTTCGGCCCGACGACCGCGGTCATCAAGGTGCGCGACGTCGACGAGGCGATCGAGGTCTCGAACGGCATCAAGTACGGCCTCTCGTCCTCGATCTTCACGCAGGACGTGAACCGCGCGTTCCGCGCGATGCGCGACCTCAAGGCCGGGATCACCTACATCAACGCGGGCACGATCGGCGCCGAGGTGCATCTCCCGTTCGGCGGCGTCAAGGACACGGGCAACGGGCACCGCGAGGCGGGCCAGGCCGCGCTCGACTTCTTCACCGAGTGGAAGTCGATCTACGTCGACTACTCGGGCAAGCTCCAAAAGGCCCAGATAGACACCTAGGTGCCTACGCGCATCGCGGTCGTCGGGACGACCTGCGCGGGCAAGACGACGGTCGCGAAGCGGCTGGCCGAGCAGCATGGAATCCCGCATGTCGAGCTCGACGCCCTGCACTGGGGCCCTGGGTGGAGCGAGCCGACCGCAGAGGAGTTTCGCGCGCGGGTCGAGGAGGCACTGAGCGCAGAGAGCTGGGTCGCCGACGGCGCCTACCACGGCAAGCTGGGCGACCTCGTGGTGGAGAAGGCGGACCTCGTCGTCTGGCTCGATCCCCCGCTGGCGACGGTGCTGCGCCGACTCGGCGCGCGGACGGTCCGCCGCGTGCGCAGCGGCGAGGAGCTCTGGGGCGGCAACCGCGAGACCTGGCGCGGGGCGTTCCTCAGCCGCGACTCGCTGTTCGTCTGGGCGCTGACGACACACCGGCCGAGGCGCGCCCGGTACGAGGAGCGCCTGGCGAAGTACGACCTCGTCCGGCTGCGTTCCGAGCGCGACACCGAAGAGTGGCTCGCGAGGTTAGCGTGACGTCCGTGCTTCGCGTCTACCGAATTCCGTTCTCGACCAATGTCGAGCGGGTGTCCCTCGCGCTCGCGTTCAAGGGGCTGGACGTGGAGTGGGAGGACCTCGACCCCGGCGACCGCAGTCCCGTCGAGCGGCTCAGCGGACAGCCGCTCGTCCCGGTGCTCGTTCACGACGAGCGCGTGCTCGCGGACTCGACCGTCATCCTCCGCTATCTCGAGGAGCTCCAGCCGGAGCCGACGCTCTTTCCGCGGGACGAGGCCCGGGCGGCTGAGGTCGAGATCTTCCTCGACTGGTTCAACCGGATCTGGAAGCGGCCTCCGAACGAGATCGAGGCCGAGCGGACCCGAGTCGGAGCCGGACGCCGCGCGGATCGACGAGTTAGGCCGACGAGCTGACCGGGTCGCTCGAGCTCTTCGAGCGGCTCCTCTCGGGACGCGACTACCTGTTCGGCGAGTTCTCGGCGGCCGACTGCGCTGCGTTTCCGTTCCTCAAGTACGGCCTCATCCACGACGAGGCCGACACCGAGGAGTTCCACCTCATCCTGCAGCAGTACCTCGCCCTGAAGGGCGCGTACCCGAGGGTCGAGTCATGGATCCGCCGCGTTGACGCCCGTCCGCGGGCGTGAGGTAGGTCAGGCTTCGGCCGGAGGCTGCAGCAGCTCCTGAGGAAACCCTGGCTCCCCAGTACGTGTTGAGCGACTCCTGAATCTTCACGAACCAGACGATCGCCGGGATGATGAAGATGCCGAACGGGAAGAGCCAGAGACCCGTCCAGCCGCTGACCGGTGAGTGCTGTCCGTCGCGCTGGTACATCCTCCCGATCTCCGACGGGATGACGAAGGCGCTGACCGGGCTGATGATGATCCAGACGACGAGCCCCAGCACGCCGCCGAGACCGTCGCCGGTGTGCTGCTTGACCTCCTCCTGGGTCTTGTAGACCCAGTAGTAGCTGTAGAACCCGAGCGTGATGATGAAGAGAATGATTCCGAAGCCGATTCCGCGCGGATGTCCGAGCGGGCCGGTGTTGCCGCTGCCGTTCGTGCTCACGAGCCGCCTCCTCTGGTCGGTCGGGGCGACTGAATCACAGTCGCGTGCGGGGTTCCAGTTTGCGAGAGTCGTCGGATGACCCGGAAGCTCGTCGTCTTCGTGCCGCCGGAGTCGCTCGATGCGGTCCGCGACGCGCTCTTCGCGGCAGGAGCGGGGCGGATCGGCGACTACGAGCGCTGCTCCTGGTACGCGGAGGGCACCGGGACGTTCCTCGGCAGCGAGGGCACGAATCCGACCATCGGCGAGCGCGGCCGCGAGGAGCGCGTCCCGGAGCTGCGGCTCGAGACGGTCTATCCGGCCGATCGCGAGGACGAGGTCCTGCGGGCGCTGCGGGCGGCGCATCCGTACGAGGAGCCCGCGTTCGACCTCTACGCGCTGCTGTGAAGGCACGCCTCTCCACCGACGGCGGTGCGCGCGGGAACCCGGGCCCGGCCGCCTACGCGTTCGTGCTCGAGGCAGAGGACGGGACCGTGCTTGCGGCCGAAGGGCAGGCGATCGGAGTCGCGACGAACAACGTCGCCGAGTACCGCGCCGTCATCGAGGGCCTCCGGCGGGCAGTCGATCTCCACGTGGCCGAGCTCGAGGTCGTGTCCGACTCGGAGCTGATCGTCCACCAGATGCGCGGCGAGTGGAAGATCAAGAAGGACACGCTGCGCGTGCTGTGGGAGGAAGCGCAGGATCTCGCCGCGGGCATCGGGAAGGTGCGCTACACGGCTGTTCGCCGGGAGCACAACGAGCTCGCCGACCGGCTCGTGAACGAGGCGCTCGACGAGGCCGGCGCCTGAGCGTGCGGACGATCTCGGTCGAGGAGCGGCGCGCACGACTTGCGCGACGACACTTTCTCGATCCCGGCTCGAGCGCCCGCGATGCTGTCGGGCTGGCAAGCGGCTTGGTGGGCCTGCACGCGACCGACCCGGCAACCGTGTTCCTCTCTGCCCGGGCTCGCGGAGTCGAGGGCGCCGAGCTCGAGAGCGCGCTGTACGAGAAGCGGAGCGTCCTGCGCATGATCGGGATGCGGCGGACGCTGTTCGTGCTCCCGCTCGAGCTCGCGGCCGTGGTGCAGGCGGCGTGCACGGAGTCGATCCTGGCCGCGTCGCGCCGGCGCTATGCGAAGCTGATCGAGGGCGGAGGCATCGCCTCGGACGGCGAAGCGTGGCTCGAGGAGGTGGGCGCCGCGACCTTGCGGGCTCTGCAGGCGCGAGGCGAGGCATTCGCTGCCGAGTTGTCCGCGGATGTTCCGCTGCTTCGGGAGAAGATCCACTTCGGCGAGGGCAAGACGTGGGCTAGCAGCACGGGCATGACGTCCTGGGTGCTGTTCCTGCTTGCCGCGGAAGGACGGGTCGTGAGGGGCCGTCCGCGGGGTGCCTGGACGAGCAGCCAGTGGTGCTGGGCGCCCGCCGAGGCGTGGCTCGAGGAGCCGCTGCCGCGGCTGGAGCCCGAAGCGGCGCGGGTCGAGCTCGCGTCGCGCTGGCTCGCGGCGTTCGGCCCGGCGAGCGTGACCGACCTCAAGTGGTGGACCGGGTGGACGCTGACGCAGACGCGCGCAGCCCTCGGCGCGATCGACGCTGTCGAGGTCGACCTGGAAGGGGTGCCCGGGTTCGTCCTGCCGAGCGACCTCGAGCCGGAGCCCGAGCCGCAGCCGTGGGCAGCGTTCCTGCCGGCGCTCGACCCGACCGTGATGGGCTGGAAGGAGCGCGGCTGGTACCTCGGCGAGCATGCGCCGGCGCTTTTCGACCGGAACGGAAACGCAGGCCCGACGGTGTGGTGGAACGGCCGCGTCGTCGGCGGCTGGGCGGGCCGAAAGGACGGCGAGGTTGCGTTCCGCCTGCTGGACGAGGTCGGTGGCGACGGCGTCCGGGCGATCGAGGCCGAGGCGGAGGCGGTGGAAGCGTGGCTCGACGCGACGAAGGTCACTCCGCGCTTCGCCACACCGCTCGCGAAGGAGCTCGTGGGCTAGTCGTGCCTCTGAGAGACTGTCGCGCGTGCGCAGGATTCTCGTCGGCTACGACGGCTCGGACGGCGGCAAACGAGCGCTCGAGCGCGCGATCGCGGAGGCGCACGAGTCGCGCGGCCGCATCACGGTCCTGAGTGTCGAGAACGCGCCGCTCGACCTCGATGTGCCACGTAACTTCGGAACGCTGGACGACATCTCCGCCGACGAAGGCAAGGCGCTGGCCCCACCGCCGGACATCGTCGCGCATCTGACAGAAGCCAGCGAACGGCTTGCCTCGGCGGGCCTCGAGGCGAACCTGATCTGGAAGATCGGGGAGCCGGGCCGGGCGATCGTCGAGACGGCGAAGGAGACCCGCGCGCAGGTGATCGTCCTCGGCGAGCATCATCACGGGCTCCTGGGGAATCTCTTCGGCGCTGACGTCGACGCCGAGGTGCAGCGCGAAGCCGGCTGCGACGTGATCCTCGCCTAAAGCGCGGGAGACGTCACGTGTGAACCAATGGGCGGCCGACCCGTGCGGGGCTCGTGTGCTGGGACTGCACACACAGCCGGGTCGACCGCGCCGCTTGGCAGCCTAGGCCGCTTTCGGGGACGATCTCTTGGCCCAACTGGGTCAATTGAGCCGCGTTCGTTTCGTACCGGGTTAGGCTCCCGCCGACGATGAGCGCTCCGAGCGAGGGCTTCGAGGACCTGCAGCGAGTCGTGCTTGCCGAGCCGCAGACGGGCGAGGCGATCCAGATTCTCGCGCTCGAGCTCTACGACGACGGCGTCGCCGTTCGCTGGGGGTCGCTATCGAGCGGGTCGGGCGGGATGCCGCAGGTCGCCGAGGAGGCTTGGCTGGACCCGGTCCAACTCCTACAGATGACGTACGGGGCGTTTCCGAGCGACCTGCCCAGACCGCTGCCAGAGACCGTCGAGGATAGACGAGCTGAACCCGTTCGGGCTCGTGCTGGCGCTCCGGGATGATCTTCAGACGAGCTACGAGCTGGCGGGCTCTTCCGGAGGGATGCTCCTCGGGAAGACCTACTTCACGCCAGTGATTCCGCTCGGGCCACGTGGCTTGAAGTCGTTGTCGAGCACGGGATCGTCCGCTTCGATCTTTAGCGGCCCCCGTGCGCCGTAGTCCCGCCACTCAACAGAACAGAGGGGCCTCGCAGATTTCACTCCGCCGGCCCCTCTCTTCTCGTGGCTGTGATGCTCGAACTTTGCTGACGCCCGTTCTAGTGATTCCCTCGCAGGGACTGGATCAGGGCGTTGATCTGCGGCTGGCTAAGTGCTTTGTCGAAGATCATCAACTCGTCGAGATCACCGTCGTACGGATTCGTTCCGTCGACGCCGGTGCACGCGCTCATTCCCGCTCGCATGGGCTCGTTGTTCGAGAGCTGCACGGGGTGAGCTGAGATGGTGGTCGTGGGATTCGCTCCGTCGACGTAGAGGGTGTTGTTTGTTCCGTCGCGGACAAGTGCGACGTGGTGCCAGTTTCCGTCGGCGATGATCGGCGCGCCCGTGACACCCATGTCGTCGGTACCGAACTCGTCGCCGTCTAGTTCCACGCCCCAGAGGTTGCCGGTCATCCGAAAGTCCCAGAAGCTTGCGGCGTTGCACACCGGTCGCTTTCCCCAGATTGCCTGCGACAGGGGCGAGGTTGTCTTGATGAAGAACGCGATCGTGAAGGGATCGCGGTTGAAGTTCCCACCGACCGCGTCGAACTGCACCGCGGAGCCCTGGCCGTTGAAATGGAACGCCCGGCGGCTGACGCCACTCGTGTAGGTGACGCCATTCAGAAGTTGCCCGTCGTCGGTGCCGATGCGGTCCCTGCGCGTTCCGCATCCGCCGGCCACCAATGAGTCGGCCTGGGGGCCTTTGGGGGCTGCGCCGCGGGCGCCGCCTCAACCGTAGAAGACAGGACGCCGACGGTCAGCGCAAACAGCACGCAGAGCCAGAGCGGCAGCCTAGTGAAGTACTTGAAGATGAATCTCCCTCCTGGACGCCTGGAGTGCAGCGCCCCGGTTTGCCTGTATGTCGTAACCAGGCTCGGGGTGGAGCGACCCCGATCGATGGACGGGAGATGGGTAGACGATGGGAAGCGGCGGAAACGTCGCCGGCTCTGAGCCTAAGTTGGCCTGCCGACACCCTCTTAGCGTTCACCGTGGCCGGCGAGTGGCGAGGGAAGCGCCCAGAACTTCGACCCTCGCCGGCCGGCCCCAGGTTCACTCGAACGAGCCAACCTCCTTGCGGCAAGAGGCCAGCTCCTGCGGGGGAACAGACGCCCCGGCTCTCGCGGTCCCCTCGCCGCCAGCCCACCGGCAGGCTCGCGGTGCTGTTCGGCCTCTACCCGACTACCGGACGGGAGGGAGGGGTTACTGGTTGGCTTTTCTCTCCGTGTCCTTGATGAACTGAGGATCGATGTCGTCACTCGGCGGCGTAACGGACGGTTGTTCCGAATCCTTCTGCTCCTCGTGCATGCCCTCACTCTTCACCGAGTTCTGCTCTGTATCTCCCGCGGCCGTCTTGTCGCGGCCGAGGAGCTTGTCCAAGAAACTCACTGTGGTCTCCTTTCGATGACGTTTTAGGCCCCGATTCGGACCACGACCGCGCCGGCTACCTTTCCTGGCGCTTCAACAGAAAACCCCGCCTGAGCGGGGCTTCTCCGTAGAGCGGATGATGGGACTCGAACCCACGACCTTCTGCATGGCAAGCAGACGCTCTAGCCAACTGAGCTACATCCGCGTAGCTCTCCGAGTATAGAGACGTTCGTCAGCGACCGACCGTGAGGCTGATTCTCGCGTCGCTGCGGCGGACTTGGCCGGCCCCCGGGCTCTGCCGGACGACCCGGCCCCGCTTCTTCGGCGCCTTCACGCGCCGCACCTTCCACAGGCGGCAGTGCGCTGCTGCGACTCTCCGCCACGCTTTCGCGAGGACGGCGCCGACCACTCTCGGCACCCTGCATTGCGGAGCCGGCAACGGCGGGCCGCCGCCGACTCGGCCCCACCACGCTCCCCAACGGCCCGACCCGTCTCCCCGGCCCGTCGGGATGCGCGCGTACTCCTGCACCGTCCACAAGGCGAGATCGTCGGACGGGTCGACCTGCGCGCCGCTGTAGTCGCCCCAGCGATTGAGGCCGCCGCGCGTCTTCGAGTACGGCCCCTCGCCGTCCTTCAGCGTTACCGGCGCGCGCATCGTGTCCGGCGCGTCCGCGCCCGATCGGTAGGCGTAGGCCGCGTCCACGAAGTCGTTCGACTGGAAGTCGGAGAAGCCGACGAGCACGTCGTCCCGCGCGTTCACGGCGATCGCCGCGTACGCGTACGAATGGCCGCCGTTCCAGGGCATGGCGCGCGCATCTTCGATCCTTCCGCCCTGAACGAATGCGCCGTTCGTGTCGAGCTCGACCCACTGAACGGCGGTGTGCAGCCCGAATCCGACGCCGCCGCTGGGCGGGAGGTTGATCGTCTGCGCATACCAGACGTGGCCGTTCCGGAAGACCGCGTTTCCGACGCGCGAATCGTCCGCGTCGACCCCGCGGCCGTCGGCCTGGGGCAGGAAGTTTCCGGGGCCCGGCGTGCCCCACGGTCCCGAGCGGGTTCGTCTTCGGCGCTCCGCCGACGACCGTGAGCGTCGAGCCTCGCAGCGACCAGAAGCGGTAGGTCGCGGAGATGCTGTCCACGTGCTCGACGAGGTAGAGCGTCGCCTCGGTCGGCGAGTACGTGACCGCGGGCTGCAGCGCGAACCCTCCCGGGATGGTGATGTCGGCAGGCTGCCCGCTTCCGCCCGCCCGGAGCGCGGCGTAGTCGAGCGCGATCAGCCGACCGCTCACATAGGTGCCGGTGCCCGCCGCGAACATGTTGACGCCGATCGCGACCGTGCTGTGGTCGAAGCCGAGCGTCGGAAAGTCCGCCCAGGTCGCATTCGTGGGGTCGGAGTCGATCGCGTACAGGTGCCAGGTGCCCTGCGGATCGGACGTGTCCGAGATGCCGTAGAGGATCGCCGAGCTCGCGAGCAGCGGGTCGTTGGCGGCGCTGACGAGCCAGCGGTCGCTGTAGGGGTCGTAGAGCACGCGTGGGTCGAACGGGTGGCGCATGCCGAGCCGGCTCCAGAAGCTCGTCATCGAGACCCTGCTGAGGACCTTGCCGTCCGACTTCCGCTGGATCACGTAGTTGCTGTTGAGCGTCGACATGAGCTTTTCGCGCCCGACCGCGCCGTTCGTGTCCGGCGGGGACTCGGTCTTCTTCCCGGCTACGGGCGTGTCCGTCTGGGCGAGGAAGCTTCCCGAGACATACGGCGACGGGATCGTCGGTGTCTGTATCCGCAGCGAGAGCGGGAGCTCCGGCGGGGCCTTCGCCTTCGTCGTCCGCTCGGGGCGTTCACGAGGCTCGGGCGGGCTTGCCGGCTCGGGCGGAGCGGGGGCGCGCGCAAGTGCTCGCATGTCCACCACGGCGGCTGCGGAGACCTGCACGCGCACGCCTGTGTAGGGCACGTCGTCTCTCGAGCCGGACGCTTCGGGGGACAGGCTCGCAAACGCGATTCCGCCCGCCAGGAAGAAGCCCCAGAGGAGCCACCTCCAGCTGCTCAATCGGAGCCGCATTCGCCGAATCGCGCTCACCCTAGCAGCGCGTAAGATCGCCTCTTCCTGTGACAAGAGTGAAGGCCAGCGTCCTTAGCGACGACAGCGCGCGATCGTTGGTGCTGGCCCTCGTCCCGCCGTTTGCGACGGCGAGTGGAGTCGGCGCCGACGACGCCCAACGGCTGGAGACGGTCGTCTCCGGCCTCGTCGACTTCACCCTCGACCACGCCTACCCCGACGACGATCTGGGCGAGATCGAGGTGACGCTCGAGGCAGACACCGATCTCGTCCAAGTCACCGTGCACGACTGGGGGCTGCCGTCGCTGAGCGTCGGCGGTGTCTTCGGGCCGCTTCCCGAGCCGCTGGCCGAGCTCGCGCCGCTCACGCAGAGCTTGCAGCTACTCAACTTTGCTTCCAGCGGGAAGCGTCTGGTGGCGGAGGTCCCCGTACGTTCGAGTGGCGACCGACCCGCCGCGCGGCATCACGTCGACGAGGCTCCGCCGTCCACGAAAGCGGACACAGACATATCCCATGCGATCGACGTGAGGGCCGGCACGGCCGACGATGCCGAGGCGATCGCGCAACTCCTCTACCAGAACTACCACTTGAGCTACGTGCACGCGGACTTCTACCGTCCGCGGTACCTGATCGCAGGGTTCGCGACCGGCGAGCTGCTGTCGGCAGTCGCGGTGCACGACGGTCAAGTGGTCGGGCACCACGCACTGATGCCGCTCCCCGGTATTCGGTCGGCCGAGACCGGAGCCGCAGTCGTCCACTCCGCCTATCGCGGCCTCGGTCTGTTCGGCCGGATGTTCGAGCACACGCTCGGCGCGGCGGTCGAGAAAGGCTTCGCGTCGGTCTTCGGCGATGCCGTCACAATTCACCCCTTCAGCCAGCGCGCCGAGTCCTCGCACGGCTACCACGAGACGGCGCTCCAGCTCGGCATGCTCCCGGCGCAGACCACGATGCGTGGCTTCGGCAGCGGCGGGCCTCCACGACGCACAGCCACCCTTCGTTCGTACCGTCCCCTCGATACGGAGCCCCGGCAAGCCGCGCTGCCGACTGCGTACCGCGAGCTCCTCGAACGCATCTACGCGAATGTCGGGCTCTCGATCGAGGCCCGCGCCGGGCAGACTCCGGTTCAGGGCGATGCCGTTACGTCAACGGTCGACGAGCCGCGCTCTCTCGGCTTCCTGAGGGTACGGCGTTGGGACGAGGGAACCGCCGAGGCGGTGAAGAGTGTTGTCCGTGACTTGCTCTCGGGGCATCTGGACGTGCTCTACGCGGATATCGACCTGGCGGCCGTGGACGACCTCGACGAAGCGGCGGCTGCCGTGAACGAGCTCGGCTTCTTCGCGTCCGGGCTGATCCTGCACGGCGCCGACGGCCACGACCACCTGCGGTTGCAGCTGCTCGATTCGAGGGAGATCGAGCTGGACGACATCGTGTGCGACTCTGCGTTCGCACAGGCGCTGCGGGGCAGCGTGCTGGACGACAAGCGCCGCGTCGGGGTCTAGGTCGCCTACGTGAACAGGTTGCGCTCAGCGGGCATGACGAGGTCGCGCGCCGCGCCCTCGCCGGCGGCGTCGAGGCCGCGTACAACAGCGACCGGGGTGCGGTCGAGTTTGCCCATGACGAGCTCCGCGGCGCCTGCGATCTCATCAGCGATCGCGATCACCGTCGACCTGAGCTCGTAGCCGATCGGGTCACGCTCGCCCTTCAGGTCGCGCATCACCTCGACGCCTGCGGCGCCGATTGCGACGTCGGTCGTTCCCTGGCGCCACGGGCGGCCGAAGGAGTCGCTGACGACGACGCCCACATTCCGGCCTGCGAGATCGCGGACGGCGGTGCGCAGGCGGGCTGCCGACGCGTCCGGATCGAGGGGCAGCAGGACGAGCGTTCCGGGCTCGGGCGTGTTCGACGCGTCGACTCCGCTCGACGCGCAGATGAAACCGTGGCGCGTCTCGGCGATCACGAGCGAGCCGCGCGTGCGAACGACGCGCTGCGCCTCACGGAGTACGACCTCGATCCGCCGCGGATCGCCGTCGCCGGCGAGCTCCCGGGCTTCGGCCGAGGGCTCGACCTCGTCCAGGCGCACGATGCGGCCCTCGACCTTCGAGATCGCCTTCTGGGCGACGACGAGCACGTCGCCGTCCTCGAGCCGAGCCCGCTCGACGATCATGCTCGCAAGGTCGTCCCCCGCGCGGAGCTCCGGCAGCCCGCGGACCGGCGAGATCGTCAGCTCGGTCACAGCCCGACGATCTGGAGGCCTGCGTGGCCGCGGTAACGGCGGTTCAGGTTGACGATCACGGCGGTCATGCCCTCGAGAGAGCGGGCGTTCGCGAGTGGGCCTGCGTCGAGGGCGCGGCCCGTGACGAGCGTGGCAGCGAGCTCGAGCGCGGCCGCCTTGGCAGCGTCGTCGTCGCCGCACACGAGCGCATCGCCCTCCGCCTTGCCGGCTGCGAGGGACCTCGCCGCCAGCGAGTGGAGACCCGCGACGACCGGGCCACGAAGGAGCTGCTGCACCCGTTCGGCGAGCGACAAGGGCTCGTCACCTGGGAGCGCCGCCCTGTTCTCGAAGCGGATTTGGCTCGCGACGCTCAGAACCGGCGTCTCGCCGATCGCGTGGGCGAGTTCGGCCGTGGTCGCCAGCGCGGCCGCTGCATCCACCGAGAGCACGACGAGATCGACTCCGGCGACGGCGTCTGCGTTTGTGGCGCCCGCGGCTCCGAGGTCCGCAGCTGTCGCTGCCGCGCGGTCGGCGTCGCGCGAGCCGATCGTTACGTCCATCCCGACTTCCACGAGCCGCGCGGCGAGAGCCGAGCCGAACGCGCCGGTCCCACCGAGCACTGCGACCTTCATGCGGGGACCGCTCCGAGTGCGGCTTCCGCAAGTCGTTTCCGGGCGTCGGGGTCCGTCATCAGCGTTCGAGTGACGATCGGTTGGACTTCGGCGAGCCCGTCGAGATCCTGCGCGTCCGCCTCATCGACGACGAGTGCGTCGATCAGGCCCAGGTATTGCGCGGCGACGTGTGCGGGCGACGTGCCTCCGGCGAGGCGGGCCAGCATCCTGTCGGCCGGCCCCTTGACCGCCCGGCCGCCGATCAACGGGCTGACGGCGACCGCGGGGACCCGGCGCGCCGCGAGCGCATCCCGGATCGCATCGACGGCGAGGATCGGCCCGATCGAGACGTACGGGTTGCTCGGCGCGATGAGCAGCAGCTCCGCCCGCTGGAGAGCATCGAGGACGCCTGGAGCGGGCGCGGCGTCGCCTTCGAAGCGGACGGCATCGACCTCGTCGCGGTGACCGCGCGCGACGAACCACTCCTGGAACGGGAACTCGCCCGCCGGGGTCTCGAGCCAGGTGCGGAGGGGGTCATCGGTCGCGGGCACCACGTGCGTCTCGATCCCCAGCGCAGTCGCCAGCCGCGCGGTGACGCGTCGAGAGCGGCTCTCCCGACCGCAGCGCCTGCGTGCGGACGAGGTGGAGCGCGAGGTCGAGGTCGCCGAGCTGGAACCAGGTCTCGCCGCCGAGCTCGCCGACCGCCTCGAGCGCGCGCCAGGTCTCGTCCGTGCGCCCCCAACCGCGCTTCTCGTCGTTCAGGCCCGCGAGCGCATAGAGAATCGAATCGAGATCGGGCGAGACGTGAAGCCCGAGCACCTCGACGTCGTCGCCGACGTTGCCGATCACGGTGACGTCACCGGGCTCGATCACCTCGACGAGCCCCTGGACGAACCGCGCCCCGCCTACGCCGCCGGAGAGAACGACGACCCTCACGCGTTCACCAGGTCGGCCGGCGTGTCCACGTCGTCTCGGAGGCCAGGGCGGACGACGTCAGCAACATGCTCGACATGCGCCCGGAAGCGGGCTGCGCTATCCGGCCCGTAGAGGGGCGCGAAGAGGCTCGCGTCCCAAAGTCCGAGCGCATTCGTCGTGCCGTCGCCGGCCGGGGCGATCGCGATTCCGCGCTCTGGTATCGCATCGCCGAGTGCGCGCAAGTCGTCGGGCGTCAACGTGGGGAGGTCGGAGTTGACGACGAGCACCGGCCCGGGCCCGATCTCCTGAAGCGCTGCCTCGACCGCGGCTCCCTGTCCGCCGCCGGGATCGGGAATCCACGTCGCGCCCTCAACCGGCTCCGGCGAGACGACCCACGTCTCGCCGACGCTCGTCGCCGCGGCAAGGACGTCTGCGAGCATCGCGGCCGAGAGCTCCGTGCGCTTCGCTCCGAGGCGCGTTTTCCCGCGCGAGCCTGCGTACGGAACGACGATGCGAATCACGTTCTCAGCGGCCGCACCGCGATCGTGACGCGGCTCACGGCGCACAGCTGGCCGTCGTCGTCCTTCAGCTCGACGTCCCAGACCCAGGTCGTCCGTCCGCCGGTGGACGCGGCGCGCCGTCGCATGGATCGTCCCCTCGCCGATCGAGCGCAGGAACGTCGAGTTGTTCGACATCCCGAGGCCGATGTTCCCGTCGGGCACAACGCCGACGTTCGTCCCGAACGACGCGAGCGCTTCGGCGATCGACGCATGGACGCCGCCGTGCACGAGCCCGACCGGTTGCAGCAGGTGCTCGCGCACAGGAACGTGCGCGCGAACGACCTCGTCGGTGGCCTCGTCGATCACGAGCCCGTAGTGCTGGTCGAACGGGGACGACTGGGATTCCCACGTCACGTCGCAAAGTGTGAAGCTTTCGGCGGAAGTGAACATCGGGATCGGACTTCCGACGACCGTGCCGGGCGCGACCGGCGACCTCGTGCTCGAGTGGGCGCGCCGTGCAGACGCGGGGCCGTTCTCGTCCGTGGGCGTGCTGGAGCGGGTCGTCTACGACAGCTACGACCCGTTCACTGCGCTCGCCGCGGCCGCCGCGGCGACCTCGCGCGTTCGCCTGGCGACCATGATCGCGATCGGCCCGCTGCGCTCGACCGCGCTGCTCGCGAAGCAGGCGGCGTCCGTGCACGCGCTCTCCGGTGGACGGCTCACCCTCGGGCTTGCAGTCGGCGCGCGCACGGAAGACTTCGACGCGGCCGGCGTCGAGCACAAGGGCCGCGGCAAGCGCCTCGGCGAGCAGCTGGCCTACATCCGGGCTGACGTCGACGGCGACAGCGTCGGGCCCTCACGGGACGGAATCGAGATCCTCGTCGGCGGGCTCAGCGGCCAGGCGTACTCGCGGATGGCCCGGTATGCCGACGGCTACGCGCACAACGGCGGCCCTCCGCGGGCGTTCGCGAATGCGGCCGGGCGTGCGCTCGCTGCCTGGGGCGACCTCGGGCGTCCTGGGAAGCCGAAGCTCTGGGGCCAGGGCTACTTCGCGTTCGGCGACCCCGATCGTGGCAGCGACTACCTCCTCGACTACTACGCCTTCACCGGGCCGTTCGCCGAGAAGATCGCCGCCGGGAACCTGACGAGCGCCCGGGCTGTGAAGGACTACGTCCGCGGCTACGAGGAGGCCGGCTGCGACGAGCTCGTCCTCTTTCCGACCGTGGCCGAGATCGACGAGCTCGAGCGGCTCCAGGAGGCACTCGCGTGAACGTCGAGATCGTCGGCGCCGGGCCTGCCGGCCTCTACCTCGCGATCCTGCTGCGCAAGCTCGACCGAGGCGTCGACGTCCGCGTGCTCGAACGGAACCCGCCCGATGCGACGTTCGGCTTCGGTGTCGTCTTCAGCGAGGAGACCCTCGGCGCGCTCAGGGACGCCGATCCCGAGACGCACCTCGAGATCACGGACACCTTCGCGCGCTGGGACCGGATCGACATCCGCTTCCAGGGGCGCGAGCTCGTCTCGCGCGGCCATTCGTTCTCCGCGATCGCTCGTAAGCGGCTGCTCGAGATCCTGCAGGAGCGGTGCCTCGAGCTGGGTGTGACGCTCGAGTTCGGGGTCGAGGTGGAAGAACTGCCGGATGCGGACCTCGTGGTCGGCGCGGACGGTGCGAACAGCCTCCTGCGGCGGTTCGGGGACTTCGGGACGAAGGTGCGGCCCGAGGGGTCGAAGTACGTCTGGTTCGGAACCGACCACGTCTTCGACGCGTTCACGTTCGCCTTCCGCGAGACCGAGCACGGGCTCTTCAACGCGCACGCGTATCCGTACGACGAGCGGATGTCGACGTTCATCGTCGAGTGCCCGGAGCCGGTGTGGCGTGCTGCCGGCCTGGACGAGATGGACGAGCAGGAGAGCCTCGCCTTCTGCGAGCAGCTGTTCGCGAACGAGCTCCGCGGGCGGGAGCTCTACTCGAACCGCTCGCTCTGGCTCGACTTCCCGAAGGTCACGAACGCGACCTGGCACGCGGGGAACCTCGTCATCCTCGGCGACGCGGCGCACACGGCGCACTTCTCGATCGGGTCGGGGACGAAGCTCGCCTTGGACGACTCGATCTCGCTCGCGGCGGCATTGGCACGGCGGCGCTGGGATCTGCCCGCAGCGTTCGTCGACTACGAGCTGGAGCGCGAGCCCTACGTGCAGCGCACGCAGGACGCGGCCAGCGAGAGTGCCGTGTACTTCGGGCGGATCGCGAGCTATTCGCACCTCGAGCCGATCCAGTTCGCGTTCAACCTGCTGACCCGGAGCGGACGGATCACGCACGCGACGCTCGGTGTGCGCGACCCGCAGTTCACGCGTGCGCTGGATGCGTGGTTCGGCGGGCGTGCCGTCTCTCCGCCGCCGGCGTTCTCGCCCTTCGAGCTGCGCGGCGTGCGGTTCGAGAACCGCTTCGAGCTCGTCGAGAGCTCTGTCGCGGTCAGCGAGGAGGGGCGGGTGTCTCCGGAGACCGTGACCCGACCCGAGGGCAAGATCCTGCTCCGTTTGAGCCATGCCGGCCGTCGCGGTGCGACCCAGCCTCGGAGCCGGGGCGTCGACCTTCCGCTGGCCGACGGCTGGCCCATCGTGGCGCCGACGAACGCGTCCGTATGGGCCGTTCGGTGCGATTCCCGGCCGGCCGGACGAGGACGCCATCCTCGATGCGTTCGTCGCCGCGGCGCAGGGCGCAGAGGCGACCGTGCTGGAGATCGACATGGCGCACGGCTATCTCCTCGGGAGCTACCTGTCGCCGCTGACGAACGACGAGGAGGACCGGCTGGGCTTTCCGCTGCGCGTGCTCGAGGCGGTGCGCGCGGCGTGGGAGGGACCGCTCGCGGTGCGGCTCTCGGTCACCGACTGGCATCCGCGCGGCAACGGCGTCGAGGACGGGATCGCGATCGCGCGCGCCGTTGCGGAGCACGGCTGCGACCTGATCCACGTCGAGGCCGGTCAGACGATCCACGACGACCGTCCGCAGTACCGGCGCGGGTTCCTGACCGCGCTCAGCGACCGCGTCCGCAACGAGGCGCGCGTCCCGACGCTCGTGGGCGGGCACCTGACGACGCTCGACGAGGCGAACACGATCGTCGGCGCCGGCCGTGCCGACCTCGTCCTGCTCGACCTCCCTGAAACCGAGATCGAACGGCCTCTCGCACTTAGTAACAGTCTGTTACTTGGAGAGGTTCGGGCGTGAACCTCGGGGAGCTCGCGTATCCGGACGTGCCCGAGGACGCGGTCTACCTGCTCCCGCTCGGCGCGACCGAGCCGCACGGGCCCCACGCACCGCTCTCGACCGACACGGTGATCTCGGTCGGGATCTGCGAGCGCGCGGCGGAGCGGCTCGCAGGCGAGATCCCGGTGCTCGTCCTGCCCGCGCTGCCGTACGGGGTGACCCGCTACGGCTCGGCGTTCGCGGGGACTGTGTCGCTGTCCGAAGAGACGCTGGGCTCGATCGTGGCGGAGATCGCGGCCAGCGTCGGTCCGCTCGTCCTCGTGAACAGCCACTTCGAGCCGGAGCAGGTCCAGACCCTGCGTGCCACAGGACTTCCGCTGCTCGATCTCACGCGGCGCGCGAACGCGGAGCGGCTGACCGACGAGTTCCGCTCCGGCTCCTGCCACGCGGGGCGCTACGAGACGTCGCTCGTCCTCGCCGACCAGCCGCAGCTCGTCCACGCCGACCGGATGCGGGCGCTCGAGGAGCGGCACGTCGACATGCCCGCCGCGATTCTCGACGGCCGGACCGACTTCCTCGCGATGGGCATGGACGAGGCCTACTGCGGAGCGCCCGCCGAGTCGTCCGCCGAGGAAGGGCGCGAGACGTTCGAGACGCTGGCCGAGATGCTCGTCGAGCTGATCCGCGAGGTCGCCGCGTGATCACGAACGCCGACCTGCCCCGCGAGCTGAACCTCGCGAGCTGGTTCGTCGACCGGAACGTCGAGGAGGGCCGCAGCGATCGCACCGCGCTGCTGAGCGGAGCGGGGACGACGACGTACGCGGAGCTGGCGCGGCTCGTCAACCGCTGCGGAAACCTCCTTCGCGAGCTAGGCGTGCGGCCCCAGGATCGGGTCCTCCTGGTGCTCGGCGACTCGGTCGAATTCGTTGCGCTCTGGTACGGCGCGCAGAAGATCGGAGCGGTGACCGCCGAGGCGTACACGTTCCTCCAGCCGAAGGACTACGCCTACTACCTCGAGTACACCGACGCGGCAGTCGTGGTCGC
Source organism: uncultured Actinomycetes bacterium (assembly GCA_963812695.1). Classification (GTDB taxonomy): domain Bacteria; phylum Actinomycetota; class Thermoleophilia; order Gaiellales; family Gaiellaceae; genus VAXT01. Next base: position 82,694 of record CAWEWD010000001.1, read on the forward strand.
GGACGAGACGACGGAGACGGCGGTCCGCGGGGTGGCCGGCGAGCGGCAGGTGCTCGTCGTCGACGACACGTTCGGCGAGCGGCTCGCGGCGATGTCCGACGAGCTCGAGGTTGCGCCGACGACGAAGGACGACGCGTGTCTCTGGAAGTTCACGACCGGCAGCACCGGCCGGCCGAAGGGCGCCGTCCATCCCGTGCACAGCCCCGTCCTCAGCCACGAGTGGTACGCGGGCGAGGTGCTCGGGATCCGCGAGGACGACGTCGTGTTGCCCGTGCCGAAGCTCTTCTTCGGCTACGCGCGGGACCTGACCGCGCTCTACCCGTTCGGCGTCGGCGGCGCGGGGATCGTCTTCCCGGAGCGCACGACCCCGGAGCGGATCTTCGAGCTGATCGCCGAGCACCGGCCGACGATCCTCGTCAACGTGCCGACGATGATGGCGCAGATGATCGACTCCGTCAGACATGGCCGGTGCCAGGCACCGGACATGTCCTGTTTGCGCATGTGCACGTCGGCCGGCGAGGCGCTGCCACGCGACTTGCACGACCGCTGGCTCGACACGTTCGGCGTCGAGGTGCTCGACGGGATCGGCTCGTGCGAGCTGTACCACATCTACATCTCGAACCGGCCCGGCCGTGCGCGAGCCGGCGCGACGGGCGAGCTCGTGCCGGGCTACGAGGCCGAGGTCGCCGAGACCGGCGAGCTGCTCGTCACCGGCGACACGGCCGCGCTCGAGTACTGGGGCGACGACGAGAAGACGAGGGCGACCTTCGACGGCGACACAGTCCGCACCGGCGACCTGTTCGACCGCGACGACGATGGGTTCTTCTGGTACCGAGGGCGCGTCGACGACCTGATCAAAGTCGGCGGCATCTGGGTCGCGCCGGCCGAGATCGAGCACTGCCTCGTCGGGCACCCGGACGTCCTCGAGTGCGCGGTCGTCGGCGCCGCCCGGGACGGGTTGACGATTCCGCGGGCGTACGTCGTCGTCCGGCAGCCGGTCGAGGAGCAGGCGCTGCAGAACTTCGTCCGCGAACGGCTCTCGCCGCACAAGTACCCGCGTGAGGTCGTGTTCGTCGACGATCTTCCGAAGACGCCGTCCGGCAAGCTCGACCGGAAGGCGCTCGCCGCGTGAGCCGCGTGGTCGTCGTGACCGGTGGTGCGAAGGGGATCGGCAAGGCGATCGCCGAGCGGTTCGCCGACGATGAGGTCCACGCGCCGGGTCACGCCGACCTCGATGTCGCCGACGAGGCCGCGGTGCAGGGCTTCTTCGAGCGCGTCGGCCGCGTCGACGTCCTCGTCTTGAACGCCGGGTTGGCCGTCGGAGCGCCCCTCGCCCGCACGACGCTCGACGACTGGCGCGCGCACCTCGACGTGAACGCGACCGGCGCATTCCTCTGCACCCGAGCCGTCCTAGGCGGCATGATCGAGCGCGGAGATGGCCGGATCGTGACCGTTGCCTCGGTTGCCGGGCTCGTGGGCGCGCGCTACACAGCCGCCTACAGCGCGTCGAAGCACGCTGCGGTCGGGCTCATGCGCGCGACCGCGGCCGAGGCGGCGGGAACCGGAGTGACCGCGAACGCCGTCTGCCCCGCCTACGTCGACACGGACATGACGCGGCGCACGGTCGAGAACATCGTGGCCAAGACCGGACGCACGGCGGACGAGGCGCGGGCCGAGATCGAGAAGATGACGCCGCTCGGCCGCCTGCTCGAGCCGGACGAGGTCGCGGCCGCGGTCGTCTTCCTCGCGTCGCCCGAGGCCGCGGCAATCAATGGCCAGACGCTCGTCCTCGACGGCGGAGGCCTCCAGGCGTGAGCCCCTTCCGCGGCTCGGCCGGGTTCACGGAGCGTTGGCAGAACTTCGACCTCTCGCTCGAGGACGGCGTGGCGACGGTCACCTTCTCGCGGCCGGAGAAGCTGAACGCGCTGACCTTCGACGTCTATGCGGACCTCCGCGACCTGCTCGGCGAGCTGCCCCACCGAGGCGACACACGCGTGCTGGTGCTCACGGGCGAGGGCCGCGGCTTCTGCTCGGGTGGGGACGTCGAGTCCATCATCGGCGAGCTGCAGGGGATGGGCGCCGGCGAGCTCCTGGACTTCACGCGCATGAGCGGCGCGGTCGTCAAGGCGATGCGGGAGGCGCCGCTGCCGATCGTCGCGGCCGTCAACGGGGTCGCGGCCGGAGCCGGCGCCGTGCTCGCGCTCGCAGCCGACCTGCGCCTGGTTGCGCGCTCCGCGAAGTTCTCCTTCCTCTTCACCCGGGTCGGGCTGGCCGGAGCGGACATGGGCGCCGCGTACCTCCTTCCGCGCCTCGTCGGGCTCGGGAAGGCGACGGAGCTGCTCCTTCTCGGCGACGAGGTCGACGCGGAGGGGGCAGCGGCGATCGGGCTGGCGACGCGAGTCGTGGACGATGACGAGCTTCCTGCCACCGCGAGCGAGCTCGCCCGGAACCTCGCCGACGGCCCGGCGCTCGCCCACGCGACGACGAAGGTGCTCCTGACCCGTGAGCTGGACATGGCGCTCGGCGACGCGGTCGAGATGGAGGCGCTCGCCCAAGCGCTCCTGATGAAGAGCGACGACTTCGGAGAGTTCTACGCGGCCTGGACGGAGGGGCGGAGCCCGGCGTGGACCGGCCGCTGATCGTCAACCCGCCCGAGCTGCCCGAGCCCGTCGGGTTCGCGCACGCGGTCGTCGCGGCCGGCGGGGTCTACCTCGGCGGACAGACCGGCGAGGGGGCATCGCTCGCAGAGCAGTTCGACTCGGCCGCCGCGAAGCTCGTCACGGCACTGCGTGCCGCCGGCGGCGAGCCCGACCAGCTCGTCTCGCTCGTCGTCTACACGACGGACATCGACGCGTACCGCGCCTCCACGCGAGAGTTGGGCGAGGTGTGGCGCCGGCACTTCGGGCGTCGGTACCCCGCCATGGCGCTGATCGGGGTCTCGGCCCTGTTCGAGCCCGACGCGCGTGTCGAGTTGATGGGCGTCGCCGTGATCGATGGCTGACGTCCTCGAACGCGCGCACCGCCTCGGCCACGAGGTCTTCGCACCGATCGCCGCCAAGGGGGAGCCCGGCCGCTTGAACCGTCCACTTGTCCGCGCGCTCGGGGAGCAGGGCCTGCTCGAGCTCGTCTTCGCCGGCTCCGCGGTCGAGCTGTGCGAGCTCCGCGAGGGTCTCGCACATGGCTGCACCGAGGCGGAGACGGCGCTCGCGCTCCAGGGCCTCGGCGGCTACCCGATCCTCAGCCGCGGAACGCCCGCGCTGCGAGACGAGTGGATCCCGCGCCTGTCGCGCGGCGAGGTCGTGGCCGCGTTCGCGCTCAGCGAGCCCGAGGCCGGGTCGGACGCAGCGAATCTCACGCTCCGCGCCAAGCGCGACCGCGACGGCTTCCGCCTGACCGGCACGAAGATCTGGATCTCGAACGCTCCTGAGGCGGATGTCTACAGCGTCTTCGCGCGCACGTCCGACAAGGGCTCGAAGGGGATCACGGCTTTCGCCGTACCGCGCGAGAGCGAGGGCCTCTCGGGGCAGCGCCTCGACCTCCTCGCGCCGCACCCGATCGGCCGCCTCGACTTCGACGGCGTACGCGTCGAGGCCGACCAGGTGCTCGGCGATCTCGACGGTGGGTTCGCGGTCGCGATGGACACGCTCGACCTCTTCCGGCCGAGCGTCGGCGCCTTCGCGGTCGGGATGGCGCAGGCCGCACTCGACGCCGCCGTCGCGTACACGCAAGAGCGCGAAGCCTTCGGCAAGCCGCTGGCGCAGTTCCAGGCGGTGTCGCACCAACTGGCCGAGGTGGCGACCGCGATCGAGGCCGCGCGGCTCCTGGTCCGCGAGGCGGCGACGAAGTACGACGCGGGCGTCCGGCCGGTGCGCAAGGCCTCAGCCATGGCCAAGCTGTTCGCCACGGAGACGGCCCAGCGCGCGGTCGATGTCGCGATCCAGGTGCACGGAGCCCGCGCGCTCCAGAAGGGCCACCTGCTCGAGCACCTCTACCGCGAGGTGAGGGCCCCGCGCATCTACGAAGGCGCGTCGGAAGTGCAGCGCGAGATCATCGCCCGCGAGCTGTTCAAGGAGGCCGGTTGAGCGTCGACAAGTCACTCACGTACACGTCCTACCTCGCACTGGAGGAGATCCTCGGCGCTCAGCGGCCGACGTCCGACGAGCACGACGAGATCCTCTTCATCGTCGTCCACCAGGTCTACGAGCTCTGGTTCAAGCAGCTGATCCACGAGCTCCGCTACCTGCAGCGGATGCTCGAGGAGGGCAACGACGCACGGGCATTCTCGACCTTCAAGCGCGTCCTGACGATCCTCAAGCTCGTCGTACAGCAGCTCGACGTGATCGAGACGATGACGCCGGTGCAGTTCCTGACCTTCCGGGAGCGGCTCGAGTCGTCGTCGGGCTTCCAGTCCGGGCAGTTCCGCGAGCTCGAGGCGATCCTCGGCCGGCGGGATCCGGGCGTGCTGACCGCGTACCACGAGCAGAGCCCGGATTACGAGAAGGTGAAGGCGGCGCTGGAGCGGCCGTCGGTCTACGACTCGTTCCTCATGTACCTGTCCGGGAAGGGCTACGAGGTACCGGCCGAGGTGCTCGAGCGTGACGTCACGCAGCCCGTCCAGGAGTCGAAGGGCGTGCAGGCCGCGTTGCTCCGGGCATACCGCGACGACGCCGTGCCCGCCCAGGTCGCGGAGCGCCTCGTCGACTTCGACGAGGGCTTCATGGAGTGGCGCTACCACCACGTGAAGATGGTCGAGCGGACGATCGGCACGCGCCAGGGCACGGGCGGCTATGGCGCCGAGTACCTGCGCTCGACGCTGCACAAGCCGTTCTTCCCCGACCTCTGGGCCGTCCGCGCCGAGCTTTGAATCCGCTCGCGGAGCACTACTCGGAGTTCCGCGTCTCCGAGCGGCTGCTGTTGACGGGGCACTCGCACCAGGCGTGGCCCGACGTCGGGCGCGAGGGGCAGCTCGAAGCGTGGCAGGACGCGGCCGAGCATGCGGATCTCAAGTGGGAGCGGGCGTTCGCGAAGGCGGAGCGGCTGCGCGACGGAGTGCGTCGGCTGCTCGACGACCCCGGTGCGCCGGTCGCGCTCGCTCAGAACACGCACGAGCTCGTGCTGCGGTTCCTGTCCGCGCTGCCGCTGCGGGAGCGGCCGAAGCTCGTCACGACCGACGGCGAGTTCCACACGCTCCGGCGCCAGCTCGGGCGGCTGGGCGAGGAGGGGCTCGACGTCGTCCGGGTCCCGGCCCGGCCGGTGGAGTCGCTTGCCGAACGGCTGGCCGGCGAGGCTCCGGGCGCGAGCGCGGTGCTCGTCTCGGCGGTGCTCTTCGAGGACTCGAGGATCGTGCCCGAGCTGCCGTCGCTCGCGGAGGCGTGTGCGGACGCGGGCACGGAGCTGCTCGTCGACGCGTACCACGCGCTCGGCTGCCTGCCGTTCACGGTCTCCGGCCTCGAGCGTGCCTGGATCGTCGGCGGCGGCTACAAGTACCTCCAGCTCGGCGAGGGCAACTGCTTCCTGCGCCTGCCGCCTCAGGCCGACGAGCTGCGCCCCGCGATCACGGGCTGGTACGCGGAGTTCGACGAGCTGCACGCCGACCACGGTCCCGGCGCGACGCCGTATCCGCGCGGGAGCATGCGCTATGCCGGGTCGACGTACGACCCGACGAGCCACTACCGCGCCGCGCGCGTGCTCGACTTCTTCGACGAGCAGGGTCTGACCCCGGAGCGCCTGCGGGGGAGCTACCTGCACCAGACGACGCTGCTCGCCGAGCGCTTCGACACGCTCGGGCTCGCGGACGTCAGGCGCGACCGCGAGACACCGCTCAGCGCGTTCGGCGGGTTCATCGCCTTCGAGTCGGAGCGCGCCGAGGAGCTCAGCCGCCTGCTGCTCGACGAGGGCGTCGTTACGGACAGCCGCGGCCGCCGCCTGCGCTTCGGGCCGGCGCCGTACCACTCGGACGAGCAGCTCGAGACGGCGATCGAGCGTCTCGGCCGGGTCGCGCGCGCCTGACTAGGCGGGGCTCTCGGCCGGGACGGGCTGCGGCGCCCGCTCGGCGACGAGCGCCGGCCCACGCCGCGGAAGAAGCAGCACGACGGCGCTCGTGAGCGCGACGCCCGCGAACTGTGTGCTCGTCAACGTCGCGTCGAAGGCGAGGTAGCCGACGGCGATCGCCACGACCGGGAACGCGAGCTCGGCGATCGACGCGACCGACGCCGTCGTGCGCTGCAGGCCGTAGTAGTAGAGGAGGATCGCGACGAGGCCGGTGACGAGCGCGAGCAGCGCGATGAAGAGCTCGTCGTGCAGCGAGGCCCTGAGCGGCGCGCCCAGGACGAGCACGGCCGCGAGGGCCGCAGGCAGGCCGAACGCGAAGCGCAGGGCCGTCACCTGCTGGAACGGGAGCTCGAGCGCGAGGAAGCGTCCGAGAACCGTCCCGAGCGCCCACAGAGCCGCAGCCATGAGCGCGTAGAGCACGGGCGCCTGACCGTGGAGCGACACGTCGAACGGGCTCGGGAACGCCATCAGCCACGTCCCGGCGAGGCCCCCGAGCAGGAACAGGCCGAAGCGGGGCCGCGGCCGCTCCCCGAGCATGACGGCGGCGAGGGAGACGGCGACCAGCGGCTGCACCTTCTGCAAGACGACCGGCGTGACGGGATTGCCGTCGACGAATGCCTGCGTGAACAGGATCGTGGCCAGCGCCGACGAGCCCGCGCCGACGACGACAGCCGCAACCACGAACCGCGGCCCGGCACGCCAGACGGCCGGCAGCGCGGCCACGACGACGGGCAGCAGCACGAGGACGAGGACGACGTGCTCGCCGAAGACGATCGTGGCCGGCGCGGTCGAGTGGGCGAGCGGACGGCGGATGAGCGCGTCCATGCCCCACAGGCCCGCCGCGACCGCGACGGCGCTGACTCCGATGGTCGCTCGGCTCGGCACGCCTCCATTCTGCAAACCAGGCGCGACCTCGCGCGTCTGAATCGACATGAAGCGCGTTGCGGGAGCAGTGCTGCTCCTCGGGTTGTTCGCCTGCACCGCGTCCGCGGCGGGGCCGGTCCGGGTCTCGCTGGCCGGCAAGCGGGCAGCTCCGGTCGTGGGCCGCGTTTGGACCGTGACGACTCGCCGTTCGGCCTCAGACGTACGACGGCACCGTTGTCGTGCGAGCGGTCGGGTCGGGTCGACTCCGCGTCCGTGCCACCGGAAAGCGCGGCGCGTATCGCGCGCGCCTCGTCTTCCCCAAGCCGGGGTTGTGGCGGATCAGTGCGCGGGCGGGCGGCGCGACCTCACGGATCGGCTCCGTTCGAGTACGCAAGGCACCTGCGAGGCCCGTTGCGTTCACGGAGCCGACCTCGATCGACCTGCAGCCCGACGGGACGTTGCTGCTCGTCGAGAACAATCCCGGTCGTGTCCTGCAGGTGAATCCCGCGACCGGGCACGTGAGCGTTCTCGTGCCGGCCATCGTCAAGCCGTACGCGATCGTGAGAGCTCCGTCGGGCGCCGTCTATCTCTCGGTCGGAGGTCAGCTGCGGCGGTTGAACGGCGCCGGGCCTCCGACGACGGTCGCGGAGATGCCTCCCGGTATCGAGATCGGTCCCGTCGCGGCCGCGCCGAACGGCGACGTGTACTTCTCGACCGCGACGCAGATCTTTCGGCTTCCCGGAGGTTCAGGGCCGGTCATTCGAGTCGCCGGCACCGGCCAGGCAGGTGGAGGCGGTGACGGCGGTCCGGCCCTGAACGCGCAGCTCTCGTCGCCGCATGGCCTGGCCGTGGCGGCGGACGGCGCGCTGCTCGTCTCCGATCGCGACAACGACCGTGTCCGCCGCATCGATCCCGTCACCGGCGTCATCAGCGCATTCGCGCAGGTCGGACAGCCGTACGGGCTCGACGTCGGCCCGGGCGGAACCGTCTACGTCGTCGAAGGGTCCGTGAACCGGGTCGTGCGGCTGGGCCCGTCCGGAGCGCGCCTCGGCTTCCTCGGCCCCGCGTTCACCATCCCGTACGACGTCGAGGTCGCGCCCGGCGGCATCGTCTACCTCCTCCAGGCCGGACCGACCGGCTTCATTCGCCGGATCGCGCCGGACGGCACCGTGACGACGGTCTCGCGTCGCTGATTCAGGTCACGTGCCCGTCGACCAGCTCTTCGCCCACCACTCGGCGTGGGGCATGCCTGACTTCAGGCTCAGCTCGAGGAAGGCGTCGACGTCGAACGGTGTCCGGCGCAGGTCGATGCTCAGCTGCTCGCCCTCCCAAGTGAGCACGCCGTACTCCGCCCAGGGCGAGATGCGCACCGGCCGAGGCCACCACTCGCGGAATGCGAGCCCCACGCTCCCGGGGTTCGCGATGATCGACTCGAGATAGCGGCGGATCATCTGGACGTGCGTGTGCCCGCCGATGAGGATCCGTTCCTCGATGTCGGCGAACATGGCCCGGAGCTCCTCGTCGGGGGTCGTGGAGAAGATCCACTCGTCGTAGGACCGCGGCGAGCCGTGGAAGAAGAGGATCGGCGTCGATCCGACCTCCAGCTTGACGGTGGGCACGAAGCCGGCCATGAACTCGCGGTCGTCGGGTGAGAGGTAGGACGCCCACCACTCGCCGATCTCGACCAGCTGCTCGCCGATCTTGTCCTTCGGCGTCGGCATGTTGCCGAGGAAGGCCGCGTCCCAGTTCCCCATGATCACCGGGCACCCGAGCTCGCGGACGCGCTGGAGCGCCTCCGCGGGTTGGGGACCGACGGCGACGTCGCCGAGGCAGATGAACTCCTCGACGCCGTCGCGCTCGAGCTCCTCGAGCACGGCGTCCAGCGCCAGGCGGTTTCCGTGGATGTCCGAGATCAGCCCGAGGCGCACGTGGGCGTCATTCTCACCGAGTCGGCGGCTAGAGGTGGCGGCGACCACTCGCCGTCGTTCGTGGAGCCGAGAGCTTGGGGGTTCGGCGATACCATGCGGCACTCGGGCGCCGTGGCCGAGTGGTTAGGCAGAGGCCTGCAAAGCCTCGCACACCAGTTCGATTCTGGTCGGCGCCTCTCTCGCGTCCCTGAGCGGCGGCGGCTCCCGGCCGGCGGAGCCGGCCTCCGCCGCCGCCTCGCGCGCGCTGACCGCCCTCCTGCGAACGGGCCGTGTGTTGCAACACTGTCCCGCTCGCATACGGGCGGTCAGCCACGCGTCAGGAACGCGAGAGAACGAGTGCCCGCGGCGGGGCTGAGCTCAATCGCCGGTTTGCAGGCGTTTCCGCCACGCTTCGGCGTGCTCGCGGCCCTCGGGCGTCTCCAGGAAGTGCTCGAGCCGGACGTGGACGAAGGCGAGGCGCGCTTCGGCCAGGAGCTCCTCCGCGTGCCAGAGCTCACCGCGCACGAAGACGCGGCGGCCCCGCTCCTCCTCGACCCACGCGCGCACGGAAAGCGGCTTCTTGATCGGGACCGGCCTTCGGTAGCGGAGGAACATTCGTCCGGTGACCGTGGGGAATCGGTACCAGGTCGCGACGAGCCCGCACGCCTCGTCGATCAGCGCCGCGACCATCCCTCCGTGAGCGAGCCCCGGCCCGCCCTGGTGGCGCTCGTCGAAGGAGAACGTCGTCTCGTACCGGTCCGCGCCCTCGGTCTCCGGGTGCGGAAGGTGAAAGCCGATCGGGTTGTCCCCGCACCCGAAGCAGGCGGGGTCGTGGTGTGGAGGAATCGTCACGCTTTTGAAGCGGGGTCTGACCCCGTTTCCTGCGCGAGGCGGCTCCACGCGCGAAACCCGGGGTCAGACCCCGTGACGAAAGCGTGGCGATTTGTCCCCACGGCTCGGCCCCTTAGCGCATGCCGCCGCGCTCGAAATGGGCCTTGAAGAAGTTCTCCGAGCCGGACGTGGCCATCGCGGCCGAGGCTGAGATCTCCAGCGCAAGCGTCGCCGCGGCCACGATCTGCGCGAACCGGTAGACCTTGCCGGCGCCGGCGCAATCCATCAGGCCGAGCCAGGCCCGGGCATACGGCAACGTCGTCCCGCCGCCGACGGTGCCGACCTCCAGCCCCGGAAGCCGGATCGACGCGTTCAACCCACCCTCGACACGCTTCCCCGTCCCATGTGCCATCGAGCTCGTCCCGACCATGCCCATGTCCTGCCCCGTCGCGTTGAAGATCGCGGCGATCGCCGTTGCCGGCGTGAACGCCACCGACTGCATCCCGGACGCGATCGCCCCGTGCGTGCCCGCCCAGGACAGCTCGAGCAGGTCGTCGATCGTCGTCCGCAAGACGCGCCGTACCGCCTCGTCGGTCAGCGTCACTTCGGCGACGACCGTCTTCCCGTGCCCGCCCCGCTCGAAGTAGCGGTGGGAGACCTTCTTGTCCCCGCCCATGTTCGCCTCGAGGATCGCGCGCTCCGGTTTCCGCGGCGCGCGCTCCATCACGTAGCCCATGTTCAGCGCATACGCGTTGCGGGTCATCATGTTCGGCCCGCAGGCGTCGCCGGTCGTGAACGCCCACATCACATGGCAGATCGGCCCCGCGACGTACGTCTCGACCTCGCGCAGCTTCGCGTACCGGGAGATCCACTCCTCGTCGAGACCGCCGAGCCACTCGCGCATCTTCGGCAGCTCGCCGTCGATCCACCGGCCGAGCGCCACCGCCTCCTCGACAGAACGAGTCACGAATGCTGAGGCCCGCGTGATCCGGTCGCGCAGGACCTCGGTTCGGAACCCGCCCGACTCGGCCGCAGCCCGCGCGCCGCGGTAGAGCGAGTCCGAGAGCGACCCTTCCGTGTGCGCGAGTGGAACGAAGACTTCGTCCGTCGACCGGCCGCGCTCGACGAGCACCCCGTCCGGCTCGGTCAGCTCGTAGTCGCCGAGCGAGATCGTCAGCGGCCCGATCACCGCGGTCGGCGTCACCGAGACTCCGGTCAGCGCCTCCTGGGCTTCGGCCCACGGCGTTACGTCGAGCCCGAACACCTCCGCGTCCACCCGGCCGTCGAGCGCAGCCCTCCGCGCCTCGATCGACGCGGCGTCGTTCTTGCGCGGCCATTTCCTGAGCTCCACCAGTGGGACGATAATCTCCGCGCATGGCAACCGAGCAAGTCGTCGAGCCCGTCGCGGGCGAACGCGGGGAGTACGCAGGCGTCCTGCGCTTCTACGAGCTGGCCAAACGCCAGGAGTGGCAGGTGCGCGACCTGCCCTGGAACGACCTTCCGCCGATCCCGGAGGGCAAGGGCACCCCGCAGCGCCGAGCGCGCCGAAGCGACATGTGGCGCTCCGTGCTCACGCAGCAGCTCCAGGCCGACATGCTCGCCTGCGAGATGGCCTCGCAGCTCCTGAACGTCGCGCCCGACCCGGAGGCGAAGCTCTACTACTCGACGATGGTGCAGGACGAGTCGCGCCACACCGAAGCCTGGCTCAAGCTGATCAACGAGGTCGGCGGGATCGCCGAGCGTGATCCGTACCTCGACGAGCTCGCGCACATGACGCTCGAGGCGGACACGCTCGAGGAGAAGGTCTTCCAGATGCAGGTCTTCTACGAACGGCTGATCATCTCGCGCTTCCGGCTGATCGCCCGCGCCTCGCGCGGGACGGTGCTCGAGGAGCTCTGCAACCGGCTCGCGACCGACGACGGCATCCACCACGGCGCAGGGATGGCGTACGAGCGCGTCCTGTTGGAGGGCGCGGGCAAGAAGATGCAGCAGACGCTCGTGGACGCGGCGAACCGGCTGCTCCCGATCTTCGTCCAGCACGCGCTCTGGCGGCCGAAGGCGCGCGCGGTGATCGGGCGCCTCATGTACGAGCGCGACGTGCAGCGGCTTCACGAGGACCTCGAGGAAGGGGTCAAGCTCGCCCAGTCGCTCGGCCTCGACGTCAGCGACGTGCAACTGCCCAAGCTCTAAGTGGCAGCGCAACCGATGGACGGCAAGGCGCTCGCCGAGCGCATCCGCGGCGAGATCGCCCAGGAGGTTCGGGAGCTCGGGGAGATCGGGCTCGCGACGGTCCTCGTCGGCGACGATCCCGCGTCCGACATCTACATCCGGCTCAAGCACAAGGCAGCGGCCGAGGTCGGGATCAATGCGAAGGACATCCGGCTCGCCTCGCAGACGACCGAGGACGAGCTGCTCGGGGAGGTCGCTGACCTGAACGCCGACGAGTCGATTGACGGCCTGCTCGTCCAGCTCCCGCTGCCGGATCACATCGACGAGGCGCGCGTGATCCGCGCGATCGACCCCGTCAAGGACGTCGACGGGCTGCATCCGCTGAACTTCGGCCAGCTCGTGCTCGGCAGCCCGGCTCACGTGGGCGCGACGCCGGTCGGCGTGATGCGCCTGCTCGAGGAGTACGACGTGCCGCTCGAAGGCGCCCGCGCCGTCGTCGTCGGCCGCAGCGACATCGTCGGCAAGCCCGCAGCGCTGCTCCTGCTGCATGCGAACGCGACCGTCACCCTGTGCCATTCGCGGACCCGCGACCTCGGCTCGATCACGCGCGAAGCCGACGTGCTTGTCGTCGCCGTCGGCCGGACCGCGGTCATCGGCCGTGACGATGTTCGCGAGGGCGCGACGGTGATCGACGTCGGCATGAACCGCGGAGAGGAGGGCGTCGTCGGGGATGTCGACCCTGGTGCCGCGGAGCGTGCGGGCCTGATCACTCCTGTGCCCGGAGGCGTCGGCCCGATGACGATCGCGATGCTCCTCGCGAGCGCGGTGAAAGCGGCCAAATTCCGGCGAGGAATCCTTGCGTTCCCGGGGGGCTGAGGTTAACCTTCCGCCGCTTTGGAAGTCCGGCTGTAGAAGGAGGAAGTGTTGGCTGAAGGCACCGTCAAGTGGTTCTCGAACGAGAAAGGGTTCGGCTTCATCGAGCGCGAGGGTGGGGACGACGTCTTCGTCCACCACAGCGCGATCCAGATGGACGGCTATCGCTCGCTGACCGAGGGGCAGCGCGTCCAGTTCGAAGTCGTGCAGGGCGACAAGGGCCTTCAGGCCTCGAACGTCACCGCCGCCTAAGGACTTCCGGACTCGAGATCATGCGGGCCCCGGAAGGGGCCCGTTTTTTTGGCCGTGGGCCAAAGAGACGCGATGGCCGCCGTCAAGGCAGCCGAGCCGCCCATGGGTCCGAGACGCTTTTGGGAGGATGTTCGTATGGCAATTTCACGAGACGAGGTGCTCCACGTCGCGCGGCTGGCGCGGCTCGCGCTGAGCGACGACGAGGTCGACCGCCTCGGGGCGCAGCTGAACGCGATCCTCGAAGCGGTGGGCAAGGTCAGCGAGCTCGACCTCGCTGACGTCGAGCCAACCGCGCACCCGCTCGACCTGGTCAACGTCTGGGCCGAGGACGAGCCGCAGTCATCGCTGCCGGTCGAGGACGCGCTGGCGAACGCGCCGGACCGCGAGGCCGGCTTCTTCCGGGTGCCGCCTGCATGAGAGCCCTCGCCCAAAGACACACTCTTGGCCCGGTCCCGTCACCCACGCGTGCGCCTTTTCTCGTTAGGCTCGTCGTGGGGAGGAGGTCGGGGGTACCGGACCTCGAGGCGGGGCCGCAATGATCGACACGCTGCGCCTCACCGCCAAGCAGGTCAACGACCTCCTGGAGACGGGCGAGGCGTCGTCGGACGAGATCTTCGCCGCGTACCGGGCCGCGATCGACGAGCGCGACCCGGAGCTGAACTGCTTCCTCCACGTCGACGACGACGCGCCCGGCGAGGGCATCCCGATCGCCCACAAGGATCTCGTCAGCACGAAGGGCATCCCGACGACGGCCGGTTCCAAGATCCTCGAGGGCTACCTCCCGGTCTTCGATGCAACCGTGGCCGAGCGCTGCCGGGAGCGTGGGCTGCGCGTGATCGGCAAGACGAACATGGACGAGTTCGCGATGGGCTCGTCGACGGAAAACTCTGCCTACGGCCCGACCCGGAACCCGTGGGACCCCGATCGCGTGCCCGGCGGCTCGTCGGGCGGCTCGGCAGCCGCCGTCGCCGCAGGCCTCACGCCGTGGGCGCTCGGCTCCGACACCGGCGGCTCGATCAAGCAGCCCGCTGCGCTCTGCGGCGTCGTCGGGCTCCGGCCGACCTATGGCACGGTCTCGCGCTCCGGCATCGTCGCGTTCGCGTCCAGCCTCGACCAGATCGGCCCGATCACGAAGACCGTCGCCGATTGCGCGTTCCTCTACTCCGTGATCGCCGGTCGCGACCCATACGACACGACGACAGTCGAGCTTCCGGAGCCGGTCGAGATCCCCGAGGCCGAGGACCTGAAGGGGCTGCGCATCGGCGTCCCGAAGGAGCTGAACGAGGCGGAGGGCATCGAGCCGGGCGTGAGCGACGCAGTCAACGCCGCGATCGACCTCTGCCGCGAGCTCGGCGCCGAGGTGGGGGAGACGACGCTGCCGCGCTCGGTCGAGTACGGCCTGCCCTGCTACTACCTCATCGCCCCGTCCGAGGCGTCGTCCAACCTCGCCCGCTACGACGGCGTGCGCTACGGGCTCCGCGTCACCGACGTCGACGTCCGTGAGCAGTACATGCGAACGCGGGACGCGGGGTTCGGCGACGAGCCGAAGCGTCGGATCATGCTCGGCACGTACGCACTCTCGGCCGGCTACTACGACGCGTACTACGGCCAGGCGCAGAAGGTGCGGACGATCATCCGCGACGAGTTCCGCGCCGCGCTCGAGCAGTTCGACCTCCTCGTCAGCCCGACATCGCCGACCGTCGCGTTCCCGATCGGCGCGAGAGTCGACAACCCGCTCGCGATGTACCTGAGCGACGTGCTCGCGATCCCGCCGAACATGGCGGGGCTGCCCGGGCTCTCGATTCCGTGCGGGCTGTCCGAGGGCCTCCCGGTCGGGCTGCAGCTGATCGGCCCGCAGTTCTCCGAGAACCTGCTCTTCCGCGCGGGCCACGCACTCGAGCAGGCGCTCGCGTTCGACTACGTCCCACCGAGGCTGACGTGAGCTGGGAACCGGTCATCGGCCTCGAGATCCACGTCCATCTGAAGACGCGGACGAAGATGTTCTGCCGCTGCGAGCTCGAGTACTTCGCACCGGAGAACTCGCGCACGTGCCCGGTCTGCCTCGCGCACCCGGGCACGCTCCCGGTGCCGAACCGACGCGCCATCGAGATGACGATCCTGCTCGGCCACGCCCTCGGCTGCGACATCGTCGAGCACGCCGTCTTCCATCGCAAGCACTACTTCTATCCCGACCTGCCCAAGGGCTACCAGATCTCCCAGTACGACGAGCCGCTCTGCGTCGACGGGGCGTTCACGCTGCCGACGGCCGACGGCGACCTGTCCGTGGGCATCGTCCGCGCCCATCTCGAGGAGGACGCCGCGAAGAACGTGCACATGGGCGGCGCCGAGGGCCGCATCGCCGGAGCCGACCGCACGCTCGTCGACTTCAACCGCGCCGGGACGCCGCTCGTCGAGATCGTCACGGCGCCGGACATCCATTCGTCGGAGCACGCGAAACGCTTCCTGCAGCTGCTCCGCCAGACGGTCGTCGAGCTCGGGATCTCCGACGCGGAGATGGAGAAGGGCTCCCTCCGGTTCGACGTCAACGTCTCCGTCAGGCCGGAAGGCTCCGACGAGCTCCGCACCCGCACCGAGCTCAAGAACATGAACTCGTTCAACTTCGCGGCCAAGGGGATCGAGCGCGAGATCCTGCGTCAGATCGAGATCTACGAGTCGGGCGGCGAGGTCGTGCAGGAGACGATGCACTTCGACCCGGGCAACGAGTCGGCGCCGCCGCTGCGCTCGAAAGAGGAAGCGCAGGACTATCGGTATCTGCCGGAGCCGGACCTCGTCCCACTCGAGCCGCCGCGCGATCTCGTCGACGATCTGCGAACGCAGCTGCCCGAGCTACCCGGGGCGCGAATCGAACGGATCGGCGAGGACGTCGGGTTCGAGCTTGCCGAGGGCCTCGTCGTGAGCGCCCGCGATCGCCTCTTCGAGCAGGTCGGCGGTGACCGGACGGCGGTCGCGAACATCCTCATGAACCAGTTCGCGGCCACCGGGGTCGATCCGTCGTCGGCGAACGCCGAGGAACTGTCCAAACTGATCATGGCCCGGGACCAGGTCCCGAGACATGCCTTCACAGAGGCGCTCGCGGCGAGTGGGGATCCCGGTTTCTCGGCCGAGAGCTACCTCGGCGACGGGCAGATCACGGATACGGGCGACCTCGAGCCGCTCGTCGACCAGGTGCTGGCCGCGAACCCCGAGCAGGTCGAGTCGTATCGCAGCGGCAAGCAGGGCCTCCTCGGCTTCTTCGTCGGCCAGGTGATGAAGGAGACGGAAGGGCGGGCGAGCCCGAAGCTCGTCAACGAGCTCCTGCGCCAGAAGCTCGACTCGTGACGGCTGGCTAGCGGTGGACCACGACCTGTGTTCCCAGCGGGAGCACTCGCATCAGGAACTGCATGTCGCCGGTCGACGCGCGGAGACAGCCGTTCGACACCGCAGCGCCGATCCCGTCCCCCGCATGGATCGCCAGCCTGTCCCCGCCACTCCAGCCAGGAGTCGGCAGCGTCTGCCGGCCGGAGAGCACAACCGCACAGCAGCCGTAGAGCGAGGACCAGAAGTTCGAGAGCTTGTCCGTGATCGCGAAGCGCCCCAGCGGCGTCGGGGTGGAGGGCGCGCCGACGGCCACGTCGATCCGCCGTAGCGCGACTCCGTTCCGCCAGATCGTCAGGCGGCGAGACGACTGGTCGACTTCGACCGAGAACGGAACGTGCACGAGCCGAACGTTCGCGCGAAGGACGAATCCGCGCACACGGTTCCCGAGCTTGGCCGAGATCACGGCCAGCCAGTCACCGGACTCCCCGACGACGGCCAGTCGCGGCGGTGAGCCGAACACGGTGCGCGGCCCGACGCGGGCGAGTACTCGCTCGGAGCCCGGGGCGTCGTGCAGGAGAAGCACGCCCGGTTGCGGAATCGCGACGTCGCTACCCGCCGCATAGAGGCTCGGGGCCGTTCTCGACCATGCCGGCGAGGGAGGCTCGGCGGCGCAAGCTGCCAGCACCGTGGCCGCAACGGCGCATGCAGCAATCGGGTTGCTGCTGCGACGCATGCTGCGGTGAGGGTCGTCTGAAAGGTACCCCGCCCGGTCGCGGACGGACCCTGCCGGTTCTTACTCGGCCGGCTTGGCGCGGCTCGACGACCTGCGTCGCGGAGCGGCTGCAGACGCGGCAGCCGCGCCGCGCTTCGCGCGTGCCTTCTTCTTCCGCTGCCTGTCCTTCCGCCAGCGTCGAATCGGCCTGGAGCCTCGTCCCATGCGCAGAGCCTAGATCAGTCCGCAGTAGCGCGCGGTGTTGGGCCACGCGTAGTAGCCCCGGCCGGTGCGGTGCGCGCGCTCTGCGACCCACATCTGCTCGAGCGGCGTCCAGTGGTCGGCCGTGCCCTTCCTGCGCAGGAGCCGAGCTCCGTAGGTGCGCTGGAAGCCGAGGTCCATCTGCAGGCCGCCGTAGTAGGGGCCGTTCGGATCGGTCCAGGCACCCTCGTAGCGGTGGATGCAGAGCCAGCCGGCCTTGTGCGGCGGGTGCACCGCCACACGGCGCGCATGCTTGGCGCGGTGCTTCCAGAGGTTCCGGACCCAGACCCTGTACTTGTGGCTCGGATCCTTGACCGCCGCGCGCGTTGCGGGCGTGCGCCGGATCCCCATCACCGACTGCCAGCGCCAGGTCACGCGGCGATAGTGGTGGATCTGGCGTGCCAGGCCTCCGTCGGCCGGCAGCACCTGGACGACGCGGACGGCCCTCTCCCGAGCGGTCGCCGGGCGCGCCGCCGTCAGGGCGAACACCCCCACCAGCGTGAGGACGAGCACAGGCAAAAGCCGCAGTGAATGTCGGAGCAAAACAACCCCCTCGTTTTCCAGGCCCGGGTGCTCGATAGCGGACGTACCGCCGCAGCGTCCGCGCAAGCCCCTGGGCAGGCCTGGTAATCGGTTTCAACCGTGTAAGACCGGGACGCTAGCGGTTAGTTAGGACGCCTGCGCGGAGAAGCTGTAAAACCTCCGTAAAGAAGAAGTGCTGCAATTGCCACAAAAACGGCTGTTTTCGCAGCACCCAAGCCGGATAGCGCGGTGCCAAGAGCGGCAACGGCCACCCCGGCCACGATGAGCCCGTTTCCGAGTGGGCGGCGTCTGATCGTGACAATCGCGACAGCAACGACGGCCAGTGTGCCGACCGTGTTCGCCACGATCGCCACGAACCGGGCCGGGAAGAATTGAAGGTGGTCCTGCGCGGCCGGGATGCTGTCGCCGAACGCGCCGTGCAGCGGAACGGAGATCGCAATCCCGACCGCAAGCCCGACGTAAATGAGCGCCGGAGCGATTATGCGTTTCCATCCATAAAGGAGGAGCGATCCGACGCCGAGCAGCGGCGCCGTGAGGAGAGCGCCGAACAGGTAGTAGACGCGGAACGCGCGCGTGTCCCAGCCGGCGGCAGCGCCCCAGGCGAGCGCGGCCGATGCCGCCGCGTAGGCGAGAAGCGCGGCCGACCAGGCGGCGAGCTCCGGCCTGCGGGTCGCGCGCCAGCGTCCCGCGACCAGGCTCGCCAGCCGGAGCGAGAGCAGTGCCGCACCGAACGCAATGACCGCTTCCACGGAGGAGAGCCTAAGCCTGAGCTAGGCTCACGTGGCTTGGCCGAGAAGCGCTATCTGATGACGCCGGGGCCGACGCCGGTTCCACCTCAGGTGCTGGCTGCGATGGCGCTTCCGATCGTCCATCACCGCAGTCCCGACTTCAGGCCGACGTACCGGCAGGTGCTCGACCGCCTGAAGGACGTCTACCGGACGCAGAGCGAGGTCCTGCTCTACACGGCCTCGGGGACGGCGGGCCTCGAGTCGGTGGTCGCCAACCTGACTACGCCCGGCGATCGGGTGGTCGCGGTCTCCGCCGGCTACTTCGGCGAGCGCTGGGCCGATATCGCGCGGGCGTACGGTTGCGAGGTCGAGCACATCGCGTACGAGTGGGGCGAGACACCGTCCGCCGACGACGTCGCGTCTCGACTCGCGGAGCTCGGCGGCGCAACCGTGGTGCTCGTGACGCAGTCCGAGACATCGACCGGCGTCGTGTGCGACGTGCGCGCGTTCGCCGCGGCGGCGAAGGACGCCGGCACGCTCATCGCCGTCGACGCGATCTCGAGCCTCGGCGCGGTTCCCTGCGAGACGGACGAGTGGGGGCTCGACTCGGTCGTGTCCGGCTCGCAGAAGGCGCTCATGTCTCCGCCGGGCCTGATGACGGTCTCCGTCTCCGACGCGGCGTGGAAGGCGCGCGAGGTCGCGGCCGCTCCGCGTTTCTACCTCGACTGGGAGCGCACGCGCGTGGCGCAGGAGTCGCTCGACGCGGCATTCACGCCCGCCGTGTCCATCGTCATGGGGCTGAACGTGGCGCTCGGCATGATCCTCGAGCGAGGTCTCGAAGCCGCCTTCGACGAGCACGTCCGGCTCGGCCGCGCCTGCCGCGAAGGCGTCAAGGCGATGGGTCTCGAGCTCTTCTCGCCCGACGACGACAGCTCGGCGGTCGTGACAACCGTCCGTGTCCCCGAGGCGATCGACGGTGCGCAGCTTCTGCTCGACCTGCGCGACCGCTTCGGGATCACGCTCGCACCCGGCCAGGGCCCGCTCAAGGGCAAGGTCTTCCGCGTCGGCCACCTCGGCTACTACGACGTGTTCGACATCACGACCGCGCTGGCCGGGATCGAGCTCGCCCTCGCCGAGGCCGGCGCGGACATCGAGCGCGGGGTCGCCGTTACGCGCGCGCTCGAGACGTACGAGCACCAGCCCGCTTGAGAGTCCTCGTCCGCGAGCCGATCGCCGAAGCGGGGATCGAGCTGCTCCGCGAGCGCTTCGACGTCGACGTGGACGCGAACGGCGACCTCGCGGAGACGATCGGCGGCTACGACGCGATCGTCATCCGCTCCGCGACGAAGATCGACGCCGCCGTTCTGGAGCGGGCCGACCGGCTGAAGGTGATCGGTCGCGCGGGCGTCGGCGTGGACAACGTCGACGTCGAGGCCGCAACCCGCCGGGGAATCGTCGTCGCGAACGCGCCCGAGTCGACGGTCATCTCGGCTGCGGAGCACACGGTCGGGCTCCTGCTCGCGCTCTCGCGGAACATCCCGCAGGCGCACGCTGCGCTCAAGCAAGGCCGCTGGGAGCGGTCCCGCTACGGCGGGCTCGAGCTCGAGGGCAAGACGCTCGGCGTCCTCGGCTTCGGGCGCATCGGACAGCAGGTCGCGCGCCGCGCCCGAGGGCTCGAGCTGACCGTCGTCGCATACGACCCGTTCGTCGCCAAGGAGCGGTTTCGCGAGCTCGGCGTCGACCGCGCCGAGACGGTGGACGACGTCCTCGCCGCCGCCGACTTCCTCACGCTGCACCTGCCGCTCACGGCGGAGACCCGCGGCTCGATCGACGCCAACGCCTTCGCGAAGATGCGCGACGGCGTCCGGCTCGTGAACGCCGCCCGCGGCGAGCTGCTCGACGAAGGCGCCCTGCTCGACGCGCTCCGCTCGGGCAAGGTCGCCGCCGCCGCGCTCGACGTCTTCTCCGCCGAGCCCTACTCGGGGCCGCTGCTCGAGCTCGACAACGTCATCGTCACGCCGCACCTCGCCGCCTCGACCGAGGAGGCCCAGGACCGCGCGGGCGTGATCGTCGCCGAGCAGGTCGCGGCCGCGCTCGAGGGAGCGCTCGTCACGAACGCGGTCAACATCCCGTCGATCGGCGCGGAGGACCTCGAGGTGCTCGGCCCCTACATCCCGCTCGCCGCGGGTCTCGCGCGGCTGGCGATGGAGCTCGCGAATGGCCGCGCCGAGCGGTTCGAGCTGGCCTACTACGGCGCGTTGTCCGCATACGACACGCGGCTGCTCACCGTGGCCGCGCTGAACGGGGCGTTCCAGGGTCGGGCCGACCAGCCCGTGAACTACGTCAACGCACCGGTGATCGCCGCCGAGCGCGGGGTCGAGGTCGTCGAGGAGCGGCGGCGCACGTCCCGGGACTTCACGAACCTCATACGGGTCACGGTCCGCTCCGAAGGACACGAGCTGCGCGTCGCCGGGACGACGATCGGCCGCGACGACCGCCGCTGGCTCGTCAGCGCACTCGGCTACGAGCTCGAGATGGAGCTCTCGCCGCTGATGGCGATCTTCCGGTACGACGACGTACCGGGCGTGATCGGCCGCATCGGGACGCTCTTCGGCGAGGCGGGCATCAACATCGCGAACATGGCCGTCTCGAGGACGAACCGCGGAGGCAAGGCGCTGATGGCCGTCTCGCTCGACACCCCGGCGCCGCCGGAGCTCATCGCATCGCTGCGCGAGGCGGGCATGGACGACGTCTACGTCATTCAGCTGGGCGCGGATGAGCAACCCCTGGCCTGAGCCGGTCGAGCGTGTCTCCGCGTTCCTGCGCCAGATGGGCGTCGAGGCGCGGGTCGAGGAGTTCTCGGAGGGAACGCCGACCGCAGAGGACGCGGCACGCGCCGTCGGCTGCAAGCTCGGGCAGATCGTCAAGTCGCTGGTCTTCGACTGCGGCGGCCGCTGGGTCGTCGCGCTGATCCCGGGCGACCGTCGGGCGGACGCGGCGAAGATCGCCCGGGCCGCGGGTGAGACGAGGGCGAAGATCGCGTCGCCGGCCCAGGTCGAGAAGGCGACGGGCTTCGTCGCAGGGGCGGTCGCGCCCTTTCCGCTGCCGCACGTCGACCGCGTCTACATCGACCGGAACCTCCTGTCGCACAAGCACGTGTGGGTCGGAGCCGGCTCCCCGAACCACATGGCGGAGCTCTCCTCCGCAGACCTCGTTCGCCTCGCGCGGGCACAAGTGATGGACGCCGTAGAGGCGGCCACGTAACCTTTGTTCAGTCACTCGAAGCGGCCCCTAGGAGGCGAGCAGTGCGCGAGACCGAGAAGATCTGGATGAACGGCGAGCTCGTCGACTGGGCCGATGCGACGGTCCATGTCGGCACGCACGGCCTGCACTACGGCACGGGCGTGTTCGAGGGCATCCGGTGCTACGAGACCGACAAGGGGCCGGCCGTCTTCAGGCTGACCGACCACCTGAACCGGCTCCAGAACTCGGCGAAGCTCCTGTACATGGAGCTGCCCTATTCCGCCGACGACCTCCATGCCGCGTGCATGCAGCTGATCGGCGCCAACGGCCTGCCCGAGTGCTACCTGCGCCCAATCGCCTTCTCCGGGTACGGCGAGCTCGGCGTCTCGACCGCGGGCAACCCCGTCGAGGTCGTGATCATGAGCTGGCCGTGGGGCGCGTACCTGGGCGACGAGGGGCTGAAGAACGGGATCCGCGTGAAGATTTCGTCCTGGCAGCGCGTCGGGCCGAACACGATCCCGCACGCGTCGAAGGCGACGGGCATCTACCTGAACTCGATGCTCGCGGTGACCGAGGCCAACCGGGCCGGCTACGACGAGGCGATTCTGCTCACCGCGGAGGGATTCATCGCGGACGGCTCCGGCGAGAACGTCTTCGTCGTCAAGGACGGCACGATCACGACGCCGCCGCTCGCGACGTCGATCCTGCCCGGGATCACGCGCGACTCGTTGATCCAGATCGCGCAGGACATCGGCTACACGGTCGAGGAGAAGAACCTGATCCGCTCCGACCTCGTCACCGCAGACGAGATCTTCATGACCGGCACGGCCGCCGAAGTGACGCCGATCCGCGAGGTGGACGACCGGCTGATCGGGCCGCCTGGGCCGGTGACGAAGGAGCTGCAGACCGCGTACCTCGACACGTGTCGCGGCAAGAGCGAGCGCTGGGCGCAATGGCTCGAGTACGCGAAGGTCGGGAACGCGACGCCCGCGGAGGCGTGAGGACAGAAACCCGAGTTCCGCTCTCGCGCCCGTATGTCGATGAGCGCGACGAGGAGCTCGTTCTAGAGGTCCTGCGCTCGGGCCGGCTTTCGCTGGGGCCGTCGATCGAGCGCTTCGAGGAGTTGTTGGCCGAGCGCGTCGGCGCACCGTTTGCAGCCGCGGTTTCGAGTGGGACGGCCGGGCTGCACATGCTCTGTCACATCGCCGGCGTCGAGCCTGGGGACGAGGTGATCACGTCTCCCGTCGCGTTCGTCGCGACGGCGAATTGCTTCATCTTCGAGGGCGGCGTGCCGGTGTTCGCGGACGTCGATCCGCAGACGCTCAATCTCGACCCGGCTGCGGTCGAGGCCGCGATCACGGAGCGCACGAAAGGGATCGTGGTCGTCGACATGTTCGGCTATCCGTGCGAGCTCGACGAGTTGCGTGCGATCGCCGAGCGGCACGGGCTGTGGCTGATCGACGACTCGTGCGAGGCGCTGGGCGCGGAGTACAAGGGGCGGCCGATCGGCTCCCACGGGCCGTCGGGAGCGTTCGGCTTCTATCCGAACAAGCAGCTGACGACCGGCGAGGGCGGAATGGTCACGACGCACTCGGAGGAGGAGCGCGACCTGCTCGTCAGCCTTCGCAACCAGGGCCGCTCGTACGACTCGCGCTGGTTCCACCACCCGCGGGTCGGGTTCAACTACCGGCTGACGGACATCCAGGCTGCGCTCGGAATCGGTCAGCTGGAGAAGCTCGACCGGATGCTGGAGATGCGGAGCGAGGCAGCCGCGCGCTACACCGAGTTGCTCGCAGGCGTGGACGGCGTCGAGGCGCCGTTCGCGGACGATGCGGATCACAAGCGCTCGTGGTTCGTGTACGTCCCCACGCTGGCCGAGGGGATCGACCGCGACAGCGTCCTGGAGAGCCTCAAGGCACAGGGCATCGAGGCGGGCCACTACGTGCCGGCCGTTCATCTGCAGCCGTACATGCGCGAGCGCTACGGCTTCTCGGAGGGAACGTGCCCGGTCGCCGAAGACGCGTGCGCGCGAACCCTCGCGCTCCCGTTCTTCCCGCAGCTCGAAGCCGCCGACCAGGAGCTGGTCGTGGACGCGCTGCGCAGCGCCATCTAGGGGGTCAGACCCCTTTACAAATTCGCGGCGTCGACAGCTCGACGATCCGCTTCGCTCCACGGCCGCGCTGAGTCCTGTTGCAGAGTTGCCACAGTTTCTTGGCGGGGTCTGACCCCGTAGAGTTGCGCTCATGGCGGACGCTGGACGGATGATCTTCCTCGGCTTCGGCAAGTACGCACGCGCGGACAAGATCTACGCGGTCGAGCCGATCGTCGGCAAGGAGCGGGGCGGGGGCCACCGGACGCGCGTCTGGATCGAAGGCGTGCCGGATCCGATCATCGCCGGCCGCACCGAGCGCACGATCCTGCACGACATGGGCCAGGACGCTGCGATGAGCGCGCCGATCATCGACGAGGCGCTCAAGCTCGCGGAACGGATCGTCGAGGACGCCGACAAGGGACGAGTCGACCTGAACGACCTCGGCCGCCGGGCACGCCGCCTGCTCGAGAAGACCTCGAGCCCGGGCGACGAAGAGAAACTCTTCTAACTTGTCCGACAAGTTTGGCCCGCCGGTCGACGATCTCGCCGGCGAAACCGAACGCCCCGGCCGCCTCGCCTTCGTGCGCGGCCTCACGATCGACCTGACGCCGCTTCGGCGCTCGCGAGCATTTCGCCGCCTCTGGTTCGGCAACGCCGTCTCGCTCCTGGGAAGCATGCTGACGACGGTCGCGATCCCGTACCAGGTCTACCAACTCACGGGCTCGACCCTCGCCGTCGGCCTCCTCGGGATCGCCGCGCTCGTCCCGCTGCTGACGATCTCCTTCCTCGGAGGCGCGGTCGCAGACGCCGTCGATCGGCGGCTGCTACTGATCGTCTCCGACCTGGGCCTCGCCGCGGTGTCCGGCCTGCTGGTCGCGAATGCCGCACTCGCTGATCCTCGGCTCTGGGCTCTGTACGCGGCGGAAGCGATCGGTACAGCTCTGTATGCGATCCAGCGCCCCGCGATGGACGCGCTCGTGCCGCGCCTCGTCGGCGAGGACCAGATCGCGCCCGCAGCGGCCGTCCAGGGGATCTACTCGTCATTCGGACATGTCGGGGGACCGGCGGTCGGCGGGATCCTGATCGCGTCCGTCGGACTGACGGCGACGTACGCGGTCGACGTCGTCACCTTCGCGGCGTCGCTCCTGGCGGCGGCGCTGCTCCCGAAGATGCCTCCGGTCGGGGCAATCGCGAGGCCGGGGCTGCGGGCGATCGCCGAGGGGTTCCGCCTCGTCCGCCGGAAGCCGGAGCTGAAAGGCATCTTCGTCGTTGACACGATCGCGATGGTGTTCGGGATGCCGAGCGCGCTCTTCCCGGCGTTCGGCGATCACTTCGGAGGTGGTGCCACAACGGTCGGCTTTCTCTACGCCGCTCCCTACGCGGGCGCACTCGTCGCCACGCTCCTGTCCGGCTGGGTGACGCGTGCCAGGCGCCAGGGCCTCGGCGTGTGCATCGCAGCCACCGCCTGGGGCGCAGCGATCGTCGGCTTCGGCTTTGCACCCAGCCTCTGGCTCGCGCTCCTCTTCCTGGCCATTGCCGGCGGCGCGGACGACTGGAGCGCGATCCTCCGCTCGACGATCCTCCTCACCGTGACCCCGGATTCGATGCGCGGGCGCCTGTCCGGCATCGAGCTCGCCCAGGTCGCGAGTGCTCCGGCGGTCGGGAACCTCGAGGCCGGCGCGCTCGCGTCGCTGACCAGCCTGCGCTTCTCGGTCGTCTCCGGAGGGTTTCTCTGCATGGCAGGCTGCTGGCTCTTCATCGCCGCGGCCCCGGCGCTGCTCCGCTACGACGCGGCGAAGGCCAAGGTGGCATGAAGCTCCGCCGCTCGTTCTTCGCCCGCAACGTGCACGTCGTCGCGCCCGAGCTCGTCGGTGCGACGCTGCTCGTCGACGGAGTCGGCGGCAAGATCGTCGAGGTCGAGGCCTACGATCACGAGGATCCCGCCGCGCACAGCTACGGCGGGCCGACCGCACGGAACGCCTCGATGTTCGGGCCGCCCGGCCACGCATACGTCTACCGCTCCTACGGCGTCCACTGGTGCCTGAACTTCGTCTGCGAAACGGCGAGCGCGGTGCTCATCCGCGCCCTCGAGCCGATGATCGGGACCGAGACGATGGCCGCACGCCGAGGGACGACCGAGCCGAAGCTGCTCGCCGCAGGTCCCGGCCGGCTCACCCAGGCGCTAGACATCACGCGCGAGCACGACGGGCTCCCGCTCGACCGTCCGCCCTTCGAGCTCTACGCGGCCGGCGTCACGAAGATCGCCGTCGGCACGCGAATCGGCATCACGAAAGCTGCTGAGGTTCCGTGGCGCTACGGCGAAGCGGGCTCGCCGTACCTCAGCCGACCGATCAGTCCGCGACCGCGATCCTGACGTGCATCCCGGGCGCGGCCGCAACGCCCGCCCGGGGCAGCTGGAAGGTGACATGGCCCGGCGGCCCCTTGTCGGTCTGCTCGACGTCGACGTTCAAACCGCGCCGCTCGCATTTCCGCTGTGCCCGAGCGACCGGCAGCCCGATCAGATGCGGCACCACCCCGTGCGTCGGCTTCGCCACGACGAGCGTCACGTGGTCGTACGCCGACAGGCGCCCCTTGCTCGGCTTCTGACCGAGCACGATGTTCAACTTCTGCCCGGGCCTGGCCTTCTTGTAAACGATCGACGGCGTCAACGGCTGGCCGGCGAGCCTCGCGCGCGCCGCCTGCACCGGCTGGCCGATCAGATCGGGAACGTCGACCTCGTTCTGCTTGCAGTTCGCGGTCCGGCTCGGTTCCTGTCCGTCGAAGAAGAGCAGGTTCCGCGCGAAGTGGCAGCGCCCGTTGTCGAGCTGGAGCAAGCCGTCGCGGAAGACGGCTTCGTGCGGCGAGCCGTACGGGATGTAGGTCGATGGGAACGACTCCGGCTGATCCTTGAGATAGGGGAGAGCCTTCTCCATGAACGTGTGCCAGATCTCGGCCGGGAACGTCCCACCGGCGACGGGATCGCCGTGGTACTCGGTCATCATCGGCCTCAACGTGCGCGGGTACCCGACCCAGACGGCGACCACCAGTTGCGGCACATACCCGACGAACCAGGCGTCGCCGTAGTTCTCGGTCGTCCCGGTCTTGCCGGCGACGGGCCGGTCGCTCAGCGCGGCTTGGTGGCCGGTGCCCTCGGTCACGACCTTCTGCAGGATCGAGTTCAGGATCGCCGTCTTCGTCGGGCTGAGCACCCGATGCGTGACGACCGCGTTCTTGTTCTTCCCGATCTGCGTGATCGCCCGCGGCTCGTCCCCGAGGATCGATCCGTCGATCCGGTTGCCGCCGTTCGCGAACGTCGCGTACGCCCGTGCCATCTCGAGCGGGTTCGCAGCCTCGGCGCCGAGCCCGATCGCGAAGTAGCTGTTCAGCTTGCTCTGAATCCCCGCGTTGCGCGCCATCTTCGCGATCCACTGGGGGCCGACGATCGAGGTCAGCTGCGCGTACACCGAGTTGTCGGAGTGGACGGTCGCCGAGGTCAGGTCGATCGAGCCGAGGTACTCGCCCTCGTAGTTGTTCACCTGCCAGAGCTTGTCGCCGAGCGGAATCACGACCGGGTGCGAGACGAAGTG
This sequence comes from uncultured Actinomycetes bacterium, assembly GCA_963812695.1. GTDB lineage: Bacteria > Actinomycetota > Thermoleophilia > Gaiellales > Gaiellaceae > VAXT01. The sequence continues at coordinate 110,125 of CAWEWD010000001.1, forward strand.
CGTCGCCGGCGAGATGCCTTCGTTGAGCGCGGTCGCGAGCACGAACGGCTTGAACGCCGACCCTGGCTGCCGCTCGCCCTGCACCGCGAGATTGAACTGGCTCTCCCGGTAGCTCGACCCGCCGACCATCGCCAGCACCTTGCCGGTCCTCGGGTCGATCGCGACGAGCGCCGCCTGCGGCCCTCGCGGGTCGGTCAGCACCTTCGAGATCGACTTGCGGGCCATCTTCTGGAGCCCGAGGTCGAGCGTCGTGTGGATGCGGAGCCCGCCGCCGAAGACCGCTCCCGCCCCGTAGTCCGGGTTCGAGACGAGCTGCTCCTTGACGTAGTTGACGAAATACTGGCCTTGCGTCTCGTGCGTTCCGGGCAGCCGCACCTTGTCGGGCGCGGGCAGCGCGGCGCTGCGGGCGGCGTGGTACTGGTCGGACGCGATGATCCCTTGCTGCAGCATCTGGTCGAGCACGACCCGACGCCGGTCCTTCGCCGCCTTCGGGTTCGTCACCGGATCGAACAGGGACGGGTCCCGCGGGATGCCAGCGAGAAGCGCCGCCTCTGGGAGCGTCAGCTTGCTCGCAGGCTTCTGGAAGTACGTGAGCGCCGCCTGGCCGATCCCGTACGCGCCGTTCCCGAAGTAGATCGTGTTCAGGTACGCGGTGAGGATCCAGTCCTTGTCGTCGCGGTGCCGCTGCTCGAGCTGCCAAGCGAGCGCCGCCTCCTTCAGCTTGCGCGCGATCGAGCGGTTGTCGGCGACGTACGCGTTCTTGATGAACTGCTGCGTGATCGTCGATCCGCCCTGCACGACTGACTTGTGCTCGATGTCCGCCAGCAGCGCGCGGCCGATCGCGTGCAGGTCGACGCCGTTGTGCTCGTAGAAGCGCTTGTCCTCGATCGAGACGATCGCCTGCTTCATGACCGGCGCGATCTGATCCGAGTTGAGGATGACGCGGCTCTCCTTGCCTCGGAGCACCGCGAGCACGTTGCCGTTGCGGTCGTAGATGTAGCCGTCGTGCGCGATCTTCTTCTGGTGCGCGGGGTCGTACTGCGGGAGCTGGCTGGCGATCGCGGTCACCAGGCCGAACATGAACGAGGCAAGCCCGAGTACGCCCAGCACCAGGACGAGTGCCAGGAGACGGAGCTTGCGGATGCGGCGCCCGTTCGTCTTGCGCGCCGGCTCGGGTCTTTCGCGTCGGAAACGCAAGAGGCGGAGTCTAGACTCGACGCATGAGTCTCGCGGAGCTCACCCGCAACGCAACGGCCGTCCTTCCCGAGGGCGCGCTGGAGCGAAAGCTCGAGCTCGGACGACCGCTGCGCGTGAAGCTCGGGATCGACGTCACCGCCCCTGACGTGACCCTCGGCAACGGCGTGCCGCTGCGCCGGATGCGGGCCTTCCAGGACGAGGGGCACGTCGGCGTTCTGATCGTCGGCGACTACACGACGCGGATCGGCGACCCGTCCGGGCGCAAGTCCGAGCGGCCGATCATCGAGCCCGAGGTGATCGACGCCAACGCGCAGCGCTACTTCGAAGCCGCGTCGACGATCATCGACCCGGAGCGCACGGAGCTCCGCTTCAACAGCGAGTGGCTGAGCAAGCTCGACTTCGCGGAGATCCTGCGCCTGACGAGGACCACGACCGTCGCGAGGATCCTCGAGCGCGACGACTTCCACAAACGATTCGGAGCGAACGAGCCGATCTCGATCTCCGAGCTGCTCTACCCGATGATGCAGGCCTACGACTCGGTCGCCGTCGAGGCCGACGTCGAGCTGGGCGGCACCGATCAGACGTACAACCTCCTGATGGGCCGCGACGTGATGGCCGCGTACGGGCTCGAGCCCCAGGTCGCGCTGACGGTCGCGTACCTCGACAGCTGGGACGGCACCGGCATGAGCGCCTCGCGCGGGAACTACATCGGGTTGCGGGAGGCGCCCGAGGAGCAGTTCGGCAAGACCATGCGCATCCCGGACTCGCTGCTCGAGCAGTGGTACACGCTCGTCATGGAAGCGGAGCCGCCGGCCGGCGATCCGATGCAGGCGAAGCTCGAGCTCGCGCGCTTCATCGTGGGCCGCTCGCACGGGGAGGAGGCCACGCAGGCCGCGGAGGAGCACTTCACGCGCGTGGTCAGAGAAGGTGCGGCTCCCGACGAGGTTCCGGAGGTCGTGCTGTCCGGTGATGGTGAGGTCCATCTGCCCGCGTTGCTCGTCGAGCATCTCGGCATCGGCTCCACGAGCGAGGCGCGCCGCCTGATCTCCCAGGGCGCGGTCAAGGTGAACGGCGAGGCGGTGACCGACCTCGACCTGCCGTCGGAGTCGCTCGACGGGGCGCTCGTACAGGCCGGAAAGCGGCGTTTCATGCGCTTTCGCGCTGCTTGACACCCCCCTGCGTGCTGCTACCATTCGTCGGCTGCTCGACGAGCGGCGTGAGACGGTCCCTGTAACTCAACACTGGAGCGCCTTCGGACGCACTCGGATACGACGCAAGTACCCGACACTTCTGGAGGCCTCTGGCGCGAGTCGGAGGCTTTTTTACGCCCTTCGCACGGCAACGGTCTTTGAAAACTCAACAGCGTGAAACGTCGAGACCTCGAGTGGTCACACCTGCTCGAGGCTTAATAACTCGTCATGCCCTCGATCCTGAGGGTTATGACCTTTGAGCTCAGGCTCATCGCGAAGATGTCAAACCGGCTTAGCCGGCTGACAACCAACTTCACGGAGAGTTTGATCCTGGCTCAGGACGAACGCTGGCGGCGCGCTTAACACATGCAAGTCGAGCGATAACCATGGCTTCGGCCATGGGGAGAGCGGCGAACGGGTGAGTAACACGTGAGTGATCTGCCCTTGACACCGGGATAGCCCGGGGAAACCCGGATTAATACCGGATGGCCTGTCGAGCCCACGGGCTCGTTAGAAAAGATGGCTTCGGCTTTCGGTCGAGGAGGAGCTTGCGGCGGATTAGCTTGTTGGTGAGGTAACGGCTCACCAAGGCGACGATCCGTAGCTGGTCTGAGAGGACGATCAGCCACACTGGGACTGAGACACGGCCCAGACTCCTACGGGAGGCAGCAGTGGGGAATCTTGCGCAATGGGCGAAAGCCTGACGCAGCGACGCCGCGTGAGGGAAGAAGGCCTTCGGGTTGTAAACCTCTTTCAGGAGGGACGAAGCTACTCGGGTTAATAGCCCAGAGGGTGACGGTACCTCCAGAAGAAGCCCCGGCTAACTACGTGCCAGCAGCCGCGGTAATACGTAGGGGGCAAGCGTTGTCCGGAATCATTGGGCGTAAAGAGCGTGTAGGCGGCCAGATAAGTCCGCTGTGAAATCTCGAGGCTCAACTTCGAGCTGTCGGTGGAAACTGTCTGGCTAGAGTCCGGAAGAGGAGAATGGAATTCCTGGTGTAGCGGTGAAATGCGCAGATATCAGGAAGAACACCCGTGGCGAAGGCGGTTCTCTGGGACGGTACTGACGCTGAGACGCGAAAGCGTGGGGAGCGAACAGGATTAGATACCCTGGTAGTCCACGCCGTAAACGATGGGTGCTAGGTGTGGGCGGTGTCGACTCCGTCCGTGCCGAAGCTAACGCATTAAGCACCCCGCCTGGGGAGTACGGCCGCAAGGCTAAAACTCAAAGGAATTGACGGGGGCCCGCACAAGCAGCGGAGCATGTGGTTCAATTCGACGCAACGCGAAGAACCTTACCTAGGCTTGACATGCACTGGAATTGCGTAGAAATACGTAAGCCCTTCGGGGCTGGTGTACAGGTGGTGCATGGCTGTCGTCAGCTCGTGTCGTGAGATGTTGGGTTAAGTCCCGCAACGAGCGCAACCCCTGTCCTATGTTGCCAGCGAGTAATGTCGGGGACTCATAGGAGACTGCCGGTGACAAATCGGAGGAAGGTGGGGATGATGTCAAGTCATCATGCCCCTTATGCCTAGGGCTACACACGTGCTACATTGGCCGGTACAAAGGGCTGCAAACCCGCGAGGGGGAGCGAATCCCAAAAAGCCGGTCCCGGTTCGGATTGGAGGCTGAAACTCGCCTCCATGAAGGCGGAGTTGCTAGTAATCGCGGATCAGCAATGCCGCGGTGAATACGTTCCCGGGCCTTGTACACACCGCCCGTCACACCATGGAAGCCGGTAACACCCGAAGCCGGTGGCCTAACCCGCAAGGGAGGGAGCCGTCGAAGGTGGGATTGGTGACTGGGGTGAAGTCGTAACAAGGTAGCCGTAGCGGAAGCTGCGGCTGGATCACCTCCTTTCTAGGGAATCCGGAGCCATTACTCCGGAGGCTCCTGGCCCGTTGTATGGATGCTCGTTATCCGTCCGGAATACCAGGTCGCCTAGAAGTACGTCGACCTCGACGTGGATCGCTGTTGAGTTTTGAGAGACCGCTGTCAGAGGCGGTCTACGCGCACCTTGAAAACTCCATAGCGGCAACACACGTGTTCTTTTCGATCAAGAGAACAAGGGCACACGGTGGATGCCTTGGCGCTGAGAGCCGATGAAGGACGTGGGCGGCTGCGATAAGCCCGGTGGAGATGCTGACCAATCGATGATGCCGGGATGTCCGAATGGGGAAACCTACGTGCGGTAATGCGCGCGTGGCTCGGCCTGAATACATAGGGCCGAGCTCGGTAAGCGGGCGAACTGAAACATCTTAGTAGCCCGAGGAAAGGAAAGAAATCTCGACTCCCTGAGTAGTGGCGAGCGAAAGGGGATCAGCCCAAACTCGAGTGATGTGACAGGCGGCAGCCGTTGTCACTCGAGGGTTGTAGGACCTGTCTTGATCCGTCTGCCGGCGGGTCGGGAAGTTACAAAGTCACGCGTTAGTCGAAGCGAATGGAAAGTCGCACCACAGCGGGTAACAGTCCCGTAGACGAAAACGCGAGGCCTTCCTTGACAGGCACCTGAGTACGGCCGGGCACGGGAAACCCGGTCGGAATTTGCGGGGACCACTCCGTAAGGCTAAGTACTCCTCAGCGACCGATAGTGAACAAGTACCGTGAGGGAAAGGTGAAAAGTACCCCTGAAGGGGAGTGAAATAGTACCTGAAACCGTGTGCTTACAAGCGGTCGGAGCGGATTTATTCCGTGACGGCGTGCCTTTTGCATAATGAGCCAGCGAGTTACTCTTCAACGGCAAGGTTAAGGAAACGGAGCCGAAGCGAAAGCGAGTCTGAATAGGGCGATTTAGTCGTTGGAGGTAGACCCGAAACTGAGTGATCTACCCATGGGCAGGTTGAAGCGGGGGTAAGACCCCGTGGAGGACCGAACCGACTTAGGTTGAAAACTGAGCGGATGACCTGTGGGTTGGAGTGAAAGGCTAAACAAACTCAGAGATATCTGGTTCTCCCCGAAATATATTTAGGTATAGCGTCACGCGTTCAATACCGGCTGTAGAGCACTGTTTGGGCTAGGGGGCCTACCAGCTTACCGACCTCAGGCAAACTCCGAATACCGGTATTCCAGAGCGTGGCAGTCAGAGTGCGGGGGATAAGCTTCGTGCTCAAAAGGGAAACAGCCCAGACCGTCGGCTAAGGCCCCTAATTCCTGACTAAGTGGCAAACGATGTCCGATTGCCGAGACAACCAGGATGTTGGCTTAGAAGCAGCCACCATTGAAAGAGTGCGTAACAGCTCACTGGTCAAGTGATCGGGCGCGGATAATGTAACGGGGCTCAAGTCAGGAGCCGAAGCCACGGACTTCGCTTTGCGGAGTGGTAGGGGAGCGTTCCCAGGTCTGCGAAGCGGTCGCGTAAGCGGCCGTGGAGAGCTGGGAAGTGAGAATGCTGGCATGAGTAACGAAAGACGAGTGAGAAACTCGTCCGCCGAATGCCTAAGGGTTCCTGAGTAAAGCTAATCTGCTCAGGGTTAGTCGGGACCTAAGCCGAGGCCGAAAGGCGTAGGCGATGGCCAACTGGTTGATATTCCAGTACCACGTACCCACCGTTATCACCGATGGGGGGACGGGATAGGATAAGGAGACCCAGGCGATGGTCGTCCTGGGGCAACCGCGTAGGACGGTCGGTAGGTAAATCCGCCGGCCATTAAGTCTGAGACGGGATACCGAGCCCTTCACCGGGCGAAGCTCCTGAAGCCATGTCCCCAAGAAAATCCTCTAGGGAGGTGGGGCGTGCCCGTACCAAAACCGACACAGGTAGGCAGGTAGAGAATACCAAGGCGATCGGAAGAACCCTCGTTAAGGAACTCGGCAAAATGGCCCCGTAACTTCGGGAGAAGGGGCGCCCCGGTAGAGTGAAAGCCCTTTACGGGCTCGAGCTCGAGGGGGCCGCAGTGAAACGGCCCAAGCGACTGTTTATCAAAAACACAGGTCTCTGCGAAGTCGAAAGACGACGTATAGGGGCTGACGCCTGCCCGGTGCCGGAAGGTCAAGTGGAGAGGTTAGTCCTTCGGGGCGAAGCTTTGAAACCAAGCCCCGGTAAACGGCGGCGGTAACTATAACCGTCCTAAGGTAGCGAAATTCCTTGTCGGGTAAGTTCCGACCTGCACGAATGGCGCAACGACTTGGGCGCTGTCTCAACGAGGGATCCGGTGAAATTGCAGTCTCGGTGAAGATGCCGAGTACCCGTGGTTGGACGGAAAGACCCCGTGCACCTTTACTACAGCTTGACGTTGGAGTCTGGGATACGTTGTCCAGGATAGGTGGGAGGCTTTGAAGCGGCGACGCCAGTCGTCGTGGAGCCAATCTTGGGATACCACCCCTCGTGTTCTGGGCTTCTAACCCGGCGCCGTGATCCGGGCCGGGAACAGCGTCAGGTGGGTAGTTTGACTGGGGCGGTCGCCTCCTAAAATGTAACGGAGGCGCGCAAAGGTTCCCTCAGCACGGTTGGAAATCGTGCGTAGAGTGTAAAGGCAAAAGGGAGCTTGACTGCGAGACTGACAAGTCGAGCAGGTGCGAAAGCAGGCCTTAGTGACCCGACTGTAGAGAGTGGAATTGCAGTCGCTCAACGGATAAAAGGTACGCCGGGGATAACAGGCTTATCCTTCCCAAGAGTCCACATCGACGGAAGGGTTTGGCACCTCGATGTCGGCTCGTCGCATCCTGGGGCTGGAGTAGGTCCCAAGGGTTGGGCTGTTCGCCCATTAAAGCGGTACGCGAGCTGGGTTCAGAACGTCGTGAGACAGTTCGGTCCCTATCCACCATGGGCGCTGGAAGCTTGAGAGGAGTCGTCTCTAGTACGAGAGGACCGAGACGAACAGACCGCTGGTGTATCAGTCGTCGTGCCAACGGCGCCGCTGATTAGCTACGTCTGGATGGGATAACCGCTGAAAGCATCTAAGCGGGAAGCCCACCTCGAGATGAGGCTTCCCATCCCCTTGAGGGAGTAAGAGCCGTGGGAGACCACCACGTTGATAGGCGGGACGTGCAAGCGGAGCAATCCGTTCAGCGGACCCGTACTAATTGCTCGAGGTCTTGATTTTGAACACGTGTCAGCTGCTATGGAGTTTTGAGGGTGCGCAATGAGCGCAGTCCCTGACAACTTTCGGCGGTCATAGCGGCGGGGGTACACCTCTTCCCATTCCGAACAGAGAAGTTAAGCCCGCCAGCGCCGATGGTACTCGGAGGGCAACCTCCCGGGAGAGTAGGTCGCCGCCGAATTGACTTACGCGCAGTGCCAGACCTTGGTCTGGCACTGCGCTCCTTTCAAAGCCCCGCGGTGCGGGGCTTTCGTCGTTCTGGGCGCGTGTCGCGGATCGCCCGCGCTTTAGAGCGGCATCCCGGAGCTGCCGAATGCGCAGCGGTCGAGACCGAGTCCGAGGAAGACCGTGTTCGCCCGGCCGGCGAGCTCGCGAAGGGCGACCGACTCACGGGTGGCAAGACCGAGATCGCCCGATCGAGCGGCGGCGATGACGCGGGACAGGATCCGCTCCTCCTGGGCGTTCAGGGTGCGGATCTCCCGACCCTCTGCCTTATAGGCGGCCGGCGGCCGAATCGAGCTCACACGCTCGGCGTACGCGTGATGAATCGCGAGGATGCGAGCACCTCGCTCGGCGATCCCCGCAGCGGTTCCGGAGCGTCGAAACGTTTCCGAGGAGCGCCTCGCGCCGTGCGCAGGCGGCCGTCATGCGCGCCACCCAGTGCGGGTCTGGAGCGGACTTCGTGTCCAGGGGCTTGGCCGAGGCGGCTCGGTCGAGCAGGTTGCTGACGTTGGCGATTGGCGCGGCGGACTTCGTGCCTCGCTCGTGGAACGTCATCGAGGCGCGATGGCTGAAGTAGGCGATCGCGACGGCGGCCAGACCTATTGCGAGAACGAATTTCATGACGCGATGACCTTCGTATCGGCACGATCGAGGTCGATCGAGTCCCCCTGTTTGGGGGTGACCCGCGAGAGCGGGAACCGCTCTATTGCACGCGGAAGGTGCTCCGCCCGAGCAAACTGCCGTACTGGCGCGCGCGAGATCGCCGAAGCCCGGCCAGACGAACCAGACGTACTTCGCCGGGCTCAGCACCATTCGTCGTCCGTGGTGCGTCCACGCATCGTGCAGTTGGAGCCTGGGCCGGCTGGGCCAGGCGCTCAGGATCTGGTGACCGTCGCGGAAGAGCTGGACGTTGTAGTACGTCGCCGTCGGGGCCCGTCTCCAGGCCAGCCGGGGAGCCCTCGAGACGACCTCGCCGATCGCGGGTGAGAAGAGCGCGACCTGCCGCGCTTTCCGCACCAGCTTGACGCTCACGGTAAACGAAGCACGGGCGACGTTCTGCCCCCGATCGGTCGCCGTGCAGTCGACTCTGGTCACGCCGACTCGGAAGAGCGTCGACGATGCGGGCGAGCAAACCGGAACGATTGCGCCGTCGACACGGTCGGTCGCCGATACACCGAACCTCACGACCGCCCCCTTCTTGTTCGGCGCCCGCGCCGTCACCGAAGCGGGAACGACCAGACGTGGCGACGTGCGGTCGGCGACCGTGATTCGGAAGCTCTTCGAGGTCACCTCGTCGGGCCGGTCCTGGGCCGTGCACGTGACCGTCGTCTGCCCCAGTGGGAAGTTCGAGCCCGATGCCGGGCTGCAGGTGACCGGAAGCGTCTGGTTCTCGCGACCGACCGCGGACACCGTGAACGAGACACCGGCGCCGGTTGCTGCCTCCGCCTCGACCGTCATGTCAGCCGGAACGGTGAGCGCAGGCTCTCGCGTCGGCGCCGCAGACGATGTGCCGGCCGCTCCTGTGAGGGCCAGCAGTGCAACTGGAACGACTAGCGCGGTTCGATTCATCCTCCCACCGTTCTGTACGCGAGACGGAGGAATTTGGATTAATCGCAATGTGGAGCTGCTAGGCAACGGGGTTGTGCTGCGCCACTGGCGGGTGGAGGACGCGCACGCAGTCGCCGAGGCGTGCCGGGACCCGGAGATCGTGCGCTGGCTCGCGTTCGTTCCACAGCCGTACACGTCGGACGATGCACGCCGCTACATCGAGGAGTGCATCGACGCTCCGGACGACCGGCGGCCGTTTGCGATCACGGATGCTGAGACCGGCGCGGTGATCGGGTCGATCGATATGCGCATCAGCCGCCTCGGTACGGGGCACATCGGCTACTGGATGGCTCCGGAAGCCCGCGGCCGCGGGTTGACGACCGCGGCACTCCGCGCGCTGAGCAAGTGGGCGATCGAGGAGCTCGGCCTCGGCCGTGTCGAGCTCGCGACCGATCCGGAGAACCTCGCTTCGCAGCGCGTGGCCGAGAAGGCGGGCTTCCAGCGGGAAGGGGTCCTACGCGCGATGCTCCCGACCCGGGACGGCGCGAGACGGGACGGCGTGATGTTCTCGCTGCTGCCCGGCGAGCTCAGCTAGGCGGCGCGTAGCCGGTCGCGCCACTCGGGGTCGAGCTCCCGCAGACGTCGCACACGCTCGCCGAGCGGCGGGTGCGTGACGAACATCGCCGCCAGGCCCTGTTCGGCGAAGGGGTTGACCGTGTACAGCGGCTCCGTCGCAGGGCTCGCGCGGAACTCGACGAACGAGCCGGCCGCCTCGAGCCTGAGGAGCGCGTCGGCGAGACCGTGGGGCGACTCGCAGATCCGTGCCGCGGCGCGGTCGGCTGCGTATTCACGCCCGGGGGAGAGCAAGAGGTGCGTGAACGAGGCCGCGACCGGGCCGAGCACGAACAGGAAGCCGCGCTGGAACCAGCCTGCGAGCCGTGTGGCCTCGATCAGGAACCCGGAGAGGACGACGACCGTCGTCTGCACGAGCACGTCACGGTTCGCGACGTGTACGAGCTCGTGCGCGAGGATCCCGTCCAGCTCGGCGGGCGACGCAGCGGACAACAGGCCCGCGCTGACCGTGAGCGACGACCCGCGCGGCCCGCGACCGGCCGCGAACGCCCTCGGGTGCCCGTCGTCGAGGAAGTACAGCCGAGGCTTCGCGACGCCGACCCGTGCAGCCAGGCGCTCGACGGTCGAGCGCAGGAGCGGAGCCTCGGCCGCCGCGAGCTCTCTCGCGCCAACCATCCCGGGCGCCACGCGGTCGAGGTACCAGTAGAGGGCGGCTCCGGCGAGCAGGACGCAGAAGACCGCGATCGACGCGGTGCGGTAACCACTCAACCACCAGAAGAGCCCGCCAAGGGCGGCGCAGAAGCCGATCAGGAGGAGCCAGGCCTTCAGCAGGTTCCTCGCCGTCGGGAGGAAGCCCACCTAGCTGTCGCGCTCGTCCTCGGCGAAGCCGCGCGGAGGCCAGTCCGGCTCGGGTGCGTCGCAACGACTCGTGCAGTGCAGCGAGGCGATGTTCTGGAGCGGGATCAGGATGTGGCCGTTGAGCTCGATGTGTGCAACTTCGTCGACGGCGCAGTAGGCAGTCAGGACGCCTTCGTGGTAGTCGCCGCCGAACATGGCGACCTCGATCTGCTCGCCCTTGTACTTGCTCGTGTAGTCCTCCACCGTTCGGAGCCTAGCCGAGCCCCTCATGGTTACGTGGTCGTCGCTGCCTTACAGGTCGCCGAACCCTGCGTACCGGCGCTTCATCGTCCCGCCGTCGCGGTAGCTTCGGCGATTGCCTGTTCAAGCTCGCCCCGCGAGAGCACGGTCTCGCCGTGGCCCTCGACGAAGTGCACGGCGGCGAACGAGCGCACCGCTGCGAGCAGCGGCGTCACGCGCTCGACGGTGTAGCCACCCGTCGGCGCCTCGTACAGACAGTCGCCCAAGAAGAGCACGCCGTCCGGCTCGACGTAGACAACGGTCGAGTCGTCCGCGTGGTCGCCGCCGACATGGCGAACCTGCACCCGAACGCCGCCGAGCTCGAAGTCGAGGCCTTCGCGGAACACGATCTCGACGAGCCTGATGCGAACGTCGCGGGGCGATGGGAGCTCCTGCTTGACGTTGTCGGCGTGCTGTTGGGAGTTCTCTCCTGCCGCGACCCGGCGGTCGAGTGCCTCGTCGCTCCAGTCGGTTGCCACGAGCTTGTGCAGGTATGCGGCGGTCAATTCGTGCGCCACGACGTGTGCTCCGAGCTCGTCCGCGCCGAAGACGTGATCCCAGTGAGAGTGGGTTAGGACGACGTGGGTCGGCTCGGCTACGCCTCGGGCGGCGAGTGCGTCGAGGAATTCGCGGGTGTGCGCAGCCGAGGAGCCGGCGTCCAGCCAGATCGTGGCGCGCTCACCCTCGACGGCGCAGAGCGACGGACGATCGGGCGGCATCGGAGGCAGCCAGTACACGTGCTGACTGATCTTCTCCATGTGATCACCCTAAGCCAGCTCGTGATTCCGCAGGACTTGCGGCAGTTCGAGAATCTGGCTAGCGACGACCGACAACCAGCAGGACCGGATAGCCGCGGCGCTTCACGTAGCCGGGATACGGACGCTGATAGATGACGCGGCCGACTCGCCTCGAGTGACGGCGTTGCACCCGGCCGACCGAGCAGTGCCGCTGCCTGAGCTTGCGTCTAGCGGAGGCGAGCCGTAGCCCGAGCATTCTCGGGACGATGCAGCGGACATGAGGCCGTGGAGGCGGTGGCGGTGGCGGTGGAGGTGGTGGTGGAGGAGGAGGAGGAGGTGCAGGTGGTGGCGGCGGCGGCGGGGGTGGTGGAGGAGGAGGCGCGGGTGGAGGTGGTGGCGGTGGAGGCGGCGGAGGCGGAGGCTGCTTCCCGACGATGACCGCTCCCCTCATCGCCGGATGGAAGTCGCAGTGGTAGTGGTAGGTCCGATTGTGGAGGCTCCAGGTGAGAAGGTAGACCGTGCCCGGGGCGATCGGCCCCGAAAACCAGATGCCTTCGTCCGACGAAACCGTGTGGGCGACCTGACCGTCGTTCCGCCAGCAGACGGTTCCTCCCTCGGGCAGGGAGGTGAACTGTGGGTTGAAGAAGAAGTCCCCGATCGAGACCTCCACTGAGCCCGTCGGGCACTCCGTGGGCGGCGGAGGTGGAGGCGGAGGCGGTGGTGGTGGTCCCAGAGGGGCAGGCACGGGACTTACTAGCGGCTCGCCGATGAGCAGCGTGTTGGTGGGTGGCGGCAGTGGATGCCGACTCTCGCTCACCACTCGGCTCCCGGAAGCCCCCAGCGTGGTTGCAGCCGCTGCGCCGGCGAGGGCCGCTGGCGCTCCGGCAACCAGAATGCTGAGTCCGATGAGCACGGCCATCCGAGCTCTCATGCAGGTTCCCTTCTCTCGTTCAGCGTCGGCGCGGGGGCTTGTACGCCTCGCGACCCGGGACCTCGTTGATCGGGATCGTTCTCGCCTGGTACGGGCTAGGCGAATGCGACTCGCGGGCGAAGAACGCAAAGCCAACAACCGCGTAGACAGAGAAACCCAGCACAAGCGCCAGGAGTCCGACGACGACCCACATTGCCGGCTTCATCCGCCCTCGACCGTAACGCAGTGCGTTAGCTCAAGACAAGGTGCCGGAGCGACACGCGTACCGTTGAGGACTCGCCTCTAGATTCGAAAATCGCGCCGCCAGCGATGCCGGCGCTCGATCTCCGCGCGCAGGCCGCTGCCGAAGCCCGCTTCCTCGTCCAGGTCGAGCCCGGACTGCCCGGCGATCGCACGATCGAGCTCCGGTCGACAGATGACGCCCCGGTCGACGAGGATCTCGCCGAGCTGTTTCCCGCTCGAGGCCTGGTCGAGCAGCGCCTCGTCGAGCTCGCCGCTCTCGACGAAGCCTTGCGTCACGAGTACCGACCCCAGCAAGGGCCGATTGCCGCAGTTCCCGTGCATGTCCTTCCCCCGATGGTCGTTTCCCGGGCCCGTTTTGCGCCCGAGCTCCCACAATGCGCGCAGTTTCCGCGAAGCGATATCCCTCGTTCAAGGGTTCGTGTGCAGCTTCCCGTTCTCGACGGCGCACGTCCAGATCGTGCAGTGCTGGACGACGGGCAGCGGCTCTCCGAGGACGGCTTCCTGAACGCGCCTGAGCGAGCCGCCGTGGCTGACGACGAGCACGCGTCCCGTTGGATGGCGCGCGGCGATGTCGCGGAGGGCGCGCGTGATTCGCTCGGAGTGGTGCTCGTACGTCTCGCCGTCCCACGGACGGTCGTCGATCTGCGCCTTCGTCAGTCCCTGCCATGAGCCGACGTCGATCTCGCGCAGCCCGGCCTCGCGCTCGACCGGCAGGCCGAGGCGCGTGCCCACGATCTCGGCGGTCTCCGCGGCACGGCGGAGATCGCTCGCGTAGACGGCGTCGATCGACTCGTCGGCGAGGCTGTCCGCAAGCTCCTCCGCCTGGGCGCGGCCCGTCTCGTTCAGCGGCGGATCGGCGTGACCCTGGTACCGCTCCTCGCGGTTCCACTCGGTCTCGCCGTGGCGCGCGAGGAGCAACGTCGTCACTGGCTGTACGCTAGCCGCCCGTGGATCTCGGGCTTCGCGATCGTGTCTGCGTCGTCACCGGCTCGACGGGTGGGATCGGCCGCGCCGTCGCCAGGATGCTCGCCGATGAGGGCGCGCGCGTGGTGACGAGCGGCCGCAGCGACGCGCCGGGTGTAGGGGAGGCGCTCCACGTCGCCGGCGACCTCGCGGAGGCCGATGCGCCCGCCGAGCTCGTTCGCCGCGCCGGCGAGCTCGGCTCGATCGACTGCCTCGTGAACAACGTCGGGCTCGCGTACCAGACCGACTTCGACGCGGTCACGGACGCGCAATGGGACGAGATGTGGCAGCTGAACGTCATGAGCTACGTGCGAACGATCCGAGCGGTGCTGCCGGAGATGCGAGAGCGGGGCGGCTCGATCGTCAACGTCTCCTCGACGGCCGGAAAGCGACCCTCGACCTCGATGCCGAACTACACGGTGACGAAGGCCGCGGTGCTATCTCTCTCGCGACTCGTCGCCGACCTCTACGCGAAGGACGGCATTCGCTGCAACGCGGTCACTCCGGGGCCGACCGCGACCGAGGCCTGGCTCGCGCCCGGCGGGCTCGCAGACCAGCAGGCGGAGCGCACGGGCAAGTCGCGCGACGAGGTGCTGGACGCCGTTGCGGGCGGCCGGCCGCTCGGGCGTCTCGCCGAGGCCGATGAGATCGCCGCGGTGATCGTCTTCCTGTGCTCCGACCGTGCCAGTTATGTGACGGGTTCGGCCTGGAGCGCGGACGGCGGCACGGTTCCGATCATCGTTTGAGCGGCCTCGATCACGTTCTCTGGATCGGCGGCGCCCAGGGAGCGGGCAAGTCGACGGCGGCGCGCGCCTTCGCGCACCGCACGGGCCTCCGCCTCTACTTCGTCGACGCGTTCACGTACTCGCATGCCGAGCGAGCGGAGACCGGTCCGTACCCGGCGATGCGGGCATTTGCTGCGAAGACGATGGACGAGCGCTGGCTCCACCCGAAGCCGGAGGAGATGGCCGACGACTTCCTCGAGTATTCGCGCGACCGGTTTCGGATGATCCTCGACGACCTCCGCGCGCTTCCGACCGAGCCTGGAATCGTGGCCGAGGGGCCGCAGCTCCTGCCGGAGCTCGTCGCGCCGCTCCTCGCGCGACCCGAAGCCGCGATCTGGCTCGTGCCGACGCCGCGGCTCCAGCGGGGGCTGCTGGACGCGAGACCGTCCGCGGGGCCGGACCACACCTCGGACGCCGATCTCGTGAAGGCAAAGATGACGCGTCGGAACGAGCTGATCGCCGATCGGATCCGGAGCAGTGCGCTCGAACACGGCCTCGCGCTGGTCGAAATCGATGCCTACGAGGAGGCCGGCGATGCGCTCGAGCAGCGGCTCGTCGTGCCCGAGACTGAGCCTGCTCCGGGGACCGTCAGAGAGCTGCGGCGAGACGAGAACCTGATGGTCCTCGACCAGATCAAGCGCTACCTCGCGTCCGACGAGGGGCCGGCCGAGCCCGCGAAGCTCTTCCCGCTCAGCTGCGAATGCACGCGGCTCGGCTGCGTCGACCGGGTCGAGACCGGGCTCGCGGACTACGAGCAGCTCGTGCACGATGGCGGCTTCCTGTCCGCCCACTGCGCCGTGTAGCCTCACTGCCCTTGCTCCTGGGGTCGATCCTCGACAACGGCGCGGTGTACTACCCGCTCCTGTTCGGAATTCCGGTGGTCGCCGGAATCGTCGTCGCGTGGAAGCGCCTGCCGCGGCGGCGTGCGCTCTGGATTCTTGCGGCCGTCTGCGCCGCCGAGGTGCTCGTCGACCTCGCCTTCGACGAGGAGCGCTGGTCCGACCTGCCGTTCTTCGTCGTGGTCGGGCTCATCCTCTTCGGCCTGGCGGCGTTCGTCCGCTGGCTCGTTCTGCGCCTACGCCGGCCCGGCCGCGCCGCGGAGTAGCCTTCGACGGTGGCCCAGAGCACCGTTGCCAGCGAGTTCGAAGCCCGGATCCGGGAGCACGAAGAGTCGTGGCTCTCCCCGCTGGCCGTGCGCTCCTACGAGTCACGCGGGCGCGCGCGCGAGGAGGACGAATGCCGCCTGCGCACGCCGTTCCAGCGCGACCGCGACCGGATCCTGCATTCGAAGCCGTTCCGTCGGCTGAAGGGCAAGACGCAGGTCTTCATCGACCCGGCCGGCGACCACTTCCGGACGCGCATGACGCACACGCTCGAGACGACCGGGATTGCCCGCGGGGTGGCCAGGGCGCTTCGCCTGAACGAGGATCTGACCGAGGCGATCGGGCTCGGACACGACACTGGGCACACGCCGTTCGGGCACGCCGGCGAAGAGGCGCTCGATGAGTGCATGCGCGAGCGGTTCGGCACCGGCTTCCGCCACAACGAGCAGTCGCTGCGGATCGCGGAGCAGCTCAACCTCACGTGGGAGGTGCGCGACGGGATCCTCAAGCACACGGGCGACGGCGAGCCCGAGACGCACGAGGGGAAGATCGTCCGGATCGTCGACCGCGTGGCGTATATCAACCACGACATCGACGACGCGATCCGTCACGGGATCCTCGCCGCCGACGACCTGCCGCTGGACGAGGTCGCGCTGCTCGGCCCGACGGGGTCGAAGCGAATCGACACGCTCGTCCACGACCTCGTCGAGTCGTCCGACGCAGCCGGCGACATCGTCCAGGGCGAGGAGGTCGGCGCCGCGATGCTCTCGTTGCGCAGCTTCATGTTCGAGCAGGTCTACCTCGGGCCGCAGACGAGGCAGGAGCACACGCGCGCGGGCGACACGGTGCGGCGGATCTTCGACAGCCTCGCCGAGCGGGGTGACTCGCCGGCCGAGATCGTGGACTATCTGTCGGGCATGACCGACCGCTTCGCGCTGGATTACGCGGCCGCCCTGTAGTGGCTCGCATCAAGGACACCTCGGTCGACGCGGTCAAGGCCGCGGCCAACATCGTCGACCTGGTCGAGGCTCGCACGAGACTGCGCAAGGTCGGCGGGCGCTATACCGGGCTGTGCCCGTTCCACCAGGAGAAGACGCCGTCGTTCTCGGTCTCGCCGGACCGCGGGACGTACCACTGCTTCGGATGCGGCGTCGGCGGCGACTCGATCTCGTTCGTGCGGGAGATCGAGGGGCTCGACTTCGTGGGCGCGATCGAGTGGCTCGCCGACCGGTTCAACGTCGAGCTCGAGTACGAGGAGTCCTCGCCCGAGGCCGACGCGCTGCGCAAGCGAAAGGAGCGGCTCTACGCGCTGCTCGACCAGGCGGCCGGCTTCTACGAGCGGGTGCTCTGGGCCGACTCGGGCAAGGCCGTGCAGGGCTACCTGGCGGAGCGCGGGCTGGGAGAGGAGATCTCGCGCGAGTTCCGGCTCGGCCTCTCGGCCGCCGGGGCGACGCTCGCGAAGAAGGCGCGCGAGAAGGGCTTCAGCGGCGAGGAGCTCGCCGGCGCCGGCCTCGTCACGCGTCGCGGCACCGACTACTTCCAGCGGCGGCTCATGTTCCCGCTCACCGATGCGCGCGGCCGGATCGTCGGCTTCCAGGCGCGGAAGCTCCTCGAGGACGATCCGCTGCGCGGCAAGTACGTGAACTCCCCCGAGAGCGAGCTCTTCCACAAGTCGCACGTCCTGTACGGGCTCAATCTCGCCCGAGGGGCGATCACGAAAGAGGACCGGGCGCTCGTCGTCGAGGGCAACACGGACGTGATCGCGCTGCGCCAGGCGGGGCTGCATCCGGTCGTGGCCTCGATGGGGACGGCGCTGACCGAGCACCAGCTGCGCGAGCTCAAGCGGCTGACGCAGCGGCTCTTCCTCTGCTTCGACTCGGACTCCGCCGGCGAGGAGGCGACGCTGCGCGGGATGGAGCTGGCGGTGTCGCAGGGATTCGATGTCCGAGTTGTCGCGCTCCCTCGCGGCAAGGATCCCGCCGATGACCCGGCAGGTTTTGAGGATCGACTCGTTTCCGCGAAGGCGTACGCCGTCCATCGCGTGCAGTTGGAGTGGGACCGCAAGCGCGACAAGCAGCATGCATATCTGCGCGTGCAGGACTTTCTGAACGGAATCCCTGACTCGCCCGAGCGGCACGAGGCGTGGCGGCTCGCGAACGACCTGTTCGGGCTGACGATCCAACTGCGGGCAGCCGGCAGCGCGGCCACCGGCGCGGCGGCGTCGCCGAGACTGATCGACGCGGGGGAGAGACTCGAGCGCGAGGCGCTCGCCGGGTGCATCGCCCACGCGGATCTCGTGCCCGTGCTCGCCGAGATGAGCGCCGACCATTTCGACAACGAGCTGCACCGCCGGCTGCGCACCCATCTCGTCGACGGCGCCGAGGAGGAGGCCGACCTCGTCCCGCTGATCGCCGAGCTCGACGCACGTGCGGCGGCGGAGGCGATCGACGTAGCGACCGGGAAGGAGCTGCTGCTCCGCCTGCGAGAACGAAAGCTCAGGCGCGAGCTCGCGGACGCCGATCTCGAACGCACGAAGGACCTCCAGGAGCAGCTCGCGAAAGTCCGCGAGGCCGTCGAAGCGCTCGCCTGAGCGACGCTACAATTCGCGACCGCCGAGCACCGATCCCCGGTAGCTCAATTGGCAGAGCATCCGGCTGTTAACCGGAGGGTTGTTGGTTCGAGTCCAACCCGGGGAGTTTCGCCTCTTTAGCCATACGGGAGCCGCATGGTTACGCGGGCGAGGTGTGCGAGAAAGGGAAGAGCGACGCGGTGCTGTCCCGGTGCTGTCTCAGGATTTCGCCACGCCAGGCAACGGAGGGCGTGGGTCGTAAGGCTGCTGCCGCTTCGAATCCGACTCAACGTGGAGCGTTAGGTTCGGACAGGCGTTAGCCAGGTGAGACGGACGACCGCCAGCCCGACTGCGGAATTCGCCTCGCTCACGGCATGGCCAGGTGCGTTCCGAGGGTCATAGATCCATGTTGCCATCCTCGTCCTGACGCTGTCGAGACGGCTGGGGAGCTACGCCAGCGGCTACGGTCCGGCTCCGAGCGCTATGGGGCAATACCTGCCGCTGGCCGGAACCCGGATGCACACCGTACTGGCTCAGCCTCCTCAATATCGGAGTTCCACACCAGTCGAGATCACCGAGAAGCAGGCCGCTCGAGGCAACCGATTCGGGACGTACCTCGCTGGCACGGAGGCACGCTGGTTTTGCGATGCTCGGCTGGAGCGCCGTGTCGATGATCTGGAGGATGTCTCGGAGCGCAACGCGACCGAGATCGATGACTACACGATCCGCGTCGCGACGGCACCCTGCGAGGATGCGCGTTCAGCATCGGTCGCGGCGCGTCGAGCCTTGCTTCATTGACTATCCGAGCAACCAGGCGACAGGTACGCGAGGATGCAAGAGCGACTTCACGAGCGGCTCGAAGCGATACCTGTTCACCGACCCACTTCAGAGGTCGCGATCAGCGGCTCAGAAGGGAGATGAACGACTGGCGGGGCCAACGATCTCCGGTCGCTATGCGAGCGGGCGGCAAGGCATCCGCGAGGCACGAAGATGAGCAGTACATCCTGACGATCCACGGTTGGCGGACGCGCGGGCGACAGACGTCGCGAGCCCGCACCCGCGCCGCGCCGGTCGCAGCATGCGGAAACAAGGTGGCCGAACTTCGACCAGGACGTCGTTGGCGATCCCGATCGTCCCGGTCGGGGCGGCGGTGAGCCCACGACGACCCATGAAGCGGCGCTCGGGAAAACGTGGACGGACGGAGCGACCTTCTCGAGCTTCAAGGGAGTGCCCAGAGCGGCCGTTTCCAAATTTAAGTCGTGGGCCCTTGTTGAGCCGACACAGCGACCGGCCGATAGGTAAGACGATCCTCCATCGAGACGCGCGAAGCACGACGAACGAAAACGCATGAAGGCGGGTGCGGGGCTGTCGTGACCCGGCCGGTGCCTGTAGCGGCGTGCGTTCGTCCAACCCGGGGAGTTTCGCCTCTCTAGCCATGCGGGAACCGCACACTCCGCGCCGCTTGAACGCGGCCACTCTGACCTGACCGGCGAGTCATCCTTTTGCGCAAGATTTTCGATTCTGCGCAATTCCTAGTAATTCTGTGCAATAGTGGTGGTGGCGTTAGACCTCGTGCGGCAGCGGCGACCTCTCCGGTTCGGCGCGAGGTCTGGTGCAGAGAAGGCGTTTTCCCTTGAAGGAGATAGGCATGCGGCGACTACGGATACCGGCCAGGTGGGCTTTGGCGGTTGTGGCGTTCTTTGCGACTGGCGCATTTGTGCCGGGCGCCGGAGCGCACGACGGGGTCATGACTGCCGCCGGCCACGCGGCCGAGGACGCGGTCGTGCACACGGCCGCGCAGGAGCGGGCGCTCGACGCGCACACGCGCGCCGTCACGGCGCCCGACGCGAGGGCGGCCGCTGCGGCCGCTCGCCGGGGCTCCTCAGGACGTGGGCCAGTGGGGTCCGGTCGTCGACTGGCCGGTCGTCGGCGTGCACGTCGCGCTGCTGCCGAACGGCAAGGTCCTCGCCTACGACTCGATCGGCGACAACGCGACCGAGACGTACCCGGTGCAGGACCACACGCGCGCGACGGTGTGGGATCCGGCGACGGGCACCCAGACGCCGGTCAACGTCGACACCGGCTTCAACATCTTCTGCAGCGGCCTGGCGCATCTCGTCGACGGCCGGATGTTCATCGCCGGCGGGAACAAGGACCAGCAGCTCAACGGCATCGTCCAGACGCACCTCTTCGATCCCGCGACGAACCTGTGGAGCCTGGGCCCGAACATGGCGGCCGGGCGCTGGTATCCGACGGTCACGCCGCTGAGCAACGGCGAGATGCTGATCACCTCGGGCCGCGTCGACACGCCCGAGGTCCGGACGCTGGCCGGCACCCTGCGCGCGCTCAGCACCGCGTCGCTCAGCCTGCCGCTGTATCCGTGGATGGACGTCGCCCCGAACGGCCGGGCCTTCTACTCCGGCCCCGACCAGACGCTGCGCGCGCTCGACACGACCGGCACCGGCGCGTGGCAGACGCTCGGGCAGCGCGACACGATCAACCGCGACTACGGCGGTCACGCGCTCTACGACGTCGGGAAGATGCTCGTCGCGGGCGGCGGCCCCTCGACGACGGACGCGCGGGTCGTCGACTTCAACGGGGCGACGCCGCAGGTCTCGACGACGGCGCCGATGGCCTACGGCCGCCGGCAGCACAACCTGACCGTGCTCGCCGACGGGACGGTGCTCGCGACCGGGGGCAATTCCTCGGGCGCCGCGCTCGTCGACCTCAACGCCGGCGTCTACCCGGCCGAGCAGTGGAACCCCGCGACCGGCCAGTGGCGGACGCTGGCCGCGATGCAGATCACGCGCCAGTACCACTCGACCGCGCTGCTGCTGCCCGACGGGCGCGTCCTCTCCGTCCGGCGGCGGGATCTGCGGCACGTGCGACCAGGTCGGCTATCTCGCCAAGAACGCCGAGATCTTCTCGCCGCCCTACCTCTTCCAGGCCGACGGCACGCTCGCGCCGCGCCCGGCCATCGACGCCGCGCCGGCGTCCACGACCTACGGCGCGCCGATGGAGATCGCGACCGCGGACCCGGCGTCGATCCGCAAGGTCGCCCTCGTCCGGCTCGGCGCCGTCACGCACTCGGACAACATGGAGCAGCGCTACATCCCGCTGTCCTTCACCGCCGGCGCGACGAGCCTCACGGCGACCGCCCCGGCCAACGCCAACGTCGCGCCGCCGGGCTTCTACATGCTCTTCATCGTCGACGCCAACGGCGTGCCGTCGGTGGCCCGCATGGTCAGCGTCCAGGGCAACTCGCCGCCGACCGTCACGCTCACGCAGCCGGCGGACGGCGCGACCTTCACCGCGCCCGCCACCGTGAATCTCGCGGCGACGGCCTCCGACGCCGACGGCACGGTGACCAAGGTCGAGTTCTTCAACGGCGCGGCGAAGCTCGGCGAGGACACGACCGCGCCGTACAGCTTCACCTGGAGCGGCGTGGCGGCCGGGACCTACACGCTCACCGCCCGCGCCACCGACGACCTCGGCGCCACCACCACGAGCGCGGCGTCCACGATCACGGTCGGCGGCAACACCCCGCCGACCGCGAGCATCACCTCACCGGCCGACGGCGCGATCTTCGCCTGGAAGCCGACGATCACGGTCACCGCGACGGCGAGCGATCCCGACGGCACCGTCACGAAGGTCGAGTTCCGCGACGGCACGACGGTGCTCGGCCAGGACACGACCGCGCCGTACTCCTTCACGTGGAGGAACGTCCCGTCCGGAAGCCACGCGCTGACCGCGCGCGCGACCGACAACGGAGGCGCCGTCACGACCAGCAGCCCGGTCGGCATCACCGTGCGCCCGAAGCGCTGAGCGACGCCGCGACGACAGGCCAACGCGGGGTCAGTCCACGGAATGGGCCGACCCGCCGAGGGAGACCGTTACACCTTTTGGCAGCGGCTGAACACGACTTCGCCGTTCGGCTCGGTCACGCTCGCCGTCTGACCCGCGACCGTGCTTTCCAGGCAGTAGCGGACAGTCTCTACCCACCCGAGCCTCACGGACGGGGCGGTCCCACAGCGCCTCTGTTTTCAACCTTGGGGACAAGGTCGCTCAGGTGGCAACGCGGTGGCAACAGACCTCAGCGAACAGCGCCGCCTGCCGGCGCGACTCGTCAGCCGGTGGCCACGCTCTTACAAGACGGGACATCGAAGGCCGCCTTCCACCCCTCGCTGTCGGGAAGCGCCTTGAGTTCGGTCACGGTCTTGGAGACGTCGCTGTTCATCTCGGAGATCAAGGCCTTGACGTGAGCACTCGCCGTCACGATCTCGCTCTGGGTCGAGACCCCGGAGGCCGCCTGCTCGATCTCGCCGCCCGTGCTCTCCAGCTTGGTCACGAGCCCGTCGATTGCATCCTTCGCGTCCGTCGAGGCCGGAGCCGGCGGCGTACCGAGCCCATGAAGACCCGAGACGAGAATGTCGTCTGCAGAGGTCACGGCTTGCTCGCCTTGGGCGAAGTCGTCCTTCGAATTGGCCATCTTCGCGCCGGTCGACTTCGTGGTCGCCTGCCACTCGGCGACCGAGGTGCAGAGACCTTGGGCCCAGCCCTTCAAGACGACTCGTCTCCGGACGTGGTGGCGCCGGTAGTTGTCGACGGCGGAGAGGCGTTGTCGCCGGATGATCCGCCGCAGGCCACGAGCGCCAGCGCAGCTATCGCCACCACGATGCCTCGAAACAGGAGCACTCCGGGTTTCTAGCCCAGGCCCTTTCGCTCAGCGATCAGGTCCTCCGATTGCTTGATCTTCCGCCGGTCTGCAAGGTAGAAGAGCAAGTAGACGAGCAGGAAGCCGAAGATCAAGCCTCCTATGCCGCCAAATCGGTACATGGCCCTGTCGACGAGCAACCACAGCGCCGCTACGCCGATGGCGATCGCGACGATGATTCCGATCAGCTTCAACACGAACCCGTCTCCTTCTGTGTCATGCGCTCCTCCCCCAGGGTTCAGACTGACTGTTGGCGGCACACGAAGACATCGCCCTAAGGGGGTGAAGTCGTCGGACGTCGCTAGCGACAGGTCGATGGACCTCGAGAGCGGCTGCATTCGTATCTGTTCACGTGGACCGTCGCGCGTTCATCGCCGGAGCTGCGGCGCTCGCTCTCGCTCCTCGCGGGCTCGCCGACATCGAGGCTGGACGCGCGGTCGCACTCGTAACGGCTGATCTCGAGTCCCGACTCGTCGCCGTCGACCTCGAAACCGGCCGCGTGCGGCGATACGTTCCGACGCTTCCCCGGCCCAGAAGCATCGAGACGGTCGGGAGCCGCGCGGTTGTCGCTCACTCGGAGATCGGGGTGGTGACGATCGTGCGGAACTCGTCGCTCTCCGTCGCGCACGTCCTCCATGGGTTCGGCGAGCCGCGGTACACGGCCGGTCACCCGGACGGTCGCCACGCCTACGTGAGCGACGCGAAGCGTGGGGAGGTGGCGGTGCTCGACGTCATGGCCGGCCGAGTGCTCGGCAGCGTCGCGGTCGGGCCGCACGCGCGTCACATCACGATCGATCCCTCGGGCCGGACGCTCTGGGTCGCACTCGGTCCGAAGGCGGAGCAGGTTGCGGTCGTCGACGTTCGCGACCGTTCCCGACCACGGCTCGTCAGGCGGTTCCGGCCGCCGTTTCTGGCGCACGACGTCGGCTTCGCGCCCGGCGGCGGACACGCCTGGGTCAGCTCCGGAGACGTGAACGAGGTGGCGCTCTACTCGGCACGGACCGGGCGGCTCGTGGCGAGGATCCACGCGGACGAGCCACCGCAGCACTTCACCTTCAAGGGGGAGCGCGTGTACCACGCGAGCGGTGAAAGCGGAACGCTCCGCGTCCACGCCGCGAACGGGCGGCTTCTCCGGCTGACGCGCATCCCCGACGAGTCGTACAACGTCCAGCAAGGCCGAGGTTGGGTCGTCACACCCGGTCTCGGGACGGGAACGCTCTGCGTCCTCAATGCCAGAGGCCGCGTCCTTCGCACCGAGAAGATCGCGCGTTCCTCACATGACGCCTGCGTCGTGCTCGCCGTCTAAGCGCTCTGCCGTTTGAGGCTTGAGGACGGGGGCGCACAGCCCGATACGACAAGTGTGAGGATTTCCGCCGCCGCGCTCGCCTTGCTGTTCGTTCTGCCAGCCTGTGGATCTCAGACGGCTGACCCGACGCGTGCTTCAGCACCCGCCGATTCGAAACAGATCGGCGCTCGCCTCAACACGGTCGTGGTGCCGGCCTGGGACGTCGGCGGGCTCCCGACCGGCCTTCGGGTCACTGCGGACTCCGGCTGGGTCGACAATCGACGCGAGGCGCGGAGCTCGTGGGACCGGGCCGACTCGGCAGCCTCGCTCGCACGCGCGGGGCGCGTCATCGGGTACCAGCTCGTCTACGACGACGCCTCTGAGACGGCAATCCGCTCGGGCGTCGGCCTGCAGGCGTTCGTGACCTCCGTCGAACTGTTCTCGAGCGCGAAGGCCGCTCGGACGTCATTGCGGGGCCGGCTCGCGTTTGCGCACAGGCTCGAGAACCGGTCGCCGCAGCCAGGCGTCCACTTCGGCGCGGTCAAGCCGTTCGCCGTCAAGGCGGCGGATGAGGCGTACGGCGTACGCGAGTCCGTCAGGTTCGGCGACGATCAGACGTTCAGGACGCTCGTCCACTTCCGACGCGGCCGCATCGTCGGCACCGCCATGGTCGTCCGCGTCGACGCCAAGGACGGGGCGGACCTCGCCGAGCAACTCGTCGGCACCCTCGACTCGCGCATCCAGATCGCCCTCCACGGCGGATCGAACGGCGACGCCGTTCCGGTCCCCGCGTACGCCGCCGCATCCGACCGCCGTGCACCGGAGGAGCCCGTCAAACCTGCGGGAGCACCCGACCTCGCCGCGATCGCGCTCGGGCCCGACGACCTTCCGTCCGGGATCACGTGCAACCCAGGCGAATACACGAGAACGACCGCGCCGCGGTTCACCTTCCGGCGCTCGTTCTGCACGCGAGGCCGGAGAGTCGGTCGCACGCCCCTCATCTCGCTCTCGAACGAGGTGAGCGCCTTCGAGTCGGAAGAGGCGGCGAAGGTGTCGCTCTCGCTGAGCGCTCGGGCTGCGGCAACCCAGAGTGCGCGCAACACGTTCGCGGAAAACTTCAACTCCACGCATGACGTCGCAGCGACGAACGTCCGCAGCAGCCGGCTCGACCTGGGGGATGGAGCCGTCGGCATCCTCTTCAGCTTCGACACCGAGCTGGGCAGCGTCGTCGACCTGTACGCGCTCGCCCAGGCAGGGCGGGGCGTCACGACCGTCGAGGCGATGACGTCGCCGAAGGCCTTTCACCGCGAGGACGTCGTGCGTCTGCTGCGGATCGTCCAGCGGCGGCTCGGCACGCTCGATTGACGCACGCGGCCGGACGGGTATAACCGTCTCGTGCGCGCGACTGTCATGTATGGCGCCGGGGACGTTCGGGTCGAGACCGTTCCGGATCCCGGGCTGATCGAGCCGACCGACGCCGTCGTTCGGGTCACGCGCTCGGCGATCTGCGGGAGTGATCTCTGGCCCTACAACCAGATGGAGCAGACCGAGGCGGGCCGCCGCATGGGCCACGAGTTCATCGGCGTCGTCGAGGACGCGGGCGACGAGGTTCGCACTGTCAAGCCCGGCGACCTCGTCGTCACACCGTTCGTGTGGTCGGACGGAACGTGCGTGTTCTGCCGGGAGGGGCTGCACACGGCATGCCTGCAACGGGGGCCGGTACGGGCTCGACGGCGTGGACGGCGGTCAGGGTGAGGCTGTTCGCGTTCCGAAGGCGGACGGCACCCTGGTCGTGCTGCCGGTGGAACCGGACGACGAGCTGATGCCGTCGCTGCTCACGCTCTCGGACGTCATGGCGACCGGCCACTACGCCGCGCTCTCCGCCCGCGTCGGCCCCGGGAAGACCGTGGCCGTCGTCGGCGACGGCGCGGTCGGGCTGTGCGGAGTCATTGCCGCACGGCGCCTCGGCGCGGAGCGGGTCATCGTCCTCGGCCGGCATGCCGCTCGGACCGCGCTGGCGGAGGAGTTCGGGGCGACGGACGTCGTCAGCGAACGAGGCGACGAGGCGGTCGAGCGGGTCCGCGAGCTCACCGACGGCCTGGGCGCCCACTCCGTCCTCGAGTGCGTCGGTCACGACGAGTCGACCGTCACGGCCCTCGAGATCGCACGTGCGGGAGGCACCGTCGGCCGTGTCGGCGTTCCCCAGTCGGAGTCGGTTCCGCACGGCGTGGAGACGTTCTTCAAGAACGTGGCCATCGCCGGAGGCCCTGCCCCGGCACGCGCCTACATCGAAGAGCTCCTGCCGGACGTCCTCGAGGGCAGGATCGAGCCCGGCCGCGTCTTCGACCGCGTGGCGAGCATCGACGAGGTGCCCGACGGGTACCGCGCGATGGACGAGCGCGAGGCGCTCAAGGTCCTCATCAACTTCTGAGACCCGCGTCGGCCCGGCGCTTTCCATGCGGACGGTTGGTGACGTCGAGCATGTACTCGTCGCGGTGGAGCGGGCTCACGCTCGTCCGCTGCCGCTGCGGAGGGTCGCCGCTCACCGGCTCGTAGCCGAGGAATGACGACTCGAGCACGCCTTCGCCGCTCGTGAGCCTCGACAGCTCTCGTTGGAGATCCTGCGCCGCCAGGATCGAGAGGACCGTGTCGACCGTGGCCAGGTCCCCTCGCAGCGACTCCATCTCGGCCGGGGCGCCCAATTGGCCCACGGTCGCGATGACGGCTCCAACGGATTCGGCCGGCACCTCGAGTCGCACACGAACGACGGGCTCGCACACGGTTGTCCGCGCCTGCTCGAGCGCCTGCATGAGCACGATCGGCGTCAGCCTCCGAAAGTCTCTGCTCGTGCTGAGCGGGCCACGCTTCGACGGTGGCCCGTCCGGAACGCTGTACACGCAGCTCGTCATCGTCACGACGCAGTCAGTCACCCGCCACCCGTGAAGGCCCTCCACCAGCGTCTCGCGGACGTAGCGGTTCATGTGCTCCGAGAAGCTGGCGAGGGTCTTGTAGAGGTAGAGCGGTGCGGTCACCGGCTCGATGTCGAGTCGGAACTCGACTCCCGAATCGGCCGGCGCTGGTTCGACGCGCAGGCCGATCGTGGCGAGGAACGGGTTCGTCTCCGAGTGCAGAACCTCGATTGATTCGCCCGTCCGCAGTGGCCGCTCGATGTGGATCGGCGTCGGGTCCTGGAAGTCGACCTCGAGCCCGAAGTCGGTCTCGAGCGTCGACTCGATCACCTCCTTCTGAACCTCGCCGTAGAGCGAGACGGAGTCCTCGTTCAGGACCTCGTTCTGCTGAACGTTGATCAGCGGGTCCTGCTCGGCGAGCTGCGTCAACGCAGCTCGGAGGCGCGCGCGATCGTCCGGATTGCTCGCCACGACGACGGATTCGAGGGTCGGCGGCGGGAACTGTGGGCGCTCTGCCGTTGCGCCCGACTCGCCGATGCGGTCGCCCACCTGGACGTCGGCGAGACCCCACAGCTTCGCGACGCCGCCCGCGGCGACCGCCTGGCGCGGCACGGCCGGGCCTTGCTCGAAGACGGCGATCGCCGTCACCTTGCCGTCGAGACCCGAGCCGAAGCTCACCCGGTCGCGGGTGCGAATCGTCCCCGAGAACATCCTCACGTAGGCGACCTTCTCTCCGTTCGGCGCGCGCTCGATCTTGAACACGGAGGCCGAGGGTGCTGCGTCCAGGTCGCCCGTCGAGGACGGAAGGAGCTCCGCGATTCCGGTCATCACGGCGTCGACGCCGGCACCCGTCAGTGCGGAACCGAAGTACGCCGGATGCACGAGCACGCGCTGCGTCTGGGAAGCGAGCTGCTCGAGCAGGCCGCCGTGCGGCACGCTCGACCCGTCGTCGACGAACGACTCCAGCAGCGCTTCGTCGTTCTCGGCGAGCATTTCGTGGAGCGCCGCGTCGTCGACGAGACGCTTCACGAACGCGTCTCGCGTGCCCAGCCCGTCCGGCGCCGACATCGGGACGACTGTGGCCCCGAGTCGTTCCGAGATCGCCCGAAGCACGCGGTCCTCGTCGGCTCCGGCGCGGTCGATCTTGTTCACGAACAGGAGCGTCGGTATGCGCAGCCGCTGGAGCGCGCGCATCAGGATCCGCGTCTGCGGCTGCACGCCCTCGACCGCGGAGATCACCAGCACGGCGCCGTCGAGGACGCTCAGCACGCGCTCGACCTCCGCGATGAAATCCGGGTGGCCCGGCGTGTCGATCAGGTTGACGTGGACGTCGCCGAGCGCGAACGACGTGACGGCCGACTTGATCGTGATCCCACGCTGGCGCTCGAGGTCCAGGGTGTCGGTCTGGGTCGTTCCGGCATCGACGCTACCGATCTCGTCGATGACGCCGGCTTCGTACAGAAGCCGCTCGGTGAGGGTGGTCTTACCGGCGTCTACATGCGCCACGATTCCAAGGTTGAGCTCTCTCTGCGACACGCGTCATTTCCTCCAATTGGATCCCAGGG
Organism: uncultured Actinomycetes bacterium; assembly: GCA_963812695.1. Taxonomy (GTDB): domain Bacteria; phylum Actinomycetota; class Thermoleophilia; order Gaiellales; family Gaiellaceae; genus VAXT01. The sequence continues at coordinate 138,835 of CAWEWD010000001.1, forward strand.
GACTTGTGGATGGATATGAACGCGTTGCGCATCGCCTCTCCTTGGCCGGTGAGCGCTGGACGTAGCTGGCAGGAATCATACGCCGGGATGAACCCGCCCGTCATCTACCAGCACCCGCTTGCGTACCTCCTCGGGCTCGAGGGCCTCGCGCTCCTGCGTGCGTTTTCAGGCGCACACGACCGGGAGTTCGCCCTCGAGCGCTTCCGCGCAGTCGCTGCGCTGCTCGAACGGGCGAACGAGCTCGGCGACGGCGTCGAGAGCCGACCGATCACGACCCGCGAGGGCTACGCGCTCTGGGCGCCGACGTACGACGAGCCCGGGAACCAGCTGCTCGAGATCGAGGAGCCGATCGTGAGGGAGATCCTCGACGGCCTTCCCATCGGGGTCGCGCTCGACGCGGCCTGCGGTACGGGGCGGCACACGGCTTACCTCGCCTCGCTCGGCCACGAGGTGATCGGCGTCGACTCCTCGCCGGAGATGCTCGAACGCGCGCGGCAGAAGATTCCTACGGGCACGTTCCACGAGGCCGAACTGCACGACGTCCCGCTGGAGGACGACTCGGTCGATCTCGTGGTGTGCGCGATCGCGCTCAGCCACGTGCCCGAGCTCGAGCCCGTGCTCGCCGAGCTCGTTCGCGTCCTTCGACCGAACGGGCAGCTCGTGATCTCCGACTCGCGGGGGCTGATCGGAGACATCGGCCTGCCGCTCGTGCGGGTCGGGCCCGAGGGTGCGTACGGCTACATGCCCGTGTACTCGCGGCTCGCGAGCGACTACCTCGCCGCTGCGCTCCCGCTCGGGCTGCAGGTTCGGCGCTGCGAGGAGCCGCGGAGGCCGTCGCCGCTCTACGGAGAGGACGGCACCGACCTCCACCAGGGGACTCGCCCGGCCGACCACGTCCCGGGTGAGCCACCGAACATCTGGTCGCTGAACGCGGTCGATCCGGCCGCGACGAACGCAGCCTGGCATGGGAGCCCAGCCGCGATCGTCTGGCATTTCCAGCTGTCATAGGCCGCGCGTCTAAAAATATAGGTCCAAAGACCTATTGCCGCGGCTCTGAACCACTGACAGTCTTCCGGGGGAACCACCAGCGGCGGCCTTGGCGGAAGAGAGGGACCTTTGACTGCGGCACTCGCGCGCATAGCGCGCCGATCTCACGGTCGGGGCGTCCTGACGATCGTCGGCCTCTCGGTCCTAGCCCTGGGCGTGCTCGCGAGCGCCCACGCGAGCGCTTCCAGCGGCGGTAACGCGATCGGCGGCCCCGGCGGTGCTCAAGTGACCGGCGACGAGAGCCCGCGGATCTCGATCGGCGATGCCAGCGTCCTCGAGGGCGACTCCGGAACGACCGCGATGGTCTTCACCGTCACGCGCAGCGGAGACCACGGGACGAGCAGCGTTCACTACGACACCCAGGGAGTCACGGCGACCTCGGGTGTCGACTTCACCCCTGCGTCGGGACAGCTGAGCTTCCCGACAGGAGTCACGACCCGGACGATCACCGTCCCGGTCATCGGAGACCTGCTGGACGAGGGCGACGAGGTTCTGGTCGTGAACCTCTCGAACCCGAACGGCGGCCACATCGTCGACGGACAGGGCGTCGGCACGATCATCGACGACGACAGCACGCCCGTCGCCTCACCACAGAGCGTGACGACGGACGAAGACACGGCTCTTCCCGTGGCCCTCGTCGCGACCGATGCCGACGGAGACCCGCTCACGTACTCCATCGTCAGCGCGCCCGGCCACGGAACGCTCGCCGGCTCAGGTGCGAGTCAGACCTACATCCCGGCGCCGAACTACAACGGGCCCGACACCTTCAGCTTCAGTGCGAGCGACGGCGCCAACGAATCGAATGTCGCGACGGTCTCGATCACCGTCAATCCGGTCAACGACCCGCCGGTCGCGAGCCCGAACTCGGCGGTGCTCGCCGAGGACAGCTTCGCGCTCGTGCCTCTGCCCGCGACCGACGTCGACGGCGACCCGCTCACCTATTCGATCGTCGACCAGCCTGTCCACGGCGCGCTCTCGGGCTCGGGCGCGAGCCGAACCTACACCCCGGACCCGAACTTCAACGGCCCGGACTCGTTCACGTTCAAGGCGAACGACGGCACGGTCGACTCGAACACGGCGACGGTCTCCCTCACCGTCCTGCCGGTGAACGACCCGCCGGTCGCGGTCGACGACGCGGCGACGGTGAACGAGGACGCAGCGGTCTCGGTCGCAGTGCTCGCGAACGACTCGGACGTCGACGGCGATGCCCTGTCCGTGACATCGGTCGGCGCGCCGGCGCACGGGACTGCCGTGCTGCAGGGCGACGGGACCGTCCTCTACACGCCGAATGCGAACTACAACGGCGGCGACAGCTTCACGTACTCGATCTCGGATGGGAACGGCGGGGCCGACTCCGCCTCCGTTGCGCTGACGGTCGCGCCGGTGAACGACCCGCCCGTGGCCACGGACAGCTCGGCCCTGGTGGCGGAGGACACGCCCGAGGACGTGCCGCTGCACGCGACGGACGTCGACGGCGACCCGCTCACGTACGCGGTCGTCACGCAGCCTGCGCACGGAACGCTTTCCGGCTCGGGCGCGACGCGCACCTACACCCCCGATCGTCACTACTTCGGCCCCGACTCGTTCACGTTCAAGGCGAACGACGGCATGGCCGACTCGAACGTGGCCACGGTCAGCATCACCGTCACGAGGCGCGACCCCGCGACGGTCAACATCAACGACGTCTCGACCCAGGAGGGCGATGCGGGCGAGACCGACGCCGTGTTCACCGTCTCGATCTCGCAGCCTCCGCTCGACACCGTGGTCATCGACGCGGCGAGCACCGACGGGACGGCGCACGAGCCCGGCGATTACGGTGCGATGAGCACCCGGCTGACGTTCGACCCCGGGCAGAGCAGCAAGACGGTCGTCGTCAAGGTGCACGGCGACACGCTCGACGAGCCGGACGAGAGCTACGTCGTCAACCTGACCGTCGTCTCGGGCGATGTCGTTCTCGGCGACGGCCAGGGCGCGGGCACGATCGTCGACGACGACCCGCTGGTCGGGCTCGCCGTCGGGGACACGAGCGTCACCGAGGGCAACTCGGGCACGACGACGGCGACGCTCCCGGTCACGCTCTCGACCGCCAGCGGAAAGACGGTCAGCGTCGACTGGCACACCGCCGACGGGACGGCACAGGCGCCGTCCGACTACTCGAGCGCCGGCGGCACGCTCACGTTCGCACCCGGCGAGACGACCAAGAACGTGTCCGTCTCCGTCAACGGCGACACCCAGGTCGAGCCCGACGAGACATTCCTCGTGCAGTTGAGCAACGAGGTGAACGCGACCGTCGCGGACGGCACCGGAGTCGGCCTGATCGTCAACGACGATTCGGCAGGCCCACCGCCTCCGCCGCCACCGCCTCCGCCACCTCCGCCGCCCCGCCTCCGCCTCCGCCACCTCCGCCCCCGCCACCACCGCCACCGCCACCCGCGCCGCCCGTCTCCCGGGAGCCGCGGACGATCCTCGGCTTCCGCTGCACGATCATGGGCACGCCGAAGCGCGACGTCCTCACCGGGACGACGCACCGCGACGTGATCTGCGGGCTGGGCGGGAACGACACGCTGCGCGGGCTCGGCGGGAACGACGTGCTGATCGGAGGCGCCGGCAGTGACCGGCTCGTGGGCGGCCCGGGCAAGGACGTTCTCATCGGGGAGCGCGGGGCGGACCTCATGCTCGGCCGCAAGGGCGCCGATCGCATGCTCGGCGGAGACGGCGCAGATCGCATGGACGGCGGCAGTGGCTCCGACCGCCTCGCCGGCGGTCCAGGCGACGACTACCTGAACGGTGGGCCCGGTCGGGACGTGCTCATGGGCGATCGCGGCAACGACTACATCGTCGGGCTGACCCCACCGGATCGCCTACGCGGCGGAGCCGGGACCGATCTGTGCCGCACGAAGGGGGTCGCAATTTGTCCCTAGGCCGCGTCCGTCCAGGCCTGCTTGCGGCGCTCGCCATTGCGGGCGCGCTCGTCGCCGCCTCGACATCCTTCGGAAGCGCGGCCCCAGCCGGTTCGGGCTGTACGCCTATCGTCCGCACACTCGAAAACGGCGATCCAGCAACCACCGACGGCGCAGTCCGGGTTCAGGTGGACGGGCTCGGCGCCTTCGGACGAGGCGCGGTCGCCGGCGCCGACGCAATCTTCAACCCGCCCGGCGGGTTCATGCCGCTCGGGACGACCTACACGTCGAACCTCTACTCGAGCACCGCGGGGCGCATGCTCGCAGACGACTGCGTCAACGGGCAGGTCCAGCTCCTCTCCGAGAATCCGCTTACGACCCGGCTGCAGCTCGGAGACCTGCAGATCGACGTCCGGCAGGAGCTCGAGCCCGTGACGCTCGGGGGCTCGACGCTCCGGCAGACGTACACGCTCACGAACACGGGCAGCTCGGGCATCTCGACGCACCTCGTCCGCCACCTCGACGGCGATCTGCGCTTCGACGGGAGCACGGACGACGGAGCGGCGGCGAGCGCTCCGGACGGCCGGACGCTGATGGAGTACGACTCGTCCACGACCGCCGTCCCGCGTGTCCTGCTCCAGATCACGGGCGCGCTCGGCAGCGATCAGACGCCGGACGAGTGGACGATCCAGCCCTTCAACTACCGCCCGGTGATCGAAGGCGCGCACGGGATCCCGGACGGTGACAACGGCCACGTCTTCAACGACGCGAACGGCGATCTGGTCGCGGACGGGCCGTACGACGTCACGCTCAGCCAGCAGTGGAACGCGACGGTTGCGCCCGGCGCGAGCGTCGCGCTCGAGAGCTCGACGCGGTTCGACGCCGAGGACCGGAACCCGACGGCGGTCGCCGATTCAGTGCGTACAGGTCGTGACCGGTCGGTCGACGTCGACGTCCGCGCCAACGACAGCGATCCGGACGGCGACGCGCTCACGGTCGACAGCGTGACCCAGCCGCCGCACGGCTCCGCCGCGATCCAGGCGGACGGGACCGTCCGCTATACACCGGCGAGCGGCTTCGAGGGCAGAGACAGCTTCACGTACACGGTCGGCGACGGCCGCGGCGGCACGGCGACTGCCGAAGTCTCCGTCAACGTCGCGACCTACCCGCTGAGCGTCACGAAGACCGGCAACGGCAGCATCTCGAGCATTCCGTCCGGGATCGACTGCGGCAAGACCTGCAGAGCGGACTTCGTCAACGGCTCGACGGTGACGCTCGTCGCGCATCCCGACTCGGGCTGGACGCTCGGCGGGTGGAGCGGCGCGTGCACAGGCACAGGCACCTGCACGGTGAGCATGGACGCGGCCAAGTCCGTCAACGCGGACTTCCTGCCTCCGCCTCCGACCCCCGGGTCGACCGCCAACCTGTCTCTCGCGAGCGGCACGGTCCTCTTCAAGGAGCCAAGCTCCGAGGACACCGTCCACCTCAAGGGCGCCGCGCAGGTGCCGATCGGGACCGAGGTCGACACGACCGACGGCGTCGCGAAAGTGACGGTCGCGCGCGGCGTCACGCTCGATACGAGCGAGTTCTACGACGGCGATTTCACCGTCCAGCAGCCCGGCCCGAAGGCGCTCGGCGAGCTGCGGCTCCAGGGCGGCAACTTCCTCGACTGCGTGTCCTCGTTCCGCACCCTGGCGAAGAAGCGCCCTCAGCGCCGCCTCTGGGGGAGCGGCAAGGGACATTTCAGGACTCGCGGCCGGTACTCGTCGGCGACCGTGCGCGGGACGAAGTGGCTGACCGAGGATCTCTGCGGCTCGACCCGGATCACCGTCGTCCAGGGCGTGGTGCTCGTGCACGACTTCGTCCGCAACGTCGACGTCAGCGTCCCGGCGGGACACAGCTACCGCGCCAACGCCCTGCCCCGCGGCGTCCGCAACGCCGGCTGCACCATCGTCGGCACGGACGAGCGCGACTTCCTGCACGGAACGCCCGGGAATGACGTGATCTGCGGCCTCGGCGGGGACGACGTCATCTTCGGCCTCGGTGGGAACGACCGGCTGATCGGCGGGCCGGGCAACGACAGGATCCTGGGCGGCACCGGCGATGACGTTCTCATCGGCAACGCGGGCAAGGACTTCCTCAAGGGAGGCGCCGGCCACGACGTGCTCGAGGGCGGCGGCGGGAACGACTTCATGGCCGCCCACGACGGCGGCCGCGGAAACGACCGTCTGACCGGCGGCGGCGGTCGCGACCTCTGCTACACGGACTGGGTCCGGGTCTGCCCGTAGCCCGCGGCCGCCGCGGCGGCCACACTGATCGTCACGTACGCCCGGGACGTCCCGTTCCTGCCTCTCTGGAAGCTTCCAGAGGTGGGTACAATTGAGCCGTGGGCTGGCTCTGGATCGCTCTGCTCACTTGTGCCGTTGCAGTTCTCGTAGCTGCCGAGTGGCCTCGACTGACCACCCGGTTCGGGTGGGAGGGCCGCCGCTCGCGCTCGCGCCGCCGCAGGAAGGCTCAGCTGCGGCTCCTGAGCACCGAGGACGACCCTGACGAGTTCGCCGCAAGCGTCGAGCGCGACCTCGCGCAGCTGCCGACGACGAACGAGCGCGACCGCGACCTGAGCTAAGCGGGCTAGCGCACGCGGAACGCGGCGTGGAGCTGGGCCGTGTTCGGGAGGATCTTCGGCACGTTCTCCATGTTCTTCGGCTCCTGGTAGTCCGAGACACGGAGCGTGAGCCTGTGGCGCCCGCGCCGGAGCCCCTTCAGCGAGGCCGTGATCTCGTTTCGGCCCGCGTCGTAGCGCGCCGTCCGCGCATCGCCGTCGACCGAGAGGTGCACGAAGCGCGGGTCGATCCCGGCGCCGCTGTCGACGGCGCGCACACGCAGCCGGCGGCCGCGGGTCGAAATCAGCCTCAGGCGCGGCGGAGTCGTGTCGTTGATCCAGAAGCGGAATGTGAATGCACCCGCCCCGGCGGGCGTGCCGCTGTCGAAGACGACGTCATAGTCGCCCGGAGCGGGGAGGACCGCTCCCGAGACAGGCATCGGAGTGCCGTACGCGGGGAGGTACGGATTCGCGTTGAACGGGAGCCCGATCTCGCCGACCAGCTGGTTCTCGTCGCCCGCGCGCACGACCCGAGGCTCGTGGTTCCCGGCGTCGCGGATGATTGCGACGCCGAAGTTCGCGACCGGACCGGTCACGGACACGCGGAAGACCTGTTCCGGACCGGACAGGGTGCGTTCGACTCCGACGATCCGCGCGTCGTCCGGATAGCGGTAGGAGTCGACCAGCGCCGGGCGCCCACGAGTATCGCCCTGATACGTGCCCGTCCGCGTGAGCGGGGTCGTCTGCTGAAGGCCGAGCTTGGGCGCGGCGACACGGAACCAGAACGGGATCCGCCTTCGATCCGTGCCTCGCTGGAGGACGAGGAAGCCGGTGTGCCCGGCCTCGGCCGCCGCGGGTGACGCGGTTGCGGTGATGACGAGCAGGCCCGGAACGGTGGCTACCGGCGGCACGGACACGGTCACGCCGTTGGCGGGCTGCTGAAGCGTCGTGCTCACGGTCCACTCGCCCGCGCCGCCCCCGGCATCGGAGAGCGCGACCTGTCGAACCGACGACGCGCCCGGCCGCACGAAGCCGAACGCCAGGCTCGTCGGCGACGCGAAGACGAGCGGCCGGTCCGCGCGCACGAGGTCGATCGTCCCGCCGCCTTCACGGGTCGTGTCGGCCTCGGCGCCGCTGGGCCCGAGGACGGGCTTCCCGGTCAGCACGAGCGCGGACTTGATCTGCTCGACCGTCCAGGCGCGATGGCGTTGGCGCAGCAGGGCCGCGGCTCCGGAGACGTGCGGCGCCGCCATGCTCGTCCCGCTGAACCGCGCCCAGAGGCCCGCGCGCCGAGGCACGGAGGAGAGCACGTCCTCGCCGGGCGCGGTCACGTCAGGCTTCATGCGGAGCGACAACGGCGTCGGCCCGCCCGAGGAGAAGGACGAGATGAACGGACCGCTCTCGCTCTCGGCCGCGGCGGTGATCGCGCTCGCCGCGCTGCCCGGCGACGTGACCGAGCCGCCGCCAAGATCCTCGTACTCGTTGCCGGCGGCGACGACGGGCACGACACCGGCCGCCGCAGCTCCGTCGAGCGCTCGGGCGACGATGTCGCGGCTCGGGTCGATCTCGGCCTCGCCGAGCGAGAGGTTGATCACGTTCATCCCGTCCCGGACCGCGGCCTCGATGCCCGCGACGATCTCGGCGGAGTTCCCATTGAGGCCGAAGTCGCCGTCGGGGACCGTCAGCACCTTGTAATTGCCGATGTACGCCCTCGGTGCGACGCCGGAGACGCGCGTGCTCCTGGCCAGCGTGCGGTAGTTCCCGGCCGCGATCCCGGCGACGTGCGTCGCGTGCTCCGAGTTCAACGGGTCGAAGGGGCGTGCCGCGTACTTCCACTTGGGCGAGCGCGGCGGGAACGCACGGGCGACGATCACCTTGGCGTCGGTGAAGCGCTTGTTCCCCTTCGGGAAGCCGCGGGGCATCTTGTAGCCGCGTGCGCGGAAGTACGGATGGACGCGGTCGACGCCGTCGTCGATGATCCCGATCTTCACGCCCTGGCCGGCGCTGGAGAGCTGCGGGCCCCAGAGCGCGGGCGCGCCGATGAAGCTGGGAGTCGTCGTGCGGAGCGAGTGGTAGCTGACGTTCGGATACACCTTCGTCACGCCGTCGACGCTCTGCAGGCGGTCGACCTCGCTCTGTGGAAGCCGGACCGCGAGCCCGTCGAGAACGGTCGAGTAGCGCCGCTGCACGGTCAGCTCGGGCACGGTTTGCTCGAGCCCCGCCTCGACGTTGCCCTGGACCGCGCTCAGCGTCCGCACGTGGCCGCCGCGCGCGAGCGGCGCCGCATCGAGGGTGAGAATCACCTCGACGAGCGGTCCGCGGGCAGCGTCAGGAGCCTGTGACTGGGCACCCGCGAGGGCGGGCACCGAGACCAGGGCGACGATGGATAGAAGGACGACCCGCTTCAGCTCGGACATGGTAGAGAGGGACGATTGTGCCCGCGATTCGTGGGCAAATTGTGAGCGCGGGACCGCGGCTAGACTTCCGGCGCGCGCGGATGTGGCGGAATTGGTAGACGCGCACGGTTCAGGTCCGTGTGGGCGAAAGCTCGTGGAGGTTCAAGTCCTCTCATCCGCATATCTCCCCTGAGCAGGAGCTGCGCCGGCGGGAAAGATGAGCGAGCACGAACCACAGAGGCAGGCTCTTTGGTCGTTTCCGGCCGGGCTGCTGGGGCCGGATGACAGCATCAAGGGCTTTCGGGTGGAGGCACGCGACGGACATTCCGGAAAGGTCTCCTGGGCGAGCTATGCACCCGGTGAGAGCTATCTCGTCATCAGCCTCGTCCATCACCTCCACGCGACGCACCACGTCGTTCCGGCTGCCGCGGTGGAGAGGGTCAGCACCGACGAGCACAACGTCTGGCTTCGCTTGACTCGTGCCGAAGTCGAGCAGGCGCCCGAGCATCATGATCCTCCGGCACCGCTCGATTCCTCGCTGGTCGACTCGTGGAACAGTGCAATGTCCGCGTGGACCGTCGGAGGAGACTTCTGACGGTACGCCGCGTGCCACGGGGCCGGCGTACCGGGGTAGCGAAAGCGGCGCGGCTCGGAATCCGGAGATCCCAAGCCACGCCGCTGGGGTGTTGCTCGATCTGGACTACGTGATGTAGCCGGCGACGCGGGTCATCGCATTGACGATGTTGCCCGAGAGCAGGGCAAGCGCGCCGAAGACCGCGATCGTGATGACAGCCAGGACGACGCCGTACTCGGCCATCGTCTGACCATCTTCACGGGTAAGCCAGTTGTAGAGCTTCTGCATCGGTGCAGACCTCCATGGAGGAATCGACGCCGACGGAAGCGCCGTAGGGACAGTCCTCACGTCATCGACGAAGTGACGAGCAGACACATCCCCCTGCCTGGTGATCTTTCGTACGCCAAAAGGGGACTGCAGGCTTCTAGACTCCGCATGCTTTGGCCACGCTCGAACGAGAGATCGAACGCCTCTACGCGCTCCCGCTGGACGAGTTCACGGCGCGTCGTAACGAGCTTGCGAAGCGGCTGAAGAAGCAGGGCGAGGGCGACGCCGCCGATGAGGTGACCGCGCTCGTGAAGCCGACCGTTCCCGCCTGGACGATCAACCAGCTCGCACGGCGCCAGAAGAAGGAGGTGCAGGCGCTGCTCGCGACGGGCACGCGGCTGCGGAAGGCTCAGGAGCGGGCGCTCGCAGGCGGAGGCGCCGATGCTCTCCAGGCCGCGCAGGCCGAGGAGCGGCAATCGGTCCGTGACCTCACGCAGCGGGCAGCCGCGATCCTCGAGGAGGCGGGCGGCCGGCGACGCGCACTGTGCTCGAGCGCATCCGGGCGACGCTCGGCGCGGCCGTGCTGACGGACCCCGAGCGGGCGGCGCTCAAGGCGGGGCGGCTGACGACCGAGGTGCAGGTCTCCGGCTTCGACGCCCTCGCCGGAATCAGGCCGGCGCCGAAGGACGCACCGACGGATGAGCTCGCGGTGCGCCGCCAACGGAAAGCCGAACTGGAGAAGAAGCGCAAGCGCCTCGAGAAGCGCGCCCGCGACCTGGCCGACAAGGCGGACCAGGCCGAGGAAGCCGCCGAGCGGGCCGAGGAAGCGGCCGCGGACGCCCGGGAGATCGCAGACGATCGCCGAAGGGCTGCGGACCTGGCCGCGGACGAGCTGGCCGAGTTCGAGCGCAGTCCTGCCTAGGAGGGTTTGACGGAACGTTGCTCGTCGCAGGGGTGCGATGATCGTTCCGAGGCCGTGGACGCAGGGAGCCCCGGTAATCGCTATTACCGGGGCGACTGAGGACCCGGTTTCGGGGCGAGCAGCGCGGCCCGGCGGCTCAGACCATGTTTCGTCAAACCCTCCTGGGGCGTCAAGCCGCTGTTCGCGCGTCGCCAGGTGTCCCACAGCTCCGGGTGGTTGGCGAGCATCTCCGGGTCGCCGCAGCAGTTCCACGTGTACGTGAAGAAGCCCTGAACGCCGTCCGTCTTCCAGCGGTCGATGAGCGCCTGCAGCTCGTCTGGGCGTCGGCACCCGGTAGTAGTCGTCCCCGAAGGATTGGGGCGCCCCCCACGGGTGCTTCACGTTCGCGGCGCGCGCCGTGCTCACCGCGGCGTCGATCTTCGACAGGACGCAGCCGCTCAGATGCGAGCACGGGTAGGTCGAGAGGATCATCACGTCCGTCGCGTTGGCGAACGCGGTCACGTCCGACTGCCGGTTCTCCGCGAGTGCCGTCGCCGCGGTCGGGTCGATGCTCTTCACCAGCTGGGCGCGGGCGCGGATCTGCTGTACCGCGTCCGGGCAGCTCGCCGTGTGCGGCTCGTCCGCGATGTAGTACATGGTGCTCGCGGGGTGGTCCTTGATCGCGGTCACGCGGGCCCGGACCGTTTCGTCCGACCAGCCGAACGTGCACGTCGCGCTGTCGTAGCCGCCGAGGAAGAGCATGGCCGTCAGCCCGTGTGCGCGGATCTGGTCGAGCTGCGTCTTCGTCGGGTTCACGATCACCGTACGGAAGCCGAGGTCGGCGATGCGCGCGTAGTCGGCTCCGGCGGTCGTGTAGATCCCGCGCCCGAAGCTCGTCGCCGTGTGCGGGTCGGGTCGGGCTCGAGACTCGGAGGCGGAGCCGGAGAAGCCGACCGTCAGCGTGACGGCTGCAATGAGGAGCAGCCGGATGCGCATCGCCCCAGGACCCTAGTCCTCGCCGTCCCAGTAGTCGAGCATCGGCCCGGGTCGGCTCAGCAGGATCCGCTCGCCGTCTGCGCTTCTGGCACCGACCTTCCCGCTGTCCGGGTACTCGACGATGTCCGGTGCGATCAGCGTCGAGACCATCAGGATGCGGATCGGCGAGTCGGTCCGGTTGGTCACCTGGTGGAAGCCGTCCTTCCCTCGCCGGAAGACCGCGACGTCGCCTTCCTGCAGCTCCTGCTCGCCGTCAGCCGTGCGCAGCGTGGGCTGCCCACGCACGACCAGGAGCCACTCCTCGTTCGCGTGGTGGGTGTGGTACGGGAAGAGCTTGTGGCCGGGCTCGAGCTCGTACATGCTCCCGCCGATCAGCTCGGCGTTCAGCCTGTGTCCGACCCAGACGTCCTTCGACCGCCAGCCGTCGCGGTCCTCGGTTCGGTTCCACTCGTCGCCGTGCAGGTTGAAGACGTCCATCAGGGCAGCGCCGCGAGCACCTGGTCGGGATGGCCGTCCGGCTTCACGTTGTGCATCACCTTGGCCACGTTGCCCTCGGCGTCGATCACGAACGTCGAGCGGAAGACGCCGAGGTACGTCTTGCCGGCGTACTTCTTCTCGCCCCAGACGCCGTACTGGTCGGCCACCTCGTGCTCGGGATCGGCGAGGAGCGTGAACGGCAGCGAGTACTTCTCCTTGAACTTCGCGTGCGACGCCTCGTCGTCCGGGCTCACGCCGAGGACGACGGCGCCGCGCTGCTCGAACTCCGAGTACTGGTCCCGGAATCCGCTCGCCTCGACCGTGCATCCGGGCGTGTCGTCCTTCGGATAGAAGTAGAGGACGACCGGCTTCCCGCGGAAGTCCGAGAGCTTGACGCGCTCGCCCGTGTCTGTGGCCAGCTCGAAGTCCGGAGCCGGCTTGCCTTCTTCGATCATCTGCGCTCCCCCGTAGAGTTGACGGTTCGATGCTAACGGCGCATCACACGGTTGCGTTCCTCGTGCTCGGGGCCACTCTCGTGTCCGCGGTGTGGGGCTGGATCGCCTACTTCCGCCGCGGGACCGCGGGGACGACGCTCGCCCATCTCCTGACGCTCTGCCAGACGCTGCTCGTCGCTCAGGTCGGCCTCGGCCTGCTCCTGCTTTCGAGCGACCACCGGGCGCCCGAGCAGCTCCACTACGCGTACGGGACGTTCGCGCTCCTGGCCGTCCTCAGCCCCTGGTTCTACGCGCCGAAGGAGCCCCGGAAGCGGCTCGCGTGGTTCTCGGGCGCGACGCTCGTGGCCGCGGCGCTCGCGGTACGCGCCTACACGACGGCCTGATGTTCTCCCGGATGAACCCGACGCTGCGCGGCTTCCTGATCGTTGCGCTGATCGCACTCGTCGTCGTCGTGCTCAACCTCTACGTCGCGCTCGCGTCGCTCTATGTGATCGCCCAGATCGCGTTCTTCCTCGCGATCGCGTTCTTCGTCTACCTGCTCTGGCGGGACCGGCGCGAGGACATCGAGGGGTGGCCGACGCGTGCGAGGGTCGCGTTCTACGGCGGAGCGCTGTTGATCGTGGTCGCGATCGGCGCGTTCATCCTCGACCGTCCGTCGGGCCTGCCGGCGCTCGCGTTCGTGCTGATCGTCGGCATCTCCGGCTTCGCCATGTGGCGAGCCTGGAAGGATCAGCACACGTACGGCTAAGCCTCGACGCGGGTCCGGGCGCCGTCGAGGGCGTCCAGGGCGGCGCGGATCGGGACGTGCTGGCCGACGAAGATCGGCGTGTCCCGCTCGGTGTACCGGCTCGCCTCGCTCTCGCGGAGCGTCAGCATCAGGTGCATGAAGTCCGCCGGCTCCTCGCACTCGAAGGCGGTCATGAACTCCTGGTCGTCGATCCCGAACGAGTACGTCGTGTGGTTGACGATCGTCCGGAACTCGTGCCCGACGTGCATGTGCTCGTCCATCGCCCGCTGGCGGTCCTCCTGCGACAGCGAGTACCAGGAGCGCAGCTTCACGAACGGGTAGACGACGAGGTACGGCGAGCCCTTCGGGACGACCTTCCGCGGCTTGCGCGCGCGCGTGTACTCGGATGCTTTCGTCGTCGCGAGGTACGAGTACGGCGTCTCGAGCCAGCCGGCGAGCGGCGTGCCGTTGAGCGCGGCGCCGAGCTCGCCCAGGTCCTCGTAGCGCTCGGTGATCTTCCAGAGGAAGAAGTCGCTGTCCGGGCGCACGCCGGTGACCGTGTACGCGCGAAGCGTGGTCATCCGTGCGGCCCAGTCCTCGATCACCTCGGTGAACGCGTCCTTTCCGGCCATGCGCTCCTCGACGGGCAGGCGCCGCCAGGCCGGGTCGACCCGAAAGAACTGGTACGCGACGTACTGGCCTTCCACGACCTGAATCTTACGAACAGCCGCCGAGCTTCCCGTCGCGTGCCTTCTTCGCGGCCGAGGCGATCGCTTCGAGGCTCGACTTCGGGTTCGTGTTCGTGTAGTAGGGGCCGGACTGCCAGCGGTTGAGGTCGGACTCGTCGAAGAGGTGGAAGATGTAGACGCCGATCACGTTCGGCTGGCACGCCGCGAGCTCGAACGCCTGCTCGTAGTACTCGGCCTGCGTCTTCTCGGGCACCGCGTCCTTGCCGAGCGGCGAGTCGGCGTTCGTGTACGACCCCAGCTCGCTCGGCGGGATCAGCGACTGGACGCCGAACTCCGTGTACGCGATCGGGAGCTTCGAGCCGGGCTGCCCGGTGCCGTCGAACGCTGCGCCGAGGAGCGCCACGAGCTTGTCGTAGTCGCCGAACCCGAGGGACGTGCCCGTGTGCGGCTGCCCCGGCGGGATCGCAGAGCGCGTCTGGTACGGGTGGAGCGCGAAGACGTCCATGATCGGCTTCGTCCGGCCGCTGGCGCGATACGCGGCGCCCATGTCGCGGATGAATTGCGTCGGCGAGTGGGTCGGCCTGGGGGAGTCGGCGTCTTCGAAGCCGCGCGGCGCGAGGTTGCCGCCGTAGACCTTGATCTTGGGCGAGACGGCCTTGAGCGCGTCGTAGGTGCGCGCGAGGAGCGACGTGTAGGCCGGAGCGGCGATGTCCTTGCCCGCCGCGTCGTACTGGTAGAGCCAGAAGGTGTTCAGGTTCGGCTCGTTCCAGACCGCGAAGCCGTCCACGGTCGGTAGGTCGCGCGCGAGCGTGGCCATGAAGCCCGCATAGACGTCCTGCTGCGCGTCGGTCATCGGGGCGTAGCGCGGTCGCGGCGCGTAGACGGTGACCAGGAGCTGCAGATGGTGGCTCTGGCTTGCGTTCGCGACGTTGTGCAGGATCTGCAGCTCGGCGGGATCTGGCTGCGTCTGGCCGGACGTCCACGCGGTCGTGATGTTGAGCGCGTCGAACCCCGCGCGGCTCGCGAACGCGACCCGTTCGTCGGCGAGCTTGGGATCGGGGAACTTGACGGCGTCCTCGAGCGCTCCGACGGTGATCCGTTGCCCGTGGTCGTCGGAATGCATGAAGAGCGCCCAGGCTCCCGCGGCGAGCGCGAGGGCGAGCACGACGACGAGGAGCAGCACCTTGATCATCGTCACTACCCTAGATCTCGTGGCGAGCCGCGTCCCGAACCTCGAGGAGAAGCTGAAGGCGCTCCCGGCCAAACCGGGCGTCTACCTCTTCCGCGACGCGCGCGGCGAGGTGCTCTACATCGGCAAGGCGAAGTCGCTGCGGCCCCGGGTGCGGAGCTACTTTCAGGCGGGCTCGGACACGCGGACGACGATCGCGCAACTCCCCGAGCGGGTGGCCGACCTCGAGGTGATCGTGACCGACACCGAGGTCGAGGCGCTCCACCTCGAGCAGAACCTCGTCAAGCGGCACAGGCCGCCGTTCAACGTCCGGCTGCGCGACGACAAGTCGTTCCCGTACATCGCGGTCACCGTCGAGGACGAGTACCCGCGGGTCATGTTCACGCGCGAGCGGCACCGGCGCGGCGTCGTCTACTTCGGCCCGTACGCGAACGCGAAGAAGGTGCGCGAGACGCTCGACGTCCTGAACCGCGTCTTTCCGTACCGGCCGTGCGAGGGGCCGCAGCCGGGGCGCCACTCCGGGATTCCGTGCCTCGATTACCACATCGAGCGCTGCCTGGCGCCGTGCGTGGGGTACGTGTCGAAGGACGACTACCGGCGCGTGATCGACGAGCGTGATCGAGTTCCTGTCCGGCGAGACGAGGCCGATCCTGCGCGAGCTCGAGGAGAAGATGCGGCAGGCGGCCGAGGACGAGCGCTTCGAGGAGGCGGCGCGGTACCGGAATCGTCTCTTCTCGGTGCGGCACCTCGCCGAGCGGCAGGCGGCCGACAAGCGGGCGGTCGGGACGATCGACGTGCTCGGGATCGCGGCCGAGGAGCGATCGCGCCGCGGTTCAGGTCTTCCCGCTGCGAGACGGGAAGTTGATCGACCGCTACAGCTTCCATCTCGAGAACGCCGAGGGGCAGGACCTGCCGACGATGCTCGAGGCGTTCATCCTCGAGTACTACGGCTCCGCGCCGAGCGTTCCGCCGCAGGTCGTCGTTCCGCGGGGCGTCGGGGACACGGCTCCGCTGGCCGAGTTCCTGACCGCTCGCAGGGGGTCGCGGGTCGAGGTGCGCGCGGCGGAGCGCGGCGAGAAGCGGCGGCTCCAGGAGCTGGCGACGCAGAACGCACGGCTGGCGCTCGCCTCGGATGCGGCGGTGGCGGAGCAGACGCGGCTGCGTCGTGTGGAGGCGCTCGAGGAGCTGCGCGAGGCGCTGAACCTGGAGGCGCTGCCGCTGCGGATCGAGTGCTACGACATCTCGAACATCCAGGAGTCCTCGCCGGTCGGCTCGATGGTCGTCTTCCAGGACGCGGTCGCGAAGAAGGCGCACTACCGGAAGTTCGGGATCAAGGGAGCGGCGGGGCAGGACGACTTCGCGGCGCTCGCGGAGGTGGTCTCGCGTCGGTTCGCCCGGCATGGGCGACGTGGCGGACGTGGAGTACGACGAGTCGTTCTCGGCGACGCCGAATCTCGTGGTCGTCGACGGGGGCAAGGGTCAGTTGTCGGCGGTGCTGGCGGCGATGCAGGCGTTCGACCTGCCGCGCGTGGCGGTGATCTCGCTCGCGAAGCGCGACGAGGAGGTCTTCGTTCCGGACCGTCCGGAGCCGATCGTGCTCGACCGGCACTCGGCCGGGCTGCAGCTCCTGCAGCGGATCCGCGACGAGGCGCATCGCTTCGCGCTCGGGTTCCATCGTCAGCGGCGCGACTCGAAGGCGAGGGAGTCGATCTTCGACACGCTGCAGGGCGTCGGGCCGGCTCGTCGCCGCGCGCTGCTCCGACACTTCGGCTCCGCGGAGCGCTTCCTCGCGGCGAGCCAGGAGGAGCTCGAGGGCGTGGCCGGGATGCCGCAGAAGACGGCGCGCTCGATCTACGCGCAGCTCCACAAAGCCGGCCGCGCCTGACCGGGGTCAGACCCCTTTACAACTCGTCCACAGCGTTTCGGGTCGAACCGCGTCGGAAAGCCATACCACCAAGCGGCGCGACACAGTTCGGTGACGGTTACCGCACACATTTGGAGCGGGGTCTGACCCCGGCCGCAGGTGGGCGCTGGCGTGCGATCGGGGCGAGTCGCGCTACGGTGCTCGCGCCAGTTCACCGTCCGCAGCGTGACGAAGAGCGCCGTGAAGCCGAGCGCGAGGTTGACGAGGATGATCGTGATCCGCATGCCCACGCTGAACGCGAGCAGCGCCGTGCGGCGACGCCTGATCGCGAAGCAGGTAGAGCAGGAACGCCTGCTCGGTCCCGATCCCCGACGGGCTGATCGGGAGGAGCGCCGCGAGCCCCGCGGAGACCTGGACGAGGAGCGCGTTGTGCACGGTCACGGGCAGCGCCGAACGCGCGCAGGAAGAAGAGGACGCGCCAGAAGCCGGAAGCTCCAGTCGATCGCCTGCCAGAACGCGACCTGGCGGAGGTAGCGCGCGCCGGTCGCGAAGGATGGCGAAGCCCTGTGCGAGTCGCCGGCGGAAGTCGCCGATCCGCTCCGCGTACCAGAGCACGACGACGGTCGCCACGACAAGGACGACCCCGACCACCTTCAGGAACGTGCCGGGGTTGTGGAACACCCAGCCGAAGTCGAATGACGGGCCGAGCACCTTCGGCAGCTGACCGGTGACCGCAGCCCAGGTGACCGAAGCACGTGGCGACGACGAAGTCGAACAGGCTGAGCAGCACGAGCGTCGAGGCGATCGTCGCGTAGCTGCTCCCCTCGACGGCGCGCTTGGCGAGCACGACCCTGACTGCGTCGCCGCTGCGGGCCGGGATGATCGCGTTGACGCCGACGCCGGCGAAGATGGACGCGACGATCGAGCGCCAGCGCACAGCGAGTCTGCGGGTACGCGCCCTTGATGATGTTGCGCCAGGCGCGGCTGACCGCGAGCAGACGGAGGATGTGGCAGATGATCCCGAGCGCCAGGGAACCCCAGGCCAGCTCGCCGAGCCGGTCCCGGAAGACGTCCGTCGCATTCCAGATCTCGTGAAACAGCTTCTACGGCACCGCCACGGATGCTGCGTATGTTCGCCGCAGCGGCCCGCCTTACCGCGTGCCGTCGCTCCCGTCGCGGTCGGGCGCCATGGACGGGTAGCGGTAGTCCGTCGGCGGGACGAACGTCTCCTTGATCGTCCGCGGGCTCACCCAGCGGATCAGGTTCCACATCGAGCCGGCCTTGTCGTTCGTGCCCGACGCACGCCCGCCGCCGAACGGCTGCTGCCCGACCACCGCCCCGGTCGGCTTGTCGTTCACGTAGAAGTTGCCCGCCGCGTACCGGAGCGCGTCCTCGGCCTCCAGCAATGCGCGCGCGGTCGTCGGCGAAGACGGCGCCGGTCGAGCCCGTACGGAGCCGTGCGGTCGACGAGCTCGAGCGTGTCGCTCCCACTTGCCCTCGGGATAGACGTAGGCCGTGACGACGGGCCCGAAGAGCTCGTCCCGCAGAAGCCGGAAATCCGGATCGCGCGTCTCGATCACGGTCGGCTCGACGAAGAAGCCCTCGTCGTCGTTGACGCCGCCGCCGACGAGCACCTCGGTCTCGTCGTGCGAGCGCGCCTCGTCGATCGCCTCCTTCTGCGTCTTGAGCGACTTCGCGTCGATGACCGCGCCCATGAAGTTCTCGAAGTCGGCGACGTCGCCCATCTTGATCTGCGCGACCTCCTCGGCGAGCCGCTCGCGAAGCTCCGGCCAGAGGTTCGACGGCGCGTAGACACGCGAGGCGGCCGAGCACTTCTGGCCCTGGTACTCGAACGAGCCGCGCACGATCGCCGTCGCGACCGCGTCCACGTCCGCGGACGGGTGGGCGACGATGAAGTCCTTGCCGCCGGTCTCGCCGACGATCCGCGGGTAGTTGCGGTACGTGCCCGACGCGATGTTCGGGCCGACCGTCTTCCACATCGAGTTGAAGACCGCCGGTCGAGCCGGTGAAGTGGACGCCGGCGAGGTGCTCGCTCGCCAGCGCGGGGTCGCCGATCGACGCGCCCGGCCCGTAGACGAGGTTGATCACGCCCGGCGGGAGGCCGGCCTCGTGCAGGAGCTGCATCAGGAAGTGCGCGGAGTAGGACGCCGTTCGACGGCCGGCTTCCAGAGCGACCGTGTTCCCCATCAGCGCCGCGCTCGCCGGCAGGTTGCGCGCCGATCGCGGTGAAGTTGAACGGCGAGACGGCGAAGACGAAGCCCTCGAGCGGCCGGTACTCCATCCGGTTCCACACGCCCTGGCTCGAGACCGGCTGCTGCTCGTAGATCCGCGTCATGAACTCGACGTTGAAGCGGTAGAAGTCGATCACCTCGCAGGCGGCGTCGATCTCGGCCTGGTGTGCGGTCTTCGACTGGCCGAGCATCGTCGCGGCGTTGAGCGTCGCGCGCCACGGGCCGGACGAGGAGCTCGGCTGCGCGGAGGAAGACGGCTGCGCGCTCCTCCCAGGGCAGGCGCGACCAGTCCTCCCACGCATCGGCGGCGGCGCGGATCGCCTGGTCGACCTCGGCCTGGCCGCCCTGGTGCGCGTCTGCGAGGACGTGGCTCTTCTTGTGCGGCATCACGACCTCGGCGGTCGTCCCGGTCGTGACGTCCTCGCCGCCGATCACGAGCGGCAGCTCGATGCGCTCGGCCTGCATCTGGTCGAGCCGGCGGCGCAGCTGCTCGCGCTCCGGCGAGCCCGGCGCGTAGTCCTTGACCGGTTCGTTCGTGGGAGCGGGCGGTCGGAAGATGCCGGGGGCGCTCATCGGCTTGATTCTACGATTCCCGGCATGTCCGCAACGCACGTCAGCTACGAGGCGCGAGGCTGGGGTGTCGGAGAGATCTGGCTCGAAGGGGACCGGCTGCTGCATCACGAGCTTCCTCGTCCGGCGGTCGAGCAGCGCGGGAGGGGCCATCCGCTCGGTGAACGATTCGTGCGCTACTTCGCCGGCGAGCCCGACGATTTCCTCGACGTGTCGATCGAGCTCGACGGTGCGACCGAGTTCGAGCTCGAGTTGACCCGGGCGCTGCGGCGCGTTGGTCGCGGCGAGACGGTGACGTACGGGGAGCTGGCCGCGCTCGCCGGACGTCCGAATGCTCAGCGTGCCGCGGGATCGTTCTGCGCGCGCAACCGCTTCTCGATCGTGGTTCCCGTGCCACCGGGTCGTCGCGGCCGACGGGCTCGGCTCGTACGGCTCGCTCGGCGTCGAATACAAGCGACGGCTGCTGGAGCTCGAAGGTGCCGCTGTCTGAGGAGCTGCGCACCGAGCTGGCCGGGATCAGGCCGGAGCGGGACTGCGACCGGCTCGCGGAGCTCTCCGGGCTCGCGCACACGGCCGGGAGCCTGCACATTCGCGGGCGCGGGGAGATCGGGCTGCACCTCGACCTCGCGAGCCCCGCGGCTGCGCGCCGCGCCTTCAGCCTCCTCCGGGAGCTCGGCGTGACGTCGGAGATCCGGACGTACCAGCGGCGCGCGTTCGGCCGGGAGACTCGCTACCAGCTGCATGTCGAAGGTGCGGGCCGGGCGCTCGATGTGCTCCAGGAGGCGGGCGTCGTCGGCGCTCGCCGTGCGCCCCTCGAGCGGCCGCCGAAGCGTGTGGTCGCGCGAGCATGCTGCCGGGCTGCGTACCTGCGCGGCTCGCTGCTCGGCGGAGGAACGCTCTCGGGGCCGAGGTCGCCACACCTGGAGGTGCGGACGGCGACGGTCGAGGGCGCGGAGTTCATCGCCGCGGTCGCGGACCGCGCCGGCGCGCAGCTACGCGTCCTTGACAAAGGACGCCACGCGGTCGCGTATGCGAAGGGGAGCGCGCCGATCGCAGACGCACTCGCCGCGGCGGGGGCGAGCGATGCCGTGCTCGTGCTGGAGGAGCAGGTCGTGATGGGCGCGACGAAGGCCCGCGCGAACCGGCTCGCGAACGCGGATCACGCCAACCTCGTGCGCACGAGCCGCGCGGCCCAGGAGCAGATCCGCGCGGTGCGTCTGCTCGAGCGCGGCGGGGGGCTCGGCTCGCTGCCGCCGAAGCTGCGGGAGATCGCCCGGCTGCGCGTTCGCTATCCCGCGCTTTCGCTTCGCGAGCTTGCTCTTCGCTGCAGTCCGCCTGCGACGAAATCCGCCGTACAGCGGCGCCTTTCGAGTCTCGTCCGGCTCGCCGGGTTGTAGAGCCGTGAATGGGTGAGTAATACTGCGATTCGCGGCGGGTCTGTGCTCGTCCGGCGATGGATTCAGACCCCGTCCGTCGCCAAGGTCCGGAGCGCGGTTCAACGGGAGGGGGAGGTCGTCCTCGGAGCTTCCCCTCCGGCCCGCCGCCTTTATTTCGTCTCGCCGAGAAGCGTTGTCTCGCGGAGTCGGTGCTGCCGGCATCGTCTAGTAGCTGGCAAGGCGGCGGGCCGGAGGGCTTAAGACGCGGACGCGGGCAAAGCCCGCATCCGCTCTAGGTCGTCATCGCAAGCGATGACGACGCGGCCCGCCGCCTCTCTCGTGGCGTGGCGCGTTCTCATTCGGCCCATGTCCCGGTGTCAGACACCGGACATGGCTAGTGGGGACGATGGACGATGAAGCGGCGGCTCGTGAGGCGCAGCCTGCGGTCTCGGTTCGCTTCCGCTCTGAAGCTGATCGAATAGACGTACTTGCCCGGCGCGAGGCGGCGCGAGCGGAAGCGCACCAGCGCGCGCTACATGCGCTTCGATGCGGCCACGTTCGGACAGGACGCGCACCGGTCGCCGGCCCTTGTGCAGGCGGTAGACGCTCGCTCGAAAGCGCGTGTCCTCGCCGGCCGTCGCCGTGAAGGCCCACGAGCGAACACGTGGCGGCAGTCGCCGGCCGCTCGGAAAGGCCGCCGACGCGCCTTGCACGGTGGTCGAGTGCCGCCAGACGCGCATCTTCCCGACGCACCTCCCGCCGGTTTCCGAGAGCACCGTCTGCACCGCTCGGTACGACGGTCGAACCGACCCGTCGGCCCGCATCAGTCCTGCCTGCCAGCGCGCGAGGTTCGGCTCGTCCCGCAGGCCGAAGAAGAGGAGCGCATCCACGCTCGGGTCGCACGCCTCGTAACGCACCAGCGACGCATAGATCGAGGCCTGCGTGGCCTCGGTCGTCGGCCTCACCGTCTCGGCGCCGAAGTAGGAGTTGAGCGTCCGCCGCGGAACGGCCACCTGCCATCCGACCTCGTCGAGTCGAACCCGCAGGCCGTCCTCGAAGGTCTTCTGAGCCGTGCCGTGGAACGCGTCCCAGACCGCCTGCTTGACGCGGTCCAGGTTCGTCGCGCCGGCGTTCGGCCACAGGATTCCGGCCGTGAGGGGATCCGTGTCGCGGCGCGGATACGGGTGATAGGCGAGCTCGTCCATGAGCGGCAGCGTCCGACCGCTCGCTCGATACGCGGCACCCATCCCGGCGATGAACTTGACCGGAGATGTCGAGACGTTCCCCGACGCCCGCTGATCGTCGTTCCCCCGCGACGAGAGCCCGAGGGCGATGACGTCGATCTGCGGATTCACCGCCTTCAGCGCGTCGTAGCTCGCCGCGAGCAGCGCCTCGTACGCACCTGCAGAGACGTTGCGCCCCTGCACGTCGAATTGCGGCTGCCAGAAGTACGGCTGATTTGGCTCGTTGCCGACGATGATGTCCGTCACGGTCGGGAATGTGCGCGCGACGAGCTGCTCGAAGGCGACGAACCGGCTCGCTGATTCGGGCGAGGCGGTGGCGGCGGTCGCGGTCCCCGGCTGGATGGAGAAGGCGACGTTCACTCCGCGCACGGCCGCCACCGGCAGGAGCGCCTTGATCTGGCGCCGGTTGTCGATCTCGGTCGGCCGCGCCGGATCCCACTTCACGGGCAGCCGCAGCTCTCGCAGGCCGATGTCGTTCATCACCCCGACGTAGGCGGAGCCGCCGTCCGGGCTGCCGAGCACGGTGTTGTCGGCGACCCCGACGCCGATCGCGGCCTGGGACGTGCCTGCGAATGCCAGGCAGGCGCAGAGGAGCGCGAAGAAGGCCGCAGGCTTCATTCGTCGGCCTCAAGACTAGGATCCGGCTGTCCGTGGCCCATCCCCCGGATGGGTGGTTAGACTCGGCGCGATGGCGACCAAAGTGGGCATCAACGGCTTCGGCCGGATCGGGCGTAACTTCTACCGCGCGTACCTCGAGAAGAGCCCCGGGTTCGAGATCGTGGCGGTGAACGACCTGGCCCCGCCGGAGATCCTCGCGCACATGCTCAAGTACGACTCGACTCTCGGCGTGCTCGACCACGACGTCGAGCACTCGGCGGATGCGATCACCGTCGACGGAAATTCCGTCTGGGTGCTCTCGGACCGCGATCCGTCGGCGCTCCCGTGGAAGGACATGGGCGTCGACGTCGTCATGGAGTCGACCGGCCTCTTTACGGACCGCGACGGCGCGTCCCAGCACCTCGCTGCCGGCGCGGAGAAGGTCGTCATCTCCGCTCCCGCCACGGATCCGGACATCACGATCGTCCTCGGCGTCAACGACGACCGGTACGACTCCGAGCAGCACCACATCATCTCGAACGCGTCCTGCACGACGAACTGTGTCGCCCCGATGGCGAAGATCCTTCTCGATCAGTTCGGTCTCGACGCGGGGTTCATGACGACGATCCACGCCTACACGACCGAGCAGCAGCTTCAGGACCAGATCCATCTCACGCGGAAGGGGAAGGCCGACCTGCGCCGGATGCGCGCGGCGCCCCAGAGCATCATCCCGGCCTCGACCGGCGCCGCGAAGGCGATCGGCGAGGTCATCCCCGAGCTCAAGGGCAAGGTCGACGGGATGGCGATGCGCGTGCCCGTTCCGGACGGGAGCGTGACCGATCTCGTCGCCGTGCTCGGCCGCGAGGCGTCCGCCGACGAGGTGAACGAGGCCTACCGGTCGGCAGCCGGAACCGACGGCTGGGCTGGCCTCCTCCAATACACCGAGGACCCGATCGTCTCGTCCGACATCGTCGGCAACCCGTACTCCTGCATCATCGACGGTCTCTCGACGATGGCCCACGGGAACCAGGTGAAGGTGATCGGCTGGTACGACAACGAGTGGGGCTACTCGTGCCGGCTCGTTGACCTGATCGACCGCCTGCTTTGAGGCGCCCGCGCTCCGTTCGAGACGCCGCTGTCTCCGGCCGGCGGGTGCTCGTCCGCTCGGACCTGAACGTCCCGCTCGAGGACGGCCACGTGGCGGACGACACGCGGATCCGGGCCTCGCTGCCCACGCTCGAACTCTTGCTCGAACGCGACGCCGCGGAGGTCGTCGTCTGCTCGCACCTCGGCCGGCCGAAGGGGCAGGACGCCGCGTTCTCGATGAAGCCGGTGGAAGCTCGGCTGCACGAGCACCTGCCAGACGAGCGGATTCGCGTGCTCGAGAACACACGCTTCGACCCGGGCGAGACGACGAACGACCCCGGGTTCGCGCGGGAGCTCGCCGACGACCTCGACCTGTTCGTCAACGACGCGTTCGGCTCGGCGCACCGGGCGCACGCGTCGACGGTCGGCGTGGCCGAGGTGCTCCCCGCCTACGCGGGGCTGCTGCTCGAGCGCGAGCTCGAGGAGCTCGGCAAGCTGCTCGGCGAGGTCGAGCGGCCGTTCGTGCTCATCTCCGGCGGCGCCAAGGTCGACGACAAGCTGGGGGTGCTCCAGAACCTCGGCGGCAAGGCCGACCGGGTGTTGATCGGCGGCAAGATGGCCGAGCAGGTGCGCGTCGAGAACCCGCTCACGTTCGAGGTCGAGCTGCCGACAGACGTCGTCGCCGCGGCCGAGTTCGCCGAGGACGCGGAGTCGAAGGTCGTTCCCTACGACGAGCTCCCGGACGGCTGGCTCGGGCTCGACATCGGCCCCGAGACGCGCGAGTCGTTCGCGCGCACGATCGCCGACGCGAAGACCGTGTTCTGGAACGGCCCGATGGGCGTCTTCGAGTGGCCGCGCTTCGCCGAGGGCACCAAAGCCGTCGCCGAAGCGGTCGCGAGGGCCGACGCACACACCGTCGTCGGAGGCGCCGACTCGGTCCGCGCGCTGACCGAGCTGGGCCTCGTCGACCAGGTCGACTGGGCCTCGACGGGCGGAGGCGCTTCCCTCGAGCTGCTGGAAGGGAAAGAATTGCCAGGCGTAGGCAGCGATCCCGGAGGACTAGATGCTTATCGCAGGCAACTGGAAGATGTACAAGGGGCCGGCCGAGACCGCCGAGTTTTGCATCGAGCTGCGGCGTCGCGCGGAGGAATTCACCTGGATCGACATCGCTGTCTGCCCACCCTTCGCGTCACTCAGCGTGGCCGTGCAGCTCCTGGCCGGCACGGACGTCGCGGTGGCGGCGCAGAACGTGCACTGGGAGCCAGAGGGGGCCTTCACGGGCGAGGTCTCCGCGCCGATGCTCCGCGAGCTCGGCGTCTACGGCGCGATCGTCGGCCACTCGGAGCGGCGCCAGTATTTCGGCGAGACGGATGAGGACGTCTCGAAGCGCACACGCGCGGCGCTCGACGCGGGGCTGTCCGTAATCGCGTGCGTGGGCGAGACGGAGGCCGAGCGTGACGCGGGGGAGACCGAGGACGTCCTGCGCAGACAGGTCTCGGTGCTCGAAGCCGAGGACAACCTCGTCGTCGCGTACGAGCCCGTCTGGGCGATCGGCACCGGCAAGACGGCCACGCCCGAGATCGCCCAGGAGGCACATGCGTTCATCAAGAGCCTGCTCGACGTGTCGGTGCTCTACGGCGGCTCGGTGAAGCCTGACAACGCGGCCGAGCTGCTCGCGCAGCCCGACGTCGACGGGGCACTCGTCGGCGGCGCGTCGCTCGACGTGGAATCGTTCGCGGCGATTTGCCTGGCCGCTACCCGCTCGTAGCGCTCGTCATCCTCGATGGGTGGGGGATAGCCCCGCCCGGGCCCGGGAACGCCGTCGAGCTCGCAAACACGCCCGTCTTCGACAGGCTCTGGGCCGAGTACCCGCACGCGACCTTGCAGGCGTCCGGCGAGGCGGTCGGCCTCCCACACGGGCAGATGGGCAACTCCGAGGTCGGGCATCTGACGATCGGGTCCGGGCGAGTCCTCTTCCAGGACCTGATGCGTGTCAACAAGTCGATCGAGGACGGCTCGTTCTTCGAGAACCCCGCGCTCGTGGGGGCGTTCGAGCGGAGTGAGAACGTGCACCTGCTCGGGCTCGTCTCGTACGGCGGCGTCCACTCCCACATGGATCATCTGAAGGCGCTGCTGCGGTTCGCCCCCGAGAAAACGTGGATCCACGCGTTCACGGATGGCCGGGACGTGTCTCCGCGCTCGGCCGTGCGCGACCTGGCCGAGCTGCCGGCCGACCGCATCGCCACGGTCGTCGGCCGCTACTACGCGATGGACCGGGACCAGCGCTGGGAGAGAACGGACAAGGCTCTCGCGGCCATCGTCGACGGGGAGGGCGTCCAGGGGTCAGACCCTGTGCAGGAAGTGCAACGCAGCTACGACAAAGGTGTGACGGACGAATTCATCGACCCGATCGTGCTCGAGGGGCGCCCGCGGCTCGGCCCAGGTGACTCGGCGATCTTCTTCAACTTCCGTCCCGACCGGACGCGGCAGTTGACTGAGCGCCTTCTGGCCTCACGATTCGACGTGACGACGATGACGCGCTACCGACACGATCTCGACTGTCCCGTCGCCTTCGAGGAACGGGACGTGCACGAGACGATGGCCGAGGTCTGCGCGGAGCACGACATCCGCCAGCTGCACGTCGCCGAGACCGAGAAGTACGCGCACGTCACTTACTTCTTCAACGGCGGCCGCGAGGACGAGTGGCAGGGCGAGACGCGCATCCTCGTTCCGTCGCCGAGAGACGTTCCGAGCTACGACCACAAGCCGGAGATGTCAGTGGCGCAGGTCGCAGACGAATTCGACCGGGCCCTCGCCGACGACGGCTTCGGCTTCGCGGTCGTCAACCTGGCCAACCCGGACATGGTCGGCCACACCGGCTCGATCCGAGCCGCCGTCAAGGCGGTCGAAGCCGCCGACGCCGCCCTCGGCAGCATCCTCGCATCCGTGGAGCGCGAAGGCGGGATCGCCCTCGTGACCGCGGACCACGGCAACGCGGAAGAGATGCTCGACGCAGAGGGCAACCCGCAAACCGCTCACACCTCGAATCCCGTACCACTAGTCGTGACCGATGCCGACGTTTCCCTTCGGGAGGACGGGGGACTCAAGGACTTGATGCCGACTGCAATCTCCCTGCTCGGCCTTGCAAAACCTTTACAGATGTCGGGCCATAATCTCTTGGAAGGAGCGAAATAGCGGGCTATACTCCCGCACCTTCCGGATGCCCCTGACCCAGCCCGACCCTGGCGTACTGCGGAAAGCTCAACGCGGCGACGAAAGAGCTTTCACCCTGATCGTGCGTGCATATGAGACGCCGGTCTACAACTACGTTGTCCGGCTCGTCGGCGGCGACCGGGTGCTCGCGGAAGACCTGACGCAGGAAGTGTTCCTACGCGTCTTCCAGGGGCTCCCGAAGTTCTCTCTCCGCTCGAAGTTCACGACCTGGCTCTTCCAGGTGACGAAGAACCGCGTGCTCGACGAGCTCCGCGCGAACGAGCGCCGGCCGCGCCTGAGCGTCGCGCTCGAGGACATCCCACCGCTCGAGGTCGTCGACACCCCGCTCGAGAACATCGAGGCGATGGACGCCGTTTGGCGCTCCGTCGGAGAGCTGACGCCGGATCTGAAGATGGCGCTACTCCTACGGGACGTCGTCGGTCTCTCGTACACCGAGATCGCCGACTCGCTGGAGATCACGCTCGCCACGGTGAAGTGGCGCATCTACAAGGCGCGCGAGGAAGTTCAGCTCGCGCTCGCCCGCGAGGGCATCACGTTCGGCGACGAGCGCGAAGTGGCCGAGCCTGTGGCTGCCGGCGCGGCTCCGCTCCAGGCCATCTAGGCGCCGTGACCTAACCGCTCCGCGAGGGCCTCGGGCAGGTCCCGCTCGCGTAGCTCGGACTGCGTCCGGGCGATGTCGTACGACACGCGGTGGAAGCGCGCGCTCCGCGCCTCGAAGTCGAGCTCGAGCCACGCGGCCCGCGGGTCGCCGTCGCGCGGCTGGCCCACCGAGCCCGGGTTCAGAAGCCAGCGGGCGTCGTCGAGCGCCGCCTCGGTTCCGTCGGGCGCGACCGCGCCGCTCAGGTCGCCGTTCGCGAGCGAGACCGAAAGGGCGACGTGGCTGTGCCCGACCAACACGAGCGGCGAGACGGTCAGCTCGAGCGCGACCAGGGCCGACTCCTCGCTGATCACGTACTCCCAGACCGGGTCGCGCGGGCTTGCGTGGAAGAGCTCGGCGCCCTCCGCCTTCGCCTCAGGCGAGAGGCTCTCCAGGAAGGCGCGGTTCTCGTCCAGCAGCACCGTGCGCGTCCACCGAGCGACCGCAGCCGCGTCGGGGCTGAACTCGTCCAGGTCGAGCCGCCCGAGGACTCCCAGGTCGTGGTTGCCGACGAGGCACAGCCGCGCGCGCTCGCGCATCACGTCGACCACCTCGTTCGGGCGCGGCCCGTAGCCGACGAGGTCGCCCAGGCACCAGAGCTCGTCCGGCGGGTCGGCGTCGATCGCCTCGAGGACGGCCTCGAGCGCGTGTAAGTTCGCGTGGATGTCGGAGACGACGGCGACTCGCAAGTGGCCTGCCTGGGGGGTCGCAACGATAACCGTGCTCGCGGTGGGCGTCTGGCTGATCGCCGCGTATCTGCTTTTGCGCACGACGGTCCCGGGCGACCTCCACGTTTCCGGGCTCGACCAGCACAGGTTCTTCAGCGCCTCGGAGCTCGCCCGGACAGCGCGGTACGAGCGGTTCGTGCGCGTCGACCTCCTGTTGTCGCTCGTCGCGGAGATCGTCGTGCTGCTCGTGCTCATCCGGCGTGCGCCGCGGCTCGCTCGAAACACCGGCCTGGGGCCGGTCGGCGCGGGGTTGATCGTCGCGGCGGTCACGCTGGCGGCGCTGTGGGCCGTCGACCTTCCGTTCTCACTGGCGCTTCGCGCGTGGGATCAGCACCACGGGCTGACGGAGGGCTCCTGGTTCGATTGGCTCGTCGCTCCGTGGGCCCAGCTGGCCGGCGGAGTGGCGTTCGTGATGCTCCAGGTCGCAGTCGTCATGTACTTCGCGCGACGCTCCCCGCGCAACTGGTGGCTGCCGGTGACCCCGATCTTCCTGACGCTGGCCGTGGTCTTTCTCGTCGTGACGCCGTACCTGCTCGCCGGGGGCGTGCAGAGACCATCGACTCCCGTGCTTCGCCAGGACGTCCAGACGCTCGAACGCGCGGAGGGGATCGACACGCCGGTCGACGTCGAGAAGGTGAGCGACATCACGAAGGAGGCGAACGCATTCGCCGTCGGCCTCGGTCCGACCGAGAGGGTCGTGGTCTGGGACACGCTCCTGAAGAAGCCGTTCACGAACGGCGAGGTCCGCGTCGTCCTCGCGCACGAGTTCGGGCACATCGCGCACCGCCACCTCTGGAAAGGGCTCGCGTGGGCGGCGCTCTTCACGTTCCCGCTCGCCTTCGGGGTCGCCCGCATCACTGCACGGCGCGGCGGCCTCGGCAACCCGGGCCTTCTGCCCTACGGAGCGCTCGTCCTGCTGCTCCTGAACGTGGCGATCACGCCGCTCACGAACGTCGTCTCACGACGCTACGAAAGCGAGGCGGACTGGTCGGCGCTGAAAGCGGCCAGGAACCCGGCCGCGCAGAAGAAGCTGATGCAGCAATTCGCCGATACGAGCCTTCAGCAACCCGACCCGCCCACCTGGTCGTACCTCTTCTTCGACACGCACCCGACGCTCATGCAGCGGATCGCCATGGCCGAGGCCTGGACGCAGCGCGAGCAGCCGGCGGCGCCGCACGGCTGACCGATGGCCGAGCACGGGGTCGTGGTAGCCGGAGGCGGCCCGACGGGTCTGATGCTGGCGGCCGAGCTGGCGTTGGCGGGGATCGACGTCGCCATCGTCGAGCGGCGCGCCAACCAGGAGCTTCCCGGGTCGCGCGCGGGCGGTCTGCACTCGCGCACCATCGAGGTGTTCGACCAACGTGGAATCGCCGATCGGTTCCTGTCGGAGGGACAGGTGGTGCAGGTCGCGGCGTTCGCCGGGACTTCGTTGGACATCAGCGACTTTCCGACCAGGCACCCCTACGGGCTCGGGTTGTGGCAGAACCACATCGAGCGCATCCTGGCCGGCTGGGTCGACGAGCTGGCGGTGCAGATCTATCGCGAACGCGAAGTGTCCGGTTTTGCGCAGGACGACTCCGGCGTCGACGTCGCCCTGTCCGACGGCGAGTCGCTGCGGGCCGAGTATCTCGTCGGGTGCGACGGAGGACGCAGCGTGGTCCGTAAGGCAGCCGGGATCGAGTTCGCCGGCTGGGATCCGACGACGAGCGCTCTGCTCGCCGAGGTCGAGATGGCTGAGGAGCCGGAACTGGGCATGCGTCGCAACGACTTTGGCATCCATTCCTTGGGCAAGGTGGAGTACGACATCCGCGACGGCGAGGTGGTCTACGGGGCTGGGGGGACGGTACGGGTCATGGTGACCGAACCGCACGTCGGATCCACGAGCGAACCCACCCTGCGCGATCTCAGCGAAGGCCTCATCGCCGTCTACGGGACCGATTACGGGATCCACAGTCCCACCTGGATCACCAGATTCACCGACATGACCCGGCAGGCCGTGGCCTACCGCAAGGGACGTGTCCTGCTCGCCGGCGACGCCGCGCACGTGCATTCCCCGGTGGGTGGGCAGGGTCTCAACACCGGCGTGCAGGATGCGGTGAATCTGGGGTGGAAGCTGGCCCAGGTGGTCAACGGGACGTCCCCGGACAGCCTTCTGGATACCTACCACGCCGAGCGCCACCCCGTCGCTGCCCTCGTGCTACGCAACACGATGGCGCAGGTCGTGCTCATGCGCGTCGACGATCGCATCGAGGCGTTGCGCGACGCCGTGTCCGAGCTGCTGAGTATGGACGAGCCGCGGAAACGATTCGCGGCGATGATGTCCGGTCTCGACATTCAGTACGACCTCGGCGACGGACACGCGCTGCTCGGGCGCCGCATGCCCGACCTCGACCTCGTCACCGCGGGTCGACCGGTGCGCGTCTTCAGCCTCCTCCACGACGCGCGGCCCGTTCTTCTGAACCTCGGCGAGCCCTGGGATTTCGACATCTCCCCATGGACACCCCGAGTGTCGGCGGTCGACGCCAGCTATGCCGGCGACTGGGAGCTTCCGGTCCTGGGCGGCGTGCCGGCCCCTGCTGCCGTGCTGATCAGACCCGATGGCTACGTCGCGTGGGTCGGGGACGGCACGGAGACCGGACCGCGGGACGCGCTGACTACGTGGTTCGGATCACCGTGACGAGCCCTCGTCCTCGGTCTCGTCGCCGCGGTCGGTCGTCTCCGGGAGGTTGCGGATGTTCTCCCGGCTCGACCACTTCGAGTACGCGTCGTTCATCGCGTCGAGCAGTTCGTGCATGAACCGCGTGGACATGTTCACGCGCGCGACGACCACTCCGGGCACGTCGCCTTCCTCGACCTCGTGGTCGATCCGCGCGAACGTCAACGTGAACTCGTAGTCCGAGAAGCTGATGTTGGCGAAGTTCGAGTAGACGCCGGCCATCACGTCCGGGTCGATGTGGATGTTCAGTTGGCGCTGCTGGGCGTCCTCGTCCACGCTCGTACGATATACGCGTGGACGACGCCTTCTCGACGCGCCGCATCGTCTTCGCGCTCGGCGGCGCCGTGGCCGTCATCGCAGGCGGCACGCTGCTCTTCCACCACTTCACGCACGAAGCGTGGGTCCAGGCGTTCTACCGCTCCGTCGTCACGAGCTCGCTGACCGGGCTCGACACCGTCCCGTCCAACAACTCGACGCGTCTGATCTCGGTCGTCCTCGTCCTGGCCGGACTGACTATCTTTGCCTTCATCGCGACGATCCTGGTCGAGGGAATCGCGGGTGGCATCTTCACCGGGGCCGTGGCCGAGCGAAGGAGGAAGCGGGCGATCGAAAAGCTGACCGACCACTACATCATCTGCGGCTACGGGCGCGTCGGCCGCCGCGTGGGCGAGGAGTTCCGCGAGGCCGGCGTCCGCTACGTCGTGCTCGACCTGAACGAGGAGGCGATCGAGCGCGCGCGCGAGGACGGCGCGCTCTTCATCAAGGGCAACGGCACGAACGACGAGGACCTCGAAGCGACCGGCGTCGCGCATGCGAAGGGGCTCGTCGCCTCGTCGGACTCGGACGTCGACAACCTCTACATCACGCTCTCCGCGAGGACGATCCGGCCCGACCTGCTGATCGTCGCGCGTGCCTCCGAAGCGGACGTGGCCGAGAAGCTCAAGCGGGCCGGCGCGGACCGGATCGTCCAGCCGTACTCGACCGCCGGCAAGGAGATGGCCACGCTCGTCCTGCGCCCGCAGGTGGCCGCGTTCCTCGACGTCGTCTCCGTCACGGGCGGGGCGGACCTCCAGTACGAGGAGATCATCGTCACCGAGGCGTCCGGCCAGTCGGGCAAGACGATCCGCGAGCTGCGCATCCGGCACGAGACCGGAGCCGTGATCGTCGCACTGCGGAAGGAAGACGGGACGTTCGACACGACGCCCGATCCGGACGCCGTCCTCGAGTCCGGGGACGTGATGATCGCTGCGGGGAGCTCCGACGAGCTGCGCCTGCTCGAGGAGCTCTTCGCCCCGCGAGAGCCGGTTGCCCGCTAGAGCGCTCGAACGGCTCGAGGCCGAGCTCGGGGTCGAGCTCGAGCGGCCCGCGAGCGCGGAGCACGGCGACTTCGCGACGAACGCGGCGCTCCAGCTCGCGCCGGAGCGGAAGCGCGCACCGCGTGAGATCGCGCAGGAGCTCGCGGAGCAGGCGACGACGCACGAGCTCGTCGAGCGGGCCGAGGTCGCGGGGCCTGGATTCGTCAACCTCTGGCTCGCGCCCGCCTGGTACCTCGAGGCGCTCGGCGAGGTGCTCGAGGCGGGTGACCGTTACGGCGGCGGGTTCGCCGACCCGGTCGAGCGGGTGCAGGTGGAGATGGTCTCCGCGAACCCGACCGGCCCGGTCACCGTCGCGTCCGCCAGGAACGGCGCCTACGGCGACTCGCTGGCGCGCGTCCTCGCGCATGCCGGGCACGTGATCGAGCGCGAGTACTACTACAACGACGCCGGCGCGCAGATGGACCGCTTCCGCGCTTCGGTCGAGGCGGTTCGGCGCGGGGAGGAGCCGCCCGAGGACGGGTACCAGGGCGCGTACATCGCCGAACTGGCGACGCTCGAGGGCGACCCCGTCCCGACGATGCTCCACGAGATCGAGTCGTCGCTCGAGCAGTTCCGGGTGCACTTCGACACGTGGGCGCTCCAGAGCGAGCTCGCGAAGCGCCTGCCCGACCTGCTGCCGCGGCTGGACACGTACGAGAAGGACGGCGCCGTCTGGGCCCGCTCGTCGGAGTACGGCGACGATGACGATCGCGTGTTGATCCGGTCGGAGGCCCAGGGCGGGGAGCCGACCTACCGCGCCGCGGACGTCGTCTACATCGTCGACAAGCTCGAGCGTGGCTTCGACCGGGCGATCTACGTGCTCGGGGCCGACCACTACGGCACGCGCCAGTGGTACGCGGCGATCGCGCGCATGCTCGGCTACGACCCGGAGCGCGTCGAAGTCCTGCTCTACCAGCTCGTCCACCTGAGCCAGGGCGGCCGGCAGACGAGGATCTCCAAGCGGCGCGGCGACGTCGTCTTCCTCGACGACTTCGTTGACGAGATCGGCGTCGACGCGGCGCGCTGGTACCTCGTCAACCGCGGCCCGGACCAGACGATCGAGATCGATGTCGACCTGGCCGCCGAGAAGACGCAGAAGAACCCGGTCTACTACGTCCAGTACGCGCACGCGCGGATCGCCGGCATCCTCCGCAACGCCCCCAGCTCACCAAGTAACAGTCTGTTACAAGGCCCGGAGGAGTTGGCGCCTGAGGAGAAGGAGCTGATCAAGCGGCTCGTCGAGTTCCCCGGGATCGTCGAGGAGGCGGTCGAGCGCCGCGGGCCGCACGCGCTGCCGAACTACGCGATCCGGGTCGCCGACGACTTTCACCGCTTCTACCACGAGCACCGCGTGCTCGAGAGCGAGGCGCAGGAGTTCCGGCTCGCGCTCGTCCGTGCGACGCAGATCGTGATCGCGCTCAGCCTGAACCTCGTCGGCGTCGAGGCTCCCGAGCGGATGTGAGCTCCCTCGAAGCGTGGCTCTTTCGGGGCGCCGCGGCTCTCGTCGCTCTGCACTTCGTGGACGAGGCGTTGGTCGACCCCGCGCCTGGCACCGGCCCTGGTGATCACGTGTCGGTGCTCGTGCTCGCGGCGGTCGTCGCCGGCGTGGCGGTCGTCTACCCGCGTCTGCCTGCGGTGGCACGCGGGTTGCTCGGATTCGTCTTCGTCCCGCTGGCCGCAGTGGGCGCCGCGATGCATGTCATGGACGCACGCTGGAACGGCGCCGGAGGAGCCGACTTCACGGGCTTTCTGCTGATCCCCGCCGCAATCGCGTTCGCGGCCGCCTCCGTGCTCGCCGTGCTCTCGCGACCGCGTGCTCGATCGTGGCCCCGAAGGATCGGACGCTGGGCGCTGACGGCAGTCGTCGCCATCCTCATGCTCCTGTTCGTCAGCCTCCCGATTGCCGTCGGCGTCTCCCAGGCGAGGAAGCCGGGCCAGACGATCCCGGACTCCTCGTTCTCGACGCCACACGAGACGGTCACCCTGCACACACGCGACGGCCTCGACCTCTCGGGCTGGTACGTGCCGTCGAAGAACCGAGCTGCGATCGTGGTCGTTCACGGAGGCGGCGGCGACCGTCGCGGCGCACGAAGGCACGCGGCGATGCTCGCGCGGCACGGGTACGGAGTGCTCCTCTACGACGCGCGAGGTCGTGGCGAGAGCGAAGGCAGCCCGAACGCGGAGGGTTGGACGTGGCAGGCCGATGTCGCTGCTGCGCTCGACTTCCTCTCGAAGCGCAGGGACGTGGATCCGAACCGGATCGGAGGGCTGGGCCTGTCAACCGGGGCCGATGTCCTCCTGGAGGCCGCAGCCAAGGATCCGCGCCTCGAGGCGGTGGTCCTCGACGGCTCGACCGCTCGCTCTCTCGGCGACGTCCGACACCTGGGCGTCTCCGACCAGATCATGGGGATCCCGTACTGGGCCGTCGCGTACGGAACGATCGCCGTCCTCGACCAGAGCCTTCCCGGCGAGCCGCTCATCGATCTCGCGCGGAAGATCGCGCCCAAGCCGGCGCTCTTCATCGCCTCGAACGAGCTCAACGAGCCCGTCGTGGCCCGGAAGTACGCGGCTGCATACGGCGATCCAGGCGCACTCTGGCGGGTCGACGCGGCCCATACGAAGGGTCTCGCCGAACATCCGAAGCAGTACGAGAGGAAGGTGATCGCGTTCTTCGACAACGGTCTCTGATGCGTTCCTCCTGGCTCCTGCTCCTCGTGCCGCTGGTCGTGAGCTGCGGCGGCGGGGGCTCGAAGCAGAGCGTCCCGAAGCAGCCTCCGCCCGCGCTCGCCCAGCGCTGCGGTGACGACGCGAAGGGCGTCGACGCGAAACGGGTCTGGTTCCGGGCGTCCGACGGCGCGTTGCTGGACGGAGCGGAGGTCGGAGACGGCGACGTCGGCGTCGTCCTCGCGCACGAGTCCGAGTCGGATCTCTGTCCCTGGCTGCCGTTCGCGAAGACGCTGGCCGGCCACGGCTACCGCGCGTTCGCCTTCGACTTCCGCGGCTCGGGGTCGTCGCCGGCCCAGTTCGCGGCCAGGGCGACGAGGAACGACCTCGACGTCGTGGCCGCCGCGTCGGAGCTCAGGCGGCTCGGCGCGAAGAAGGTGTTTCTCGTCGGCGGATCTCTCGGCGGCGCGGCCGTGCTGGCTGCCGCGCCCGAGGTCGATCCCCGGCCCGCCGGCGTGATCAGCCTCTCGGGCGAGCCGCAGCTTCTGAACGCTATGCAGGCCGCGCCGAAGATCGAGACGCCGCTGCTCGTGCTCATCGCCCGGAACGACGGCTACTCGTCGGTCGCGGACAACCGGAGCCTCGTCGCCGCCGCGGCGTCGTCGGACAAGCGGCTCGTCGTCTACCCGGAGGACTGGCACGGCTGGGATCTGCTGTACCACGCGCCGTACAAGGACCGCGTGAACGCGCTCGTCCTCGACTTCCTGCGCGAGCACTCGCAGTAGGATGCGCGCGTGACCGAGGGCGTGGAAAGCCCCGTCTCGACGGTTCCCGGCAGCGCTCCCGACCGCAACCTCGCGCTCGAGCTCGTCCGGGTGACCGAGTCGGCGGCGATGTCGGCGGGCCGCTGGATCGGGCGCGGAGACAAGATCTCGGCCGACCAGGCTGCGGTCGACGGCATGCGGCTGATGCTCGACACGACCACGATGGCCGGCGTCGTCGTCATCGGCGAAGGCGAGAAGGACGAGGCGCCGATGCTCTTCAACGGCGAGGAGGTCGGGTCTGGCACCGGGCCCGAGGTGGACGTCGCGGTCGACCCGCTCGAAGGGACGACCCTGACCGCGAAGGGTCAGCCGAACGCGATCGCCACGATCGCCTGCGCCGAGCGCGGGACCATGTTCTTCCCGGGTGCGGCCGTCTACATGAACAAGATCGCCTGCGGGCCGGAGTCTGCGGACGCGATCGACATCGAGGCGCCCCCCGCCGAGAACGTGAAGCGAGTCGCAAAGGCGCTTGGGATCAGGCCGACCGAGGTCACGGTCGTCGTCCTCGAGCGCGACCGGCATACGGAGCTGATCGAGGCATTGCGGGCAGTCGAGGCGCAGGTTCTGCTGGTCCCCGACGGCGACGTTGCACCGGCGATCGCAGCGGCTCGCCCGGAGAGCAGCGTCGACCTGCTCATGGGCATCGGCGGCACGCCCGAGGGCGTCCTCTCGGCCGCGGCGCTGAAATGCGTCGGCGGCGCGCTCCAGGGCAAGCTGTGGCCGCGCGACGACGAGGAGAGGCAGCAACTGATCGACGCGGGCTTCGACCTCGACCGTGTACTGACGACCGACGACCTCGTCGGCGGCGACGACGTGTTCTTCGCCGCCACCGGGGTGACGACGGGCGCCCTTCTGCGCGGCGTCCGCTACACGCCCAGCGGAGCGATCACCGAGTCGATCATCATGCGCTCGCGCTCCGGGACCGTGCGCCGCGTCGAGGCGCACCACTCCTTCGGGAAGCTGGAGGCACTCTCCGGCGGCCGCTACGGCCGCTAGCTAACCGAAGGTGACGAGTAGGCGGTCGATTTCCGCGTCGCGCAGGCGCAGGATCATCGAGCCCGCTCGCGACGCCGGCTCGGCACGCCAGGCGTAGTCCGCGACGACGAGGTCCTCGCCCGACTCGCGCGTTCGCAGGATCACGATCTCGTCGTCCGGCGGCTGCTCCGCATAGGCCTTCTCGATCGCCGGCTTGCCGCGGAACGGCCCGACCGGAACGCCCTCGAACGCGAGCTCCGCGTCCTCGGTGAACTGCTCGAGCATGCGCGAGAAATCGCCGCTGCGCACGCCCTCGTTGAAGCGCTCGACGTGCGAGTCGAGGATCTCCTGGTTAAGCGACTTCGGCCGTCTCCCACTCGGGCGCATACGACCCGGAACGAGCAGCGCCGTTGAACTTCGCCCGCCGGTAGAACGCCTTTTGCGCATCTTCCACGTTGTTAGCGTCGCCGCTCCAGGCCTTCAACGCCGGCGCCTGCAGCGCGCGTCCGTACGAGAACGACAGCTCCCACGGATGCGGTCCGCGCTGGTTCATCGCATTCAGGCGCGCGGTCGCGTCCTCGTCCGACATGCCGCCGGAGAGGAAGACGACGCCGGGTACCGACGCCGGGACACGTGTTCTTCAGGCACTTGATCGTCATCTCGGCCACCGTCTCGGTGTCCGCCTGCTCGGATGCGCCGTAGCCGGAGACGACCATGTTCGTCTTCAACAGCGACCCCTCGCGCACGACGCGCTGGTCGAAGAGCTCCGTGTAGAGCGCCTGCAGCATCCGATCCGTGACGTGATAGCTCGTCTCGATCGAATGCTCGCCGTCCATCAGCACCTCCGGCTCGACGATCGGGACGAGGCCGGACTCCTGTGACAGCGCAGCGAACCGCGCGAGCGCGTGCGCGTTCGTCCAGAGGCAGTAGTCGCTCGGGATGCCGTTGCCGATCGAGATCACGGCGCGCCACTTCGTGAACCGCGCGCCGAGCTCGTAGTACTCCTGGAGCCGCTCGCGCAGCCCGTCGAGGCCCTCCGTCACGGTCTCGCCGTCGGCTCCGGCGAGCGCCTTCGCGCCCATGTCGACCTTGATCCCCGGGACGATTCCGCGGCTCTCGAGGAGCTTCGGGAACGGCGTCCCGTCCGAGGCGCTCTGGCGGATCGTCTCGTCGAAGAGGATCACGCCGCTGATGAACTCCTCCGCGCCTTCGGTCGTGAAGAGCAGCTCACGGTACGCGCGGCGGTTGTCCTCGGTCGACTCGACGTCGATCGAGTCGAAGCGCTTCTTGATCGTGCCGGTGCTCTCGTCCGCGGCCAGGATGCCCTTGCCCGGCGCGACGAGCGCTTTCGCGATCTCTTCCAGAGTCTGTGTCTCGGCCATGGTCGCCATGTCGGTCCTCCCTAGGTCTCGTCAGCCGAGATTATGTCCCCTCGCGGGAAATCAGTACTTCGCGCGCTCGCGAAGGAGGAGCACGCCGCACTGCAGGCACCACGGCTGGACCTGGGAGACCTCGTCCCCGAGGCGCTTCTTGACCTCGGCGTGCCCGAGGTCGTCGGCGTACTTGCGCGTCAGCTTGATGTAGTCGTTCGTGAACTGCTCCATCGTCGTCTCGTCCGCGGGGCCCGTGGTGACGGTTGCGTTGGCGATGTTGATTGCGACCTGCGAGAACTCGCCCTCCATATTGGCCCGCTCCGCCTCGGTCTGGTGGTGTTTCTTCTCGCCGCAGCCCGCAGCCAGGAGGGCGATCAGCAGGAGAAGGGACAGGCGACTCATCGTTTTGGGCGACGCTAGTAGCTCTCCAGTTCATGCTTCAAGATCCCGACGCATGTCGGGCACCAAGGCCCGAGTTGGTCGGCCTCGGTCGCGAGCCTGCGCTTCACCTCGTTCTCCCCGAGGTCGTTTGCGTACTTCCGGGTCGCTGCGACGTAGCGGCGTGTGAGCTGCTCGAGTCCGTTCTGGTCAGCGTAACCGGGGCCCATCGTCCAGTTCGAGATCTTGAAGTCGATGCGCGTGAACTCGGCGTTCATCGCAGCCCGCTCGGCTTTTGACTGATTGTGCCCGCCACAGCCGGAGACCAGGAGGGCGATCAGCAAGAGGGGGAGCGTGCGTTTCATTCGCATTCGATAACGCTATCGTTGAGACGAACGCGGACGTAGCTCAGTTGGTAGAGCATCAGCTTCCCAAGCTGAGGGTCGCGGGTTCGAACCCCGTCGTCCGCTAAACCGAGAACCCGCTGGAAACGGCGGGTTCTCGCCGTTCAGACGCACACTGGCGCAGCGAACCGATCCTCGCGATTGGCAAGTAATTGGCAAGTACAGACACGTCCAGGACGGCTACTAGCGAGCTCGTCGGCGCGGTTCTACGCTCACCTTGGCCGGCGAGTGGCGGGGAAGCATCCGAGGCGTCCGGGAGTTCGATTCCGCCGCCGCCCACCCGTTCCGCTCTCGCTCCGCCAGTTGCAGATACTGGTCGGCTCGCCGTAGAGTCGGCCCCCTCCAAGGGAAAGGATCACCCGTGCCGACCTGGCTTTTGATTGTGCTCATCGTTGTTGTAATAGCCCTTCTTGCCTATCTATTCCGGGGACGGTTCGCTAGGTAGCCGCGCCCTATCTGGCTTTCGCGTTCTCGATCTGCTCGATGCGGTCAGCGAGCAGGTGAAACGAACGCTGCGTGGCGATGACCAGTCCCATGAGCAGGTGATTCATCTCGTCCACCGGCGGTGCGACTCCAGAACCACTCGCAGCCTGCGCCTTCTCGTAAGCGGGCAGAGTCTTCACCTCGCGTCGAAAGACGTTGTCGATTTCGTCCCCAAGCGACATAGTGCTCTCCTGTTTTGGTTGCCGCAAACACTAGAACAGGGGATCTGGCTCTCAAGTCTTGGCGCGAAACCCCTAGGCGCTTAACCGTTCGAGCTCGTCACGCAGTGAAACGACCTGAGCCCGAAACATTCGTCCTCGACCTGACCTGCGCGGAGTGCGGGCGGTCGCCTCGAGCCGGTGAGTGGCAGAACCCACGCCCCGTCGCTCGAACAGCACGGCTCACGCTACGCCGCGAGCTCGTCGCCGGCTAGACGCCGTTTCGCGCCATCACCCGCAACGTCTGCGCCGCCTCCTCATACGCGCCGCCCGTCAGGGCGACCAGGCAGGCGGCGGCTAGCGCGGCCTCTTCGATCGTGACGTCGGGCTGTTCCTCGAGCAGACGCAGTAGCCCGCGCCGCGATTCTCGGGTGCCGGCGCGGATCTTTGCGTGCGACGAGCACGGTCAGTTCGAGCGCGTCGTCGAGGGCTGAGAGCTGACAGCCGGTAGCTGCAGCCGCAGTCCGGGCAGCGCACCGACCGTGGAGCCTCTACCGCCGTCGTACGTCCCTAACATGCGCACGACTCCTGCATTCCGACCAACTTGTTATGTTATCTTGCAAGAACATCAACGTGCTAAGAGACCTATGAGCCAACTCGCAGTGCAAAAACCCGATCGTGTCCACATCGGCGCATACGTCGACCGCAGGCAGGCCGACGAGCGCCGCTGCGCACCCTCCAGACGACGGGCCGTGCGGCGTAGCACTGTCCCGTCGTCCTACGGGCACGTAGCGACGCGCCAGGGAACGAGAGCACAGTGTCTCTGGGGTACAACTGGATGATGGCGACGCTTCCGGAGAGGCTCGACCCATACCGCTGGGTTGCGCCGCTGCTCGCTGCCTGCGCGGTGGTCCTCATTCCGTGGACGCTCATCCTCGCCTACCGGCTTCCCGCCCGGCACACGAGTCACCACTGGGACGTCGCCTGGGTCGGGTTCGACCTGGCGCTCGCCGCGGCGCTTGGGGCGACCGGCTGGACGATCGCGCGCCGCTCCGCCTGGGCGCCTTCGGCTGCGGCGATCGCGGCGACCCTGCTCTTCTGCGACGCGTGGTTCGACATCGTGCTCGCGAGCGGCCGCGACGAGCAGGTCGAGGCCGTGCTCGAGGCTGCGCTCGTCGAGATTCCGCTCGCGATCGTCCTCGTCGTGCTCGCGCGGCGCTACGAGCACACGGTCGCCGCCGTGATGTCGGCGTTCCGCCGGAGTCGGTAGGTCTCGCCTCAGACGCGTGCGGGTGCGCGGCGGAGGATTCTCGGCTTCGGCAGCTGGCCCTCGAGCCAGAGGGCGGCGATGCCGGCCCGCGCCAGGCCGAACCGGCGCTCGTACATGAAGTAGCGCGGCTCCCAGCGCGGGAAGAACTTCGCGTTGAAGCGGTAGAGCCGCTCGATCTGGAACCACGTGTCGCCGACCACGAGCGCGCGCCCGAGCGCCCGCTCGACGATCCCGCTCGGCTCGCGGAGAAGACGCGCGAACGCGGCGAAGTTGAGCGACACCTCGGACGACGCCGCGGGCGCGCAGGTGCTCGATCGCCTCGACGATCAGGAACTCGGTCAGCCCGTTCGGCGTCTCGCGCTGGCGGCGCATGAACGACAGCGACACTGCGTCGCGCCCGTACGTCGGCACGAAGTGGAGGAAGCCGCGGATCGTGCCGCCCTCGTCGATCGCGTAGACGACGAGCGTGTCCGCGCCATACCGGGTTGCGGAGCGAGTCCATCGCCATGCTGAAGCCGCGCTCGGGGGCGCCGCCGAGCCAGTCCTTCGCGACCTCCTCGAGTCGTGCGACGACGTCGGGCCGTCGAGCGAGCCGAGCTCCGCGATCTCCGTCCGGTAGCCCGCCTTGCGCAGCCGCGACACCGACTGGCGCACCTTCCGGATCGGGCGTCCCTCGAGGCTGAACCGGTCGCTGTCGACGATCGCCTCGTCGCCGATGTAGAGCGCGCGGAGGCCGGCCTGCTCGAAGAGCGTCGCGCCCCTCGGCGCTGACGCCGAGCGCCGCCAGCCTGAGCCCTGCGCTCTCCGCGAACGCGCACGACGATCGGGCAGCAGCTGCTCGACACCGCTCGCTTCGCCGACCGGATCGCCGGAGATCATGAGCACGCCGTTCTCGATCCGGTAGCCGACGAACGCGGTCCTGTCGGCGTTGAAGAGGTAGTGCTTGTCGGTGCGCAGCTTGAAGAACGAGAGCGTGTCGGCGCCGTGCTCGCGGACGAGCTCCGGCGGCGACGTGCCGCAGCTCGTGGTCGGGGAGGTCCCGCGGCGCGGCGATCGGCCGAAAGAGGAGGTACGCGCCGACGAGCAGCGCGAACAGGCCCGTCAGCTCGACGGCGAGCCCCGTCTGCGCGAGCTCGTCGCCCTGGAACGCGAACGGCAGCCGCTGCCAGAGGAAGGCAGTCGCCGGTCCCGCGCAGGATGTCGAGAGCGGATGCCGACGCCGGGGCGGCGATCGCAACGGCGGTGACCGATGCGAGGAACACGGCGGCGAAGAGCGACGGCACGCGCCACAGCGCCGACCTCAGCGTGCCCGGCTCGTGGTGCACGTAGAACGACGAGCGGGTGGCCCAGATGCAGCGCGGCCGCGGCCGCCGTCAGGACGGCCTCCTCGACGTCGAGGCCCTTCACGACGTTGAACACCGTGAGGGCGGCCATCAGCACGAGCGCGACCTGAAGCGCGCGGTGGCGCCGCCGGTAGAGGTAGTACGCCGTCACGAGGAGCGCGAACGAGACCGGCACGGCGAGCGCGTGCGCCGCTCGCATGACGCCGACGGGCTCGACGTCGCATGAGGACGTCGCCGCGCCACGCGATGTTCGGCGTGACGGCCGAGACGAGGTCGACGATCGCGACGATCGCGACGCCGACGGCGGCGAACGCCGGGACGTCGTCGAGGTGCCGTGACGGCCGGAAGGGCAGCGGCCGCCGGTGGATGCCGAGCCGCCACGCGGTCGCGTCGCGCCCGGTGCGCGTCAGGTCGTGCCAGTCCTTGGCGACGAGCCAGAGCCCGGTGAGGCCGATGAGCACGACCGAGGCCAGGTCGAGCCGGCCCGTGAGTGCGACGACAGCGGCGAACGCGAGGGCCGCGAACCCGACGTGCCACTCGTGAATCCGGCACCGGAGCAGGTAGACGCGGACGCCGAGGGGGTGGCGGTCGAGCTTGAGCATCGGCACAGAGTTGCTTATCGGCCGGAACGCTGCGCCGATGAGGGGTAATCGACTCGCGGCTAGCCGGTGAAGACCGGGCGCGCCGCCCGTGCCTGGCAAACCCGGAGCACGCGCTTCAGCGTGACCCGTGGGGTGCCCGACCCGAGCTGGAAGGTGACGCCGACCCGCACACGGTTGCGGCCATGGGCGAGCTTCACGCCCGGCAGCACACGCTTCTGAAGCGGTGCCAGCCTCAGGTCACGCTCGAGCCGCCGGTTCACGAAGACGCGGACCCGCGCGATTCGCGTGCCCGAGACGACGATGCGCGTCCTCAGACGACGGAAGCACGCACGAGTGCTCTCCAGCACTCGGAAGCCCGCATGGCCGGAGTCGTTGGCGTCGGGTGGCTTCGGCCCGGGCGGGACGATCGGTGAAGGCGTAGGTGGTGGTGGTGGAGGTGGTGGCGGTGGCGGAGGTGGAGGAGGCGGTGGTGGAGGTGGCGGAGGTGGAGGGGTGGAGGTGGTGGTGGGGGTGGAGGCGGCGGGGAGGCGGAGGAGGTGGTGGAGGTGGAGGTGGTGGAGGCGGTGGAGGAGGAGGAGGTGGTGGCGGCGGGGGTGGTGGTGGCGGCGGTGGTGGAGGTGGTGGTGGAGGAGGTGGTGGCGGAGGTGGTGGTGGTGGTGGAGGTGGGGTGGTGGTGGCGGTGGCGGTGGCGGCGGCTCAACCGGCTGGTAGTTGCCGAAGTCGCGGTTGCTCGCGTAGGTCGTCTCCGCGACGTTCACCGGCCATCCGCACTGGAACGTGCCACCGGCGCCGAGCCGGTACCGCCTCGCGTGCCGTCGTGCGGGTACGTGCAGACCACCGGGGCGGCGCGGGCGCGCTGCCGGGCCTTCGACGTCAGCAGCGTCTCCCGCAACGTGTACGTGCCGTCGGGCGGGCGAATGGCGTTGATCAC
This sequence comes from uncultured Actinomycetes bacterium, assembly GCA_963812695.1. Lineage (GTDB taxonomy): Bacteria > Actinomycetota > Thermoleophilia > Gaiellales > Gaiellaceae > VAXT01. Next base: position 183,119 of record CAWEWD010000001.1, read on the forward strand.
GTACTGGCCCTCGCTGTCGGTGACCGCGAACGGCTCGTTGGCGTCGCGCACGCCGTCGTCGTCGTAGTCGGCCCAGATCTCCCAGCCGTGGCAATCCCCGGCTCGCCGGCGTCGCGCTGACCGTTGGCGTTGAGATCGTGGAACTTCGTCCCGGACGCCGAGCAGCTGCGCACGGTGAACGGCACCGGCGCGACGTAGTCCTGCATGTTCGAGGACTCGGACGTGGAGGAGCGCGAGTGCATCCAGACCGAGCTGAAGGCGAAGCAGGGCTCTTCGAACGCTTGCCCCAGGACCTGGTTGAGGTTCAGCGCCGTCTCGCCGAAGCGCTCGTCGGAATCGTGCCGACATACTTGCCCGGCAGATAGGTACGAATCTCGGTCTCGTTGACGGCGCCCTGAGCGTCGACATTCGGCGCGAAGCCCGTGGAGTTCTCGAGGTGTCCCGTGGTGGCGCACCCGCTCGCCGGATCGGTCTGTGTCGTGACCCAGCGTTGGATCTCGACGCTGACGTCGTTGCCCTGCGCCTCGTACGAGACGAGCACGTCTCCGGTGCTCCGGCACGGAATCGTGGCCCGTCCGTTGTCCCACAGCCGCGGGTCGTGGTTGAGCTCGAACGTGATGAACGTCGTCGCGGCGCGAGGTCGAATACGCAGCAGTGAGGCTGCCTCTCGCGAGAAGCCCAGGTAGAGGAACGCGTTGCCTCCCTGTGGATCGAACGCCGACCACGCATCGAAGATGTTGGACTTGGCCGGGTTGACGCCGCCCGCCTCGGTGGTCAAGTCCCAGAGGCCGGGCTTGTCCTCCTCCGTGCCGCCCGTGAAGGCCGAGTCCTGTCCGTTGGGATCGGGGCTGTGGTGGACGCGCTCGGCGGCCTGCAGCGCCTGCCAGTCGATTGCGGGCAAAGCGTCGTCCTGGTTTCCATCGGCGCCCTGGAACGAGCTGCCGGGCAGCGGGCTCAACGACGGCGGCAGCGGCGTGGCCCTTGCGGCGGGTGCGATCAGGAGCGCGAACGCGAAAGCGCTCGCGAGCACGGCAAATCCACCCCCCCAAGCGCGCCGCACGTGCCTCGTGCTCGATCGCACTATGGAACAACGGTACATACGGCCTAAGACTTCTGTAAAGGGCGGCTTCGTCCTCGTTTCGACCAGAGTCTCCCGGACTGGGCTCGCGAGCTCCTGAGGCCGGCCAGGCCTCGGCGAGCTGCTGCGCGTCTCGATCAGGTGCTCCGGCAGCACCTTCACGTCGGCGAGGACGGGCATGAAGTTCGTGTCGCCGGACCAGCGCGGGACGACGTGCAGGTGCACGTGGTCGGCGATGCCCGCGCCGGCGACCGGCCGAGGTTCCAGCCGAGGTTGAAGCCCTGCGGCGCGTAGACCTGCGCGAGCGCGCCCATCGCCGCCGGCGGCGAGCGGGTGGATCTCGACGACCTCGCCGGGCTCGAGCTCCCCGAAGTCGCCGGTGTGCCGCGCGGGCGCGACCATCAGGTGCCCGGACGCGTACGGGAAACTTGTTCAGCAGCACGAAGCGCGCGCTCGCCGCGGTGAACGACGAGCCGTCCTCGTCGCCCGGCGCGCGGCAGAAGATGCAGCCGTCGCTCCTCGTCGGCCTCCCGACGTACTCGAGCCGCCACGGAGCCCAGAGCGGTCGCGTCACGGCGCTAGAGCCAGCGCTTCGACGGAAGAAGCCGAGCATGCCCGCGATCGCGCGACCGAGGCCGCGATCACGATCCAGAAGTCCAGGTCGACGCGGTCGCCGGGTTGCCGCCGCCCGGGAGCCCGACGTTCATGCCCCAGAGGCTCGCGATCAGCGTCGCGGGCAGGAAGACGATGCTGAACACGGTCAGGATCCGCAGGACGTCGTTGGAACCGGTGCGAGACCGGCTCGTTCGTCGACTCGAGCGCCTCGACGACCTCCTTGTAGTTGTCGAGCACGTCCCAGATGCGCTCGGACGCGTCGACGAGGTCGTCGAAGTAGAGCTCGAGGTCCTCGGGCAGGAACCGCTCGATGTGGCGCTCGAGCAGGCGGAGCGCGGGGCGCTGCGGCTTCATGATCTTGCGGTAGGAGATGATCTCCTGCTTCGCGTTCGAGATGTCCCGAACGACCTCCTCGGAGCGCCTCGTCGAACACGTCGTCCTCGATGGAGTCGAGCTTGCAGCCGATCTTGTCGAGGATCGGGAAGCAGTAGTCGAACAGGTCGTCGAGGACCTCGTAGAGCACGTACCCGGAGCCCTTGGCGAAGTGCTCTGTGCGCTCCGCCTCGTCCTCGCGCAGCGCTGGAAGAGCGCCGGATCGGCAGCAGCGGGACCTTCGGCAGCGTGACCAGGTAGTCCTGGCCGATGAAGACGTCGAGCTCGGCGGCGTTCAGCCGCTGGACGGCCTTGTCGTAGAACGGGAAGTGGAGGACGCCGAACAGGTAGTCGGGGTACTCGTCGATCTTCGGCCGCTGGCGCTTCGAGAGGACGTCCTCGACGTCGAGCTCGTGCCAGCCGATCTGCTCGGCGAGCTCGGTGGCGACCTCCGGGTCGGGAGCGTCGAGATGGATCCAGGTGAGGCCGTTGGCGGCGAGCTCAGCCGGCTCGCGGCGAGCGGCGACGACCGGTTCCTCGGCGCGGGTGCGCGAGCGCGGGCGCTTGATGCGGGGCAGGCTTGGCATCGGTACTGAGTGGATCGTCGGCCGTCATCGGTCTATTCGCCATCGTACCCCGGACGCCTCGCGCCTGGACGCGGCGTAGATGCCCGCCCACTGGCACGCGTCGAGGTCTCGTGGCCGCGCGGTCGGTCGAAAGCCGAGGGCCGGCGCCAACCGCTTCGCCTGAAGCGGCGTGAGCACGTTGCGCCTGACTTCCGTGCCTGCGTGGAAGGCGCGAGACAGAAACTGCCAGTACCGCTGCGCATCGCCTGTCGGCACGAGCGGGTCCGTGCGCCGCGTGAAGCGCATCACGGCCGCGTCCACGCTCGGGGGCGGAGCGAACGCGGTGCGGTCGAGGCGTCTCGCGAGCTCGAGCTCGTAGAAGGCTCGCCAGTAGGCGCTCTTCAAAGTCGTCGGCCAGACGGCGACCTGCTTCTGCGCGAAGGCCCAGTCGACGATCACGACGGCGCGCGTTACCGGCCCGCGGAGGAGGCGGCTCAGGATCGCGCCCGAGCCGGCGAACGGCAGGTTCGCGACGACCGCGAACGGCTCGGTCGGGACCGGTCCAGTCGAGAGCGTCGGCTTCGACGACGGAGATGCCGCCTCTGAACCGCTTGCGAAGTCCGTCCGCGAGCTCCGCGTCGCGCTCGACCGCGACCACGCGCGCGCCTGTGTCGAGCAGAGCCCGCGTGAGCATGCCCGTCCCGGCTCCGACGTCGACGACGAGCTGGTGCCGCGCGATTTCGGCGTCGCGGACGAGAGCGGCTGCCAGCCTGCTGCTACGAAGGAAGTGCTGGCCGCGAGCGCTCCGGGAGGAGCGTCTTCGAACGGCCACGATAAACCGCCATGGTCATGCGGATCATTCTACGTGCTGCAGCCGCGATCTCGATCGTGCGCGTGCCGGTCAGGTCGATCCAGTACCTTCGCCTCGGCGCGGACGATCCGCATCAGGACCGACTCGCACGCCGGGCAGCGCACGACGACGCCCGGCGCGTTCATGTAGACGTCGACCGGCGCCACCTGTGCCCTTGCCGCACCCCGCGCAGGTGCCCTCGCCCGGTCATCTCCATCGTGAAGATCTCGCGCAGGAGCCCTGCGATCGCGTTGCCGTCGAGCTTCATGTCCGACTGCTGCATGCTCATCCTCCTGTGGCTCCGAACCGCTCGGTCTTGATCCAGCCGGGGTCGTAGCCCGACTCGACGAGCAGCGCCGGCAGCCGTCTCGACGAACGCGCGTCGGCCCGCAGATGAACACGCGCGGCGCGTCCCGTCTCGGGCCAGGCGACCTCGCCGCACCATCTCGCCGTCGATCCGCCGCGCGTAGCCGTCCCAGCCGGGCGGCTGCGAGCGCGTCAGCGTGTGGGCGACCGTCGAGCCGCGTCGCCGCCGAGCGGCGGGCGAGCTCGTCGCGGTAGATGACGTCCTCGATCGTGCGCGACGAGTACAGGAGGCGCACCGGCGCGCCGGCTCCGGTCGCGGCGCGGTGGCGGATCATCGCCATCAGCGGGACGACGCCCGAGCCGCCCGCGATCAGCAGCAGCGGGCGATCGTCACCGGCCCGTCCCACACGAAGTAGCCGCCGATCGGCCCGCGCAGCTCGAGCTGGTCGCCGACGCGCACCTCGCCGACCAGGTAGGGCGAGACCTCTCCGTCCGTCGAGCCGCTCGACGGTGAGGCGACTCGCGGCTCCCCGGGCGCGCGACGCGATCGAGTAGCTGCGCTGCGCCTGGTAGCCGTCCTCGGCGGTCAGGCGGACGTCGACGTGCTGGCCGGCCAGGTGCCCAGGCCAGTCCGGGACCTCGAGGACGAGGCTCGCGACCCGCGGCGTCTCCTGGACGATCTCGACGACCTCGCCGAGCTGCCAGGTCAGTCGCCCCAGTACCGCTGCTCGCGCCATGGGTCGCCGCGCAGGTGGTAGCCGTTCGACTCCCAGAAGCCGGGCTCGTCCTCGTTCTGCAGGCGAGAGCGCCGCGCACCCACTTGGCGCTCTTCCAGAGATAGAGGTGTGGGACGAGCAGCCGCGCCGGGCCGCCGTGCTCGGGATCGAGCGGCTGGCCGTCGTACTCGTACGCGATCCACGCCTTGCCGCCCGTGAGGTCGTCGAGCGGCAGGTTGGTCGTGTAGCCGCCGTCGCAGAACGCCATCGACGAACTCGGCCGCTGTCTCGACCGCGTCGAGCATCGTGTCGACCGAGACGCCCTGTCCAGATGGTGTCGAGCTTCGACCACTTCGTGACGCAGTGGATGTCCTTCGTGACGCTCTCGCTGGGCAGCTCGCGGAACTCCTCCCAGGTCCAGCGACCGGGCTCGTCGACCTCGCCGACGATCGAGAACGTCCATTCCGCGAGCGGCACGTGCGGCGTCGGGCCGGCCGAGAGCACCGGGAAGTCGTCGGTCAGGTGCTGACCGGGCGGCACCCGGTCGGGCGGCCCTTCGTGTCCCCGTCCGCGGAATCCCCGCGAGATGATGCTCACGGCGCGATTCTTCCACGTTGGCGGCACTACGGAGTCGTTGACAGAGCGATGCGCTCGAGCGCGTCGACGACCTCGTCGAGCGGGGCGCGCGTGTCGACCTCCGCCGTGGCGCCGCGGCGCAGGAGCGGTTCGACTTCTGCGAGGTCGCTCAGGATCCGTTCGCGCTCGACGTCGCTCTTGCCGAAGTCGTTCGTCGTGCGACCGGCGACGCGCTCGAGGATGACGTCGGCCGGAGCGCTGAGCAGGACGACGGCGTCGAAGCGCTCGTAGAACGTCCCCTGGTTGGCGACGCAGCCGGAGATGAAGAGCGTGCCGTCTCCGTGCCCGTCCAGGAGCTCGGTGATCCGGTCCTCGCGCCAGAGCGGCTCGGGCTCGCCCTCGATCCACCCGCCGTAGTCCGTGTCCACGACCCGGTGCCCACGGCGCTGGAGCTCGGCGAGGGCTGAAGACTTCCCCGTCCCGGACATCCCGGTTACGAACACCACCGGCACAGCGCTAGCCGGGCGCCTCGGCCAACGTCGGCGTCAGTGCGTCCTCGTGCGGAACGCGCTGCAGGTGGGCCGGGATGTAGCGCTCGATGCGGAGCACGCCGACCATGGCGATCAGACACACCAACGAGGCGAGCGGCCAGAGCGCGAAGGGCGCCGCCGCGAGGATGAAGCCGCCGAGCGCAGGCCCGACGAAGCCGGCGAGCCCCCACGAGAGGCTGTGCACCGCGAAGTAGCGTCCGCGCAAGTGCGGCGAGCCGATGTCGGACACGAGCGCCTGGTGCGCCGGCCCGTGGAAGCACTCGCCGACCCCGAGTATCAGCCCCGCGAAGGCGATGATCGCGAACGCCGTTCCGGCCGTGAACCAGTAGCCGCCCGCGTCGACGAGCAACCAGGCGACGGCCCAGAGCGCCGGCATCAGCGCGAGCGCGCGCATCCGACGGCGTCCCTCGATCCAGCGCGAGATCGGCAGCTGCGCGAGCACGATCGCGAGTGTGTTGACGAAGAAGACCGCGCCGATCTGATGCTCGCTCAGGTCGGCCTGGTCGCGCGCGAAGGCGGGGAGGAGGGTGAAGAGCGAGTACCCGGCCGCGACGAACATGAAGTTGAGGGTCCAGAGGCCGAGGAACGTCTTGTGCCGCAGCACGGCTGCGTAGGTGGCGGGCGTGTCTCCGACCTCGTCCTCCGGGACGCCTGGATCCGGGACGAAGAAGAGCACGCCCACGTACGCGAGGAACGTGAGCGCGTCGAGCACGAAGAGCACCGTGAACGTCGTCGGATTGCCGACGACCGCGATCCAGCCCGCCGTCAGGCCGCCGAGCCCGATCCCGAGGTTCATCGTCACGCGCTGCTGCGCGAAGGCCGCGTGGCGCCGCGCCGCCGGCGTTAGGCGCGAGATCAGCGTCGACTGGCTCGGCCAGAACCCGGCGCTGCCGGCACCCTCGATCGCGATCAGGACAAATGCTTCCCACGGCACGCGCACGAGCGGCAGGAAGCCGTAGCCGATCGCCTGGAGCACGAGCCCGCCCGCGAGCGTCGGGCGCGCGCCGACACGGTCGATCAGCGGCCCGGCGAGGACTCCCGCGGTGAGCTGCGCGAGCGAGGAGACGGCGACGATCAGCCCGGCCGTCCCGAGGGAGAACCCGCGGACGTTGTGCAGGTAGATGACGAGGAACGGCAGCGCGAGCCCGTTCCCGAAGGAGTTCATCAGTCCCCCGATCTGGAGCAGCCAGACCGGAAGCGGCAACCGCGGGTTCAGGCTGCGCAAGTACCCGGAAGGCATCGCGACAGCTTCACACAGCGACCGTCACGGAATCAGGCGGGCCGCGGGCGTCTAACCGGGCAACCAGTCGTCGCGGTACCTCGTCGGGCCGCGCGGAGAGAACCTGGCGTATGCCTCCTCCGGGTCGCTCGTCTCCCGCTCGACGCCCGCGCCGTGCCGAATCGCGGCCGCATCGACCGTGTACGCGCCCCAGTCCGTCCCGGTCGAACGGTCGCGCGCGCCGACGGCGAGCACGAGGCACGGCACGTCGCCGGCACCGACGAGCACATGGTTCGTGCCGGCCGGGCAATGGACGAAGTCCCAGGCCCGCAGCGGGCGCTCCTCGCCCTCGATCACGAGCAGCGCCTCGCCCGCGAGCACGAGGAAGTCTTCCTGGTCGTTCTCGCGGTGGTACATCGCCATCGGTTCTCCGGGGCCGAGGACCGTGAGGTTGATCCCGAGCTGCGTGAAGTCCAGCGCATCGTCGACGCCGAAGCCTTCGAACTCGCACAGGAACCCGCGTCCGCCGCGGTCGTGCCACGGCGCGTCGCGCGCATTGAGCACGAACCAGCCGTCTCCCGTGGGAACGATCCCGTGCTCGATCGCTACGAGCTCCGCCTCACGAACCATCTCCCTATCTTGCCCCCGTTTGCTGGTGGATCGCTATCTGCCGGGGGGCCGCTGGGTTGTGGCGTTGATCGCCTTCGTCAGCTCGAGGATCTGGTTGGAGAGCGTGGAGGAGCTCCTCGTTCTGCTTCTCCTCGGTCTGCACGGTCTGCCATTGCTGGTCCGCGAGCACCTGACGCTTGGCGTCGGCTCGGTTCTGGCTGATCATCACGAAGGTCGAGAGGAAGATCGCCTCGAGCGACACGATCATCGTGAGCAGGCCGAACGGATACTTCTCGACGGCGAGCCCGATCCAGAGGCCGAACCAGACGATGTGGATGTAGACGAAGCGCATCGAGCCCGCGAACTTCGTGATCGAATCGGCGACCCGGTTCTGAGCGCTATCCGCTCGCGCCTTGGCGTGTTCGAGGAGGACCGGATTCGGGTCGAGCGGCGGGAAATGAGAAACGCGTTGAAGTAGGTTCGATTGCTCCATCGTGAGAGCCCCCTTCCGAAGGGTTCGTCGTCTCTCGCAAAGATGCCACGACGCGCGCCCGGCCCGGTCGCCCGGGTGACGGCTACTCGGCGGCTGTGACGCGACTCGGCGAGGTGAGGCGAGGGCTAGACTGGAGCCTCCGCGCCTGTAGCTCAGGGGATAGAGCGCGCGCCTCCGGAGCGCGAGGTCGCAGGTTCGATTCCTGCCAGGCGCACTTTCCGCTCCACTTACAGATCGCCTCCCGCGTCGTTCTCACCGACCACAAAACGCATCGTCTCCCCGGGCTGGCGATGGCGAGTGAACTCCTCCACCGGACGTCCCAGCCACTGAGTCAGGGAGAGGATGCCGTCGGTCTCGAACCGTCCGTTGGCCCGCAGTCGCCGGATGGTCCCGATGTTCACACCCACCTCGGCGGCGCCTCCTTCCACGTCAGCCCACGGTGGGCCTTCTCCGCGTCGATGGCGGCATACAGGGCAGGTGGGTCCGAGCGGCGCACGATCAGATCGTTGCAACCCAGCAGGGGCTATGGGAAGGGCCGCGGCTTTCGACCCCACGCCTCCGAGTCTGGCGGGACCGTTCGGAGGTTCGATTCCTGCCAGGCGCATGGTTCCCCGCGGTCGTGAACCAGGGCGTAGCGGCGAGCGGAAACCCGGCGTAGACTCGGCCGCATGGACGAGCGAGACGAGCGGATCGCCAAGAACGAGACGGTGTTTCGGGCGGCCAACCGGGAGATCGAGCGGGCCGACGAAGAGGGAGGCGCCGGACCCGACCAGCAGATCGACGTTCTCTGCGAGTGCGGACGGGAGGAGTGTGACGGCGTGATCACCCTGGCCGTCAGGGAGTACGACGGCGTTCACTCACAGGCCGACCGTTTCGTAGTCCTTCGGGGACATGAGAGCGCCGAGATCGAGAAAGTCGTCGAAGAACGTGCCGGCTACCTCGTGGTGGACAAGTTCGGCGAGGCCGGGGACATCGCCGAAGGCGAGTCAGGCTAGAACAGCCGTTTACATCCGCCCCGTTGCGAGCGGGCGTTGAACGTGCCTAGGCTCGCTCCGTGCGGACTCGGAAAGAGGACATCGCCCTGATCGGCAAGGCCGGCTGGTGGAAGGGCACGCGCGACCCCGTCTACAACGCGGTTCTGCTCCTGTGCATGTTCGCGAAGCGTCCTCACAGGCCGGTTCGGAACCTGCACGACCTGGCCGACGCTATCGAGCGTGGAGACGCAGCCAGAGCCGAGGAGGTCTACGCACGGCTAGTCGAGGAGGTTCAATTCACGCTCCCCAGGTACCCGGAAATCGAGGACACCCTTGCCAGGATCTCGGAGATGAGAGACGCGGACCTGGCGCCGGCCGATCGGTTGATGCAGCGCGAGTTTTGAGGCACCCCGGTCTTACGCCGCAAGTGCCAGTTCGATAGTCGGGACGACGTTCAAGAGCGGGACGACTCCGGTTACCTCGAGGATCCGTTCGACGACCGGCGCAGTGCCCAGCACGACGTTGAACTTGCGATCGAGCTCAACGGCGCGTCTCTTCGTCTGCACGAGCACACCGAGGATCGTGGAGTCGATGAACTCTGCGGCCGAGAGGTCGACGATCAGGTGGTCGCAGGCGGCCAGAGACTGTTCGAACGTTTCGCGAACCTCGTCTGCCGAGTGGAGGTCGTGTTCCCCGGCGAGTACCACGAGCGCAGCATGCGGCTGCGGCCGGCGAACCTCGATAGTCGGAACCTGGAACGCGGCGGTATCGCTCATGATGTAGCATCCCTTCGAAGTCGCGGTTGCAGTGACACGACACGGAACACACGAAAAACAATACATGCTCTGGAGATCGTATGTCAAACACTAGTGACGAACGCAAGACGTGGCGGTTCCTTTCGAACCACACCCAGGTCCTTCTCTGCCTCGACAACGACCCGAACGCGCGGTTCCGTGACATCGCCCAGGTCGTTGGAATCACCGAGCGAGCCGCCCAGCGCATCGTCGCCGACCTGATCGAGTCCGGCTACGTCGAGAGCGAACGGGTGGGCCGTCGAAACCACTACCGCATCAGAACCGACATCGCCATGCGTCACCCCGCCCAGGACGGCCACGACATCGGCCAGCTCCTGAAACTCCTTGAGCTGAAGAACGACTAGAGCCTTGACCGCCATGGGAAGTGAGTGCTAACTTACTTCCATGGCCACCGCGACGAAGAGGAAGTCCGCCGAGGAGCGGCGCGAGGCCGTGCTCGACGCCGCGCTCGTCGAGTTCGCAGAGCACGGACTGCACGGCGGGAGCACCGAGGCGATCGCCGCCAAGGCCGGCATCTCGCAGCCCTACGTGTTTCGGCTGTTCGGGACGAAGAAGCAGCTCTTCACGGCGGTGATCAACCGGTGCTTCCGCGAGACGCTCGACGTCTTCCAGCGCGCCGCCGAGGGGACGCGCGGGGAGGAGGCGCTCGAGGCCATGGGCAAGGCGTACATGGAGCTCCTGAACGACCGCACGCGACTGCAGGGGCAGATGCAGGCGTACGCGTCGTGCGACGACCCCGACATTCGAGCCGTCGTCCAGGCCGGCTACGGCGACCTCGTCACGTACGTCGAACGGGTCGCGGGCCTCGGGCCCGAGCGGATCAGCAGCTTCTTCGCCGCGGGCATGCTGCTGAACGTCATCGCGTCGATGGGCCTCCAGAGCCCGAAGGAGCCCTGGGCGGTGCGGCTGCTCGAGGGCTGCGCCAAATGACCACCGGCCTCTTTTATTTCGCGTTCAAGTAAGTGACTAATCACGAACAACGGAGGGAGAGATGAGCACCCGAAGCACCACGATCTGGACGTTCGCGATCACCTCGGTCGCGCTCTTCATGGTCACGCTCGACAACCTCGTCGTGACCACGGCGCTGCCTGTCATCCGCGGAGACCTGCACGCGTCGCTGTCGCAGCTCGAGTGGACGGTGAACGCCTACACGCTGACGTTCGCCGTCTTGCTCCTGACCGGGGCCGCGCTCGGCGACCGGTTCGGCCGGCGGCTGATGTTCTCGGTCGGGCTCGGGATCTTCACGATCTCGTCGGCCGCGGCTGCGATGGCCGGCAGCATGCTCGCGCTCGACCTGGCACGAGCGGCGCAGGGTGTCGGCGGGGCGATCGTCACGCCGCTGACGCTGACGATCCTCTCCGCGGCAGTGCCGCCGGAGCGCCGGGGCCTCGCGCTCGGCGCCTGGGGCGGGATCGGCGGCCTCGCGGTCGCAATGGGACCGCTGGTCGGCGGCGCGGTCGTCGAAGGGATCTCGTGGCAGTGGATCTTCTGGCTCAACGTGCCCGATCGGGCTGATCCTCGCGCCGCTCGCGTTCCTGCGGCTGCGCGAGTCGCATGGCCCGTCAAGCCGACTCGATCTCGTTGGCCTCGGCCTCGCGAGCGTCGGTTTGTTCGGGATCGTGTGGGGCCTCGTGCGCGGGAACGCAGTCGGCTGGGGCTCGGCCGAGGTCGTCGGTTCGCTCGTCGGCGGCTCGATCGTGCTCGCGGCCTTCGTGCTCTGGGAGCTCAGGGCTCGTGCGCCGATGCTCCCGATGCGGTTCTTCCGCAACCGCGCCTTCACGCTCACGAACGTCTCGTCGCTCTTCATGTTCTTCGGGATGTTCGGCTCGATCTTCCTGCTCGCCCAGTTCTTCCAGACCGTGCAGGGCTACTCGCCTCTCCAGGCGGGGATCCGGATCCTCCCGTGGACGGCGATGCCGATCTTCATCGCACCGATCGCCGGAGCGCTCTCCGACCGGATCGGCGGGCAGCGGATCATGGGCGTCGGGCTCACGCTCCAGGCGGTCGGGATCGGCTGGATCGCGACCGTGTCGACACCGACCGTCCCGTACAGCGAGCTCGTGATCCCGTTCTTCATCTCGGGCATCGGCATGGCGCTCTTCTTCGCGCCGGTCGCGAACGTCGTGCTCAGCGCCGTGCGGCGTGAGGAGGAGGGGCAGGCGTCGGGCGCCGCGAACGCGATCCGCGAGCTCGGCGGCGTGTTCGGAGTGGCCGTTCTCGCGTCGATCTTCGCGCACTACGGCGGCTACCTCTCGGGTCAGGACTTCGTCGACGGCATGCGCCCGGCGGTCTGGGTCGGCGCGGTGATCGTTGGCCTCGGTGCCGTGGCGGCGTTCCTCGTCCCGTCGCCGGGTCGCGTCAAGGACGACGTCCCGGAGCCGGCGCTCGACCTGGCCGCCTAGGGAAGGACTGGGGACCGGGCCTCGAAGCCCGGTCCCCGCCGTCTCTTCTACGGCGCCCGGAACGTCAGCCAGGCATCCTGCATGCGCGCGGCCTGGCCGGCCGTGAACTCCGTGTAGCACTCGTCGTACGAGTAGTCCATGTAGTTGTGGATCGGGTCGGTGCCCGGAGCCGGGCACGTGTCCTTCCCTTCGGGGCAGCCGGAGGTCGGCGTCGCCTCGTAGGGCGTGTCGTCCACGTAGTCGCCGCGGCCGTTGCAGCCGCGGTAGAACGTGTGCTCGAGGTTCAGCCAGTGGCCGACCTCGTGCGTCGCCGTCTCGCCCTGGTCGTACTGCCCGCGGTACCGCTCGGACGCGCCGCGCAGCGACTCCCAGTCGATGACGACTCCGTCCAGGAACGCGTTTCCCTGCGTGACGATCTTCGGCAGGTACGCCCAGCCGAGGAAGTCGCTCGCGGTGGCGAGGTACATGTTGAGCGTGTTCGGGCCGCCCCGGTGGAGCGCCCGCTTCATGGCGCGCTCGGCGCCATTCGGCTTGGCGTTGTACCAGTCCGCGTTGACCGTCCGGTCGACGCCCACGAGCGTGAACCTGAACCCGGTGTCGACGCCACCCTCGCCGCCCGCATAGGTGTTGTTCAGGACGGTGATCTGGTCGTCGATGATCGCCTGCGAGACGTTGCCGGTGGTTCCGTCCGGTGTGATGACGTGGACCCAGACACGGACGTTCGCGGCGAAGTGCGGGTTGTACGACCGCGTTGTGTCGCCGGTGTCGAGGCTCGGATCCTGCGCCGGCTCACGCGCCAGTCCGCCGCGGGCGGTCGAGAACCCGGGTGCCGCGATCTGGCTCAGGCTGCTGAAGCTGCTGAACTCGGCCGAGTTGCACAGCCATGAGGTCTGCCGGCTCGTCCCGGCCGCGGTGGCCGGCGAGACCTGAAGCGCGGCCACCAACGCCATCACGGCCAAAGCCACGAACAGCGGAGCCCGCCGCACAGTCTTTCCTCTCATCGTCAATCCCCCTCCTTGCTTACGCCTGGCCGCAGCGTAGGCGCAAGCGGCCGGGTTTTCAACGATCGGGATAGGGTGGCCGCATGAGGCTGTCTGCGCGGATCGCGACGCTCGAGCTGGCCGAGACGTTCGTCATCTCGCGGAGCGCGCAAGACACCGCGGACGTCGTCTACGTCGAGCTCGAACACGACGGCGTGACCGGCTACGGGGAAGCGACGCCGATCGCGCACTACGGGCAGTCGGCCGAGTCTGCGCTCGCGTACCTCGAGGCGCAGACGGACGCGCTCGGCGGCGATCCGTGGGCGCTCGAGGAGATCGAGTCGCGCCTGCCTCCCGACGAGCCGGCGGCGCGCGCGGCGATCGACGCGGCCCTACACGACCTCCAGGGGAAGCTCACGGGTGAGCCCGTGTGGCGGCTCCTCGGCCTGCGCCGCGCCGGCCCGCCGACGTCGTGGACGATCTGGCTCGGCGACCCTGACGACATGGCCCGGCGGACCGAGGCCGTGGCGGGGAGGTTCAAGCGGTTGAAGCTGAAGCTCGGCGGGCGCGACGGGCTCGACGTCGAGCGTGTCCGCGCGGTGCGAGGCGTCACCGATGTGCCGCTCATGGTCGACGTGAACGAGGCCTGGTCGCTCGACGAGGCGCTCGACGCTTTGTCCCGGCTCGCGGAGCTCGGCGTCGAGTACTGCGAGCAGCCGCTTCCGGCCCGCGATCCCGACGGGCCCGCGCTGAAGGAGCGCTCGCCGCTGCCGATCTTCGTCGACGAGGACTGCCACGTCGCCGCCGACGTCCCGGCCTGCGCGGAGCGGGCGCACGGCGTGAACATCAAGCTGGCGAAGTCCGGCGGGATCCGCGAGGCCGTCCGGATCGCCCACGTCGCGCGCGCCCTCGGGCTTGGCGTGATGCTCGGGTGCATGAACGAGTCCGGCCTCGCGATCGCGGCCGGGGCGCAGATCGCCAGCCTGTGCGACCACGTCGACCTCGACGGCAACCTGCTCCTGCGCCACGACCCGTGGCCGGGCATCGAGCTCGTCGACGGCGTCCAGCTCCCTTCCGACAGCCCTGGACTCGGTGTCCGAGAAGCGATACCTGATCCTCGCTGAAGGCCAGTCGGGCGATTCGCACTACGGAAAGACGATGCGCGGTGTCGTCGACTACAGCCCGCACCCGACGGTCGCGATCCTCGACTCGCAGCGGCCGGGCGCGAGCCACAAGGGGATCCCGGTCGTCGCTTCGGTTGCCGAGGCGCTTCCGTACGAGCCGACGACGGCGCTCGTCGGGGTCGCGACCCAGGGCGGACGCTTCCCGCCGGCCTGGCGCGACCTGCTGAAGGACTCGATCTCCGCCGGGCTCGACGTCGAGAGCGGGCTGCACGAGTTCATCTCGGAGGATCCCGAGCTCGTCCAGCTCGCGACGCGCCACGGCGTCGAGCTCCGCGACCTGCGCAAGCCGCCGCCGGACCTCAACGTGCCGACCGGCGAGAACCTCAAGCTTGCGGCCAGGACCGTGCTCACCGTCGGCTCCGACTGTGCGATCGGCAAGAAGACGGTCGCCATCGAGCTCGACCGCGAGGCGCGAACGCGCGGCCTGAAGTCCCAGTTCGTCCCGACCGGCCAGACGGGCGTCGCGATCGCGGGCTGGGGCATCGCGATCGACGCGGTCGTCGCCGACTTCATCGCCGGCGCCGCCGAGCGGCTCGTCGTCGAAGGCGCCGCGCGTGGGGGAGAGGTGCTCTTCGTCGAGGGCCAGGGCTCGCTCTCGCATCCGGCCTACTCCGGTGTCACGCTCGGGCTCATGCACGGATCCGCGCCGCACGCGTACGTGCTCTGCCACGTGGCCGGTGCGACGGAGATCGAGGGCTACCCGGGCTATCCGCTGCCCCCGCTCCGAGAGATCGTCGAGCTGCACGAGCGCGTATCGCTTCCTTTGCGTCCGGCCCGGGTCGCGGCGATCGCGCTCAACACGCGAGATCTCGGCGAAGACGAGGCCCGTGCCGCAGCTCGCGCCGTCGAGGAGGAAACCGGTCTGCCGACCGACGATCCGGTCCGGTTCGGTTCGCAGAAGGTTCTCGACGCCGTCCTGACCGTTCTGCAATCCTGATGGCGAGGGTCTGATGCGGAACGGAGTACTAGCGGCCGCGAGGCTGACGCTTGTATGCGCGCTCGGCGCGCTGTTCCTGGCACCCGCCGCAGCGGCCGACATCCGTGTCGGCGTTGCCGACGACCATCCGAAGGGCGCACCGGAGGTCGCTGCCCGCTTCTACGACACCATGAAGGACGTGGGCCTGACCGAGAACCGGATCACGCTGCTCTGGGACTCCGCGCACCCGACGACGATCGACGGCCAGGCCAACCTCGCCGCCGCGATCGCGGACGCGCAGGCCGACGGTGTCCGCATCACGCTCGACCTCTACCCGTCGCGCGCGAAGGCGCTGACGGAGTCGCGGGTCGCCCCGGGAAAGTTCGCCGCCTTCGCCGCCCTCGTGGCGAGGACGTTCCCGACGGTCAAGGACTTCATCATCGGCAACGAGCCGAACAAGTCGCGGTTCTGGCAGCCGCAGTTCAACAAGAACGGCACCCGCGCCGCCTGCTCCGGGTACGAGCCCGTGCTCGCGGCCTCCTACGACGCGCTGAAGTCGGTCGACCGCTCGATCACCGTGGTCGGCGTCGGGCTCGGCCCGCGCGGCACGGACAATCCGCTGGCGCCCGGGAACCTCTCGATCTCGCCGGTCCGCTGCCTCGCCGACATCGGGCACGCCTACCGCAGCAGCAAGCGGACGAAGCCGATCATGGACGCGCTCAGTTACCACCCGTACCCGAACGCCTCCACGGACAAGATCGACACCGGCTACGCGTGGCCGAACGCCGGCATCCCGGATCTCGCGCGCATCAAGCAGGCCGTCTGGGACGCGTTCCACGGCACCGGGCAGCCGACGTTCCAGGAGGCCGGCATGCCGAACGGGCCGGCGCGCACGCTCAAGCTGCGGCTGAACGAGGTCGGCTGGCAGGTCTCGATCCCGCCGGCGAACCGCTCCGCCTACTTCGGCAAGGAGAGCGTCGTCACGACCGACGAGGGGACGCAGGCCGCGATCTACGGGAACCTGATTCCGCTGCTGGCCTGCGATCCGTCCGTCGAGTCGGTGCTCTTCTTCAACCTCGTCGACGAGTCGAACCTCGACCGCTGGCAGTCGGGTCTCATGCGCGCGGACTGGACCCGACGTCCGTCGTACGGGATCGTGAAGGGCGCGATCGCCGCGCATCAGACGCGCTGCGCGGGCAGGCAGGTCGCCTGGCGCCACGACTACCGGCCGGTCGGCGTCCACCTCAACTTCCTCGGCGGCTCGCGCCGACGCTCCGATCGGAACAAGTTCTGGAGCTTCGTGGCCGGCTCCGAGGAGGGCACTCGCTACACCGCGGGCCTCTACCGCGCTCGGCGGCCCGGCCGGGTGGCGCCGACTCTCCGGGCGCTGATCTCGCGCTCGCTGCGAACGGTTCGCATGCGCGGCGCGGTGCTCAGGTCGCGCGGGAAGCTCGTCGGCGGCTGGGACAAGGTCATCCAGTTCCCGTCGAAGCGGCTGAAGCCCGGGTACTACGTGTACGGGGCCACGGTCGTCGCAGAGATGAACGCCGCCCGCAAGGCGACATACGTCGGCGTCCCGTTCGCGGTCGGCGACTCGAGACGCTGACTTGACACGAACACGTGTTCGCTCTACCATGGCGAACACATGTTCGGTCGAATCGCCCTCATCGTCCTCGTGGCCACGTTCATGGGCTGGAGCCTGCTCACGCACTCCGTGAACGGCGCCGGCCGTGCCCAGGTCTACGTCGTGCAGCCGGGCGACACGCTCTGGTCGATCGCCGCGGCGCGCTACGCAGGCGATCCACGCGAGGGCGTGTGGAAGCTCCAGGGCCGGAACCACCTTGCGGGGACGACGATCAGCCCCGGCCAGCGTCTGACGCTGCCCTGATCCGTCCCGACGAGGCTGGTTAACTAGCCTCGTGGATCTCGATCTGGTCTTTCTGGGCACGTCCGGCTCGATGCCGACGGCGCAGCGCGCACCGGCGGCACTGCTCCTGCGCCGCGGCGGCGAGCGGCTTCTCTTCGACTGCGCCGAGGGCACGCAGCGGCAGCTCCTGCGGTCCAACGTCGGGCTGATCGAGCTGCGCGAGGTCTTCCTGACCCACTACCACGCGGATCACTACCTCGGGCTGCCCGGGATGCTGAAGACGTTCGCGCTCCGCGGCCGCGAGGTGCCGATCACGATCTACGGCCCGCCGGGGCTGCGCGACCTCTTCGGCGCGCTGCGGCGGATCTTCGGACGTCTCACGTACACCGTCGAGCTCAAGGAGCTGCGTCCGGGCGACGAGCTGATCCGCGAGGACTACCGCTTGACGGCGTTCGCGGTCGCGCATGGCGTCTCGGCTGTCGGCTACGCGCTCGTCGAGGACCCGCGGCCGGGTCGCTTCGACGTCCAGGCCGCCGACGCGCTCGGCGTGCCGTCGGGCCCGGAGCGGGGAGCGCTGCAACACGGCGAGTCGGTGACCCTCGCGGACGGGACGACGATCACCCCGGACAAGGTGCTCGGCCCGGCCCGGCCCGGGCGCAAGGTCGTGATCGCCGGCGACGGCGGCCCTGCCGAGTCCGTGATCGAGGCCGCGCGGAGCGCAGATGTCCTCGTCCACGAGGCGACGTTCTGCGAGGACGAACGCGAGCGCGCGCGGGAGACGCAGCACTCGACGGCGCACGAGGCGGCCGGGGTCGCACGCGCTGCCGAGGTCGAGCTGCTGGCGCTCACGCACCTCTCGAACCGCTACTTCGGCGGCGAGGTCGCGCGCGAGGCGCGGACGATCTTCCCGAGCACGGTCGTGCCGAAGGACTTCGATACGATCGACGTCCGCTTTGCCGAGCGTGGCGGGCCGCTGCTGGAGAAGGGCGGAGCGCTGACGAGGCGAGGCGAGAGGGAAGCCGTGTCGTCTGGCGAGGAGACACAGGAATGACCGGAATGGTGCAGGTGGCGGTGGCGGGCGACGTGACCGAGGCGGAGGAGCTGCAGACGATCCTGCGCTCGGCCGGAATCGAGTCCGAGCTCGAGTTCGCGGTCGAGCACGACCCGCTCGGGAGCGACGACGCTCCTCAGAAGGTGATGGTGCCCGAGGAGTCGCTCGAGGCGGCGCAGCACGCGATCGAGGCGCTCACCGAGCCCGAGGAGATCGTCGACGAAGCCTGACTTTCGATTGGTTGCTCGGAGCTATGACGAGCTCCGTCCGGCCGATGCGAACTGGCGGGAGGTTTTCGAGCTGCTCGTCGGTGAGGGCGACCTCGCGGGTAGGCGCGTGCTCGACATCGGCTGCGGCACGGGACGCGCGGCCGAGGCGCTGGTCGAGCGCGGGTCGCGTGTGTGGGGCGTCGAGCCGGAGCCGGAAATGGCGGCGCTCGCCCGTCAGCGCGTGAGCACGGTCAAGGTGGCGCCGGCCGAGCAGCTGCCGTTCAAGGACGGCTGGTTCGAGCGGGCGCTCATGTGGCTCGTCGTCCACCTCGTCGACCGGCCACGGACGTTCGGCGAAGCCGCCCGCGTCCTTCGGCCGGACGGCCGGCTCGCGATCGGCACCTTCCATCCGCTCCACTTCGAGCGCTACTGGCTGAAGGAGTTCTTCCCGTCGCTCGAGGCGATCGACATGGCGCGGTTCCCGAGCTCTACGGAGCTCGACTCGGAGCTGACCGCGGCCGGCTTCCAGCGCGTCGAGCAGCACCGGCTGAGGCAACGCGCGTCAGTCGACAAGGCGACGGCGATCGAGCGCGTGCGCGGCCGCTTCATCTCGCCGCTGCAGCTCCTGGACGAGGCGGAGCTCGAAGAGGGGCTCGCGCGAATGGAGTCCGAGCTACCCGAGCGCAACGAGTACGCGCTCGAGTGGCTCGTCGCGGTCGCCTACAGGTAACGCTCGAACCAGTCGACGATCCGCTCGAGGCGGTCGACGCGCCGGTCGGGGCGGCCGGTTTCCATCATCACGTGGAACTCGTCCGGGTAGCGCACCATCTCGACCGTGCGGCCGAGGCGGCGGAGCATCGTGAACGCGATCTCGGTCTGGCCCGCGGGACAGCGCAGGTCGCCCTCGGCCTGCAGGAGGAGGAGTGGCGCCTTGTTGCGGTGCAGAAGCGCGCCCGGGGACTTCTCGATCATCCGCTGGAAGTCGTCCCAGGGCTCGGCGATGCCGCGACGTGCTCGGCGATCGTGAACCCGTAGTCGGACTCGCCGTAGAACGAGAAGAGGTCGAGGACGGGGTTCTCGCTGACCGCGGCGGCGAACCGGCCGGGGTGGTGCCCGAGCAGCCAGTTCGTCATGTAGCCGCCGTACGAGAGCCCGAGCAGGCCGACGTGGTCTCGGGTCGCAAGCTTCTGACGGAGCGCCCAGTCGACGAGGCGCATGAGATCGGAGTCGTCCGCCTCGCCCCAGTTGCCCTCGATCGCCTTCCCGAACGCCTCCCCGTAGCCCTGCGAGCCGCGCGGGTTGCCGTAGAGGACCGTGAAGCCCGCGTCCGCGAGCGCGACCATCTCGAGCCATGGCGCGGGGCTGTGGGCGCAGTGCGGGCCGCCGTGGATGTGGAGGACGAGGCCCTTGCTGCGGCGACCGCGCGGGCGGACGACCCACGCATCGATCTCGTGTCCGTCGCGGTGCTTCACCGCGTGCCGCTCCGGATCGCGGCGGTACGGACCGAACCAGCTGCCGCCGTTGCGCGAGAGCCGGCGCAGGTCACCGTCCTCGATCGCGTAGACGTCGCACGCGCCGCCCTCGATGCTGGCGATCGTGGCGAGGCGGCCTCCGCCGTAGGCGAGCCACGTGCACACGGCGTCGTCGCGCTCGACCAGCCGCTCGGTCGAGCCGTCGAGCCCGAAGCGGTACGGAACGCACGAGCCGCGGTCGGTCACGGGCACGACCACGTTCTGGTCGTCGAGCCAGAGCACCGGCACCGGCGCAAGCGCGCCGAAGTCGACGAGATCGCCGATGACGATGAAAAAGAAGGGGCGGTCGAGCTCCTCGCCGAGCCGCCGTGCCCGGCTGCCCTCACGCACCCAGAGCCCGAGGTTCGTCGCTCCCGAGAACGACGGGTCGTCGAGCCCGACGTAGGCAAGCCTTCCTCGCGGCGAGAAGGCAGCCCCGGCGATCTCCCCTCGCAGCTCGGCGTGCTTCGTGGTGCGCCCTCCATCCGCGGGCAGAGACCAGACCTGAGGCTGCTCGAGGACTCCGGCCTCGGGACGCGGATCGGCCAGGAAGGCGATCCGTCGGCCGTCCGGGGTCCAGAAGGGCTGGATCGCCTCGTGGCCGGCCGGGGTGAGCCGTTTCGGCCTCCCGCCGCGAGCGGGGACCACCCAGAGGCTCGTGAACTGATCGCGGATGCCGGTGCCGTCGAGGCGCCAGTTGAGATCGGTGATCCGCCGCGCCGTCGGCTTCTCCGGGTCGCCGACCCGGAACCGGTCCTCGCCGCTCTCCGCGAGCACCGCGATGCGCGTTCCGTCGGGCGACCACTCGGCTGCGCCTGCCTGCCCTGAGAACTCGGCCAGCGGCCGCGGCTCGCCTCCGGCCAGCGGCAGGAGCCACGGCTGCGCTTTTCCGGAGCGCGACGAGATGAAGGCGAGCGTCGTTCCATCCGGAGAGAACCGAGGCCGGAAGTCGCTCTCCCCGCTCGTGATCTGCTCCGCCCGTCCGCCGCTCGTGGGCACGCGCCAGAGCCGCGTCCTGTACTCGCCACCCTCGATCGTGCGTCGGCCGTAGACGACCGATGAGCCGTCGGGAGCGACCGCGAGCTGGGTCAGGAACGTCTCGCGAAGAACGTCTTTGGGAGCGAAACGCCGGGCAGCCATGGGGCAATCATGGACTCCGTCCGGACTTGGCGCTACAGTCCTGCCCGACCCGAACCCCTTTAACTCGGTCCAGAGAGGCCGGAAAGGAGTCCGATGCACACGCACGCCTGCGCCTGCACGCCTGGAAGGTCGAACCGTTGAGCCAGGCCGGCATCTCCTCGGAGAAGGTCCTGCTCGACGGCGAGGCGATCCAGCGCAGCCTCACGCGCATCGCGCACGAGATCGTCGAGGCGAACGCCGATCTGGAGCGCGTCGCGCTCGTCGGCATCCACACGCGCGGCGTCCCGCTCGCGCAGCGCCTGCGCCGGCTGATCGCGGAGCTGACGGGCAGCGAGGTCAACCTCGGCTCCGTCGACATCACCTTCTACCGCGACGACGTTCGCGTGCGCGGGGGCGAGGCGCCCATCCACCCGCAGCCGATCGTTCGCGACACGAAGCTCGACTTTCCGCTCGCGGGGATGACCTGCGTGCTCGTCGACGACGTCCTCTACACGGGCCGCACGATCCGCGCCGCGATCGAGGCGCTGTTCGACTACGGCCGCCCGGCGCGGGTGCAGCTCGCCTGCCTCGCCGACCGCGGCCACCGAGAGCTTCCGATCCGTCCCGACTACATCGGCAAGAACCTGCCGACGGCGCGCGAGGAGCGCGTCCAGGTGCAGCTCGTCGAGATCGACGAGGTCGACCAGGTCCTGCTGATTTCAACGCCTGAGGAGGCAGCCCATGGGTGACCTACACGTGATGCGGGACGATCTGCGCCCGCCGGGGGCCCCGCCGACGAGGCACCTGATCTCGATCGGCGACCTGACCCGCGAGGACGTCGAGCGCCTGCTCGGCACCGCTCGCACGTTCGAACGCTCGCTCGACCGCGAGATGAAGAAGCTGCCGACCCTGCGCGGCCGCCTCGTCATCAACGTGTTCTACGAGTCGTCGACGCGGACGTCGTCGAGCTTCGAGCTCGCGGCGAAGCGCCTCTCGGCGGACACGATGTCGATCAAGGCGTCCGGCTCCTCGGTCGACAAGGGCGAGTCGCTGAAAGACACGGCGATCACACTCGGCGCCTACGACCCGGACGTGATCGTGCTGCGCCACCCGCAGATCGGCGCGCCGGAGCTCGTCGCCAGGGTGACCGAGGCGCGAATCGTCAACGCGGGCGACGGGAAGCACCAGCATCCGACGCAGGCGCTCCTCGACCTGTACACGATCCAGGAGCAGTTCGGCCGCGTCGAGGGGCTGCACGTGGCGATCGTCGGCGACGTCCTCCACTCGAGGGTCGCGCGCTCGAACATCCAGGCGCTCGTGCTGCTCGGGGCGCGGGTCACGCTCGTCGGCCCGCCGCCGCTCCTCCCGCGAGGGATCGAGGAGATGGGCTGCGAGGCGACGACGGACATCGACGCGATCGGCGCCGCGGACGTCGTCTACGTCCTGCGCATGCAGAAAGAGCGGATGCTCGAGGGCGCGAACTACGTGCCCAGCCTGCGCGAGTACACGGCCCGCTGGGGCGTCACTCCGGAGCGGCTGCGGCCCGGGCAGAAGGTCATGCACCCGGGGCCGATGAACCGCGGGGTCGAGATCGATCCTCTCGTCGCGGACGCGGCCGACGCGCTGATCGAGACCCAGGTACGCGCCGGGCTCGTCGTGCGGATGGCAGTCCTCTACGACCTGCTCACGACGGGGCCGAAGCCGGTCGAAGCCGAAGTCCCGATGGGGGTGGCTTGATGCTGTACGTCAAGGACGCGGCGAAGGAGAACCTGATCGTCCGCGGCGCGCGCGTGCTCGATCCGGTCGAAGGGCTCGACAGCCAGGTCGACGTGAAGGTCGACAACGGCGTGATCGCGGAGCTCGGGTCGAATCTGCCGCAGAACTCGCACAGGGTGCTCGACGGGACCGGGCTCGTGCTCGCGCCGGCCTTCGTCGACCCGCACGTCCACCTGCGCACCCCCGGCCGCGAGGACGAGGAGACGATCGCGACCGGGACTCGCGCCGCGGCCGCGGGCGGCTACTGCGCGATCCTCGCGATGCCGAACACAGAGCCCGTCGTCGACACTGCTGCCGTCCTGGGCGCGCTCGTCGAGCAGGCGCGCGAAGACGCCGAGGTGCAGGTCGGGTTCCTGGCAGCCATCTCCAAGGGCCAGGAGGGCTCGGAGCTGACCGAGATGGGCGAGCTCGCCGACCATGGCGCGGTCGGGTTCACCGACGACGGTCATCCTGTGGTCGCGACGTCACTCATGTGGCGCGCGCTCCAGTACTCGTCGATCACGGACCGGCCGATCGCGGTGCACTGCGAGGACCCGACACTCTCGCGCGGCGGTCACATGCGCGAGGGAGCCGTCTCCGCGGAGCTCGGGATCTCCGGCTGGCCGTCGATCGCCGAGAGCGTGATGGTCGAGCGCGACCTGGCGCTGGCGCTCTACGAGAACCGGACGCTGCATCTGATGCACCTCTCGGCGCGCGCCTCGGTGGACGCGCTTCGCAGGGCGCATGCGGAAGGCGTCCGCGCCACGGCCGAGGTGACGCCGCACCATCTCGTGCTCACGGACGAGGCGGTGCGCACGCTCGACCCGAACGTGAAGATGAACCCGCCGCTCGGGGGCGAGGACGACCGGAAGTCGCTCGTCGAGGCGCTGCGCGACGGGACGGTCTCGTGCGTCGCCACCGACCACGCGCCGCACGCGCGGCACGAGAAGGAGGTGCCGTTCGAGGCGGCCCCATTCGGCGTGACCGGGCTCGAGACCGCCTTCGCGTCGCTCTACACGAACCTCGTCGAGCCGGGGCTGATCTCGCTCGAGACGCTCCTCGAGCGGATGTCCGCCGGCCCGGCCCGCGCGTACGGGCTCGACGCGCCGAAGATCGCGGTCGGCGCGCCCGCGAACGCAGTCCTGCTCGACACGCAAGCGAGCTGGCAGGTGGCCGAGGACGGCTTCAAGAGCCGCTCGAAGAACTCCTGGCTGATCGGCGAGAAGCTGCGCGGCCGGGTGCGCGCGACGATCGCGGCCGGCCGGCTGGTGCACGAGTCGTGAACGGCTTCCTGCTCCTCGAGGACGGGACCGTCTTCCGCGGCGAGTCCGTCGGCGCCGAGGGCTACGCGTTCGGCGAGGCCGTCTTCACCACGGCGATGACCGGGTATCAGGAGGTCGTCACCGACCCGAGCTACGCAGACCAGATCGTGTGCTTCACCGCGGCGATGGTCGGGAACTACGGCGTCGCGCCGACTCGCTCGGAGTCCGGGCGCGCCCATGCGCGGGCGGTGCTCATGCGCGAGGCGCGAGGCCCGCAGTGGACGGACTGGCTTCACGACCAGGGCGTGGTCGCGCTGACGGGGATCGACACGCGCTCGCTCGTCCTCCACCTGCGCGAGGCAGGCGCGATGCGGGCGATTGCGATGGGCGGCGACGCGTCGGTCGACGAAGCGCTGAACGCGGTTCGCTCGCAACCGGAGATGTCCGGCCGCGCGCTCGCGGGAAAGGTTTCCACCCGCGACCCGTTCGTCTTCTCGGACGCAGGCTGGGCACGGGTCGCCGTGGTCGACTACGGCTGCAAGCGCTCGATTCTCAACCGGCTCGCGTGGTCGGGTGCCGCAGTCACGGTCTACCCGCACGACGTCGACGCCGACGAGCTCGCCGACTACGACGGCGTCCTGCTCTCGAACGGGCCGGGCGACCCGGAGCCGCTGACCGGCGAGCAGGCGACGATCCGCGACCTGATCGGGCGCGTCCCGATCCTCGGCATCTGCCTCGGCCACCAGCTGCTCGCGCTCGCGACCGGGCGCAAGACGTACAAGCTCCCGTTCGGCCATCGCGGCGCGAACCATCCGGTGCTCGAGCGTGCCACGAACGGCGTTCTCGTCACGGCGCAGAACCACGGCTTCGCGGTCTCGCCCACGCAGTCGCGCGAGGAGACGCACATCTCGCTCTACGACGGCACCGTCGAGGGGCTCGAGCTGCGCAGCGACTGGGCGCGGTCGGTGCAGTTCCATCCGGAGGCCGGCCCCGGGCCGCACGACGCCTGGGGCATTCTCGAGTCGTGGGTCGAGGAGGTGAGCGGCCTTGCCAAGGCGGCGTGACATCGAGTCGATCTGCCTGATCGGCTCCGGTCCGATCGTGATCGGCCAGGCCTGCGAGTTCGACTACGCGGGCTGCCAGGCCCTGAAGGTGCTGCGCGCCGACGGCTTCAAGACGATCGTCGTCAACTCGAACCCGGCGACGATCATGACCGACCCCGGCTTCGCGGATCGCACCTACCTGGAGCCTTTGGATCTCGAGGGCGTCGCCGGCGTGCTCGAGCGTGAGCGCCCGGACGCGCTGCTCCCGACCATGGGCGGCCAGACGGCTTTGAACCTCGCAGTTTCGCTGGCGGAGGCCGGAGTTCTCGAAGACCTCGAGGTCGAGCTGATCGGGGCGCCGATCGACGTCATCCGCAGAGCCGAGGATCGCGATCTCTTCCGCGAGACGGTCCGCGCGGCGGGGTTGCGCGTTCCCGAGTCGATCGTCGCCACGTCCCTCGAGGACGTGCCCGAGGACCTGTCCCTGCCCGTCATCCTGCGGCCCGCGTTCACGCTCGGCGGGCACGGCGGCGGCACGGCGCGGACGCGCGACGAGCTGGTGCGGCTGCTCGAGCGCGGGCTCTCGGAGAGCCCGGTCGGCCAGGTGCTCGTCGAGGAATCCCTGCTCGGCTGGGACGAGTTCGAGCTCGAGCTGATGCGCGACCACGCGGACAACGCCGTCGTCGTCTGCTCGATCGAGAACATCGACCCGATGGGTGTGCACACCGGCGACTCGGTCACCGTCGCGCCGCAGATGACGCTGCCGGACGAGGCGTACCAGGAGCTGCGCGACGCGGCGATCACGGTCATTCGCGCGGTCGGCGTGGACTGCGGCGGCTCGAACATCCAGTTCGCGCGCGAGCGCGAGACCGGCGAGCTGCGCGTGATCGAGATGAACCCGCGCGTCTCCCGGTCGTCGGCGCTCGCCTCGAAGGCGACCGGCTACCCGATCGCCAAAGTGGCCGCGAAGCTCGCCGTCGGCTACACGCTCGACGAGATCCCGAACGACCTGACCGGTACGACGCCCGCCAGCTTCGAGCCGACGCTCGACTACGTCGTGGTCAAGTTCCCGCGCTTCGCGTTCGAGAAGTTCCCCGGCGCGGACACGACGCTCGGCACGCAGATGAAGTCGGTCGGCGAGGCGATGGGCATCGGGCGCACGTTCGGCGAGGCGTTCCTCAAGGCGCGCCGCTCGCGGGAGCTCGAAGGCGCCGACACCTGGGATCTGCCCGAGGGCGCCCATCCGTGGTTCAGCGCCGAGCTCGAGCGGCTCGAGGCCCCGGCCGTGCACCTGGACGATCTCGTGGCGGACGACTGGGTGCGGCTGAAGCGGCTCGGCCTCTCCGACGCGGCGATCGCGGCCGGCGCCGGCGCGACCGAGGGGCTGGTGCGGTCGAGGCGGCGCGGGTCGGGCGTTCGCCCCGCGTACAGGCGCGTCGATTCGTGCGCGGCCGAGGTCGAAGCCGGCTCCAACTACTTCTACTCCACGTGGGGCGAGGCGGACGAGGCCCGGCCCGAGGGCACGAAGCCGCGGGTCGTCATCCTCGGCTCCGGCCCGAACCGGATCGGCCAGGGAATCGAGTTCGACTACTGCTGCGTCCACGCCGCGCAGGCGTTCCGCGCGCTCGGCTACGAGGCCGTGATGGTCAACTGCAATCCGGAGACGGTCTCGACCGACTACGACACGTCGGACCGCCTCTACTTCGAGCCGCTCGGCGCCGAGGAGGTGCTCGAGATCTGCGCCCGCGAGCTCCCGGCCGGCGTCGTCATCCAGTTCGGGGGTCAGACCCCGCTAAAACTTGCGCGCGAAATAGAAACAGAAGGCTGGCGCATCCTCGGGACGCCGTTCGAGGCGGTCGACCTCGCCGAGGATCGCGAACGGTTCGGGGCGCTCTGCGATGAGCTCGAAATCGACGTTCCGTCGTGGTCGATGGCCGAGGGAGCGAGCGAGGCGGCCTACGTCGCCGAGGCGATCGGCTACCCGGTCCTCGTCCGGCCCTCGTACGTGCTCGGCGGGCGGAACATGCACGTCTGTTACGACGCCGAGTCGGTCGCTGCGGCGGCCGAGATCGGCGGACGGGTTCTGATCGACCGCTTCCTCGAAGGGGCGATCGAGATCGACGTCGACGCGCTCTGCGACGGGCGTGAGACATTCGTCGCCGCGGTCATGGAGCACGTGGAGGAGGCCGGCGTGCACTCGGGTGACTCCTCCTGCGTGCTGCCGGCGCCGTCGCTCGACGAGACGACGCTCGCGCGGATCGAGGAGACCGTGCAGAAGCTCGCGCCTGCGCTCGGAGTCGTCGGCCTCGTCAACGTCCAACTCGCCGTCCAGGACGGGGACGTGTTCGTGCTCGAGGCGAACCCGCGGGCCTCTCGAACCGTCCCGTTCGCGAGCAAGGCGATCGGGTTGAACCTCGTCGAGGCCGCCTGCAAGCTCGCAGCGGGCGCGCGCCTGTCCGAGCTCGACCTGTCCCGGGGTCAGACCCCGAAACAATTTAGTGTCAAAGCGGCCGTCCTTCCGTTCGCGCGCTTCCCTGGCGCCGATCCCGTGCTCGGCCCCGAGATGCGCTCGACCGGCGAGGTGATGGCGAGCGCAGCAGACCTCCCGACGGCCCTGGCCAAGGCCGAACGGGCCGCCGGCCGGCCGCTGCCGATGGAGGGGACTGCGTTCCTCTCGGTGCGCGACGCCGACAAGCCGGCGCTGGTCGAGATCGCCGGCTCGCTGTCGAAGCTCGGGTTCCGCCTCGTCGCAACCGCGGGCACCGCCAGAGCGCTCGCGAACGCGCGGATCGCCGTCGAGCACGTGCGCAAGGTGACCGAGCCGGGGGAGGGGGCGACCGTCGTCGACCTCGTCCGCCGCGGCCACTGCGACCTCGTCATCAACACGCCCTTCGGCAACTCGGGCGCTCGCTCGGATGGCTACCTGATCCGCGAGGCAGCGCTCGCCGCCCGCGTCCCATGCATCACGACGATCGCCGGAGCCCGCGCCGCGGTACACGCAATCGCCGACGCCCGGGGCGATCTCGCCCTCTCCCTGCAGGAGCGCATCAGTGCGCAGAAGAAGCCGGCTTAGGGTCGTCGCGAACGAGGCCGTCGGGCCGTATTCGCTGATCCGAGTCGAGCGAGGCGGGCTCGAGCCCGGCATTCCCGGCCAGTTCTTCATGCTCGAGGCGCCCGGGCGGTTGCTGCCGCGCCCGATGAGCCTCTGCCAGGCGTCGCCCGGCGAGCTGAGCTTCCTGCTCGAGGCGATCGGGCCCGGCACCCGCGCATTGGCCGCGGCCGAACCCGGCGACGAGCTCCACGTCTTCGGCCCGCTCGGCAACGGCTACCGACTCGACGTCGAGAAACCGCTCCTGGTCGGCGGCGGCATCGGCGTCGCGCCGTTTCCGTACCTCTCCGACCAGCTGGGCAACCCACCGGCGATCCTCGGCTTCCGCAGCGACCGGCATGCCGAAGCGGCCGCACTCGTCCCGAACGCCGAGGTCGTAGTCGAGCCAACGCTCGTCACGGAGCCCCTCACCGACCTCGTAACACAGAGTTACAAGGTGTTCGCGTGCGGGCCCGAGCCCATGCTCGAGGCGGTTCGCGACCTCGCGCCGGACGCGCAGCTCGCCTGGGAGGCGCCCATGGCCTGCGGCTACGGGGCGTGCTACGGCTGCTCCGTCGAGATCGACGGCGTCCTCAAGCGGCTCTGCGTCGCCGGCCCCGTCCTGGAGGCGGCGTGATCCTGAACGCCTCCGGCTGCCTGGACGCGCTGGAGGCGCCGGAGGTCGCCCGCGCGCTCGACGTGTTCGTGACGAAAACCGTCACGCCGCAGCCGCGCGAGGGCAACCGCCCGGTCCGGATCGCCGAGACCGAGGCGGGCATGCTCAACTCGATCGGCCTCGAGAACCCCGGCATCGACGGCCTGCTCGAGGACAAGCTTCCGCGTCTGGCCGAGCTCGGAGTCCCGCTCTGGGTGTCCGTCGGCGGCTTCGCGGCGAACGACTACGCCCAACTCTGCGCCGCGCTCGACGAGCGCCGGGAAGTGACGGCGATCGAGCTCAACCTGTCGTGCCCGAACGTCGAGGAAGCGCCCGAGAGCGCCGCCGAGCTCGTCGCCGCGGCACGAACGCAGACTGGAAAGCCGCTCTACGCGAAGCTCTCGCCGGCCGCGACCGATCTCCCGGAGACTGCCCGCGCAGTCCAGGCCGCAGGCGCGGACGGCCTCTCGCTCGTGAACACGATCCGCGGCCTGGCGCTCGACGGAAACACGCTCCAGCCACGCCTTGGGCACGAGCTCGGAGGCTACTCCGGGCCTGCCCTGAAGCCGATCGCGCTCGCCGCCGTCTACCAGTGCTACCGCGCTACGGGCCTGCCGATCGTCGGCATGGGCGGGATCGCAACAGGGCGCGACGCCCTCGACTTCCTCGCCGCCGGAGCGAGCGCGATCGCACTCGGAACGGTGCTCTTCCGCGACCCGGAAGCACCCGGCCGAGTGCGCCGAGAGCTGGCCGACGAGCTTGCTGCGCGCGGGCTCTCAGGGGCCGACGACGCGACCGGCCTCGCGCACGGCTCGCGTCCGGCCACTGTTGCCTGATCGGACAATCGACGAGTTTTGCGGGCAAAACACCTCGTTTGCACGCGTACTCCGCGCCCACTAGTATCACCCGCCGTGGCGGCAACGAAGACTCAGGCGAAGGCGCCTGCCAGGTCGCGCGACCAGCGCATGGAGGCTCTCAAACGTGCGAACGACATCCGGGTCAAGCGAGCGCAGCTGAAGAAAGACCTGAAAGTGGGGCGCGCGCGGATCGACAAGATCCTCAACAACCCACCCGAGTACGTCGCGACCGCCAAGGTGTTCGACATGCTGATGGCGGTGCCCAAGTTCGGGCGGGTGAAGGCGGCGCGATTCCTGAACCAGGCCCGGATCAGCCAGTCGAAGACGGTCGGTGGCCTCTCCGATCGTCAGCGGACTGAGCTCATTGGGCTCTTCCACAAGTAGAAGCCGGCAGACCCCCGTTTTCGTCGTCACGGGGACCTCGGGCGCCGGGAAAGGCACGCTCGAAAAGGCCCTGCTGAACCAGTTGCCGGACCTCGAGCTGGCCGTCTCCGCGACGACGCGCGGGCGCCGCGAGGGCGAGGAGAACGGCCGTGAGTACTGGTTCATCTCGGACGAGGACTTCACCGAGAAGGTCGCCGCCGGGGACTTCCTCGAGTACGTCGAGTTCCCATGGGGCCAACGCTCGGGGACGCTCGGTTCGGAGATCGACCGCATCAAGGCCCACGGCAGGATCGCGCTCCTCGATCTCGAGCCGCAGGGAGCGCTCGACGTGAAACGAAACGTGCCGGGCGCGGTCACGATCTTCGTCGAGGCGCCGAGCTTCGCCGAGAACGAGCGACGACTGCGCGACAGGGCGACCGAGAGCGAGGGCGAGATCGAGGAGCGGCTCGACCTGGCCCGGAAGCAGCTGAGCCAGGCGGGCGAGTTCGACTACGTGATCGTCAACGACGACGTCGACCGCGCTCTAACCGAGCTCGAGGAAATCGTCGGGAAGGAACTCTCCGCTAGCATGTCGAGACCTTGATCCACCCACGCATCGACACACTGCTCGCAAACGTTCCGGAGCGATACGCGCTCGTGATCGTCGCCGCCAAGCGCGCGCGGCAGATCAACAACTACCACCACCAGCTCGGCGAAGGCACCTTCGACGACAACCCGCCGCCGCTCGTGGAGTCGCGCTCCAAGAACTACTTGACGATGGCCCTCGAAGAAGTTGCCGAGGGCAAGATCAAGTACTCGTACAAGGCTTAGGCCTCAGCGAGATCGGGACCACGCGGCCGCCGACCTGCGGTTGCGGACCCACGCGTTGATTCCGAGGCCGAGCAGGGCCAGGAGCGCGACGGCCACGATTCCGAGCGGCACGAGGAGCCACTTCGCGTCGAGGTGGGTGACTCCGCCGGTCGGGTCGGGCGAGGCCTCGCGCCGAGAGGCAGCCGCCTGTCCTCCATTCTTCTTGCCCGGAAGCTTGTGGACGTTCGGCGGCCCCTCGCTCATCGCCGAGGCCGAGTCGGCGGCGGCGGCCGAGCCCGGCCCGTGGAGCTTCGTGATCATCCAGTAGTTCACGCGCCAGCGGCCGTCCTGCCCGCGGACGACGTCGGTCTCGACGGTCGCCAGCTGGCCCGAGCGCCGCTCCGGGAACATGAGCAACTCCAGGCCGACCTTGTTCGCGTACGAGTAGTTGACGACGCTCCACTTGCCCTGCCCGCGCTTCGACGCGGCGAAGGGGACGATCGGGATCTGGCCCTTGAGCCAGTCGTCGCGCGTGATGCCCTGGCGGAGGTCGGGGCCGGCGATCTCCCACGTGCCCGCTAGATCGTGCTTGGACACGGCGCCGTCGATGAACTTCGCGAGGACGGCGCTGACCGCGCGGCGCTTCTCGGCCGTGAACGGGACGTGCTTCGGCTCGCGGTAGAACGCGTCGCTGACATACGGACCGTTCGCGTTCCGCGGCGAGCCCGAGCTCGAGTAGTGGACCGCCAGATACCCAGCGGGACGGCGACGACCACGAGCACGGCCGCAATCGTCAGGCGTCGTCGGCTCCTGCGCGTGGAGAGCACGCTCGATTAGGACGAGCGAAGCGGCGTTCCGGCTAGTGCGATCTTGACCGCAGTGGGCAATATGTGTCCATGGCCAAGGTGCTCCTCGGGGTCACCGGCGGCATCGCCGCCTACAAGGCGTGCGAGCTCACACGGCTGCTCGTCAAGGCCGGCCACGACGTGGTCCCGCTCGTCACGCGTGGGGCCGACCGCTTCGTCCGTCGTGAGACGTTCGCCGCGCTTGCACGCAGGCCGGCCAAGGAGGATCTCTACCCGCATCTGACGCGCGCCGACCTGCTCGTGATCGCGCCGTTGACCGCGAACACGATGGCCAAGCTCGCGTACGGGCTCGCAGACGACGTGCTGACCGAGGCGGCGCTGGCCCATCGGGGCCTCGTGCTCGCCGCGCCCGCGATGAACCCGCGCATGTGGTCGCACCCGGCTACGCAGGCGAACGCGGCGACCCTGCGCGACCGCGGGGTGGAGCTGATCGGCCCCGACGAGGGGGAGACGGCCGAGGGCGAGCTCGGAGTGGGGCGGATGGCGGAGCCCGAGGAGATCTTCGAGCGCGTCCAGGAGCTGCTCGGCGCTCAGAGGGGGTCGCTTTCGGGTAAGCGAGTGCTTGTGACCGCAGGGGGAACCCGAGAGCCGCTCGACGCGGTGCGCTTCGTCGGCAACCGCTCCTCCGGGCGCATGGGCGTCGCGCTGGCCGAAGAGGCTCAACGCCGCGGCGCCAAGGTGACTCTGATCGCATCGAACCTCACGGTCGCGCCCCCCGACGGGATCGAGCTCGTCGAGGCGCCGACCGCAGCCGACGTCCAGCAGGCGACGACCTCACACGCCGGCGCCGACGTCGTGCTGATGGCCGCCGCGGTCTCCGACTACCGCCCGTCGCAATCCGACGAGGCGAAGCGACCGAAGGACGAGAAGACATGGCAGATCGAGCTCGAGCCGACCGCAGACGTGCTCCGGGGCCTGGGTGAGAGCCGCCAGAACGGCCAGGTGCTCGTGGGCGTTCGCGGCCGAGACCGCGGCCGACGGTCTGCAGCGCGCGCGCAAGAAGCTCGCCGACAAGCAGGTCGATCTCATCGTCTACAACGACGTGTCCCGCGACGACGTGGGCTTCGACGCGCAGGAGAACGAGGTCGTGATCGTCTCCGCGCGGGGCGAGCGCCGCATCGAGAAAGCTCCGAAAGACGAGATCGCCGCCGCGATCCTGGACGAGGTCGAGCACCTGATCTGATGCAGGAACCGACCACCTCGACCGAGCATTCGGCCGACGTCATCCGTCGCCTCGCCGAGAACGTCGGCAAGGTCGTCCACGCGCCGGCCGAGACGCTCCGCCTCAGCGCCCTCTGCCTCGTCAGCGAGGGCCACCTGATCATCGAGGACTTCCCGGGCGTGGGGAAGACGATGCTCGCCAAGGCGATGGCGCGCTCGCTCGACTGCTCCTTCTCGCGCCTCCAGTTCACGCCCGACCTGCTCCCGTCCGACGTCACCGGCGTCAACGTCTTCAACCAGCGCTCGAACGAGTTCGAGTTCCGGCCGGGCCCGATCTTCGCGAACCTCCTCCTCGTCGACGAGATCAACCGCGCCCCACCGAAGACCCAGGCCGCGCTCCTCGAGTGCATGCAGGAGAACCAGGTCACCATCGACGGCGTGAGCTACTCGCTCGGTCGTCCGTTCATGGTCATGGCGACGCAGAACCCGATCGAGTACGAGGGCACGTACCCGCTGCCCGAGGCGCAGCTCGACCGCTTCACGATGCGGCTCGACATCGGCTACCCGCCGCCCGACCAGGAGGCGCGGATGCTGTCCGAGCAGACGAGCGACCCGCCCCTCGAGATGCTCGAGCCGGTCACGAACGCGACCGGGATCACGGACGTGATCGACGAGGCGACGCGCGTCTTCGTCGAGCCGAGCCTCAACCGCTACGTCGTCGACATCGTCGGCCAGACGCGGAGCGACCAGCGGCTCTACCTCGGTGCCAGCCCGCGCGCCGGCATCTCGCTCCTGCGCGTCGCGAAGGCGCGGGCGCTCGCCGACCGACGGGACTACGTGCTGCCCGACGACGTGCAGGCGGTCGCGACGGCGGTTCTCGCGCACCGGCTGATCCTCGGGCCCGAAGCGCGCGCGAACGGGACGCCTCCGCAGCAGCTCGTACGCGAAGCAGTCGAACGCACACCCGTCCCCGCCTGACGTGAGCGGGCTGACCCAACGCGGTCGGCTCGCGCTGCTGCTCGCAGGCGGCATCTACCTCGTCGCCTGGGGCTTCGGATCGAGGTCGCTGTACCCGATCGCGACCGGGCTCGCGCTCGCGGTCCTCGGTGCGAGGATCTGGGTCGAGATCCTCCGCCAGCCGGTCACGCTGCGCCGCCACCTGGGCGCGCGTGAGTACGCAGAGGGCGACGACGTCACGATCGGGCTCGAGGCCAAGGCTCAGCGCAACCCCGGCCCGCGGACGCTCGAGGTCTACGAGCAGATCACGAGGCTCGGGGAACGCCGGGTGGAGCTGAACAGGCATGGGCGCGAGCTCCATGTTCGCTACGTCCTGCCCGAGGTTCCGCGCGGCCGCTATCGATTCGATGCGGTTCGAGCCGTGTTCGAAGACCCGTTCGGGCTCGCGCACGCGGAGCAGGACCTCGGCGCGGAGTCGACGTTGCTCGTGTATCCGCGGCTCGTCGAGCTCGAGCGCGTCTTCTCGGAGCTCGGCGTGACACTTGCCGGCGGACACGTCGTGTTGCGGCGGACGGCCGGGTTCGACCTGCACAGCGTCCGCGAGTACCAGGAGGGCGAGTCGCTGCGCAAGGTGCACTGGCGGACGACCGCGAAACGGGGCGAGCTGATGGTGAAGGAGCTCGAGGACATGCCCCACGACGAGATAGCGGTGCTGCTCGACGCGGACAGCCGTGCAGTCGTGGGCGAGTCGTTCGACGTCCAGGTGCGCGCCGCCGGCTCGATCCTGCGCGCGAACGCGTTGCGCGGGCGTCGAGCGCTGCTGAGCATCACGTCCTCTCCGCCCGAGTCCTGCCAGGTCGGGTCGATCGACGGCGAGTGGCGGACCGCGCTCGAGCTGCTCGCGGCCGCCGAGCCGTCCGGCAAGGACTCGCTCGCACGCTTTCTCGAGCGAGACGCGTCGCCTGCGCTGCAGGCGGTCGAGCTCGTCGTCGTGACGGCTGCGCTCGAGCCGCAGCTCGTGGACGCGCTTCTCGATCGCGCGTTCGCGCGGCGGCCCGTCTCGCTCGTGCTCGTCGACGCGGCGAGCTTCAACGGCGGCCAGACCGTTCCGCTGCGCGAGCCTGCGCTGCTGCGGCTCCAGGCGGGCGGCGTCCCGGTCGTCTCGCTGCAGCGGGGCGACGACCTCGCCGCGAAGCTGAGCGGGCTCGAGGAGGCGCGCGCGGCCAGTGGCTAAGACTGCGACCTTCTCGCTCCTGCTGGGGCTCCTGATCGCGTGGAACTGGGGGCGGCTCGAGACCGATCGCTCCTCGAGTGAAATCGTGCTCATGATCCTGCTCGGAGTCGCCCCGGCGCTCCTGCCCTCGCTCCGCCTCCGGCTCGCGGGCGCGGGCGTGGCGCTGATCGCGGCGTGGTCGGTCGCGCTCGACGTCCCGCCGTACGCCCTCGGGAAGGTCCTGGGACGCACCGGAGGCGGGTTCCTCGACTTCTACGACGTGCTGGTGCCGTTCTCCGCGTCGGAGCACCACCTGATGGACGGCGTCGTCCTGCTCGCGATCTTCGCGTTCACGGCCGTGGCGTCACTCGCGGTCGCATCGCGCCGCCCGCTCCTGGCGAGCCTCGTACTCGTTGCCGGAGCCGGCTGGCCGTCGACGATCTTCCCCGGGCACGACGACCTCGGGCGGGGCGTGTTGCTGCTCCTGGTCGCCCTCGCACTCGTGGCGCGCCTCGGGCCGACCATCCGCCGCGGTGCACCTCAGGTCCTCGTAGCGACGGTGCTCGCGGTCACCGCGCTCGTCGCCTCGAGCTGGAACGGCGTCGCGAAGGCGCAGTTCCTCGACTGGCAGAACTGGGACCTCTCGACGAAGGCGGGGCACTCCGTCAGCGTCGAGTACGTCTGGGACGCGAACTACCGCGGCGTCAACTTCCCCAAGAAGCGGACTCGCGTGTTCACGGTCAAGACGGACAACCAGCGCGCCGTCTACTGGCGGGCGACGACGCTCGACACCTTCGTCGACAACGCGTGGACGGAGGAACTGCTGCCGACCTCGGCATTCAGGCCGCCCGACGGGTCCCGCGATCTCCTCACGGACGAC
This sequence comes from uncultured Actinomycetes bacterium, assembly GCA_963812695.1. Classification (GTDB taxonomy): domain Bacteria; phylum Actinomycetota; class Thermoleophilia; order Gaiellales; family Gaiellaceae; genus VAXT01. The sequence continues at coordinate 219,008 of CAWEWD010000001.1, forward strand.
CCGCTGCTGCCGAAGAGCGCCCGTGACCCCACGAAGTGGTTTCAAGCCGCGGTGCACATCGACGCTCTCCGGGACAGCCACGTGATCAGCCCGAGCGGCCCCGTCGCGTACGCCGGCGACTCTCTGGACGGCATTTCGTACTACCGCGGCGGCGTGGCGGAGGTCCCGCAGCCGCTGACGCGTGGAACGGAGTACAACGCGTGGGGGTTCGAGCCACAGCCCACGCCCTCGCAGCTCGCGAGGTCGCCGGCCCGGTACCCGAGCGAGATCTCCCCCGACGGGCCGTACCTCGAGGTGGGGCCTGGAAAGCGGGTCCCGCCGTTCGGAACGCGGAAGCGAACGATCTGGCTCCGCCACGCGTTCGACGACCCGCGCCTGCGGCCGTATCTCCCGATCTACCGAGCGGCCGAGGATGTCGCGGGCACCGCGCCGGCGAACCCGTACGCCGCGACGGTGGCGATCGAGGCCTGGCTTCGGTCGAGCGGAGGCTTCAGCTACAACGAACACCCGTCCCAGGTGCGCGGCATGCCACCGCTCGTCGCGTTCGTCACCCGGACGCACGAGGGCTACTGCCAGCACTTCGCGGGCGCGATGGCTCTGATGCTGCGCTACCTCGGGATCCCCGCGCGCGTCGCGGCCGGCTTCACGAGCGGCGCCTACGACGCGGACAAGAAGACGTGGCGCGTCAACGACCGGAACGCGCACACGTGGGTCGAGGTCTGGTTCGACGGCTACGGCTGGCTTCCGTTCGACCCGACCCCGGGGCGCGGGAACCTGGGCGGCACCTACACGACCTCGTCGATCTCCGTCAACGTCTCCGGTGTCGAGAACGTGCTCAGGAAGAGCATCGGCGCAGCCGCGTCGACCAACCTGCTCCGCTTCCAGCTCGGGAACCGCGGCCAGCGGCTCGGAGGCGCCGCCGGGGCTTCGAGCGGCGACGTGGCGAAGGCCCGCGGCGGAGGCTCGGCGGCGAAGGGCTTCCCGGTCGCGCGGGTCGTGGTCGCCGGCCTCGCAGCGCTCGTTCTCCTCCTCGTGGTCGCGAAACTCGCCTTCAGGCGCAGCCGGTTCCTGACGGGAGATCCGCGCGCGATCGCAACCGCGTGCAGGCGCGAGCTCGTCGGCTATCTGCTCGATGTCGGGATCACGATTCCGCGCAACCTCGGGATCGCCGAGCTGGGCGAGGTCGTGCTCAAACGGACCGGCGTCGACTCCGGCCGGCTGGTCGAGCACATGGGGCTGGCCCGCTACGGCCCGCCGTCGGCCAGCGCGGACGCTGCCCGCGAGGCGAAGTCGGAGCTGCGGGCCGTTCGGCGCCGTCTGCGGCGCGCGATCCCGTTCGGCCGGCGGGCGCGCGGACTGTTCTCGATCCGCTCGCTCCTGGCCTCCTGAGTTTCCCTATCTTGAATGAGTGCCCCTTCCGGCAATGAGCCCATCACTTCCGGCGGCCGCTGAGCGGCGCCAGGGGGTGTCCTCAGTCGCCCCAATGCTGACGAGCATTGGGGCTCCCTGCGTCCTACCCTGGCTTGCTCTTCGACCCCCGGAAGCGGGGGCGCATTACCAGAAGGGACACAAGTGAGCGAGAGCGAGACCTACGACCTCTTCCAGAAGGGTCGAGCGCACCTGAAGCGGGGCATGCCCGCTCAGGCGACGGTCTCGCTCGAGAAGGCGAAGCGCCGCGAGCCGGCGAAGGCGTCGATCCGCGAGGCGCTCGGGATCGCATACTTCCGGCTGCGCCGCTACAAGGAGGCCGAGTCCGAGTTTCGCGCGCTGGTCGACCTGTCTCCGGCCGACGACTACGCGCACTACGGGCTCGCCCGCGCGCTCGAGAAGCTCGGGCGGACGAGCGAGGCGCGCGGCCATCTCAAGCTCGCCCGCTCGCTTCGTCCCGGCAGCGAGCACTACGCGGCGCGGCTCCGAGCGCTCGAGTAGCCGTTGCGGGCGGTCGTCCAGCGCGTCACGGAGGCGCGCGTGCGCGTGGAGGACGAGGTCGTCGGGGAGATCGGCCCGGGCCTGTGCGTCCTGCTCGGAGTGGCGCGCGGCGACGACGAGGCGACCGCAAAGCGCCTGGCCGGTCGCATCGCACGGCTGCGGATCTTCGAGAACGACGAGGGCAAGTTCGACCGGAGCGTCCTCGATACGGGCGGCGTGGTCCTGGTCGTCAGCCAGTTCACGCTGGTCGCCGACACGGCGAAGGGCAACAGGCCGAGCTTTTCGGAAGCCGCTCCGCCCGAGCTTGCGGAGCCGCTCTACGAAAACTTCTGTGCGGCGCTCGGGCAACTCGACGTTCCGGTCGAGACGGGTGTCTTCGGGGCTCGCATGAGCGTCGAGCTTGCGAACGACGGGCCGGTTACGATCCTCCTGGACGCCTAGCCCCCGACTCCGGCGCGAATACGCGGAGGGAAGGGAAGTGGGGGTCAGGGCGTCCTGTATTGATGGACCGCTTGCCGCACTTTCCACCCGACGGTTCGTCGGGATTCGGAGGACCCGTGCCGCCGGGCCCGCATGAATTGCGCGCTTCGACGCGGATCGGAACGGAGGTCGCCGGGTTCCGGATCGAATCGGTCCTCGGCCGCGGCGGCATGAGCGTCGTCTACGTCGCGGAGCAGATGCGGCTCGCCCGCAAGGTCGCGCTCAAGGTGCTGACGAACGAGCTGGCCTGGGACGAGCAGTTCCGCGAGCGCTTCGTGCGTGAGTCGCACATCGCGGCCACGATCGACCACCCGAACATCATCCCGATCTACGACGCCGGCGAGGCCGACGGGCTCGCTCTACATCGCGATGCGCTTCGTTCAGGGGCCCGATCTGAAGGAGATCCTCGAAGCGCGGCCCGCTGGGCGTCGGGCGGACGATCTTCCTGATCGAGCAGCTCGCCAGCGCGCTCGACGCCGCGCACGCGCACGCGCTCGTCCATCGCGACGTGAAGCCGGGCAACATCCTCGTCGAGGAGAGCACCGACCACGCGTACCTCACGGACTTCGGCGTCGCGAAGCAGACGACTGCGCGCGGCCTGACCTCCACCGGCCACTTTCTCGGCACCGTCGAGTACGCGGCTCCCGAGCAGATCGAAGGAGGGCCGGTCGGCGCGCGCACCGACGTCTACGCCCTCGGCTGTGTCCTGTACGAGTCGCTGACCGGGTCGCCGCCCTTCGCGCATGGCACGGAACACGCCGTCCTGCACGCGCACCTGGTCGATCCACCACCGTCTGTGAGCAGTGTTCGGCCCGACCTGCCCCAGGCGTTCGACAGCGTGGTTGCGACCGCGATGGCGAAGGCTGCGGAGGACCGGTTCGCCTCGTGCGGAGAGCTCGCCCACGCCGCTCGGAACGCGGCGAGCGGAACGGCGCGGCGGGTCGACGGCAGCCCGCCGGGTCACGTGGCGACGATCGCCTCGACTCCGGCTGCCGTCCCGGTCGCGGAGCCGGAGCCCGAGCCCGCTCCGGCCGTCGCACCGCCCGAGCCCGCCTCGCAGTCTCGAGAACCGACCGGAACGCGACTGACACCAGTCAGGCAGATGCTGCTGACGGTGCTTCTGGTCGTCCTCGCAGCAACCGCATCCGGCCTCGTCGTCTACTTCCTGACCGGCAGCGATGGATCGGCGGCTCCGCCTGCGGCCGCGCAGGGCCCCGTCACCCACAAGCTCGCCGATCTCGTCCCGGCGCCGATCTGGGACACCTGCAGGGAGACCGCCAGGCCGCGCCAGGGCGCGCTCGAAACGGCGAACTGCCTGCCGCCCGCGGGTGCCAAGACCTTCACACCCGACCACCTCGAGGTCTCCACCTTCGCGAGCGGTGCAGCCGTCCAGCGCGCGTACGAGGCCGAACGGCGGCTCCACCGCGTCGCTCCTGATCAGGGCAGGTGCAACGGCGTGAGCTGGGGCGGTGAGGGCAAGTGGTTCCACAATCCGGTCTCGCCCGGAACGCCACCGGCGCACGGCGGCTCGCGATTCTGTTACTTCGACGGCACCGACGCGGTCATCGTGTGGACGCACCGCAAGCTCGGGCAGCCGACCCACACGGACTTCCTCGGGATCGCCCGCGAGGGCGGCAGCGATCACCCCGGCCTGTTCGGCTGGTGGAGGTTCTGGCACCACCGCCTCGGCAAAGTGCTGGGGTAATGACGGACGCGGCGCTCGTAGCCGTGCTCGACGGCGCCGATGGTGGGCGCCAGATCCAGATCGCGGAACGGCTGACCGTGGGTCGGGGCAACGACGTCGGCCTGGTTCTCGACGACTCCGAGATCTCCCGCGCACACGCCGTCTTCTCGGTGACGCCGGATGGGCTCGAGATCCAGGACCTCGGGTCTCTGAACGGAACCTGGGTGAACGGCGAGCGCATCACGGCGCCGACGCGCCTTGCCGCAGGTGACGCGGTCAAAGTCGGTACGACCCGGATCGAGGTGCTCTCGGCCGGCCACAGAGACGCTGCCGTGCGGCGATCGAGCCCGACGCCCGTCGAAGCCAAGGACGAGCTGCGTCCGGTCAGCGTGCTCTTCGCCGACGTCGTCGGCTCGACGCCGCTTGCGGAACGACTCGCGCCCGAGGACTACATCGCGCTGATCGGGGGCTGCGTCGATCGCATGTGCCGGGCGGTCGAGCAGTTCGGGGGCGTGATCGACGCGTACATGGGGGATGGGATCGCCGCCTTCTTCGGCTTCCCGGCCGCGACCGAGGACGATGCCGACCGCGCGGCAAGCGCAGCCCTGAGCCTCGTCGAGGCGATGGACGGCTATGCCGAAGAGGTGCGGGCGAACTGGCGGCTCCCTGAGTTCAACGTCCGCGTCGGGGTCAACAGCGGCAAGGTCGCGATCGGCGTCGTCGGCGCGGCGGAACGCCATCCGGTCGCGCTCGGCGACACGCTGAACGTCGCTGCGCGCCTGCAGAGCGGGGCCGAGCCGGGGACGATCGTGATCGGAGGCGCGACCGCGCGGAAACTCCAGGGCCGTTTCCTGATGGCACCGCTGGGACACCTCGCCGTTCGAGGACGGGAGGGCCCCGTCGAAGCCTGGCGGCTCCTGAGCGTCCGCCCAGACCGCCAGCGTCGCAGGCCGGGCGGACTCGTCGGGCGAACGGCCGAGACCGCCGAGTTGACGAAGGCAGCCGCGGCGCTCCGCGCAGGCCGAGGCGGGCTCGTGCTGGTCGAAGGAGACCCGGGCATCGGAAAGACGCGGCTGCTCGAGTGGCTCCGCGACGAGTTGGGCGACGACGCCACCTGGGTCGAAGGACACTGCGCCTCATACGGCGGACAGCCTCTGTGCCATGCCCCGGCCGAGGCTCTCCGCGGTTGGGTCGGCGTCGAGGACGTCGTCCGGCGTGGTGCCACGCTCGAGCGGCTCGGTCTCGAGCCCGACGGGCTTCCGTATCTCGCCTCGCTCCTCTCCGACGAGGATGCTCCTGAGAGCCTGCCCGCCCAGTTCGACGCCGGCCTCGGGAAGGCGTACGAAGCCTGGCTCAGGGGGCTTGCGCGGGAGCGACCGGTCGTCGTTGCGATGCACGACATCCACTGGGCCGACCACTGCACGCTCGCGTTGATCGAGCGTCTACTGACGCTGATCGACGACGTGCCGGTTCTGATCGCGACGACGAGCCGCCCCGCGCCCGACGGGAGTGATCGGGAATTCCTGGCTCGCGCGCGGCTCGAACACGGAGAGCGCATCGTCGAGCTCCGGCTCGGTCCGCTCGGCGAGCCCGAGGCCGTCGAGCTGCTTTCGCAGCTCGCACCGGGTGAGCTGGCGCCTGACGCGAGCCGCGAAGTGATCGCTGTTGCCGAGGGCAATCCGCTCTACCTGGAGCAACTGCTGCGCTCGCTGCTCGAAAGCGGAGGGCTGGAGGCTCGGCGGACGTGGGCGCTGACCGCTCCCGCCACCCAGCTGCCGATTGGCCTGGAGAGCTTGCTCGTGGCGCGGATCTCAGCTCTCCCGCGAGACGCCCGCGCCGTGGCCCAGGCGGCCGCCGTTCTCGGCCGCACCTTCGCACCGACGATGCTGGCGTTCGTCTCCGGCGTGGAGGATGTCGAGCTGAACCTGACGAGGCTCTTGCGCGCGAAGATCATCCACGAGCAGCACGCGATTCCGAACCGCGAGTACGCGTTCACCCATGGCCTGCTCCAGGAAGCGGCGCTCTCGACACTGACGCGGTCACGGCGGCGCGAGCTCTACCGCCTCCTTGCGTCGGCCCACGAGGAGGCGTTCGCCGACGGGCTCGACGACCAACTCGAGATCCTGGCCTTCTACCACGCTCGCGGGGGCGATCTTCCGCGTGCGCTCGACTATCTGGAGCGGGCGGCGCACCGGGCGACGGCGCTTCACGCCCACACGCAGGCCGCCGACCTCTGGGCTCGCGCAGCGAGCATCGCCGACAAGCTCGACGATCCTCAGGCTCGCGGTCGCATCGAACGGCGCCTCGTCGAGCTGCGCGCCTAGATCTGGTCGACTCGAGAGCCGGCGGCACTGTACGCGCGCCGCCGGCTCCGCCTCGTGATTACCGCGTGGCCGCTGCTCGCTTGGTGCTCGGCTTGCGCCTACTCCGGCTCCGAGTCGAGCTCGTGCTCCGCGAGCGCGATGTCGTCCGCTGTGCGGGCTTCTCGGACGTCGTCTGCCGGACCGTCTTCATCAGGTCGTCCGGGAGCTCTGACGCACGCGTCTTCGCCTCACCGGCGACGGCCTTCGCGCTCCGCGAGAAGAAGTCGCTACGGACGAGCGCGTAGAGAGCGGCTCCGGCCGCGGGCAGCACGAGCCACCGCGTGCCGACCGCGTTCGACCGTCCCTTCCCTTTCGCCGCGTCGGCGACGTCGGCCGCTCGCTCGGCGTAGTCGATCACCTGCTCTGACAGCTTGTGAATGTCAGCCATTGTGTTTAGCACCTCCGGTTCGTTGTTGCGCTTTGTGGTTCACAGCTCTTTCAGGGTCGTTCTCTCCGATCACCCACAAGTGGGTTTCCCAATGCGCCCGCCCGCAAACGGGTTGCTATCCTGGGCTCACCACATTTCAGGCAGTTCGAAATGGGCGCGTCGCGCCCGTTTTCTTTGAGAGGGCGAAGTTGACGGATCTGTACGACAAGGAACGGGCTCTGTACCGCGAGGTCTCCTCGCGCGTCGAGCGGAGCCTGCCCGGAGTCGAGGTCCTTGCGCTCGAGCTGTCCGGCCCGCAGCGGATGACGGTCTTCGTCGACCATCCGCAAGGCGTCGATCACGAGCTCTGTGAGCGCGTCACGGAGGTCCTCCGCGACTACCTGAGCAAGTATGCGATCGACGTCTCGTCTCCGGGCACAGAGCCCCCACTGAGGCGACGCCCGCACTTCGAGCGCGCTGTCGGGCACACGGTCGCGGTCCGGACCGCCGATCGGAAGCGTGTTCGCGGCCGGCTCGTAGACGCGGGGGAGCGCACGCTTCGCGTCGAGACGCGCAAAGGCGAGCCCGTGGAAATCCCGTACGACTCGATCGTGCGAGGCAACCTGATCGAGGAGGGAGCGAAATGAGCAGAGAGATCATCGAGGCGGTTCGCGTCATCGAGAAGGAGAAGGGGATCGAGGGCGAGACCCTGATCAACGCTCTCGAGGACGCGCTCCTAGCCGCGTACAAGAAGACCCCGGGCGCCACGCGCCACGCGACGGTCGAGCTCGACGACGAGGGCGACTTCCGCGTCTACTCGGTCGAGCTGCCCCCGGACATCGAGGAGCGCCTGATCGAAGAGGCACGTGAGCGCGCGCTCACGGAGCTCGAAGCGCTCGAGGTCGAGAACGGCGAGCGCTCGCACACGCTGGTCAACGACGAGGACCTCGACATCGACTGGTCCGACGTCCCCGATGACCAGGTCCAGCGCGAGGACGTCACCCCGCACGACTTCGGGCGGATCGCCGCGCAGACCGCGAAGCAGGTCATCCTGCAGCGGATCCGCGAGGCGGAGCGCGAGATGATGTACGACGAGTACGTCGACCGCGTGACCGAGGTCGTGACCGGGATCGTCCAGCAGGCCGGCGACCGCAACAACGTGCTCGTCGACCTCGGCAAGGTCGAGGCGTTGCTCCCGCGTTCCGAGCAGGTAGACGGCGAGCGCTACGAGCAGGGCAGCCGGATCAAGGCCGTCATCACCGAGGTGCGCTCCGGGACGAAGGGCCCGCAGGTGATCCTGTCGCGGCGCGATCCCGAGCTGATCCGCACGCTGTTCGAGATCGAGGTGCCCGAGATCGCAGACGGCCTCGTCGAGATCCGCGGCGTCGCGCGTGAGCCCGGCTACCGCTCCAAGATCGCCGTCGAGTCGCACGCCCAGGGCGTCGACCCGGTCGGCGCGTGCGTCGGGCCGCGAGGCTCGCGCGTGCGCATGGTCGTCTCCGAGCTGCGCGGCGAGAAGATCGACATCATCCCGTGGAACACGGAGCCTGCGCGCTTCATCGCGAAGGCGCTCTCGCCGGCGCGCGTGCGCGAGGTGCTCGTCGACGACGTCACGAAAGAGGCGACGGTCATCGTTCCCGAGGACCAGCTCGCGCTGGCGATCGGCAAGGAGGGCCTCAACGCCCGGCTCGCCGCACGCCTGACCGGGTGGAAGGTCGACATCCAGTCCGACGCCGAGTTCGCGCAGGCCGAGGCCGAAGCCGCGTTCGCCGGCGGCGACTCGGGCGAGGAGTTCTCCGGCCGCTGCATCGCGATCCTCGCGAACGGCAAGCGCTGCCCGAACGCCGCAATCCCCGGCTCTCGCTTCTGCGGGATCGCCGCACACCGCGAGCTCGCCGACCGCGAGGCTGCCGGCGAGGAGCTCGAGGCATCGCAGGTCGTCGGCGGCGTCAGCGACGAGCCCGAGGAAGTCGAGGAGGCTCCGGCGGAAGACGCTCCTGTCGAGGCGGAGGCCGAGGCAGAGGCGTCCGCGGCGCTGCCCGAGAGCCGAGGAGGAGCCCGTCGCCGGAGCCGGAGCCCGAGCAACCGCAGGAAGCTCCCGTCGAGGCCGAGGTGCCTGTCGCCGTCGAAGAGACGGTCTCCGAAGGAGACCAGCCTTCGACCGCGTGATGGCGACGCCGATCCGGACCTGCACGGGGTGCGGCCGGAAGGCGCCGAAGGCAGAGCTCATTCGCTTCGTCGCCCGGAACGGCGCGCTGACTCCGGGCGGGCACGCACCGGGGCGAGGCGTCTACACCTGCCCACGGCTCCAGTGCTTCGAGCGCGCTGCCGCGAACCGCGGCTTCGCCCGCACGTTGCGAAGGCCGGTGCGCGTCGATCAAGATCTAGCTCGCCTTTACACTAGTGGGGACAGAAATGGCTGATTCAAAGGGAAACTCGAAGGGGAACCGGCCGAACAGGCCCGTCCGCCCGCGCCAGGCCCCAGGTGGCCGCAAACGCCGCGTCGTCATCGACCAAGGTGCAGCCCGGCCGCGCCAGGACTCGCGTCAGGCGCGTGAGCGCACCGAGCAACGGCCGAAATCCGGGCCGGGCCCGCAGCCGACCGGCCCCGTCACGGTTCCCTCCGGCGTGTCCGTCAAGGACCTGTCCCAGGCGCTCGGCGTCCCGGCGGCCCAGATCATCAAGATCATGATGGGCCTCGGCGAGATGGCCACGATCACGCAGTCGCTCTCCGACGAGGCGGTCGGGCTGATCGCGACCGAGGTCAAGCGCGACGTGACGATCAAGCACGTGGCCGACGAGGACGAGCTCCCGGAGGTCTTCGAGGACGCCCCGGAGGATCTCGTCGACCGCCCGCCCGTGGTCACGATCATGGGCCACGTCGACCATGGCAAGACGACGCTCCTTGACGCGATTCGCGAGTCGTCGGTCGTCGAGACCGAGGCCGGCGGGATCACGCAGCACATCGGCGCGTACCAGGTCGAGCACAACGGGCGCAGGATCACGTTCCTCGACACGCCGGGGCACGAGGCGTTCACCGCGATGCGGGCCCGCGGCGCAGAGGTCACGGACATCGCCGTGCTCGTCGTCGCGGCCGACGACGGCGTCAAGCCGCAGACGCAGGAGTCGATCGCCCACGCCCGCGCGGCCGAGGTTCCGATCGTCGTCGCCGTGAACAAGATCGACCGGCCCGACGCGGACCCCCAGCGCGTCCGCCAGGAGCTCAGCAACGAGGAGCTCCAGCCCGAAGAGTGGGGCGGCTCGACGCAGTACTCGGACGTTTCGGCCCGTGAGAAGCAGAACCTCGACGACTTGCTCGAGAAGGTGCTGCTGGTCGCGGACGCCGAGCTCGAGCTGAAGGCGAACCCGAAGGTGGAGGCCTCCGGCCCGATCATCGAGTCGAGGCTGGACGTGGGCCGCGGCCCTGTCGCGACCATGCTCGTCCAGCGCGGCACGCTCCACGTCGGCGACCCGATCGTCGCCGGCGACGCCTGGGGCAAGGTGCGTGCGCTGCACACATATCGCGGCGAGAAGGTCGACGATGCGCGTCCGGGCGATCCGGTCGAGATCATCGGCTTCGACCAGCCGCCCACCGCGGGCGATCACGCGCGCGTCGTCGAGAACGACCGCCAGGCACGCCATCTCGCGCAGGTGCGCGGCGAGCGAGTGCGGCGCGAGCAGCTCGCGCAGCGCCGCCCGTCCGGCGTATCGCTCGACACGCTCTTCTCGCAGATGCAGGAGGGCGCCGTCCAGGACCTGAACCTCGTGATCAAGGCCGACGTCGACGGATCGGTCGAGGCGGCCGTCTCGGAGCTCCAGAAGATCCAGCACCCCGAGGTGCGCGTGAACGTCATCCACACCGGCGTCGGCGGCATCTCGGAGAACGACGTCATGCTCGCCACCGCGTCGAACGCGATGATCGTCGGCTTCAACGTGCGGCCGAATGCCGAAGCGCGGGCGCTGGCCGAGCGCGAGGGCGTCGAGATCCGCACCTACAACGTGATCTACCGCCTGACCGAGGACATCGAGCAGGCGCTCGTCGGAATGCTGAAGCCCGTCACGACCGAGGCGACGCTCGGCGAGGCCGAGGTGCGGGCGCTGTTCCGCGTCTCGCGGCTGGGGACAATCGCGGGCTCGATGGTGACGAGCGGTGTCGTGCGCCGGAATGCGAAGGTGCGCGTCGTCCGCGACGGGACGGTCATCTACGACACGACGATCTCGCAGCTCAAGCGCTTCAAGGACGACGTCCGCGAGGTGGAGGAGGGCTTCGAGTGCGGCATTCTCCTCGACGGCTTCAACGACGTGAAGGAAGGCGACGTGCTCGAGGTCTACGAGGTGCGCCAGGTGGAGCGGACCGACCTGAGCGCGGCGCCGGAACCGACGCCTGCAGCGACCTGAGCACCGGCTACGTCGGGATCCTCACCGTCGAGCTCCATTTCCCGGAGGCGGGCTCGCTGAAGGGCAAGAGGAAGCACGTGAAGTCGGCGAAGGCGCAGCTGCAAAACCGCTTCGGCGCCTCGGTGGCGGAGGTCGACCACCACGAGAAGTGGCAGCGCGCGCGCCTGACGATCTCCTGCGTGGCCCGCGAGCACAGCGAGGCGGAGCGGTTGCTCGAAGAGGCCGTCAGGTATCTCAACAGCCAGGAGTACGAGCTCGTGTCCGCGGAGAAGACCATCGTGGTGCCCGATGAGTGAGCGCATGCGGCGCGTGAACGAGGCGATCCGGGAGACCCTCGCGGAGGCAATCGGCGAGCTCAAGGACCCGCGAATCGGGTTCGTGACCGTGACCGGCGTCGAAACGACCCCGGACCTCCGACAGGCGCGTGTCTACGTCAGCGTCCTCGGCAACGAGCGCAAGCGGGAGAAGACGATGCAGGGACTCGAGTCCGCACACGGAGTGCTCCAGCTACGGCTGGCGACCGAGCTCAGGATGAAGCGGACTCCGCTCCTGACCTTCGAATACGATCCCACGGTCGCGGAAGGCGTCCGCATGTCTCAACTGATCGATGAGCTCGCCCCAGACGACAGCGAATGATCTGACTGAGGCACCGCTTGCGGTGCCGACCTCAGGACGGCGGGCTTGCCCGTCGTCCGTCTGAAATGACCGGTCGAACCAACGGAACACAGGCCACAGACCTCAGTGAGGTCGCCGAGGCGATCCGCTCGCACGACCGCTTTCTCGTCACGACGCACGAGAACCCGGACGGAGACGCGCTCGGGTCGCTCCTCGCCGCGAAGCTGGCGCTCGACACGCTCGGCAAGGATGCGGTCATGTACCTGGCCGGGGAGGCGCCGCTGCCGCGCGAGTACTCGTGGATGCCCCTCGAGGATCTTCGGCGCACCGTGCCCGACGATGCCGCGGCGCGTGTCTTGCTGGCGCTCGACTGCGCGAACGAGAGCCGGCTCGGCCCCGACCCCGAGGTGCTCCACACCGCCCCGTTGGTCGTCAACGTCGACCACCACCATGACAACTCGCGCTTCGGCGCGGTCAACCTCGTGGTCGCCGACGCCTCGTCCACGGGCGAGATCGTGCGCGACCTTCTGCGACGAGCTCGGTGTCGAGCTGACGCCCGAGATCGCAGAGGCGCTGTACATCGCCCTCGTGACCGACACCGGGCGGTTCCAGTACACGAACACGACGGCGAAGGCCCTGCGCCTCGCTGCGGAGCTGGTCGAGGCCGGCGCGGACGTGCACAAGATCTTCCAGGACGTCTACGAGAGCGTCCAGTTCGCGAAGCTCAAGCTGCTCGCCCGCGCGCTCGAACGGGCGGAGATCTACGAAGGCGGTCGGCTCGTCATCTCGTACCTCCTGCGCGGCGACTTCGCGGAGGTGGGGGCGGCGGAGCCGTACTCGGAGGGCATCATCGACTACCTGCGCGCGGTCGAGGGCGCGGACATGGCCGCGCTGATCCGTGAGCCTCCGCGGGGTGACGCGCCGGCGAGGCGGGTGAGCCTCCGCGCCTCGGCGGACGAGCTCGACGTCTCGAAGATCGCCCGCGCGTCCGGAGCGGGGGGTGGGCACAGGCAGGCGGCCGGCTTCTCGAGCAACGACTCGATCGAGGAGATCACCGAGTTCATCCGCAAAGAGTTCGCAGCCGCTCGAAATGGGTCGTAAGGGCGCCCTCGAGCCGAGCGGCCTCGTTCTCTACGACAAGCCGGCTGGGCCCTCGTCGTTCGCGATCGTGCGTCAGCTGCGCGAGCAGACGGGCGCGCGGGCGGGTCATGCGGGGACGCTCGACCCGTTCGCGACCGGGCTCCTGCTCGTGCTGCTCGGGAGCTTCACCAAGGAGGCGCAGCGGTTCGTGGGGCTGTCGAAGCGGTACGAGACTGCCGTCGATCTCTCGCAGACGACGTCCACGGGCGATCCGGAAGGAGAGGTCGTTGACGAGCACGAGCCTCCGTCGTTGCTCGACCTCGAGGCGCAACTGGACGCGCTCCGCGGCGAGGTCGATCTGAAGATCCCCGCCGCGTCCGCGGTCAAGATCGGCGGCGAGCGGGCGTACAAGCTCCACCGCCGGGGTGTGGCCGTCGAGATGCCGACGCGCCGGACGACTGTCTACGAGCTCGAGCTGGAGGAGTACGAGGAGCCGATCGCGCAGCTCTCGATGCGCCTGAGCTCCGGCGGCTACGTGCGCGCGCTCGCCGAGGCGCTCGGCGGACATTGCGTAAGCCTGCGCCGAACAGAGGTGGGCGCGTTTGACGTCGCGGACGCGGACCCGGAGCTGATCGTCACCCCGGACGACGCTCTCGCCGCGCTTCCATGAAGGTCGCTCGGACACCGGCCGACCTCGGCGCCGGGCCGCGGGCGGTGGCGCTCGGAACCTTCGACGGAGTTCATCTCGGACACCGCCGAGTGATCGAGACGCTGCTCGACGCCGGGCCGGAGCCGACCGTCGTCACGTTCGACCCGCACCCACGCACCGCGCTCGGTAACAGGGTCGACCTGCTGATGTCGCTCGACCGTCGCCTAGAGCTGCTCGCCGGGCTCGGAGTCGACGCGGCGCTCGTCGTCGAGTTCACGCTCGACGTCGCCCGGTTGGAGCCGCAGGCCTTCGCGGACGAGTTCCTCCGGCCGATCGGCGCCACGACGGTCGTGGCGGGGGAGGACTTCCGCTTCGGGCGTGCGCGCCAGGGCGACCTCACCCTGCTCGAGAGCCTCGGCTTCCCCGCGCGGCCGGTCCCGCTGCTCGACGACGTCTCCTCGACGCGCATCCGAGAGCTCGTGCGCGGTGGCGACGTCAAGGGCGCCGCGGCGCTGCTCGGCCGTCCGGTCGAGGTCGAAGGCATCGTCGTCACCGGCGACGCGCGCGGCGGCACGCTCGGCTTCCCGACCGCGAACCTCGACGTGCGCCCGGAGCTTCTCGTCCCGCAGAACGGGATCTACGCAGGGGCGGCCGGTGAGAGCCGCGCAGCCGTCTCGATCGGGACGAACCCGCACTACGGCGGCAGCGAGCGCCGCGTCGAGGCGTTCCTGCTCGACTTCGAGGGCGACCTCTACGGCCGGCGGCTGATCGTCGAGCTCTGGGAGCGGCTGCGGGACGAGCAGTCCTTCGAGAGCGAGCAGGCGTTGATCGACCAGATCGCACGCGACGTCGAGCGCACGCGCGCCGCGACGCGCCCCTGACTCACAGGACCCTGGCGGCGCCGTTCCGTCGCGGGTCGGCCGCGGCCGTGGTCCGTGTTACGAGGCTGACGCCCCCGAAGAAGTGGTGCCGCGAGTCCCAGGTTCGCGGCTCGAAGCCCGCGGACTCGAGCGCCGCAATCGTGTCCGGCCCGAAGCCGGGCTCGAGATGGACGAGCGCGCCCGCGGGATGAACGCGCGGACGATCGATTGCGGCCTGCGGCTCGAGACCCTCGTCGAGGATCCCGGCGACGACCTCGAGCAGCGCGCTCCGCAGTCGCGTGCCCCCGGCGGCGCCGGCCGCGAGCACGACGCCGTCCGCGTCGAGCGCGAGTGTCGGCGCCATCATGCTCGCCATCCGATCTCCCGGCCCGAGCCCGTCCGTGATCAGATCGGCCTCGCCGAGCATGCTGTTCAGGTGCAGGTCGAGCCCGGGGACGAAGTCGCCGGAGCCGAGCCCGAGGCTCGTCGTGAGCGCGCAGGCATTGCCTTCGTCGTCGATGACGGAGACGTTCGTCGTCCCGTTCTGAGCCGGCACGTCGTCGAGCAGCGCACCGACGAACGTGAGCACGCGCTCTGGCTCCTCGAGACCGCGGAGCTCGGGTAGGCGCGCCAGAGCGGCGGGAAAGTCGGACAGTCCGGCGCGAGTACGGAGCTCGTGGCCGTGGTACTCGAGCTCCGCAGGGTCCGTCCAGCGAGCCTCGTACGACGTGAGATCGTCCGCGGTGACGAGCCCGCCACGCTCCTCCATCAGGCCGAGCAGCTCCCGCCCGATCGTTCCCTCGTAGACGCCCCGCGGCCCGTCCTCCGCGAGCGACTCCAGCGCCGGCACGAGCCCGGGTTGGCGGAGGAGATCGCCCTCGTCGAGCAGCGAGCCACCCGGCGAATAGATCCGCGCGCCCTCGTTCATCGTCATCACCGGCTCCAGCATCCGCAGGCAGGAGGCGTGCGCCGCGGGCATCGGGACGCGCACCGCGCGCGAGGCGGAGCGCAGGCTCGACCAGACGCGGCCAGGGCAGTCGGCCGTGCTCGTTCCAGAGCGCGTCGAGCCCCGCCGGAACGCCCGGCACCCCGCACGAGCCGATTCCGACCGCGTAGTGCACGAGCTCCGTGCCGAACGGGACGTCGAGCTCCAGGAGCGCCACCTCCCGCGGGTCGGCGCCGAGCCCGGGGACGGCCACGAAGCAGTCGAGGTTCCGCGCGCGGCCCGTGGCTGCGTCGAAGTAGATCCCGTGGCCGCCCCCGAGGAGGCCCGTCATCACCGTCTCGGCGACGCACGAGGCGAGGGTCGCGGCAACAACGGCGTCGGCCGCGCTCCCGCCGTCCTCGAGGATCTCCGCGCCTGCCTCCGCAGTCGCAGGATGGCCGGCAGCGATTCCCGCTCTCATGGCAAAAGGGTAAGGGGCCGCCTGCGGCAACGGCCCCGCAGTACTACCTACCCACACTGCTGCAGTACGAGCCGCCGAGTTGCAAAGCGGGTCCCTATTCTGGGTGAATGCGTACAGCCGCGGCCAGTACAGCCGTCCTCCTGCTCGCGCTGGGCGCTTCGGGCTGCGGCGGATCGAAGAAGCAGTCCGTCTTCCAGACCGCCGGGAAGTGCCCGCCGGTGGCTTCGGCGACGTCCGCCGGCAACGCGCAGATCGACGGCAAGGCCCTCGGCGGGCGCTACGCGAAGCTGATCGTGATCCAGGCGAAGGACAAGTCGAACGGCACTCCGGTCCACGGCGGCAACGTCACGGTCCACGCCTCGATGACGTGCCCCGACTCGATGTCCCTGTACACAAAGAAGCTCCAGGAGACCTCGCCGGGCACCTACAAGACCGGCTATTCGCTGGTCATGCCGGGCCAATGGACGTTCTATGTCGTCGTCCGCGACAAGAACGGCGATGCGACCACCTCGACGTTCCCCGTCACGGTCAAGACTCCGGGCGCCTAGTTGCTACCCTAGTCGCGACCGCAGTCTCGGCCGTGCGCGGTGCTTCCCGCGGCGGGCTTGGAGTGCGGACTAGCTACGTAAGGAGACAGTTGACTCTCACCAAGGAAGCCAAGCTCGAGATCATCGAGCGCCACGGCAGCTCGCAGGCGGACACGGGATCGCCCCACGTCCAGATCGCGCTCCTCACGCAGCGCATCAACGAGCTCACGGAGCACCTTCGGGCGCATCCGACGGACCACCATTCGCGGCGCGGCCTGCTCAAGCTGGTCGGGCGCCGCAGGCGATTTTTGAACTACCTCCAACGCAAGGACGTGGAGGCGTACCGGGAACTGATCAAGGAGCTGGGCCTGAGGCGGTAGCTCCGTAAGAGGAGAGTCGGAGTTTGAGCGAGCCTCGCGGCCACGCGGCGCTGGTTCAAACCTCGGCTCTCCACGAGGGAAGTGGAGGGATAGATGAGCACGATGACCGAAAGCCTCGCCACGGTCGCAGTGACCGTGGGCGAGCAAGAGATGACGTTCGAGACGGGCAAGCTCGCCAAGCAGGCGGACGGCGCCGTCGTCGTCCGCGCCGGCGAGACGATGGTCCTCGCGACCGCGCAGGGGAAGATGGAGGGCCGCGAAGGCGCCGACTTCTTCCCGCTGACGGTCGACGTCGAGGAGCGCATGTACGCCGCGGGCAAGATCCCCGGCGGGTTCTTCAAGCGCGAGGGGCGCCCCACAGAGCGCGCGATCCTCACCGCCCGCATGATCGACCGCCCGATCCGGCCGCTCTGGCCGAAGGGCTACAAGAACGAGGTGCACGTGGTCTGCACGACGCTGTCGGCCGACCTCGTCACCGCCCACGACATCCTCTGCATCAACGGCGCCTCCGCGGCGCTGATGATCTCGCCGCTGCCCTTCCTGGGCCCGGTGGGCGCCGTCCGCATCGGACGAGTCGACGGCAACTTCGTCGTCAACCCGACCCTGCCGGTCGTCGAGGAGGAGAGCACCCTCGACCTGATCGTCGTCGGCACGAAGGACGCCCTGACGATGATCGAGGCCGGCGCCGACGAGATCCCTGAAGAGGAGATCCTCGAGGCCTTCGAGCTCGCGCACGGCGAGATCGTCAAGATCTGCGACGCGCAGGAAGAGCTGCGTGCAAGCGCCGGCAAGCCGAAGTACCTCGACCCCGAGCTCACCGCCGAGCTCGAGTCGGAGCACGGCAGCCGGGTCCGCGAGCGCATCGAGTCCGACGGTCTGCGCGAGGCGGCGGCCGCCGTCGAGGAGCTGACCGTCGAGCTCGCACCCGAGCTCGGCATGGACTCGGGCGAGGAGGACATCCTGCGCCAGATCCAGGTCCGCGCCTCGCTGGACGCGATCCTCGAGAAGACGCGCCTCGAGGTCGTCGAGGGCCACGTCCGCGACCAGTTCGAGGACGACCTGAAGGCGCTGACCGAGGCGGAGCAGGACTCGAAGGAGCTCAAGTCGGCCAAGCGCCAGCTGCTCTTCGACCGGATCATCGAGGGCGTCGAGCTGCCGTTCCCGGTCGGCCCGGCGACGGTCGAGGGCGAGGCGCCCGCCGTCAAGGACTCGCTGACCAAGCAGTACGTGAAGAAGGCCGCGGAGTCGATCTACAAGAAGCTCGTCCGCCAGAAGATCGCGGTCGACAAGCGGCGTCCGGACGGCCGCGCGGCCGAGGACGTCCGCGAGGTCAACTGCGAGGTCGGCGTCGCACAACGGACGCACGGCTCCGCGCTCTTCACGCGCGGACAGACGCAGATCATGTCGCTCCTCACCCTCGGCACCGCCAAGGAGGGCCAGCGGATCGACGACCTCTCGCTCGAGACCGACCGCCGGTACATGCACCACTACAACTTCCCGCCCTACTCGGTCGGTGAGACCGGCTTCATGCGCGGGCCGAAGCGGCGCGACATCGGCCACGGCGCGCTCGCCCAGCGGGCGCTCGAGCCGATGATCCCGTCACTCGAGGACTTCCCGTACACGATCCGGATCGTGTCCGAGACGCTCGAGTCGAACGGCTCGTCGTCGATGGGCTCGGTCTGCGGGTCGACGCTCTCGCTGATGGACGCCGGCGTCCCGATCAAGGCGCCCGTGGGCGGAATCGCGATGGGGCTCGTCAAGGAAGGCGACGACTACGTGATCCTGACCGACATCCAGGGCGCCGAGGACCACCTCGGTGACATGGACTTCAAGGTCGCCGGCTCGCAGAACGGGATCACGGCGCTCCAGATGGACATCAAGATCACCGGCGTCACGCAGGAGATCATGCGGAACGCCCTCGAGCAGGCGAAGCGGGCGCGCGAGTTCATCCTCGGGAAGATGGCCGAGGCGATCTCCGAGACCCGCACCGAGCTCGCAGACCACGCGCCGCGGATCTCGACGGTCAAGATCGAGCCGGAGCAGATCGGCATGGTCATCGGCAAGGGCGGCGAGACGATCCGCTCGCTCGAAGCCGACTACGAGGTGCAGATCGACATCGAGGAGGACGGGACGATCCTCATCTATGCGACCGACGGCGAGAAGGCCAGGGGCGCGATCGAGGCGGTCGAGTCGATCACGAAGGAGCCCGAGGTGGGCGACACCTACACGGGCCGGGTCGTGAAGACGACGGACTTCGGCGCCTTCGTCGAGCTGAAGAAGGGCACGGACGGGCTCCTGCACGTCTCGAACGTCGGGCCCGGCCGGGTCGGCCACATCGAGGACGTGATCTCGCGCGGCGACACGCTCGACGTCATCGTCCAGGAGGTGGACAAGGAGCGAGGCCGGATCGGGCTCAAGCTCGTCGCGAAGCACGAGAACGGCTCGCTCGTCCAGCCGGACGAGTTGATCGAGCGTGCGAAGGACGCGCCTCCGCGCGAGCGCTCGGAGCGTCCTCCGAGGCGTGACGGCGGCGGACGCGGCGGCCGGAGCCGCGGCCCCCGCAGGGACGGCTAGGCGCGCGCAGGCTCTTTTGGCTATCGGCGCCGTCCTCGCGGCGGCGCCGATAGGCCAGGCGTGGCGCGCCTCCGGCTAAGAACTACGATCCGCCCGTGCAGAAGTACGTCCTGAGCGAGCTCGATTCCGGCCAGCGCGTGATCACCGAGCGGATCCCGAGCGTGCGCTCGGTCGCCCTCGGCTTCTGGATCGGCGCCGGCTCGCGCGACGAGACGCCGTCGAGAGCCGGTCTCTCGCACTTCATCGAGCATCTGCTGTTCAAAGGCACGCGCTCCTACTCGGCGCAGGACATCGCCGAGATCTTCGACGGGCTGGGCGGCGAGCTGAACGCGGCCACCTCGCGCGAGCACACCCTCGTCTACGTCCGCGTCGCCGACCACCACCTGGAGCAGGCGCTCGACGTGATGAGCGACATGGTCTACGCGCCGCTCTTCGCGGATCTCGACTCCGAGCGCGAGGTCGTGCTCGAGGAGATCGCGATGTACGAGGACACGCCGCACGAGCTCGTGCACGACCTGATGAGCGAGGCGGTCTTCGGCGACCATCCGCTCGGTCGGCCCGTGATCGGAACCGCCGACGTGATCTCGTCCGTCGGCCGCCGCGCGCTGACGACCTACCACCAGACGATGTACCAGGCAGGAAACGTCGTCGTCGCGGCCGCGGGGAACCTGAAGCACGACGACCTGGTCGCGCGCCTCCAGAAGGCGGAGCGGAAGCAGGCGAAGGACGCCCGGAAAGGGCCCGCGCCTGCGTAGCCCGCTCGTGCGGCCGCCCCGGCCGAGCGTCCGCTTCCAGCGCAAGCGCACCGAGCAGTACCACGTCTGCATCGGCGCGCCGGGGATCGCGCGCTCGGATCGACGCCGCTTCAGCGCGTCGCTGCTCGACGCGCTGCTCGGCGGCTCCGCGTCGTCGCGGCTCTTCCAGGAGATCCGCGAGAAGCGCGGCATGGCGTACTCGGTCTACACCTTCGCGTCCCAGTACACGGACAGCGGGCTGATCGGCTTCTACGTCGGGACCCGGCCGGAGAACCTCGCGGACTGCCTCGAGATCGCGAACGAGCAGATCGGCGAGGTGGCCGAGGGCAGGCTCCGCCCGGGCGAGCTCGAACGGGCCAAGGAGAACCTCAAGGGACGGATCTTGCTCTCGATGGAGTCGACCTCGAACCGCATGAGCCGGCTCGGCAAGTCCCTGATCAGCGATACGGAGCTGTTGTCGATCGACCGGATCGCGGCCGAGATCGAGGCGGTCACGCCCGAGGCCGTCGCCGAGCTGGCGAGCGTGCTGCTCGCGCCGGACAAGCTCTCCGCCTCCGGCATCGGGCCGAGCGAGGAGCGCTTCCGGGACGCCGTGCGGCGGATCACGCCGGAGCTGCCCGCGCGCGCAGCGGCGTGAAGGTCAAGCTCTTCGGAGCTGGGGGGAAGGTCGGCTCCGTCCTCGCGCCGGCCCTACGAGAGGCAGGCCACGACCTGGTCGAGCTCGAGGCAGCCGAGGCTATGGTCGACTTCACCGCCCCGGACGTCGTCGTAGGGAACATCGAAGCTGCGCTGGAGAGAGGCGTGCCGTGCGTCGTCGGAACGAGCGGCTGGGACACGGACGCGGTGGCTGGCAAGGCAGAGGAAGCCGGTGTCGCGGTCTTCTATGCGCCGAACTTCGCGATCGGAGCCGTTCTGATGATCCGGCTCGCGGCCGAAGCGGCGAGGCACATCCCGCGGGCGGAGATCGTCGAGCTGCACCACGAGACGAAGGTCGACGCGCCCTCCGGAACAGCCAAGGCGACCGCAGAAGCCATCGGCGGTGACGTGCCGATCCACTCTGTCCGTCTGCCCGGGCATCGTCGCGCATCAGGAGGTGCTCCTCTCACAGGCCGGCGAGCTGCTCACGATCCGCCACGACGCCTTCTCCCGCGAGGCGTACGTCCCGGGCGTCCTGCTGGCCCTGGAGCGGCTGCCCGGTCTCCCACCGGGCGTCACGGTCGGCCTCGACACTCTCCTCTGAACGGGGTCAGACCCCATCTCGAATGTGCCACGACTTCGGCGCGTACCTGTCACAGATCGTCCAGAGTGCCACCTCACAGCAGGCCGGCGCCTCAGGTTGTAAAGGGGTCTGACCCCAGGCGGTTAAGATCGAGGGGGTCTCCTCCGGCGCTTCCCGGGCAGGACGGCTCGGGCCGGAGCGCCGGGCTCCACGACTGCATCGAGCGCGCCGCCCCCAATGGAGGTCCTTGCTCGGCGAGGTTCTGACGGCGATCGTGACGCCGTTCGACAAGGACGGCGCCGTCGACTACGACCGGTTCCGTGCGCTCGCGCGGCACGTGGTCGACAGCGGGGCGGACGGCCTCGTCGTTGCCGCGACGACCGGCGAGTCGCCCGACGCTGACCGACGAGGAAAAGCTCGAGCTCTGGACGGCGGCCGTGGACGAGGTGGGGGAGAGGGCGACCGTGATCGCGAGCACCGGCACGTACTCGACCGCGCACTCCGTGCACCTCACAGAGCAGGCACACGAGCTCGGCGTCGACGGTTTCCTGGTCGTCACGCCGTACTACAACAAGCCGTCCCCGCGCGGCATCGTCGAGCACTTCAAGGCGATCGCCGCGGCCAGCGACAAGCCGATCGTCGTCTACAACATCCCGCAGCGGGTCGTCGTCAACATCGAGCCCGAGACGATGGGCGACCTGGCGGAGATTCCGACCGTGAAAGCGGTCAAGCAGGCGACCGAGGAGCTCGACCAGGCCCGGAGGATCGTCGACGAGACAGGGCTCGACCTGTACGCGGGCAGCGACCACCTCGTCTATCCGTTCCTCGAGCTCGGAGGCGTGGGCGGGGTCGTCGTGCACGGGAATCTCGTACCCGGGCGCGTGAAGGAGATGATCGGCTTCTACAACGAGGGTGACGTCGAGTCCGCGCGTGCGATCGACGAAGAGCTCGCACCGCTGGTCGAGGCGCTCGGCGTGACGATCAACCCGGTTCCGGTCAAGGCGGCGCTGAACCTGCTCGGCCACGAGGTCGGCGGACTGCGCCTGCCGCTCGTCGAAGCGACCGACGCCGAGGTCGAAGTCGTCAGAGCGGCACTCGAGCGTGTCGGGCTGACCGCGTCCGTGCGCGCCTAGAGACCGCGCACCGACTGAGCGGCACGCGGTCTCGTCGAGCTAGGAAGGCCGCAATGGTTGCTTAGGGCCACTTGATGGCGCTTGGCGCGACGCCGAACAGACACGCCAGCAACCCGATCCTGTGAAGCCATTCATACCGCAGCAATGTGAGCTCCTTCGACGGATTCTTCTCGCCTCGGGGGACGAGGCTCGTCTTAGGATGTAGGTCAGTCGCGGCGGCTCCCTCCCTCGGACGGGTGAATCATGCTCACCCTTTTGGCGGCCCGCAAGTGATACTTCAGGCCATGTCTCCACTGCGGATCATCCCGTTGGGCGGCCTCGGCGAGGTCGGCAAGAACATGACGGTGTACGAGCTGGGCGAGGAGCTCGTGGTCGTCGACGCCGGCCTTGCGTTCCCCCGGGACGAGCATCTCGGCGTCGATCTCGTCCTGCCCGACTTCTCGTACCTGCGTGAGCGCCGCGTCCGGGCCGTCCTCCTGACGCACGCCCACGAAGACCACGTCGGCAGCCTCCCGTACCTCATGCGCGAGATCAAGGTGCCCGAGGTCTGGGGCACCCGGCTGACGCTCGGGCTCCTCCAGCCGAAGCTCGACGAGCACGGGCTCTTGCACGCGACGGAGCTCAAGGAAGCAGTGCCGGGCCAGCCTCCCGTCGAGATCGGCCCGTTCAAGGCCGAGTTCGTGCGCATGGCGCACTCGGTGCCGGACACGGTCGCGATCGTCCTCGAGGTCGGCGGACTGCGGATCGTGCACACCGGCGACTACAAGCTCGACCACACGCCGGTCGACGGCCTGCGGACCGACGTCGGCATGCTGGCGGAGATCGGCAACCGCGGCGTCGACCTGATGCTCGGCGACTCGACGAATGCGGAGCGGCCCGGGGTGACCGGCTCGGAGCGGCTCGTCGGGGAGGCGTTCCGGCAGATCATCCCTGTGCGCGAGGGGCGCGTGCTCGTGGCCAGCTTCGCCTCGAACGTGCACCGCATGCAGCAGGCCGTCGACGTCGCGGTCGAGACCGGGCGCAAGGTCTGCGTCATCGGCCGCTCGATGCGCAAGAACCTCAACATCGCGCGCAACCTCG
Organism: uncultured Actinomycetes bacterium; assembly: GCA_963812695.1. GTDB lineage: Bacteria > Actinomycetota > Thermoleophilia > Gaiellales > Gaiellaceae > VAXT01. The sequence continues at coordinate 242,507 of CAWEWD010000001.1, forward strand.
GCTACCTCGAGGCGCCCGACGACACGTTCATCCGTCCGAACGAGCTCGAGGAGCTCGCGCCGCACAAGACGATGGTTCTCTGCACCGGCAGCCAGGGCGAGCCGATGTCGGCGCTGACGCGGATCGCGTACAACGACCATCCGACCGTGAGAGTCGAGCGCGGCGACACGGTCATCCTCTCCGCGAAGCCGGTGCCCGGAAACGAGCTCCGCGTGCACGACACGATCAACCGACTTGCGAAGGCCGGCGCCGAGGTCCTGCACCAGGAAATCGCACCGGTGCACGTCTCCGGCCACGGCAACTCGGAGGAGATCCGGACGATCCTCGGCCTCGTCCGCCCGAAGGCCGTGATGCCGGTCCACGGCGAGTTCCGGATGCTCGCGGCGCACGCCCAGCTCGCGCGCGACTCGGGTGTGCCGGCGAACGCGATCGTGCTCGCCGAGAACGGCAGCGTCGTCGAGCTGGACGAGCGCGGGCCGCGGATCGTAGACACCATCGAGACGGGCGTCACGTTCGTCGACGGCCTCGGAGTGGGGGATGTGCGCGACGTCGCGCTGCGCGACCGGCGGCACCTGTCCGAGCACGGCGTCCTGATCGTGGTCGCCACGGTCGGCGCGAGCGGGGCTCGACCGGTCGCGGCGCCCGAGCTGATCGCGCGCGGGTTCGGCGAGACCGAGCCGCTCGTCGCCGAGATGCGGAGCGAGGCGGCGCAGGTCCTCGACGAGTGCCTGGAGCAGGACATCACGGAGATCAAGCTCCTCCAGGAGCATCTCCACGACTCGCTCGCGCAGCTCGTGTACGACAGAACGGGGAGGCGGCCGATGATCCTTCCCGTCATAGTGGAGGTATGAGCGCACTTCGAGCCGAGCCGGGTTGGGCCGACCTGCTGGTCGACTACGCACCCCAGGGGACGACCGCGCAGCGCCTCGTGGCGCAGCTGCGCGCGTGCCACGTCTCGGCGCTGGCGTTCTGCCGGCTGCTGGAGCGCTGGGCGCGTGGGGACGCGTCGCCGTCGACGCCAGGGGCGCGCGAGGCGGCTCTGCGCAGGGCGGCCGAGCGTGCGGAGACTGCTCTGTCCGGTCTCGAACGGCCGCTGGGGCGATACCTGCTCGAGCTCGAGTCCGACCAGGCCGAGGGCCGCTCCTGGTACGGCGAGCCCGGGCGCGCCGAGCTCGTCGAGTGGCAGCCGGTGCTGAGCCGCGCCGGAGTCCATGCGTCGCCGGTGCGAGTCGCGCAGGCATACCTCGAGCTGGCCGTCCTCGTGCGGGCCCTCGAGGGGCTCGGGACCGCGGCGCGGATGCGCTCGGCTCCGGATCCGTCCGACCTCTGGGCGGGGCTCTTCGACCTGCGGGAGAACCTCCTGAACGGCGCGCTCGAAGACCTGAGAGCCCTGGCCGCCTGAGCCACGTCCCAGTGCCTGGCACTGGGACCTGTCCGTAACTGCCCGTGGAGGGCTTCGGCGTACAGCGTCGAAACGCGGCGCATGGCGCGGCGACGCACCAAACGCGTGCTCAAGCCTCGCGCGCCCTCGCGCGTGAGGAAGAAGCGCACGAAGACGAAGAAGCCCCGGGGGCATCAGCATCCCGAGCTGGCCGGGCTCGCGCTCGTCGCGTTCGGGCTCTTCCTCGCCTCCGTGCTCTGGGCCGGCTGGAACGGCGGGTACGTCGGCGGTTGGATCGGCGACGGCTTCGAGGCGCTCGTCGGAGGCCTGGCCTTCGTGCTGCCGCTCGCGCTCGTCATCGTCGGCGGCCTGATGGTCGGCCGCAGCGACCTCGTCGACGTGCGCCCGTTCAGAACGGGACTGTTCGTCTTCGCCCTCGGCCTGCTGCTGACGCTCGGCAGCGAGGGCGGCTACCTCGGCTCGGGCCTGGGCGACGCGCTCGGCTTCGCGCTGGGCGGCACGGGAGTCGCGATCGTCGGCGTCCTCTGTCTCCTGGCCGGCGCGCTCCTGCTGACCGGAGCGTCCGCGGGCGCACTGCTCCGCCGGGGAGCGACCGCAGCCCGCCGCCCGCTCGATCGCCCGCAGCGCGAGAAGCTCGATCCGATCTCACCGGAGCTCATCTCCACCGCGTACGCCTCCGCGCCGGTCCCGCTCGTCGACGCCGCCTCCGACTACCCGGACGTGATCGGCCAGGCGGAGCCCGCGCCGCTGATCCCGTTCCCCGAACCAGCCACCGAGGAGGCGCCCGAGCCCGACCACGAGAGCCTCTTCAATGCGTCGCCGGCGGTCGACGACTACAAGCTTCCGGACCGCAGCCTCCTGCGCAGCTCGGGCACGAAGAACGCCGCGCCGGCGGAGGCGAGCGGCCAGGTCGCGCAGGCGCTCGTCCAGGCGCTCGGCCACTTCGGCGTCCAGGCCTCGGTCATCGGCGAGATCGTCGGCCCGCGCGTCACCCGCTACGAGCTCCAGCTCGCCCCGGGCACGAAGATGTCCAAGGTCTCCGCGCTCAAGGACGATCTCTCCTACGCGCTGGCGACGACCGAGATCCGCATCCTCGCGCCGATCCCCGGCAAGCAGGCGGTCGGCGTCGAGGTCCCGAACCTGACCCCGAACCTCGTCACCCTCGGCGACATCTACGACGACCTGCCGCAGACCGCGAGCCCGGTCGCCGTCTGGCTCGGCAAGGACATCTCCGGAAACGCCGTCTGGACCGACCTCGCCCGCATGCCGCACATGCTGATCGCTGGTACCACCGGCTCGGGCAAGTCCGGCTGCATCAACACGATCCTGACCTCGATCCTGCTGCGCTCGACCCCGGACGAGGTGCGCATGATCCTGATCGACCCGAAGCGGATCGAGCTCAGCTACTACGAGCAGATCCCGCACCTGCTCGCGCCGGTCGTCTCCAGCCCGAAGGAGGCGACCGCCGTCCTCGCCAACGTGATCGCCGAGATGGAGCGCCGCTACGAGCGCCTCAGCGTCGTCCGGGCCCGCAACCTGCCCGAGGCGAACCGAGCCTTCCGCGAGCGCGGCGAGCAGCCGCTGCCGTACCTCCTCGTCGTCATCGACGAGCTCGCCGACCTGATGATGATCTCGCCGCAGGCCGTCGAGGACGCGATCATCCGGCTCGCCCAGAAGTCGCGCGCGGTCGGCATCCACCTCGTGCTCGCCACACAGCGTCCGTCGGTCGACGTGATCACGGGCATGATCAAGGCGAACGTCCCGTCGCGGATCGCGTTCGCGGTCTCGAGCCAGACCGACTCGCGCGTGATCATCGACCAGGGCGGCGCCGAGAGCCTCCTCGGCCAGGGCGACATGCTCTTCAAGCCGCTCGGCACATCCCGCCTCCAGCGCGTCCAGGGTGCGTACGTCGGCGAGGAGGAGATCGCGCTCATCGTCGAGCAGTGCCGCGCCCAGCGCGACCAGGAGCTCGACCCGTCGCTGCTCGAGGCTCCGGAGCCGCCGCCCGAGGAGGCCGAGGCAGACGGGGAGTTCGACCCGGACGAGGATCCGCTGCTCGACCGCGCGATCGAGGTCGTCGTCCAGGCCCAGACCGCCTCCACGTCGCTCCTCCAGCGCCGCCTGCGCGTCGGCTACACGCGCGCAGGCCGCCTGATCGACATGCTCGAGCGGCGCGGCATCATCTCCGGCTACGAGGGCTCGAAGCCGAGGAGAGTGCTCGTCGACGAGGCGCAGCTCGACCGCGTCGGCGGCTAACCGCTAGTCGGCCCTCCGCGTCTCGTTTACCATCGCTCTCCCAGACCAAGACGGAGGGCAAGGAGGAGCCTGTGGTGCGTAACAAATGGAGTTGGCCGCTCATCGCGGCCCTGTCGCTCGTGGTCGCGCTCGGTGCGGCGAGTTGCGGCGGCGGCGGCAACGACAACAGCAGTGCCAGTGGGACCACGACCAGCTCGAGCGATCACAGCGACGTCACCGCTGCGCTCGTCAGCGACATCGGCAAGTTCAACGACCGGTCGTTCAACCAGTCCCAGCTCGAGGGCCTGAACAAGGCGAAGAGCGAGCTCGGCGTCCAGACGCTCCCGCTGCAGTCGAACCAGGTGAGCGACTACATCCCGAACCTGACGACCGCGATCCGCAAGCCTTCGGACATCGTCATCTCGGCGGGCTTCCTGCTCGCGGACGCGACCAACAAGCTCGCCAAGAAGTTCCCCGACACGCACTTCGCGATCACCGACTACTCGGTCAACGTCCCGCCGTTCAAGAAGAACCCGAACGTCGAGGGCCTGACGTACGCGGCGAACGAGTCCGGCTGCCTCGTCGGCAACCTGGCCGCGAACATGGTCAAGAAGCAGGGCGGCAAGCAGGTGATCGGCGCGGTCGGCGGCCTGAAGATCCCGCCGGTCGACATCTGGATCGCCGGCTACAAGTACTGCGCGAAGCTGTGCGAACCCGAACATCAAGGTCCTGGTCGGCTACTCGCAGGACTTCGTGGCGGCCGACAAGTGCAAGACGGTCGCCCAGAACCAGATCTCGCAGGGCGCCCAGGTGCTCTTCCAGGTCGCCGGCGGCTGCGGGCTCGGCACGCTGAGCGCCGCCGACCAGGCCGGGATCTGGGGCATCGGCGTCGACAAGGACCAGTACAACGACGCGAAGCGCGTGCTCACGAGCGGCGTCAAGCGGGTCGACACCGGTGTCTTCGACACCGTGAAGCAGGTCGCGGACGGGAAGTTCAAGGGCGGAACCGACCTGAACTTCGACCTCGCGAACGGCGGCATGGACGTCGGCAAGATCAATCCGGCCGTCCCGCAGGACCTGATCGACAAGATGAACGAGCTCAAGCAGGAGATCATCGACGGGAAGGTGAAGGTCCCGGCAGCGCTGTAAGCGACAGCCTCCGCCTCCAGGCTCCCTAGAATCGCGCCAGTGGAGGCGGCACCAGTCCTGGAGATGCGGGGAATCACCAAGCGGTTCCCCGGCATCGTCGCCAACGATCGCGTGAACTTCGACCTCAGACGAGGCGAGGTTCACGCGATCCTCGGCGAGAACGGCGCGGGCAAGTCGACGCTGATGAACGTCCTCTACGGCCTGTACCAGCCGGACGAGGGCGAGATCCGGGTCAAGGGCGACCCGGTCACGTTCGCGTCCGCGAAGGACGCGATCCGGAGCGGAATCGGGATGGTGCACCAGCACTTCATGCTGATCCCGGTGATGACGGTCGCCGAGAACATCGTCCTCGCCAACGAGCCGACGCGCGAGGGCGTGTTCTTCGACCGCGAGGCCGCCGAGCAGCGCGTGGCGCAGCTCTCACGCTCGTACCACCTCGCGATCGACCCGCAGGCGAAGGTGCAGAACATCGGCGTCGGCCAGGAGCAGCGGGTCGAGATCCTGAAGGCGCTCTACCGCGCCGCCGACGTGCTGATCCTCGACGAGCCGACGGCGGTCCTGACGCCGCAGGAGGCAGGCGAGCTCTTCGAGATCCTGCGCACGCTCGTGCGCGAGGGCCTGTCCGTGATCTTCATCTCGCACAAGCTGAACGAGGTGCTCGAGATCGCCGACCGGATCACGGTCCTGCGGCGCGGCAAGACGATCGACACCGTTCCGCGCGAAGGCGCGACGGAGGAAGGGCTCGCGCGGATGATGGTCGGGCGCGACGTGCTGTTGCGCGTCGAGAAGACGCCTGCGGACCAGGACGGCGACGTGCTGCTCGAGGTCGACGACCTCCACGTGCTGGACGACCGCGGGCTGGCCGCCGTCAAGGGCGTCTCGCTCTCGGTGCGCGCAGGCGAGATCGTCGGCATCGCAGGCGTCGACGGCAACGGCCAGAGCGAGCTGATCGAGGCGCTCACCGGCCTGCGCAAGCGGGAGAGCGGGCGCGTCCTGATCGCCGGCCGTGAGGTCGTGCGGCCGAGCGCGCGCCGGATGCTCGACGCCGGCCTCGGTCATATCCCCGAGGACCGCCAGCGCCGAGGGCTCGTCCTCGAGTTCACGATCGCCGAGAACACGCAGCTCCACGACTACTCGAGGCCGCCGATGGCGCGCTTCGGCTGGATCTTCCCGAGACGGTTCATCGAGCTGGCGCGGCGCCTGATCGAGGAGTTCGACGTCCGCGGAGGCGGGCCCACGACCAGGGCGTCGGCGCTCTCCGGCGGGAACCAGCAGAAGGTCGTGGCCGCGCGCGAGATCTCTCGCGACCCGAAGGTGCTGATCGCGGCGCAGCCGACCCGCGGGCTCGACGTGGGCGCGATCGAGTACCTGCACCGCCGGCTCGTCGAGGAGCGCGACGAGGGACGCGCGATCCTGCTCGTGTCGCTCGAGCTCGACGAGATCCTGTCGCTCTCCGACCGCATCCTCGTCATCTACGAGGGCGAGCTCGTCGGCGAGCACGGCGCGGACGTGAGCGAGGAGGAGATCGGGCTCGAGATGCTCGGCGCCAAGCGGGAGGACGCAGCGTGAGCGAAGGGCTCGCTCCTCCAACGCCGCCGCCGCCGGAGCCCGACACGCCGCCGACGACGGTCGCGGGCCGGCTCGACCTCCTGCAGCGCGCGGGCGGGATCGCGGTCCCGCTGGTGACGGCCCTGCTCGCCTTCGCGATCGGCGGCCTCGTCGTCCTCGCCACGGGCCACAACCCGTTCCTCGCCTACCGGGACATCCTCCAGGGCGCGGGGCTCAACTGGCTCGCGCACCCCTGGGACGTCAACACCGTCCACACGGCGCCCTACAACCTCAGCCAGACGCTCCTCCAGACGACGACCCTGATCCTGACGGGCCTCGCGGTCGCGTTCGCCTTCCGCTGCGGGCTCTTCAACATCGGCGGCCAGGGCCAGTACTTCATGGGGCTCTTCGTCGCGAGCTGGGTCGGGACGAGCTTCGTCAACATGACTCGCCCGGCTCACATCCTGCTCGGCGTCGGCGCTGCCGCGCTCGCCGGTGCCGCCTGGGCCGCGATCGCCGGCTTCCTGAAGGCCGCGGTCGGCGCCCACGAGGTGATCACGACGATCATGCTCAACTGGATCGCGTACTGGATCGGGAGCTACCTCTTCCAACAGGGCGGGCCGCTCCAGGGCCCGGAGAACAAGCCGCTCGACATCCCGATCTCCGCCGACATCGCTCACAGCGCGAAGCTGCCCGTGTTCTGGGGCGATCCCGATCTCCAGGGCCTGCACATCGGCTTCTTCGTCGCGATCGCCGCGCTGATCGTCTTCTGGGCGCTCCTCAACCGGACGACGCTCGGCTACGAGGTGCGGGCGGTCGGCTACAACCCCGACGCGGCCGCATACGGCGGGATCAAGGTGCGCACGAACTACGTGCGCGCGATGGCCATCTCCGGGGCCTTCGCCGGTCTCGCGGGCGGTCTCGACATGCTCGGCTACCTCTTCCACGTCGGGACGTCCGACGTTCAGGCCTCGAGCATCGGTTTCCTCGGGATCGCGGTCGCGCTGCTCGGCCGGAGCACCGCGGTCGGAGTCGCGCTCGCCGCGCTCCTCTTCGGCGCACTCCTCTTCGGGACGACGCACGGGCTCCAGTCGAACGTGATCGACCCGAGCCTCGCCGGCCATCTGACCGAGCTCATCCAGGGGCTCGTCGTGCTCTTCGTCGGCGCGGATCTCCTGGTCATCGCCGTCTGGCGCGCAGGCGGCCGGGTGCGCAAGCGGGCTCCGAAGCAGCCCGCGGCGGAGGCGTCGCCGTGAGTACCTACGTGGGACAGCTCGACGCGGCGCGCTTCGTGCGGCCGAAGGCGGTCGCCGGGTACGGATTCGCGCTCGGGGTGGTCGCGTTCCTCGCTGCGATCCCGCCGCTCACGGCCCGGTCGCCGATCTGGCCCGCGCTCCTCGGGATCCTGGCCGCGTTCGCGGGCGTGTTCGCCGCGAGCCGCGGAGCCCGGCGCGCGGGGTGGGGCGCTGTCGTCGTCGGGCTCCTCGGGGTCGGCCTGGGCGTGCTCGCGACTCGCTCGAGCACGGCGGACCTGAATCAGGTATTCACCGCGAGCCTGATCGCGTCGATGCTCGTCTTCGCGACGCCGCTGACGTTCGCGGCGATCGGCGGCATGTTCTCGGAGCGCTCCGGGGTCGTGAACATCGGCCTCGAGGGGATGATGCTGATGGGCGCGTTCTGGGGGATCTGGGGCGCCGACAAGACGGGCAGCTGGATCGGCGGGCTCGTGATCGGGATCATCTCCGGCGGCCTGCTCGCGGTCGTGCACGCGGTCTTCGCGATCCACCTGCGCGCCGACCAGATCGTGGGCGGCGTCGCTGTCAACTTCCTCGCCCTCGGGATCACGGGCTACTTCTTCGTCCAGCTCTACCACGGCAACAACGTCCCGACGGGCATCTCGCAGATCCCGGACGTGAACCTGACGAGCAACAGCAACCACGGGTTCTTCTCCGAGGCCTTCGGGCACCTGAACCTGATGATCTGGGCCGTGATGGCGCTCGTCGTCGTCTCGTACTTCGTGATGTTCAGGACACCGCTCGGACTGCGCATCCGGGCCTGCGGCGAGCACCCGCGCGCGGCCGATACGGTCGGCATCAACGTCTATCTGCTCCGGTACTTCTCGGTCATCCTGTCCGGGATGCTCGCCGCCGCAGGTGGGGCATACCTGACCGTCGGCTTCCTGGGCACGTACAACGAGAACGTGACGGCCGGCCGCGGCTTCATCGCGCTCGCGGCGCTCATCTTCGGGAACTGGCGGCCCTTCGGCGCATTCGGAGCGGCGCTGCTCTTCGGGCTCTCGACGGCGATCGCCTTCCGCCTGCCCGTCTATTCGGACACCGCCGCGACGCTCTTCCAGGCACTTCCATACGTGATCACGCTGATCGCCGTCGCCGGCGTGATCGGCCGCTCGACTCCGCCCGCAGCCGTTGGCCGCCCCTACGTCAAGCAGTAGTAACGGCTCGCGGCCCCGGAACCGGGCCGCGGTCTTCTCGCTGATCGTCGGTCTCCTGGCCGTCGCCGCGATTCCGGTCGGGATCCTGATCACGAACTACCGGAACGAATTGCGGCTCATCCATGCCGGCTACTCCGTCCCGGTGGCCGCCGTCCTCGGCTTCGTCGCGATCCGGCTCGCGCGACGCGCGCGCCGGCGGCTGGACCGGACGGTCGGGCGCGCGGGAGGTGCGGTTCCGGCACGCCTCGGGCGCATCCTCGGCTGGCTCGGGCTCTACCTCGCGCTCATCGGGGCGATCGCGCTCGCCTTTTACTACGTCGACTACCACGTCTTGTCGTAGACTCGGGTTCCGGTGTTCGAGATCGGTAACAGCCTCCGCGAGGCTCGTCTCCGGCAGGGGCTCGACTTCTTCGAGATCGAGCAGTCGACGAAGATTCGAGGCAAGTACCTCCGCGCCCTGGAAGACGAGCAGTTCGAGGTCCTGCCCGCCCAGACGTACGTCAAGGGCTTCCTCCGCTCGTACGCGGACCACCTCGGCCTCGACGGACAGCTCTACGTCGACGAGTTCAACTCGCGCTACGTCCGCGGCGAGATCGAGGAAGAGGAGGAGCAACGCCTGGTCAAGCCGCGGGTCGCACGGCCGGGCCGTGGCGGCGCGTTCCAGAACAAGGCCGTGATCATCACGCTCGCGGCGATCGCCGGCCTGACCATCTTCGTTTTCGTCGCGTGGGTCTCGGGCGGGTCCGGCAACCAGAACGCGTTGCTTTCAGTCACGAATCCGAAGAAGAAGGCGCCGCCGAAGCCGCTGGCCAAGCTCGTCGCCAAGGGTGTCAAGGGCGGGGCGTACGTCGTCGTCTACCGCGGGAGGCGCACCGGGAAGCCGGTCTACGAAGGCACGCTCGAGAGCGGCCAGGCCCATCGGTTCGTGGGCCGCCACCTGTGGGTCTACGTCTTCGCGCCGGCGAACCTGAGGCTGAAGCTGAACGGCCGGTCACGCGTCGTGCCCGGCGCCGGCACCGGGTCTCGGCGATGGCTCGAAGTGACGCCGAAGCACGTCCAGCTCGCGACCGCGCCGGCTTGACGCCCCGCGCTGCGGTCCTCGTTACCGGCAGCGAGCTGATCCGCGGCAGCCGGCGCGACTCGAACGGGCCGTTCCTGGCCGAGGAGCTGACGCGGCTGGGACTCGAGCCCTCGTCGATCAGGATCGTCGGCGACGAGCCGGCGGCCCTCGAGCCCGCGATCCGCGAGGGGTTGGAGGCCGACCTGCTGGTGGTGTCCGGGGGACTCGGCCCGACGCACGACGACCGGACGGTCGAGCTCCTGGCGCGCGCCGCCGGGCTCGAGACGTCCGTGGTGCCTGAGCTCGAACAGGAGATCGAAGGTGTCTCGAGGCGGGTCGCGGAGCGGCTGGGAAGGCCGTACGCGGAGTTCGAGGAAGGCGTTCGCAAGCAGGCGACCGTGCCCGCGGGTGGACGGGTGATCGGGATCGCCGGGACCGCTCCGGGGCTCGTAGTCGAGACGAGCGGCGCGATCGCAGTCGTGCTGCCGGGCCCGCCGCCCGAGCTGCGCAGGCTCTGGCAGGCGGCGCTCGAGGACGAGGCCGTGCGGGGTGTGCTGGCGCGCGCCGAAGCGCCTGAGCGGCGCGTGTTGCGCGTGTACGGAGTCGGCGAGTCGGCGATCGCGCGGGTGCTCGCGGAGGCCGGGGGAGAGCCGGAGGGCGTGCAGGCGACGATCTGCGCGCACGCGGGGGAGATCTGGGTCGAGCTGTTCGGCGACGGGGAGCAGCTGGCGGCCAGCTTTCGAGGCGCGCTCGGCGAGGCGATCTTCTCCGAGGACGACCGGCCGGTCGCGGAGCTGGTGCTCGACCTCGCCCGGGAGCGTGGGCTGGCGCTGGCCGCCGCGGAGTCGTGCACGGGTGGGCTGGTCGCAGCGGAGCTGACGTCGGTGCCAGGTTCGAGCGACGTGTTCCGGGGCGGCATCGTGTCGTACGCCAACGAGGTGAAGCACGGCCAGCTTGGCGTGAGCGAGGAGACGCTCGCCGAACACGGCGCTGTCTCGGCGGAGACCGCAGCGGCGATGGCCCTCGGTGCGCGGAGGTCGTTCGAGGCCGATGTCGCCGTTTCCGTGACCGGCATCGCCGGGCCCGGCGGCGGGACGGCCGAAAAGCCGGTCGGGCTCGTGTTCCTGCACGCGTCCGGCGGGGGAGCGGACCTGTCGCGCGAGCTGAATCTCCCCGGCGACCGTGACGCGGTGCGCCGCCGTGCGACGGCCGCGGCGCTCCATCTGCTGCGTGAGCTTCTGACACAGATCCGCGACAGTCCTGCATGAGCTCGTCCGGTACCGTCGGTGCCGATGAGCGTGTTCGCCTTTTTCTCGGCTTCCGGCTGCCCGACACGGCCGCCGGGGCCGTCGCCGCGTGGCAACACGAGCAGCTGGCCGTGGAGCGGGTCCGGATCGTTCCCGTCGAGAACCTGCACGTCACGATCGCCTTCCTCGGCTCGCGGCCGGCCGACGAGATCGGGGCCGTCGCCGGTGCTTTGCGCGAGTCGGTCCGGGGAATCGCCGGCCCGGTCCTCACGGCGATTCGCTACCGGGAGACACGGTCGGTCGGCATGCTCGTCCTCGCCGACGAGGAGAGCCGGGCGACCCGGATCGCCGAGAACGCGCACGGTCGCCTCGAGAGGATCGGCGTCTACGAGCCGGAGGCGCGCAAATGGCTTCCGCACGTCACCGTCGTCCGCTTTCGCGAGCGCCCTCGGCTCGAGCCCTCGATCCCGGATCTGGGGCCGGTGACGATGTCCGACGCTGCTGTTTACATATCTCGACTGCGGCCTGACGGGGCGCAGTACGAAGTCTTGGAGTCAGTTCCGCTAGGAGGTGGATGAGGGTGAATCGAGAGGAGTCGCTCGACAACGCACTCGGCCAGATCGAGCGCCAGTACGGCAAGGGCTCGGTCATGCGCATGAACGACGCCGCGCACGTTTCGACCGGCGCGGTCTCGACGGGATCGCTCACACTCGACCTCGCCCTCGGAGTGGGCGGACTGCCTCGCGGACGCATCGTCGAGGTCTTCGGCCCGGAGTCGTCGGGAAAGACGACGCTCGTCTACCACGTGATCGCCGAGGCGCAGCGCCGCGGCGGGATCTGCGCGTTCATCGACGCGGAGCACGCAATGGACCCGCAGTACGCGCGCAGGATCGGCGTCAACATCGACGAGCTGCTCGTCTCGCAGCCCGACCACGGCGAGCAGGCGCTCGAGATCGCCGAGCTGCTGATCCGCTCGGGCGCCCTCGACGTCGTCGCCGTCGACTCGGTCGCGGCCCTGACGCCGAAGGCCGAGATCGAGGGGGAGATGGGCGACAGCCACGTCGGCCTCCAGGCGCGGCTCATGAGCCAGGCGCTGCGCAAGCTCGCCGGCACGCTCAACCGCACGGACACGATCTGCCTCTTCACGAACCAGCTGCGCGAGAAGATCGGCGTCATGTTCGGCTCGCCGGAGACGACTCCGGGCGGGCGCGCTCTGAAGTTCTACTCCTCGGTGCGACTGGACATCCGCCGCATCGAGACCCTGAAGGAAGGGGTCGAGGCGATCGGGAACCGCGTCCGCGTGAAGGTCGTCAAGAACAAGGTCGCGCCGCCGTTCAAGCAGGCCGAGTTCGACATCATCTACGGCTCGGGGATCTCGTGGGAAGGCACCGTGCTCGAGGCCGGGATCGATCGCAAGGTCGTCCAGAAGTCGGGCTCCTACTTCAGCTTCGACGAGGAGCGGCTCGGGCAGGGACGCCAGAACGCCGCTGCCTTCCTGCGGGAGCATCCCGACGCGGCCGAGAAGATCGTGCAGCGGATCCAGGCCGAGCTCGGGGAAGGCGCGCTTGCCTCGGCACGGCTGCTTCCAACCGTGCCTGCCGAGAACGGCACGGCCGGCAAGGAGGAGGCCGAGGCTGCCCTCGAAGAGGTTTCCGCCAAGCGTTAGCTCGCTCTCTGCTGCGTCGCGCGGACGTGTTGAGGTCACGCTCGACGGCGAGTCGTGGCGCACACTGCCCGCGGAGGTCGTCCTGCGCGCCGGGCTCGACGTCGGCGTCGAGCTCGACCGGGAGCGCGCCCGCCGGGTACGGCGCGAGCTGAGGCGACACGAGGCCATGGAGCGCGCGGCTCGTGCGCTCCAGAGCCGCGATCTCTCGGCCGCAGAGCTCGATGCGCGCCTGGACCGCGCCAACGTCTCGCAGGCGGCCCGGGCGGAGACGATCGAGCGGCTGACCGATGCCGGCGCGGTCGACGACGAGCGATTCGCACGATCCCGTGCGCAAGTCCTTGCCGACCGCGGCGCCGGCGACTCGCTGATCCGGCACGATCTCGAGCAGCGCGGCATCGCCGCGGAAGCCGTGGCAGCGGCGATCGAGTCCCTCGAGCCCGAGCACGTCCGGGCTGCTCTGCTCTGCGCCAGGCGAGGGGCCGGAGCGAAGACGGCCCGCTATCTGGCGCGCAAGGGCTTCTCGGACGACGCGATCGAGACGTCGTGCTCGGAGGCCGTTGCAGAGCACGACCCTCCGGTTGTACGATGAGAGCACACCAACACGAAGTTTTGCCTGCACACGCGCAGTTTCCGAATAGTCCGACCTCGCAAGACCACCAGCAAAGCACCTTGATTCCGCACAAAGACGCCGCACAGAGAGGCTCCGCCGGGACCGGTTGAGCCAAGTTCGCCGCGGTCCACTCGGGCCGCACCCATTCGGAGATTGAGCCGCGCGGGCTTCGACCTGAGGAGCACCCATGCTCGTTCTTGCGGCAGTTCTGATCAGCGTTCTGATCACAGGCGTGGTCGTCGTCTTCGGCCTGCAGCTGTTCGGCGGCTCGAGCGTCGCCGAGGCCCGCCGCGAGGCAGAGACGATTACGCGTGAGGCGAAGATCGAGGCCCGCGAGGACGCCGTCCGCGTCAGGAGCGAGATCGAACGCGAGGTGGCCGAGCAGCGCGCGCGGATCACGAAGATCGAGGAGCGCGTCCTTGCTCGCGAGGACGAGGCGGAGAACCGCCAGAAGGAGCTCACGCGCCGCGAGCAGGGCATCGCCGACCGCGAGGTGCACGTCAGAGAGCTCCAGGACGATCTCAAGGACGCGAAACAGCGCGAACTGGCCGAGCTCGAGCGCGTCGCGGGCATGACCGTGAACGAAGCGAAGGCGCGCCTCTTGGAGCAGTCGGAGGAGCTGGTCCGGCACGACCTGGCGCGCCGGGTGCGCCAGCTCGACGAAGAGGCGCAGAGCGAAGCCAAACGGCGAGCGCGGAACCTCGTCGCCGACGCCCTCCAGCGCGTCGCGGCGAGCCATGCGGCGGAGACGACGTCGTCGCTGATCGAGCTTCCGTCCGACGACATGAAGGGACGGATCATCGGGCGCGAGGGACGGAACATCCGCACGCTCGAGCATCTGACAGGAGTGGACGTGATCGTCGACGACACCCCGCAGGCAGTCGTCCTGTCGTCGTTCGATCCGATCCGCCGCGAGATCGCGAAGATCACCCTGCTCAAGCTGGTCGAGGACGGCCGGATCCAGCCGGCGCGCATCGAGGAGATGTACTACCAGTCCAAGTCCGAGATCGAGGAGCACATCGTCCAGGCCGGCGAACAGGCGGTCTTCGAGGCCAACTGCGGTGAGTTCGACGAGGAGATCGTCAAGCTGCTCGGACGCCTCAACTACCGGACGAGCTACGGGCAGAACGTCCTCAAGCACACCCTCGAAGTCGTGCACCTGGCCGGGCTGATGGCAACCGAGCTCGATGCGAACGTCAAGACCACGAAGCGCGCCGCGATCCTGCACGACGTCGGGAAGGCGGTCACGCACGAGATCGAGGGCTCGCACGCGCAGATCTCGACCCAGTACGCGAAGCGCTACGGCGAGTCGCCGGGCGTGATCCATGCCGTCGAGGCTCACCACTACGAGGTGCAGCCGCAGACGGTGGAAGCGGTGCTCCTGATCGCCGCCGACGCGATTTCCGGCGCGCGTCCCGGTGCGCGCGGGGACAGCCTGGAGAACTACATCAAGCGGCTCGAGGCGCTCGAGGGCCTCGCCATGAAGCGGAACGGCGTCGAGAAGGTGTACGCGCTCCAGGCCGGTCGCGAGATCCGGGTCATCGTCAAGCCGGGCGAGATCGACGACGACCAGGCCGCGCTCCTCTCGCACGAGATCGCCCGCGAGATCGAGCACGAGCTCGAATATCCGGGCCAGATCAAGGTCACGGTCATTCGCGAATCACGCGCGACCGAATTCGCGAAATAGCTCGCTAGGCTGTCGGGCGTGAAGCGGTACCACGTCACGACGTTCGGGTGCCAGATGAACGCCCACGACTCCGAGCGGATCAAGGGCATGCTCGAGGAGCTCGGACTGGGAGAGGCCGTCTCGCAGGAGGAGGCGGACGTGCTCGTCTTCAACACCTGCACCATTCGCGAGAAGCCGGACCAGCGCTTCGCCGCTCACCTCGGCAACGCGAAGATGCTCAAGCTCGCCGATCCGGAGAAGGTGATCGCCGTCGGCGGCTGCTACGCGGAGGCGCAGCGCGAGCGGCTCTTCGACCTCTACCCGTACGTCGACGTCGCCTTCGGGCCGGGGACGATCCCGCACCTCGCGGATTGGCTGGGCGCAGGCGGCGACGCGGCCCGCGGCAGATTCGGGACGGGTGAGGAGCGCGAGTTCGCGGGTGCGCTCCCCATGCACCGCGAGCGCAGCTTCCAGGCCTGGGTGCAGGTCTCGATGGGCTGCAACTCGGTGTGCTCGTACTGCATCGTGCCGGCCGTGCGCGGCCGCGAGGTCAGCCGCCGGCCCGGAGAGATCCTCGCCGAGGTGACGGGGCTCGCCCGCGACGGCGTCCGCGAGGTCACGCTGCTCGGGCAGAACGTCAATTCCTACGGCCGCGATCTCGGGACCGACTTCGCCGAGCTCTTGCGCGCCGTCGACGCGGTCCCGGGCATCGAGCGCATCCGCTTCACGAGCCCGCATCCCAAGGACTTCCGCCGTGACGTCATCTCGGCGATGGCGGAGTGCGACGCCGTCTGCGAGCACGCGCACCTGCCCCTGCAGTCGGGCTCGACCCGCGTCCTCAAGTCGATGCGCCGCACGTACAGCCGCGAGCGCTACCTGAGCCTCGTCGACGAGCTCCGCTCGGCGATCCCCGATCTTGCTCTGACGACGGACGTCATCGTCGGCTTCCCGGGCGAGACCGAGCGCGACTTCGAGGAGACGCTCGAGGTCGTCGAGGAGGTCGGCTATGACGGCGCCTTCACGTTCGTCTACTCACCGAGGCAGGGGACGGAAGCAGCCCTGTCCCCGGCCCAGGTCCCTGGACATGTCAAGCAGGGGCGCATCGAGCGGCTCGTGGACGTCGTCCAGCGCGTGGCGCACGCCCGGAACGGCGAGCGAGTCGGGCGCGTCGAGGAGGTGCTCGTGGAAGGACCGAGCCGGACGGATCCCTCGGTGCTGCGCGGGCGCACGCGGCGCAACACGACCGTCAATTTCACCGGGGAGGGCGCCACGGGCAGCCTCGTCGAGGTCCGCATCGAAGACGCAACGTCGACGACGCTTCGAGGCGTCGAGCTGGCAGCCGTTGCAGCGTAGTCGCGACCTCCTCTGGGACGGGCTGCTGAACGTCCGCGACCTCGGCGGCCATCCGACCGATGACGGCGGCCAGACGCGGTACGACTCGATCATCCGCGCCGACAGCGTCCGGCAGCTGAGCGACCAGGGCTGGGCCGCTCTCGTCGACTACGGCGTCAAGACGATCGTCGACCTGCGGACGAACGACGAGCTCGCAGCCGACCCGCCCGCGGAGCTACCCGTCGAGGTCCTGCACATTCCGTTCTTCGAAACCGACGCGGACGACTGGAAGGAGGTCGAGGCCCGGCTCGACGCGGCCGCACGGTCGGCGCCGGACGTGCCGACGGCGACGCAGGAGGTCTATCTCATCTTCCTCGAGCACTTCGATCACAACGTGGCGGCCGCTATCCGCGCGATCGCGAACGCGCCCGCGGGTGGAGTCGTCATCCACTGCGCCGGCGGCAAGGATCGCACCGGGCTGCTGACGGCTCTTCTCCTGCACGCGGCCGGGGTCGGGGTCGATGAGATCGCCGCGGATTACGCGCTCAGCGAGGAGCGCCTCCGCCCGCGGCACGAGCAGTGGTTCGCAGAGGCGGAGACCGAGGAAGAGCTCGAGCGCATGAAGCGGATGTCGCAGACCCCGGCCGAGTCGATCGAAGGCGTCTTCGAGGAGCTCGAGCGCCGCTACGGGAGCGTCGAGGGCTACCTGCGCGGCGCTGGGCTGACCGAGGACGAGCTCGACCGCGCCCGCGCGCGTCTGCGTGACTGACATCGTTCTCGCGGTCTTCGGCCCGACCGCGTCGGGCAAGACAGCCGTCGCGCAGGCGGTCGCCGAGCGCGTCCCGGCGGAGCTCGTCTCCGCCGACTCGATGCAGGTCTACCGCGGCCTGCCGATCCTCACGAACCAGTCTCCCGCACGGCTCGTGGGAATCTGGCCACTCGACCACGAAGCGTCCGTCGCCGAGTATCAGCGGCTCGCACACGCTGCGATCGACGAGATCCTCGACTCGGGGCGCATGCCGGTCGTCGTCGGCGGCACGGGCCTCTATCTCCGGGCGGCCCTGTCCGACCTGTCGCTGCCGCCCGCACCCGATCCGGGCGAACGCGAGCGCCTGGAACGGCTGTACGACGACGAAGGCCCCGACAGCGCTCACCGCCGGCTCGCCGAGGTCGATCCCGAGGCGGCGGCGGCCGTCCACCCGAACGACCGGCGGCGCGTCGTCCGCAGCCTCGAGCTCGCGGGCCGAGCACGCGAGCGCAATCGGCTCTGGACCGACGACACGCGCCATCCGACGCTCGTCGTCGGGCTCGACGTCCCGAAGGACGAGCTCGACCGCCGGATCGCAGAGCGGACACGCGCCATGTTCGACGCCGGGGTCCGCGCCGAGGCGGAACGCGCTCTTGCCGCCCGGCTCTCCTCGACGGCGGCGTACGCACACGGCCTCTCCGACATCGCGGAGCACCCGGACGACGAGGACGCGATCGAGGCGCTGACGGCCCGCACGAGGCGCTACTCGGCCTACCAGCGCAAATGGATGCGACGCATACCCGGCCTTGTTAGCCTGCCTGCCGATCGCCCTCCGGGCGAGGTCGCGGATGCAATTCTCGAAGTGGCACGGGCTCGGCAACGATTACCTGCTGGTCGAGCGGGCTGAGCTTGCCCTGCCGCTGACGGCCGAGCGGGTGCAGAAGATCTGCGACTACCACTTCGGTGTCGGCTCCGACGGGATCGTCGAGATCCTGTCGACGAACGGCGACTCGGCGGACGTCGTGATCTGGAACCCGGACGGATCGACCGCCGAGCTGTCCGGAAACGGCACGAGAATCGCCGCCCGCTGGCTGGCGCGGCGTGACGGGCTCGACCGCGTCCGGATCAGCGTCGGGCCCCGCGACGTCGTCGCGACGATGCGCGACGGGAAGCAGGTCGAGACGGAGATGGGCAAGGTCGAGGTGGGGGAGAGGGAACCGCTCCAGGTCGACGGCAAGCAGTACGAGATGGTCCCGGTCGCGGTCGGCAACCCGCACGCGGTCATCCGGCACACGCCCGAGCACGACGAGTTCCTCAGGCTCGGGCCGGCGGTCGAGAACCACGAGCGGTTTCCGCAGCGGACGAACGTCCAGTTCGTACGAGTCGACGGCCGGCACGACATGACCGCGACCGTCTGGGAGCGCGGTGCGGGGGAGACCCTCTCGTCCGGCACGAGCGCAGTTGCGGTTGCGAGCGCGGCGGTCGACCAGGGCTGGTGCGAGAGCCCGGTCACGGTTCACCTTCAGGGCGGGGACCTGCTCGTCGAGATCGACGAGGACTTCCACGCGCGCCTGACCGGGCCCGCCGAGGAGATCTGCATGGTCGAGCTGTCCAAGGAGTTCGACCTGTGAGGTTCGCCAAGCGACTCGACGCGGTCCCGCCGTACCTCTTCGCCGAGCTCGAGCGGAAGGTCTCGGAAGCCGAAAAGGCCGGCGTCGACGTGATCAGCCTCGGCATCGGAGACCCCGATCTGCCGACGCCGCCTGCGGTCATCGATGCGCTGGCGGAAGCCGCGCGCGACCCGCGGACGCATCAGTACCCGACGAACCACGGCACCCAGGAGTTCCGGACCGCGGGAGCGAGCTTCTACCGCGATCGCTTCGGCGTCGAGCTCGATCCGGACGGCGAGCTGATCCCGGTGCTCGGCGGCAAGGAAGGCGTCGGCCACATCGCGCTCGCGTGCCTCGACCCGGGCGACGTGTGCCTGGCGCCCGACCCCGGCTACCCGCCCTACACGTCGGGCCCGGTGTTCGCAGGTGCGACCGTCCACTACCTGCCGCTGCGTGAGGAGAACGGCTTCTTGCCCGACCTCGACGGCGCGCCGGACGCCAAGCTGCTGTACCTCAACTATCCGAACAACCCGACAGGCGCGACGGCGGAGCTCGATTTCTTCGAGCACGCGATCGAAGTCGCCCGCGAACGCGGCCTGATCGTCGTGCACGACAACGCGTACTCGGAGGTCGCCTTCGACGGCTATCAGCCGCCGAGCTTCCTCGAGGCCGAGGGCGCGAAAGAGGTCGGCGTCGAGATCTTCTCGCTCTCCAAGGGCTGGAACATGACCGGTTGGCGCGCAGGCCTCGTGGCCGGCAACCCGGAGATCGTCGAGCGCTACCGGCAGCTGAAGACGAACCTCGATTCGGGGATGTCCGAAGCGGTCCAGCACGCGGCTGCGGTCGCGCTGACCGCCGAACGGGAGTTCCCGCGCGAGATCTCGGAGGTCTACGCGCGGCGTCGCGACGTGCTCGCAAAAGGGTTGCGTGAGGTGGGGCTCGAGGTGAACGTGCCGCGTGCGACCCCGTACTTCTGGGTTGCGGTGCCCGAGGGCCACACCTCGACCTCGTTCACCGAGCTCATGCTCGAGCAGGCAGCGGTGCTCGTCTCACCCGGCGATTCGTACGGCCCGAGCGGCGCCGGGTACGTCCGTCTCTCACTGACCGTCCCGGACTCGCGGCTCGAGGAAGCCGTTGACCGGATGACGAGGGCGCTGGTCATAATTCAGTCGTGAAACAGCACCAGCCGGATCCTGCTCCCGGCGCGGAGCCGGAGCGGGGATTCATCGTCGCCGTGCTGGGCTCGGACGTCGATGCCGACGAAGAGCTGGGTGAGTTCCGCGAGCTGTCCCGGACGGCCGGCGTCGAACCGGTGTCCGAGATCGTGCAGAAGCGGCCGAGACCCGACGAGCGCACCTACGTCGGCAAGGGCAAGCTCGTCGAGCTCCAGCGGGCGTTCGGAAACTCGGAGGCGGAGTCGCTCCTAGTGGACGACGAGCTGTCGCCGGCGCAGCAGCGGCGCCTCGAGGACGCGCTCTCGACGCGCGTCGTCGATCGCACGCAGCTGATCCTCGACATCTTCGCCCAGCACGCCGTCAGCGCCGAGGGCAAGCTCCAGGTCGAGCTCGCGCAGCTCGAGTACAACATCCCGCGCATGCGAGGCATGTGGCAGCACCTCGAGCGGCTAGGCGGCGGGGTCGGCACGCGTGGACCGGGGGAGAGCCAGCTGGAGACCGACCGACGGTTGGCGCGGAGGCGAATCAGCCTCCTTCGCCGACGGCTTCGCGACCTGAGCAAGCAGCGGGCGACGCGCAGGAAGTCGCGGACACGCTCACAGACCCCGACGGTGGCGCTGGCCGGGTACACCAACGTCGGCAAGTCGACGCTGCTCAATGCGCTGACGGGGGCCGGCGCATCCGTGGACGATCGGCTGTTCGAGACGCTCGATCCGACGACGCGGAGCTTCGACTACGACGGCAGGCGGTACCTCGTGACCGACACGGTCGGTTTCATCCGCCGCCTTCCGCACCAGCTGGTCGAGGGGTTCGCAGCGACGCTCGAGGAGACGCTCGCCGCCGACCTGGTGCTCCACGTGGTCGATGCGTCGGCCGACGACGAGCGGATGGAGGAGATGGTCGCCGCGGTCGATTCCGTCCTGACCGAGGTCGGCGCGGACGAGCTGCCGGTCGAGATCGTGCTCAACAAGGTCGACCTCGTCGATCCGCTCAGGCGACGGCGGTTGGCAAACAGGTTTCTCGACGCGCCTCAGGTGTCGGCTCAGACGGGCGCGGGGCTCGACGAGCTGCGCGCGGCAGTCGCAGCGCGGTTCGCGGAACGGTTCGAGGCCGTCCGGCTCCTGATCCCGTACGACGCCGGCGACAAGCTGGCCGAGCTGTACGAGTTGGGCGCCCCGGTCGATGAGCGGATCGATCGCGCGGAAGGTGTGTTCGTGCGCGCGCGTCTGAGTCACGCCGACCTTCGCCGGTTTGCGGCGTTCCTCGTCCTCGAGGATGGGGCATCGCACGAGGCACACTGGTGACGGAGCTGCTCTTCCAGCGCCTGCACGAGGACGCGGTCGTCCCCGAGCGCGCCTACGCAGGGGATGCGGGGCTCGACCTGATCGCGTGCGAGGGCGCGGAGATCGGCCCGGGCGAGCGGGCTGTCGTCGGCACGGGGCTCGCGGTCGCGATCCCGGAGGGGCACGCCGGCTTCGTCCAGCCACGCTCGGGGCTGGCGGCCGACCATGGGGTCACGGTGCTCAACACGCCCGGCTTGATCGACTCCGGCTACCGCGGCGAGGTGCGTGTGATCCTGCTCAACACCGACACCGCAACGCCGTTCGTCGTGGAGCCCGGCATGCGGATCGCCCAGCTCGTCGTCGTTCAGCTCGCGCCCGTCGAGACCGCGGAGGTGGACGAGCTGCCTGCGACCGAGCGAGGCGTGCGCGGGTTCGGATCGTCGAGCGGGATGGAGGCCTGATGGGCACAGAGCCTCGCATCCGCGTGTCGGCCATCCTGAGCTGGGGCGGCCGGATCCTGCTCTGCCGGCACGAGAAGGCCGGGCGTGCGTACTGGCTGCTTCCCGGCGGTGGTGTGAACTCTGGCGAAAGCCTCGTACGTGCGCTGCACCGGGAGCTCGCGGAGGAGGTCGGGATCAACGACGAGATCCCGGTGGAGGGGCCGGTGGCGATCGTCGACTCGATCGCGCCCGAACGCAGCTACGCCGCGAAGCACGTCGTGCACATCATCTTTTCGGGCGACCTCGAAGGGCGATCGCTCGACGCCGTGACGTCGCAAGATGCGGCCGTTCACGGGCACCGCCTGTTCGACGTCGGCGAGCTCGACGAGATCGTGCTCCATCCGCCGATCCAACGCTTCCTGGCCCGCTGGCGCCCCGGGGATCCCGTGGTCTACCTCGGGCCGCTCTGGGTCCCCTAGGGGCGCTCAAGGGCGCTCAGGGGCTCCTGGCGGGGGTGTGTCCGTGCGATCCCGGCACAGACACGTGCGTAACGCAGGGATAGCATCGAAAGCGGCGGGTGGTCAGCGGTGGCCCACGCGTACGCGCGTGTACTAGTAACGGCCGCCGCGGGATCGAGCCCGCTCGGCTGCGACGAGCTGAGCGCTGTCCTCGAGCTCATCCGGCAGCGGGTCGAGCTCCCGTCGCTCGCCGGTTCGGTGCTCGAGCGCGCGCTCGAGGATCCAGTCCGCCAACCACGCGTTGCGGGGCAGCAACGGCCCGTGGAGGTAGGTACCGATCGCATTCCCGACGCGAACGCCCTCGAGGCCGCTCGCGCCGTCGTTCCCGAACCCCGCGACGACCCGGCCCAGCGGCTCGACGCCCTCGTCCAGCCGCGTGACGCCTGCGTGGTTCTCGAAGCCGGCCAGCGTCCGCCGCACGCCCGGGTCGAGCTCGCATTCGAGCAGGCAGTCGCCGATCATCCGCCGGTCGCCCGCGACCGTGTCCAGCGGAAAGAGCCCGGCGCCGGGCAGCTCGGCTCCGTCCCGTCCACGATAGAACCGGCCCAGAAGCTGGTACCCGCCGCAGACAGCGAGCACGGCCGCTCCGCCGCCGACCGCTTCCCGGATCGCATCGGCTCGCCGCGCGAGATCGGGCGCGATCAGCCCCTGCTCTCGATCCTGCCCACCGCCGATGTACAGCAGGTCGTGCTCGCCCGGACGCAGCTCGTCGCCGAGGCTGACCCCCTCGACCTCGAGCCCGATTCCGCGCCAGCGGGCCCGGCTCGACAGGACGGCGATGTTGCCACGATCCGCGTAGATGTTCAGGTACTCGGGGTAGAGATGCGCGACCCGAATCGTCATGCGGCGCGCTCCCAGTACGGGCGCACGAACCCGCGATCGGCCACGATCGTGCGCAACGCGAGCATTGCCGTGTAGGTCGGCAGAAGGACGAGCTCGCCGCCGGCAGGCGACAGTTCGAGTCCCCGGTCGAGGGCCCGATCCAGCTCCGGGACGACCTCGATCGCATCAGTGGGAAACCCTGCGTACTTGCACCGAAGCGCCATCTCGGCGGCGCGCTCGCCGGTCACGACGACCTGGTCGAGCCCGGCCAGGAGCGGCTCCCAGTCGACGTCCCAGATCCATGAGACGTCGCGCCCATCCGCGATCGCGTCGTTCAGCGCGAGCACCGCGAGGTTCGGCGCGCCGCCGGCGACCAGCGTCCGCACCACCTCGTTCGCACCGGCCGGATTCTTCACGAGCAGCATGAGGAGCCGCTTGTCTCCGATCGCGATCCGCTCGAAGCGGCCGAACGCCGCCCCGAACCGCTCGAGACCGGCAACGACGTCGTCGAGGGTCGACCCGAGTCCAAGCGCGAGCGACGCCGCTGCCAGAGCGTTGTAGACGTTGTAGAGCCCGGGCACTGCGAGCCGAACCGCCCGCTTCTCGCCCTGCGCCTCCAGCGAAAAGTCGACGCCGTCCAACCCGCGTAGCTCGATGTCGCGAGCCACGACGTCCAGCTCCGGACGCGAGTGGCCGCAAGCAGGACACCGGTACGCGCCCAGGTGCCCGACGTAGGCGGCCGTGTACTCGTAGGGCCGCCCACAGCGCAGGCACCACTTGGAGTCGGCCGCGTGCAGGAGCTCCGGAACCGCATGGCGCGGATCGTCGAGACCGAACACGATCGAGCCGGTCCGCTCCCGCGCGAGATCGCCGACCTGCGGATCGTCTCCGTTGACGACGAGCACGGCCTCCTGCGCCAGACCGCGCACGACGCCGCGCCAGCGTTCCGCAACGTGCTCCAGCTCGCCGTAGCGGTCGAGCTGGTCCCTGAACAGGTTCCCGAGACAGACGGCGCGTGGCCGGACGCGCTCCGCGATCTCGGGCAGCGCGGCCTCGTCGACCTCGAACAGCCCGAGCTCCGGGCTCTTCGCGGCCAGGAGGCTCGAGGTCACGCCCGAGAGCAGATTCGCCCCGGACGAGTTGTGCGCGAGCCGCACGCGCGGGGACAGGATCTGCGCGGCCATCGCCGCGGTCGTCGTCTTGCCGTTCGTCGCCGAGACGAGAGCCGAGCCGAGCGGGAGGCGCCGCGCGAGCCGGTCGAGCACGCCGGGATCGATGGACGAGAGCACTTTCCCCGGAACCGTCGTTCCGCCTCCGGCGCCGACCAGACGCGAGAGCCGGCCGGCCACTCGGGCGCCGGCGATCCCAAAGGTCAGAGGCACCTGGACTCGCACGGCCGGAGCGTACCCGGGGCGAGGGCCGTCACTGAGAGGAGGGATCTTGCGGCCCTCACCCCAAAGGGTGATGAGCGCTGACCGGGCCGAACCTACGGTGCGAACCAGTTTCACTTGCGGACAACTGCGGCTTCGCGCTCCGACCGGCGCGTGAAAGGGAGAGGCATGTCAAGACATAGCGGCGGCACTCGAGACGGGACCCGTTCGAGCGCCCTCTGGGGGACGGGGAGTCGCGGAGGCGATTCGCGCGCCAACGCCCTCTGGGGCAAGGGCGGGCGAGGGCTGTTGGCGATCCTGACCGTCCTGTTCGTCACCACGATCCCGCTGGCGCAGGCCAGCCGGAACCCGGATCCGACGACCTATCTCGATCCAGTGCTCGAGGCCAAGGCGCACGAGACCCCGAATGCACTCGTGCACGTCGTCATCCAGAGCAACGACGGCACGTCGGACGCGGCGAACGCGTTCCAGTCAGCCGGCAACGGCGACGCATATGGCAACGGCGAGGGCATGAACCGAAGGCTCAGGCTCGTCGGCTCGGTGTCGGCCACGATGAAGGCCAGGCGCGTTCTCGTCCTGGCTCGCAGGCCCGGGTTGACGATCACGAGCGACGCACGGATCAAGCTCGACACGACGAGCCCGTCCTCGAACCAGATCTGGCCGACGGCGGAGGCGATTCGACCGTTGTGGGACGACACCGAGCGCTATCGCTCGGCGACGCCCACGATTGCGATCGTCGACTCGGGAATCGACAAGAACCGCGTCGACTTCGACGGCGGCGCACGCGTCGTCGCCGACCAGGTGATCACCCAGCTCCAACCGAACTCGCCGGGCGACGGTCGCGGCCACGGGACCTTCGTGGCCGGAATCGCAGCTGGCAGCGGCGCGAACTACGCAGGCGCGGCTCCGGCGGCGAAGCTCGTCTCGCTCGACGTCATGGACGATGCCGGCATGGCCCGCACGAGCGACGTGATCGCCGCTGCGCAGTGGATCTATGAGCACAAGGACCAGTACAACATCCGCGTCGCGAACTTCTCGCTGCACGCCACGGTCCCGAGCAACTTCACGAACGATCCGCTGGACCGGGCCGTCGAGAAGCTCTGGTTCGGCGGCGTGACCGTCGTCGTGGCGGCGGGCAACTACGGCAACCCGGACGGCCCGAGCGGCGTCATGTTCGCCCCCGGGAACGACCCGTTCGTGATCACCGTCGGCGCGGTCGACCTCGACGGCAGCGTCCGGGCCTCGCGCCACGACGTCCCGTCCTGGTCGGCATACGGCTACACGTACGACGGCTTCCGGAAGCCGGAGATCTCGGCGGCCGGCCGGTACATGGTCGGCCCGATCCCGGCGAACGCGACCCTGCTCGCCGAGAAGCCCGAGAACGCGGTCGGGACCGGCTACATGCGCCTCTCCGGGACATCGTTCGCAGCGCCGGTCGTGGCGGGCGCCGCGGCCCAGATCCTGGCCAGGCACCCGAACTGGACGCCCGACCAGGTGAAGGGCGCGCTCATGAAGGCCGCGCGGTACGTCCCCGACGCGCCTCCGGGCTCGGCGGGCGTTGGCGAGGTCAACGCCTACAGGGCGGCGAACGTCAACAGGCCGCCGAACCCGAACCTCGCACTCGATGCGTACCTCATGTCCGACCCGGCCGGAGGCGGCACCCCCGTCTTCAACGCAGCCAGCTGGAGCGACGCAGCCCAGGGCAACCGCGTCTGGGATGCGGCCAGCTGGTCGGACGCCTCCTGGAGCGACGTCTCCTGGACGGACGTCAGCTGGACGGACGTCTCGTGGAGCGACGTCACCTGGTCGGACGTGACCTGGAGCGACGTGCTCGCGGCGGAGGACGTCACCTGGGAGGACGCGGCGGACGGCGAGGTCGATCCGCCGACCGGAACACCGACCGCCATCACGCCGGAGGAAGAAGCAGCGGCAGAGGCGGATCCGGACCTCGGGCTCAATCCATAAAGCGCAAAACATTGCGGAGAGGCCGGCGATCGCACCGGCCTCTCCACTCACTCGGACGGGGGAGGCCAGGGCACTTGACGGCCCTTAACTTGAGACATGGAGCCACCCTCTGCGGCTCCTAAACCGGGATCAGGAGAGACTGAGCATGCGGCAGCGGCGACCGATCGTGAGCACGGCGTGAGCGCCGTTTCCCCCGAGATTTCCTTCGGGGAGCGGCCGGAGCGGACGCCGAGCGGAAACCGACGGCTCTCGATCGCGGCGACCGCGTACCTGATCGCGATCGCCGTCCTCGCCGGGCTCGTCGCGACGCCGTTCGTCCCTCGGCTCCAGACGGAGACCTACAGCGCCGAGGTCTGGGTGACGTTCCTGCTGCTCGCCACCGGAGCGGCGCTCGCACAGGTTGCGCTCGTCAAGACGCCGCGCAACCAGTCGTATCACGCGACGAACGTCTTCCTGATTCCCGCGATCCTGCTCCTGCCTCCGGAGCTGATCATCGTCGTCGCAGTCGTGCAGCACATCCCTGCCTGGCTGAAGAACCGGACCGCCTGGTACCGAGAGTGCTTCAACATCTGCAACTACGTCATCGCGACGATCGCGGCGTGGGGGACGGTGAGTCTGATCCTCCATGCCGACGGGCTGGTCTCGAGCACGGGCTTCCGTCTCGCAGCCGCCGGTCTTGCGTGCTCGATCGTCCTCGTCGGCTTGAACCACGCGATGCTGGCGCCGATGCTGCTGCTCGGGCACGGGCATTCGATCCGTGAGTCGGGCCTGTTCTCGTTCCACGGATTGTCGACCGAGCTCGCCCTCGCCGGCCTCGGAGTCGTCGTCGCGACCTTCTGGTACGTCGACCCGTGGTTGATTCCGTTCGCGGTCGCGCCGGTGCTCCTCATCCACCGGTCGCTCTCGGTGCCGCAGCTCGAGGCCGAAGCTCGCGTCGACCCGAAGACCGGCCTGTTCAACGCGCGGCACTTCGGGGCCGCGTTGAACGAAGAGATCGTCCGCTCGCAGCGGTTCGAGCGCCCGCTCGCGCTGATCATGGCCGACCTCGATCTTTTGCGCGACATCAACAACTCGTACGGCCATCTCGCCGGCGACGCGGTATTGAAGGGCCTCGCGGAGGTGTTCCGGATGCACCTGAGGCACTACGACGTCCCTGCCCGGTTCGGCGGCGAGGAGTTCAGCATCCTGCTGCCGGAGACGAGCCCCGAGGAGGCCATGGAGATCGCCGAGCGGATCCGCCGCGAGGTCGCCGATCGCACGTTCGACGTCGAGACGTCGAGCGAGCCGATCCGCGCGACGATCTCGGTCGGCGTCGCCGCCTATCCGCGCGACGGGCAGGACTCGAACGAGCTGATCCACCAGGCCGACCTCGCCGTCTACCGCGCGAAGCTCCAGGGGCGAAACCGGGCACTCGACGCAAGCGCCGAGCCGCTCGCCGTCCCCAGCGACCGCAAGCCACGGTTGGCCGCGGTCCCGGAATCGGGCGACCACGTCGAGCCGCTGCCAACGGCGTTCGAGCTGACTCCACCCGAGGAGCGCCGGCATCCGAGGACACATGCGGTTCACGGACCGCGCTTTCTCTCGCTCTCGTTCCGGCTCGCGCTGCTGGTCGGCTTCGTGTCCGTCGTCGGCATCGGCGCGGGCGTGCTGGCCCTCGTGCTCGGCTCCAACCACGACGTCTTTGCGCTCATCGCCCTCGTCGTGCTCGTCGGCTTCGGTCAGGCGCTCGCGATCGAGGTGGACGACGGAGGCTCGATCTCGGTCAGCGCCGTCGGCTCCCTTGCGGGTGCTGCCCTGTTCGGCCCACGGGCGGCCCTCGTCCTCGCGGCCACGACCGCGGTCGTCGAATGGAGCGCACGCAGGTCGGAGATCCATCGCGTCCTCTTCAACATCGGCGCCCTCACGCTCTCGTCACTGGCCGCCGCCTGCGTGTTCGCGGTCGGCTTCCAGAGCACGGTGGGCGAGTTCGTCACGGCTGCGGCGGGCCTCGTCGCGGGCCTCGCGTACTTCGCCGTCAACACCGGTCTCCTCAGCGTGGCGATCTCGATGGAGGGCCACGAGCCCGTGCGCCGGGTCTGGCACGAGCGCTTCGCCTGGCTGGCGACGCACTGGATCGTCTACGGCTTCGTCGGCGGCGTGATGGCGATCGCGTACCACGCCGCGGGCCTCTATGCGCTGGCGGTCTTCGCGGTCCCGCTGCTCCTCATGCGCAAGACGCAGGAGGCATACCTCAAGCACACGCAGCGGAGCGCCCAGAAGCTCCGAGCGGCCGCCGAGACGATTCAGACCCAGAACGTGTCACTCGAGAAGGCCAACCGGCTCCTGCGCGAGCGCTCGACGGCTGCGATGGAGAGCCTCTCGGCGACGGTCGACGCGCGCGACGCGTACACGGCCGGACACTCCAGGCGCGTTCAACAGCTCGCACTCGCGATCGGCCGCGAGCTCGGGTTGTCGCAGACCGAGCTCGACCTGCTCGGCCACGCAGCGCTCTTCCACGACATCGGGAAGCTGGCAGTCCCCGACGCGATCCTGCTCAAGCCGGCCGTTCTGACCGACGAGGAATGGACGCTCATGCAGCGCCACTCGGACGAGGGAGCGCGGATCATCGACCGCCTCGGTTTCCTGAACGACGCCGTGCCCTCCATCCGCCACCATCACGAGCGCTTCGACGGCGGCGGCTATCCGGACGGGCTGAAAGGGGAGGAGATCCCGCTCGGCGCACGGATCATCCATGTCGCAGATGCGCTCGACTCGATGCTGACGACGCGGATCTACCGCGCGGCGCGGCCCGCGGTGGAAGCGATGGACGAGCTCAGGCGCGCCGCCGGCACGCAGTTCTGCCCGCGCTGCGTGGCGGCCTTGCAGACGGGTTCTGCCGCCCGAGATCCTGGCCGACGAGGCTGCCCGGCACGAGCTGCTCGCCGTCTCGTAGCGACGCTTCAGTTTCCTAGCGCGGGTTTGCAAGTTCTTTAGTCTGTTCTATTCTTCTTGGTATGCCCCGGAAACGCCGGGCGCCGCAGCCCGTGCGACGCATCGATCCGGCCGCCCTCGCAGAGTTCCAGGCCGGAATCCGCAAGCGCTACTCGAACGAGGAGATCCTCGAGCAGCTGCGCGCCTGCGCCGAACGGCTCGGGCGCTCGCCGACGATGCGCGAGTTCGAAGCCGACCCCGAGACGACCGTCCATCCGCAGACCGTGATCCAGCACTTCAAGAGCTGGAACGAGGCGAAGCGGAAGGCAGGGCTCGTTCCACGCCGGTTCGCGCAGCCGTCCGACCTCATCAAGCAGCTACGTGACCTCGGTAGCGAGCTCGGTCGACCACCGACCGCGAAAGACCTCGACGCGCACCGCGACTCGATGCCGTCCAAGTCGCTGTACTGGCACATGTTCGGCTCGCTGAAGAACGCTCTCCGCGAAGCCGGTTTCGACGTCCCGGTGGGGGAGGAGAGGCTCGAACGTGCGATCGACCAGGGCGCCGCGCTCGCACGAAGGCTCGGCCGGCTCCCGAAGTTCGCAGACTGGAAGCAGGCGCGCGGCGCGGACCCGGAGCTGCTCAGCGAGTGGCAGATCTACCGGATGCTCGAGCCACACAAAGGTGCGTGGGCCGCTTTCCAGTACCTCGTCCGAGAGCGGCTGCTCGAGGATGGGGCGGAGGTGTCGCCCGAAGGAAAGGTCAGACGGCCGCGATCGCGGCGAGGAGGCGCAGGCAGGTAACGCCTTCGTGGGGCGCTCGAACGGACGGTAGCGGCGTCTCCTCGAAGTCGCTGTCGGGCCGGAACCGGATCGCCTTCTGCCGGCGGCCCTCGATGAGCGGGACGAGAATCCCCTCGGGCAGCTCGCGCTTGCGAAGCGTCACGTCCAGGTACTGCTCGACGATCTCGAGCGTCTTCTTCGTCGAGGCGAAGAACGCCTCGCTCAAGCCTTCACCGAGCCAGAGCGGACGGCCGACGCCGCGGGCGATGTAGACGGTGTCGGGCTCGCGCTCGTCGAACCAGGCGGTCGCCATCGACCCGCAGAGCTCTTCCAGCACCTCGGGCTTCGGGCCGTACGCGTCGACGAGGGCGAAGATCGCCTCGGTGTCGACGGTCATGTCGGGCTCGTGCCGCTCGAAGCCGTACCGCTCGAAGATCTCCTCGTCGTTGACGATGATCCCGTTGTGGACGCCCTTGACGGCGCCGTGACGGACCGGATGGTTGTTGGCCTCGATCTTCGGGTGGCCCTTCGTGTAGTCCCGGACGTGCAGGATCGTCTGATTGGCTTCCTCGGGGATCGCCAGGCGATCGAGGAGCTCGCTGGCCCCGGAGCGCTGCTTGTGGACCAGGTCGCCGTCAGGGCCGCGATACGCATACCCCGCCGCATCGGCGCCGCGCTCTGCGATGCCGGCGAGCAGGGCCTGAGCCGCGAGCGTTCGGTCGACACGACTCGCGCGATGGAAGCTGTATCCGGCAATGCCACACATTTGAACGATGCTAAAAGTCCGGCTGGACGACCCCGTCCTCGATTCCAGACGTAACCTCTCTTCCCTTTTCGACGCAGAACAGCTTCATGAGTTAGAGCCGAACCTCCCTCGATCGAGGGGATCCTGCTAAGCCATCCCCGGTCGAGTGACCGATAAACGTCTCGATGGCGCGGCCTCTGCCTCAGCGACCCCCGGACGACGACCCGACGCCCGAGCCCCGGCTCGAGGTAGTTCGAGAGCCTGCCGCCCTCGACGAGCCGGTCGAGGTCGAGGAGAAGGATCCGTACGACGCCGTCGCTGCGATCACCCAGGATCCGCTGAAACTCTATGTCCGCCAGATCGGCGACGGCCCGCTGCTGACGCCGCACGAGGAGCGCGAGCTGGCCCGCCGGAAGGATGCAGGCGACGAGGCCGCCAAGCGCCGCCTGGTCGAGTGCAACCTCCGGCTCGTGATGTCGATCACGCGGAACTACACGAGGGCCGGCGTGCCGCTGCTCGACCTGATTCAGGAAGGCAACCTCGGCCTGATGCGCGCGGTCGAGAAGTTCGACTACAAGCTCGGATTCAAGCTCTCCACGTACGCGACCTGGTGGATCCGCCAGGCCGTGACGCGGGCACTCGCCGACCAGGGACGGACGATCCGCCTCCCCGTGCACGTCGCCGAGCAGACCCGCAAGGTGCTGCGCGCACGGCGCATTCTCGCCCAGAAGCTGAATCGCGACCCGGAGATCCCGGAGATCGCGAAGGAGTCCGGCTTCACGCCCGAGCGCGTCCAGGAGCTGCTGGAGCTGATCGAGGACCCGGTCAGCCTCGAGACGCCGGTGGGGGACGGAGAGAGCGTGTACAGCGACCTGATCGAGGACACGAAGTCCGACCAGCCCGACGCCGCGACCGCGAAGCTGCTCCAGTCACGAGAGCTGGCCGGCGCGCTGCGACGGCTGAGCCCGCGCATGCGGCGAGTCCTCGCGCTGCGCTTCGGGCTCGACGGCGAGTCGCCGCAGACCCTGGAGCAGGTCGGCCTCGGCCTTGGCATCACGCGCGAGCGCGTGCGCCAGCTCGAGTCGCGCGCCCTGCGCGAGCTGCGCCAGGCCGCCCCAGGGCTCCAGCTCTACCTCGAGACCTAGGAGCTAACCCGCGACGGATTCCATCTCTCGAAGCTTCGAGAGACGGCGTAGCGCGTGCACTTCGATCTGCCGGACGCGCTCGCGGGTGAGCCCGAGCGTTCGTCCGATCTCCTCGAGCGTCTTCGGCTCGAGGTCCGCGAGGCCGTAGCGGAGGCAGATGACCTTCCGCTCGCGGTCGGAGAGGGCGGCGAGGCCACGAACGAGAGCTTGGCTGCGAAGCGTGAGCTCGACCTCGTCCTCGGGCGAGGGCCCGTCCCCGGCGACGAAGTCTCCGAAGACCGCGTCCTCCTGCTCGCCGACCGGCTGGTCGAGGCTCGTCGACGCACGCGCCGCGGCCTTGACCTCACGGGCCTGCTCAACAGGCAGGCTCGCCTCCTCGGCGATCTCGTCGAGCGTCGGCTCGCGGCCGAGCTGCGTCCAGAGCAGGCGCTCGGCCTTGTTCATCTTCTGGAGCCGCTCGACGATGTGGACGGGCATCCGGATCGTGCGCGCCTTGTCGGCCAGCGCCCGGGCGACCGCCTGGCGGATCCACCAGGTCGCGTACGTCGAGAACTTGTAGCCGCGGCGCCAGTCGAACTTCTCGACGGCCCGGATCAGCCCGAGTGTGCCTTCCTGGATCAGGTCGAGGAAGGGCAGGCCCTGGTTGCGGTAGTTCTTCGCAATCGAGACGACCAGGCGCAGGTTGGACTGGATCATCCGCTGCTTCGCGTCGCCGTCGCCGCGCTCGATCCGCTTGGAGAGCTCGACCTCCTGGGCGGCGGTCAGGAGCGCGTGCCGGCCCGCTTCACGGAGGAACAGTTGCAGCGCATCGGTCGTGGTCTCGTAGACGATCGGCTGCGGCGGAGGCTGCTCTTCCTTGTCCTTGTCCTCGACCACGTCGATGCCGCGCTGCTCACACTCGCGGTGGAGCGCCTCGGCCTCGAGCTCGTTCATCTCGTGCCGCTCGACGAGCTCGGTCAACTCGGACGCGCGAATCGAACCAGCCTGTTCGGCGGTCTCGATTACTTCGCGTACGTCCTCGACCGTGAGGACGTGCTCGATCTCAACTGTCATGCAGCTCGAGTTCTAAGTACCTGGGCGATTGCAAGATGAAACATCAAACCGGCGGCCGGAGCAAGGTTCCAGCATTCTCGAGCCGGTCTCGATTGACTCAGGTGCGTCATCGCGGTTGTCCGCGCCGAAACCTAGGCTCGTGCAATGAGAACGAACGGGAGCGACCTTTTGAGCGTCTCTGTGGCCTCGGTCGAGACCTGGGACGCCGTAGATTGGGCTGAACGTCCGGCCGGCGCCGGCATCCTGCTCGGCCTGGTCCTCGGCCTCGTGCTTTGGCTTCTCATCATCGTCGCCACAGTCTCTCTCGTGTCGACGCTCTAAGCTCAGCCGAAGCCCAACGCACGATAACGCGTGTTATGTCAAGTCGAGCCAGAAGACGGCTCCACACGGCCCTTCCCCGCGCTGGCTAGGCTCCAGCCATGAGGGGCCTGGCGCTCGCTGGTGCGCTTGGGCTCGCGCTGGCGGGCTCGGCTTCGGCTGAGCTTGCAGTCCCGAAGGCCCAGGACGGAATGCTCGCCGTCTCGCCGGGCGGAGCGCCCTTCGTCGCGTACATGCACGGGACCAGCCTCGAGGTCGCAGCGCGCGGACGGCGCGGCGCCTGGACCAGGCAGCGCGCGGCGCACGTGACCCGCGGCTCGACCCTCGTCGCCTTCAAAGCCGGCAGACGAGGGCCGGTCGTGCTCGTCCGCGGCGCCGGATCGCACTCACTGGACCTGGTCCGCCGGACGAGAGCCGGCTGGCGGAAGATCCCCATCGCGCGCGCCCCGAGCGGCTCGAAGCTCGGCTGGCCGGGGCTCGTGCTCGAGCACGGGAACGCCGTGATCGCCTTTACGCGCTGGAAGCGCGCCACGCACAAGACGGCGCTCATGCTCGTCCGCATCGATCGTCACGGCCGCGCACACACGGTTCAGATCACCGGCCTGGGCTTCCCGAAGAGCTTCGTCGCGCCACCCGCCGTGCCCGTGCTCGCCGGACGCACGGTGCGCGTGATCGAGTCGTACGGCATCGACGGAGCGGTCGGGACGATCGAGTGGCGTCCGCAGAACGGCACCTGGAAGGGCCAGTACATCGACGCCGGGAACGGCGACTTCCCGGTCGGGCCGCTCCTCGGAGCGGTCGGCGGCAACGCGGTCTACGCAGCGTGGACGCAGGCACTCCTCGGCGCCGGCGAGTTGCCCGTGTCGCTCGCGAAGCACGGTCGGTTGATCGAGAGCGACTTCGTGCTCGATCGCGCGGTCATGACCGGTTTCGGGCTCACCCGGACGGGACCGGAGGTTGCAGCGAACGAGTGGGTGTCCGCAAGCGACCTCGGGCTCACGGGAGAGGCAGTCGTCTGGGCCGGTGTCGTCGTGAATCGTCGGGTCGACTACCAACTCGACGGCTGGCTCGCCGGCCTCTCCTCGGCCCCACGCGGGACACGCGACCTGCTTCTGGCCAGGCCCGACGGCCTCTCGTGGTACCGGCTGCGCCGGGCCCCGTCGGTCCACATCGATCTCGATGCGACCGAGGAGCTCAACGGGAGCGTGCTCGTGACGGGAGCGGTCCGCGGCGCGTCCGGGACGGTCAAGCTCTACCGCGAACGGCCCGGCTCCCGGCGTGAGCTCGCAGGGTCCGCCCCGCTCGCCTCGGACGGGTCGTTCACCTTCATGGACACGCCCAGCATCGGCGCGTTCGTCTACCGCGCGGTGTACATGGACCCCGTCACCGGCCTCCCCTATGCGACGTTGCTCCATGACCCGGTCGGGTCTTCCCCAGACTTGTCCACAGACGCGGCGCTCTGGTGTGGAAAATGTTGAAAACTGAACTTTTTGCAAATTGCGGACGTCTCGTTTCGACAGGGCTTGCACGGATGGCTTGACGGATCTACTGTCCCGTTTGCGCCGAGCACGGAGCGCAAGTAGATCGAAGCCCAGCCGGGCGGCCGTAGGCGGAAGCCGAAAGTTGGTCGGAAGGGCGGACGAAAGCGAAACCGGCTCGGCGAATTTTTTTGGTCCAATTCGTGCCCGCCCTGTGCGGGCACGAATTGTGAGGAGGCGCGTAGGCGGCTCCGAACCTGACGCATCGGCTGTCGTCGTTAGACTCGCGCCGTGTCCTTCCACCTGCGCCCACCGAGCGTCGACAAGGGCGTCTCGGCCTTCTTCTGGGCCTTCGGCTTCTTCCTCTACATCTGGCTCGGACAGCTCGCCCTGGGGATCGGCAAGGGCAGCGCGTTCATCCTGGCCGCGGTCGCAGGCGGCGCGATCTTCCTGTTCATCCGCCTCTTCGGCGAGGGCGGCGCGCGCCGCCGGACCCGCTCCTAGGCCGCGCCCAGCCCCGCCCGGCGGTGATCGCCGGACAGCGCGCTCACCAGCAGCCGCGCGAGCTCTTCCCCGATCGCTCGCCTGAGTCTCGCCACGCCTGTCGCCCGGCAGTCGCCGTCGAGGCGCGCGCAGTCGTCGAGAATCCTCGTCAGGGCGCGGCTGTGCGGCTCGGTCATGGCACGAATATCGGCCCGGCCGATGGGCCCGGGAATCCCTCCCCGGAGTGAGCACGACGCCCTCGACCCTGCCGCGGACTATCCGAACCTGACTATTTCTTCACGGGCTCGGCGGGCTCCCGTGTCGGCTCCGGCTGAGGTGCGTCCTCGTCGTCGAGGCGAACTCGCCGGTCCTCCTCTTCCACGCGCCCGTTGCCGTCGGCGGCCTGGCTCGGTCGTGGCTGCGCACCACCGGCCGGAACCGGCTTCATCCTGCGCGGGATCCGCGGGCCGGTCGTGTCGAATGTGAGCCCGAAGACGAGCCCGATCCCGAACGCGATCGCCGGGATCATCAGCCCCAGTGAGTTGACGAGACCGTCGATCCCGATGTCGCCTGACCAGCTCCGAACGTGCCGGCCGAGCCAGTAGTTCTCCGGCTCCTGCGCGGCGAGCATCCAGCCTCCGACCACGAGTGTCGGCAGGAACCCGACCAGGAACACATGGCTGGAGACACGTGGCCAGCCCCACTTCGTCCAGCCACCGAGCAGCTGGGACAGCGCCATGATCAAACCGCCGATCGCCACCAGGCCGAACGCCGCCCAGTAACCGCCCAGTGAAGCGTCGGACACGTTCTCCGGGAGGATCGTCGTCGCGAGCCACAGCATCACACCCGCAGCCGCCGCGCCGATCAAGGTCAGCGTTGCTCTCGTCAGGCCGTACATGGGCACCACCTCCGCCCCGGTTGTGCCCACTTCGCCCGGAAATCAGTCCAGGCCTAGGCGCCGGGCGTCGAAGCGCCCCGAATCCAGCTCATCGCGGAACTCCTCGACCATCTCCTCGGCATCGCCGGCCAGGACGTGCTGCAGGACGCCGATCTCGCGGTCGTTGTGGAACGGGAGGTCGACGTGCTCCGGCGTCACGAGGTTCACGGAGACGTGCTCGCAGGCAGGGCAGCGGACGGCGATCCCGAGCGACCCGTCCCCGGGAGCGAGCAAGAAGAACGACGACGGAAAGACGGGCCGCGGACGCCGCTCCGGGTAGCAATAGAAGCTCCAGGGCCAGTCGCCCGCGAGGATGCGCCGGACCGCGAGATCGGCCAGCTCTTCCTCGGTCGACTCGAAGCGGTCGGTCATCAGGTTCAGGAAGCGCTCCGTGCTATGCCCGAGCGGCGCCCAGTCGAGCTCGACGTCCGAGACGAGCCCCGGGTGCTCGCACCCGCACGGACAGTCGAACACAACCTGGAAGACCGCCGGATGGCCGGCGCCGGGAAGCCGGTCGAGGGCCCGGAACTCCGACAGGCGCACGCGCGTCTCACCCCTGTTCGGGCACGAAAACGTGTAGCGCGTGGTCAGCGCGTCGTACATGACGATCTGGGACTTGTAATCGGCGCGCCGGACGAACTTCTTGATTCGGCACCAGGCTCCGGCGCACCGGCGCTCCGTCGCTCAGTAGTGGATCAGCGAGAAGACGTCGTAGTCCGAGATCTTCTCCAGGCCCTTCAGGAAGTCCAGCTCGATGATGAACTGGAGCCCCACCACCTCGCCGCCGAGCTGCTCGACGAGCTCCGCAAGCGCCTTCGCTGTGCCGCCGGTCGCGAGCACGTCGTCGTGGATGAGCACGCGCGCGCCGTTGCCGAACGCGTCGGCGTGGAGCTCGAGCGTGTTCTTGCCGTATTCGAGCGCGTACTCCGCGCTGATCGTCTCCAGCGGCAGCTTGCCGGGTCGGCGGGCCGGCACGAAGCCGCAGCCGAGCTTGTACGCGATCGCGGAGCTGACGAAGAACCCGCGCGCCTCGGCGCCGACGACGATGTCCGGGCTGCGCTCGGCGGCCCAGTCGCCGAGCACGTCGATGAGCTCGCGCAGCGCGTCGGCGTTGGCGAGCAGCGGCATGATGTCCTTGAAGACGACGCCCGGCTCCGGCCAGTCCGGAACGTCCCGGATCAGCGACTTCAGCCGTTCCACGTCCGCGACGGCCATCAGGCGGAAGCCAGGTGTCTGAGGGCGCGCCACGACAGCAGCTGTGACAGCTCCTGCGCCAGCTCGGCCAGCGCCCGCAGGTCGTCGAGGGCTGCTTCGCGACGCTCGGGGTTGCGCGTCCGCAGCGACGGGCCGACGAGCTGCCCGAGCAGGGACGCCTCGCGGTCGGCCGCGGTCCGGAACGCACGCAGGTTCCGGGGGGCGATTCCGTACGACGCGAGCTGGGCGCAGATGGCGGCGATCTCGACGTCGCCCGCCGAGTACCGCTTCTCTCCCCCGGTCCCGCGCGCCTCGAGCAGCCCGTACTCCGCAAGCTCGCGCACGAGCTGGGGCGTTGCGCCGGAGCGCTCCTCGATCTCGCCCGCGCTGAGCTCTTCCTCCGGCCCTGCGAGGCCAGCGGCACGCCGGCGGCGGCGCGCCTTGTTCGCCTCCGGCGACGCGAGCTCCTGCCGGATCACGCGCAGCGGGAGGAACTCGTCGCGCTGCAGCCTGAGGATCGTCCGCAGGCGCTCGACCGTGTCGTCGTCGAACAACCGGTAGCCGCCCTGCGTTCGCTTCGGATGGATGAGGCCCTGATCCTCGAGGTAGCGGATCTTCGAGATCGAGACGTCCGGGAACTCGTCTCGGAGCTGATTGCAGACGGCCCCGATGTGCAGCAGGCCGTCGCGCGCGGACGTCTGGGCGGCTGCGCTCATTGCGAGAGGAACGTCAGCCTGTACTTGCCGATCTGGACCTCGTCCCCGTCCTCGAGCGCGCCTGACTCGATCCGGCGCCTGTTCAGGAACGTCCCGTTCAGGCTGCC
Source organism: uncultured Actinomycetes bacterium (assembly GCA_963812695.1). GTDB lineage: Bacteria > Actinomycetota > Thermoleophilia > Gaiellales > Gaiellaceae > VAXT01. The sequence goes on from CAWEWD010000001.1 coordinate 280,694, forward strand.
GCGGTCCTCGATGAAGAACCGGCCGTCGCGGCGCACGACGAGCGCGTGGCGCCTCGAGACCGTCACGTCGTCGAGAAAGACGTCGCAGTCCGGCGAGCGCCCGACCGTCGTCTGCTCCTGTTCGAGGAGGAAGTGCTCTCCTGCGCGTCCGCCGCCTGAACGAACGACCAGCGCAGGGCCCTCGGCCTTGATCTCCTCGACCACGGCTGCAGCGTCGTCGTCGCCGTCATCGGGCGTGTAGCTCATCGTCGTATCGGAACCAGCCTCGTCCCGTACGAGCAGCGTCCCGCACCGCGCGCAGTAGTTCGACGCCTCCGGGTTCTGGAAGCCGCACTCCGGGCAGTACACGTGGCTCAAGCGGGCTCCTCCGACGGCGGCGAGGCCTTGCCGGCAAGGATCTCGGCGAGCTTGTCCACGTCGACCTGGTCGAGCACGCTCTTCCCCTCTCCTTCCCGGAGCCGCGACACGCGCTCCGCGTTCAGCATGTCGATGCGACCGTGCAGGAGCCGCCGGCGGTACGACACCTCCTGCTCCTCTTCGACGAGCTTGTCGATCTCGGTCTTCAGATCCTCGTCGGACAGCGAAGCGAGATTGGGAAACGGTTCCACGCGATCAGCCTTTCGTTCGGAGAGTGGAGGCGCTGGCAAGTAAAGCAGCAGCGCTCACAAGGTTCAACCTCAACTTGAGATATCGGCCTCTTGCTGGAGGACGTCCTCGACGAGCTGCCTCAGCTCTTCTTCGAGCTCGTTCGAGGCGCGCTCGTCCTGCCCCTCGGCGTAGATATGGACGAGCGGCTCGTCCGGATCGGGCAGGACCTGCGCCCAGCCGCGCTGGTCGTTGATCTTGATCCCGTCGAGGAGATCGAGGTCGCGTCCCTTGAGGCGCTCGGTCAGCACACGCATGACAGTGCCCTTCTGCGCCCAGGGACACGGCAGCTGCCGGTGTACGAGCGTCGAGACGGGCAACTCGGCCACGAGCGAGGAAAGGGGCTGCTCGACCGGTGCGAGGAGCTCCAGGAGCTTGCAGAGGCTCGCCATCGCGTCATACGCGGGCAGGAAGTCCGGGAAGACGTAGCCGCCGCCGATCGCGCCCGCGAAGATGACGCCGTCCTGCGCGGCCGCCTTCGTCAGCTCGCTCAGCGAGGCGGGCGTGCGGACGACCTCGAGCCCGCTGCCCTTCAGGATGCGATCGACCTGGCCCGTGACCGTGACCGGGAACGCAAGCTTCCCGCGGCGGCCGTTCGAGCCGATCAGCTTCAGGAACAGCAGCAGCGCCTGCTCGACCGGGATCTCGCGCCCGCTCTCGTCGATCAGGTAGAGGCGCTCCCCGGCCCGGTCGAAGACGACACCGAGGTTGGCGCCGACGGCGTTGACGAGCTTCTTCGTCTGGCCGATGAGGCTGCGCAGGTTCGCTCTCGGCACGGTGTCTCCACTCGGGGAGAACGCGTGCGCCGCGACGACCTCGACGCCGAGCGGGCCGAGCACGAGCGGGAGGACGAGCGACGCGGCCGAGTAGCCGTAGTCGACGACGATCCGGAAGTCGCGTTCGCGGATCGCGTCCTGGTCGAGTGCCTCGAGCAGCTCCTCGGCGTAGATCTCGCGGGCCCGCACGGGATAGTCGACGTTCCCGACGGAATCCCCCGCCGCACGCCGCAGCTCTCCGCGGTTGAAGTGCTTCTCGACCTCCTTCTGGAGCTCGGCCGTGAGCTGGATGCCTGGCTCCTCGTAGAAGCGGATCGCGACCACCTCGGGGTCGGCGGCGGAAAAGCCCACGTGGAAGCCGGCCGCGTAGTCGTGCGTCTTCAGCAGGTGCCGGCCGACGGCGCTCGGCAGCACTCGCAGGTCGGAGACGTCGACGCCGGTCGAGTTGAGACCGGCGATCATCGCGCGCTCGATCATCCGGCACGAAGCCGGCGCTTCGCGGCTGGACACGATCCGCGCGCCGCGGGGAAGCGCGGTTCCCAGCGCCACGGCGAGCTTCGTCACGACCTCGGGCGTCAGATCGACGTTGACGAGCCCGGAGACGCTGTCGCGCTCGAAGAGCCGCGAAGAGGCGCGCGACTCCCAGATCAGGCTCTCGTGGATCTGCGCGCCGCTCTCGACCTCCTTGTACGGGTAGACGCGCACGCCTGGCATGAGCACGCTCTCCTCGCCGACCTTGACCTCGTCACCGAGCGCCACACCTTCCTGCAGGCGCGCGTGGGCGCGGATGTCGCACGAGCGGCCGACGATCGAGCCTTCGACGAGCGCTCCACGGCCGATGTGCGTCGACGCGTCGATGACCGAGCGCATCGTGCGCGCCCGCTCGCGGAGCGTCACGCTGGCCGAGAGGACCGAGTGCGCGCCGACGTGCGCGTCCGGTGCGATACGGCAGTAGTTCGAGATCAGCGCGGGGCCTTCGACCTGGTCGAGATCGTCCAGCTCCACCCCCTCCCCCAGCCACACGTTCCCGCGCAGCCGGATCCCCGGAATCCCGAGCACGACCCGTTCGTCGAGTGCGTCGAAGTTCGCCTGGCGGTACTGATCGAGGTTGCCGATGTCCTGCCAGTAGCCGTCCATGACGAGCCCGTAGAGCGGGCGGCCCATCTCGAGGAGGAGCGGGAACAGCTCTTTCGAGAAGTCGTACGGCCGGTCGGTGGGGACGTGCTGGAGCACCTCGGGCTCGAGCACGTAGACGCCCGTGTTGATCGTGTCCGAGAAGACCTGGCCCCACGACGGCTTCTCGAGGAACCGTTCGACCCGGCCGTCGTCGTCGGTGACCACGATCCCGAACTCGAGGGGGTTCTCGACGGACTTGAGCCCGATCGTGACCGCCGCGCCGCGCTCCTTGTGGAACTCGACGAGCCGCGTGAGGTCGAAGTCGCAGAGCGCGTCGCCGGAGATGACGAGGAACGTCTCGTCGAGCTTGTCCGCGGCGAGGCCGACGGAGCCGGCTGTGCCCGCGGGCGTTTCCTCGACGGAGTACTCGATGTTCACGCCGATGCTCTCGCCGTCGCCGAAGTAGCTCCGGATCGCCTGCGGGAGGAACGCGACGGTCACGATCACCTCGTCGAAGCCGTGGCCGCGCAGGAGCTCGACGATGTGCTCCATGCAGGGCTTGCCGACGATCGGGACCATCGGTTTCGGCTGGTTCGACGTGAGCGGTCTGAGGCGCGTGCCCTCCCCGCCCGCCATGACGACGGCTTTCATTCGCGCGATCCTCTGACGACCGTGTACACGTACTGGGCTCCGGCGGCGAGCGCGAGGGCGAGCCCGGTCCAGAAGAACCAGAGCGGCCACTCCGTGCCTGCGTGCGTGACCATCACGAACGCGAGGGACGCGTACAGGACCCAGGTCGCGAGCTTGCCGAGGAAGTTGACGTTGAGCTCGTAGCCATCCGGTGCGACCAGCTTGTACCCGCCGATCAGCAAGGCGTCACGCGCGACGATGAGCACGAGAGCGACCCACGGCAAGCGGTGGTGCACGGCGACGAGGATGATCACGGCCGCATCGATCATCAGCCGGTCTGCGAGCGGATCGGCGACCTTCCCGAACGCGGACTCGACGTTCCAGCGCCGCGCGAGCCAGCCGTCGATCTGGTCCGTGGTCCCGGCGAGGCCGAAGACGATCGCGGCCGGCCAGCTATAGCCCCCGTCCGCCGGGATGAGCAGGACGGCGAAGATCGGGATCAGGAGCAGCCGCAGGATCGTGAGCGCGTTCGGGACGCGCGCCAGCGGAGCGGAGACCGCGGGTGCGGACATCGTGCTCAAGGATAGAGCGCGGTGGATCGATTGCCGTGCATTTGCCCGCCTTTCGTGACAGACACGTGCGCCTTTCCTCGATACGATCGCATCGGGGAGGAGGTCGGGGGTACCGGCTAAGGACGGTGCCGCAAGGCTGATAGCGTCGCCACGTGGCGAACCGGCTCACGATTCCCGGCTTCGTCAACTCGCACAGCCACGCCTTCCAGCGCGCGCTTCGGGGCCGCACCGAGGGCGGTGACTTCTGGGCCTGGCGCGACGCGATGCTCGAGCTCGCGGACCGGCAGACGTCCGAGCGCGTCCGCATCGACTACGAGCGTGTGTACGGCGAGATGCGCGGCGCGGGCTATACCGCGGTCGGCGAGTTCCACTACCTCGGGTTCGAGCAGGCACTCGCTGCGGCCGAGGCCGCCGGTGCCGCCGGAATCACGTTCGTCCTGCTCTACGTCGCATATGCACGGGGCGGGCTCGAGCGTTTCCGTCAGGCCTCGCCGGCCGAGTACCTGAACCGGGTCGAGAACCTCCGCGAGCGCGGGATCGAGGTCGGCCTCGCCCCCCACTCCGTCCGCGCCTGCCCGCCCCCGTGGCTCGCGCAGATCGGACGCTACGCAGTCGAACACGAGCTCCCGCTGCACGTCCACGCCGACGAGCAGCCGCGCGAAATCGAGGAGTGCATCGAGGAGCACGGCATCCGGCCGATCGAGCTGCTCGCGAAGAACGGCTGTCTGACTCCGCGCACGACGATCGTCCACGCGACGCACGCCGACGACGCGGAGCTCGACCTTCTCGTTCAGAGCGGCTCGCGCATCTGCGTCTGCCCCACGACCGAGGCGAACCTCGGCGACGGGTACTTCCCCGTGGAGCGCGTCCTCGATCGCGGCATCCCCATCTGCATCGGCTCGGACTCGAACGTGCGGATCGACCCGCTCGAGGAGCTCAGAGAGCTCGACGGGATCGCGCGCCGGTCGGCCCAGCGCCGCAACGTCGTCCCGCCCGACGCACTGCTTCGGATAGGCGCCGACGAGGGAGCCGCATCGCTCGGTCTCGAAGCGTGGCCCGACGCCGAGGTCGACCTCGAGCACCGGTCGCTCTCCGGGGTCGATGAGTCGGACGCTCGCGCCGCGCTGGTCTTCGGCTGCGCGGCAGACGTCTTCGTCTAGAGGATCTTCACGCCGAAAGCGCTCGCAGCCAGCTCCACGGCGAGCCCGGCCGTCGTGTTCTCGTGATCGTGGATCGGATTGACCTCGACCAGGTCCAGCGCGTCCAGAGCACCGGCCTCGGCCACGAGCTCCAGCGCAAGGTGCGCTTCCCGGTACGAGAGCCCGCCGCGCACGGGGTCACCCACGCCGGGAGCGACCTCGGGATCGACGACGTCCATGTCGACGGAGACGTGGACGAACGACCCGCCCGCGACGCGCTCGAGAGCCTCCGCGATGACCGGCTCCATCCCGCGCCGGTCGAGGTCGCTGATCGTGTACACGGCGACGCCGAGCTCCCGGACGAGCGCCTGCTCCCCCGGGTCGAGCGAGCGCACGCCGACCAGAGCGACTCGTTCCGGCTCGACCGCCGGCAGGCGAAGCCCGTCGCGCGCGAAGGTGTCACAGAGCCCCAGCGCCGCGGCCAGCGGCATCCCGTGGACGTTGCCGGTCGGCGTCGTCGCGGGCGTGTTCAGGTCGCCGTGCGCGTCGAGCCAGAGCACGCCTCCCGGCCCGGACGAGGCAAGCCCGCTCAGCGAGCCCATCGCGATCGAGTGGTCGCCGCCGAGCACCAGTGGCAGCGAGCCGCCGGCCCGGGCATCTTCGACCTCGTCTGCGATGCGCGTACAGGTCTCGAGGATCTCGTCCAGGAACCGGGCGCTCTCGGTGCCTGTCTCACGCGTCTCCGCGATCGCCGCCTGGACGTTCCCGCGATCCTCGACCTCGATCCCAGCACTCTCGAGCCGCTCGCTGAGGCCCGCGTAGCGGATCGCTGAGGGGCCCATGTCGACGCCGCGGCGGCCCGCGCCTAGGTCGAGCGCCGCTCCGATGATCGCAACACGGGTCGGCGGCACGGGCACAGCCTACGGCGTCGTGAGAACTACGTCGCTACGTCCGGATCCACCTCGTCCGCACGCCGACGAGCTTCATCGGCCTGCGCACGCTCCTGCTCGGCCTGATCAGCCTGCTCCTGAGCGAACGACGCACGCTGTCCGGCCTGTGACGACTGCTCGTCAGCCTGGCTCCGGAGCTCACCGGCTTCCTGCCGTTTGTTTTCGAGCTTCTGCTCCCGCGCGCGCCGGCCACCGACGATGATGATCCCGGCGACGACGAGCACGGCGACGATGATCAGGATGATCCACCACATGGTTCTCCTCTCTGTCGAACGCCTGAATGCCCCGCCCGTGGAGAGACGAAACGAGCCGTCGAGAGAAACCATCGCCCGTCAGCGGGCCGAGTAGGGCCACCTGTGAAAGACAGCCGGGTTCCGTGTTCGGGTAGGGAGGGTTCCTAAGTAGAGCCCGGGCCGACATACAGGTGGCCGCCAAAAAGTGTAGCTACATCACTCATTCCCACCGAGAGCCGCTCATCTTCACAAAGTCCTTACGGCCTCAGAGTACGACTCGTATGGGAGGTGGGTAGAAGACCAAGGGGCCGCGCGCGATGCGGGGTTTGCTGCGTGGCCCCTTGGTCTTGATTCGCTCCGCGTAGCCGGCGGGGAATCCGCGAGAGGTGACGCGGGTCGGCGTGCGGAGGCTCTACTGGACGGCCGCAGGGCGCAAGCGTACGCCTCGGCCGTCCGCGCTTCAACCGGCGGATCGATGAAGGATCGGGTCTCGATGCTCCGAACCGCTAGAGGCTGGGCGCCCGCCGGCATCCCCGAGCCGGGCTCCGGTCTTTGGCCGCAAGAGTCTGGAGCCGGGCGCCTGGCCTTTCGTTCGTTCGGGGACGACCTGTTCGGCATCGTGTCGAGAGCGGGGGCACCTTCTCCCCGGTGTCCCCCGATCCGAGGTTAGGCCGAAGCTGCCGCAAAGGCCTGGCGCCACCCCGCTCTCACGAGCCAACATCCCCGCTCCACAGGGAAACAAACGCAGTTCGCCTCGCCAGGCTCCGGCCGTGCCGTGTCACGGCCAGCGCTCGTCGGCCGGTCAGAAGGTTCAGGGGACAGCGAACACGGAAGATTCACTGGAGGACCGGGGCATTACTGGGTCTGCGGCACGGGGTAGAACTTCCTTCGGCGGCGAAGGAACCACCGCCCGCACCAGTGATAAAGGGGGACGGCGCCCGGTCATCCACCCTCCTTGGGCCGCAGATCCTCCCACGCCACACCTCTTGGCTCGGCTTGACCGAGGTGGCTCAAATGCATTCGCGGCGGGCGACCACCGTGTCGGCGAGTGTGACGGGCTTGACATCCCATCCGTGACGCCCGTGAACGACACAGCTCACGGAGCCTCCTAGCGTCTGAGGCATGAAAGAGGAGGTGACCATGTACAAGCTCGTAACACTCGGAGTCCTCATCGCCGCCCTTGCATTGCCTGCAGGCGCGGTCGCAAAGCGCTCTCCACAACCACGCGTTCAGATCTCATGCTCACAGAGGGCCGTCTTCATGCCCAACCGGAACTACGCGATCTGCGACGGCAGATTCTGGATCCGCGAACTCCAAACGGGCCAGTTCGTACGCGTGCCGTTCTGGAAATTGCAGCAGCCCAATCCCTACGACCCGAATCGGCCGTAGCGGAGCACGAGTGCAGTTGAGTTCTCAGATAGACCCAAGGTCGCCCGTCGTCTCATAGATCGAGAGACGGGCGACCTCTACTACCCCTCGCATTGAGAGCGCATCCTTGAACGATCGCTGGCGGACGCGGAGAGAAGCGCCGCGGAGGCGACGGCGCGGATCGAGGCGCTCAAGGCGGTCCTCGCGACCCAGGAGGCCGAGCTACAGCAGCAGGAGAGCGAGCTGGCTGACCGACACCGGTCGGTCGCCGAGCGCAAGCAGGAGACGACCAGGACCAGAGCCGTCGTCAGAGCGCCTGAGGAAGACCTCGGCGCTGCTGATTCCGACTGGTGGGAGAAGCAGCTCGGCCGCCCGCTCTCAACGAAGGAGTAGGACGGCCTCCTTGAACAGCCCCGGCGCGTCGACGTAGGTTCGCGGCGCATAGATTTCCGCATGGCCTACGCGCTCATCGGCCTGATCTGCGTGGCAGCATCCGGCGCCATCCTCATCGCGCTTCACCTCGTACCGACCGGGCTGAATCCGATCCGTTACGCCGTCAGCGATTACGGGTGGACCTCGTACCACGTCGGCTACCGGACAATGGTCGTGCTGCAGGGCGTCGGGGCGATCCTCATCGCGATCGGGCTGGGGCAACAGACCGATGCGAACTCCCTTGGCTGGCTCTTCGTCTACGGCGCTGTTCGGCTCCTCGTCTCCGGGTTCATGACCGATCGCGAACCGGAGAGTCTTCGATCGCTCACGCGAACCGGTCGGATCCACATGCTGCTCGCCGGTACGGCGTTTGCGTCGATCGCTGTCGCGGCCTCACACATCGACTGGACGGGCGAGCCCGCAGTTCTCGGCCCGCTCGGGTGGCTCGTCACGGCAACGGCGATCGCGACCGGAACCGCGATCGTGGTTCAACCGATTCGACGGGTCGCGCTCGGAGTGATTGAGCGAACGCACTACGCCTTCGCTATCGCCTGGCTCGTAGTCGTCGCAGCCTCGATCATTTAGCCGTACCGCGCGTTTCGATCAGCGAGAGCGGCGCAGGCGCGGTAGGCCGTACGCCACGAAGGCGAGCGGCAACAGAGGCACCCACCACAGCAACATGAACACCCAGGCGCTGGGTGAGTCGGCGACTGCGAGGTACGCGAACGGCAGCACGCACAGCACGATCAGGGGGATGAACAGGAGCCAGCTGACCACGAACAGACGACCAGGCTGCTTCTCCACTGCTATCTACGAACGCCTCCCACTCAGTGACGCATTCCGCCCGACGACCGCCGTCAGCTACGGCGCGTACATGTCGCGGATCGGGCGGAGGTTTGCTTCGCGCTAACCCACGTAACGGTCAGGCTGCTGTGCAAACGCGCCCGCGCAACTGAGCGAGCAGAAAAAATAGGCGCCGCCGTCGTGCACGAGGCGTCCGGTCGCTCGATCAGGGTCGACGGCCATTCGGCACACGGGGTCGATCGGCAGAGCGTCTCCACTCGAACCGCCAAGTCGCAGCGCGGCGAACACCTCGACGGGTTCGGCGACGTTCTTCAGGGTTTGCCGCCCGCGAGACTCGTAGAACACTCCATCGAGATCGGGGGCAAGCGCGGCTGTACTTCCGCTGACCAGCACCTCGCCACCAGTGGCGAGCGCCGAGACCCGCGCGGCCAGATTGACGGCCGCACCGAAGTAGTCGCCTTCATTCTCGACCGCCTGCCCGTAGTGGAGGCCGACTCGGACGGCGGGCGCCCCATGGTCGAGCATGAGGTCATTGGCAATCCGGAGGCCAAGGACGATCCCGTCCCCAGGATCCGGTATCCGCAGCATGAGCGCGTCGCCGATCGTCTTGACGTGCTCTCCTTGAATAGAGGCCAGCTCAGCTCTCACGGCGTTTGTGAAGTCAGACACGAGGGCGAAGGCCGCCTCATCTCCATGCGCTTCCGTGAGAGCCGTGAAGCCGGCGATGTCAGCGAAGGCAAAGGTGGCGGCTGCGTTGTTCATCGCGTCTGGGACCTCACGCCGGCGCGAAAGCTACGCGGCCTCATCCACGTTGAAGCTGAACATCATCCCGCTTTCGTGATGCTCGGCGATGTGGCAGTGGGCCATCCAGCGCCCGGGGTTGGTGACGTAGAGCAGGATGTCGACCGTCTCGCCGGTGCGCACGAGGACCGTGTCCTTCCAGACGAGGTTCGGCTCGACCACGTCGTTGCGCGCGAGGATCAGGAAGCGCCCCGCTCCATGGACGTGGAACGGGTGGGGCATCGGGTGGTCGGAGTCCATCTCGTTGACGAGCCGGATCTTCACCTGATCGCCGACCCGAAAGGTCCAGTCGATCTGGCCGTTCTCGGCCCCGGTGTCACGATCGACCAGCTTCCAGCGCATGTTGCTCGGAGTCGTCATTCGGTTGACCTCGACCATGTCGTCTTCCCACTCGATCCCTTGTGCCGTGTCGTGTTCGGCCTCGTGGCCGTGATCGTGGTGGCTATGGCCCTCGTGCTCCCCATGGCCGTGATGATCGTGGTGGCTGTGTTCGCCACCCGCAGCGGCCAGGCCGGCTGGAATCAGTTTCATGCCGCACTTCGGGCATCGCTCTGCCTGGTCGCTCGTCACGTCGGGATGCATAGGGCACATGTACGTGGTCTCTTCTGCCGCCTGGGCGAGCAGCTTCATCCCGCACTTCGGACAGCTGCCGGGCTCCTCGCTCGTGACGTCGGGGTGCATCGGACAGACGTACATCACGTCGACGCCCTCGGGCACTCCCATGTCCATCTCGGCGATGAACGAGAGCGTCTTGTCGGGCGGAGAGTCCAGGACTGGCTCGATCTGCTCGCGTAACTCGGCCATGTCGCGGTGTGTTCGCAGCTGCGCAAAGTCATCGGCGAACGACTGCTCGGGCGGCTCGTCGACCACCGTGATCGAAGCGAGCCCGTAGGTGCGCTCAGGCGTTCGGTGCACGAGCTCGAGCTCGCCGGCACGTTCGAAGAGCACGTCGACGACGGCCCGCTCGGAAGGTGCAAGCAGGACCTCCCGGATGCGCTCCTCGTTCTCGTAATGGCCGGCGTCGGCTCCGACCAGCTTCATCTGCGCGCCCGGCAGTGCGACGTTGAAGACTCGTGTGTTCGCGGTGTTGGTGAAGTACAGGCGAACGACCTCGCCGCGCTGCGCTTCGAGCGAGAGATCTGGTTCGCCTGAGATGAGCATCACGTTGCCGAAGCGGCCCATTGCGACGTGCGTGGTCTCGGAGGCGCTAAATGGGGCAATCCGGCCCTCCTCGATCAGCACGTCGTCGAGCGTCAGAACGAGTTCGCGGTTGGCCGGTGGCCAGTAGTCGGGCTCGCTGGGGGTCGACAGGATGTTTCCGTAGAGGCCCATCTCCTGGCCGTAGTCCTCGCGGATGTGCGGGTGGTACCAGTAGACGCCTGTATCCGGCACGTTCACCTCGTAGGTGAATGTCTCGCCGACTGGTATCGGGGCCTGCGTCTCGTGCGTGCCGTCGTAGCGGTTCTCGAGCCGCAGGCCGTGCCAGTGCACCGTGGCGTCCAGATCACCGTGGTTCGTCACGCGGACAGTGATCGTCGAGCCCTGCTGGACCTTCAGCGTCGGGCCGGGGACTGAGCCGTTGTAGGTCAGCATCCGCACGGTGGCGTCGCCGATCCGCTTCTTGACCGGCATGATCTCGAGCTCGAACTCGTCGCCGTCGCCGAGCTCGACTAGCTCGGTCTTGCGGGCCTCGGGCAGGCCCTCGGTCTCGCGCGGGAACTCGATCGCCTGACTGTGGTGTTCGTGCCCCGGCTCGTGCATCACTACATCCTCTCAGTCGAGCGGGTTTCGCCATCCGATACGACGTAATGGGTCCTGACGTGCGCAAGCGGCCCTCGCCTAGATGTTCGACCTCGACGTGCGTGGCCTGCACGGGCGCAGACACCACGCGCGCCTCGGGCGCTGCCACTACCCGCCCGGCCGTCACGCTCGCCGCGAGCTCGCCGCCGTTGGACGCCGTTTCGGCCATGGCCCGCCGGGCAGGTCTTCATGTTCGACCTAGTCACCGTCTTCTCGTCCTTAACTCGCTCGCGCCGCCGCTTGGTCATAAAGCCGGCAGCCACCCGTCGGTGCTGCGTTACCGCCTGGGCCCCGGGGCGCCGAGATTTGAACTCGGGACCTCTAGTCCCCCAGACTGATCCAGCGGTTGCGCGGCGACCTCCGGAAAATGGCGCGATGTGGCTTCCCGAGCGGGCTCCGGCTCCGTGCGGCACCCTGGCCCCGCTCTGCTCCAAGAGGTGATTTTCGGACGTTTTGCCGTCTAGCTGCCGTTGAGGGACGCCGAGTACTAAGTCGCTGGCGCTGAGGCGGGTTACCGGTCGCTGGGCGGCGAGTTCGGAGAGTTGGCGGCTAACCGGATTGAGCGCGGGTCCGATTGATCAACCGGGTTGAAGCGTCGCCTTCGAAGGCAGATACTCGCGACATGGGCCGCATTCCCGTGGCGGTCGCCCTTGTTGTCGCAGCCAGTCTGGCGGCTGTTGCGCTGGCGGGATGCGGTGGTGGCGGCAACACCGGCAGCAATCCGAGTGACCCGCATGTGGCGATGGGCGGGCACCTGTTCGTCAGTTTCGCGTGCGCTTCCTGTCACGGCGAGCAGGGCAAGGGAGGGGTCTCGCAGGATGTTCCCGCGCTCAAGGATGTCGGTCAGACCCTGACCGTCGCCCAGATGAGCTCGATCATCAACCATGGGCTCGGCGAGTCAGCGAACCCCCAGAAGGCGTACATGCCGGTCTGGGGGCCCGTGATCTCGAAGAGCCAGGTGTCCGATCTCGTTTCGTACGTTCGGGCCGGCCTGCCGAAGGTGAAGGACGCAGATCCCGTCCCGGTTCCACGTGGCCAGGGAGACGCGGTTGCCGGCGCCGCACTGTACGTGCGCGACGGCTGTATCAACTGCCATGGCCCGAGCGGACTTGGCGGAGTCCCGAATCCGGCGTCTCCGGACAAGACGATTCCGCCGCTCTCGGGGCAGGACTTCCGACACGAGTTCAACACCGACGCGAAGATCACCGATTTCATCCGCTCGGGCAGCGTGCTCGGCCAACCGCCGATCGCGAGCATGCCGCACTGGGGCGGGATCATCCCGGACGAGGACCTGGCGGCGCTCGTCGCCTACCTCAAGACGCTGAAGTAGCTTCACTCGAGCGTCGCGTCGAGGTCGATCTCGACGTTGCCCTCGAGCGCCTGCGAGACCGGGCAGTTCTCCTTGGCTCCTTCCTAGCTCGGGGTTGGGGAGCTGTCCCGCCTGCGCAGCCCCGCCTGCAGGGCCTCGCGGGTGCCGGGCCGGTGATCACGGTCAGGTCTCCCCCGCGTCCCTCCGCTGTCAACGTCGCTGGGACACCACGGACCATCAGCACACGATTCCGCGGTGCTCAGGGTTGGTTATCTCGCTTCGCTTCATCTTCCATTCGGGCGAGGCGGGTGTAGTAGTCGGGAAATTCCTTCAAGTGGGCGAGCGCAATCTTTCCGGTCACCAAGGGATCGCTGTCGGTGACGTTCGTCAATAGATCGTGCAGACCATGTTCCAGCTCGACGTCCATCCCCATGCGGAACTGCTCAATATCGAACGGGGCTGCAACCCAATCGATGCCGATTTCCTCTCCGATGCGCCGCGCCTCTTCCGCACTAAAACTCGCTCGCTCCGTCATTTCGTTCTCCTCTCCGCCAACCTCGGACGTCCCCTCCTGGATGAAGTACCACACCGGTGCTGTCGTGTGGGCCAGCGTTCGCGAATGTCCCCCGAAGCGGAGGTGGACAGAGCTGCAGGTAGGCGACCCCTATGATCTCGCTGTGCAACGCGTCATCGGTGTCGAGCCGATTTTCGTGGTCTCGGATGTACCGCGTGCGGTTGCTCACGACGAGCAGTTGGGCTTCAGTACCTCGCATCATGACGAGGGCTATGCGTTGGCCGCGGCCGTGCTCGTGAACGTCCTCGACTTGCGAATCAACTCGCTGAAAAGTAGGTCTTCTGCCGCCTAGCTGCCGCTGCGAACGCCGGCAGCGTCTACATCATGAGACGAGAAAACCCCCTCAACCCTGGGGGTTTTCTGTATCGGGGCGCCGAGATTTGAACTCGGGACCTCTAGTCCCCCAGACTAGCGCGCTAACCAGGCTGCGCCACGCCCCGCTTCGCGGTTAGATTAGCGCGATGCCCACCGATCAGTATCACGAGCCTCCCGACGAGCTCGGCGCCGACACCCGCACGTTCGCCCGCCTGATCGCCTCCCTCCAGGAGGAAGCAGAAGCGATCGGCTGGTACGAGCAGCGCATGGCGGTCGAGACCGACGAGCAGGCGCGCAAGATCATGGAGCACGCCCAACGCGAAGAGTTCCTCCATTTCTCGATGGACCTCGAGTTTCTCGCCCGCCGCAAAGAGAAGTGGCGCGTCGCGCTCCAGAAGATCCTGTTCAAGGAAGGCGACATCGTCGAACTCGCCGAGCAGGCCGAGGACGCGGTCGAGGACTAGTTCTTCTCGGCGAGGCGCTTGTAGAGCCGGTCGATCAGCGCGGGCATCTCCTCGAGCCGCTCCGTGATCACACGGATGCGGTACTCGCGGAAGTGCTCCGGCTCGACGTCGAGTGCGCCCGCCAGCGACTGCACGATCTCGTTCGACGGCACGGGCCGGTTCCCGTGTACCAGGTGGTTCAGGTACCCGGCCGAGAGCTTCGTCTTCGCAGCGAGCCCGCGGTAGGTGACGCCGTTCTCGGTCATCAGCCGCTCGAGGGTCTCGCCGAACGGGTCGTCGCTGAAGCGGCGCCTACGAGCCATTAGCGCGCAGGCTACCGAGATCTTCGATCGCCACTCGTTGTTCGTCGCCCGTCTCGCGGGAGCGGACATCGACGGCGCCGTCGTCGAGCGTCTTCTTGCCGACCGTGACGCGCACGGGCAGGCCGATGAGATCAGCGTCGGCGAACTTCTCGCCCGCACGCTGATCGCGGTCGTCCAGCAGCACGGCGTCGCCCGCCGCGTCGAGCTTCGCGGCCACTTCCGCGGCCCGCTCCTCGAGCCCGGGCAGCGCCACGAGGTGGACGTCGTACGGCGCGACCGACCGCGGCCACTGGATCCCGTGCTCGTCGTGGTGCTGCTCGACGATCGCCGCCACCGTCCGCGCGGGGCCGATCCCGTAGCTGCCCATGACCAGGAACTTCTCCTTGCCGTCCTCATCGAGAAAGGTCGCCTCGAGCGGCTCGGTGTAGCGCGTCTCGAGCTTGAAGATGTGACCGACCTCGATCGCGGCCTGGAGGTGCAGCTTCCCGCCGCACTTCGGGCACGCGTCCCCCTCGCGCACCTCGCGGATGTTCGCGAAGCGCGGCTCGAAGTCGCGTCCCGCCTGCACGCCGCGCAGATGGTGGCCCGTCCTGTTCGCGCCGGCGACGAACTGACCATCGCGCAACGCCTCGTCGGCCACGACCTCGACTGCGACCCCGACAGGGCCGATCGAGCCCGGTTCCGCACCGAACGTCTCGCGGATCTCGTCCTCGGTCGCCGGACGGACCGCTTCACCGAGCGCCTCGACCATCTTCATGTCGTCCAGCCGGTCGTCGCCGCGCACGAGGGCGAGCACGACGCGTCCGTCTGCGACGACGGGCATCGCCTTCGAGGTCGCCGCGTCGTCGATCCCGAGCATCTTCGCGAGGTCCTCGATCGTCGTCGCGCCGGGCGTCTCGACGTCCTCCGGTGCGTCCAGCGCGGCCGGGAACTGGGGAGCGCGCGGAATCCCACGTGCGATCTCCAGGTCGGCCGCGTAGTCGCCGCGCTCGCACGTGACCAGCGTGTTCTCTCCGGCGGCCGAAGGTGCGAGGTAGTCCATGCTCGCGCTGCCGCCCATCATCCCCGACTCCGCCTGGACGGGAAAGACCTCGAGCCCGCAACGCTCGAAGATCCGGTCGTACGCGCCCTTGTGGAGCTGGAAGCTCTGTTCGAGCCCCTCGGCGTCGCGGTCGAACGAATACGAATCCTTCATGACGAACTCGCGGACGCGGATCAGGCCGGCGCGCGGCCGCGGCTCGTCGCGATCCTTCGTCTGAAAGTGGTAGAGCATCTGCGGCAGGTCGCGGTACGACTGGATCTCGCGCGCGTGGAACGTGATCGTCTCCTCGTGTGTCATCGGGAGGACGAACTCCCGGTCGTTGCGGTCGCGCAGCTTGAACACCTCGGTGATGTCGTAGCGCCCGGTCGCCTTCCAGAGCTCGGCCGGGGTGAGGACGGGCATGGAGAGCTCCTGGGCCCCGATCGCGTCCATCTCCTCGCGGATGATCCCGACCACCTTCTCGTGGACGCGCCAGCCGAGTGGGAGGAGCGTCCAGACACCCGCGCTGACCTGGCGGATGAACGCCCCACGGACGAGCAGCTTGTGGCTGATCGCCTCCGCGTCGGCCGGAGCCTCGCGCAGGGTCGGCAGGAAGAGCTGTGACGCGCGGCGGATCATGGGCAGAACCCTAGTCGAGCGGAATTTCGGAGGCTTCCGCCATGGCCAGCGCCGCCGGCTTCGCCATCTTCAGTCGCTTCGGCCGGCGCATCCCGTCCTCGATCCACGTGTCGATCTCGCGGAAGAGCTCGTCGACGAGGATCTCGGACGAGACCTTCTTCAGCACGCGGCCATGTGCGTAGATGAACCCGACGTCGCGTCCACCCGCGATCCCGAAGTCCGCGTCCCCGGCCTCCCCCGGGCCGTTGACGGCGCAGCCCATGACCGCGACTTCGAAGGCCTGCGGATAGTCGGTGAGCCGCCCCTCGACCTCGACCGCGAGGTTCTCGACCCCGACGTTGTCGCGCCCGCACGAGGGGCACGCGATCATCACCGGGCCGCGCTCACGGAGGCCGAGCGCCTTCAGGATCTCCCACGCGACCTCGACCTCCTTGACCGGGTCGGCGGTGAGCGAGACGCGCAGCGTGTCGCCGATGCCGTCCGCGAGGAGTGCGCCGATCCCGATCGCGCTCTTGATCGAGCCGGCGAACGTCGTTCCGGCCTCGGTCACGCCCAGGTGGAGCGGGTACGGGACGCGCTCGGAGAGCATCCGGTACGCGCGGATCATCGTCGGAACGTGCGTCGACTTGACCGAGATCTTGAAGTCGTAGTAGTCGAGCCGCTCGAGCAGATGCACTTCTTCGACCGCGGCCGCGACGAGCGCCTCGGCCTGGTCGTGCTGCGCGAGCTCCTGCAGGTGCTTCGGGAGCGAGCCCGAGTTGGCGCCGATCCGCATGGCGATCCCCGCCGATCGCGCCGCGTTCACGACCTGCTCCACCCGGTCCGGGCCGCCGATGTTTCCAGGGTTGATCCGGACCGCCGCGACGCCGGCCTCGATGGCCCGCAGCGCGAGGCTCGCGTTGAAGTGGATGTCCGCGATGACCGGGATCGGCGACAGGCGGACGATCTTCCGCAACGCCTCAGCGTCCTCGATCTTCGGGACTGCGCAGCGGACGACTTCGCAGCCCGCGGAAGCGAGAGCCGCGATCTGGGCCGTCGTCGCGGGGACGTCGTGCGTGGGCGTGAGCGTCATCGACTGCACGACGACCGGTGCGCCGCCGCCGATCTCGACGTCGCCGACTTTGATCGAGCGCTCGCTGGACATCAGTGCCCCTTCCAGTAATGCCGCCGAGCTTCCGGGTCGCGAGCACCAAGCCAGAGGCCGCACTCCGACGAGCCAAGGTCCACAGACCTTGGTGAGGAGGAGGGTGGACTCTGGCGCCGCGTGATCGCGGGCCAGAAGCCGGTATGTATTGCTGGAAGGGGCACTAATTCCCGAGGTTGCCGATGTCGTTCGAGAGGCCGATGAAGAACAGCAAGAGCACGACCGCGATCCCGATCGCAGAGGCGCGCTCGTAGACCTCGCGCCCGACCGCGCGCCCACGGATGCCCTCGATCAGCGAGAACACGATGTGGCCGCCGTCGAGAGGCAGGAACGGCAGCAGATTCAGCAGCGCAAGCGACAGGCTGAGCAGGCCGAGGACCCAGAGGTACGTCTGCGCGCCTTGCGCGAGCGCTTCCGAGGAGCCCTCGACGATCCCGACCGGGCTCGACACCTCTTTCCGGTTCCCGCGCACGAGTCGCGAGAGCGAGGCGCCGATCTCCTTCGTGATCACCCCGGTCAGCTTCACCGACTGCCAGGTCGCCTGCGGCACCGAGAGCTTGGGCTCCTTGCGCGGCCGGACCGATGTGAGGAACGTGCCCTGACTCTGGCCCTTATGGCGGACGAAGAGCCTGATCGGACCGCCGTGAGTCTGCTGGATCAGGTCCGGCACCTCCGTCACGTCGTTCACCTTTTGGCCGTTGATCCGAAGGATCCGGTCGCCGGGACGAAGGCCGATCTTCGCTGCGGGGTGATCCGCGCGCACGTCGTGGACGACCGGTGGGTTTCCCGTCTCCATCGAGAAGCCGAGGCGGTACCCGCCGCTGCCGCTGACGAAGAGCGCCGCGAACAGGACGATCGCGAAGAGGAGGTTCGTCCCCGGCCCGGCGAAGATGACGAGCACCTTCTTCCACGTTCTCTGGCGCCAGTACGCGTCGGTGCCGAGGCCGTCGGCGAGCTCGGTGAGGCCCTTCTCGGCGCTGCGTCTCGCCATCCGGCTGATCTCGACTCGTTGCAGCGCCTCGGCGAGCGCCGGCAGTTGGCCGCGCGCCCCTTCCATGTCGCCCTCGTCGAGCTTGCGCTTGATCCGGTCGATCGGCGCGACGAGTTGCGGAGCTTCCTCGAGCGCCTGCCCGAAGAACGTGCTCAGGTCCGACGGCGCGGGCCTGTGCATTCCCGGGATCTTCACGTAGCCCCCGAGCGGGACGGCGCCGATGCCGTACTCGATGCCCTTCCGCTTGACCTTGACGAGCGCCGGCGGAAACCCGACGTAGAAGCGCCGCGGGCTCATGCCGACCGCCCTCGCGGAAAAGAAGTGGCCCGCCTCGTGGACGAGAACGAGCAGGCTCAGGCCGACGATCGCGATGAAGATGTTCACGTCACCAGCGCTCCGACAGCTTCCTCGGCGAGGCGTCGCGCTTCGCCGTCGGCTTCGATGAGGTCGTCGAGGTCTCCCGCCGGGGCGCCGTCGACGGCCGCGAGGACGTCCTCGACGATGCTCGCGACTCCGAGGAACCGCAGGCGGCCGGCGAGGAACGCGGCCACGGCGACCTCGTTGGCGGCGTTGTAGGCGCACGGATGGGTTCCGCCGGACTCTCCGGCCTTGCGTGCAAGGGCGAGCATGGGAAACGTCTCGACATCCGGGGCCTCGAACTCGAGGGTCAGGCCGTTCGCGAAGTCGAGCCCGTCGACCGGTGTCGCGGCGCGCTGCGGGTACGTCAGTGCGTACGAGATCGGGACGCGCATGTCCGGGTACCCGAGGTGCGCGAGCGAGGCGCCGTCGCGGAAGCGAACGATCGCGTGGACGACCGAGGTCGGATGGACGACGACCTCGATCTGCTCGTACGGGAGCCCGAACAGGAAGTGCGCCTCGATCAGCTCGAGGCCCTTGTTGGCGAGGGTCGCCGAGTCGATGGTGATCTTCGGCCCCATGTTCCACGTCGGGTGGGCGAGCGCGTCGGCGCGGGTCACGTCCGCCAGCTCGTCGTGCGTTCGGCCGCGAAACGGGCCGCCCGAAGCCGTGAGGACGATCGAGGTCACCGACTCGAGGCTTCGGCCCTCGAGGCACTGGAAGACCGCTGAGTGCTCGCTGTCGACGGGGAGCAGAAGCCCTCCACCCCGCTCCCGCGCCTCGAGCGCGAGCTCACCGGCGGCGACGAGGCTCTCCTTGTTGGCCAGCGCGAGCGTGATGCCCCGCTCGAGCGCCCAGAGCGTCGCCGGGAGGCCCGCGAAGCCGACGACGGCGTTCAGGACGATGTCCGGCTCGGCCATGTCCAGCAGCGTTGTGAGATCACCGCCGACCTGTGCGTGCTCCACGCCTCGTTCAGACGCCAGGCCGTCGAGCTCGCTCGAGCCGGACGCGAGCGCGCACACCTCTAGCTCGTCGTTGGCATCGATGATGTCGAGCGCCTGCATGCCGATCGACCCCGTGGCGCCCAGAACCGCAATTCGCTTCACGCCCGAAATTGTAGGCGCCCTAGAGCTGGCCGAAGGCTGCGACCACGTAGTACGCCGCGACCCAGGCGAACAGGAGCGCGTCGATCCGGTCGAGAACGCCGCCGTGGCCCCCGAGCAGACGTCCCGAGTCCTTCACGTCCGCGTCGCGCTTGAGCGCGGACTCGAACAGGTCGCCCAGCGGGGCCGCGATCGCAATTGCCAGCCCGAGCACCAGCGATTGCGGGATCGTGAGGAAGCTCTGTTTGTAGAGCGCGATGAAGGCGACGGCGATCGTCGCAACCGTCCCGGCCACGAGCCCTTCCCACGTCTTGCCGGGCGAGACGGTCGGCGCCAGCTTGTGCCGCCCGAAGAGGAGCCCGATGAAGTACGCGGCGGCATCTCCGGCCCAGACCGCCAGCACGACCGTGTAGAGGGCGAGCACCCCGTGCTGGTCGATGTCCCGGAGCAGCAGCGCGTAGGCGAGGCCCAGAGCGATCCACCCCACTCCGAGCAGCGTCACGCCGACACCCGACGCCGAGGCCGCGCCCTTGAAGACGAAGGCGAGCGCGAGCGTCGTGAACACGCCCGCCAGCGCCCAGTTCGTGCCGCTGAGCTCGGCTCCGAGCAGGGTGGCGATCGCGCCGAGGTATCCGGCGAGGACGACCGGGCGCAGCGTTCGCGTCATCCAGTACAGCTCGTGGAGCGCGATCAGCGTGGCGACGATGGCGAGCCCGAACAGCGGCCAGCCGCCGAGGTACATCAGCCACAGGACGAGCGGGATCCCCGCCGCCGAGATCAGGATGCGCGACCAGAACGAGCTCATCGCCGGCCGAACCGCCGCTGCCGTCCTGCATAGGCGGCCACGGCCTCTCGCAGCTCCTTCTCGCCGAAGTCCGGCCAGAGCGTGTCCACGAAGAAGAACTCCGAGTACGCCAGTTGCCAGAGGAGGAAGTTGGACATCCGCAGCTCCCCCGAGGTCCTGATCACCAGGTCCGGATCAGCCATGTCGGGGGCGTACAAGTAAACAGCGAACACGTCCTCGTCGATCTCTTCAGCGCGCAGGCCGGCAGCGATCATCGCCCGGGCGGCGTCCGCGAGCTCGGCCCGTCCGCCGTAGTCGAACGCGATCCACAGCTGGAGCACGTCGCGCGACGCGGTCTCGAGCTCGAGCGCCGCCATCCGCTCCTGGAGCGACTCGGGCGCACGGTCCCGTCGTCCGATGAAGCGCGTGCGCACACCCTGCGCGGCGAGATCCGGAAGCTCGCGGTCGATCGTCTCGCGAAAGATCTCCATCAGCGAGTCGACCTCGGGCGGCGGGCGGAGCCAGTTCTCGGTCGAGAACGCGTAGACGGTGAGCGACTCGATGCCGAGGTCGATCGCCGCCTCCACGGTCCGACGGAGCGCCCTGCGTCCCCTCGCGGTGCCCGGCCTCCACGGGCAGCCCGCGGGCCTCCGCCCAGCGGCCGTTCCCGTCCAGGATGATCGCGACGGAATGCGGAACGTCGCCCGGCGAAAGTTCTGGCGGGCGACGAAAAGCGCCGCGAATCCGCTCGAGCAGGGTCAGACCTCGGTGATTTCGGCTTCCTTGCGCCTCAGGATGTCGTCGATCCGGCTCGTGTGGTCGTCCGTGAGCTTCTGGACGCGCTCCTCCGCGCGGCGCTCGTCGTCCTCGCCGACCTCGCCCTTCGTCTTCAGGTCCTTCAGGTGCTTGTCGGCATCGCGGCGCACGTTGCGGATGGCGACCTTTCCGTCCTCCGCGATCTGGCGGACGATCTTGACGAGCTCCCCGCGCCGCTCCTCGGTCAGCTGCGGGATCGGCAGACGGATCACCTTGCCGTCGTTCGACGGCGTGAGGCCGAGCTCGGACTCCTGAATCGCGCGCTCGATCTCCTTGATCGAGCTGGGGTCGAACGGCTGCACGGTCAGCATGCGCGGCTCGGGGACGTTGATCGTCGCGAGCTGTTTGAGCGGTGTCTTCTGGCCGTAGTAGTCGACGCCGATCCGGTCGAGCAGCGCCGCCGACGCACGGCCCGTGCGGACGGTATTGAACTCGACCTGGGTCGACTCGACCGACTTGTCCATGCGCCGCTCGGCGTCCTGCACGAGATCGTCGATGCCGTTCAAAGGTCCGACTCCTTCCCGGGGGTTCGGATGATTGTGCCCACCTTCTCGCCCGAAAGCACGCGCTTGATGTTCCCGTCCACCAACCCGAAGACGTGGATCGGCAGCCCGTTCTCCATGCAGAGCGAGAGCGCGGTCACGTCCATCACCTCGAGCCCGCGCTCGATCGCCTCCAGATGGGTGAGCTCCGGCAGGAGCTCGGCGCCGGGCTCGACCCGGGGATCGGCGTCGTAGACGCCGTCGACGCCGTGCTTGGCCATCAGGATCGCATCGGCGCCGACCTCGAGGGCACGCAGGGCGGCTGCGGTGTCGGTCGTGAAGAACGGATTGCCGGTTCCGGCGGCGAAGATCACGATCCGCTTCTTCTCGAGGTGGCGGATCCCGCGGCGCCGGATGTACGGCTCGGCCACCTCGGCCACGCCGATCGCGGACAGGATGCGCGTGTGCGCCCCGAGCTGCTCGAGGACATCCTGAAGCGCGAGTGCGTTGAGGAGCGTCGCGAGCATCCCGGCGTAATCCGCGGTCGCCCGGTCCATGCCCTCCGCCGCCGCCGACATGCCGCGGTAGATGTTCCCCGCGCCGACGACGATCGCGATCTCGACGCCGGTCTTCTGGCAGTCGACGATCTCCTCGGCGATCGCCTCGATGCGCGGGAGGTCGAGGCCGAACTCCTTGTCGCCCATCAGCGCCTCGCCGGAGAGCTTGAGCAGGATGCGGTCGAACGCGGCTGTGCCCTCGGTCTCGCTGACCGCGCTCTCCTCTTCGGAGACTGTCACTCCGCGAGGGCGTAGCGCTCGAACTCGAGCACTTTCAGCCCTTCCTCCTCGAGCGCCTGCGCAACCGTCTTCTTTGGCTCGTGGATCCACGCCTGCTCCGCGAGGACGTTCTCGGCGAAGAAGCGCTTGCCGAGCATGCCCTCGACGATCTTCGGCCGCGCCTGCTCCGGTTTGGACTCGACCTCGGGCAGCTTTTCGTAGATCTCACGCTCCTTCGCGACTTCGTCATCTGGCACTTCGTCGCGTGTCGCGAAGCGCGGCGCGGCGAACGCGATGTGCATCGCGAGCCTGCGCGCCGCCTCGGGCGAGCCTTCGGCCTTGACGAGGACGCCGATCTTGTTCGCCGGCGGATGAACGTAGGCGGCGATCGCCTCGCCGTTTCCGCTCTCGAAGCGTGCAGCACCGCGGACGAGGACGTTCTCGCCGATCTTGCCCACGAGCTCCTTGCGCTCGTCCTCGAGCGAGTCGACGCGTCCGGGCCGCTCTCGTCGACCGCGTCGAGCACCTTCTCGGCGAACGCGCGGAACTCGTCGTTCTTCGAGACCGGCTCGGTCTCGGAGCCGATCGCGACGATCGTGCCCTTCGAGTCGTCCAGGCGAGTGAGGACGACGCCTTCGGGCGTCTCGTTCCCGGCGCGCTTTCCGGCCGACGCCATGCCCCGCTCGCGCAGGAGCTGCTTCGCGGCCTCGAGGTCGCCGTCCGCGTCCACGAGCGCGCGCTTGGTGTCCATCATCGGCGCGCCCGTCATCTCGCGCAGCTCCCTGACCATGTCCGCCGTGACCTGGGTCATTCGGCCGGCACCTCCTCCGTGGGAGCGGCTTCCTCGGCGGCCGGAGCCTCCTCCGCGGGAGCTGGCTCCTCGACTGCTGGAGCCTCCTCGGCAGGAGCTGGCTCCTCGACTGCTGGAGCCTCCTCGGCAGGAGCCGGCTCCTCGGCGACCGGAGCCTCCTCTGCGGCGGGCGGCTCGACGGGCGGAGCCTCTTCGGTAGCAGCCTCGGCCGCGACCTCCGGTTGAGCAGGCGTTTGCTCCTGGAACTCCTCGGGCTTGACCTTCTGCTTGCCGGCCTCGATCGCATCCGCGATCGTGCGGATCACGAGATCGCACGACTTGATGGCGTCGTCGTTGCCCGGGACGACGTAGTCGGCCTCGTCGGGGTCGCAGTTCGTGTCGACGAGCGCCACGACCGGCAGGCCGAGACGTCTCGCCTCCTTGACCGCGATCGCCTCCTTGCGCAGGTCGACGACGAGCATCGCGTCCGGCTGGCGCTTCATGTCGGCGACGCCTCCGAGATGGCTCTCGAGGCGCTCCAGCTCGGCGAGCATCGAGATTCGCTCCTTCGGCGGCAGCAGGTCGAGCTGGCCCTCCTCGCTGAGCCTCCGCAGTTCATGCAGGCGGTCGATCCGCGCCGAGATCGTGCGCCAGTTGGTCAGCAGGCCGCCCAGCCAGCGGTGGTTCACGTACGGCATCCCGACCCTCTTCGCGTGTCCTTCGATCGAGTCCTGAGCCTGCTTCTTCGTGCCGACGAACAGCATCGTGCCGCCCCGATCGGAGAGGTTCCGCGAGAACGCGGCCGCCTCCTCCAGGAGCTGGAGCGTTTGCTCGAGATTGATGATGTAGATCCCGCCGCGCTCGCCGAAGATGAAGCGGCGCATCTTGGGATCCCAGCGACGCGTCTGGTGCCCGAAGTGCACTCCGGACTCCAGCAGCTCTCGCATGGTGACGACTGCCACGACTTGCCTCCTAATGGTTGTTTTCAATACAGCCGGCGGCGGCGGATGGAACCACTGGTACAGCGGCACCACCATCCACCTTCCCGCCGGGACGGGGTTACAGAGCGGCTGGAAGTCTAGCCTGTCCCCTTCAACCGGCCGAGATACATGGCCAGATCGTCCGGCAGCGGTGACTCGACCTCGACCTGTGCGCCGGTGAACGGATGCTCGAACGCGAGCCGGTTCGCGTGCAGGAACTGGCGCTCGAGCGCCTTGTCGTGCACGCCGTAGACGCGGTCCCCGACGACCGGGAGGTCGATCGCGGCCAGATGGACGCGGATCTGGTGCGTCCGGCCGGTCTCCAGCCTCACGTTCAGGAGCGCGTGGGCGCCCAGTAGCTCGTCGACCTCGAAGTGCGTGACTGCGTCGCGCGGTGAATCGGTGTCCAGCGAGCGCCGCGTCGGCTCGTCGCGGTCGCGGCCGATCGGCGCGTCGATCCGCCCGCGCCAGGAGCGCGGATGGCCCCGGACGAGCGCGAGATAGCGCCGCTCCAGCTCTCGGTTCCGAACGAGCTCCTGGAGCCGCTCGTGGGCCTCGTCCGAGCGGGCCACGACGAGCAGGCCAGAGGTGTCGCGGTCGAGCCGGTGGACGATTCCGGGCCGGTTCTCGTCCCCGCCCGCCGTCCGGCCCGCAAGCCCGTGGACGAGCGTCCCGGTCGCGTGGCCGGCACCTGGATGGACGACGACGCCCGCCGGCTTGTCGACGACGAGCAAGTGCTCGTCCTCGTAGGCGATGCGGAGCTCGACGTCCTCGGGCTCGATCTCCCTCGGCGACTCGGGCGGGAGCTCGACCTGAAGCTCCTCCCCGCCCTCGAGGCGGTAGCTCTTCGCGCGCGCTCTGCCGTCCACGCGCACGTTGCCGCCCTCGACGAGCCGCTCGGCCGCGGAGCGCGAGCCGATCTCGGGCAGCTCTGCGAGGTAACGGTCGAGCCGCGCGCCCGCCGCTTCTGGTGGAACCCTAAGCGCGGGCGTCGGGAACCGGGCGCGGCCGCTCGTGCGGGCGCTGCGGGAGGAGCAGCGCGGCGAGCAGGACGAACACGCCGAGGACGATGAAGCTGTCCGCCAGGTTGAACGCTGGCCAGTAGCGGAGGTCGATGAAGTCCGTCACGTGCCCGAGCCTGATCCGGTCGAGGAGGTTCGAGGCGCTGCCGCCGATCAAGAGGCCGAGCGCGACGGGGAGGATCGGGTGTCGCGAGCCCGAGCGGGCGAAGAAGACGAGCATCCAGGCCACTGCGAGGGCGGTCAGGATGGTCACGACCGGCGTCGCGCGCGCGAAGAGGCCGAACGCGATGCCGGAATTCTGGACGTGGTGGATCGAGAGCGGCCCGGCTACGTGGCGTTCGGCGTCGAGCGACAGGTGGCTGGCGACGATGTGCTTCGTCAGCTGGTCGCCGGCAAGCGCCGCCAGTGCGATCGCGAGCAGCCCGATCCACTGCTGCGACCGTGCGTGCAGCGAGCGGCGAGCGCCCGCCACTGGGGTCAGCGCGTCCGTCGAAGAGCCCACTCGCACATCGACGTTACGCGACGCCGGCTCGCTCAACCGCGCTCCTCGAGCCGCTTGCAGTCGATGCAGTGCGTCGCCCATGGAATGGCTGCGAGCCGATCCTCGGCGATCGGCGTGCCGCAGTTGAGGCACGCTCCGTAGGTCCCGGCCCCGATGCGCTCGAGCGCGCCGTCGATGGACGAGAGGACGTTCTCCGAGTTCTCCTCGAGCGGCTGCCGCTCATCCTCGAGGAGCCCACGCAACTGGTCGACGTCGACAGCCACGAACGAAGTCTAGTCCGCAGTCAGGCGGCCTCGGCGGTCTCGTCTGCACCGTTCTGCTCGTCCGTGATCTCGAGCGCAGAGCGAAGAAGAGCACGGATTCGGCTTGCTTCCGCACGCAGGTGGTCGCGTTCGGATTGCGCCTGCTGCGTGATCTTCCGGGCCTCTGCACGCGCCTCGGCGAGCACGACGTCCGCCTCGCGGCGCGCCTGTTCCCCGAGCTCCTCGGCGCTTCGTTCCGCAGACACGAGCGTCTTTCGCAGCAAGGTCTCGAGGTCGCGGTAGCGGGCGATGTCCGACTCCAGCCGTTCGTTCTGGTCCTGGAGCTCGGCCCGCTCGCGCCAGACCTCCTCGAAGCTGTCGACGATCTCCTCGAGCAGACGGTCGGTCGCCGCTCTCCGATAGCCCCGGAAGCCGCGTCCCAGCCTGACATGACGAATTTCGACAGGTGTAAGGGTCAAATCGTTCACCTCCTCTCTAGTGCAGCCGGTCGAGAATCGAATTGACGACGCGATCGATCAGGAACAGCGACAGGACGGCGACGATCGGCGAGAAGTCGAACGCGCCGAACGATGGCAGCAGCCGGCGGAAGATCCGCAGGTAGGGGTCGCAGACGTCGTACAGGAAGCGCTGGACCCGATTCAGCCACGGCGAGTAGGGCAGCCGGACCCAGGACAGGATGATGTACGCGAAGATGATCAGGACGTACACCGAGATGAACACGGTGATGAAGTTCTGGATCGACGAGATCGCGTCGGCCATCAGGAGCCATCCGCCCATGCGGCGGATTTCGGCTCAGGAAAGCAGCTTCCTCTAGTTCAGGCCTGGTTGAAGAAGCCGCCGCGCTCGAGGAGCCGCGCCCGCTCCTCGGCCGACACCTCGACATTTCGCGGCGTGAGCAGGAAGACCTTGTCCGCGACACGCTGCATGCCCCCGTCGAGCGCATACGTGAGCCCGCTGCCGAAGTCGATCAGGCGCTTCGAGAGATCTGCGTCCGAGCCCTGGAGGTTGAGGATGACGGGCGTGCCTTCCTTGAACTTGTCCGCGATCTGCTGGGCGTCGTTGAAGCTCCGCGGGACGACGAGATGGACGCGAACAGAGGCCTCGCCGGGTGCGGCCTCGACCGCACGCGGGCGCGGTCGCATGACCGCCGTCCTCGAGCTGGCCGCGGCCTCCGGCTCCGGGTCGGTCCAGTCCTCGAACTCGTTGCGACGACGTCGTGGGGACAGCTTGCGGACGTTCGGGCGCTCGCTGTACGAGCGCTCCAGCTCCTCGTTCGTGACGTAGCCGTCCTCGTCCCAGTCCTCGTCCTCCTCGGCGATGCCGAAGTAGACGAGCGTGCGGTTCCAGACGTCTGCAAATCCCATAGCGGCGGGAATGTTAACCCCGATACAGCACCGAACCTATTCGGATCATGGTTGCCCCCTCCTCCGCGGCCACCCGGTAATCCTGGCTCGTGCCCATCGAAAGTTCGGTCAGACCGTGTTCTTCGGCCAATTCTCGCAGTTTGCGGAAGTATGGCCGCGAGTCTTCGGGGCTGTCCGCGGCCGGCGGCATGGTCGAGAGACCGCGCACGTCCGGGTAGAGGGCGAGCAGGTCCGGGATCGCCTCCGGCGGCACGCCTGACTTCGATTCCTCGCCTGCGAGGTTGACCTGGATCAGTGCGGGGATCTCGAGCCGGCGCGCCGCGGACTCCGAGTCGAGCGAGTGGACGAGCTCGCAGATGCGGTTCACGACCTTCGTCTTGCGGCTCTGCAGATGGCCGATGAAATGCCAGCGAAACCGGTCGGCATGGACTGCGTGCTTGAGCTCGAGGTCCTGGGCGCGGTTCTCGCCCACGACGTCGATTCCAGCCTCGGCCAGTGTGGACATGTCGTCGACGGAGACGTACTTCGTGGCCGCGACGATGGTGACATCGGGGCCGACCTCGTCGCGGACGCGGGCAAGGCGTGCCGCGATCTGTTCAGCGGACAAGGCCAAGGACACCCTGTGTTCCCCGCGGCCGGCCGGTGCGGCGCTCGCTGAAGAAGAGATCGGCGCGGCATCGCGTGCAGAGGTCGAGTCGATCGACCGTGCTCGCTCCGGCTTCGAGCGCGGCTTGCTCGGCCGCGGTCCACAGGTCGAGCTTGCGGTCGTTGACGATCCCGTCTCCGAATCGGGCCCGGTAGGGGCTCGCGACCTCATCGCCCACCTCGTAGCAGCACGGGCCGATCGTCGGCCCGACGACTGCGGCGAAACCGGGGCCGATGACCTGTGCGGCCGATTCCACGATCCCGTCGAGCAGGCCCCGCCAGCCGGCGTGCAGGACGGCGAGCGCCGGCCCGGAGCCGTTCGTGCGAGCCATGGCGATCAGCGAACAGTCGGCGCCGAGGGCGAGCATCGGGATTCCGGGCTCCTCGGTCCAGAGCCCGTCGCCCGGAGCGCCTCGTGAGCCGGCCTCGGCTCGGTTGACGAGCGTGGAGTGCGTCTGGAAGCCGAGCGTCAGGTCCTGCTCCTTTGCGCCCACCTCGGCACACATGCGGCGGCGGTTCTCGTCCACGCGCTCGACCTCGTCGCCGGTGCGGCGGCCGAGGTTGAGGGACTCGAACGGGCCCTCGCTGACGCCGCCGTCCCGTGTCGTGAAGACGACCTCGTAAGGCCCGGGAGCGTCCCAGCGGAGCACCGGAACGCTCACGGCAGCTCGATCATCTCTCGAGCGGCTTCGAGCTCCGACTCGCGTCCTTCCAGCTCGCCGTTCACCTTCCGGCGGCGGACCTCGGCCAGGATCTCCCCCACTCGCGGCGATTCGGCCAGCCCGAGCTGCGCAAGGTCCGAGCCGTCGATCTCGAGCTCGATCGTTCCGAGACGGTCGAAGAACTCGTGCAGCTGCGGCCGATCGGCGAGAGCGAGCGCGAAGAGCGGCGCATCGGGGGCGCGCGGCTCGGCGAGGGCGACGACGTCGGCCGCTGTCAGCGAGTCCTGTCCGACCCGGTCGGCGATCCGCGGGCCGTCCTCGATCGCGGCGGCGATCAACTCCGCATCGCGGCGGCGCACTTTCAGGCCGTGGAGCCACGGCGCGATCTCGTCGTGTGGAAGCTTGCGGGCGAGCGCCTCGAGCCCGAGCCGCCACGGCGGCACGCGGAGGCTGTACTGCCTGTTCAGCTCGCGCAGACGGTCGAAGAGGCGCACGGCGTCGGTGTCCGCGACCACGTGCGGATGGATCTCCTTTTCGGCGCCGAGCTCGGCCAGCCGTGGGATCGCGTGGCTGACGTCGCCTTCCTCGAGGAGCGAGATCAGCTCGTCGCGGAGGCGGGCGCCCGAGAGGTCGCCGACGTGGCCGGTGGCGATGCATTCGCGGGCGAGCCGGGCCGTGTCCTCGTCCATGCGGAAGCCGTACCGGTCCTCGTAGCGGATCGCGCGGAGGATGCGCGTCGGGTCGTCGACGAAGGAGCGGTCGTGGAGGATGCGGATGCTGCCGGCGTGAAGGTCGGTGCGGCCCCCGAACGGGTCGACGAGCTCGCCGACCGCGTCGCCTTTCAGCGAGACGGCCATCGCGTTGATCGTGAAGTCGCGACGGTGCAGGTCCTCGTCGATCGTGCCCGGCTCGACGGCGGGCAGGACGGCGGGCGCGTGGTACGACTCGCTGCGGGCGGTGACCACGTCGACCCGGCCATCGTCGCCGTAGAGGACGACGGCGGTGCCGAACGTGCGATGCGCCCGGACGCGACCGTCGAGCTTCTTCGCGAGCGCGTTCGCGAGGGCAATCGCATCGCCGACGACGACCACGTCGACGTCGAAGTTCGGCTCGCCGAGCAGGATGTCGCGGACCGAGCCGCCGACGAGGTACACGCCGTCGTACGGGTCGCTGACGGCCGCGACGGCGTCCAGCACCGGCGCGAGGCTGTCGGGAAGCTCGAGGGTCGCCATGGGAAGCCATTGTGCCGCCGCCAACCAGGGCCTGTCCCCTGTTAGGGCCTGTCCCTTACAACGGACTGGCCCCTCGTTACAGGAGTGCGACGGCTTCGATCTCGACGAGGGCGCCGGACGGGAGGCCCGCGATCTCGACCGTCGACCGCGCGGGGGGAGTCTCGCCGACCCGCTCCGCGTAGACCGAGTTCATACCCTGGAAGTCGTCGAGCGACATCAGGAAGACCGTCGTCTTCACGACCCGGTCGAGCCCGCTTCCGGCCGCCGTGAGAATTGCCTCGAGGTTGTCGAAGATCTGGCGCGTCTGCTCCTCGATCGTGTCGCCGGCCATCTCCGCGTGACCGGGCGTCAGCCCGAGCTGCCCGGAGACGAACACGAGGCCGTTCGCGGTGATCGCCTGCGAATAGGGCGCTCCCTGAAACGGCGCCGGCGCGCTCTCGGTCCGAACCGCGGTCTTGTCCATCTCACTCCCTCCGTTTCCGTGGCCGGCCGGCCTGTGCGAGCGCCACACCGAGCGCCTTGAAGATCGCCTCGAGCACGTGCTGCGGATCGTCGCCGTCGATCAGGCGGACGTGCAGCGTAAACCCTCCGCCCTCGGCGAGCTCGTGCAGGAAGCTCGCGACCAGGTCGGTGCCGAGCCCGCCGACCCGCGCCTCGGACAGGTCGACGTTCGAGACGACGAGCGGACGGCCGGAAGCGTCCAGCACGATGTGAGCGAGCGCGTCGTCGGCGGCCGCGACCGCCGATCCGTGACCGCGCACATCGTCGGACGACAGTGGTCCGCGGAGAGCCTGCCCCAGCGTCCGGCCCGCCGAGGCGACCTCGGCCTCCGGCTCGTCGGGAGCCAGCTCGAGCTCGAGGTCGAGCGAGCCGTATCGCGCGAGGAGCCCGAGCAGATGATCGAGCACGGGCAGGCCGCTGCCCACGTTGCTCACACCCTCGCCGTCGAGCGAGACGCGAACACGCGCGTGCTCCTCATGACTCAGCCGATCGGCGGAGGCCATCCCTCGACTCAGGGTACCGCACCCGAACCGCGCGACCGATCTCGAAAGCAGGCCCTTTCCCGCTCTCCCTGCCGCCCGGATGCGCCCTCGAGCCCACACTGTCCCCCGCTTGCTCGTCCTGCTGGTCGCTGCGCTCGCCGCTGCGGCCATCCTCGCGCCGACGGGCTCGACGAGCCGCCCGGCAACGACGCACGCCGTCGTCGGCTTCCAATCCAACGCCCGGCTCGCTCGAGCGCTGAGCCGCTTCCCGGGCGCGAAGATCATCAGGCGGCTCCCGCACATGAGGACGGTCGAGGTCGAGCTTCCCGGCCAGGTGAGCGACCTGCACGGAATCCCCGGGATCGAGTTCTCCCACACGCCGCTCGCCCGGACGACGAAGGTCGAACCGGCTCTGGCGGCCGTCCTGCGCCCTGACCTTCCGTACGAATGGCAGTACGTCGCGACCCGAGAAAATGAGGTCCCCCCAGACGTCCTGCGCGCGGCGAGCGCGATCAAGATCGGCATCGTCGACACCGGCGTCGACGTGACGCAGCCGGATCTCGCGGCCAAGGTCCCGGAGACCTGGGACGTCGTCCACCACCGGACGAACGTCACGGACCGGGACGGCCACGGGACCTTCGTCTCCGCGCTCGCCGCGGGCTCCGTCTCGAACGACGAGGGCATCGCAGGCTTCGGCGGCGACGCACAGCTGCTGATGGTGAGGGCCGTCGGTGCGTCGGGTACGTTCAGCGACGTCGACGAGGCGGCGGCGATCGTCTACGCCGTCGACCATGGAGCGAAGATCGTCAACCTCAGCCTCGGCGGCGTCGGCGCCTCCGAGCTCGAGCAGCGGGCGATCGAGTACGCAGTCGCCCACAATGTCCTGCTCGTGGCCGCGGCCGGGAACGAGTACCAGGCAGGCAACCCGATCGAGTATCCAGCCGCAGCGCTCCAGCCGCCGGGCTCGAACGGCCAGGGCGGCGTCGGGCTCTCGGTCGCCGCCAGCACGATGGCCGGCAAGCGCGCGAGCTTCTCCACCACCGGCACGCAGATCTCGCTCGCGGCCCCCGGCGAAAATGTCTTCAGTGCGATCGCGGCCGGATCGTCGCGCGCGTCGTGGCCGCGCTACGCGCTCCCCGGCTCCAAAGCGGGTCTCTACGGGTGGTCGAGCGGCACGTCCTTCGCAACGCCCGAGGTCGCCGGCGCGGCCGCGCTCGTCTGGGCCGCCAACCCGCGCGTTGACGGCGCAGCAGGTCGCGGCGATCCTCAAGGCGACCGCGTCCGGCGCCGGCCGCTGGAACCCCCGGCTGGGCTACGGAGTGATCGACGTCGCCGCCGCTGTCGCAGCCGCGCGCGGCGAGCAGATCGCGCCCCGCGTCAAAGCCGGCGCCTGGCTCAACTTCCGGCGCGTGAGCACCCGGCAGCTCCGCTCGACGACGCGAACTCACCGCCGTCCGCTGCGCGCGCTCCGCCTCGCCGTCCACCTGCGCACGAGCGCCCCGCTCGTCACGCCCGACTACCGGTCGATCACGCTCCAGGTGCGCCGCGGCGGAAGCTGGCACCGGCTCGCGCGCGCGACGACGCGACGGGGCGGCGGGATCCGCTGGACGTTCGGACTGCGACCCGGCCGCTACGTGCTCCGCGCCGTCTATCGCGGCCGCTGGGACCTCCACGCCGCGATCCGGCTCAGGCCGGTCCGCGTCCGTTAAGCGGGGACGCGTTCGATCCGCGCACCGAGCGCGCGGAGCCGTTCGTCGATCCGCTCGTAGCCCTTGTCGATCTGGTACACGGCCCCGATCGTCGACTCGCCCTCGGCGCACAGGCCCGCGAGCAGCATGGACATCCCGGCGCGGATGTCCGGGCTCTCCATCCGCTGGCCGCGCAGCCTCGTCGGCCCGGTGACGACCGCGCGGTGCGGATCGCACAGGATGATCCGGGCGCCCATCGAGACGAGCTTGTCCGTGAAGAACAAGCGGTTCTCGAACATCTTCTCGAACAGCAGGACGGTGCCTCGCGCCTGGGTCGCGACCGTCAACGCGATCGACGTGCAGTCCGACGGGAACGCGGGCCACGGTCCGTCCTCGATCTTCGGGATGTGCCCGCCGATGTCGTCCTCGATGTAGAGCTCCTGGCCCGGCGGCACGCGAACCGTTCCGTCCTCGGCCTCGACCCGCACGCCGAGCCGCGCGAAGGTCGGCAGGATCGAGATCAGGTCGTCGCTCTTGACGCCGTCGATCGTCAGGTCGCCGCCCGTCACCGCAGCGAGCCCGATGAAGCTCGCCACCTCGACGTGATCCGGCCCGATCGTCCACTCGCCGCCGCGGAGGCTTTCGACCCCCCGCACGCGGAGGACGTTCGACTCGATGCCCTGGATGTCGGCGCCGAGCGAGCCGAGGAAGCGGCAGAGGTCCTGCACGTGCGGCTCGCAGGCCGCGTTGCCGATCGTGGTTTCGCCCTGGGCGAGCGCCGCGGCCATGACGATGTTCTCGGTCGCCATCACGCTCGCCTCGTCGAGGAAGACGCTCGCACCGCGAACGCTCTCGGCACGCATGTCGTACGCGTCGCCGGCCTCGACCTCGACGCCGAGCTTTGTGAAGCCGTGAATGTGCGGATCGAGCCTGCGCCGGCCGATGACGTCGCCGCCCGGCGGTGCGACGGTCGCAGCGCCTGCGCGAACGAGCAGCGGGCCGGCGAGCAGGAATGAGGCCCTCATTCGCGAGCAGAGCTCAGGATCGAGCTCTGTCTTGCGAATCTCGGCGGCGTGGACACGGACGTCGTTCGGGCCGATCCACTCGACGTCGGCGCCGAGATCGTCGATCAGCTCGAGCATCGTGTCCACGTCTCGGATGCGCGGGACGTTGTGCAGCACGACCGGGTCGGTCGTCATCACGCACGCGGCGAGGATCGGCAGCACCCCGTTCTTGTTGCCCGCGGCGGTCACGCGGCCGTGGAGGGGCTGGCGTCCTTCGATCACGAATGACTCTGTCACTGCGTTGGCGACGACCGTTTCGGCCATGGGCGAGGGGCTATCGTATCGAGCGTCTTGGAGGTCACTCGCGACCGCGCCTGGGAGACCCTGACCCGCTACACGAAGAGCGAGGCGCTGCTGCGCCACGGGCTGGCCGTCGAGGCCTCGGTGCGCGCCTACGCACGGAAGTTCGGCGAGGACGAGGAGCTCTGGGGAGTGACCGCGCTGCTCCACGACTTCGACTACGAGATCCACCCGACGCTCGACAGGCACCCGCAGGACGGCGCGCCGATCTTGCGCGAGGAGGGCTACCCGGAGGTCGTGATCGAGGGCGTCCTCTCGCATGCCGAGCACCTGGCGATGCCGCGCGACACGCCGCTCAAGAAAACGCTCTTCGCGTGCGACGAGCTGTCCGGGTTCATCCACGCGTGCGGGCTCGTACGGCCGGACGGGATCGAGACGCTCGAGCCGAAGTCGGTCAAGAAGAAGCTCAAGCAGCCGTCCTTCGCGGCCGGCGTGCACCGTGACGAGGTCTACCGCGGCGCGGAGGAGCTCGGCGTCGAGCTCGACGACCACATTCGGTTCGTGACCGAGGCGATGCGCCCGATCGCCGGTGAGCTCGGGCTGCGGACAGCCGCTGACGTCTCCGCGGGTTAGACCCACGTCCCCGGACGTTGGGGACGATCCGCGACTTCTGGCCGCTACCACTGCCAAAGAGATCGCGAGTCTTTCCTGGGAGGAGCTCGACTCCTACGGCAAGCGGGTCGAGGAGGTCGTCACCAAGACTGGTCGCCGCTTTCGAGTCACATCGATCGCCTTCTGGGACATGGAGGATTGGGAGTCAGCGATGTATGTGATCGTGAAGGTCTATCCGTTCACTGGCTGGAGCTGGCGTCGCTTGTGGGGATACCGAGCAGTCGAGCTACGTGGCGATAGCGACGACGACCCCGTTCCGCCGCGCCCGGCTTAAGCCGCGCTCGCGAGGAGCCGGTCGAGATCGTCGTCGCTCGTCCAGTAGCCGCACGAGACGCGGATCAGGTTGCGGCCCGGGAGCTCGCGGACGATCACGCCCTCGTTTCGGAGCTGCTCGACGAGCTCGGTCGGATCGCTCGTCGGACGGAAGGTGACGAGGCCTGCCTGGTCCGGCTTCGTCAGGACCTCGAAACGCTCTCCCAGCGCGGTTCGGCACTTGGCGGCCATCTCGGCCACCCGGTCGAACCGCCACTCGGGGGCGACGTCGAGGGCGGCGGAGAGGCCCGCGAGCGACGGCGTTCCGATCCAGCCGCTGTCGAAGCGCTCCGCGCCTTCGCGGGCGGCGTAGGAGCCGTCGGGCTGGTGCTCGCTCTGCGCGAAGTAGCTCGGGAGCGCGACGGGCAGGTCGTCGGGGCGAGCGACGACGAGCGCACCCGTCACGTCCGGCCCGCACAGCCACTTCTGGCACGAGACCGCGTAGTAGTCGACCGCACCCGCCTCGACCGGGATCACGCCCGCCGACTGGGCGCCGTCGACGAGGACGGGAAGGCCAGTCTCGGCCTTGATGTGTGCAGGATCGAGCGAGTTCCCGGTCACCCAGGAGACGTGCGAGATCGCGATCAGCCGCGTGCGGTCCGTGACCGCCTCGAGAATCCCGTCCTCGGCGGCAGTGACGATTCGCGCGCCCGACGCGTGGAGCGGGCCGATCAGGCCGAAGTGCTCGACGTCGGTCGTCACGACCTCGTCGTCCGGGCCGAGCTCGAGCCCGGCGAGCACGATGTTGCAGCCGTCCGTCGTCGACCTCGTCAGGGCGACCTGCGTCGGCTCGACGCCAAGGAGCGCCGCGAGCTTGGCCCGCACCTCGTCTCGCATGCCGAGCGCCCGCGAGAAGTACGGCTCTCCCCCACGCCCCTGTGCGACGTCGACGAGTTGCTCGGCGATCATCGCCTCCGCTGCGACCCGCGGGAGCGGGCCGTTCGTGCCTGCGTTCAGGTACGCGTACTGCTCGAGGACGGGGAAGGCTGCGCGGATCTCCTCGAAGCTGGGCACGGCCTAGTCTAAGCCGGAATGCGCGTTCTCATTGCCGACCCTCCCGCCTTCACGCCGCCGTACGACCACGCACTCGCATCCGCGCTCGCCCGCGCCGGGGCGGAGGTCGAGCTCGTCACGTCGCCGTTTCGCTTCGGACAGGCGCCGGCGCCCGACGGCTATCGGCGTTCGGAGCTCTTCTATCCCGTGAGCTCGCGGGTATTCCAGCGCTCGCGGCTGCGCATTCCGGTGAAGCTCATCGAGCATCCCGTCGGGCTCATGCGGCTGCGGCGACGCACGGCCGATGTCGTCCATCTTCAGTGGCTGGCCGCGCCCGAGCTCGACGACCGGCTCCTGCGGGTCAATGCACCGCTCGTCTTCACGGCCCACGACATCCTGCCGCGGCGAACCGCGGGCAAACGGGACCTCTGGCAGAGGCTCTTCGGCCGGTTCGCGCGGGTGGTCGTCCACAGCGAGCGCGCCCGGGAGCAGCTCGGAGAACTGGTCGACGCCGACCGCCTGCGGGTGATCCCGCATCCCGTGTTTCCCAGCGATCCCGAGCGCCGCGACGACGGCCGCACGCTCCTCTCCCTCGGGATCATCCGCGCCTACAAGGGCCTCGGCGACGCGATCGAGGCGACGAAGCGGATCGACAATGCGCGGCTCCTCATCGCCGGCGATCCTCTGGAGAGCATCGACGGCGACCGGGCCGCTGCGGGTGATCGAGCGGAATGGCGTCTTGGCTTCCTCTCCGAGGACGAGGTCGACCGAGCGCTTGGCGAGTCGACCGTGGCGCTCTTTCCCTACCGGCCCGAGATCGACCAGAGCGGGGCGCTGCTCCGCGCGCTGGGAGCCGGTGTCCCGGTCGTCGCCTACGACGTGGGCGGGATCGCCGAGCCGGTGCGCCGCTTCGAGGCGGGTCGAGTCGTGGCGCCGGGCGACCTCGACGCGCTGACCGACGCCGCGCGCGAGCTCCTCGACGATCCGGCGGCGCTCGAGCGCGCCCGCGCCGGGGCCGAGCGGGCGCGTCGCGAGCTGACCTGGGACGCAGCCGCCCGGGCCCACCTCGAGCTCTACCGAGAGCTCCTATGAGCTTCGAGGACCTCATCCGGCGACAGCTCGACCTCTTCGAGGAGGAGTGCGCAGAGCTGATCGCGGACTGCGACGCCGCGGAGCGCGCATACGACGCCGCCGACCGCGACGAAGCCGAGGAGAAGTACGGCGACTACCTCGATCTCGTCGAGACAGGCACGGACCGGCTCGCGGAGCTTCGCGACGGCTTTGCCTCGACCATGACCGACGACGCCGCCGAGGCCTACGAGGCGGAGTTCAACCTGGCCGTGCAGGCCCGCTTGCCACGGTTCGCGCTCGGAATCGAGAACGCCTGACCGCCCATTAGGATCGCGGCATGCGCGAGCTGCGACCCGGCCTCTGGCACTGGGAGGCGCCGCACCCGCAGTGGGAGTCGGGCGCGCCGTGGGGCCCTGAGGTCTCGTCCTATGCGATCGACGACGGCGAGCGCCTGCTGTTCTTCGACCCGATCGCCGCGCCGAGCGAGCTCGAGGCGCTCGCAGGCGACCGCGAGACGGCAATCGTCCTCACCTGTCCGTGGCACGAGCGCGACTCCCGGGGCCTCGTGGAGCGGCTCGGAGTCCCCGTCTACACGCCGCTGCCCGACACCGCCGAGGACCTGATGCGCAAGTGGGGCCTCACCGCCGAGCAGGCGGGCGACGGCTCCCCCGACGTTGTCTGGCTTCTCAAAGAAGGGATCGGCGAGGCGCATCCGTACGCCGCGGGCGAGCGGCTGGACGTCGGTGTCGAGGCATTTCCCGGGCAGAAGCCGAACGACACCGTGCTCTGGGTCGAGAGCCATGGTGCGGTCATCGCCGGGGACACGCTCGTCGACTTCGGCAACGGGCTCGAGATCAATCCCCGCTGGCTGAGCGAGGATCTGACGCGGGAGCAGGTCGCCGCGGGGCTGCGTCCGTTGCTCGACCTGCCCGTCGAGCACATGCTCGCAACGCACGGCGCCCCGTTCGACCGGGCCGCCCTCGAGCACGCGCTCACCTGAGAGTTCAGCCGCTGGACGAAACGAACGGCTTGCACAACGGCTCGTCGGCCATCGCCTTGTTGAGATCGCCGGTGTCGTACTTCTTGTCGAGATTCGAAAACTGGTCACCGGTCGCCGTTAGCTCGCCTTGAATCTGCTGCGCGAGCGATGTGAGGCCCGCGGTCAACGTTTTCGGGTTGTTCGTCGGGAGCTTCTTGGCCTGCTTCACGGCGCGCTGGAAGCTGCCGCGCGCGTCGGTGAGACCGGACTCGAGGTCGCGCTGGATCGCAGGGCCGTCCTTGACTGCCGGCGCTCCTGCGCTCTTCACGTCGCCGACCATCGTGT
The DNA here is from genome assembly GCA_963812695.1 of uncultured Actinomycetes bacterium. Classification (GTDB taxonomy): domain Bacteria; phylum Actinomycetota; class Thermoleophilia; order Gaiellales; family Gaiellaceae; genus VAXT01. The sequence continues at coordinate 318,844 of CAWEWD010000001.1, forward strand.
CGGTGCTTTGCTCGGAGCTCTGGAGGAACGCGACGAGCTTCACCTTGACCGACTTGAGGTCTTTGCTGGTGCGGATGTCGGAGCCCAGCTGCTCGCTCCCCGACTTCAGGTCTTTCTCCCAGGTCTGGAGCGCTCCGCAGACGTCAGTCGCCCAGGTCTCGGGCTTCGTGCCGGTTGCGCTCGAGCCGCCGCCTCCGCCGCTGCAGCCGGCCGCTGCGAAAGCGAGTGCGGCGAGCGTCGAAAGGAGCGCGAGAGACCTGGTGAGCCCCACGCGGCGATCCTAGCGGTGCCCGAAATGGTGCGCGTCCGGGAGAGCCGAGACGAGGTCCGACGCTCCGGAGAGCCTGCGCGCGAGCGGCGCGAGGGTCTCGAGCTCGCGGACGACGACGTTCTGGTTCCGCTCCACGCGCTCGAAGACGCCGCGCGCGAGGATCAGCGGCTCTCCGCGGACGATCGCGCGGTGTCGCTCGTAGACCTGAGGCGGGACGATCAGGTTGACCTGCCCGAACTCGTCCTCGAGGAGCATGAAGACGACGCCCTTCGCGGTCGACGGCCGCTGCCTGGCCACAGCCATTCCGGCCACAGCTACACGGGACCTGTCCGGTGCCTGGCCCAGGTCATGGCTGGAAAGGACACCTTCGGGGAGATGCGGGCGGATGAGCTCCATCGGATGCACGTCGACCGAGAGGCTCGTGCGGCGGTAGTTCGCGAGCATCTCCTCCCATTCGGTCGGCTCGGCCAGCTCGGGCGTCTCGGCGGTCGGATCGAGCGGGAGCGCGAGCTGCCGCTCCACGCCGCCCGAGCCGGGAACGCTCTGCGAGCGCGGGACGAGGCCCAGCTCCCAGAACAGCGCTCTGCGGGACGGGCCCAGCCCGTCGCACGCGCCGGATGCGATCAGGCTCTCGAGCCCCTCGCGGCCGATCGCGGTCCGCTGCGCGAGCTCGACGACGTTCTCGAACGGCGCCGCCGCCGCGACCGTCTCCGCATCGTCGGAGCCCACCGACGAGACATACTCGAGCCCGATCCTGACGGCGCTGTCCTCAATCGAGCACTTCGCCTGACTCCTGTTGACGTTTGGCGGCCGCACCTCGACGCCGCGTCGCTGCGCGTCGCGGACGAGACTCGCCGGCGGGTAGAAGCCCATCGGCTGCGCGTTCAGGAGCGCGCAGAGGAACTCGGCCGGAAAGTGGTGCCGCAGCCAGGCCGACTGGTACGCGAGGAGCCCGAACGCGGCCGCGTGCGACTTCGGGAAGCCGAAGCCCGAGAAGCCGACGAGCTTGTCGTAGACCTCGTCCGCGAGCTTCGCGTCCACCCCTTTGGCGACCGCGCCTTCGACGAACCGAGCGCGGAACGCCTCGATCGCCTCCTCGCTCCGCTTGCGGCTCATCGCGCGCCGCAGCCCCTCGGCCTCCCCCACGCTGAACCCCGCGAGCGCGATCGCGACCTCGAGCACCTGGTCCTGGAAGACGACGACGCCGAGCGTCTCGCGGAGCGGCTCCGCGAGCAGCGGATGGTCGACCGGGGGGACGAAGCTCGGGTCCTCGCGCAACCGCCGCCTGTGCTCGATGTACGGGTGCACCGCCTTGCCCTGGATCGGCCCTGGGCGGACGAGCGCGACCTGGATCGTCAGGTCGTCGAGGTTCTCCGGGAGGGTGCGGAGCAGGCTCTGCATCTGTGCGCGGCTCTCGATCTGGAAGTCGCCGACCGTGTCCGCCCGTTGGATCTCCTCGTAGACGTCCGGGTCGTCGAGCTCGATCCGCGACAGGTCGATCGTCTTGCCGCGAGTCTCGGCGATCTGGACGACGCAGTCCTCGACCGCGGAGAGCATTCCGAGGCCGAGCAGGTCGATCTTCAGGAACCCTGCATCGGCGCAGGAGTCCTTGTCCCACTGGCAGATCTGGCGCCCTTCCATCGCAGCGGGCTGCACCGGGACGAGCTCGACGAGCGGGCGGCTGGAGATGACCATTCCGCCCGGGTGCTGCGAGATGTGCCTGGGCAGGCCGGCGATCTCCCGCGAGAGCATGCCGAGGGCCCGCCAGCGGCGTGAACTGAGCTTCGCGTCGCCGTCCGGGAGCTTCGCGATCTCCTCTGCGACGCGCTTGGGGCTGCCCTCGGTGACGCGTGCGAGTCGCTCGAGCTCGGCGAACGGGAGGCCGAGCGCCTTGCCGAGGTCGCGGATCGCGCCGCGTGAGCGATAGGTCGAGAAGCTCGCGACGAGGGCCGCGTGCTCGCGCCCGTAGCGCTCGGTCAGCGCGACGATCAGCTTCTCGCGGATGTCGCGCGGGAAGTCGAGATCGATGTCGGGCACGGAGTCGAGCTCACGGTTCAGGAAGCGCCCGAGCGAAAGGTTTGCGGCGACCGGGTCGACGTGCGAGAGGCCCGTCAGGTAGCAGACGAGCGAGCCGACCGAGCTTCCGCGCCCCCGGCCCGGCGGCAACGAGTGCCGCGGAGTGTCGCGCCCCCGCACCGCGCGCGCGACCTCCGCGGCCAACTCGAGTACTTCCCAATGGAGCAGGAAGAATCCCGCCAGCCCGAGATCGGCGATCAGCGCCAGTTCTTCGTCGAGCCGCGCCCTCGCCTGCCCTTGTAACACAGTGTTACTTGGGTAGCGGGCCTCGAATGCGCGGTTGCAGACGCGGGCCAGTTCCGCGATTGCGGGCTCGTCGCGGTCGGAGAAGTCCGGATAGCGGTAGCCGAGCTCCTGGGTGAGGTCGAATTCGAGCCGTTCGGCGAGCTCGGCGGTACGGGCGACGGCGTCGCGGTCGTCGGGGAAGCGCTCCGCCACCGCGTCGGGTGCGAGCAGCACGCACTCGTGGTTGCCGCGCCGCTCGCGTTCCGCGCCTTCGAGCGACGTCCGGTTCCGGATCGCGACCATCGCGTCCTGGAGGAGCGCGCGCCTGCGGTTGTGCGCGTGGACGTTGCCCGTGACGACGGTCTGCACGCCGATCGTCTCCGCGAGCTGCCGCAACCGTGTATTGCGCTGCGCGTCACCGCGCTCGTACGGGCGCTGGAGCTCGACGAAGAACCGGTCGCGGCCGAAGACCGACGCCAGCTCGGCCGCCCCGTTGCCGTTGCGGACCGCGAGCCCGTCCCGCGCGCAACCGGACAGGCAGACGAGGCCTTCGTTGTACGTCGCGAACAGGTGCCGGTCGAGACTCGGCGGGATCGGCTCCGTCGGTTTCGGACGTGTCCCCGCATGCGCGGCGGTCAGGAGCCGGCAGAGGTTCGCGTATCCGTGCGGCGACTCGACGAGCAGCGTGACGTGCGACCCATCCGACAGGGATACCTCCGCCCCGGTGATCGGGCGCACCCCGAATGCCTTCGCCGCGTGGGCGAACTCGAGCGATCCGTACACACCGTCGTGATCCGTGAGCGCGAGCGCCTCGTAGCCGAGCTCGGCCGCGCGCGCCGCGAGCTCCTCAGGATGGGAGGCGCCGTCGAGGAACGAATAGGCTGAATGGCAGTGGAGCTCGACGAACGCCACGCAGTTCTCCTAGGCCCCGGCGAGGGCGAGGAGCTCGCCGGTCGACGGCGCGAGCTCCGCGTCAAGTACGAGGGCGACGAGGTCGAGATTCTCGAGTTCTGGTGCGAGCCGGGTTTCGGCCCCATCGACCCGCACGTCCACGAGGACCACACCGATTCGTTCTACGTCCTCGAGGGCGAGATCGAGCTCACGATCGGTGACGAGACGTTCCGCGCCGGCCCGGGCATGTTCTTCGCCGCGCCGCCCGGCGTCCGTCACGGGTTCGCGATCCCAGGGCCGGGCCCCGTGCGGTTCCTCAACATCCACGCGCCCGGAACCGGCTTCATCGACGGCGTTCGCAGACAAAGCCGCTGACCATCAGACGCCGCGCTGGCTGAACCAGCCGCCGGCCTGCTCGTCCCGGTAGACGACCGCGCGCTCTCCGCCGTCCAGCACGACGTCGAAGTAGCGCCGCTGCACCGGGTCCTCGGTCCACCAGCGGTCGACGACTCGCCACTCCTCACGCACGAGCGCCACCACGTGACCGACGCGGCACCATCGAGCTCCTGCTCGCGAGAACCGCGGCGTCCACATCGAGCGTCCTCGCCGGTCGACGGAACCGCTGCCGCGCGGGGCGCGAAGCCGGTTTCACGCTCGCAGAGGTCCTCGCGCGACGAGCAGCGCCCGCTGTTCCGGAATCCGCGACCAGGGTGCCACCTCCACGACCGTGCACACACCGCCTTCGCCCGTGCTCGCCTTCACCTGGCGGAGCCCGTCGCGGAGCATTCCCTGGAGCTCGTCGCCTTCCGGCCGCACGAGCATCAGCTGCTGGCCCGTCGACTCGGTCAGCTCGAGCGCTTCCAGCTTCAGCTTCAGGACCGGCCCGGGGATCTCGGCAAGCTTCGGCCCGAGCGCGACACGCAGCCGGTCCGCCTCGGCGAACGGCTCACGCAGGGTGAGCTGCCTGCGCCAGGAACCGCCGCCGACGAGCGTCGCCGACAACGCGACCTTGCGCAGGAACCGATCGCCGCGCTCCGCTCGCCCGAGCAGACGCTCGACGAGTACCGCGAGCGCGCGCCGTAGCGTGAGCTCGTTCCCGATCGCCTCGGGAAACTCGAGCGTCTCGATGAGCTCGGCAGGGGCCCGTCTTCCCCGCACGCGCCCGCGGTCTCGTCCTCTCGCCAGGCTCCAGGCGCGCCGCCCGTCCGGCCCCAGTCGTTCGGCTACGGCGCCGCCCGGTAGCCCAGCAAGCTCACCGACATTGCGCACGCCGAGCTCCTCGAGCTCGCGTCGCCGCTGCTCGGCGAGAGGGAGCAGCGCGAGCGGAAGAGGCGCGAGGAACTCACGCGTGCGCTCGTCGGCAACGATCAAGACCTGCCCGGGGCGCGCCACGTTCGCCGCAGCGAGGGCGGCGAACCGGCGCCCCGCAGCGCCGGCGCGTGGATCCCAGGCAGAACCGACAGCGGCGAGGGCGCGCTCGAGCGCAGCCTCAGCACCGCCGTAAAGACGTTCGACGCCCCGGGTCTCGAAGTAGACGCAGCCGAGATCGCCGGAGTCGACCTCGAACCCCGCGTCCTCGAGCCGGCGCAGGATCTCCTCCCAGGCCTGCTCGGCCGCGGACGGGTCCTGCTCGACGAGGACGAGCTCGGGACAGGTGGCGAGCGCCTCCCCCATGCGCATGCCCGGCTTGACGCCCTGCGCCTCGGCCGCGGCGGTGACCGGGCCGATCAGCGGCTCCTCGCCCTCTGCGGGCGCGAGCGCGGCCGGTCGCAGTGCGAGCGAGGGCCGAGCGCGCAGTGCCGCCCGCAGCTCGAAGCCGGGGATGAGGACGCATGCCACCATACGAACGTATGTTCTACACGAACAGACGTTCGCTGTCAAATCGGTCTAGGTACGCGAAGAAACGGGCTCTGCGGCCGGCGGAACCTCGGGCGCCAGCTCGACGGAATCCCGGAGCGGCAGAGCCGGGATCAGCCACGCGAGCGCGAACGCGATCAGCGAGACGCCAGCAGCCATCAGGAACACGGGATGCAACGCGGCCGAGAAAGCCTCCTCGAAGATCGACCGCACCCCGGGCGGCAGCGCGCGAATCGCCGCCGGGTTCCCCGCCTGGGGCGCCTGGGCTCCCGGCGGGAAGCGCGAGGCGACCTCCGAGTGCAACTGGTTCGCGAAGACCGCGCCGAAGATCGAGACGCCGATCGAGCCGCCGATCTGGCGGAAGAGCGTCGACCCGGAGGTGGCGACGCCCATCTGCCGCGGGTCGACCGCGTTCTGCACGGCGAGCACGAGCACCTGCATGACCCCGCCGAGCCCGAGGCCGAGCACGACCCCTGCGATCAGCGCGTGCCAGGTGGGCGTCCCGGACTCGAGCCGCGAGAGCAGGTACATGCCGATCGCCATCACGCCCGTCCCCACGATCGGAAACGGCCGGTACTTGCCCCAGCGCGTGATCAGGTTCCCGCTCACGATCGAGGTGATGAGGAGCCCGCCCATCAGCGGCGTCAGCTCGAGGCCGGACCTCGTCGGGCTCGACCCTTTCGTGACCTGGAGGTAGAGCGGGAGGAACGTCACGGCGCCGAAGAGGGCGAAGCCGACGATGAAGCCGACCGCGCTCGTCGTCGCGAAGGTGCGGTTGCGGAACAACGAGAGCGGCAGGATCGGCTCCTGCGGCCCTGCTCTCCACGTACACGAACGTGGGCAGGAGGACGATGCTGCAGGAGGATCAACCCGATGATCTGCGGCGACCCCCACGCCCACGTCGTTCCGCCGAGGCTCGTGAAGAGCACGATCGACGTCAGCGTCCCGGCGAGCAGCGCTGCGCCGAGGTAATCCATCGCGTGCCGGCGGAACTCCGGAGGCTGGTGGAACGCGACCGCGATCACCGAGAGCGCGAGGATCCCGACCGGCAGGTTGACGTAGAAGATCCAGCGCCAGCTGAGGTTGTCGACGAAGAACCCGCCGAGCAGCGGCCCGATGATCGTCGCGAGGCCGAAGACCGCGCCGAAGTACCCCTGGTACTTGCCCCGCTCGCGCGGCGGGATGATGTCGCCGACGACCGCAAGCGTGACCACGATCAGGCCGCCGGCGCCGAGGCCCTGCAGCGCGCGGAAGCCGATCAGCTGGGCCATGCTCTGCGAGAGCCCGCAGAGCGCGGAGCCGATCAGGAAGATCACGATCGCGACCTGGAGCACGATCTTGCGGCCGAAGAGGTCTCCGAGCTTGCCGTAGAGCGGGCCCGAGACGGTGGCGGTCAGGAGGTACGCGGTGACGACCCACGACAGGTGGTCGAGGCCGCCGAGGTCGCCGACGATCGTCGGCAGCGCCGTCGAGACGATCGTCTGGTCGAGCGCGGCGAGCAGGAGGACGAGCAGGAGCGCGCCGAAGATGAGCCGCACCCGCTGTTGCGACTCGGTCATGTGCTCAGGTGCTTTCGCGTGGTCGTCCTACAGCTCTCCGGGCATGGCGTAGCGGTAGAAGAAGCGGCCCAGCCCGCCCTCGTTGATCGCGGTCATGAGGCCGAGGTGATCCTCGAGCATTCGCGCGCTGCCGAGACCGCCGGCCGTGACCGGGTGGAAGCCGGCGTCGCGAATCAGCAGCTCGGTGACGCCGACCGCGCCGTTCTCGGCCGCGTAGAGGCAGCAGGGCGGAACGCGCTGCGAGTCGATCTCGCTGTAGAGGGCTGCGTAATTGCAATTGAACGCTTTTGCTACAGGACCGTTCACGTGCGACTTGATCTGGTGCGCCAGCGACTCGAATCCCTCTTCACGGCCGGTGAACGCGTTCGTCGCGTCGATGACGACCGCGTCCTCGATCCCGGCCACCTTCGTGAACGCGTTCTCGATCGCGTTCGACGGAATCGCGACGAGCACCGCGTCCGAGCCGGTCGCGTTCCCGCCTTCGCTGCCGAACTCGGTCACCTCGTGGCCCGTGGCGCGCCAGCGCTTCGCAAGCGCTCCGCCGATGTTTCCCCTGCCGATCGTCGCAATCTTCATGTGTCTCCTTTCCGCGTCAGGTGCGTGGCTGGAACAGCTCGATCGGATTGCCCGCCGGGTCGTCGACGAGGATCTGTGCGCCGCCCGGTCCCTTGACGATGTCGTTGCGGAACGAGAGCCCCGCCTCGCGCAGTCGATCCACCTCGGCCGCAAGATCGTCGACCAGCAGGTGGATGCGGTTCCAGCCACCGGGCTCCGGCTGACGTCCGTCCGGCATCGGGCGCGCCGCGGAGCTCTGCGGCCCGCTGAGGAGGAGCCGGAGGCTCCCGCGCTGGACGTCGGCGAAGGCGGGCGCCTGGTTCGTGAGGAGCTCGAAGCCGAAGTGCGTCGTGTAGAAGGCGATCGCCGCCTCGACGTCGTCGACCATGTACCGGACGTGAACGGTCTCCCCGGGCACGGACTGGACGTTAGCGAGCAGTGATCTCCGCGGAGCCGTCGACCATGCGGCTCAGGCGGGGGACGACGTCGAGGACGCTCACCTGCGCGCAGAACGCGATGTCCTCTTCGAGCCCGGGCGGGCCGTAGGTGCGGGCGAGAAGGCCCTCATGGGCGTCGGGCCACGCACGTGCGATCGCGTCCGCGGCCTTCGCGGCGTCGGACGGCTCGGCCCCGAGGAGCTGCACGATCCGGCCGGCGCAGTAGGCGTCGTCGAGCGCGAACTCGCCCTGGAAGCCCGCGCAGACGATGAGCACGTCCTCCCCACGCTCGCGGGCCGCCTTCGCGACCGCGTCGAGGTTGAGCAGGCTCCCGAGCAGGACCTCGTCGGCCCGCGACGCCGTCTCGAGGATCGCGCGCGTCCCGTTCGTCGTCGAGAAGATCACCGTTGGGGCGCGCGGCTCACCGAGGAACTCGCGCGGCGACGCGCCGACGTCGAAGCCCTCGATCCGCACGGCGTTCCGCTCTCCGCCGAGCAGGCCCTCTCCGAGCGTGTCGCGAAGCGCGCGCGCTTCGCCGACCTCGCGACAGCAGTAGACGCGTTCGTAGCCCGAGGCCAGCGCCTGCGTGATGGTCGAAGTGGCGCGGAGAACGTCGACCACGATCCCGAGCTGGGCGTTGGCCGCCTCCCCGGGCGTAAAGGCGACGTGGACGCGCATCCCCCCACTACGCTACCTCGGTGACCACAGAGCAGACCAAGATGTACTGCTACCGGCACCCGAACCGGGAGACCGGCGTCTCGTGCTCCGAGTGTGGACGCGGCATCTGCCCGGACTGCATGGTCTTCGCGCCGGTCGGGATCCGGTGCCCGGAGCACGCGGGCAAGGCGCAGGGCCCGTCACGGGTGACCCAGGGCGCGCGGCGCCTCTCCTACGAGGGACAGGGTGCGCTCGTGACGAAGATCCTGATCGGGATCAACGTCCTCGTCTTCCTGATCAACCTCGCTCAGGGCTCGAGCCTGACCCAGGTCTCCGGGAGCCTGTTCGTGAAAGGCGCCCTCTACGTGCCGGGCGGGCTGGACCAGGGCGAGTGGTACCGGCTGATCACGGCCGCGTTCCTGCACGCGAGCATCATCCATCTCGGGATGAACATGCTCGTCCTGTGGTTCATCGGCGCGCCGGTCGAGCAGGCGATCGGGCGCGGGCGGTTTCTCGCGATCTACATCGTGGGAGGGCTCGCCGGCTCGGCGGGGGCGGTCATCCTCAGCCCGAACGTCGTCACGGTCGGCGCGTCGGGCGCGATCTTCGGGATCCTCGGCGCCGCGCTCGTCCTCGAGGCTCAGAAGAGCTACGTGCTCGGCGGCCAGGCCCTCGGCCTGATCGCGATCAACCTCGTCTTCACGTTCGCAATCCCGAACATCTCGATCGGCGGTCACGTCGGCGGGCTGATCGGCGGCGCGCTGAGCATGCTCGCGTTCTCGCGCCTCGGCCGGACGCACGGGATCTACGGGCGCCCCGGCCTGCTCGGAATAGCGGGGGTGGTCGCCGTCGGGGTGGCGAGCGTCCTCGTCGCTTATTTCCGGGTGCAGGGCATGGCGGCCTAGCCGCCGGACGCGACGGCTTCGATCCCGGACTCCTTGAGCGCCGCCTGGGCGGCGGCGAGTCGCGCGAGCGGGACGCGGTACGGCGAGCACGACACGTACTCGAGGCCGAGCTCGTGGCAGAACGCGACCGACTTCGGCTCGCCGCCGTGCTCTCCGCAGATGCCCATCTTGAGGTCCTTCACGCTCCGGCCGCGCTCGACGGCGATGCGCATCAGCTCGCCCACGCCGCCCTGGTCGATCGTCTCGAACGGGTTGCGCTCCAGCACGCCGTCCTCGAGGTAGCGCGTCAGGAACTTCCCTTCCGCGTCGTCGCGCGAGAAGCCGAGCGCCGTCTGCGTGAGGTCATTCGTCCCGAACGAGAAGAAGTCGGCGTGCTCCGCGATCTCGTCCGCACGCACACACGCGCGCGGAAGCTCGATCATCGTTCCCACCAGGTACTCGACCTCGCCCTCCTCGTCGGCCGTCGCGATCGTCATCGCGCGCAGCCGCCTCAGCTCCTCGCCGAAGCCGACGAGCGGGTGCATGATCTCGACGAGGGGTGCTTCGCCCGTGCGCTCCTGCACGGCCAGCGCGGCACGCACGATCGCGCGCACCTGCATCTCGTAGATCTCCGGCCACATCAGCCCGAGGCGGCAGCCGCGCGTCCCGAGCATCGGGTTCGCCTCCTGCAGCGCCCGGATCCGTTCTCGCATCGGCTCGTCGGCCGCCTCCTCGAGCGGCGGCAGGAACTCGTGCAGCGGCGGGTCGAGCAGCCGGATCGTGACGGGCAGGCCCGCCATCGCCTCGAAGATGCCCTCGAAGTCCGCCTGCTGGTGCGGCAGCAGCCTGTCGAGCGCCCGGCGCCGCTCGTCCTCGCCCGAAGCCATGATCATCTCGCGCACGACCGGGAGCCGGTCCTCGGCCATGAACATGTGCTCGGTGCGGCAGAGGCCGATGCCCTGGGCGCCGAACTCACGCGCCTTGACCGCGTCCTCGGGCGTGTCCGCGTTCGCGCGCACCTTGAGGCGGCGCAGCTCGTCGGCCCAGCCGAGGATCGTCTCGAAGTCTTCGTTGATCTGCGGCGGGACGAGGTCGACCGGGCCGAGGATGACGCGCCCCGTGCCGCCGTCGATCGTGATCACGTCACCCTCGCCGAGCTCGTGGCCGCCGAGCGACGCTGTCCTCGCGGCGGTGTCGACCGAGAGCGCCTCGCAGCCGGCGACGCAGGGCTTGCCCATGCCGCGAGCGACGACCGCCGCGTGCGAGGTCATGCCCCCGTGAGCGGTCAGGATCCCCTGCGCGGCGATCATCCCGTGGATGTCGTCCGGCGTCGTCTCCCAGCGGACGAGAATCACGCTGTCGCCGCTCTTCCCGCGCTCGGCCGCGGTGTCCGCGTCGAACACGATCTTTCCGGAGGCCGCGCCCGGGGACGCGTTCAGCCCCTGCGCGATCACCTCGACCTGCGCAGCGGGATCAGCGATACAT
>CAWEWD010000002.1:0-109727 GCA_963812695.1 uncultured Actinomycetes bacterium
ACGGCTCGTTCATGCGCGTCCCTCACCGGCGCCGCCTACCGGCCGGCGGAGCCGGCCTCCGGCGCCGCCTGGCGCCGCTCGCGCCACGTGGCTCTCCGGGCCCGTATGCCGAATACTGTGCCCTCCGGCCCCGCACCGCGAGCGACGCCTGAGGAACTCGCAGGCAGCGTTCCCAACGGCCAACATCACGTGGACACCTCGACGTGCGTTCCGAGCCCTTGCGCGTGCTCGACCGGGAGTCGCGCGACGCCCTTGACGAGGTTCTTGTTCACGCGCGCGCGAAGCTCGACGGAGGTTCCATTCGAGCGGACGTTGACGGTCGAGCCGGCCTGGGCGCCGAGCTTCTTCGCGTCGTCGACCGACAGCTCGATCTCGGAGCCGGGGCGCTGGAACTGGAGCTCCGGGACCCGCTCGACCGCGGGGCCGGAGAAGAGCGGGCGGTAGCTGACGAGGCGGAGGCCCTTGCCGCTCTCGCGCCTGGGGGCCTTTGGCGTCTGTGGGACGTCGACGGCGCCGGCGCGTGCCGGGAGCTCGGCCAGCTCGCTGATCGCCGCATAGTCGATCCCTGCGAAGCAGCGTTCCGAGAGCTCGGCAAAAACCTGGGGTGAGTGCGGCGAGAGCTCGACGTCGAAGCGCTCGGACAGCTTGGCGATCCACGCGAGCTCGTCCGGGCACGGCGGGATGACCGCTCGGCGCAGGCGCTGGAGCCGGCCTTCGAGGTTCACGTACGTCCCGTCGCGCTCGAGGTAGCTCGTGCCGGGCAGGACCAGGTCGGCCCAGCCGGCCACCGGCGTGCGGAACATCGAGATCGCGAGCACGCGCGTGGCCCGTTCGGCGAGCGCGCGGACGTCCGGGTTCGCGGCCGCTTCGTCGCCGGACACGATCAGGAGCTCGATCGGTTCCGGATCCGCGTCGTCGCCGTCGGCGGCAGCCGCCCACCCATCGGCCACGCCGCGGCCGTTCGCGGTCTCCGGCAGATGGAACGCGCCGCTGCCCGGCTTCCCGGCGAGGCCGAGCTCGGCTGCCAGCCCGGCGATCATGGAGCCGCCGTTTCCACCCGTGCCGGACCAGATGAGGATCGTGCGGTCGGTGCTGCGGATGCGCTCGCCGAGCTCATCCCGGACCCGCGCGAGGCCGCCCCCGGGCTCGCCGATCGCACTATCGACGACCTCGGCGCCCGCACGGCGCGCGGCCTTGATCCAGAGGTCGACGATCGGGGCCCGCTCGACGACGGGATCGTCGCCGAGGATCACGATCAGCTCGGCGTCCCGGATCGCGGACAGCGGGAGCCGGAACGCGTCGAGCGCGGGGCTGACGTCCTCGGGCATGACCGCGCAGTGGGCGCCGAGGCCCCGACGCAGGAGCTTGCCCAGCGCGTACGCCTGCTCCACCGTCTCGGAGCCGGAGAGCGCGGTGACGATGCTCGCCCCGGCTGCACGAAGCATCTCCTCGGCCTCGTCGAGTGCGTCGTCCCACGAGAGCGTCTCGTAGCGGCGAACTCCGACCTTGCGCCCCGGATCGACGACCCGGTCGCCGGCGCGCAGGTGCGTGAATCCGAAGCGGCCCTTGTCGCAGAGCCAGCCCTCGTCGATCTCCGGGTGGTTCCGGGAGCCGATCCGCTTGATCTTGCCCTCGCGCGTCGTCGCCTCGATGTTGCAGCCGACCGGGCAGAGCCCGCACACCGTCGGGACGTCCTGGATCTCCCACGGGCGAGCCTCGAACCGGTACTGCGTGGACGTGAGCGCTCCGACCGGGCAGAGCTCGATCACGTTCCCGGAGAACGGCGCCTGGTACGGCTGATCCTCGAACGTCGCGATGATCGACTGCGATCCGCGCTCGCGTGCGACGAGTTGGTCGTCTTCGGCGACGTCCGACGAGAAGCGGGTGCAGCGGTAGCAGAGGATGCAGCGCTCGCGGTCGAGGGCGATCGTCGGCGAGATCGGGATCGGCTTCTCGAAGGTGCGCTTCGGAAACGTGTTCCGCGTGACCGGCGGGCCCCAGCGGAACGTGAGGTCCTGGAGCGGGCACTCGCCGCCCTTGTCGCAGACCGGACAGTCGAGTGGGTGGTTGACGAGGATGAACTCGAGCGTGGAGCTCTGGCCGTCGGCGGCCAGCTTCGAGGTCTGCGCGGTCTTCACGACCATGCCGTCGTTCGCGGTCAGCGTGCAGCCGGCCTGCAGCTTGGGCATGCCCTCGACCTCGACGAGGCACATGCGGCACGCTCCGACGGGCGCTCCGAGCCGCGGCTCGTAGCAGAAGACGGGAATCTCGATCCCGGCGGCGAGCGCAGTCTCGACGAGACCCATGCCCTTCGGCACCTGAACTTCTCGCCCGTCGACGGTGACGGTGACGACTTCCGGCACACTCATGTCACAACCCCTTGACGGGGTCAGACCCCGCTCCAAAAGCGTGACGACTTGTCCACAGCGTCACGCGGGTACCTCGGCGATCGGGAGGTGGCGGTGCAGGTCGATCGGAGCCACGACTCCTTCGACCGACGAGTTGCCGCCGTACGGGCACCCGCCACCGTCGATGTGCGCCTCGAACTCGGCGCGGTACTTGTCGATGTAGCTCCGCACCGGCCAGACGGCGAAGTCGCCGAGCGCGCACAGCGACCGGCCCTCGACGCGGTCGCACACGTTGCGCAGCAGATCGAGGTCGGCATGCTCAGCGCGACCCGACTCGATCTTCTCGAGCAGGCCGACCATCCAGCGCGTCCCCTCGCGGCACGGCGTGCACTTCCCGCACGACTCGTGCATGTAGAACTTCTCCGCGCGCAGGGCGAGCTGCACCATGCAGGCCCGATCGTCGACGACGATGATCGCCGCCGAGCCGAGGAACGACCCCGCGGCCTGGATCGAGTCGAAGTCGGCGGGCGTGTCGATCTGGTCCGGCGTGAACACCGGCACCGACGAGCCGCCGGGAATGATCGCCTTCAGCTGCCGGCCGTTCGGGATCCCGCCGCCGACGTCGTAGATCAGCTCCCGCAGCGTCGTCCCGAGCGGAAGCTCGTAGTTCCCCGGCCGCTCGACGTTTCCGGACAGCGAGTAGACGACCGTGCCGGGCGACGACTCGGGCCCGACCTTCTTGTACTCGGCGACCCCGATGTCGAGGATGAGCGGCACGTTGGCGAGCGTCTGGACGTTGTTGATCAGCGTCGGCGCCCCGTAGAGGCCGGCGATCGGCGGGAACGGCGGGCGAGGCCTCGGCTGCCCCCGTTTGCCCTCGAGCGAGTCGAGCAGGGCCGTCTCCTCACCGCAGATGTAGGCGCCCGCGCCGCGATGGATGACGAGCGTCACGTCGCCGAGGACGCCTGCATCGCGCGCCTCGTCGGCCGCACCCTTCAGCACGTCGAACTCCGCCAGATATTCGCCGCGGATGTAGATGAAGACGTGCTTCGAGCCGATCGCGTGCGCGGCGATCAGGCAGCCCTCGATGAACCGGTGCGGAACCCGGCTCATGATCTCGCGATCCTTGAACGAGCCCGGCTCCGACTCGTCTGCGTTGGCGACGACGTACGTCGGCTTGCCCGCGGCCTCGGGCGGCTGGACGAGGCTCAGCTTGCGGCCCATCGGGAAGCCGGCGCCGCCTCGCCCGCGGAGCGTCGCGTTCGAGATCTCCTCGATCACGGCCTCGCGGCTCATGGCCCGCGCTTTCTCGAGCGTCGCGTAGCCGCCGACCGCCCGGTACTCGGCCAGCTTCGTCAGGTCGCGCTCGTCGGCGCCGGCGAGGACCGTCGCCATCGCGTCAGCCATTGCGGAGCTCCTCGACGATCGCGCGCACGTCCGCCGGGCGCGTCGGCTCGCGGTAGCGATGGTCGAGCACGACGACCGGCGCGTAGCCGCACCCGCCGGCGCACTCGATCGTCCGCAGCGTGACCTTGCCGTCGTCGCTCGTCTCGCCGGGCCGGATCCCGAGCTCCTCCGAGAACGCGTCGACGACCTGCTGGGCACCGACGAGCGCACACGAGACGTTGGTGCAGACCTCGACGACGTGCTCGCCGACGGGAGCGAGGTTGTACATGTCGTAGAAGGAGGCGACGGACTGGACGTGGGCCGGCGTCAGGTCGAGCGCCTCGGCCACCTCGACGAGCGCCTCCGGCGGGAGCCAGCCGCCGTACTCGTGCTGTGCGAGCCGCAGCCCGCTCATCACGGCCGACTTCCGGTCCGGATACGGCTCGGCCGCGGCGCGGATCTCGTCCTGCAAGGCGCTCAGCGGTCGACCTCCCCCATGACGCTGTCCAGCGAGCCGACGATCGCGATCATGTCGGCGACGAGCGAGTCGCGCATGCAGGTCGCCGTCGCCTCGAGCGCGACGAACGACGGCGCGCGGAACTTGACGCGCCACGGCTTGGGGCCGCCGTCGGACACGACGTAGCACCCCATCTCGCCGCGCGCGGACTCGACCGTCACGTAGACCTCGCCCTCGGGCACGCGGTAGCCCTCGGTGACGATCTTGAAGTGATGGATCAGCGACTCCATCGACGTGTGCAGCTCGTGCCTCGGCGGCAGCACGACCTTGCGGTCGTCCGCGATCCACGCTCCCTCGGGCATCCCGTCGAGGCACTGCTCGATGATCCGAACCGACTCGCGCATTTCGTCCATGCGCACGAGGTAGCGGTCGTACACGTCGCCGTTCGGATAGACGGGCACGTCGAAGTCGAGCGCCGGATACGCGAGGTACGGCCGGTCGCGGCGCAGGTCCCAGTCGATGCCCGACGCGCGCAGCACCGGTCCCGACTGCCCGAGTGCGATCGCGTCCTCGGCGGAGAGCAGGCCGATGCCCCGCGTGCGTTCGAGCCAGATCTCGTTGCGCGAGAGGATCGCCTCGTAGTCGTCGAGCGCCTTCGGCATCCACTCGACGAACTTGCGGCACTCGGCCTCGAACCCGGGCGGAACGTCCTCGGCCAGCCCGCCGGCCTGGAAGTAGCGCGTGTGCATCCGCATCCCGGTCACGAGCTCGGACAGGTCGAGCACCTGGTCGCGCTCGCGGAAGCAGTACCAGAACATCGAGATCGCACCGAGCTCGAGGGCGGCCGTGCCGAGGAAGACCAGGTGCGAGTGGATGCGGTTCAGCTCGCACAGCAGCGTCCGCATCCAGGTCGCCTTGGGCGGGACCTCGAGGCCGAGCAGCTTCTCGATCGCGAGCACGAAGACGAGCTCGTTGTTCTGGAAGGAGACGTAGTCGATCCGCTCCGGATAGGTGATCGCCTTCCACCACGTCTTCTGCTCCATGTTCTTCTCGAAGCCGGTGTGCAGGTAGCCGATCACGGCGCGCAGCCCGACGACGCGCTCGCCCGAGAGGTCGACGACGAGGCGCAGCACCCCATGCGTCGACGGGTGGTTGGGCCCGAAGTTGACCTGGAGGATGTCCTCCGGGTCCGCGACGTCGGCGGGAACGTGGAGCGTGGTCGGGACCGGTGTCGGAATGCGCGTCCCGCTATAGATCTTTCGAGGCTCGGTGACCGCCATCACTCGTCTCCCGAGAAGCGGACCGGCTCGCCGCCGAGGGGATAGTCCTTGCGGAGCGGGTGGCCTTCCCAGTCGTCCTCCATCAGGATCCGGGTCAGGTTCGGGTGTCCGTCGAAGCGGATGCCGAACATGTCGTACGCCTCGCGCTCGTGCCAGTCGGCGGTCGGCCAGACCTCGATCACGCTGGCAACGCTCTGACCGTCATCGAGCCAGACCTGGACGCGGACGACGTTCGCGCCCGGGATCGTCAGCAGGTGGTAGTTGAGCGCGAAGCGGGCGGGTTTCGGATCCGGCCTGCGCGAGAAGCCCTGTGAGCTCTCCGAGCCGAGGTCGCGTCCGGCGGCGGTCCCGAAGTAGCCGGCCACGTGCCGCCCGCCCCAGCCGAGGTAGTCGACGGCCGAGATGTCGGACAGGAAGTTGAAGCTCTCGTCGTCCCGGAGGTGCAGGCAGGCCTCGACAAGGCGGGACGGGTCGACGACGAGCGTCGTCTCGCTGTACGCCTCCTTGCGCTCGACCAGCCCCGGGACGCCTTCGAAGGTCAGCTCGCAACCCCGCGGATCTCGTACGCGGGAGGAACGCCGGCCTTGATCTTCTCCTGGAGGCGGATGATGCCCTCGACGAGTGCCTCCGGGCGCGGCGGGCAGCCCGGCACGTGGACGTCGACGGCGACGATCTTGTCGACGCCCTGGAGGATGGCGTAGTTGTTGAACATCCCGCCCGAGCTCGCGCAGGCGCCCATCGCGATCACCCACTTCGGCTCGAGCATCTGGTCGTAGATCTGGCGAAGCGGCGCGGCCATCTTGTGCGCGACGCGGCCGGAGACGATCAGCAGGTCGGCCTGGCGCGGCGACGAGCGGAAGACCTCGGCGCCGAAGCGCGCGATGTCGTAGCGCGACGAGACGATCGACATCATCTCGATCGCGCAGCACGCGAGGCCGAACGTGTCCGGCCAGATCGAGTTGCCCTGCGCCCAGTGCACCGCCTTGGAGACGGTCGTCAGCATCAGCTTGTCCTCGAGGTCGTCCCCGAGCTCCTGCTCGAAGACGCCCGGGCCCTTCCCGGGCATCAGCAGGCGCTCCGAGTTGAGGCCGTAGTCGGCGAGCCGCTGCTTCTTCCTCACCGCCACTTGAGCGCTCCCTTCCGCCAGATGTAGATGTAGGCCAGCGCGAGGATCGCGATGAAGAACCCGAGCTCGGCGAACCCGAACCAGCCGAGCTTCTTCAGCACGACGCCCAGCGGGTACAGGTAGACGATCTCGATGTCGAAGACGATGAAGAGCATGGCCGTCAGGTAGAAGCTGACCGTGAAGCGGTTCGCCTTCGGGGGGCCCTGGGAGACACCGGACTCGAAGGGCAGCCGCCTGGTTCGCGTCCTGCGAGCGGGCCGCGTCGCGAACACGAACGACATCAGGATCATGGACGCCGGAATCACGACGGCGAGCACCCCGTACATGAGGAACGGGAGCCAGCTATCGAGCATCCGCGCACCGACCGTTCCGGGCCAAATCGGGCGTAACGTACCACGGCACGATCAGCCGAGGATTCCGCTCAACGATGAGGGTATCGGGTGTTACAAACTTCACCCGACGGGGAGGATTGAGACGACACCGCACGTTGCTACGATGAGGGCGATGGCGATGATCGAACAGGAAGCGCTGGTCAGCCTCACCACAGGGGCGGCGACCAAGATCCGCGAGCTGATGGCGCAGGAGCCGGCCGGCGAAGCCGATGTGTTGCGCATCGCGGTGCAAGGTGGAGGCTGCTCCGGCTTCGAGTATGCGCTCGGTTTCGACACCGGCGCCCAGGAGGGCGACCACGAGATCGACGCGCTCGGCGTCCCGGTGGTCGTCGACCCGCTCAGCGCCCCGTACCTGCAGGGCACGCAGATCGATTTCGTCGAAGGGCTCCAGGGCGGGTTTGCGATCAACAACCCGAACGTGACCTCGGCCTGCGGCTGCGGACACTCCTTCCAGGTGGAAGAGGGCGCCGAGGGCGAGATGCCCGCCGGCAGCCCGCCGTGCGGCTCCGGCTGCGGCTGACCCCCACGCTCCTCGTTAGCATTCGCACTCGGTGAGTACCGAGGGCGTCGTCGACATCACGATTCTCGGCGCGGGGCCCGTCGGGCTCTCCGCCGCGTACTACGCCGGGCATCGCGACGCGACCGTCCGGATCGTCGAGAGCCTCGAGCAGCTCGGCGGCCAGGTCGCCGCGACCTACCCGGAGAAGCACGTCTACGACGTCGCCGGGCACCCGAAGATCCTCGGCCAGAACCTCGTCGACCTGTGCGTGGAGCAGGGGCTCCAGTACGGCGCCGAGGTGATCCTCGGCGAGGAGGCGAAGTCCCTCGAGCGGCTGAGCCAGAACGGCGAGGAGATCTATGCGCTGACGACGGAGACGGGCGGGCCGTACCTGTCCCGCGCGATGATCGTGACCGCGGGCCACGGCGCGTTCGAGCCACGCAGGCTCGGCGTCGAGGGGATCGACGAGTGGCTCGGTCGCGGCCTTCACTACGTCGTCCGCGAGAAGGCGCAGTTCTCCGGCAAGCGGTGCGTGATCGTCGGCGGCGGCGACTCGGCGCTCGACTGGACGCTCGGGCTCCAGGACACGGCCGATCTTCCAATCACGCTCGTGCACCGGCGCGACCGGTTCCGCGCGCTCGAGACCTCGGTCAACGAGGCGAAGCGTCTCGAGGACGAGGGCGCGGTCCGGATCCTGACGCCGCACGAGGTCCGCGATGTGCACGGGGGCGGCGACATCGAGGCGGTCACGATCGAGAACACGAAGACCGGGGAGCTGGAGCGCTACGACTGCGAGGCGCTGATCACCCTGCTCGGGTTCGTCTCGCACCTCGGCTCGATCGCCGAATGGGGCATCGACCTCGAGGGCAAGCGGCAGCTGAAGGTCAATCCGATGACGATGGAGACGAATGTGCCGCTCGTGTTCGCCGCCGGCGACGTGGCCGGCTACCCGGGGAAGATCACGCTGATCACGATCGGGATGGGCGAGGCTGCGATCGCCGCGAACAACGCGATCGCGCAGATTCGCGGCGAGAAGGTTCAGCCGAAGTACTCGACCGACTGAGCCTGACCCCTCGATCGGGGGTCATCGGGCTCGTTGTGCGTGCCGATCGCAGCAAGCGATGGCCCCGAGGTCTGTCGAGTGCCTGGCTTGTGGCGAGCGTCGCTCGCTCGTAGGCGGCACGCAATCGCATCTTGCGACCGGCGAGTGCCCCCGTTGTGGGTACGTCGGCTGGGCGCAGCCCGGGGATCTGAACGAGCAGTCGCGCCGAGCATTGCGGGAACGGCCGCTCGAGCTGCGCAGTCTCTACCTGCGCCGCCTGCGCACGGTCTAGTCAGCGAACACAGCGGCCGGCGTTGGCCGCGAACACAGGCGTACAGCGAAGCTGCTTCTTCTGCGAGAAGCTGCTCGCCGCTTCGTCGATTGCGGCGGCGACCAGGCCCGGCTGGTCGTCCTGGATCACGTGACGGCTGTCGAGCGCGACGACTCGGAGCGTGTTCGACGAGTCTCCGGCCAGCTCGTGCTGCATCCGTGTCCAACTGCGCTCGGCGGCCTGGGTCGAAAACGTGCGTTGCCCATGGCTCAGGATGATGACCGGCAGATCGCCGAGGTCGTGCGCGCGCCGCAAGGTTCGCAGGCCGGAGCTGAAATCGAGCCGCGTCCTGCCGTCGTCGAGCGCCCGCGGCGGAGCAGGCACGGACTCGCTGGGCGAGTCGACGAGCACGAGCCCGTCGACATCCTGCGCGTATCTGCGGGCGTAGAGCAGAGCGTCCAGGCCGCCGGTCGAGTGGCCGACGAGGATGACGGGACGTTTCAACGCGGCGGCGCGAATGAGCGCATGGATGTCCTCGACGTTGCGCTCGAGCGTTCCGCAACGGCATTCCCGGACGTCGCTGCGCGTGACCCCTGCCCGGTCGAACGCGCAGAAACGGATGTGGCGCACCTGCTGTCGAACGCCTGCCCAGGCCTCCGTCGGGATGTCGAGGCCGTTGTCCGCGAGCACCACGGGGCCGGTCCCGGTGCAGCGGATGAAGAGGTCCAGGTGCGGCGCGATCGTCACCCGCTTCGCGAAGTTCTCGGCCGCCGGCGCTGCGTTCCCGCTGTGCGAGGAGCAGCCCGCGAGAGCGAGCGCGCACGCTACGGCGAGGGCGGCTCTTGTACTCGTCGCGATCATGTTCCCCTGTCACTTACCAAGGCGCACCCAGCCTCCTCCCCACTGCGAGCCTACTGGCGAAGGGCGCACCGGTCTGTGGCGAAACAGCGCCGAGATAGACTCGGCTCGTGGAGGAGCTTTGGGGTGGTGAGACGACGAAAGCCGTAGAGAACTTCCAGGTCTCCGGTGAGCCGATCCCCAAGCATGTCGCTCGTTGGCTCGGGCGCATCAAGGCCGCGGGCGCGCGCGTGAACGCCGATCTCGGGCTCCTCGACGCCGAGAAGGCGGAGCGGATCGCGACGGCGGCCGACCGCATCGCAAACGGGGAGCTCGACGACCAGTTCCCGATCGACGTCTTCCAGACCGGCTCCGGCACCTCGTCGAACATGAACGCGAACGAGGTCATCGCGGCGCTCGCCGGCGAGGGTGTCCACGCGAACGACGATGTGAACATGGGCCAGTCGTCCAACGACGTCTTTCCGTCGGCCGTGCACCTCGCCGCGCTCGAGCAGCTGACGCACGACCTCGTCCCCGCGCTCGACCGCCTAGCACACTCGCTCGAGGCCAAGGCCTCCGAGTTCGGCGACGTCGTCAAGTCCGGCCGCACCCACCTGATGGACGCGGTCCCGGTCACGCTCGGCCAGGAATTCGCCGGGTACGCGGCCCAGGTCCGCCAGGGCGTCGCCCGCATCGAGGCCACCCTCGAGCGCGTCGGGCAGATCCCGCTCGGCGGCACCGCGGTCGGCACCGGCCTCAACACGCATCCCGAGTTCGCGGAACGCGTCCGGGCCAGGCTGAGCGATGAGACGGGCCTGACCATCCTCGCCCCGGCCGATCCGTTCGAGGCCCAGGCGGCGCGGGACGGGCTCGTCGAGGCGTCTGCGGCGATGAAGGTCGTCGCCGTATCGCTGACCAAGGTCGCGAACGACATCCGGCTGATGGGCTCGGGCCCGAGGGCCGGCCTCGCCGAGATTGCGTTGCCCGAGCTCCAGAAGGGCAGCTCGATCATGCCCGGCAAGGTCAACCCGGTCATCCCCGAGGTCGTGACGCAGGTAGCCGCGCAGGTGATCGGAAACGACGCGGCGATCACGGTCGGCGGCATGCAGGGCCACTTCGAGCTGAACGTCTTCGTGCCGGTGATCGCGCGCAACCTCCTCGATTCGATCCGACTGCTCTCCGCCGCCGCGCGCCTCTTCGCCGAGAAGTGCGTCGACGGCATCGAGGCCAACCGCGAGACCTGCGAGCACTACGCCGAGCTCACGCTCTCCGCCGCGACCGCGCTCAACCCGTACATCGGCTACGACAAGGCGACCGAGATCGTGAAGGCAGCAGCCGCATCGGGCCGCTCGCTCAGAGAGGTCGCCCGTGAGGCCGGTGTCGACGAGGAAACGCTCGACAAAGCGCTCGACTATCGGGCGATGGCGGAGCCGCATGACAAGGCCGCGAGCCTTGACACGACCGGCTAGATAGAGAGCCGCGTGCAGATGGCCCCTCCTCGTCAGGGCTTGTCAGTTTTCGTCGATTCGCCTAGATTGCGGTGAAAGTGGACCGTCGCGGGGGCGACGTGAGGGAGGGGACTTGAGACAAACACTGCTCTACCGTCTTGCGCTGCCGGTCGGCCTCGGTCTCGCGCTGTTCGCGGGTGCCGTGCTGCTGCCCCACTCTGCCTCGAGCCGAGCGCCTGTGGCCAATCCCGTGCTTCAGCAAGGACTGGAGGCCGAGCTGGGTCGGGCTCCACGGGCCGCCGGCGCGCCGATGCTCTCCTCGGGCGTCATGTACTCGCTGCTGGATCAGACCGGGGCGCTCCGGCGCCTCGCCAATCGCGCCGGCTTCCACCCGGGCGCCGTAGAGATCGCGGGCACCGAGGGCTGCCGCAATGAGTTCACGGGCGGCGGACAGACGAACAGCCGCGTCACCCAGGATTGCTCGCTCCGCGCCCAGGCGGGCGAGAACGTGGCCGTCAACCCTCTCGACCCCGCCAACATCCTTGTCGGCCAGAACGACTCGCGCATCGGCTTCAACCACTGCGGCTATGCATGGACTCTCGACGGCGGCTCGCACTGGGGCGACCAGACTCCGCCGTTCTTCCAGGTTCCGCTGCTCGATCAGAAGCCTGCCGAGGCGTGCGCGAACCCCACAGTCACCTGGGACTCCCGCGGGAACGCATTTGTCGCCGGCACCATCTTCGACGTCTCCGGCCCCGACAACGCGGTTGTCGTAGCGAAGTCGAACGCGTCGATCCACGGCGCGTTCTTCCATTCGCCGGATTCGGGAAGCGGCTTCCAGGAGTACAGCGCGCTCCCCCTCGGCGTGGTGACGAACGACGACGTCGTCTTCGACGACCAGCCGTTCATCGTGGCGGATGCGCATGCGTCGAGCCCGAAGCGCGACGCGGTCTATGTGACCTGGACTCGCGTTGGGCCCGAGAAGGAAGAGGGAACTCGTCAGATCTTCCCGATCATGTTCAGCCAGTCCGAGGACGGTGGCGTGACCTGGGCCGCCCCGATCGAGATCAGCGGCGAGGCCGAAGGCGTCTGTCCTCTCGAGTGCAACCACGACCAGGCATCGCACCCGGTCGTGGGGCCGGATGGGACGATCTACGTCACGTTCGCGAACAACGACACCATCGAGGGCGGCTGGCAGATCCTCATGGTCAAGTGCCCGGCCGACGAAGACTGCACGCAAGAGGAAGCTTCGACCGAGCCGGTGATCGTGTCCGACCTGATCGGTGGCGAGCCGGTCGGGCCGAGCGCCGCCGGCTGCCCGATCGCGCTCCGGTGCCTCCCGCCGAACGGGTACCGCATGTCAGAGTCGTGGTCCGTGTCGAACTCAGTCGACGAGGGGGGCAACCTGTATGTCGTCTGGGCCGACTTCCGAAACAACACGAATCAGGCCTGCACAGGTTCTGCGATGACCGCTACGCCCCCGTGCGACAACGACGTCTTCTATTCGGTGTCGAGTGACGGAGGTGAGACGTGGAGCGAACCGCGGGTCGTCACTCCAGCCTCGACCGCTCGCTTTGGCAAGACCGCCCAGTGGCAGCCGTGGGGTGGGGTAACCGCAGACGGGACGCGTCTCTGGATCGCGTTCTACGACCGCTCGTACGGCAATTGCGAGCTCATCGGTTGCAACGACATCACGATGGCCGCGGTGAACGACCCGACCGCCGCGGATCCGACCTACGAGTACTCGCGCGTGACGACCTCATCGATGCCGAATCTCACCACCGCCGAGAATCCAATCGAGGCCGGGTTCCTCGGCGATCGGATGTCGATGAGCGTCGACAGCCAGGGGCGCGCACACGTCGCCTGGGCAGACACCCGCGCTCACGCGGGGTCGGCGCCGGAGACGGACGTCTACTACGCGCTCGTGCCCGCGGCCGGACCCCCGCCCCCTCCGCCTCCCCCTCCCGTTCCGCCGCCTCCCCCTCCCGTTCCGCCGCCTCCCCCTCCCGTTCCGCCGCCTCCCCCTCCCGTTCCGCCGCCTCCGCCGCCACCGCCACCGCCTCCGCGCGCGCGGTGCGTCGTGCCGCGCGTCGTCGGCCGCTCATTGACGCGGTCACGCTCTTTGCTTCGACGCGCACATTGCAGCATCGGGCGAGTCACGCGAGTTCGGTCGCGGGCGCCACGGGGCCGCGTGCTTCGTCAATCCAGACGGGCGGGGCTGAGACTGGCGAAGGGAGCGAGGATCGGCCTGGTCGTCAGTGCCGGTCGTCGGTGAGCAGCTAGGAGCGCGCTAACCCGAAGAGCGCGCAGGCAAGCACATCGGAGCGGGCAGCAGCTTCACGATCGCGTAGCTGCCCGTCGACCCGCGAGCGACGACTCGAGCGGTGTTGCAGCGGTCGGCACCAGGAATCGAGATCACGAAGAAGCCGCTTCCGGTTGCCTTTGTCCGGATGGTGCGACTTCCGGTGGTCAGGCGGACAACCTCGGATGCGCGAAAGTGCCGCCCCTGCACGGTGAGCGGCGTGGCTCGGGACACACGGAGCGACGGCTTGCGATGCGTCGATTGACTGAAGGCCGTGAAGCCGAAAACAACTGCGATCGTGCCAATGCCGAGCGCGATGAGGATAGCTCTGCGCATTTCGTCCAGGTTACTACCCGCCGGAGCGCGACGGAAAACATGACTCAGCCCGGTCGGTTCGTGATGTGGACGAAGACCTTGTCGCTACTGCCGCATTCATTCCGTAGCGCCACCTGGCCCGATCGCCCCTGCCCTTTCCAGGACACCTCCGAGTCGTTCTCCTCTAGCTCATCGAACAGGATCGTGAAGCCCGCCGAATCGAGCTCGCGTTTGAAGTCGTCGTGCGCGGCCTTGACATCGCCGGCGAAGTAGCCCTCGACGACCGTCGTCGGACCCTGTTGCGACTGCTGCGTGTAAGTCACATTCTCGATCTGTGGCCAGCCCTTGGGGAGGTCCGGAGCCGTACTCATCGCGGATTTCGTGCATGCCGCTTCTGTCCCGTCTGCAGACTCGGTGCTCTTGCCGTCGCTGCCACCACAACCGGCCAGCAGACAGCCGAGGACAGCCAAAATCGCCCAGGATCGAGTTGCACGCACGGTTTCCTTTCGTCGGGGAGCGGCCACTCTATGTCGCAAGACTGAAGGTTCCTTAAGAACGGTTCGACTTGGCAGCGCGAAAGACAGTTTCGTATATTGCTTCGTATCCAAGGCCGCCGGCCGGGGGGGCCGGCGGGGAGGGAGAGGAGAATGAAGAAAGTCCTATTAGGCTTGCTTCCGCTTGTGGCTCTTGCTGCGCTCGCGGTCGCGGGCTCAGCCCTGTTGCCGCAGAGTGCGAGCAGCAACTCGCCGATCGGCAGCAAGATCCTTGCGCACAAGCTCGCGGTCGAGCTTGGAACGGAGAAAGCGCGGGGCAAGGAGATGCCCGTCTCGTCGGGCATCATGTACACGCTCTACGACGCGGCCGGCATTCTTCAGCGCCGGGCTGCCCAGAACCCGGGCGGGATGCATGCCATGGGTGGAGGGAACCACGGCATTTCGAGCCCGAGCACCGAGGGCTGCCAGAACGTGTTCCACGGGCACGGTATGACGAACACCCGCGTCAACCAGGACTGCTCGCTGCGGCGACAGGCCGAGGAGACGATCCAGATCAACCCGACGAACGAGAAGAACATCATCGCCGGGCAGAACGACTCGAGGGTCGGCTTCAACCACTGCGGATACGACTGGAGCTTCGACGGCGGCAAGCGCTGGGGCGACCAGGTTCCGCCGTTTTGGCAGTTCGTCCTACTCGACGGCCACACGGCGGACGCTTGCAGCGATCCGACCCTGGCCTTCGACTCGCAGGGCAACGCCTACTCTGGCGGCGTGTTCTTCGACATCAACAGCGGGGCGAACGCCGTTCTCGCGATGAAGTCGAATGCGCCGAACGGTGGCAGCTTCTACCATTCGCCCGACCCGACCGGAGGGTTCCAGGAGTATCGGGACACCCCGGCCGGCGTGATCGCGAACGACGACGGCAACGAGTTCGCGAACGACAAGGAACTAATGACTGCGGACTCGCATCCGTCGAGCCCGAAGAAGGACAACGTCTACATGACGTGGACGCGATTCAACGCCCAGAACCACAGTCCGATCTACTTCAGCCAGTCAACGGACGGCGGGGCGAACTGGTCAGCCCCGATCGAGATCAGCGGGTCGAATGCGGCTCTGTGCACCGTCCCGTCTGTAGGCCCGTGCAACGACGATCAGGGCTCTAATCCAGTCGTCGCTTCGGACGGCACGATCTACGTCTCGTTCTCGAACTCGAACGTGCCCGGCGCCGGCGTCCGCGCAGGTGTTGAACGTGACCTGCCCGGCAAGCGCCGACTGCAGCAACCAGGCGAACTGGACGGCTCCGACGAAGGTCGGGGACATGATCTCGACGCAGCCGGTGGGCCCGCCGAGCCAGAACGGCTGCCCGGGTCGACAGTGCCTACCGCCGAACGGGTACCGGGCTCCCGACGAGACGACGGTCACCAACTCCGTTGATCGGAACGGGACGATCTATGTGACCTGGGCGGATCATCGCAACAACACGAACCCGAACTGCGAGCTGGGCGCGGCCGGCGGCGGATCATCGCCGTGCGACCACGACATCTTCTACGCGTTTTCGACGGACGGCGGAGCCACGTGGAGCAACACGATCGATATCACGCCACGCTCGTCGTTCGGAGAGACCGCGCAGTGGCAACCGTGGAGCGAGGTCACGAGCGACGGATCGCGGCTCTGGGTCGCCTTCTACGACCGCCACTACGGCAACTGCGAGTCCACGGGCTGCAACGACATCACCGCGGCCCAGATCAAGAACCCGACCTCGAACCACCCGAACTTCAGCTACACCAGGGTGACGACGAGCTCGATGCCGAACCTGACGCCGGCGAACAACCCGGTGCAGGCAGGCTTCCTGGGCGACTACATGTGGGTCACCACCGACCATCACGGTGATGCGCACATCGTCTGGGCGGACACGCGCCCGATCAGGGGCGATGCTCCGGAAGAGGACGTCTACTACGCCGAAGTTCATCGAAGCGGCGGAGGTCACTAGACACGCGTGAGGACAGACGAAAGAGGGTCGCCCCCCGAGGCGACCCTCTTTCCGTCTAGTACGCGACTGCGCCGCGACCGGTTTCGGCCGCGTGGCGCTGCTCGTCCGCGCGATACGAGCGAGCGCACGAGCGGGCCTGAGAACACCGAGCCGAAGCCGAGCGCCTCGCCCTGCTCGCGGAACCAGCGGAACTCGTCGGGATGCACCCAGCGGTCGATCTGCGCGTGCTTCGCGGACGGCTGGAGGTACTGGCCGATCGTGACCACGTCGACGCCGTGCGCGCGGAGGTCGCGCATCGTCTCGACGACCTCGTCGTTCGTCTCGCCGAGCCCGACGATGATCCCGGACTTCGTCAGCACCGGGTAGTCGGCGACCTCCTTCGCGCGCTCGAGCAGCCAGAGCGCCTTGTCGTAAGTCGACCTTCGCGCCGCGCATCTTGCGGTGGAGCCGGCGGACGGTCTCGATGTTGTGGTTGAAGACGTCGGGACGCTCGGCGAGCACGATCTGGAGCGCCTGCTCCTCGTAGCCGAGGAAGTCCGGCGTCAGCACCTCGATCGTACGCTTCGGGCACCTTCGCCTTCAGCGCGCGGATCGTCGCCGCGTAGTGGCCGGCGCCCTTGTCGGGCAGGTCGTCGCGGTCGACCGAGGTGACGACGACGTGCTTGAGGCTCATCTGCGCCGCGGTGTGCGCGAGGCGCAGCGGCTCGAGCGGATCCGGTGGGTGCTCGGGCTTGCCGGAGTGGACGTAGCAGTAGCGGCACGCGCGCGTGCAGGTCTCGCCGAGGATCTGGAACGTGGCCGTTCCGCGGCCCCAGCACTCGGCGATGTTCGGGCAGCGGGCCTCCTCGCAGATCGTGAGCAGGTTCTGGCCGTGGATCAGCTTCTTGACGTCGAAGTAGCGAGAGTCGGCGCTCGGCGCGCGCACCTTCATCCACTCGGGTCGGCGGGGTCTCTCGGCGACTGGCAGCGAGTTCTGCACGTCTGTCAGTCTAGGATGGTGACACCCGAGGCGCCGCTCGAGAGCACGAAATTCGGCCTTCGACCGGAGGCGAGGGCTGGTTCGTGATGAACGCGCGAGACAGCCGCTGGCGCGACACCGGAACGCTCGGGGCGTTCTGCGACTTCGAAGGCAAGCGTCGCTTCCAGGGCTCGGGATCAGCCTCAACGTCCTGCGACCCGGGGAGGCGATGGGCATCTACCACCGCGAGAACGCGCAGGAGGACTTCCTGGTGCTGGCCGGCGAGTGCCTCCTGATCGTGGAGGGCGAGGAACGGAAGCTGAACACGTGGGACTTCTTCCACTGCCCCCGGGACGGAGCACATCATCGTCGGCGCCGGGAAGGAGCCCGCGGTCGTGCTGGCCGTCGGCGCGCGAGGCCGGCGCCGAAAGGCCTGGTCTACCCGGTCTCCGAGACTGCGCTGAAGCACGATGCAGGCGTGAAGAAGGAGACGAGCGACGCGTCCGAGGCGTACGGCAGCTTCGCGGCCTGGAAGCGCTCGCTCTACCAGGACGGCTGGCTGCCCGACCTCTAGCGCGCTGCGACCTGTTCGATGCCCTGCGCCTGACCGGAGCTCGTTGCGCCGGTCGGCTTCGCGGTCAGCTGCTCGTGGATCGGCTGCGGCCAGAGGCCTGCGCCTTCGTCGGCCGGCAGCTCCTCGAAAGTGAGGTCGAAGACCTCCTCGAACGCGGCCACGGCGTGCGGGCGGACTTCGTCGACGGAGACCGGACGCCCGAGCTCCTGCGCGATCGTCGTGAACGACGCGTCCTCGAGGCCGCACGCCGTGATCCACTCGGTGAAGGGCGCCGTGTCGAGGTCGACGTTCAGCGCGTAGCCGTGCGTCGTCACCCACTTCGTGATGTGGACGCCGATCGACGCCATCTTTCTCGGCAGGGGCCGCTCTCGACCCAGATCCCGGTCAGGCCTTCGATCCGCGTCGCCTCGACCCCAACGGCCGCGAGCGTGCGGATCAGCGCCTCCTCGAGGTCGCGGCAGTAGCGCTTGACGTCCTGGCCGTGCCGCTTCAGGTCGAAGATCGGGTAGCAGACGAGCTGGCCGGGCCCGTGGTACGTCGACTTGCCGCCGCGGTCGGTCTCGACGATCTCGACCTCGGCACCCTCGGGGACGTGCAGCTCGCCCTCCTCGGTGCGTCGTCCGAGCGTGATCACGGGCGGATGCTCGAGGAGCATCACGGTGTCGGGGATCGCACCCTGCGAGACCGCAGCCGCGAGCGAGCGCTGGAGCTCCCACGCCTCCTCGTAGGGAACCCGCTCGAGGTTCGAGCAGGTAGGCGCCTCTGGTCACGCCCTGAGCCTAGTCGGTGTCGATGAGCTCGCGCGCCCGCTCGAGATCCTGCGGCCGCACGAGGACCTCACGCGGCCCGAACGACGATGCCGCCGCATCCGCCATCCCGGCCGCGACGTCCGTCTTGCTGCTGAAACGATTCGATCCCCTCGGTGTCGAGCAGGGCGACGGATCGTCTCGGCCGCGAACTCGTTCGGGACGATCGTCAACCTGACGAGCTCAGTGCTCACGGCCGTCCAGCACGATCGTCCAGCGCTCGATGCGCACGGGACGGAGCATGCCATTGATCCACCACGGGTCGGTCGCGAAGAGGTCGCGCACCGCCTGCTCGGACTCCGCCGCGATGATGTGCATCGTCTCGCGGTCGCCTGCGAGCGGTCCGCCGAGGATGATCGATCCCTTGTGGACGAGGTCGTCCATGAAGCGTGCGTGGTCGTCCCAGCCGTCCTGCTCCCGCATGTCGCGGCTCCAGTCCCACGGCCCGCCGCGCTCGAGCCGAAGGACGAAGTAGTCCAAGCTACTCCTCGCCGATGATCGCCTGGGCGGCCTCGAGGTCCTCGGGCTTGACGAGGATCTCGCGCGAGCCGCTCATGGCGCCGCTGCCGCCGATGCTCGCCGCGCCGGAATCGGTCGGCCGCTGCATCGACTCGATGTCGTCGAACTTGAGGAGCGACTGAACCTGGTCGGCCTCGATCTCGTTCATGACGACTGTGAGCCGAACGAGGTCCACTCAGTACGCGACTTCGTCCCAGGACTCGAGCGCGTCCTTCAGGTCCTTCAGGAAGCGGCCGGCGAGCGCGCCGTCGACCAGCCTGTGGTCGTACGTGAGCGTGAGGTTCATGATCGGCCGGATCGCGATCACGTCCTTGCCGAACGAGTCCTGGACGACCCACGGGCGCTTGACCAGCGCGTACGTGCCGAGGATGCCCGCCTGCGGCTGGCTGATCACCGGCGTGCCGTGGAACGTGCCGTAGCCGCCCGGGTTCGTGATCGTGAACGTGCCGCCCTGCACCTCGTCCGGGGTCAGCTTCTTGTTGCGGGCGCGGTCTGCGATGTCGGTCACCGCCTGCGCCATCCCGAGCAGGTTCAGGCCCTCGGCGTGCTTGACGACCGGGACGATCAGGCCCTTGCCCGTCGGCGAGCTCGACCGCGAACCCGAGGTTGACCCACGGGCGCGTGACGATCTGCTCGCCGCGGATCTCGCCGTTGATCCACGGGTACTTCTTGAGCGTCTCGACGACCGCGCGGGCGACGAAGATCAGGTACGTCGGGTTGACGCCGTAGGTCTTCTGGTACTCGGGCTTGAGCTTGTTGCGGATCTCGACGACGCGGGACATGTCGACCTCGATCGCGCTCGTCACGTGGGCGGCGGTGTCGAGGGAGCGGCGCATGTGCTCGGCGATCCCGCGGCGCATCGCGTTCATCGGCTCGAGCTGCTCGCCGGCTGCGGCGGCCACCGGCTCGGGCGCCGGACGCGGCGGAGGCTTCGGCGGCGCCTCGGCTGCAGGCGCCGGCTCGGCAGCGGGAGCGGGTGCCGGCTCCGGCGCAGGCTCGGAGTGGCCGGTACCGGCTCCGGCGCGGCGGCGGGCGCTTCCTCCTGCGGCGGTGCAGCCGGTGCGCCCGACTCGACGAAGCCCAGGATGTCCTTCTTCGTCACGCGCCCTCCGCGGCCGGTGCCCGGCACGCTCGAGACGTCGACGCCGTGCTCCGACGCGATCCGCGCGACGACGGGCGAGACGAAGCTCTTGCCGTTCTGCCGGGCCTCGGCCGGGGTCGTCGCCGGGGCCGGTGCGGGCTCGGGCGCCGGGGCCGGCTCGACCGCGAGGCGTCTCGGCCGGCTGCGCGACCTCGCTCCGCGGCCTCGGGCTCGGGCTGCGGCGGCGGGCGCCTCGGCCGGTGCGCCGGCGTCGCCGCCGATCACCGCGAGCTTCGTGCCGACATCGACGGTCTCGCCTTCCTGGACGAGGATCTGGGTGACGACGCCGCTGGCGGGGCTCGGCACCTCGGTGTCGACCTTGTCGGTCGAGATCTCGAGCAGCGACTCGTCGGCCTCGATCTGCTCGCCGACCTGCTTGAGCCACTTCGTGATCGTCCCCTCCGAGACGGAGACGCCCATCTGCGGCATGACGACGTCCACTGCTTCGGTCGTCGCCATCAGTACTCCGCCAGCTCCTTCAGTGCCCTTGACCACGTCCTCGACCTGCGGGATGAACGCCTTCTCGAGCGGCGGCGAGAACGGCACCGGCGTGTCGGGCGCGGCGATCCGCATGATCGGCGCGTCGAGATGCTCGAACGCCTCCTCGGCGATCGTGGCAGCGATCTCGCCACCGAAGCCGCCCGTGCGCGTGTCCTCGTGCAGCACGAGCACCTTCGAGGTCTTCTCCGCGCTCTCGAGCACGGCCTTGCGGTCCCAGGGGATCAGCGTGCGCAGGTCGAGGATCTCGACCGAGACGTCGTCGCCCTCGAGCTCCTTCGCCGCCTCGTCGGCCGTGTGCACCATCGCGCCCCAGGTGACGACCGTGAGGTCGTCGCCCTCGCGGTGGACGCGCGCCTTGCCGAACGGAATCGTGTAGCGCTCCTCGGGCACCTCGGCCTTGAGCCGGCGGTAGAGATGCTTGTGCTCGAAGTAGAGAACCGGGTTCGGGTCCTCGATCGCCGTGATCAGGAGACCCTTCGCGTCCTCCGGCGTCGCCGGGCAGACGACCTTGAGCCCCGGGATGTGCGCGAACGAGCTCTCCGGGTTCTGCGAGTGGAACGGGCCGCCCGAGAAGCCGCCGCCGGACGGCAGCCGGACGACGATCGGGACCGGCGTCCCGGCGCGGTAGCGCTGCTTGGCTGCGACCGTGACGAGCTGGTCCCACGCGCACGAGATGAAGTCCGCGAACTGCATCTCGGCGACGGGGCGCATGCCCATGATCGCGGCGCCGGTGCAGCTGCCGACGATCGCCGTCTCCGAGAGCGGCGCGTCGATCACGCGCCAGGCCCCGAACTCCTCCTGGAAGCCGAGCGTGACCTTGAAGGCGCCGCCGTAGACGCCCACGTCCTCGCCGATCACGAACACGCGCTTGTCGCGGCGCATCTCGACGCGGAGGCCGTCCGAGATCGCCTGCAGGTAGGTCATTTCAGCCATTTACTTGTGGTGTGGCGTGTCGAGGTCTTCGGGCGTTGCGAACACGCCCTCGGTCAGGGTCGACGGATCGGGCAGCGGCGACTCGTCGGCGCGGTTGATCGCGTCCGAGAGCAGCTTCTTGACGCTCGCGCCGATCTCGTCCTCTTCGTCGTCGGTGAGCGCGGCGTTCTCGCGGAGCCAGCCGCGGAAGCGCTCGATCGGGTCGCGCTTCGCCCACTCCTCGAACATCTCCTTCGGGACGTAGAACGCGTCGTCGTGCACCGCGTGACCTTCCATGCGGAGCGTCATCGACTCGATCAGCGTCGGCCCGCCGCCCTGGCGCGCCTTCTCGACCGCGCGCCTGGTCTCGCGGTAGACGGCGAGCACGTCGGTGCCGTCGACGACCACTCCTTCAAAGCCGTACGCCTGCGCACGGTCGGCGAGCGTCTCGCACGCGTACTCGAGGTGCGTCGGCGTCGAGTAGGCCCACTGGTTGTTGTCGCAGATGAACACGACCGGCAGCCTCCGCACGCCCGCGAGGTTCATGCCCTCGTGCGTGTCTCCGCGGGCCGAGGCGCCTTCGCCGAACCAGGCGAGCGCGACGCGCTTCTCCTCGCGAATGCGGAACGCGAGCGCGCAGCCGACAGCGACCGGCAGCATCGCCGGTAGATGGCTGACCATCGCCAGCAGGCCGAGGTTCGAGTCGGCCATGTGCACGTTGCCGTCGCGGCCGCGCGTCGGGCCGTCCGCGCGGCCCATGTACTGCGCGAAGATTCTCCAGGGCTCGACGCCGCGCGTCACGTGGACGCCCATGTCCCGGTGCAGCGGCGTGCCGACGTCCTCCTGGCCCATGGCGGTCGCGACGCCGACCGACGAGGCCTCGTTCCCGCGGCCCGTGTAGAACGAGCCGGGGATCTTGCCCTGCTTGTAGAGGATGTGGCCCCGCTCCTCGATCCCGCGCGTGATCAGCATGTTGCGGTACATGCCGAGCAGGTCCTCGCGGTCGAGGCCCGCCTCGCGGATCTCGTGCAGGGAGCCGACCGGCTCGGCTTCGCGGGCGATCGCCACGGATGAGACTCTAACGACTGAGGTCTACGGCGAGGACGACTTCACCAGTCGCTGCGCACGCCGAAGTAGATCAGCGACCCGAAGAGCGGGAAGACGAGGATCACGGCGAGCCACATCGCCCTCGCGCCCCCGGAGAAGTCGGGGTTGCGCAAGACACTGAGTATGGCGGCAAGTGCGAGTACGACCGAGGCGGCAGCGAGGATCCAGAAGCCGCCGGCGAGCAGTCCGAAGGCGAGCGTCGCTGCCTCGATCACGCGAACTCAGACGAGGAACGGTACGCCCGCGACTGGGCGTATGAGCTGAGGTCGAGCACGACCCCGAGCCCGACGAGAATCCAGCCGGCGACGTGGATCGGGCCCGACAGGAGCGTCGACGAGGACGTACATCAGTGTCGTCCAGGGCAGGAAGACGAGGCCCAGGAGCGGCAGGAAGAAGCCCGCGAAAGCCTTGTCTACCCAGGGGGAAAAGAGCCAGAGGAGCAGCAGTGCGAATCGGGGAGAGAGAACCGCGATCAGTGCGAACAGGCAGGGCATCTCAGGTACCTCCTCCGGCTTGAGGGCGAGTCCGGCGCGGACCCGAAGGCCCGCGCCGACTCGGCCTTGAAGCGCTTACTCCAGCGTGTAGACGTCCTTCCAGCGCACGGTGAGCGCGAAGAGAACGACGATCTCGAGAGCGATCACCGTCAGTGCCCAGAGCGGATACTGGGCGTTGCCCAGGAAGCTGAGCTGGCTCAGCAGGCTGAGGAACACGACGATGATCGTGAACCAGCGGGCCCAACCGCTCTTCGCCGCGAGCCCGAGCGCTGCGAGGAACAGCAGGACGCCCCAAAACAGCATGATCCAGCCCCATGTCGAGACATCGAACAGGAAGACCTGCTGCCGGGTGACGACGTAGTAGTTGTCCCGGATGATCGCGATCAGCCCTTCGAAGAACGTGATCGCGCCGATAAAGGCGAGCATGATCGCCGCGAAACCGATCCAGCCGGTCCATTGCGAGGACATGTCCCGGCCTGAGTCCATCGTGCTCATACAGCGCTCCTTTCGTCGCCGCCGCGGCAGCCTGGGGCCGGGAGCGGCACGGGGGTCAAATGCCCAGGATCTCCTTCTTCTTCGCCTGGAATTCGTCGTCCGTGAGAATTCCCTGCTCGTGCAGCTTCGCCAGGTCCTGGAGCTGCTCGGTCATATCGGGCTCCGCGGGTGCCTGAGGCGGCGGAGCCTGTTGCGGCGCGTCGTCGTAGCCCTGATCGTCCTCATACATCGCATTCTGGCGTCGATTCACGCGTCGTGAGGTGCGCCGCGCCGTGCGGCGCGAAACCCTGCGGCTTGGTCCGAACATCGGTTCCTTCCTTTCGTGTTTGAGCCGATTCTTCCTTGTTTTACGACTCGGAGGGCGTGAGCGCTTCCGCCTCCTCGGCCGCGATCAGGCCGATCGCGACGAGATCCAGGGGGTGGATGAACGAGTCCGCGATCGGCATGCCGTTCGCCCGCGCAACGGCGTCTCGCAGCGGAATCGCCCAGCGGTGCTCGAGCAGGATGATCGCGGCCGCGGAGTCGTTCGGGATCTCCTCGATCACGTCGAGTGCGTCCTCCTCGGGGAAGACGTCGACGCCGTCCTCGGTTCGCTCCGCTCCGAGCTCCGCTCCCACCTCCGCACCCTCCTCGCCGCCGATGCCGAGGCCGATCAACGCGCCGACGGTGGCTCCGAACTCGGCTGCCTCCTCGTCGCTGAGGTCCGTCCGCTTCAGCACCGTCACTTCGCCTTCTGCGTCCTTGTGCACGGCCAGGCCGTCGATCACGCGGACGATGTCGTTCTCCTTGAGCCGGTCGAGCTCGGCGAGGATCTCGCCGTGGAACTTGGGCTCGGCGAAACCGAGCACGAGCAGTTGCACAGGTCCAATTGCCATCAATTCCTCCTTGTCAGTGCTGGGATCGTCCAGTCTGGACAGGCTTTTGGTCATCACCCGCCTGGGATGAATCATCCGTCTCCGCCGCATGATCGTGCAGGACGACAGTACCGGCGAGGTAGTCCGGGAGCGCGCGGCGCCGTTCGTCGAAGAGCGCCGGGATGAAGCCGGCGAAGAGCGGGATGATCGCGAGCGCGAGACCGATCGCCCGCACGACCGCTCGGCCAACCGAGATCCCGCCTCCACCCGGCCGCTGCACGCGCAGCCGCATGAGCCGCATGCC
Organism: uncultured Actinomycetes bacterium; assembly: GCA_963812695.1. Taxonomy (GTDB): domain Bacteria; phylum Actinomycetota; class Thermoleophilia; order Gaiellales; family Gaiellaceae; genus VAXT01. The sequence goes on from CAWEWD010000002.1 coordinate 24,853, forward strand.
CGGGGTCTGTCCCGCGGCGCTCCAGAAGAGCACGAAGTAGCCGCCGCCGACGACGATCCAAGCGACGCCGAGCAACGATCCGGCGAGCCAGTGCGGCCTGATGCCGCCGACGAGCGACGCGATCAACGCGACGACGGCGCTGCCGATGACGAAGATCGAGAGCGCAGCGAGTGCATCGACGGCGAGTGCCGCCGCCCTGGTCGCGATGCCCCCGTACATCGGCCGCCGTCGCTGCTCCGGGCGGGCGATCCGTTCGTCGACCCGGGTTGCCGATCGTCGAACACCGGCGACGACGTCCTCGGCGAGGCCGGCCGACTGCCGCGTGACGGCGCGCCGGAGCTCCGGGCTCGAGGCGATGTTCTGGAGCACGAGCTGCATCTCGTCGCTCGCGAGGACGCGGTCGGTGAGCTCGAGGGTTTGCCGGCTGCCGAGCGACTGCTCGATCAGGCGCTCCAGCTCGCCGGTCGCGGCCAGCTCGGCGACGATGCGCTCGATCACCCGGTGCCGGACGAGCGAGCGCGCGATCTCCTCGGGCAGCGGCCCGGCCAGCGCGCTGTCGACGATGCGCGCGATCTCCGGCGCCGCGACGACGTCCTCGGCCGCGGACTCGATCCGACCGCGCCAGGCGCGAGCGGCGACGCGGGCCGGGTAGAACGCGGCGCGTCCCGCCGAGTCGGCGATGCCTGGGCGTTTTCGAGGCGTCGACATCCCATGCTCAGAGGACCAGATATGACCTACCTGGGTCAAGCGGGTCGAGGGGTCGGGGAGCGACTCTTCCAGCCATGGACCTTGGCAACGGACTTACCGAGACCGTCCAGTTCGAGCTGGCCGACCTGGCCGGTGCTGCACGTCTCGCAACCCTCCTGCGCTCGCGCTGGGCGGTCTCGGTCAACGAGGAAGACGACGTCGCGCTCGTCGACGTCTACATCAGAGCTTCACGCACGGACCTCGCATCGCTGATGCGGACCGTCGAGGACTGGGTGGCGCGGGAATCACTCCGCGCCATCCGGTTCGAGCTCGACGGACGCGTCTACATCCTCGAGTCGGGCGAAGTGAACTGGGAGTTTCTCCCGCGTCCGACGGTCGAGATCGAAGCCGCCTGACTTGACGTAGGTCACCGTCGGTCCGCACACTCGGTGCCAGTGTCGAGCTTGCGTGACATGGGGCACGACGTCACCGACGCGCTGGAGAAGGTCCGCGTGCCGTCGTACATCGTCGACCGTCACGGCATCGTCCGCTGGGTGAATCCAGCGGCGCGGGACATCGTCGGCGACGTCCGCGGCCGTCAATTCACGTCGGTGCTCTCACCGGAGGAGGCTCGCCGCGCACGAGAGATCTTCGCGCGCAACATCTCCGGTGCCGTCGAGCGCTCTGACAACGAGGTCGTCTTCGTTCGAGCCGACGGAGAGCGCGTCCTCGTCGACATCAGCGCCGTCCCACTACGAGACGGCGACCATGTGATCGGGATGTTCGGGCAGGTCGTCGACATCCAGATCGACGAGACGCCGCCGACGGCGCATCCGAATCTGACGCCCCGTCAGACCGAGGTGCTACGCCTGCTCGAGTTGGGCCGCTCGACCAACCAGATCGCGAGCGAGCTGTTCCTGAGCGTCGAGACCGTGCGAAATCACATCCGCCATATCCTCCGAGCGCTCGGAGTTCACTCGCGGCTCGAGGCGGTCGCGCTCACGCGGCGCGACCATCTGCTCGAAGAACAGACCTAGGTCGCCGGTCTAGCCGTCTGCGCGGGGAACTCACGCACCGTCTGGCGGTGCAGCATCGCGACGCCGAAGAAGAGCAACCCGCCGAGCAGGAGAATCCCCCACCATTCGCGGGTCGCGCGCGTCGGGCCCCACGCGATCAAGAGCAGAAACAGCAGGGCCACCGCCCCGTAGACGATCCAGGCTTGGTCCTCGAACACGGGCGCCAACCGCCGTCGAGCCCCGACGGCCAAGCGCGTCGGCCCCGCGAGCCACGCGCCGATGAGCCCGGCCACTCCGTAGAGGATGAGCGCGTACGCCACGCTGCGCAGCAGCTCGGTTCCGATCCCCCAAGCGGCGTTTCCGGCGGGGCGGACCGCGTCTGTCTTGATCAGCGAGCCGACGACTGCCCCTTGAGTTAGGCGGTCGATGACGAGGACGAGCACACCGACGAGCAGGAAGCTGGCGGCCGTGGCTCGGAGGAGCCGCCGGCGATGGCCGTGGGCGAGGTAGATGGCGAGCCCGTAGAGGAAGAGGACGAGCACGAGCAGGAAGACCGAGAGCACCTTGATCACCTTGAGCGCGCGCTGCGCGTTCTTCAGTTGACCTGAGTGGAGGATCGTGATCTTGCCTGCGTCCGGGGCAGCCTGGATTCCGAAACGGCCGCTCAGCCGCTGGACGAGCGGGCTCAGGTCGAGGACGACCTCGCCTTCCTGGGTGGTCTGAACCGCCCCCGTGTCCTTGCCCTCGAGGACCTGAATGAGGCGTGTGTGCGCACGACGATTCGCTTCTTCCCACAGGGCCTGGGCCTTTGGTGTCTCGAGTATTCGGTCGGCGGCCTGCACCGCGACGTTCTGGAGTGCGCCGGTGATGATCGGTGCAAGCCCGGCGCGGTTCGCCGGAAGCGCCTGCTGGATCCGTGCGGTGGCGTCCGAGCTCGAGAAGAGCGTGTCCACGAGGTAGATCGAGAGTTGCTGGCGAATCTCGTCATTCGCGAGCATCTGGCCGGACGCGTTCGTCCAAGCGTCCGTGTCGAGGGCCTGCCGCTTCACCCAGACCGTGAGTGACGAGAGCAGCAGGAGGATCGACGCGACGACGACCAGCGTCCAGACGGCGATTGCGCGTTTGCGTGTGAGCGGCGCGCTTTCGCCGTGAATCGGTGCTGCCGACGCTTGGGCACCGCTCATTGCTGCCATCATCCACTACCGGCCGGTTGGGTGTCATCACCCTCGGTGGATGACAGCGAGCGAAAGGCGAGGTTCTAAGTGTTCTTTCTTCTCGGGATCGTGCTCCTCATCTTCGTTCCGTCGCCGTGGAACGTGGTCAGCGCCACGGCGTGCCTCATCCTGTTCTGCGGAGAGCTCTTCTTCTGGAACCGCACGATGCGCGGGCGGCGCAAGGTCGTGGGCGCCCAGACACTCGTCGGCCAGGAGGCCGAGGTCCTGGCGCCTTGCCGGCCGGTCGGTCAGGTGCGAATCGGGGGTGAGATCTGGGAGGCGCGTTGCGAGGCCGGCGCGGACGCCGGCGAAACGGTCCGCGTCATCGGCCTCAACGCTCTCACGCTCCTGGTCGAGCGTGTCTGACTAGACCCGTTCCTTCATCGCGACCCAGGTGATCAACGCGACCGGGAGACCGGCCATCGCGACCATGATCCCGAGCACCCAGTGGTCGACGTGGTACAGCCAGGCACCGACTACGAGACCGCCGATGAGAACGCCGAGCGCCGCTAGTCCGGCCATCAAACTGCTCCTCTCATGTGTTTGAGCGTGAAGGCGAAAATGATCTCAGAAATCCCGCGCATCAGCGCCGCGAGGCCGACCCACACGACGAGCAGGATGACCTTGTGGCCGAAGTCGCCAGCGGCCCAGAAGCCGAGGACGATCATGACCAGGCCCGAGATCAGCCCGAGCCACCAGAGGTCGTTCTCCGGTCTCGTCGCGAACGCGATGATCAGGTCGAACGTCCCCTTGATGATGAAGTAGAAGCTCATCACCGCCGCGAGCGCCTTGAACGTGTCGCCGGGGTGAATGAAGCTGACGATTCCGATCACGAGGAACGCGAGCGCGAGGACGGCGTGGAGCAACCGTGTCCAGCCGTCCGTCGTCATCACGGAGACGAGCTCCATCAGCGAGAACCCGAGCATCAGGATCCCGAAGACGATCGCGATCGCCGAGACCGTCGTGTAGTCGAAGCGAAAGACGATGATCGAGAACAGGAGCCAGGCGGTGCCTGTGATCAGGAACAGCCACCAGACGCGGCCTGCGTCCAGCATCGTGCGTTGCTCGGACGCGGACAGCGGTGCTGCGACGTCGCTCATGAGGGCCCTCCTAACGGGCGATCGCTGAGTGAAGAAAGCGTAACTCGGTCGGAGGACCATTCGACTCGCGAGGCGAGTGTCTTCCCACACGCGTAGCCTCGGGTGATCCGCATCAACCTGAAATCGCGTCATGTGAAGCGCTTCGGGATCGGCGGCGTCGGTGTCGCCGTCGTCGTTGCGACGTTCGTCTTCGTCCTGCCGCAGATCGCGGACTACCGCGACGTGTGGGCAGTGGTCAAGCAACTCTCGTGGTCGCAGGTCGGGTTCCTCCTCATCGCGACGGCGTTCAACCTCGCGACCTACGCCCCGCCGTGGCAGGCCGCGCTTCCGGGGATCAGCTACCGGAACGCGTTCGTCGTCTCGATGTCGAGCAGCGCGTCGACTTATCTCGCCCCCGGCGGGCCGGCGGTTGGGGTCGCGCTCTCCTACGGGATGCTCCGGAGCTGGGGTTTCAAGCGGAAGGACGTGACGCTCGCGGTCGCGCTGACCGGCACGTGGAACCAGTTCATCATGCTCGGCTTGCCGAGCCTGGCGCTCGCGCTGCTCACGATCGTCGGCGAACACCATTCGCTGCTGAAGACCGTCGCGCTCATCGGGCTGGGCGTGTTCGTGATCGCGGCTGCGTCATACGCCGCCGGGCTCTCGAGCCGCCGCCTCGCGCGCTGGGCCGGGAACCTGAGCGCGAGGATTGCCTCCTGGGCGCTGCGCATCTTCCGCCGCGGGCCGGTCTCGTGGACCGGCGAGACGTTCGCCGGGTTCCGGGCCGAGGCCGTCGGGCTGCTCAGCCGCCGCTGGCACGTCCTCACGGCGGCGACGCTCGCGGGGCAGCTGACGGTGTTCTTCGTGCTCCTCGCATGCTTGCGGGTGTTCGACGTCCCACCGAGTCAGGTGACCTTGATCGAGGCGTTCGCCGCGTGGGCCCTCATTCGCCTGATCGGGTCGATTCCGATCACCCCGGGCGGCCTCGGCATCGTCGAGCTCGGACTGACGACTGCGCTCGTAGGCTTCGGCGGCGGCAACGCGCAGGTCGTCACGGCGGTCCTCGTCTACCGGTTCCTGACCATCGTCCCGACGCTCCTGCTCGGCCTGCTCGCCGGCGCGACCTGGAAGCGCCACCGCCCGCCGCAGCTCATCGAAGAGGCAACGCCCTAGGCGGACGTCGCTCCGGACGAGCCGCTCGATCTCCTCGAGGCGCTGCTCGATCCTCGTGAACCCGGACTCCGCATCGGCCGCGGCGCGCCGGTGGACGAGGAGCGAAGCGACGAACCCGGTGAGCAGCGAGAGCGAGGCGAAGCCGGTGACCATCAACGCGGCGGCCACGATGCGTCCGGGCGCTGTCGTGGGCACGATGTCGCCGTACCCGACCGTCGTCACGGTCATCACGGCCCACCAGAGCGCAAGCCCGATCGTGGGGAAGTCGTGCGGGTCGACGAGCCGGATCAACACCGCGCAGCCGACGGCGAACCCGACGATGCACAGCATCAGGTACCAGAGGATGCGGCCGCGCTCGAAGGCCCGTTCGAAGCGCCTCAGCGCGAGCTCCTGCATGCGGGACATCACGACGACGGAGGTAAGCACCGACGCAGGACGGTGCCCGGCTCAGAGGATTAGGCTCCGCGCATGGCCGGCCCGGTCGAGAAGCGCGAGCTGCTGATCCCGATCCGGACGATCCTGGTCGTCTCGGCGGCGATCGGCGTTCTCGGTGCGTTCGTCGCGATCGGGGACACGTTCCTGATCGTGTTCATCGGGATCTTCCTCGGGCTCGTCTTCGAGTTCCCGGTGCGCTTCGTAATCCGGAAGACCGGCTGGTCCCGCGGCCTGGCTGCCACGGTGACCGTGCTCGGCACCGCAATCGGCGTCGTCCTGATCGGGCTCCTCTTCCTCGTGCCGATGGTCGGCTCGGTGCGGGACTTCCTGCACGACCTACCGCAGACGATCGACCAGCTGCGCTCCTCCGACGAGCTCTCCTGGCTCGGCGACACGGGGATCGGCAAGAACCTGCACGAGGGAGCGGCCAAGACCTCCGCCTCGGTTCCGGATGCCGTCTCCCAAGTGCTGGGCATCGCGGGCGACTTCTTCAGCATTTTCCTGATCGGATTCACGATCCTCTTCATCTGCCTGTTCTTCCTGAGCGATGTCCCGAGCATGAAGCGGGCGCTCGGGAGCGTGCTCATGCCCGGCGAGGACGAGCGCTGGCTCGGGGTCTGGGAGCGCGTGACGGAGTCGGTCTCGCGGTGGGCGATCGGCGTCGTGGTCATCGCGACGATCGCCGGTACGACGCAGGGCGTGACGGCGTGGCTCCTGGGCTCGAGCTTCGCCCTCGGGCTCGGCGTGATCGCGGGGCTGCTGGACATGATCCCGAACCTCGGTGCGACCCTGGCCGGCTTCATCCTCGTTCCGGCCATCTGGGCGGAGTCGGGGATCGGCGCCGCGATCGTGATGCTGATCGTGGTCCTCGTCTACCAGCAGGTCGAGAACAACATCCTCACGCCGAAGATCCAGGGCCGGGCCGTCAACCTGTCGGGCTTCTTCATCATCGTCGCGGTCACGCTCTTCGGAGCGCTGCTCGGCGTGCTCGGCGCGCTGACCGCGGTGCCGCTCGCGGCGACGGTTCAGATCTTCATCCAGGAGCTGACGAAGGCCCGCCGGGAAAAGGTCGCGGCCGCCCGGGTCGCCGCCGGCCCGCCCTAGAGCTCGAGTCGCTCGCCGGGCTTCAGGACGCGCACCTCGACCTCGGGCGCTGTCTTCGCCATCTCGCGGACGAACACTTCTGCCGGCTCGGTGAGGAAATCGGGCTCGTGCAGCACCCCGTGGTGCAGCGGCCGGTAGGTGCCCCAGTGGATCGGAACGGCCGTGCGCGGGCGGAGCATACGGATCGCCTCCGCGGCGCCGGCGGGGTCGAGATGCTCGCCGCTGCCGAGCGTCGGGCCCCACCCCCAGATGGGGATCAGCGCCAGGTCGAGGTCCGGGACGAGCCCGTCCATCTCCGGGAAGAGCGAGGTGTCGCCGGCGAAGTAGATGCGGTGCGACCCGCTGATGTCATAACCGAGCGTTGCTCCGCGCAGCCGTCCGATGCGGCGCCGCTCGTCGTGCTCCGCGTGGGTGGCGCGAACCTCTACCGGCCCGAACGTGACCGACTCCTCCTCGTCGATCACGACCGTGCGCTCGAAACCGAGCCGCTGGACGGGACGTTCGAGGCCGCGGGGTACGACCGCGGTCGCCGTGCGGTCGAGCTGTCGCAGCGACGGCAGGTCGAGGTGGTCGCGGTGTGCGTGCGAGATGAGGACCGCGTCCACGCTTCGAAGCGACTCGAGATCGATCGGCGATCGCCGGTGTAGATGTGCGACACGCCGGCGAAGCAACGGATCGGTCAAGAGCCGGACCCCGTCCAGCTCGATCAGGACGGTCGAGTGCCCGACGTACTGGATCGCGGTCACGAGATTCGTTCCATCAGCGGTGCCATCGCGTTCTTCTAGCATCACAGGCGATGGGCAAGGCCTCCGACTGGCTCCGCGAGGAGCGGCGCAAGACGCTCGGCGATTGGGTCGCCTTCTGCCTGACGTGTGGATTCGCGCAACGCTACTTCGACGAGTCGGAAGGCGAGCTCCCGGCGAAGTGTCCGCAGTGCGGCGGCGAGATCCGCTCCCGCTGCCCGGAGTGCAATGCGCGCTTCAGCTCCGCGTTCGCCGTCGAGTGCGAGGTGTGCAGCGCCGAACTGCGCCCGCCGACAGCCTTCGGCGGCCCGATCCGCCGCGCTAGGCCCGGATCTCGGAGAAGCGGATCAGCGTGACGATTTCTTCCTGCGTGACGTCTCGGTTGTAGAGCTGTCCGAGGAAGAGGGCGAGCTCCTCGGGACGCCGCATCTCGGGGTTGTCGTGCTCGATGTCGCGCGGCGAGAGCTCGTTGAGCGTCTTGACCTCGACCTTGTCGATGACCGCGTCGAACACTTTCTCGCGCGGCCCGTAGCGCGCCCCGACGAGTACCTGGACGACCATCCCCTTCTTGTATTTCCGGGACTTGTCCCCGAGGCGGATCGTCGCCGTCTTGCGGCGCGAACGCAGTTGGTCGGCCACGATCGGCGAATAGAAGTTGAGGGCGTACATGAGCGGCGGAGAGCTAGGACACGAAGGGCGCGGAGATCATAAGCCGTTGTCACGGACGAAAGCGAGGGCTTTCTCGGCCATCTGGCGCTCGCCGCCGTAGGCGAGGAGCTTCGGAGCGTCCGCGAGCGGCAGCCAGCGCGCCTCGTCGACCTCGATCCGCATCTCGGGCTCGATCTCGCCGAGGCGGCCTTTCGAGTAGCGGAGCAGGTAGAAGCTGACCACCTTGAAGACGCGCTCGCCCTCCCATGTGTAGACGTAGCGGATGTCGCCGAGCTTCGTCACGAGCCGCGCCTGGATGCCGGTCTCCTCCTCGGTCTCGCGCAGAGCGGTCGCGTCCGGCTTCTCGCCCTCGTCGATCAGCCCCTTCGGGAGTGCCCAGATCCCGGGCTTCTTGCCTCCCGGACGGATTGCGGCGAAGACCCACTCGCCACGTAGGCGCCTGATCGTGACTCCGCCGGCGGAGAACTCTCGACGCATCGAGAGTTTGTAACACGGCTCTACCGCCCCGCGTTGACCTATCGCCCCTCTCGCGGACGATTCCGTTTGCACAGCCGCGCGGAGGACGGTTAGAATACCCTGGCACTCGCGCCGCAGGAGTGCCAGACACTGTCACAAAGTACAGAGAACAGGAGGTCCTGAATGGATCTGCAGCCGCTGGGCGATCGTCTGATCGTCGAGGCGCTCGAGGAAGAGGAGATGACCTCGAGCGGCATCGTCCTGCCCGACACCGCGAAGGAGAAGCCGCAGCGCGGCCGCGTCCTCGCAGTCGGCCCGGGCATGCGCAACGACTCGGGCGAGGTCGTCCCGATGGAAGTCGCCGTGGGCGACGAGATCATCTACTCGAAGTACGGCGGCACCGAGATCAAGCTCGGCGCCGACGACGTTCTGATCCTCCGCGAGTCGGACGTGCTCGCGAAGGTCGCAAAGGCCAAGGCGAGCAAGAAGAAGGAGCTCGCAGGCGCGTCCGCCTAAGTCACAACTTTCTGAGGGAGGTACTCAATGGCTCACAAGGAGCTGAAGTTCGACGAGGATGCGCGGCGCTCACTCGAGCGCGGCGTGAACACCCTCGCCGACGCGGTCAAGGTCACCCTTGGCCCGAAGGGTCGGTACGTCGTGCTGGACAAGAAGTTCGGCGCACCGACGATCACGAACGACGGCGTCACGATCGCGCGCGAGATCGAGCTCGAGGACGTCTTCGAGAACCAGGGCGCTCAGCTCGTCCGCGAGGTCGCAACGGCGACGAACGATGTCGCCGGCGACGGCACGACGACTGCGACCGTGCTCGCTCAGGCCATCGTCCGCGAGGGCCTGCGGAACGTCGCCGCTGGTGCGAACCCGATCGCGCTCAAGCGCGGGATCGAGGTTGCCGTCGAGCAGGTCGTCGCAGACCTGCAGAAGCAGTCGAAGGAGATCTCGGGCAAGGAGGACATCGCCCGGGTCGCCACCATCTCCGCGCGCGAGCGCGAGATCGGCGACGTCATCTCCGACGCGATCGAGAAGGTCGGCAAGGACGGCGTCGTCAACGTCGAGGAGGGCCAGACCTTCGGCCTCGAGCTCGAGTTCACCGAGGGCATGCAGTTCGACAAGGGCTACCTCTCGCCGTACATGATCACGGACGCCGAGCGCATGGAGGCCGTCCTCGAGGACCCGTACATCCTGGTCGCGAACCAGAAGATCGGGGCCGTCAAGGACCTGCTTCCCGTGCTGGAGCAGGTCATCCAGTCCGGCAAGCCGCTGCTGGTCGTCTCGGAGGACGTCGAGGGCGAGGCGCTCGCCACGATCGTCGTCAACAAGCTCCGCGGCACGTTCACCGCGGTCGCCGTCAAGGCGCCCGGCTTCGGTGACCGCCGCAAGCGGATGCTCGAGGACATCGCGATCCTCAGCGGCGCCGAGGTGATCACCGAGGAGATGGGCCTCAAGCTCGAGAACACGAAGCTCTCGCAGCTCGGCAAGGCCCGCCGCGTCGTCATCGACAAGGACTCGACGACGATCATCGACGGGGCAGGCGAGTCCGACGGCATCAAGGCGCGGATCAAGCAGCTCAAGTCCGAGATCGAGAACACGGACTCCGACTTCGACCGCGAGAAGCTGCAGGAGCGGCTGGCGAAGCTCGCCGGCGGCGTTGCGGTGATCAAGGTCGGCGCTGCGACCGAGACCGAGATGAAGGAGAAGAAGCACCGCGTCGAGGACGCGCTGCAGGCCACGCGGGCAGCCCTCGAGGAGGGCATCGTCCCCGGCGGTGGCGTCGCACTCCTGAACACGGCTTCGGCGATCAAGGCCGACGAGCTCGAGGGCGACGACCGGACGGGCGCGCAGATCGTCATGCGCGCGCTCGAGGAGCCGATCCGTCAGCTGGCCGACAATGCAGGCCTCGAGGGCATCGCTCGTGATCGACAAGATCCGCACCGGGACGAAGGGCCACGGCCTGAACGTCGAGACCGGTGAGTACGAGGATCTCGTCAAGGCCGGGATCATCGATCCGACGATGGTCACGCGCTCGGCGCTGCAGAACGCGGCGTCGATCGCGAAGAACATCCTGACCACCGAGGCGATCGTCGCCGAGCCGCCGGAGAAGAACCCGGTCGGCGCCGGCGCCGGTATGCCGGACATGGGCGGGATGATGTAACGAGTCCTCCGGGACTCGGTTCCACCGAGAGGGCCGGTTCGCCGGCCCTCTCTCTTTTTGGACAAACAGAAAGGCCGGCTAAGCGCCGGCCTTTTGTTCACAAATGCGGTTCGGAGTGTGGATCCGCATAAGGATGGGGGAGGTGGGTACTTGCGGTATCGGCCCGCGGTGGGGGCCACCCATCCCCCGATCGGGTGTTCCTGAGATGCTTCGCCCATGACATTGCTCTGGTTCGTGATCTGGCTCGTCGCCGACCTGATCGGAGACAAGGAAGCGATCACGTTCGACCCGGTCAACTGGTGGGCGGGGACGCTCCTTCTGGCGGCCGCGATCGATCTGAACAAGTCGTACGTGATCAAGCACTAGCGCGTAGCGAGGGCCTGTCCCTCGCTAGAACTCGTACCGCTCTTCTTTCCAATAGTCGGCGTCGTTGTGGTAGCCGTAGCGCTCCCAGAAGCCGGGCTCGTCCGACGGCACGAGCTCGATGCCGCGCAGCCACTTGGCGCTCTTCCAGAAGTAGCGGCTCGGGATCACGAGCCTGAGCGGCCACCCGTGGTCCGGCGTCAGCGGCTCGCCGTCGGCTTCGTACGCGATCAGCGCGTGCTCGTCCTCGAGCGCCGCGATCGGCACGTTCGACGTGAAGCCCTGCTCGGCGTGGGCGACGACGAAGCGGCCGCTCGGCTTCGGTTTCACGAGCTCGGCCAGCGTCGCCCAGCTCACGCCCCGGAAGCTCGTGTCGAAGCGGCTCCAGCGCGTCACGCAGTGGATGTCGGTCGTCACCTCGGTCGCGGGCAGCGCCTTGAGCTCGTCCCACGTGAGCGTGACCGGATTCTCGACCTCGCCGGAGACCTTGAAGTCCCAGGTTGCGAGGTCGGTCTGCGGCACGTCGCCCGCGTGCAGCACGGGCCACTTCTCGGTCAGGTACTGCCCGGGCGGCAGTCGCGCGGGGTCGTAGCCGGCGTCCGCGACCTTCTGCTCTGCTTTCGACCGGAACACGATTCCTACACTAGTGACCATGGCGACAGTGACGCGCAGAGTCGCGGCCCGGCCGCGCGACTACCTTCGGGTGGCAGGCCCCGACGCGGAGGACTTCCTCCAGCGCATGCTCTCGAACGACGTGACGCGAGGCGCCCTGCCGCGCCATGCTGCTCACGCCGAAGGCCCGCCTGATCGCACCGCTCGTCGTCGTGCGCCGTGCCGACGACGACTTCCTGCTCCTGACCGAGCCGGGGCTCGGCGAGACGGTCGGCGCGACGCTGCTCCGCGCGAGGTTCGCGGCCAAGGTCGAGATCGAGCTGGAGGAGCACACGTCGGTCGTCGTCTTCGGCGAGGACGGAGGCATTCCGAACGATGAGCTCGGCGAGCCGGGCTCGGAGCTGCTCGACGTAGACGTCGCGCCGACCCTCTCCGCCGACGAGGTCGAACGGATCCGGATCGAGTCCGCGGCCCCGGCCTGGGGCAAGGAGGTCGACGACACGATCCTTCCCGCCGAAGCGGGCCTCGACGAGACGCACGTCTCGTTCACGAAGGGCTGCTATCCGGGCCAGGAGCCGATCGCCCGCCTGCGCCACCGCGGAAAGGTCAACCGAACCCTGCGCGTGCTCCAGGTCGAGGGCGCCGAGCCGGGTGACGAGATCCGCCACGGCGACAAGGTCGTCGGCCGCGTCACGAGTGCGGTCGCGGACCGCGCGCTAGGTTATGTCCGTGTCGAGGTTCCGAACGATGCCGAGCTCGTGGTCGGGGCGAGCGGGAAAACCGCTCGGACACTTCCGGCGTAGGAACCCCCGATGAAGCGAATCCAGGGAGTTGTGATGGTCGCTGCGCTCTTCCTCGTCTTCGCGGCCGCCGGCTGTGGCGGCAGCAGCAAGAGCAGCAGCAGCGGCAGCACCACCAGCGAGAGCGAGTCGACGACCTCGACGACGATCGGCGGCAAGCAGGTCGAGAGCCACGGTGTGAAGGACGTCTCGAACGAGTCCGGCAAGGTCGAGATCGAGCTCGACGACTACTACTTCAATCCGACGATCCTGAAGGGCAAGCCCGGCCAGAAGGTCGAGCTGGAGCTCAAGAACGAGGGCAACACGGAGCACACGTTCACGATCGCCGAGCAGAGCATCAACAAGGAGATCCAGCCGGGGGACGAGACCGAGACCGAGGTCACGTTCCCGCAGAGCGGAGCGTTGAAGTTCGTCTGCACGTTCCACCAGAGCCAGGGCATGATCGGCGCCCTCGTGACGTCGGGCTCGTCCTCCTCGTCGTCAGACTCGACGACGACGACTTCGAAGTACTGAACCTCACCTGACCCACGGCCAGGCCTGGCCGGACCATTCGGTCCTCGTGTGCGTGCACGCGAGCGCAGCGAAGTGGCAGAGGGACATGATTCGAACCGGCTCTATTTCACCCAGAGTTGGTCGAGCAGCACGTACCACTGTGGGTTGTATTGGTAGTTGCCAACGCGCTTGGAGACGAAATCAACGTCGCTTCGGTTGTAGACGGGCAGGAGCGGCGCCTGCGCGAGAATGGATCGCTCAACCTGGGGCCAGAGCTTCGTTGCGGCCGGTGGATCGTCCACTTGAGCGTCGGCTGCCTGTTTCATTTGCGCGTCGATTGAGTGGTCGCAGAATCCGGAGTAGTTGGTGTTTTGCAGCGGCGCGGCAGGCTTGAAAGCGTCGCAGCTGAGTAGTGGCGCAATGAAGGCAGCTGCCGACGGATAGTCGGCGGCCCAGTTCATGTATCCCATCTGGATGTTCAGCCGTGAGTCCGACACTTGCTTGTAGTAGGCCAGCGGCGGGCCCGTCGGCTTGAGGTGTGCCCGATAGCCGATGGACTTGAGCACCGAGACGACGTAGCGTGCTTGCCCGGCGATCGGGGCGAGCACCCAGACCGTGATCGGAGTGCCGACTGTGCCGGAGCGCTTGACGAGTCGTCGTGCGAAAGCGAGGTCCTGCGCCGCCGTAGGGAGGTGGGCAAGTGGGTCGGTAGGCAGGAATGTTCGGCGGCAGGATCTGGCAGGTCAGGGTGAACCCGCGTCCCTGCTGCAGCGCGTACTTCTTGCGGTCGAAGGCAGCATTGACGGCAAGGCGAGCCCGAACGTCGTTGAAGGGTGGGACGCGGGTGTTGAGGAAGTAGAAGGAGGTGCCGGCGTGCGTGCTCAGGTGGAGTTGGCTCGGGTAGTGAACCGCGAGTCGGTCGAGTTCGGGCTTCGGCATTGGGATGCCGATCCCGAGTGAGACATCGGCGACTTCATGCTCTACCTTGGCGACACCACGCTCAACTTGACGTACTCGAGCGTCCGCGAACGGCCAAGAGATGGAGATCGAGTCGGGAAATCCCTTCGGCTGCGCGTCGGCCGACCATTCGCGGAAGCCCCGGTTGCGGACGAGTCGAACCGTCTTCAGCTTCTTCGCACAACCCCTGCGATCCGGTACGGCCCTGTCGCAGGGACAGGGTGCGTTCCCAGGTCATGTCCGGGGGTTCCGTCTGGTACGGCGACCGCCGATGAGAGCGCCAGCTTGTTGGAGAAGATCGGCGTCGGCGGCGGTCAGCCGAAAGGTGACTGTCCTCGCCGTTCGGGCGGTGACGATTCCGCGCGAGAGATCACACGGTTTCGTCGGGAGGCAGCGATCGGCGCCCTTCGATTCCGCCGAAGTAGACCGGGCGCCTACCGAACCCTCGACCTCGAAGAGGCGTTCGATCGCCCGCCTGAAATCTTCGGGCTGGACGAGCTTCCCGTTCGAGTAGCGAATCCCGGGCCGCAGATAGAACGTGTAGGTCGTGCCGCGGTCCGTCGGGGTGGGAAGTGCGAGTCGCGAGATCCGGGACGAGCTGCGAGCCCTCGACGCCGCCGACCTTCCGGAAGGCCACGAGCCCGTCGTTCGTCATCGTCAGCATCGACCCGGGAGCGAACCCCGCCAGGGCCGGGTCGACCGAAGCCACCGGAATCGTGGTCAGAACCCGGAGCGTCCCGCCATGGTGCTCGAGCCCGGTTGATCGAACCGCGACGTAGACGCCCTGCGGTGCGATTGCGAGGCCTCGTGGAGGATTGCGCAGTCGCACAGGCTTCGAGAGCTTGTCGGTCTTGGGGTCGATGCGGACCAGTGTTCGGCCGGCCCCGTTGGCCACCCAGACGCTCTCTGCGTCGGCGGCGATTCCGATCGGACCTCGGCCGACAGGAATCAGGCCCTGGAGAGAGCCCTTGCGGTCGAGCTTCCACACGGTGTTGTCGGCACGATTTGCGACCCAAACCGCTGCGGGGCTCACCGCTACGGCGTCCGGGTCGTGGCCGACAGGGATCCTACTTCACCAACCCGACCCGTGTTGCGGGTCGAGCTCAACGACGCTCGCGGACGGCGGAGACGTGATCCAGACGCGATGAAAGCCGACGGCCACCCCGGACGCACCCACGACCGCTGGAAACGTCCTGACCCGGCCGGTTCCAGGCGCGATACGGGAGACCGTGCCGTCGGCGGAGTTCGTCACCCAGACGAAGCCCTCGCCGTAGGCCACGCCGGTCGGGCCGTTGCCGACCCTGATCGGTTCGCCTACGACCTGGTTGACCGTCGGGTCGATCCGCGAGACGGTGCCGTCGAGACCGTTGGCGACCCAGACCGCGCCTTCGCCGACCGCGACGCCGGCGGGTCCGCCTCCGACCGGGATCGTCTGCACGAGGTCGTTCGTGGAGGGATCGATGCGTAAGACGTTGTTGTCGGCAGCGTTCGTGGCCCAGATGGCGTCGGCGCCGGCGGCGACCTGCTCCGGGCGGTCCGCTCACCGGTATCGAGGACACGATCTTGCCGCTCGCCTCGTCGATCACCCCAAGTTCGTTCGCTCCGACCGACGCGTCGGCTGCCGACCCGCCGCCGTACGTCAGGAGCACTCCGAGGGCGGCACCAACGACCGCTGCCGCGAGCGTCGCCGCGATCAGAACGCGGCGCCCGGGTCTCCGCCAACTTCTTGCGATCTCTTCGGCCGCGGCCTCGGCGAGCTCTCCCTCGCGACCCTCGAAGGGCCCGTGAGCGCGCTGTCTTCAACTCACGGAACTCCTCCTGGAGCCCCGGCGCGCCGAGCTGGTAGAGCCGCTCTGGCTCGTCCATGTCCTTCAGGTGGTGCTCTCCGAGGTCCAGAAGCGAAACGGCAGGGATCGGGTCGTCGCGGAGGAGCTCGCGCGTCGTCTGCGAGACGAGCACCTGGCCGCCGTGCCCGGCAGCGGAGATCCGCGCCGCACGGTGCACACCGAAACCTACGTAGCGTTCTCCGCCGACCGCGGGCTCGCCGGTGTGAATCCCCATGCGGACGCGGAGCTCGGCGCCGTCCGGCCACGCGTGCTCCGCGAGCCCGCGCTGGCCGGCGATCGCGGCGGACACCGCATCCTTGGCACGGCGGAAGCCGACGAAGAACGAATCCCCCTGCGTGTCGATCTCGTGGCCGCCGTTCTCGACGAACGCCTTGCGCAGGATCCGCTGGTGATCCTCGAGCGCTTCCCCGTAGCGATCACGGAGCCGCTTGAGCAGCTGTGTCGAGCCCTCGATGTCGGTGAACAGGAAGGTGACAGTTCCGACCGGCAGTTCGTCGATTGATCCCACCGGCACATTGTCTCACCACCACGGGCAATACTCGATAGTGCGAGCGCCCTCCAGACGTCGACTTCGTCGAAGTACTGAACCGCATCTGACCCAAGAGGCGCCGGCTCTGCCGGCGCCGTTTCACTCGTGGACCCCAACGAGGGGGCCCACGGGGGAAACCGGGTTTCCCCCGTGAAGCAAGCGAGCGCCAGCGAGCGCAGCGAAGTGCGCCCGGCATGATTCGAACATGCGACCTCTGCCTCCGCAGGGCAGCGCTCTATCCCCTGAGCTACGGGCGCAGGGACAGTCAGTTTAGCGGCGACCGAGTCGGAATCCTCTGAAGCGGGTACTGGCGTGGCGTGCTCGCGCGCCTACTCCTGATCTCCGTCGTCCTCCTGGCCGCGGCCGGCTGCGGCGGGGGTGGCTCCGTCTCGCAGAAAGACGTGCAGAAGCAGTTCGCGGCGATCCAGTCGCTCGCCGCCGAAGGCGCACTGGTCGCCGACGGTGCGGCCGACGGCCGGACGACCGACGTCTTCGTCCGCGTCCACACCGGTTACCTCGACAAGGCGGTGCGCAAGGTCGAGGCCCAGCTGTCTTCAGCGCAGGCGAGCGGTGCGGCCGAGCGCGATCGCGTCCGGGCTGCGAGGTTGGCGTCGAGCGTCTCGGACCAGCTCGCCAGGCTGGGCGATGACCCCGGTGACCGTGCAGGCGCGCGCAGCATCGAGCACCAGCTCGAGCGAGACGCCGCAGTCGCGGAGCGCCGCGCGCAATGAACAAGATCTTTCAGATCGCGCTCGGCATCCTGGCCGCGATCGGCGGCTTCGTCGACATCGGCGATCTCGTCTTCAACGTCGAGGCGGGCGCGACCCTCGGCTACCAGCTGCTCTGGGTGATCGTCGTCGGAGTCGTCGGGATCATCGTCTACTCGGAGATGTGCGGCCGCGTCGCCGCCGTCTCGAAACGGCCGGTGTTCGACGCGATCCGCGAGCGCCTGGGCTTCGGAGTCGGCTTCGGAGCTCTCGTCGCGTCGCAGATCGTGAACCTCATGACCCTGGCGGCCGAAGTCGGCGGCGTCGCGCTCGCTCTCGAGCTCCTCTCGGGGCTTCCCTACCGCGTGTTGATCGTGCTCGGCATCGCCGTGCTCGGGGTCGTCATCTGGGCGACACCGTTCGAATGGATCGAGCGGGTCTTCGGCTACGGCGGGCTCGCCCTGCTCGTGTTCGTGGTCGCCGCGATCAAGCTGCACCCGAACTGGGGCGACGTGGCCACGGGATTCGTGCCGCACGTGAACGGCTCCTCCGACAAGCTCGTGTACGCCTACTTCGCGGTCGGACTGCTCGGAGCGGCCATGACTCCCTACGAGGTCTACTTCTATTCGTCGGGTGTCGTCGAGGAGGGCTGGACGCCGAAGGATCTCGGGCTGAACAGGGCGAACTCGATCATCGGGTACAGCCTCGGTGGGACGCTGTCGCTCGCGTTGATGATCGGCGCAGCCGCGCTCTTCCTGCCTCTGGGCGTCGAGCCGCAGTTCATCGGAACCGTTGCTCTGAGTGCGCAGGTTCCATTGGGAACGATCGGCCTGCTGCTCGCGCTCGTCGGCATCCTGTTCGCCGTGGGCGGTGCGGCGATCGACACGTGCTTCTCCGGCGCGTACAACGTCGCCCAGTTCTTCGGGTGGGAGTGGGGCAAGGGGCGCCGCCCGAGCGACGCGCCCCGATTCACGCTCGCGTGGATCGTCCTGCTCTTCCTGGCCCTGCTCGTGATCATGACCGGCGTCGATCCGGTGCTCGTCACCGAGTACGCGGTCATCTTCTCCGTCGTCGCGCTGCCGCTGACGTACATCCCGATCCTGCTCGTCGCGAACGATCGTGCGTACATGGGGCAGTACGTGAACGGCCGGCTCGCCAATACATTCGGGCTGCTGTATCTCGTCGTGATCCTGATCGTCTCGATCACGGCGATTCCACTGATGATCATCACGCACCAGGGACAGGGATGAGCTCGGCGCAGGAGCTCGACGTCGGTCTGGGTCTGCTCGACCATCAGCTCGTCGACTGCGAAGGCAGACGCTGCGGCAACGTCGACGACCTCGAGCTCGAGGGGCTCCGCGACGGAGAGCCACGTGTGACGGCAATCCTCGTCGGACCGCCGGTCTGGAAGGGACGCGGCTGGCTGGGACGCGTTGCGGCGTTCGTCACGCCCGGCAGAACGGTGCGCGTGCCGTGGGAGGAGGTCGAGAAGATCGACGGGGCCGTGCATCTTCGGAAGGCGGCCCGGGAGCTTCGGCTCGGGCGTGGCGACGACCGGGCGCGCAAATGGGTCGAGTGGATCCCGGGATCCTGATGCGATTCACCGACCTCCTCGATACTCGAGTGACCACCGAGTCGGGTCAGGCCCTGGGCCGGGTGCACGATCTCCGGGCCGAGCGCACACCGCGCACGCTGAAGATCACCGGGCTCGTCGTCGGACCGAGCGGCTTGCTCGAACGCTTCGGGATCGGCGCTCCGGAATCGGGCGCCCGCATACGCACGAACGACGTCGTTCCATGGTCGGCGGTCGTTCGCGCCGACAGCAGCACGATCGTCGTCAGGGACGACGCGAGGAAGCGGCAATAGGCTTCGTGCTCTGCCTCTCTACCTGACAGAAGCGCACATCGAGAAGCTGCTCACGCCGGCCGACGCGCTCGCGGCGATCGAGGCGTGCTTCGAGCGGCAGGCGCGCGGTGTAATACGGAACCGCCCGCGCGCACGCACTCGCGCGGGCGACGGTGCGCTCGCGGTCATGTCGGCCGTGGACGAGGAACTGGGATTCGCCGGCCTCAAGTCGTACACGGCCCTGCCTGCGGGCACGCCGTTCGTCGTCCTGCTCTTCGACCTGGCCAGGGCCGAGCTCGCAGCGGTGATCGAGGCGGACCGCATGGGCCAGCTGCGCACGGGCGCGGCGAGCGCGGTCGCCGCGAAGCACCTCGCCCGCGACGATGCGCGCACGCTGGGCGTGATCGGCTGCGGCTGGCAGGCCGAGAGCCAGGTCGCGTGCATCCGGGAGGCGCTGCCGGGGATCGAGCAGGTCGTCGCCTACTGCCGGACCGAGAAGAGCCTGCGCGCGTTCTGCAAGAAGCTCGGAGCCGAGCCCGGCGAGAGTCATCGCGATCCGGCCGAGCAGGACATCGTCGTGACGGTCACGACCTCGGAGGATCCCGTTCTGCGGGGCGAGTGGCTGCAGCCGGGTGCTCTCGTCTGTGCCGTGGGCGCGAACCGTCCAAAGGCGCGCGAGCTCGACAACGTCGTCCTCGAGCGCGCCGTCCTCGTCTGCTGCGACTCGATCGAGCAGGCGAAGATCGAGTCGGGAGACCTGGTCGAGCCGGTCGATCGCGGCGTTCTCGACTGGCTCGAGGTGCACGAGCTGCACGAGGTCGTGAGCGGGGAGGTCCCGGGGCGCAGCTCTCCGGACGACATCGTCCTCTTCAAGTCGAACGGGCTCGCGGCCTGGGACGTAGCGATCGGCGCCCGCGCGATCGAGCTTGCGAACAAGAGGAAGGTCGGGAAGCGGGTCTAGACCTGCTCGGTGCGAACGCGGGACACGACGTCGTCGCCGAGCGCGCGGATCAATTCCGGCCGGTCCAGAAGTCGTTTCACTTCCTGCGGCGTGCACCGGTTGCGCACGTACGGGTCCTCGAGGATCTCCCCGAGCGCTCGCCCACGCTCGTGCTCCCGGATCACGTATGCCGCCACCCGGTCCTCGTGGCTCGACCGGGTGAAGAGAAACGAGAACGGATTGCGGAATAACGCCGCCAGCCGCGCCATCGGGAGCGATTGTATCCTGGCCACATGCGCAAGCTGTCGACCGCTTCGCGGTTCGCGGAGCGCGAGCTGCACGGGTTCGACGAGTCCGGGACCGAGGAGCGCATCGTCGTCTGGATCGAGCGCAAGGAAGGCGGGGTGTGGGCCGTCGGACGCGCCGTCAACCCGCAGCACCGGCCGAGCGACGAGCCGCGCGCGGACGACTACGTCTTCGAGGGGCACGAGCTCGAGGACGTGCTCGAGCAGGCGAACGGGATCCTCGACGACGACGCCCGCGTGTCCGAGGACGACGGCCGGCCTGAGCACATCGCGCCGTTCACGCGCAAAGAGCTGCTCGGCCCGCTCGAGCGCTGGTTCTTCGGCAGGTAGGCTCGCCCGGCCTTGTTGATCCGCCTCGGTCACAGCCCCGATCCCGACGACGCCTTCATGTTCTGGGGCCTCGCGAAGGGCGAGGTCGACCCGCGCGGGTTCGAGTTCGAGCACGTGCTCCAGGACATCCAGACGCTGAACGAGTGGGCGCTCGAGGGCCGGCTCGAGGTGTCGGCGATCTCGCTGCACGCGTACCCGCACGTGCAGGACCGCTACGTGCTGCTGCCGCACGGGGCGAGCATGGGCTCCGGGTACGGGCCGATCCTCGTCGCCCGCGAGGAGCTCGACGAAGACGACCTCCGTCGGATCGAGATTGCGGTTCCCGGTCGCATGACGACCGCATTTCTCACGCTCCAGCTGCGGCTCGGCGAGTTCCACTGGCGCGAGGTTCCGTTCGACCAGATCATGGACGAGGTCCTGTCCGGCAAGGCCGACGCGGGTCTGCTCATCCACGAGGGGCAGCTGACCTACGGCACCGCCGGGCTGAAGAAGATCGTCGACCTGGGCGAGTGGTGGCTCGAGGACACCGGTCTGCCGCTGCCGCTCGGCGCGAACGTCGCGCGGCGCGACCTGGGGCGGGGAACGCTGCGCGAGCTCTCCGACGTGCTCGCCGAGTCGATCCGGGCGGGCCTCGACAACCGTGAGCCTGCGCTCGAGTACGCGCTCCAGTTCGGCCGCGGCCTCGACGACGAGCTGGCCGACCGCTTCGTCGGCATGTACGTGAACGAGCTGACCGAGGACTACGGCGAGGAGGGCCGGCGCGCCGTGCACGAGCTGCTGCGGCGCGGTGAGGAGATCGGCGCCTTCACGGAGCCCGTCAGGGTCGAGTTCGTCGGCTAGCGTTCGCCGCATGGCTCTCGAGATGCGCGGGTCCTGCGAGCGCTGCGGCACGCGGCTCGCTCCGGGCGACGAGGCGTACATCTGCACGTTCGAGTGCACGTGGTGCGTCGCTTGCGCGGGCGAGCTCGCATACGTCTGCCCGAACTGCAGCGGTGAGCTCGTGCGCCGCCCGCGGCCGGCTGCCGGGTGAGCCGCGCGGTCGTCCTCTCGGCGGTGCGCACGCCCGTCGGGCGCTACGGAGGCGCGCTCGCCGGTGAGCGTCCCGACGACCTCGCCGCGGCGGTGATCAAGGAGGCCGTCGAGCGCGCAGGCGTCGACCCGGGCGAGATCGAGGACGTCTACTTCGGCGCCGCGAACCAGGCGGGCGAGGACAACCGCAACGTCGCGCGCATGGGCGTCCTGCTCGCGGGTCTGCCCGACTCGGTCGCGGGCGTGACCGTGAACAGGCTCTGCGCGTCGGGTCTCTCAGCGGTCGTCTCCGCGAGCCACGCGATCGCGGCCGGGGACGGCGACCTGTTCGTCGCCGGCGGCGTCGAGTCGATGAGCCGCGCGCCGCTCGTCATGGCCAAGCCGGACATGGCCTGGCCGCGCGGGAATCAGACGGTGTGGGATACGACGCTCGGCTGGCGCTTCCCGAACCCGCGCATGGAGGAGCTGTTCCCGCTCGAGTCGATGGGCGAGACGGGCGAGAACGTGGCGGAGCGCTACGGCGTCAGCCGCGAGGAGCAGGACGAGTTCGCGCTGCGCTCGCAGCAGCGCTGGGCCGCTGCCGCCGAGGCGGGGCGCTTCGACGACGAGCTCGTGCCGGTCGGCGAAGCCGTTCGCGACGAGCATCCGCGTCCGGACACGAGCGCCGACAAGCTCGCGACACTGAAGCCCGCGTTCCGCGCGGACGGCTCCGTCACGGCCGGGAACTCGAGCGGGATCAACGACGGCGCCGCCGCGCTCGTGATCGCGAGCGAGGAGAAGGCGCAGGCGCTCGGCGCGGAGTCGCTAGGGACGTTCGTCGGGAGCGCGGTGGCAGGCGTCGACCCGCGCGTGATGGGCATCGGCCCGGTGCCGGCGGTCCGGAAGCTGCTCGAGCGCACAGGAGTCGAGGTCGGCGACATCGACCTCGTCGAGCTGAACGAAGCCTTCGCCTCCCAGAGCCTCGTCGTCATCCGCGAGCTCGGCCTCGACCCGGAGCGCGTGAACGTCAACGGCGGCGCGATCGCGATCGGCCATCCGCTCGGGATGAGCGGCGCCAGGCTCGTCGTGACGCTGCTCCACGAGCTCCGCCGCCGAGGCGGCAAGTACGGGCTGGCGACGCTCTGCGTCGGGGTCGGCCAGGGACAGGCAGCCCTCTTCGAGCGATGACCGACGTCGCCGTCGACTACATCGAGCTCGGGCTGCGTCTCGGGCGGCACCTGGACGGGCTCGTCGACTCGTATTACGGCCCAGCCGAGATCAAGGAGCGGATCGACGCCGAGGAGCCGCGCGACCCCGGCTCGCTCGAAGAGGACGCGGCTCGGCTGCGCGACTCGCTCGACGGCCTGGAAGACGACCGCCGCACGTGGCTCGAAGCGCAGCTCGTCGGCTTGTCGACCGCAGCGCGCAAGCTCGGCGGAGCAGAGGTTTCGTTCGAGGACGAGGTCGAGCTCTACTACGGCGTCCCGCCGCGCCGCACGCCGGAGTCCGAGTTCGAGGCGGCGCACAGGGCGATCGACGCAGCACTGCCCGGGAACGGCTCGCTCGAGGAGCGGTACCGGGTCTGGCGCGAAGACGATGCGATTCCGGCCGACCGGGTGGCCGAGGTCGTCTCCCGGCTCACGGACGAGCTCTCGCGCCGTTCGGCCGAGCTTTTCGGGCTGCCCGAGGGTGAATCCGTCGACTACGACTACGTCACGGACAAGCCGTGGTCGGCGTACAACTACTACCGCGGCGACCTGAGGAGCCACATCGAGGTCAACACCGACATCCCGATGGTCCCCGACGTCGTCGTCGAGCTCGTCGCCCACGAGACGTACCCCGGCCACCACACGGAGCACGCATGGAAGGAACAGCTCCTGACGCGGGCGGGCCGGCTCGAGGAGACGATCGTGTTGATCCCGACGCCGCAGTCGGTCGTCTCCGAAGGGATTGCAAGCTCTGCCGCGGACATCGCGCTCGGCGAGGAGCGTTACGACGTCACGGCGTCGATCGTCTCGGACACCGGAGTCCGCTACGACGCGGAGCTATCCCGGCGGGTTCTGAAGGCGAATGAGCCCCTCGCCTGGGTGGGGACCAACGCGGCGTTCAAGCTCCATGTCGACGGCGCCTCGGTCGACGAAGCTCGCGAGTACGTCATGCAGTGGGGGCTGACCTCGGAGAACAGGGCGACGCACGCGATCAGCTTCATCAACGACCCCATGTGGCGCTCGTACATCACGACGTACCCGAACGGGCACCGGCTGTGCAAGGACTTCGTCGCCGGCGATGTGGGGCGTTTCAAGCGGCTGCTCACCGAGCAGCTCACGCCGGCCGAGCTTCGCTAGGGTCTCGCCGATGGCCGTCGCGACCGAGCGCGAATACCTGCTCTTCATCAACGGCGAGTCGTCGGAGGCATCGGGCGGCGAGCTGAAGGAGCTGACCGAGCCCGCCACCGGCGAGCCGCTGGCCAAGGTGGCGATGGCGAACGAGGCCGACATCGACCGCGCGGTCGAGGCCGCCCGCACAGCGCTCGACGGCGACTGGGGCCGAACGGCGCCGACCGAGCGCTCGCGCCTCCTGCACGCGCTCGCCGACGCACTCGTCTCGAACCGCAAGGAGCTCGCCGAGCTCGAGGTGCGGAACGTCGGCAAGGCGATTTCCTCGGTCAAGGCCGAGCTCAACCAGGCGGTCGAGAACTTCCGCTTCTACGGATCCGCGATCGGGTCGATCGGCGGCCGCTCGAATCCGCTCGGCGGCTCGCTCCTCTTCTACTCGCTGAAGGAGCCGGTCGGGGTCGCGGGGCAGATCGTGCCCTGGAACTACCCGCTGATGATGACGACGTGGAAGCTGGCCCCCGCGCTGGCGGCCGGCTGCACGGTCGTGCTGAAGCCAGACTCGCAGACGCCGCTGAGCGCCCTCCGCATGGCCGAGCTCGCGACCGAGGTCGGCTTCCCGCCGGGAGCGATCAACGTGGTGCCCGGCCCGGGGACGACGGTCGGCCGCTACCTCGTGCAGCACCCGGGCGTCGACAAGATCGCGTTCACGGGCTCCACGGAGACGGGCGCGCAGATCATGCGTGACGCCTCCGACGGCATCAAGCGGCTCACGCTCGAGCTCGGCGGTAAGAGCCCGAACATCGTGTTCGCCGACGCGGACATGTCGGACGCGATCCCGAGCTCGGTCTGGTCGATCTACTACTCGGCCGGCCAGAGCTGCGAGGCGCGGTCGAGGATCCTCGTCGAGCAGTCCGCGTACGACGAGTTCGTCGCGAACTTCAGCGAGGCCGCATCGAGCCTCAAGGTCGGCGACCCGCTCGAGAACGAGACGCAGGTCGGCTCGCTCATCTCACCCGAGCACCGTGACCGCGTGCACGGTTACGTCGAGACGGGCCGCGCGGAAGGCGCCGAGGTCACGGCCGGCGGCGAGCCGTCAGACGGCAAGGGCGCGTTCTATCCCCCGACAGTCCTCGCGGGCGTCAACCAGGACATGACCGTTGCCCAGGAGGAGATCTTCGGCCCGGTGGTCACGATCTCGCCGTTCGCAGACGAGAAGGACGCGATCCGGCAGGCGAACGCGGTGCGCTACGGACTGATGGCGACCGTCTGGACGGGCGACCCGGCGCGCGGGCATCGGCTGGCGCGCAGGATCAAGGCGGGCACGGTCGGGATCAACATGCCCTTCACCGCGTTCCCGGGCATCCCGTTCGGCGGGTACAAGCAGTCCGGCTTCGGCCGCGAGCTCGGCCTGGAGACGCTCGAGCTCTACCTCGAGACGAAGAGCGTGATCGTCTCTACGAGCCCGAAGCCGTTCAACCCGTTCGGCCTCTAGTTCTCCGTCGCTAGCTCTCCTCGAACCGGATCGGCTGCGCGCCTTCCCACAGGGTCTTGCGCCCGATCTCGCTGAGCTCTGTAGCCCCTTCGAGCACCGTGGCGAAATGGTTTCCGGCTAGTGCGCCGGCCTTGCTCGCGAACGCGGTCGCTCCGTACGGAAACAGGATCTCCGTCTCGCTCACGCCGCCCGGGTAGAACAGGATCTGCCCCGGCGCCGGGTAGCAGGTCGCGTTCTCAGGCCCGAACCCGACGTCGAGCGCGCCGAACGGGATCCAGCACGCCTCGCCACTCCAGCGCGCGTGGATGATCCGGCTCTCGAGCGGCAGCAGGCGCCGGAATGCGGCGACGGTCTCGGGGGCGGCCTCCTCCTCGAGGCGCGCCGTGAAGCGGAGCTCGCCCGAAACGATCTCCAGCATGCGGCCTCTAGTCCTCCTCCGCCTCGAACCGCATGCGGCGAATTAGACCAGGATCGAGAACTAGCGCTCGCGTCCGAAGATTCGGAGCAGGAACAGGAACAGGTTGATGAAGTCGAGGTAGAGCGTCAGCGCGCCGATGATCGCCTCTCGCTTGTCCTCGTCGGTGCCGGTGTTCCCTCTGACGTTGATCTGCTTGATCTTCTGCATGTCGTACGCGGTGAGGGCCGAAAAGATCGCGACGCCTGCGTACGTCGTCACCCAGTACAGCGTCGAGTTCGCCCAGAACAGGTTCACGATCGAGGCCGCGATCAGGCCGAAGAGGGCCATGAAGGCGATGCTTCCGATCGACGACAAGTCGCGTTTCGTCGTCCAGCCGAAGAGGCCGAGCGCGCCGAACATCGCGCTCGTGATCAGGAACGTCGAGACGATCGACGTCGTCGTGTAGACGGCGAAGATCAGGGAGAACGTGATGCCGTTCAGCCCGGCGTAGAGCAGGAACACCCCGGCGGCGACCGCGGGCGTCATCTTCGAGACCCGGAGGGCGAGGGCTCCGACCAGGACGAGCTGGGCGATGATCAGCCCGATGAAGACGATCGGGTGATCGGAGACCCACGTGACGGCCCGGTCGCTCGTCCCGATCGCCCAGGCGATGACGGCGGTGACCGCCAGGCCGAGGCACATCCAGCCCATGACGCGCATGAGGAACGACCGCTCTTCCTCGACCGCGAGCGCGGGATAGGTTGCGACTGCGGCGTCCTCGACGTTGCTCATTCGACTTGGCGCAACTATCCCGCACGGAGGCACGACTCGCCAACCCGCGCTACCGCTGGGTCGTGCTCGCGGCGGGGACGACCGCTCAGGCGGGGTTCTCGGCGCTCCTGATCGGGTTGCCGGTGCTCGCGCCGGCGCTCCGCGACCGCTACGACCTGTCGCTGTCGCAGGTCGGGCTCGTGCTCTCGAGCTTCTGGGTCGGGCCGATCCTGACGCTGCTGCCGTGGGGGCTGCTCGCGGACCGCGTCGGGGAGCGGATCGTGCTTGCGACCGGGCTGGCGGCCTGCGGCGTGCTTGCGGCGGCGGCCGGCTGGGCGTCGTCCTTCGCGATGCTGGTGGGGCTGCTCGGACTCGCCGGCGCGATGGGAGCGAGCGTGAACGCGGCCAGCGGGCGCGCGGTGATGCAGTGGTTCTCGGCGGAGCAGCGCGGGTTTGCGCTCGGAGTGCGGCAGACGGCGATTCCTCTCGGCGGCGCGGTCGCCGCTCTGGCCCTGCCGGCGGTGAACGCCGCGGGCGGGCTGAAAGCCTCGTTCGTGTTCCTCGGCGCGCTCTGTCTCGCGGCTGCCGCGTGCGCTGCGCTGGCCGTGCGCGAGGCGCCGCGAACGGCGGCCCAGCTCGAGGCCGAGGACGTCGAGTGGACGCTCCGCGATCGCCGCCTCTGGCTCCTCTCCGCGGGCAGCGGCCTGTACCTGTTCGCGCAGATCGCGTTGACGTCGTTCTTCGTGCTCTTCCTGCACGACCAGCACGGGCTGAGCGACGGCGTGGCGGCCGCCGCGCTCGCCGTGATGCAGGTGGGAGCAGTCGTGACGCGCATCTCGGCCGGGCGGATCTCCGACACGCTGCACGCGCGGGTCAGGCCGCTGCGCTGGATCGGGCTCGCGAGCGCGGCGGGCGTGCTCCTGACCGCGGTCGTCACGCACGCGCCGCTCGGGATCGTGATCCCGGTGATGGTCGTCGCGGGCGCCATCTCGATGGCCTGGAACGGCCTCTCGGTGACGGCCGCCGCCGAGCTCGCAGGCCTGGCCCGGAGCGGAGCGGCGATCGGATTCCAGCAAACGACACTTTCCGTGACCGGGGTCATCGTTCCGGTCGCCTTTGCCTACGCGGTCGACTCCACCTCGTGGGAGGGCGGGTTCGCGCTCGCCGCGATCGGGCCGCTCGTGGGCTGGTGGCTCCTCGGCCGGCTCCCCGAAGAGCGCGCCCTAATTCAGTTCGCGCCGCAGCACGGACGCGACCGCGGTCAGCGCGATGCGCGTCTCCTCGATCGCCGGCTCACGAGTCGTCAGCCGCTGGAGCGCGAGCCCGGGCACGAGGAAGGCGCGGGCGGCCGACAGCGTCGAGCTCTGGACGGCGCGCCACAGCTCCATGGTCAGCCCGAGCGAGAGCACCGCGACGACGACCGGTGTCCATAGCGCGGGCGCGAACGGCCACAGGCGGTCGGCCAGCAGCGACATCGGCAGAGCGAGCGCGACGAAGTTCGTCCCGCAGCGCAGCGAGAAGCGCGAGGGACGTGCCAGGCCCTCCCAGGTTCGCCCGAGCTGCCCCTCCTCGGCAGCTGCGATCGCCCGGTGCTCGGCGCCGTGCAGGTAGAGCGTCCGGCCACGCATCAGCCAGGCGATCAGCCCGACGGTCATGACGATTCCCGCTACCAGCGCCACACGGCCGGACAGGAAGACGAACGCGATCGGCGCCAGCAGCACCGCGAACAGGATGAGCCGCTCGAGTTGGCCCGCGACCCCTCCTCGCTGCAGCAGAGGCGAGACGGACATCCCGAGCCGGGCGATCCCGCGCAGGAGGGGGATCCGCCGGGCGAACCGCGGAACCACGGGCATCTCGCCCTCGAGGAGCGAGCCGTCGCGGCCCGCGAACGCGAAGTAGCGCTCGCTGGCGATCACGACCCCGTTTGGCCGGGCCATGCCCCCGAGCGCGGGCAGTGCGGTCGAGTCTGCACGGTCGAAAAAGGCGGCGAGGCTGGTTCCGTGCACCCATGAAAGGTGCCTGAAAACACGACCGCCCGGCAAGTGCCGGGCGGCCTATCCGTCGGTGAGTCGGGTCCTACCAGCGCCCACGGCTGAAGAAGCCGAGTAGCACGAGGATGATTACGACGATCAGAATGATCCAGAGAATGCTCACTAGCCGGTCCTCCTTTCTCGAGGGCTGACCCTCGTCATTCCACGCACGCGGTGATCTCAAACGGCGCGGTAGGCTCGGCGCGTCAGCCGAAGCGAGGAGGCCGAATGGTCAGAGCGTTCGTCGTCTACGAGAGCGAGCCCGATCCGGAGCGCTACGAGCAGCACGTCGAGTTGTGCCGCCGGGTGCCGGGGGCCACGTTCCGGCACGGCCGCATCTTCGGCGCGCCGATGGGCGAGCCGCAGTTCAAGTACTACGCCGAGTGGGAGTTCGCGGACATGGATGCGTTCAAGGCCGCCGCCCGCACGGACGAGTTCATGGCCACCGGCAAGGACGGGATGGCGATGGGCATTCCGTTCCACGTCCACTTCGCCGAAGTTGACTGAGCCCACATACCCGAGCCCCGTTTCGCCGGACGAGCTCGGCTTCGAGAAGATCGTCTACGAGAAGGCGCCGCCCCGGGCGACGATCACGTTCAACCGGCCCGAGATCCTGAACGCGTTCGACTTCCAGATGCTTCGCGAGCTGGCGCGGGCCTGCGAGGACGCGTCCTGGGACGACGAGATCCGCGTCGTCGTGCTCACCGGCGCCGGGCGGGCATTCTGCGTCGGTGCCGACCTCAGCTCCTGGGCAGAGGACTACCTGAACAAGCCGACCGAGTACTGGAAGTGGTTCGGCGCGTTCAAGGACGCCCATGACCGGCTGCGTGAGATCGGCAAGCCGACGGTCGCGCGGATCAACGGGATCGCTGTCGGCGGCGGGAACGAACTGCAGATGGCCTGCGACCTCGCGGTCATGGTCGACGACGCGTTCATCCGGCACGTCGGGCCCGAGCACGGATCGGTCCCGGCCGGCGGCGCGACGCAGTGGCTGACGATCATGGTCGGCGACCGGCGCGCCCGCGAGATCGTGCTCATGTGCGAGGAGATCCCGGCCGCGAAGGCCGAGGAGTGGGGGCTCGTGAACCGGGTCGTGCCCGCCGCAGAGCTCGATGCAGAGGTCGACCGCATGGTCGAGAACCTCGCGCGCAAGCTTCCGCAGACGACGCGCTACGCGAAACAGCACCTCAACTTCTGGCGCGACTTCGCCTGGCACGAGACGATCAACCACGCCCGCGACTGGCTCGCGCTCTCGATGGCGACCGAGGAGCCGCAGGCCGCGATCAAGCGCTTCCTCGAGAAGAAGAGTGAGTGAGCTCGTCCTCAGCGAGCGTGACGGGTCCGTTGCCGTCATCACGCTCAATCGCCCCGATGCGCTGAACGCGCTCTCGGACGAGCTCATGGAGCAGCTCGTCTCGACGCTCCAGGAGCTCGACCGCGACGAGGAGGTGCGCTGCATCGTCCTCGGCGGCAACGACAAGGCCTTCGCTGCGGGCGCTGACATCGCGGAGCTCGCGCGGTCGTCCGCAATCGACCTCTACTACCAGCGGCGCATCGAGCGCTGGGACGCGATTCGTGCCCTCTGGACGCCGCTCGTAGCCGCGGTCTCCGGGTACTGCCTCGGCGGCGGCTGCGAGCTGGCGCTGGCGTGCGACCTGATCGTCGCGTCGGAGAGCGCGAAGTTCGGCCAGCCGGAGACGGGAGTCGGAGTGCTCCCGGGCGCAGGCGGGACGCAGCGGCTGACGAGGGCCGTGGGGAAGGCGCTCGCGATGGACGTCATTCTCAGCGGCCGGTTCCTGTCGGCGGACGAAGCGCTGGCCGCGGGCATCGTCGCGCGAGTCGTTCCCGAGGGCGAGTGGCTCGACGAGGCGAAGAAGGTCGCGCAGGAGATCGCGTCCAAGGCGCCGATCGCGACGCGACTTGCGAAAGAGGCGGTCGACCGCGCCTACGAGGGCCCGCTCCAGCTCGGCCTCGAGTACGAGCGGCGGCTGCTCTACCTCGCGTTCGCCTCGGACGACGCGAAGGAGGGCCTGACGGCTTTCATGGAAAAGCGCAAACCGGATTTCAAAGGGAGGTAGGAGATGCCCAACGTCGACGAATTGCTCCAAGGTGCGCGAGACGCGATCTCGGTCAAGCGCGTGTTCGGCGACCCGATCGAGGCCGAAGGCGTGACCATCATCCCGGCCGCGAAGGTCGGCGGCGGAGGAGGCGGTGGCGGCGACAGCGCGGACAACGGCGGAGGCGGCTTCGGAATCGGCGCCAAGCCGGTCGGCGTCTACGTGGTCAAGGACGGTGACGTCAGCTGGCAGCCGGCAGTGGACGTGAACCGGCTCATCGCGTTCACGTTCGTGCTCGGGCTCGTCTTCGCATTGAGACGCTGACCTCACTCAGGCGTCTGAGCGAGCCGCCTCGCCTGCGGACGCTCGGCGACGACGAAACGCGGCGCTCGACCTGGCTCGAGCTCTTCTTCGATCTGGTGTTCGTGGTTGCGGTCGCCCAGCTCGGACGCCAGCTGGGGCTCGACGTCACCGCGGGTGGCTTCTTCCGCTTTCTGGCGTTCTTCATCCCGGTGTGGTGGGCCTGGATGGGCTTCACGTTCTACGCCAACCGCTTCGACACGGACGACCTGCCGTACCGGCTCTTCATCTTCGCGGCGATGCTCGGAGTGGCAGCCCTCGCGACGACCTTGCCGGCCGCGTTCGCAGGCTCCTCCCGGGGCTTCGTGCTCGCGTACGTGTTCGTCCGCCTGATGCTGCTCGCCCTGTACGTGCGGGCGATCCGCCATGTCGAGCAGGGACGGGCGATCGCGGTCTTCTACTTCGCAGTGTTCTCGGCCGCCGTGGTCGTCTGGCTCGCGTCGCTCCTGTTTCCGGCGCCGGAGCGCTACTGGATCTGGGCGCTCGCTCTCGACTGTCGAGATATCTGCGCCGATCGTCGGCTGGCGCCTGGTCCCGAGCGGCCCGGTCGATCCGAGGCATGCGCCCGAGCGGCTCGGATTGCTGACGATCATCGTGCTCGGTGAGTCCGTCTTCGCGGTCGTGCTCGGAGTGGGCGACGTGAACTGGAGCTCGGAGGCGCTGTTCGCCGCGATCGGAGGCTTTCTCTGCGCGGCCGCCTTCTGGTGGATCTACTTCGAGTTCGTCAACCCGGAGTACGGGTTCGCGGCGCTGAGGCGGCGCGGCCGAATCCTGCGCGGGCTCGTCTTCGTCTACGCGAACTATCCGGTCATCGCCGGGCTCGCCGCACTCGGAATCGGAATGAAGCTCGCAATCCTGGCCGCCGGCGGGCACTCGGCATACGACGGCAGCGGCTGGGTGATCTGCGCAGGGGTCGCGCTCTCGATGGCCGGGCTCGCCGCCGTCGAGCTCGTCATGCCCCCGTACTGGCTCGCCGTCGATTTCTGGCTGCGGGTGACGACTGCGGTGCTCGCGCTGGTCCTGATCCCGTTCGCGTCGTCGCTCTCGCCGCTCGTGATCGTCTGGATCCTGGCGACCGCTCTCGTCGTGCAGGTCGTGGTCGAGCTGCTCAACCACGAGCAGCACATAGAAGTGCCCTAGCTCACTCCGAGCTCGGCGGGGACGACCTCGACCGAGATCGACTTCCCCCCGCGGACGACCTGCATCGTGGCCGCCTGACCGATCAGCTCGCCTGCCATCAGCCGTTGGAGGTCGTTCACCTGCTCGACCGCGGTCCCGTCGACCTCGACGATCAGGTCCTCGGGCCGCAGCCCGGCCGTCTCCGCGGGGCTGCCGTCGACGACCTCGACGACCTCGATCGCCGAGCTCGCGTCCGAGGCGTGAGGCGACCCTCGGCGGCAGCGGCCGCGAGCCGCCGGCGATTCCGATGTACGCGCGCCGGAATCGACCCTCGCTCATCAGCGCGCCGATGATCTTGCGCGTGGTCGCGTCGATCGGGACGGCGAGCCCGAGCCCCTGGCCGGCGACCGCGGTGTTGATGCCGACGACGTGCGCGTTCGCCTCGGCGAGCGCGCCGCCGGAGTTGCCCGGATTGAGCGCGGCGTCGGTCTGGATGACGTTCTCGACGACGCGACCGGCAGGGACCGGAAGCGAGCGGCCGAGCGCCGAGACGACGCCTGCCGTGACCGAGCCGCCGAAGCCGAGCGGGCTCCCGATGGCGACGACGAGCTGGCCGACTCTGAGCTTCTCCGCGTCCCCGAGTTGAGCCGCAGTCAGTCCGTTCGAGTCGAGCCGGAGCACGGCGAGGTCGGAGAGCGGGTCCGAGCCGATGACCTTGAAGTCATCCTCGTGCCCGTCGGCGAACGTGGCGCGTCCCGAGCCGTCGGTGCGGGCGACGACGTGAGCGGACGTGAGCAGGAAGCCGTCGGGCGTGATCACGACCGCGCTCCCGCCTCCGTCGAGCCGCCGCCCGCCTCGAACGCGCCTCGAGACCTTCACACTCGCAACCGACGGCGCCAGGCGGTCTGCGACCGAGATCACGGCCTGCGAATAGGCGTCGAGCGCCTCGGATTCGGTCGGCGGATCCGAGATGAACTGCATCGGTCGAAGCTAGCAATGCGGCGTTAGGCTGCGGCGGATGGCCGAGGTGGAGACGAGCCGCGACGGCGGCGTCCTGACGATCACGCTCAACCGACCCGACGTGCTGAATGCGTTCAACGCCTCGATGCACGAGGCGCTCGGCGCCGCGCTCGCCGAGGCGGAGGACGCTTCGGTGCGCGCAGTCGTCCTCACCGGGGCGGGGCGCGGCTTCTGCGTCGGGCAGGACCTGACCGAGTTCCGTGAGGCGGCCGGCGACATCGGCAGCCGCCTCCGCGACAACTACCACCCGAACATCCTGGCCATCCGTGCGTTGGAGAAGCCCGTGATCGCGGCGGTCAACGGCGCCGCGGCGGGTGCGGGTCTCTCGTTCGCGTGCGCCTGCGACATCCGGCTCGCGTCAGATGCAGCGAGCTTCGTGCCGGCGTTCATCAACGTCGGTCTCGTCCCCGACTCCGGCGGGACGTACTTCGTCGTCGAGCTGCTCGGCTATGCGCGGGCGTTCGGGTGGATGACTTCGGGCCGGAAGCTGACCGCAGCCGAGGCGCTCGAGTGGGGGCTCGTCTCGGAGGTCGTCGAGGGCGACGCCCTCGCGGAACGCGCCGCCGAGATCGCCGCGCGGTATGCGGCGATGCCGACGCGGGGAGTTGGGATGACGAAGCGCCTCTTCTCGGAGGCCGCGCGCAACCGCCTGGAGGACCAGCTGGAGCTGGAGGCCGAGCTGCAGACAGCCGCGACGCAGACGAACGATTTCCGAGAAGGCGTGGCCGCCTTCCTCGAGAAGCGCAAGCCGGACTTCACCGGCTCCTAGCTACGAGCGCGGCGACAGCTCGACGGTGAGATCGCAGTCGAGCGCCTCGGCGATCCCGAGCAGCGTGTCGATGCGCGGGGGGCGCCCACCGGACTCGAGCCGCGCGATCGCCGACTGAGTCGTCCCGGTCAGCTCGGCGAGCTCCTTCTGCGAGAGGCCCAGCGCCTTCCGACGCTCGACGACCCGATCCGCGATCTGCGCGAAGAACCACCCCTGGTCGGAATCGACGTGGGCAAGCCGTTCACGCAGCTTCTCGAAGGTTTCAGGGCTCATATCTCACCTCTGCGATGATAGCAAATCCGCTATTGACATCTATCTCACGTCTGCTATAGATAGCAAACATGAGATACACATGCACGCGTCGGATACCTCACCGCGGGACTGGTTGGCAGCCGCCGGCGTTGTCTGGATCATCGCGTATGCAAGGCAGAACGACGGCTACTACGCCCAAGCTGGGTTCACGCACTGGGATCACGCGTCGAAAGGCGGCGGCGCGGCGCTCGCTGTGATGTGCCTCTCCTTCGCTGCGGCGATTGCGCTGGCGTTCATCGCGCAAGCACTCTTTGTAAAGCGATCCGTGATTCGGCGGTTTGCGCTGCCTCTCGCGATCGCTTACCTGGTCACGCTTTGTGGGGCGTTTTTCTGGCTGACGGTCGGACACTGACGTGCGCGGCCTCGGTCGGGCGGTGAGATACCAGACCCCCGCGTTCCTGCTTCACCTCGCCGTCGGCTTCGCGGCGGTTGGCTCGCGCGTTCTGGCTTCGCGACCGAGCGCTCGCGTTTTTCTGCCACGCCGATCGAGCCGTTTAGGTCGGCCTTCCTCTTCGTCGTGGGAGTCCCCTGGATTGCCGGGTTTCTCGCCTTCTATGGGCTTCCTCGGACGCACCTTGCCTGGATGCTGCCGATCGTCCCGCTCATTTTCGGCCTCATCATGTGGTTGCTTTTCGTCGCGCTATCGGGTCTCGGGACCTAGCCGAGCGCGGCGCGAATCTCACTGGCTCCGGGAACCGACCTTCCTCCTGCTTCGAGAAGACGACCTCGCCGTCCTTGAACACGTCGTACTGGCCCTTCGCCCCCTCTTCGGCGACCGCCTCGTGTCCTGCGTCGTTCAACTCGGCCGCGAGACTCGCGGCCCGCACGTCATAGCCGTCTCAGACGGGGCAGTACTGGATGAGGACGCGCGCCATGACGCAAACCTACCCGTTGGCCCGGCGCGGTTCTAGCCGGCCGGTGCGCCTTCGATCACGAACATGCCGCTCTCGGTTGGGGTCGTGCCGACGAGCTCGTACCCTGCGGTTTCGAGGAGCGATTGGAACTCCTCGAGCGTTCGTTCCTGCCCGCCGGGGCCGACGAGCATGTTCAGGTCGGAGAGCTTCGCTTCGGGCGTCTCGTTCGGCGGCCCGAGGATCCGCTCGACCAGGAGCAGTGTCCCTCCCCGGCTGCGGATGTTCCTCAGGATCGCGATCGACTCCTCGTCCTCCCAGTCGTGGATGATCCACTTCAGGAGATAGGCGTCGCCACCAGCGGGAACCGACTCGAAGAAGTTTCCGGCGACGACGCTGCCGCGCTCGCCCAGGTCGACGCCTTCGACCACGTGCGGCTGGTCGAACAGGACACCCTCGAGACCGGGAAGGGCTTCGAGCAACCCCGCGAGCAGGGTGCCGTTCCCACCTCCGACGTCAACGATCGTCCCGAAGCGGCCGAAGTCGTAGCCGGCGAGAAGCGAACGGAGCACGACGTTCGAGCTGGCCGCCATGGCGCGGTCGAAGATCGCTCCCTCCTCGGGATGTTCGGCCCGGTACTCCCAGACCTTGACTCCGTGGGCAAGGAGGAAGGCGTTCTCCCCGGTCCTGACGCTCTCGGCGAGTGCGCCCCACGAGTCGCGGTGGTTCGGACGGCCGATGAACGCGGCCCAGCCGGCGACCGATTCGGGCACGTCGCTGCGCAACGGCTCGCCTAGCTCGGTCAACGAGAACACGCGCCTGTCGTCCTCGTGGAAGACCCCGAATGCGGCGAGTGCCCGCAGGAGCCGGTAGAGCGCTCGGGGATTCGTCCCGGTCGCCTGTGCGAGATCGTCGCTCGAGCGTGCCCCGTCGGCGAGCAGGTCGGCGATGCCCAGGATCGCCGCGACGTGGATCGCCTGCGAGACCTGGTACGAGTTGACGAGCCGGCGCAGGTCCGCTGCAGCGCTCAACGGCTCAGATCGTCTTGAACTGCTCGAAGGGCTGGCGGCAACTGTCGCAGTAGCGGACCGACCGGCACGGGGTCGGGCCGAAGATGTTCTCGAGCCGCGTCTCGGTCGAGCCGCAGTACGGGCACTTGAAGGCCTTGCTCTGCAGTTGGACGAGCTGCGGCCCGCCGGCCTCGCGCGGCGCGGGCGGCGCGAACCCGGACACTCGGAGCTTCTCTCGCCCCGCGGGCGTGATCCGGTCCGTCGACCACGAGTCGTCGAGGATCACCTCGACGTCGGGCTCGGCGCCGAGCTCGCGGATCCGGGCGGCCATCTGGTCGCGCATCACCTCGAGCGCCGGGCAGCCGAGGAACGTCGGCGTGAACTCGACATGCACGGTGCCGTTCGAGACGGTGACATCGCGCACGACGCCGAGGTCGACGATCGAGATCGGCGGGATCTCGGGATCGGGGATCTCCGCCAGCGCCTCCCAGACTCGCTCCTCGGTTACCACGTCGCCCCCGCGACCGAGCGGCGCACCTCGGTCATCTCCTCCCAGAGCTGCTCGAACTCGGGCAAATGCTCGCCCCGCTCGACGACCATCGGCCGGAGCTCCTCGAGCGCCTCCTGGAACTGCTGCACGTCCTGTAGGCGCTCGAACCACATGCGGGAGTGCATCCGGTGATACGCCTCCTCGCGGTCGATCTTCGCGGCGAGGCCTGCGACCTCGGGATCGTCGGACTCGATCAGCTCCTTGATCCGCCGCTCGTCTGCATCCTCGTACAGACAGTGGCGTGCGATCGTCTTCGCCCAGTCGGGGACGAGCCGCAGCTCCACGAACGACGAACAGCGGTACTCGTCCGGCTTGCGGTCGAACGCGAGCTCGTCCGCCGTCGTGCCGAGCTCGTCGGCGACGAGCTGGTAGAGGGCGCGCGCATGCCCGACCTCGTTCTGCGCGATCGACGAGAAGGCGACGTCCTCCTCGAGGAACGGCGCGATGCCCGTCCACTCAGAGTTCCGCCAGCCGAGGATCAGCTCGTCGTCAGCGATCGGCAGCAGCAGCTCGGCTCGCGCGCTCACGTGCCTCCCTCAGCTTTTCCTTGAGCGGATAGCCGTCGACGCGGTGGTAATTCCGCTCCAATTCGTCGACGAACTCGTCGATCTCGTGCACGGCCTCCCGCGCGACGACCCAGAGCGCGACCGACTCGCCGCGTCGCCCGTACTGCTCGCGGGCGTACCACTCGGCGAACTCCTCGTTCGGCGCCTCGACGGAGCCGGCATGCGCGAACGCCTGCCCTTTGCGCTCCTGCCGGAAGACCTCGTAGATCACGCCGCTTCGGGAAGAACGACGCGGCGCACCCACTCGGTTTCGTCCCGAGTCGTGCGCCGCAGGCCGAGCCGCTCTTCGGTCTTCGGGCCGTGGCCGGTGACGACGTGCATGAGCTCGTCCCAGTCGGGCTCGCTGAACTCCCAGACCCCGTCATCGTCCTTGCGTAGCTTCGGGTCGGGAACCGTCAGCCCGAGCTCCCAGATCTGAGGCACGTAACCGTCCAGGAACTGCTGGCGCGCCTCACCGTTGCCCTGGCTCTTGATGCGCCAGAGGAACATGGGGTCGTCCTCGGACGGGATCGGGTTCCCGTGAAATTGCATCAGCGGCCCCCACCAGCGGTTGAGCGCCTCCTGGACGAGCTCCCGCTGCGAGTCGGTCCCGTTCATCATCGTCAGGATCACGTCTCGCCCGTGGAGGATGTGGAACGACTCCTCCCAGCAGATCTTCTTCATGATCCGCGCGTACGGCGCGTACGAGCACTTGAGGAGCGCCTTCTGGCTGATGATCGCCGCGGCGTCGACGAGCCACGCGATCACGCCGACGTCGCCCCAGGTCTTCGTCGGGTAGTGGAAGACGTTGTGGAACTTCGACCTGCCCGAGATCAGGTCCTCGAGGCAGTGCTCGCGGGGCTTGCCGAGGTCGGAGACGACCCGGTAGATGAGCTGTGCGTGGCCGACCTCGTCCTGCACCTTCGCGGTCAGCGCGAGCTTCCGTTGGAGCGTCGGTGCGCGCAGGATCCACTCGCGCTCGGGCAGGACGCCCATCAGCTCCGAGTTGCCGTGCATCTCGATGAACTTGATCAGCTTCGCGCGGTAGTCGTCCGGCATCCAGTCGGTCGTCTCGACCTGGCCGCCGGACTGCACGTACTCGAGGAATTGGTCTTCTCGTGCGCTCATACCGAACGATCGTTAGGGTGAGTTTACTATCTCCACCCGCAAGTCGCAGCTAACCCGTGAGGCGGCCAGGCTCTTCGCCGAGAAGGGCTACCACGGCACGTCGATCAGCGACCTCGCGAAGTCGATGGGCGTGCAGAAGGGGTCGCTGTACGCGCACATCTCGTCGAAGCAGGACCTCCTCTACGAGACGATGCGCGAGGGCGCCGACGCGTTCCACGCCGCGCTCGATGCGATCCCGGACGAGCTGCCGGCGACCGAGAAGATCCGGCTCGCGCTGCGCGGCCACCTGCGCGTCGTCGCGGAGCAGCTCGACGTGGCGACGGTCTTCGTGCGCGAGTGGCGCTACCTCGAGGGCGAGCGGCGCGACGAGATCGTGGCCGAGCGCCGGCGCTACGAGGATCGCGTGCGCGCGCTCTTCCGCGAGGGTCGCGAGCTCGGGGAGCTGCGGACCGATCTCGACGACTCGACCGCCGCGCTGCTCAGCCTGTCCGCGGCGAACTGGGCGTACACGTGGCTCCAGCCGGGTCGGGACACGGACGAGCTGGCGGACCG
Source organism: uncultured Actinomycetes bacterium (assembly GCA_963812695.1). Lineage (GTDB taxonomy): Bacteria > Actinomycetota > Thermoleophilia > Gaiellales > Gaiellaceae > VAXT01. Next base: position 63,633 of record CAWEWD010000002.1, read on the forward strand.
CTTCTACGGGTTGCTGCTGGACGGCATGCGCGGCTACGCGACACCTGAGTAGGTAATCGCCTCGATCAACCGGCCGTCCGGGTCCTCGAAGAAGAGGCCGACTGCAATGCCGTGGTCGTGCTCCCACGACTCGATGCCTTCCGCGTCGAGGCGCTCCTTGATCGCGGCGCGCTCCTCCTCGGAGACGCGGATCCCGGTATGCGGAGTTGCGTGGCCCTCGCCGTGCAGCGCGAAGCCGGTGTTGCCGAGGTACGCGACCACCGGATGCCCCTCGGTTTTGACGACGCGTGCGCCGAAGACGCGCTCGTAGAAGGCGGCGGCCGCGTCCGGATCGGGTGATTGAACGGCGACGTGATCGATCCGTGCCATGCTCGCGTCGATTATGCGTCTCCTGATCGTCAACCCGTACGCGAGCGGCGTCGACGACAAGCGGGCCGAGCAGGTGCGTCGCGCGCTCGGCGACGTCGAGGTCGCGCGGACGGAGCATCCGGGCCACGCGACCGAGCTCGCCCGGGCGTCGGGAGACGCCGAGGCCGTCTACATGTTCTCGGGCGACGGCGGGTTCAACGAGGTGCTGAACGGGATCGGGCCCGACACGGCTGTCGGCTTCATCCCCGGCGGAGGCGCGAACGTGCTGCCGCGCGCGTTGGGCCTGCCTCGCGACCCTGTCGCCGCCGCCGAGCACCTCGCCGCCGGCCGGAAGCGGCGGATCTCGCTCGGCCGCGTCAACGGGCGGCGCTTCGGGTTCGCCGCCGGAGTCGGCCTCGACGCGGAAGCGGTCCGGCGGCTCGACGCCTACGGGCGCACCCAGGAGCAAGGGCGCGCGAGCAACGTCCGCTTCGCCTGGGAGGTCGCGCGCGATGATCAGGGAACACCGCGGCCGGTTCGAGCCCGCGCTCGAGATCCTCGGACGGGGCCGCGCGGCATTTGCATTCGTCGCGAACGGCGATCCCTACACGTACGCAGGGCGCGTCCCGCTTCGGATCGCCCCGGAAGCCCAATTCGAGCTCGGGCTCGACCTCGTCGCGCCGCGCGTGGTCTCGCCCGCCTCGATCCCGCGCCTGCTGACCTACGCGTTGCGCGGTCGGGGCCAGGCCACGGCCGGCGACATCCTGTATGCGCACGACGTCGACCGCATCGAGATCGTCTGCGACCACGCGATGCCGCTTCAGGTCGACGGCGAGGACATCGGCGACGCGACGTCCGCGCTGTTCGAGGCCGAGCGGGACGCTGTGCTGGTGCTCAACTAGATTTCCAACATGAAAACGCGTTCCTGGCGTGGCGCGCTGCCGATCGTCGGGCTGCTCGGGCTGCTCGCCGTAGTCGCGGTCGCGGCTGCAGGCCATTCGCCCGGGGGAGGAGCGGGCCGGCCGAGCACGTCGACGCCGAAGCTCGTCCAGGACTACATGGCGACGATCGCGCTGATCATGATGCCGATCGGGGCGTTCCTGATCTTCTGGGCTGCGTTCCTGCGCAGGGCGTACGCGAACGTGCCGCTGAAGAAGAGCCCGCTCTACCCGGGCTTCGTCGTCCCGAAGCCGCTCGTCACGGTCGTCTTCATCTTCGTGATCCTGTTCATCGCCGTCCGCTGGGGGCACCCGAAGCACACCTCGCTGCCCGGTGGAGTGCGGGCCCGGAAAGTCCAACTCCCAGAAGGCGCCGCCGGCGCACCAGCAATACGAGCCGCATTTCCAGTGGCTGCCGGTCTTCATAATCGGCTCACTGGTCGTTGGCATCGGTGGCGCGATGGCGATCTTCGCGCTCCGGCGCCGGCGCGAGGAGCTCGAGGAAGCTCCGGCTCGTGAGACGCTGGCGGAGGTGCTCAACGAGACGCTCGACGACCTGCGCAGCGAGCCCGACCCCAGGAAGGCGGTGATCGGCGCCTACGCGAAGATGGAGCGCACGCTCGCCGCGCGCGGCTTCCCGAGACACGAGCACGAAGCGCCGCTCGAGTACCTCGGCCGCATCCTCGGCATCATCGAGGGGAGCGCGCACTCCGCGCGCCGCCTGACGAGGCTGTTCGAGCGCGCCAGGTTCAGCCCGCACGACGTCGATCAGACGATGAAGGAGGACGCGATCGAATCCCTGGTCGGTCTCCGTGCCCAGCTGGTGGCGCCGGCGACGTGATCCGGCCGGTCGTCCGCTGGGTGGGCCTCGGGGTCGTGGCAGTGATCGCGCTCGTGGCCGCCCGCATGATCTCGCCCGGGCGGAAGGAGCTCGAGCTCGACGTCTTCGTCCTCGTCCTCGGCGGATTGGGGCTGCTCGTGCTCGCCGCCGAGCTGGGCCGCCTCGCGCCGACCGCCGAGAAATCGCTCGTCGAGCAAGCACTCGAGCCCGAGCCGCCCGAGGAGCGTCCGATCGCCGGCCTGCTCCGGCTCGAGCGCGAGCTGTCGATGGCCTCCGCGAGGCAGTTCGACCTGCACTACCGCCTGCGGCCCGTGCTCCGGGACGTGGCTGTGGCGCGACTCGAGCAGCGGGGAATCGACCTCGACTCCGGCCGCCCGGTCGTCCAGGAGCTCCTCGGCGACGAGCTCTTCGAGCTGACCGCGCCCGACCGCGAACCGCCGAAGAACCGGCTGGCCCCCGGCCCCGGGGTCGAAGGGCTCGACCGAACCATCAGCCGTCTGGAGCGTCTCTAGATGTCGATGACGATTTCCGAACTGAACGCGCAGGCCGAGAGCATCCTCGTCGAGGTCGAGCGGGCCGTCGTCGGGAAGCGCGAAGCGCTCGAGCTCGTCCTGCTCGGGATCCTCGCCGACGGGCACGTGCTGCTCGAGGACTTCCCCGGCCTCGCGAAGACGCTGATCGCGAGGTCGTTCGCGCACGTCACGGGAATGACGTTCTCGCGCGTGCAGTTCACGCCCGACCTGATGCCGGCGGACGTCACCGGGTCGTCGATCTACAACCAGCAGCGCTCCGATTTCGAGTTCCGGCCGGGCCCGATCTTCGCCAACGTCCTGCTCGGCGACGAGATCAACCGCGCGCCGCCGAAGACCCAGGCCGCGCTGCTCGAGGCGATGCAGGAGCGGCAGGTGACGATCGAGGGCGAGACCCGGCAGCTCGAGCCGCCGTTCATCGTGCTCGCGACCCAGAACCCGATCGAGTACGAGGGCACGTATCCGCTGCCCGAGGCGCAGCTCGACCGCTTCATGCTCCGGATCGGCGTTGGCTACCCGTCGCGCGAGCACGAGTGGGAGATGCTCGAGCGGCGGATGGAGCGGGCCGAGGACGAGGTCGAGCTCTACCAGGTGGTCAACCGGGAGAGCGTGCTCGAGATGCAGCGGGCGATCGAGCAGGTGCACGTCGAAGAGTCGCTCGGCTACTACATCGTCGACCTGACGGTGGCGACGCGGACCGCGCCCGGCGTGCAGGTCGGTGCGAGCCCGCGCGGGTCGCTGGCGCTGCTCAAGCTGTCGCGCTGCCGGGCCGCTCTGGCCGGGCGCGACTACGTGACGCCCGACGACGTCAAGGAGGTTGCGGTGCCCGCGCTCGCGCACAGGCTCTCTTTGAGGCCCGAGCTCTGGGTCGAGCGCCGCCGCTCGGACGACATCGTCCGCGACGTGCTCGACAGCGTGCCGACGCCGTCGGTCGAGCAGACGGAAGCGCGCGCCCGCGCGCAATGACGGGCGTCGCGACCGGCAAGCTCCGCGTCTACATCTTCCTGTCCGGCCTGGGACTGCTCGCCGCGCTCGCGCTCGGCCGGCCCGAGCTCGCCGCGCTGGCGGGGCCGTTCGCGCTGTTCGCCGGCCTCGGGCTTGCACTGATGCGTCCGGTCGAGGTCAAGGCCGTCTCGGAGCTCGACCTCGAGCGCCAGCTCGAGGAGCGGCACGTGACGATGCTGATGGAGGTCTCGGCGAATAGGCCCGTCGAGCACCTGGAGCTCGTGCTCGACCTGGACGATGGCCTCGTCGCCGAAGCACCGAATCCAATCCTCATCCACCTCAGCCCGGGCGAGCGGCGCGAGCTCGAGGTTCCGATCCGCTGCGCGCACTGGGGGACGTACGAGGTAGGAAATGTCGTCTGGCGTGTCCGCGACGCGTTCGGCCTCTTCGTCTACGAGGGCAAGGTCACATCGCGCCACCGGCTGAAGGTCTATCCGCACGGCGAGACGCTTCGGCGCCTACTGCGGCCGCTCGAGACGCAGGCGTTCTCCGGCAACCAGGTTGCGCGCGGCCGGGGCGAAGGGATCGAGTTCGCGGACCTACGGCCGTTCACGTACGGCGACCGCGTGCGGCGCGTGAACTGGCGGGCCACGGCGCGTCGCGGTGAGCCGTGGGTCAACGAGACGCATCCGGAGCGGAACTCGGACATCGTCATCTTTCTCGACACCTTCGCCGAGGCGAGGCGGCCCGACCTGGGGACGTTGGATATCGGCGTCCGAGCGGCCGCGTCGCTCGCGGCGCTCTACCTGCGTGAGAAGGACCGCGTCGGGCTCGTCTCCTTCGGCGGTGTCCTCAACTGGCTGACGGCGACCTCGGGGACGACGCAGCTCTACCGGATCGTCGACTCGCTGCTCGACGCCGAGATCCTGCTCAGCTACGCGTGGAAGGATCTCGACGTGATCCCACCGCGGACGCTGCCGCCCCGCGCGCTCGTGTTCGCGTTCAGCCCCTTGCTCGACGACCGGGCCGTGGGCGCGCTCTTCGACCTGCGTGCCCGCGGCTTCGACCTCGCGCTGATCGAGCTGTCGCCGTACTCGTTCGTGCCCGAGGGCGAGACCGAGCTCGAGCACCTCGCATATCGGCTCTGGCGGCTTCAGCGCGACGCGCTCCGCACGAAGTACGCGTCGCTCGGAGTGCCGATCGTCGAATGGCACGAAGGCGTTCCCATGGAAGCGGTCGTGGAGGAGGTGCGGGCATTCAGGCGCCACGCCCGAGTCGTTCGCGCCTAGCGACCGGTGCGGTCGCGGTGCTCGCGGCTGCTGCGCTCGCGGCGTACCCCGCTTCGCAGAACGTGGACCTCCGGTGGGCGGCCCTCGTCTTCGCGATCGTGGGCGTGCTCGTGTTCGCATTGGGGCTCGCGGCTCGCTCGCCGGGCGCGCTCGGTCTCGGGCTGGCCCTGCTCGGCGCGGACTACGCGGTCCTGTTCGTTGCCGAGGGCGGCGCGCTCGACCAATTCACGCCCGCCTACGCGGCCGGCTTCATGCTCGTCGCTGAGCTCGGCTTCTGGTCGATCGAGTCGCGCATTGCGGCCTGGACCGAGGCCGCGGTTGCCGAGTGGAGGTTGGCCCGGATCGCCGGGAGCTGCGTCGGCGCGGCCGTGCTCGCGGCGCTCGCGCTCGTTGCCGCGGCGGCGGCGAACGGGACGGGAGGCCTCGGCCTCGAGAGCCTGGGCGTCGTGGCGGCGCTCGGGTCGGTCGTCCTGATCACCGTTCTGGTCGGTCGACGAGCCTTCGATCAGTAGCGCCTAGATACATTCCTCCCCGATGGCGCAGGTGCTTCCGGCCGAGCGTGACCTTCGGCGCGTGATCGGCGACGGCGAGTCGGTGCCCGACGGCGAAGTCGAAGGGCTCACCGACCACGACCTGGTCGAGCTCTACCGCGGCCTCGTCCTGCTGCGCACGTACGACGAGCGCTCGGTCGTCTACCACCGACAGGGGCGCATCGGGACGTACGCGATCTACTGGAACCACGAGGCGATGCAGGCCGGCTCGGTGTACGCCCTCGACGACGACGACTGGATCTTCCCGAGCTACCGCGAGTCGGCGATCGGCCTCCTGCGCGGGCTGCCCGTCTCGACGGTGCTCTCGTGGTGGCGCGGACACCCCGCCGGCTGGTGGAACCCGGCGGACTACAACGTCGCCTCGATCTGCGTGCCGATCGGGACGCACGTGCCGCACGCCGCGGGGCTCGCGTGGGGGAAGCGGCTGCGCGGCGAGAACGCGTGCGCGATCGCCTACTTCGGGGACGGCGCCACCTCGGAGGGCGCGTTCCACGAGGGCGCGAACTTCGCCGCGGTCATGCGCGCGCCGCTCGTCCTCTTCTGCAACAACAACGGCTGGGCGATCTCGACTCCCGTCGAGGCGCAGACGCGCGCTGACACGCTCGCGGACAAGGCCGTCGGCTACGGCATGCCCGCCGCTCGCGTCGACGGGCTCGACATCCTCGCCGTGTACGAGGCGACGCGGGAAGCCGTTGCGCGCGCCCGCGCTGGTGATGGGCCGACGTTCATCGAGGCGGTCAGCTACCGGGCTGCGCCGCACGCGACGGCGGACGACCCGAAGGCGTACATCGACCTCGAGCGGGTCGAGGAGGAGAAGAAGCGCGAGTGCGTCGGGCGCTACGAGGGCTATCTGCGGCGCGCGGGGATCCTCACGGACGAGATGGCCGAGTCGATCCGGGCCGAGGCCGAGCAGGCGATGCGCGACGGGATCGCGGCCGCGGAAGCCGAGACGCCCGCGGATCCGGGCCTCCTCTTCGAGCACGCGCTGGCCGAGCCGCCTTCGTCGTTCGACAACGACCTCGCCGAGCTGAGGAGAGTCCTCGGTGAGTGAGCTCACGCTCGTCGAGGCGATCAACGACTGCTTCCACGTCGAGCTCGGCCGCGACGAGAACGTGATGGTCATGGGCGAGGACGTCGGCCGCGCGGGCGGCGTCTTCCGCGCGACGGCCGGTCTGCGCGACACGTTCGGCCCGGATCGCTGCGTCGACACGCCGCTCGCGGAGGCGGGGATCATCGGCAGCGCGGTCGGGCTGTGCATGGTCGGCTTCCGCCCCGTGTGCGAGATGCAGTACGACGCCTTCAGCTACCCGGCGCTCGACCAGCTGATCACGCACGTCGGCCGCTACCGCTGGCGCACCGGCGGGCAGATGGAGTTCCCGATCACGATTCGGATGCCCTACGGAGGCGGTGTGCGCGCGCCGGAGCTGCACGACGACTCGCCCGAGGCCTACTACGTGCACACGCCGGGCGTGAAGGTCGCGATCCCCTCGACGCCAAGTGACGCAAAAGGCCTGCTCGCAGCCGCAATTCGCGATCCGGACCCGGTCGTCATCTTCGAGCCCAAGCTCCACTACCGGACGATGCGCGGCGAGGTTCCCGAGGGCGAGCACGTCGTCCCGCTCGGACAGGCGCGCACCGTCCGCGAGGGCGACGACGTCACGCTGGTCGCGTACGGCTCGATGGTCCCGCTCGCGGAGCAGGCCGCCGATGCGCTCGCCGACCGAGCTTCGACCGAGATCCTGGACATCCGCAGCCTGAAGCCGCTCGACGAGGACGCACTGCTCGCAGCCGCCGCCAAGACCGGGCGCGTCGTGATCATCCAGGAAGCTCCGCGGACGGCCGGTTACGGCGCCGAGCTCGCGGCGATCCTCGCCGAGAAGGCGATGCTCGACCTGCGCGGCCCGGTGATTCGCGTGACGGGCTACGACGTGCCGTACCCGTACTGGCAGATCGAGGACGCGTACATGCCGTCGGTCGAGCGGGTCGTGGACGCGGTCGAGAAGCTGCTCGAGTACTAGTGGCGCTCCACGAGCTCCCCTGCGAGCAGGGGTACCTGCATGGGTACTTCTCGCCGGACCTGCTCGAGCCGGTCCTCGAGATCGACCCGGGCGACTCGGTGCGGATCTCGGTTCCGAATCACGCCTGGGACACTGCGCGTGACGAGCACCTCGAGCCGCGAAGCCGGGAGCACGACGAGGGGCACGCGCTCGCCGGCCCGATCGTCGTCCGCGGAGCACGGCCCGGGCAGACGCTCGTCGTTCGGATCGACGAGGTCGAGCCCTCGGACTGGGGCGTCACCCACGGTGGGCCGGACCACGCGATCCACTGGGCGCTCGCGGACGGTGTCGGCCGCGCGCTCGGCCTCGAGCTCGACCTCGCGCCGTTCCTCGGTGTGATGGGGATGCCGCCTCCGGAACCGGGCATCCACAGCACCGGGCCCCCTCGCCGCTCGGGCGGCAACATGGACTGCAAGGAGCTCGTCGCGGGCACCACGCTCTATCTCCCGATCCCGGTCGAGGGCGCGCTGTTCTCCGCCGGCGACGGGCATGCCGTCCAGGGTGATGGGGAGGTGTCCGGGACCGCGATCGAGGCCCCGACGCGCGCCCAGCTGACATTCGACCTGCAGGACGAACCGGTGCTCGAGTGGCCGGTTGCGCGGCTCGACGGTGCGTGGATCACGCTCGGCTTCGACGAGGACATCTCCGTCGCGGGGCAGATCGCGCTCGACGGCATGCTCGCGTTGATGGGCCGGGAGCTCGGAGTGAGCGGCGCCGACGCGCTCGCGCTGGCGAGCCTGGTCGTGGATCTCCGCGCCACGCAGGTCGTGAACGGAGCCCAGGGCGCGCACGCCGTCCTGCGTGACGACGCGATTCGGTCCGAGTAGATTGGCCGCATGGCTGGGGGCTCGGAAGCGCTTCGGCGCGCCTGGGAGCACGACAGCGCCGGACGCGAGGAGGAGGCGGTCGTCGAGTACCGCGCCGCGTTCGAGGCGGGGGTCGACGACGAGGATCTGCGCGGCGCGCTGCTCGGCTTCGGCAGCACCCTGAAGAACGTCGGCGAGCTCGAGGAGTCGGAGCGGGTGCTGCGCGAGGCCGTGACGCGCTTCCCCGACGATGCGGCGCTCCGCGTCTTCCTGGCGCTCACGCGCTGGGAGCGCGACGACAAGGGCGGGGCGTGGCGCGAGCTCGTCGAGGCGCTGTTCCGCGCCGACGCGCCGGGGATGAGCCGCTACGAGCGCGCGATCCGCGGCTACTCCGCCGAGCTCTGAGCGAGCGGCTGCGCCTGCTGCTCGAGCGCGCCCGGTCGGGCTACCGGCTACGGGACGCGTCGAGCGGGGAGGTCGTGCACTGGGAGGACCCACGGATCCTCGTCGTGCCGGCGGCGGGCGTCTCGTTTCGCTCGGAGGCGCTCGAAGACCCGTCGTTCGATCCGGGACGGCCGCTCGCGCTCGTGCCCGAGCCGCAGAACGAGCACGACCCGCACGCGGTCGGGATCTGGAACGAGGAGCGGACGCTCCAGCTCGGGTATGTGCCTCGGGAAGACGCGCCGCGCCTGTCCGGTGACGAGCAGGCCGTCTCGATCTGGCGGACAGAGGGCGGCTTGCGCGTTCTCATCGCTCCCGCTGATGCCTGGATCGGTCGCCCCCGGTAGATTCGCCTCGTGGCGTACGAGTTCAAGCTTCCCGACCTCGGCGAGGGCCTGACCGAAGGCGAAGTCGCCCGCTGGCTCGTCTCCGAGGGCGACGAGGTGGCCGAGGACCAGCCGCTCGTCGAGATCCAGACCGACAAGACGACGGTCGAGATCCCGTCGCCGGCCGCCGGCAAGGTCGCGCAGATCCTCGTCGAGGAGGGCAAGGTCGTCCCGGTCGGGACAATCCTCGTCGTGATCGGCGAGGACGGCGCACGGCCGAGCTCGCCGCCGCCTCCGCCGAAGAAGGACACGTCCCAGAGCCTGGCACCGGGACGTGCCCCGGCCGGACGTGTCCGCGCGACGCCGTTGGTGCGCCGCCTCGCGCAGGAGCTCAACGTCGACCTCGAGCAGCTCACCGGGACCGGCCCGCAAGGACGAGTGACCGAAGCGGACGTGCGCGCAGCGGACACGTCCGAGGGTCAGGCACCGGGACCTGTCTCGGAAGGACGGCGCGAGCCGCTTCGAGGGGTGCGGCGGGTGATCGCCGAGCACATGGCCCGCGCGCACAAGGAGGTGCCGGCCGTCACCTGGGTCGAGGAGTGCGACTTCTCGGGCGTCGACCTCAACCTCCTCGTTCCGACGGTCCTGAAGGCAGCCGCCGAGACATTGAAGGAGTTCCCGGAGCTGAACGCGCGGCTCGAAGGCGACGAGATCGTCTACCTCGACCGCTACGACCTCGGCATCGCCGTCCAGACCGACGACGGTCTCGTCGTGCCGGTCGTCCGCGGCTGCGACTCGGCCTCGGTCGACGAGCTGGCCGACGAGGTCAAGCGCCTCGCGGAGGCCGCACGCGCAGGCGCCCTCAAGCCGGAGGAGCTCCGCGGCTCGACCTTCACGGTCACGAGCGCCGGCAAGCTCGCCGGGCTGCTCCAGACTCCGATCGTCAACCACCCGGAGGTCGCGATCCTGAGCATCGGCCGGGTCGCCGAGCGCGCGGTCGTACGCAACGGCGAGGTCGCTGTCGCGCCAACCGGCTACGTCTCGGTCACCTTCGACCACCGCGTGGTCGACGGAGCCCGCGCCGCCGAGTTCGGCCTGGCCGTGATCGGCCGGCTCGAAGGCACGTAGAGACGAGAAGAGCCCGGCGGACCGGGCTCTTCTCGTAACCGGCAGAGTCAGCGCCTAGTGGTGGCCGCCGCCCCCGCCTTCCCCATGACCGGAGCCCTTGTGAATCTGTCCACGGATCAATCCGGCCGGAGCCCGTGCGGTGTGAACGTTCGCGTACGTGAAGCCCTTCCTCATCGCGGCGATCACTTCATCCATCTGGCCAGGATCGATGCCCTGGCCTGCCGGGCCGACGATGTCACTCGCAACGATGTCGCCCTCGAACGTGCCCTCGGTCGGCGTGCACGCCGGCTTGCCGCCGCCGCCGCACAGGAATGCGGCCACTCCGCCGGCCACACCGGCCTGCCCGAAGTGGATGTGCGCGAACAGCGTGTTGCCCTCTGCCGACTCGAAGCCCTGGTAGTGGAGCTTGTAGTGGATCGTGTCCCCGTTGACGATCCTGGCCCTGAACGTGCCGCGGCCAGGCGTCGACTGGGACGGTGTCTCCTGGTACCCGATGAGGCGTGCGGAGAACGTCCCTCCGTTCCCTCCATGGTGACCATGCCCATGGTCTGCGAATGCGGCGGCGGCCAATGCCATCAGGCCGACCGCGGCGAACAGCGAAACCACAACTGCGAGCTTGCGCATGCTTCTCCTCCCGTGAGGTTTGTGTACTGCATTACGGTCGTTCTTCGGGCCCGGTTTCGGCGCCGTCGCCGAGATGTTGATCGACCAACTGCTCGATCTCGGCCGCTCTGGCCTTGCCTTCGAGCCGGGCGACCGCGCGCGTGCCCTTGATCAGGATCAGCGTGGGAACGCTACGGACCTCGAATCGCGCGGCCAGCTCGGGCTCCTGGTCGACGTCGACGCGCTTGACGGCCAGCCGGTGACGCTCCTTGCGCTCGAGATGCGCGAGGAGGCTTTCCATCCGCCTGGCGGGCCCCGAATGCAAGGCGGAGAAGAAGACGAGGAGGTTCCGGCTTCGGTGGCCGGCTTCGTCGGATCGGCCGGTCATCGGTCATCTTGTCCCCGCGCTCACCAGGCGCGAAACCCGCTGGAACTACACTGACCTCGATGGGTGACTGGTATTCCATCGGCGTCTATGCCGGCCTGGGCGTGGCTCTCGGAGTCGCTGCCGCCGGGGTTTTTGGTGGGCGCCGCCTGGCACTCGCGGCGCCGTTCCTCGCGGCCGTGATCGGAGTTGCGCTGGGGATCGCGCTCGCCGACGCGCCGGAGGCGGCTGCGGCGGGGCTCGGCGGCTTCCTCGGCGGCGTCGGGGCGCTCGAGCTCGTCCGCGGCGCCCTCGGGCGTGGCGGGACGCCGCTCGCGACCGCGCTGCTCGTGCTCGTGGGAGCGGTTGTGCTTGCGGGGCTCGCGTTCGTGCCAATCGTCGGGTACGTCGAGCTCGTCGCCCTGCCCGCAGTAGGCATGCGCCTGCGCAAGCGAGCCGGGAAGCGCTACGCGGGTCTCCGCACGCTCGCACGCGATTAGGCCGTGTCCGAGAAGCTCGTCCTGATCGTCATCGACGGGCTCACGCCGGCCATGCTCGAGCGCGCCGTCGAATCCGACGACGTGCCCGCGCTCCGCTTCCTGATGAGCCACGGCGAGTACCGGCGCGCGGTGACGACGTTCCCGTCTCTGACGCCGGTCTGCCTGTCGTCGATCGCGACCGGCGCCCATCCCGACGTCCACGAGATCCCGCACCTCGTCTGGTACCACCGCGGCGAGCAGCGCCTGGTCGAGTACGGCTCGTCGTTCGGCGCCGTGCGTGCGGCCGGCACGACCCGCACGATTCGCGACGTCGTCTTCAACCTGAACGAGAAGCACCTCTCGAAGAAGGCCGTCACGGTGTTCGAGGCGCTCGAGGCCGCCGGGCGCGTGACGGCCGCCGTGAACATGGTCTGCTACCGCGGGCCGGCGCGGCACGCTCCGGTCGTCCCGTGGCTGACGCGCCCGGCCTACGGGCCGACCCGTTTCTTCTACTTCAACCTGTTCGAGTCCGACGTCACCGGTTCGCCGCTCGCAGTGCGCACTCGTGCGGGCGGGTCGGTGGACGAGTACGCGAGGGTCGTCGGGCGCTGGCTCGTCACCCGCGACGGCTTCGACTTCCTCGTCTTCTACCTCCCGGACTACGACTACGCCTCGCACGCGTCGGGCCCCGGCGTGGCGCACGCCGCGCTCGCGCACGCGGACCGCGCGATCGCGACGCTGTTCGAGGCCGCCGGCGGCCCGGATCGGTTCCTCGAGCGCTACGCGGTGCTGCTCTGCTCCGATCACGGGCAGACGCATGTCGAGCGCGCCGTCCGGTTGGACGAGGCGTTCGCAGGCCTGACCCTCTTCCACCGCGGCAACGGCCGTCAGGCGGAGCTCGCGGTGACCGCGTCCAACCGCGCCGGGATGGTCTACAGGCTTCCGGGCTGCCGCGAGACGCCCCGCGCGCTCGCCGAGCGCCTCGACGGCGGGAGTCACGTCGTCCTGTTCCGCGAGGACGGGTCCGTGGTCGCGAGGAAGGACGGCGCCGAGCTCCGCTTCGCACCGTCGGCGGACGGCTGGGAGACGAGCGGCGCCGCCGAGGTGCTGGCTCAGCCGGATGCGCTCGAGCGGGCCTGGGCCGCGCTCGGCAACCCGAACGCCGGCGACCTCGTCGTCTCCGCCGCCCCCGGGGTCGAGTTCGCGGATCTGGGTGGACGCGCTCACGTCGGCGGAGGAAGCCACGGCTCTCTGGAGACGGGCGACTCCGAGGTGCCGATGCTCTCGATCGGAGCCGGCGCGCCTCCGGCGAGGATCGTCGACGTCACGCCGCGCGTGCTCGACCATTTCGGCGTCTCGCATGAGCGCTGACGAGAACGCCAGGCGCCGGATGGTCGAGGACCAGCTCCGCGCGAGGGACATCGTCGACCAACGCGTGCTGGACGCCATGGAGCGGGTTCCGCGCGAGCTGTTCGTCCCCGCCGGCGAGCAGCACCGTGCGTACGCCGACGCCGCGCTTCCGATCGGCCAGGGACAGACGATCTCCCAGCCGTACATGGTCGCCCGGATCGCCGAAGCGCTCGGGTTGACCGGCGGCGAGAAGGTGCTCGACGTCGGCAGCGGGTCCGGCTACCAGGCGGCCGTGCTGGCGGAGCTGGCGGGCGAGGTGCACACGATCGAGCGCATCCCCGAGCTCGCCGGCGAGGCGCGCGAGAACCTCGCCGCGGCCGGCTACGACCGGGTGCAGGTCCACGTCGGCGACGGATCGCTCGGCCTCCCGGACGAGGCGCCCGTTCACGGCGATCGCCGTCGCCGCGGCCGCGCCCGGGCTTCCGGAGCTCCTGTATGAGCAGCTGGAGCCGCGCGGGCGGCTCGCGGTCCCCGTCGGCGGGCGCTGGGGCCAGCGGCTGGAGGTGATCGTGCGCAGCCCGGAGGGGCCGGCGATCGTCCACTCGGTCCCGTGCCGCTTCGTCCCGCTCGTCGGCGAGCAGGGCTTTACGAAATGAAGCGCGCCCACGTCGTCGTGCACGGAGCCGTGCAGGGCGTCTTCTTCAGGGTCGAGACGCGCGACCGGGCACGATCGCTCGGCGTCGGCGGCTGGGTCCGCAACACGGCGGACGGATCGGTCGAGGCGGTCTTCGAAGGGGAGGACGAACACGTCGAGTCCATGGTCTCGTGGTGCAGCCGCGGGCCGAGCGGCGCACGGGTCGACGACGTCGACGTGACGTGGGCGGAGCCACACGGCGAGAGCCGTTTCTCGATCCGCTGAGTTTCCACGTCCCGCGGTCCGGGCACAATGAGACACGAGTGACCGGGGTCGAGCTCCTCAACAAGCGGGTCGTCCTGGACGGCATCGAGCTGGGACGCGTCGTCGATGTCATCCTCGACGAGACGGGCGAGCGTCCCGTCGGCTTCGACGTGCTCTGTGGCGACGGCAGTCACCGGTTCCTGCCCTATGCGGCGACGCTCCACGGCGGCGAAGAGGTCGAGATCGAGTCGCCGCTCGTGCTCCTCGGTCGTGACCAGCTCGACTTCTACCGCCGGCACGGCCGGGCCCTCCGCTCCTAGCCCGAGGGCGCTGCTACGCTCGCGCGCTGTGAGCAACGGGGCGTCGAGCATCGCAACACGGGCGTCGAGCGCGCTCCGGCGGCCGCACAACTGGGTCCAGCTCGCGAAGTTCTGCACCGTCGGCGCGGCGGGCTACGCCGTCAACCTCCTCGTCTACGCGGCGCTCGTGCACACCGGCATGCACTACAACCTCGCGGCGGCGTGCTCGTTCCTCGTCGCTGTCACGAACAACTACACCTGGAACCGGATCTGGACGTTCCGCGGCCAGCGCGGCCACGTCGGCTACCAGGGGCTCCGCTTCTTCGTCGTCTCGCTGCTCGCGCTCGCCGCCAACGAGCTGCTGCTGACCGCGCTCGTCGCAGGCGGCGCGGGGAAGATCGTCGGGCAGGCGATCGCGATCGTGCTCGTCACGCCGATCAACTTCGTCGGCAACAAGCTCTGGTCGTTCCGGCGTCGCTAGGGCGATGAGGCGGCGAGTCGTCCTCGCCCTGCTGCTCGCGCTCGCGGTGCTCGTCCCTGCCGCCAACGCCGCGACGGGGACCGGAACGACGCCGACGCTCCCCAACCAGTTCACCCCGAACGGCGGTCCGGCGCAGCTGAACGAGAAGCGCGTGACCGCGATCTTCCTCAGAGACGACAAGGTGGCCGACTGGCTCGACCGCTATCCGAAGAAGGACCTCGTCAAGGACGCGACCTTCGACAAGGACCGGCGCGACTGGAGCATCGGCGTCTGGTCGAGCTCGGCGGGCGAGATCGCAACCGGTCGTGTCGACGACGAGACCGGCGCGGTCACCGAGGCCTGGACCGGGCCGCAGGTCGCCTGGAAGATGGCCCGCGGCTCGAGCGGCGCCTTCGGCGGGAGCCAGATCAACAGCCTCCCGATCTGGCTCGGCCTCTGCGCGATCTTCCTGATCGGGCTCGCCGACTTCCGGAAGCCGCTGACGATGCGGAATCTCGATCTCGTCGTGCTGCTCTCGTTCTCGGTGTCGCTCTGGTTCTTCAACCGCGGGGACATCTTCACGGCCGTGCCGCTCGCGTATCCACCGATGGCGTACCTGCTCGCGAGGATGGTCTGGTCGGCCTGGCGCGGTGGGGCCGAGCGCGGGCGTCCGGTGTGGCCGGTCTGGCTGCTCGCGTCGGCGACGATCTTCCTCGTCGGATTCCGCATCGGCCTCAACGTGCGCGGCTCGAACGTCATCGACGTCGGCTACTCGGGAGTGGTCGGAGCGAATCGGATCGTGAACGGGCAGTCGCCGTACGGGCACATGCCGAGGGAGGGGAGCCTGAAGGCGTGCGGCAGCGCGGATGCGGACGGCGAGATCCGGGATCGGATCCAGACGAACGGGCGCTGCGAGTCCGCGGACGAGCGCGGCGACACGTACGGGCCGGTCGCCTACGAGTCGTACATACCCGGCGTATCTCCTGTTCGGCTGGAGCGGGAAGTGGGACAAGCTGCCTGCCGCGCATGCGACGGCGCTCGCCTTCGACCTGCTCGCGCTCCTCGGCCTGGCGCTGCTCGGACGCCGTTTCGGAGGGGCCCGTCTCGCAGCGACGCTCCCGTTCGCGTGGGCCGCGTACCCGTTCACGCAGTACGTCTCGAGCTCGAACACGAACGACGCGATCATGCCCGTGTTCCTGATCTTCGGCTTCTGGCTCGTCACGTCCGCGTTCGCGCGTGGGGCGTTCCTGGCCCTGGCCGGATGGTCGAAGTTCGCGCGCGTTGCTGCTCGTGCCGCTGTGGGGCTCCTATCCGGAGTCGCGCCGGTTCTCGGGAAAGGGCGTTTTTGCAGCAGGTTTTGCGGCCGCGACCGCCGCTGCGTTCTCGATCCTCCTCCTCGAGCCAAGTCCTGCGCACGCCGCCCGTGTCTTCTGGGACCGCACCTTCGGCTGGCAGGTCGGCCGCGACTCGCCGTTCTCGATCTGGGGCTGGGGCCAGTACCACGCGGCCGGGATTCCCGACCTTGGCCCCTTCCAGCAGCTCGCGATCGCGCTTCTCCTCGCGGGCGCGATCGCCTGCTACTTCGTCCCGCGGCGCAAGACGCCGCTCCAGCTCGCCGCGCTCACCGCTGCGGTGCTGATCGGCTTCGAGCTGACGCTGACGCACTGGTTCTACCTCTACATCCCGTGGTTCTTCCCGTTCGTCGCCTTCGTCGTGCTGGCCGCCCGCCGCCGGCGCGTGGAGACTGTTCCCGCGCATGACGACGCTGAGCGCGAGCTCGTCCCGGGCCGCGGCTGAGGCCGGCTTCGCCTTCGCGGCGACGCTCGTCGCGTGCACGCTCTTTCTCGTCGGCTGGGGCGTGCTCCACCGTGGGTTCTTCACGCACGACCGGATCATCGACACGCCCGTCTACGAGAGCTACGGCTCGGCGATCGACTCCGGGCAGGTGCCGTACCGGGACTTCGCGCTCGAGTATCCGCCGGGCGCGCTGCCCGTGTTCGCGCTGCCTGCGCTCGGCGGCGCGCACGGGGACACGTTTCGCCGCCGGTTCGAGTTCGAGATGGCGTTCCTCGGCGAGGTGATCGTGATCTGCCTGGCGGTTGCGCTCGTCGCGCTCGGCGCGGGGAGGCGGCGGGTGGTCGCCGTCCTCGGCTTCGCCGCACTCGCCGTGGTCGCGCTGGGTCCGGTCGTGCTCTCGCGCTTCGACCTCTGGCCGGCCGCGCTGACCGCCGCGGCTCTCGCTGCGCTCCTCAGCGGGCGGCTCCGGCTCGGGCACCTCGCGCTCGGCGCAGCGGTCGCCGCGAAGCTCTACCCGGCCGTGCTCGTGCCGCTGACGGTCGTCTATGTCTGGCGGCGCACGGGCAGGCGGGAGGCGGTCGTCTGCGGCGGGCTGCTGCTCGCGGTCGTACTGGCGCGGTGTTCGTCCCGTTCCTCGTGCTCGCCCCGCACGGCGTCTGGCACAGCTTCTGGGTCCAGGCGTCGCGACCGCTCCAGATCGAGAGCCTCGGTGCCGCGCTTCTCCTCGCCGCTCACCACATGTTCGGGCTCGGCCTGAGGATGGACTCGAGCCACGGCTCCCAGAACCTGGCCGGCGCCGGACCGGACACGCTCGCCGTCGCTCTCTCGCTGCTTCAGCTCGCGGCGCTCCTCGCGACATGGATCCTGTTCGCCCGCGGCCCGGCCACGCGCGAGCGTCTGCTCCTCGCGAGCGCTGCGGCTCTCGTTGCCTTCGTGGCGTTCGGGAAGGTGCTGTCGCCGCAGTTCCTGATCTGGCTGATCCCGGTCGTCCCGCTCGTCTACGGGCGGCGCGGGCTGACCGCGTCCCTGCTGCTCGGCGTCGCGCTCGTCGTCACACAGCTCTGGTTCCCGTACCGCTACTGGGACCTGGCGCTCCACTTCGGCGCGCTCGAGTCGTGGCTCGTGCTGGTCCGCGACCTCGTCCTGGTCGCGCTCTTCGTGTACCTCGCGCGGGGGCTAGTCGACCGAGACCCGGAAGGTCTCACAACTAGTAGCGCGGCCTGAGCCGTCGCATTCGAGGAGCGCGCCCTCGAGGCGCACACCGCCTTCGGCCGGCTCGAACCGGACCGGGATGCCGGTCCGCATGCGCTTGATCGCGAGCTCGGCCTTGACGCCGATCACCGAGTCGTGCGGCCCGGTCATGCCCGCGTCGGTGAGGGCGGCGGTCCCGCCCGGCTGAACGCGCGCGTCGTTGGTCTGCACGTGCGTGTGCGTGCCGAAGACGGCCGTCACCTGCCCGTCGAGATGGCGCGCCAGCGCGACCTTCTCGCTCGTCGCCTCGCCGTGGAAGTCGACGACGATGATCGGCGTCTCGCGCTTCGCCTCCTCGACGAGCCGGTCGACGATCTCGAACGGCGCCACCGCCGGCGCCATGAACAGGTCGCCGAGGAGGTTGATCACGCCGACGCGGGTTCCGTCGCGCGCGGCGACCACGGTGGAGCCGCGGCCGGGCGACGAGGCTGCGAGGTTCGCTGGGCGGATCACGCGGTCGGTGCCGGACAGGTACGGGATGATCTCGCGGCGGCGCCAGACGTGGTTCCCGAGCGTGATCACGTCGACGCCCGCGGCGAGCAGCTCGTCGGCGATCTTGGGCGTGATCCCGAGCCCGTCGGCCGCGTTCTCACCGTTCGCGATGACGAAGTCCAGCCCGAGCTCCTCGCGCAGGGCTGGGACGCGCTCCTCGACCGCGCGGCGGCCGGGGCGCGCGTTCACGTCCGCGACGAAGAGGATTTTCAGGGGGTTGCCAGGGAGGCCGCGGGGTGGATCTCGAACGAGACGTGGTTGCCCGCGTCCTGGGTGTACCGCGCGAGCGCCTGCTGCTCGACGTGCGAGAAGTCGATGATCGTGCCGATCTTCGAGATCGACGCTGCGACGGACGACCCGACGGTCAGCGCCGGATCCGGCCGGAGGTGCGTGACGCGCACGACGAGTGCGGGCGCGCTCGTCGGCTGGATGTCGATTCGCGATCCGAAGGTCTGGCCGCGGAGCGTCAGCGGCGTGATCCCGACGATCGTCCCGTCGACTGGCGAGTAGATGTCGGTGCCCACAGCTGAGCCCACGTCGAGCGACGCCGTGCTCGGGCCAGCTCTCTCCGCCGAGCATGTAGTACGACAGGCCGTGCCCGTTGCCGCCGAAGAGCTTGCCCGCGATCCGCTGGAGGAGGCCCTCGTTCGCCTGGCGCCCCACGGGCTCCATCGCAAGCGCGCCGTCGCCGGTGGCGTGGTAGCCGATCGCGGTGACGCGGTCCTGCGCGATCGGGAGCTGCAGGCGGAGCGATCCGCGCAGCGCGACGACCTGCGGGCGCGGCTGACCGGCCGGCAGGAACCGATTCGCGGGCGCCGGGCGCGTCTGCGTGGGCTGAGACGAGCCGCTGTTGGCGAAGGCTGTGAGCAGAAACGTGACGATGAGCGCGATCGAGACCGCGACCAGTCCGGCTATACGCCGGGTTCTTCGTCTCGCCGAAGCTCGGGCCTTCGACGTGCGGCGCGCCTGCCCGGGGCGGGGCGAGGGCATGGGCGGCACCGTAACCGATGTCTCTTCCTCCTGCAAAAACGCACCGGATGCACGGCCTTGTAGGAGCGCGAGCCGCGGCGACGGCGGCGCGTACTCCCAGACGTCCGGCGGCTCGAGCGCGAGGCTGCCCTCCGCGAAGGCCGACCAGTCCCATGCGGGCGGCCGGAGCGTCAGGACCTGGGCGGTACGATTCGTCCCATGTCGGGAGGGTCTCCGACGATCCAGATCCCCCGCTGGATCCAGCTGGTCGGCCTTCCGATTCTGGCGCTGATCGCGCTCCTGATCGTAGGGAAGGTCTTTCACGCCGTCTTCCTGTTCCTCGTCGCGGCGCTGATCGCGCTCCTGCTCAACCCGCTGGTGCGCTCCCTGGAACGGCTCCGGATCCCGCGCGGCTTCTCCATCGCGATCGTCTACCTCAGCTTCGCGGCCGCGCTGGTCGCTGTCGTGATCGCCGTGAGTGTGATCGTCATCGACCGAACGCAGTCGGCTGGTACTCGGATCGACAACTACCTTACGACCGAAAGCGGACGGCCCCCGCAGACCGGATTCGAGCGTGACGTCGACCGTCTCCAGCTCTGGCTGGACACGCATCACCTGGAGCGGGTCGACGTCAAGAAGCAGGGCACCGACTTCGCCCAGAACATCAAGGGCAAGGACGTCGAGAAGTACACGACGGACGTGATCGACTTCCTGCGCGGCGCGGCGATCTCGATCTTCCAGCTGATCTTCGCGCTCGTGCTGATCCTCGTCGTCTCGATCTACATGCTGCTCGACATGAGCCGGCTGAAAGCGGGGGTCGACCGTCGCTTTCCGCCCAGGCCGGGCCAGCCCGGGCTGATCGTCCAGATGGAGCGGGCCGTCGCCGGCTACGTGCGCGGGCAGGTGCTGCTCTCGTTGATCATCGGCACGAGCGCGGGCATCGGGATGTGGGTGCTCGGGACGGTCGGGCTCGTCCCCGGCGCGGACAAGTACGCGGTGCTCTTCGGCGCCTGGGTCGCGGTCATGGAGCTGATCCCGTACCTCGGGCCGTGGCTCGGCGCGATCCCGCCGATCATCTACGCGCTCGTCGTGCACCCGATCTCGGCGGTCTGGGTCGCGCTCCTCTTCCTCGGGATCCACCAGATCGAGGGCCACGTCGTCGTTCCGAACGTGATGGGGAGCGCGCTCCGGCTGCATCCGCTGCTCGTCATCTTCGGGCTGCTCGCGGGCGCAGAGCTGTACGGGCTGCCGGGGATCCTCGTCGCTCTGCCCTTCCTCGCCGTGATGCGGGCGATGTGGGAGTTCTTCGGCGAGCGGATTCGGTTCGATTCCTGGGCGGGAGGCGCGGTGCCTGTCGAGGTGGACGTGGAGGAGACACGTCCTGTAAAGCCCGTGCCTCCTGAGGAGCCGCCTGAGGCTAAGGTGGCTCCGTGAGCACGTTTCCGCTCACTCGACTGCGGAGGCTCCGGCGTACCGGCGCTTTGCGCTCGCTCGTTCGCGAGACGCGGCTCGACCGCGCCGACCTCGTGTACCCGCTCTTCGTCGGCCCCGAGAGTCGCGCCAACGAAGAGTTGCCTGCGATGGGGCGCTTCTCGGTCGACGATCTCGCGCGCGAGGTCGAGGAGCTGCTCGGCCTCGGCCTGTCGTCGGTGATCCTGTTCGGGATCCCCGAGGAGAAGGACGACGAAGGCTCGGGCGCGTACGCCTCGGACGGGATCGTCCAGCGGGCGCTTCGCTCCCTGCGTGAGCGCTACCCGGATCTCGTGCTCGTCACCGACGTGTGTCTCTGCGAGTACACCTCGCACGGCCACTGCGGCGTGATCGAGAACGGCGAGGTCGCGAACGACGCGACGCTCGAGCTGCTCGCGCGGACGGCGGTCAGCCACGTCGAGGCCGGCGCGGACGTCGTTGCTCCGAGCGACATGATGGACGGTCGTGTTGCGGCGCTTCGGGTCGCGCTCGACGACGCGGGCTTCGGCGAGACGGCGATCGTCTCCTACGCGGCGAAGTACGCCTCGGCGTTCTACGGGCCGTTCCGCGAGGCGGCCGAGTCGGCGCCCTCGTTCGGCGATCGCCGCGGGTACCAGATGGATCCGGCGAACGTGCGCGAGGCGCTGCGCGAGTGCGAGCTCGACGTGGCCGAGGGGGCCGATGCGCTGATCATCAAGCCGGCGCTCCCGAACCTGGACGTGATCCGCGCCGCCCGCGAGCGCTTCGACCTGCCCGTCGCGGCCTACAACGTCTCCGGCGAGTACGCGATGGTGAAGGCGGCCGCGGCGCGAGGCTGGCTCGACGAGCGGCAGGCGGCGACCGAGTCGCTGACCGCGATCTCTCGCGCGGGCGCCGACTTCATCGTCACGTACTGGGCCAAGGAGCTCGCGGCCTGGCTCTGAAGTCGAAGTCCGACCTGGCGCGTCAGGCGGAGCGGCTGATCCCGGGCGGCGTGAACTCGCCGGTGCGGGCGATGACGGCCGTCGGCCTCGACGACCCGCTGTTCGTGCGACGCGGCGACGGCGCGTACCTCGAGACGGTCGAGGGCGGCCGCTACGTCGACTGGGTGATGTCGTTCGGGCCGCTCGTCTTCGGGCACGCGGACCCGGAGACGGTCGAGGCCGTGGTGGAGGCTGCAGAGGCGGGCATGACGTACGGCGCATCGACGGAGCGCGAGGTCGAGCTCGCGGCCGAGATCGTCGACGCGTTCCCGTCGATCGAGCAGGTGCGCCTCGTCAGCTCCGGGACGGAGGCGGCGATGACCGCGATCCGGCTTGCGCGTGGTGCGACGAAGCGTGACCGCATCCTCAAGTTCGCCGGCTGCTACCACGGGCACTCCGACGCGTTGCTCGCAGAGGCCGGGTCCGGGCCCGCGACGCTCGGGCTACCGGCGACGGTCGGCGTGACGAGCGGTGCGACAGCGGACACGATCGTTGCGCCGTACAACGACGCGGAGTCCGCGGCGCGCGCCGTCGAGCGGTACGGCGAGAACCTCGCGTGCGTGATCCTCGAGCCGGTGGCGGGGAACATGGGCGTCGTCCCGCCCGAGCCAGGGTTCCTCGAGACGCTGCGTGAGCTCTGTGACGCGTCCGGCGCGCTCCTGATCTTCGACGAGGTGATCACCGGCTTTCGGATCGCCCGGGGCGGCGCGCAGGAGCGGTTCGGCGTGCGGGCCGACCTGACGGTGCTCGGCAAGATCGTCGGCGGCGGGCTTCCGATCGGCGCTGTCGGAGGCCCGGTCGAGGTGATGCAGCACCTGGCTCCTGTCGGCGACGTCTACCAGGCCGGGACGCTCTCGGGGAATCCGCTCGCGACGGCCGCGGGACTGTCGGTGCTCCGGCGGCTTCGAGATCCGTCGGTCTACGAGGAGCTCGAGCGCAAGGCGTCCCGCCTCGAAGAAGGACTTGCCCCGCTAGGCCGTGTCCAGCGCGTCGGCGCACTTTTGACGCTCTTCTTCTCCAGTTCCGAGTCGGGGTCTGACCCCATCACAGACTTTGCACAGGCGTCTGCGTGCGACACGTCCCGGTACGGCGCGTACTTCCGGCACATGCTCGACCGTGGCGTGTACGTTCCGCCCTCGCAGTTCGAGGCCATGTTCGTCTCGCTCGCACACGGTGACGACGAGATCGACCGGACGGTGGAGGCCGCCGCTGACTTCCTCGCAGACTGACCTCTGGCAGGAGATCGCGCTCGAGGCCGAAAGCGACGGCTCGCTGTGGCGAGACGCCCTTCGCCCCCGCGGCGCCCGCGACCGCGAGGCGGTGTTCTCGCCGCTCACCGATGCGCGCTTCGCCCTCGCCGTCGAGACGATCTACGAGGGCTACCTCGTCCACTACGGCCGCCCTCGGCTGTTCGCGCCCGGCGACCGGGACACGATCCTCCTGCTCGGCGACTACCTGTACGCGCAGGGCCTCGTCCGCCTCTCGGCCGCCGGCTCGGTGGCCGCGGTCGCGGACATGGGCGAGCTGATCTCGCTCTGCGCGCAGCTGCAGGCCAAGGGCGACGGCGACGACGGCCCCGCGTGGGCGGCGTGCGTCGCGCTCCTCGGCCACGGGGCGCTCAATGAGAGCGACGATCCCGAGGCGCTCGTCGCGCTCGCCAACGAGACGGCCGGCGAGGACGCCGTCGACCGCGCGCTCGCTGCTCATCGCCAGCGGGTTCGTTAAAGTCGCGCCGATGACCCACGTGCTCGCACTCGCCCTCGTGCTCGCCGATGCGGCGTCCGAGGGCAAGAAGGTCATCGTCGGGATGCTGATCGTCGGCCTGCTCCTCGTCGCCCCGGCCGTGATCGGCGAGACGTACATGTACTTCCGGTACCACCGGCGCGGCCGCTCGGCGCACTAGACGCTTCGCCTCCGACGCGATTCACTTGCCCGATGGCCGAGCTGCCGACGGGCACAGTCACCTTCCTCTTCACCGACATCGAGGGCTCGACGAAGCTGCTGGAGCAGCTCGGGGACTCCTACGCAGAGGCTCTGTCACGTCACCGTCGGGTGATCCGGGAGGCATTCGCCGAACACGGCGGCGTCGAGGTCGACACCCAGGGCGACGCATTCTTCGTCGCCTTCGCCCGCGCCAGAGACGCGGTCGCCGCTGCGGCGGCCGCGACAGCGCGCGCTCGCCTCCGGCCCGATCCAGGTGCGGATGGGCATCCACACCGGCGAGCCGCTGAGAACCGACGAGGGCTACGTCGGAATGGACATCCACCGGGGCGCCCGTATTGCCGCTTCGGGGCACGGCGGCCAGGTGCTCGTCTCGCAGACCGCACGAGAGCTCGTCCAGGACGATCTTCCCGAGGAGTTCGCCCTGCGCGACCTCGGCGAGCATCGGCTGAAGGATCTGAGCAGGCCGCAGCGGATCTTCCAGCTCAGTGGCGAAGGGCCTCGAGCGCGATTTCCCGCCGCTCGCGACGCCTCGAGAACCGGGCGACCAACCTTCCGCCACAGCCGACTGCCGCTGATCGGTCGCGAGCGGGAGTTGGCGGAGGTCGTCGAGCTTGTTCGCCGCCCCGATGTTCGCCTGCTGACACTGACCGGCCCGGGCGGTGCGGGCAAGACGAGACTTTCGCTGCAGGCTGCGGCGGATCTCCTCGACGACTTCGGCGACGGCGCGTTTTTCGTCGCCCTCGCCGGGATCGCCGAACCATCGCTCGTGGTTCCGACCATCGCACAGGCCCTCGGGGTTCCGGAGACCGGCGGCCTCTCAGCGGAGGAATCGCTCGAGGCGTTTCTCCGCGACCGTGAGCTGCTCCTCGTCCTCGACAACTTCGAGCATCTGCTCGATGCGGCTCCGCAGATCGGCGAGCTCGTGCTCGAGGCTCCCTCGGTGAAGGCGATCCTTTCCAGTCGCGCTCCTTTGCGGGTCTCGGGTGAGCAGGAGTACCCGGTTCCGGAGCTCGCCGACGACGACGCTGTCGCCCTCTTCAGTGAACGCGCGCACGGCATCAAGCCGGATTTCCGCCTGAACGGCGACGGACCGGCCGTCGCCGAGATCTGCCGACGCCTGGACGGGCTTCCCCTGGCGATCGAGCTGGCTGCGGCGCGCACCAAGGTGCTCTCCCCGCCGGCTCTTCTCGAGCGGCTCGACCAGCGGCTGCCCGTGCTCACCGGAGGCGCCCGGGACGTCCCGGACCGCCAGCGCACCCTTCGGGACACGATCGCCTGGAGCTACGAGCTGCTCGACGTGACCGAGCAGATGCTCTTCGCGCGGCTCGCCGTCTTCGTCGGCGGTTTCACGCTCGACGACGCCGAGCAGGTCTGCGAGGCGGACCTCGACACGCTCACGTCGCTTGTCGAGAAGAGCCTCGTCCGGCAGGGCGACGACCGGTTTCGGATGCTCGAGACAATCCGCGAATACGCTCTCGAGCGGCTTCAGGAGAGCGGGGAACGCGAAGAGATCAGACGCCGGCACTTCGACTTCTACCTCGCACTCGCGGAGCGCGCGGACTCAGACATCGAGCGTCAGGCTTTTCTGGCGCTCGAGCTGCTGGATTCCGAGCACGACAACTTTCGAGCAGCTTTCAAGTTCACGCGGGAGCTCGATGATCCGGGTCTGGAGTTGCGCCTCGCCTCGGCTCTCGGGCGATTCTGGGAGTGGAGAAGTCATCTGAGGGAGGGTCTGGAGCGCATTCGTGATGCGCTCGACCGCGATCCAGAAGCGCCCTCGGAGATCCGCGGCCAGGCGTTGTACCGCGGGGCGATGATCGCCATCAAGCAGGGTGATTTCGCGATCGCACGCCAGATGGCAGAAGAGATGAGTCAGCTCCGCGACGGAGCAGTCGACGAAACAGAGGCGGCGGACCTGATGAACGTGCTTGGTGTGATCGCAATGGAGGAAGGGCGCTACGACGAGTCGCGCACTCTTCTCGAGGAGGCCAATTCGATTCGGGAGCGTCTAAGTGATGAGCTGAAGGCTCAACAGTCGCGCCACAACCTTGGCTTGCTCGCGATGAGTCAGGGTGACTATGTACGAGCGACGGACGAGCTCGAAGCCGGCTTGGCGATTGCGGAGAACCGAGGCTTGGAGCCGTCGAGAGCAAACAGCCTGTGCGATCTCGGGTTCGCCGAGCTGGGCGCAAACCGGATCGACCGGGCGCGCCTGCGGTTCGGTCAAGCGCTCGAACCTGCACTTCGGCTCGGATGGAAGGAGAACATCGCCTACTGTCTCGCGGGGGCCGCGGCTATCGCTGTTGACGCCGGACAGCTCGATTCAGCGGGGCACTTCCTCGGCCAGGCGGAGCTCCTCATCGAGGACCTTCACGTGAAGCTCGAGAGCTACGCGGAAGCCGCGCGTGCGCACGCCGAATCAGAGCTTCGTGCTCAGCTGGTAGCCGAGCGACTCGATGCTCTCCGTGCGGAGGGCCGCTCCCTCTCCGTCGAAGACGCGGTGTCAGAGGCGTTGGCGGCCCTAGACTGACCGCGATGGCGCCGCCGGCCGACCTTCGCTCCTGGATCGCGCTCCTCGAGCGCGAGGGCGAGCTCGTTCGCGTGTCGGCCGAGGTCGATCCGTACCTCGAGGTGACCGAGATCGTCGACCGCACCGTGCGCGCAGACGGGCCGGCGCTCCTGTTCGAGAAGCCGAAGAGGCGCGTCGCACCCGCTCCTCATCAACCAGTTCGGCACCGAGCGCCGCATGTGCCTCGCGTTCGGAGTCGACAGCCTTGACGACGCAGCCGCGAAGCTCGGCTCCGTGCTCGAGATGCAGCCGCCCGAGGGTCTCGTCGACAAGGTGCGCGGCCTCAAGAAGCTGAAGTCGATCGCGGACTCGCGCCCGAAGACGGTGCGCACCGCAGCCCATCACGACGTCGTGCTCACCGGCGACGACGTCGACCTCGACCTGCTCCCGATCCAGCACTGCTGGCCGGGCGACCCCGCGCCGTTCATCACGCTGCCGGCCGTGATCACGCACGACCCGAAGACCGGGACGCGGAACGTCGGCATGTACCGGATGCAGAAGCTCGACTCGCGCTCGACCGCGATGCACTGGCAGCTCCACAAGGACGGGCGCATGGACTACCTGGCCACGGACGGCCGGCTCGAGGTCGCCGTCGCGCTGGGGCTCGACCCGGTGACCGCGTACTCGGCCTCGGCGCCGCTGCCGAAGCACATCGACGAGTTCATGCTCGCGGGCTTCCTCAAGGGCGAGCCGGTCGAGCTCGTCCCCGGGAAGACGATCGGCGTCGAGGTCCCGGCCAACGCGGAGATCGTGCTCGAGGGCTACGTGGAGCAGGGCGACCTGACCGCTCGAAGGCCCGTTCGGCGACCACACCGGCTACTACTCGGCCGCGGAGCCGTTCCCGGTCTTCCACGTGACCGCGATGACGATGCGCTCGGACGCGATCTACCCGTCGATCGTCGTCGGCAAGCCGCCGGCCGAGGACGCCTGGCTCGGCAAGGCGACGGAGCGGATCTTCCTGCCCGCGATCAGGATGAGCGTGCCGGAGATCGTCGACTACGACCTGCCCGTCGCGGGCGCGTTCCACAACTGCGTCATCGTCTCGATCCGCAAGAGCTTCCCGGGCCAGCCGCAGAAGGTGATGCACGCGATCTGGGGGCTCGGCCTGCTCAGCCTCACGAAGTCGGTCGTCGTCGTCGACGAGCACGTGGACGTCCACGACTACGAGGAGGTCTTCTTCCGCGTGACCGCGAACGTCGATCCCAAGCGCGACGTGCTGCTCACCGAGGGCCCGCTCGACCACCTCGACCACGCTCCGACACGCCAGTTCTACGGCGGAAAGATGGGCATCGACGCGACTCACAAGGGTCTCGACGAGGGCACGCGGGAGTGGCCGGAGGAGATCGTGATGAGCGACGAGATCAGGGCGCTCGTCGACCGTCGCTGGGCCGAGTACGGCATCGGCTCGGAGCCGGGGACGACAAATGGAACCGATCGGCGCTCGTTGCGTCAATTGCTACGTCGTTGACGCTGGCTCCGAGGCCCGATTGAATCCGCCACACGACGTGGATCCGCACGAGGGTCAGGGCACTTCCCACGAGCCGACCCCGACCATCTGGCCGGTCGGCTTCGCCGTTGGCATCGCCTGCATCTTCGTCGGCCTGATCATCAGCAAGATCGTCCTCGCCGTCGGCGTGGTCGTGGCCGCGATCTTCGGGTTCCTCTGGATCCGCGACGCGACGAAACCGTTCCGCCACGAGGAGGCGTCGGCCGAGACCGAGGCACCTCCGGCGCCGCGGATGCCGGCCGGAGCTCGCGCCGCCGGCCCGGATCCCGGTGAGGGCGAGGTCGTCCGCTTCCCGCGCTCGAAGTTCCTCGAGGCGACGACGCTCGGCCTCGGCGGCCTGATCGGCGTCATCGTCACGGCCCCGGTGCTCGGGTTCACGATCCTGCCGCCCTTCATCAAGCAGGGCCATCCGAAGATCGACGTCGGAGCGATCGAGGACTTCCCCGAGAACAAGTTCGTGATCGCGACGTACATGCTCAACCCGGCGCAGGGCGAGGTCTCGCGGCGGACGGCGTACGTCCGCAACAACGGCTTCCTCGGCGAGAGCCCGAGCTTCACGATCGTCTCCAACCGCTGCGTCCATCTCGGCTGTCCGGTCCAGGTGAACGGCCTGCCGCTCGCCGACGAGACGAAGACCGAGAAGACGGCCGGCAACAACGTCGTCACCCGGATCCCCACGGCTGCGGCCGCGGGCTTCGGCTGCCCGTGCCACGGCGGCCAGTACGACACCGAGGGCAATCGCACGGCCGGGCCGCCCGTTCGCGCGCTCGACCGCTACGAGTTCGAGATCGTCAACGGGCGCCTGCTCCTCGGCCAGACGTTCGCGGTCTCCGAGGTCGACGGGACCGGCGCCGACGCGAAGATCCACACATACCCGCTCGCCGGCCCGGGCCAGCACGTCGACGGGCCCGAGGCCTGGCTCTACCCGGTGCAGCCGCCCCACTGATGGCGAAGCCGAAGCCGAGCCGCCTCGATCAGGTTCTCCACCTTCTGCTCTACCCGCTCGACTGGCTCGAGGAGCGGACCTCGATCCCGGGCCACTCGGGGATCGTCGGCGGGATCAAGTACTTCCTCATGCGCAGGGTTCCGAGCGACATCAGCTGGGGACACACGCTCGGCTCGGCGGCGCTGACCGCGTTCATCGTGCAGGCGGTCACCGGCGTGATCCTCGCCATGTACTACAAGCCGGATCCGAACTCTGCCTACGAGTCGATCCGGCACATCACCGACGACCTGTGGGCCGGCTGGCTCGTGCGGGGCATGCACCGCTGGGGCGCGAGCGTCTTCATCATCCTGCTCTTCCTGCACATGGGCCGCGTGTTCCTGTACGGGGCCTACAAGTACCCGCGCGAGTTGAACTGGATCGTCGGCGTGCTGATTCTCGTGCTCGGGATGATGGAGGGCTTCTTCGGGTACCTGCTGCCCTGGGACCAGACCGCGTACTGGGCGACGGTCGTCGGCGTCAACCTCCAGGCGACGGGGCCGTTCGTGGGGCCGTTCCTGGGTGACATCCTGCGCGGGGGTAACGAGATCGGGCCCGACACGCTTGCCCGGTTCTACTCGCTGCACATGCTCGTGATACCGGGTGCGCTCGCGGGGCTGATCGGGCTGCACCTGTGGCTCGTCGTCCGGATCGGCGTCAGCTCGCCGCCGTGGTCCCCGGTGGAGGCCGGCCGGCCTCAACCCGGACCGCCGCCGCCACCGAGGAAAGGGCTCGTCGCGCCCGCCCCGAGAGGGGCGAAGAAGCGATGAACAGGCGGCTGGAGGAGCGCCGCGCACAGCACGCGCGCTACAAGCACGACGTCAAGACCCGCGGGAAGCCGTTCTTCCCGTACGCGATGTTCCACGACACGGTCATGAGCCTGTTCGTCGTGTGCGTGATCGTCGGCCTGGCGGTGATCTGGAAGTACTCGACCCCGCACGAGGACCCGGCCTCGTCGGGCTGGCTCGGGAAGCTCTACGACGAGAAGGCCGATCCGGGGACGACGAACTTCGTCCCGCGGCCGGACTGGTACTTCTACTTCCTCTTCTACCTCCTGCGGATCTTCAAGTGGCCCGAGTCGGTGCTCCTCGGCACGGTCATCATCCCGACGATCCTGATCGTGCTCCTGATCGCGCTGCCCTTCATCGACATCGGGCGCGAGCGGCGGCCGATGAGGCGGCCGGTGGCGATGACGGCGGCGATCCTGGTCATCTTCTCGATGGGCGCGCTGACCTACAAAGGCGCGACCGCGAAGGAGCCTTTGGCGGCCGAGAACCTCGTGCTGGTGCCGCAATGGGCGCAGAAGCAGGGGTTCGCAAACAACCAGACGGCCGTCGACGGGGCGAAGATCTTCGCGCAGGTCGGCTGCATGAACTGCCACACGTACCTCGGAGCCGGTTCGTCGAACCTTGGCGCGCCCGACCTGTCCTCGATTGGAAAGACGTCGAACCGCGGAGTGGCGGGGTTCGCCACGTACGTCTCGAACCCGTCGAAGTTCGGCAACAACGTCATGCCGCAGTTCGCCGACCTCGGGGCGGACAACCTGCGCAAGCTCGGCACGTTCCTCCAGTCGTCCGGCACGTGTAGTCCGAAGTCGAGCAACTGCCCCGCTGCGGGCGGGCAGTAGTGCGCGTTTTTCTGGGGATCACGGGCGCTTCCGGGGCGCCGTACGCGGCGCGTCTCGTCGAGTCGCTGGCGGCCGCCGAGTGTGAGGTCGGGCTGTGCGCCTCGGCGGCCGGGGTCCAGGTGCTCGCGACCGAGCTGTACGGCGACCCGCGCTTGCCGCGCGACGAGGTGCTGGCGCGCTTCACCGAGCGCACCGGCGACGCCGTGACCGTCTTCGACCCGCACGACTACTCGGCGCCGTACGCGAGCGGGTCGGCGCGCGTGGACGGGTACGTCGTCTGCCCGTGCTCGATGGCGACTGCGGGCACGATCGCGACCGGCGGTGAGGCCAACCTCATCCACCGCGCCGCCGGAGTGGCCCTGAAGGAGGAGCGCAAGCTCGTGCTCGTCCCGCGCGAGACGCCGCTGTCCACGATCCATCTCGAGAACCTGCTCACGCTCCGCCGCGCGGGGGCGACGATCCTCTTCGCCGCGCCCGGCTTCTACCACGGGGCGGAGACGATCGACGACCTCGTCGATTTCGTGGCCGGCCGCGCGCTCGCGCAGCTCGGCCTCGAGCAGACCCTCGTCAAGCCGTGGGGCGACCAATGAGCCGTGTCCAACCGAGCCATGTCAGGCGTCTGACACCAGACGTGTCTCATCTGGACGAGACCCTTCGCGTAGCTGTGCGAGCTTCGGTCCGAACGGGACCTGACTTGGTGTCAGACGCTGGACATGTCCGGAGGACGGCATGAGCGTCGAGAGCGGGTCGCTTCCGTCCGAGGGCGTGCGGTCGATGTTCGACCGGATCGCGCCCGTCTACGACGCGATGAACCGGCTGATGACGGCCGGGCTCGACCGGCGCTGGCGCCGCGAGGCGGCGGAGGCCGTGGTCCGGCCCGGAGACCGGGTGCTCGACGCCTGCTGCGGGACCGGCGACCTTGCGATCTCGGCGGCGGCCGCGGGCGGGAAGGTCACCGGACTCGACTTCTCCAAACCGATGCTCGAACGCGCGCGCCGCAAGGCTCCCGAGCTCGAGTGGATCGAAGGCGACGCGCTCGCGCTTCCGTTCGCGGACGAGTCCTTCGACGCGGCGACGGTCGGCTTCGGAGTCCGCAACTTGTCCGAGCTCGACAAGGGTCTGCACGAGCTGCGCCGAGTGCTCCATCCGGGCGGCCGGCTCGCGATCCTCGAGATCACGCGCCCCACAGGCGTCCTCGCACCCTTCTACCGGCTCTGGTTCGACGTTCTCATCCCGACCGCTGGAAAAATCTTGCCGGGCGGCTCCGCCTACACGTACCTTCCGGCCAGCGTGCGTCGCTTTCCGGATCCGGAAGGACTGGCCAAGCTCATGGACGAAGCGGGCTTCGGCGAGATCCGCTGGCGGCTGTTCGGGGGCGGGATCGTCGCGCTCCACACCGGAGTCGCGCGATGAGCGCGCTCGCGACGGTCCGGGCCGCACCCGGGCTCGACGCGTACCTCGAAGAGCTCGAAGACCGGCTCGCCGTGGCCGTCGCCGCCCGCCCCGGGCTCGTCGCCGAGATCGGCGCCGAAGCGCTCGCCTCCGGTGGGAAGCGTCTCCGACCCCTGCTCGTCTTCCTGGCCGCCGACCCCGAGGCCGAGAGCCCCGTTGCGGCCGGTGTCGCGATCGAGCTCGTGCACATGGCGAGCCTCGTCCACGACGACCTGATCGACGGCGCGCAGCTGCGGCGCGGCAAGGCCTCCGTCTGGTCGGCCTACGGCCCGGATGCGGCGCGTGCCGGAGGGGTCTATCTCTTCGCGCGCGCCTTCGCCGAGCTCGCGGCCACGCGAGACGCACGGGCTGTGGCGATCCTCGCCGATGCCGCACTCGCCCTCGTCCGCGGCGAGGGGCTCGAACGCGCCCAGCGGCGCCGGCCGGACACGACCGTCGAGGAGTACCTGACCCGCTGCACGCTGAAGACCGCGAAGCTCTTCGAAGCCGCGTGCCTTCTCCCCAGCCGCCGCCCCGAGCTCGGCGAGTTCGGGCTCGCGCTCGGAATCGCGTTCCAGATCGTCGACGACTGCCTCGACTGCGAGGGCCAGACGGTCGAGACGGGGAAGATCGCCGGCACGGATCTCCGCGAAGGCATTCCGACGCTCCCGCTCCTGCTCGCAGCCCAGGAGGACGAGCTCGTCCGTGAGGCGCTTGCGGGCGGCTCACTCGAGGGCGCGCTGCTCCGAGTCGGGGCGAGCGGCGCGATCGACGAGGCCCGGCAGGTCGCTCGCAACTACGCTGAGAAGGCACTGGCGTGCCTCGACGGCATCGAGGCGCGCGACGAGCTGGAGGCGATTGCCGAAGCCGTGGTAGACAGGACTGCGTAGTGGCCATCCTCGACCACACCTCGACGCTCGAGAGCATCCGCGACAAGGTCGTCGCCGGCGAGCGGCTCGACCTCGAGGACGGCCTCCTGCTGATGGAGTCGGACGACGTGCTCGCGCTCGGCGAGCTGGCGGATCTCGCGCGCCGTCAGCGCGGCGGGAACGACGAGGTCTACTTCGTCCAGAACCTGTACCTCAACCAGACGAACGTCTGCCGGGTGAAGTGCAAGTTCTGCGCGTTCGCCGTCACGCAGAAGCAGGAAGGCGCCTACACGTACACGGCCGAGGAGCTCGTCGAGGACGCGCTGCACCAGCGCGAGCTCAGCGGGTTCACCGAGATCCACATGGTCGGCGGCGAGAGCCCGCACGTCGACTTCGACTACTACGTCCAGATCGTCGCGCAGCTCCACGACGCGATGCCGGACGTGCACCTCAAGCTCTTCACCGCGAGCGAGATTCACCACATGTCGAAGCTCGGCGGTCTCACGCACGAGCAGGTGCTGCGCGAGCTGCGCGACGCAGGCCTCGGCTCACTGCCCGGCGGCGGCGCGGAGGTCTTCGCCGACCGCGTGCGCCGGCTCGTGGCGCCCGGCAAGGAGCATCCCGACAACTGGTTCGACGTCCATCGCACCGCGCACGGGCTCGGGATCCCGACGCATTGCACGATGCTCTACGGTCACGTCGAGACCTACGCGGAGCGCGTCGACCACCTGCTCCGGCTGCGCGAGCTTCAGGACGAGACCGGCGGGTTCCTCGCGTTCATCCCGCTCGCGTTCCATCCCGAGAACACGGTCTTCGAGCAGCGTGGCTGGAAGCAGACGGCCGCCTCCGACGACCTGAAGCTGATCGCGGTCTCGCGGCTCCTGCTCGACAACATCCCGAACATCAAGGCCTACTGGATCATGATGGGCCTGCCGCTGACGCAAATTGCCCTGCATTTCGGTGCAAACGACGTCCAGGGCACGGTCGTCCGCGAGGAGATCTTCCACGCGGCCGGCGCGCAGACCGAGACCGAGCAGAAGATCGACGAGCTCGTGCGGGTCGTGCGCGAGGCCGGGACGCATTCCGGTGCAGCGCGACACGCTGTACAACGAGCTCCGCCGCTGGGACGACTGATGCAGAGTCGGCACGATCGGTCACAGACACGCGCGGGTGGCGCCCGTAGCCTGAGCGACAGGGGCGCGGTCAGTGGGGTCCCCAGTTCCCGCGCGAGGACCTCGAGGGGGGCAGGGCGCAGTTGATCCGCCTCGGACGCATCTCGTACGTGAACATGGCGCCGGTCTTCCACCGGCTCGAGGCCGAGGTCGAGGAGGTGTCCGGCGTCCCGACCGAGCTGGCGCGCAGGCTGCTCGCGGGCGAGGTCGACGTGGCGCCGATCCCGTCGATCGAGTGGGCGCGCAATGCGGACAAGCTGCGCCTGCTGCCGAGGCTCTGCGTGTCGTCCGAGGGAGCCGTCGACTCGATCCAACTCGTCTCGCCGAAGCCGATCGAGGACATCCGTTCGATCGCGGTCACGCCGGAGAGCGCAACCTCGGTCGTGCTCGCACGCATCCTCTTCCCGAACGCGACGCACGTCCCACTCGAGCAGCGGGCGGACGCGAAGCTCTTGATTGGCGACGCGGCCCTGCGGAGCGCGTTCGAAGATCCCACGCCGCACCACGACCTGGGACGCATCTGGACCGAGCGCACCGGCCTGCCGATGGTGTTCGCGGTCTGGGCCTGCGGAGATCCCGCCGCCCGACGGGGTCGAGGAGCTGGAAGACGCTCTCGTCGCGTCCGTTCGGCAGGCGCACTCCGAGCCGGAGGTGCTCGCGCACGAGGCGATGGACCGCTACGGCTACCCGGCCGGGCTTCCTCGCCCGCTACTTCGAGAAGCTGCGCTACCGGTTCGGCCCTCGCGAGCGCGCGGCGCTCTTCACGTTCCTCGAGCTGGCCCGCGACGCCGGCGAGCTCGACCGCGTCCCCAATCTGAGGTTCGTCTACGGCGAAGCGGTGCCCGCATGATCCGGCTGCTGCTCGGTGCTGGCGTCCTCCTGCTCGTCGCGGCCTGCGGCGGCGAGGAGAACACCCACTTCACCTACGCCAAGAGCGTCGACTGCTTCCGAGGCGTCGGCAAGGCGAAGCTCTTGGGGGGCAAGGGGCGAACGGCCGCGCGCATCACGACCGACGACAGGACCTTCGAGCTGTTGTTCCTGCCGAGCGGAGCGCAGGCGAAGGCTTACGTCAAACAATTCAAGGCCCCGAACGGCAGACTCGCAACGAAGGGCAACGTGATCATCTTCGGGCACCGGACCGGCGCGAGCGTCGGGCCCGATGTCTCCTCCGACGAGATAAACGAGGTCGAGAAGTGCCTGGCGTGACCGCACCGATCCTGGAGAAGGCTCTGGACGGCGAGCGAATAACCGACGCCGAGGCGCTGACGCTCCTCGAATCGAAGGACCTTGTCTCCATCGGCAAGGCCGCCGACGACCTTCGCGCGCGCCGCACCGATGCAGGGCGGATCACGTTCATCATCGACCGCAACGTCAACTACACGAACGTCTGCGTCACCGACTGCGACTTCTGCGCCTTCTACCGGCGGCCCGGCGACCGCGCAGAGGGCTACCTGCTCCCGAAGACGGTCATCTACAAGAAGGTCGAGGAGACGCTCGCAATCGGCGGGACCGGCGTGCTCATGCAGGGCGGGCACCACCCGGACCTCGGCATCGATTACTACGAGGATCTCTTCCGCTCGCTCAAGGAGCGCTACCCGATCCACCTGCACGCGCTGTCGCCGCCCGAGATCCAGCACATCGCGCGGCGCTCGAAGCTGACCGTCCCGGCCACGCTGACGCGGCTGCGCGACGCGGGGCTCGACTCGATCCCCGGCGGCGGCGCCGAGATCCTCGTCGACCGCGTCCGCGACATCATCGCGCCGAAGAAGACGAAGACTGCGGACTGGCTCGGCGTCATGCGGCACGCGCACCGGCTGGGCATGTCGACGACGGCGACGATGATGTACGGCCACGTCGAGACGCTCGCCGAGCGCATCGAGCACATGCGCCGCATCCGCGAGCTCCAGGACGAGACGCGAGGCTTCCGCGCCTTCATCTCGTGGACATTCCAGCCGGAAGGCACGCGCCTTGCGCCGCTCGTGACGCACCACCCGACCTCGCTCGAGTACCTGATCACGCAGGCCGTGAGCCGCATCTACCTCGACAACGTCGACCACATCCAGTCCTCGTGGGTCACGCAGGGCATGAAGGTCGGCCAGGTCGCGCTCGAGTTCGGAGCCGACGACCTCGGCTCGGTGATGATCGAGGAGAACGTCGTCTCGGCCGCGGGCACGACGCACCGCGCTTCGACCGACGACTTCATCCGCGCGATCAAGGCGCTCGGCAAGACGCCCGTGCAGCGCGACACGCTGTACCGCGACGTCCGGGTCTGGAACTAGCAAGCCGTCTGAATTTTGTAAAGGCTGCTTGCGGTCGCACGCCTGAGCGTTAAGGCTGTTGCAGGGGTTACATGCGGAAGGTTCTCATTCGACTGGGGATTCCGTTCTTGGCGCTTCTCGTCGGGTGCGTCGCGGCTGCGCCTGCGGCACCCGGGCACGCCTCGCCTGCAGCCCTGGGACGACCCGATCGTGGGCCCCGAGCTCCCCCTCACCGCTCCGGACGCGAGCTCGCAGGCCCAGCCGTCGCTCGCCTTTGACGGCACGAACTATCTCGCTGCGTGGTCGGACCCGTGGGCACCGGATATCTACGCCGGGCGGCTGTCCGCTTCGGGGGAGCCTCTCGACGGAAGCGGCTTCGTCGTCGCGAGCGGCCCGGGGAACCTGCTAGTCGCGCCCGTTGTGGCTTACGGCGGCGCGAACTATCTCGTCGCGTGGACCGCCTGCCAGCACTACATGGAGATCGACCATTGCTACCTCTATGCAGCGCGAGTGTCGCGCGAGGGGGACGTCCTCGATCGGAGTGGCATCCCGATGAGTGGAGACGTCGGGTATAGCGTCGACAAGGCCGTCGCGTTCGACGGCACGAACTACCTCGTGGTCTGGAGCCCCAGTGGTGGGGCTATCTACGCCACGCGGGTCAGCCGGGACGGCGTCGTGCTCGATCCTCGGCCCATCCCCATCTGGACCGGTCCGGGCGGACAGTGGTCGCCGTCAGTCGCCTTCGACGGGACCAACTATCTCGTGGCGTGGGAGGACTGGGCCGCGGGCGACAAGGACGTGCTGGCGGTGCGCGTGCGCCCCGACGGGACCGTTCTCGATCCGTACGGAATTCCGGTCGCACCGACCGTCGGCGAGCAAGAGAAACCGCAGGTCGCGTTCGGCGCGGGCCAGTACCTCGTCGTCTGGCAGGGCGGCCTTACGGATTCCGGCGGTGTTTGCGCCAGGCGCGTGACGGAGTGGGGCGGCGTCCTCGATCCGGCCGGCATCCCAATCGCGACCTCCGGACAGTGGACCTCGCCGGTCGTCACATTCTCGAATCCCAACTACATGGCTGTCTGGGAGGACCGGCGGAACGGAGGCGTCGACCTCTACGGCGCTCGCATCGCGGGCGACGGAACCGTGCTCGATCCGGCGGGCTTCCTCGTCTCGGAAGTGCGGCTCGGTCTCGAGCCTGTCCGACGTCATTTCCCCGTGGTCGGGGCGGGCCACTGTCGTCTACAGCCGTTTTGACGGGCCCAGTCGGGCGTTCCTGAGATTCATCGACGAGGGTCAGTCTCCGGTGCCTCAGCCTCCTTCTGCTGGATGTCTGCCCTCGCAGCCGCACCCGCAGCCGCCACCACCGCCGCCTCCGCCACCACCGCCGTCGCCGTGGTGGCTTTCTCCTTCGAAATGTCACGTACCAAGGGTGATCGGGCTGCGCCTCACGTCCACGCGACGGCGTCTCCGTGCGCGGCACTGCCGTGTCGGACGAATTCGCCGGGTTCACTCTCGACGCCGCTGGCGCGGTCGCGTGGTTGCGCAGGGCAGGCGCCCGGGTCGATGGGTGAGGCGCGGAACGAAGATCCACCTCACCTTCGGTCGCCGCTAGCCGTCAGCCGCGGTCTGCGGACCCGCCAGAGCTTCCGCTAGCCTCGTCGCGGGTCAGATGCTGCGCAGAATCGTGATCGCCGCCCTCCTTGCGGGCGTTTTGGTGCCGACCGCCGGCGCAGCCGGGACCTCGCTCGCGCCCGGGATCACGTATACGCGCCAACTCGTCTTCACACCGCACGGGCCCGAGGTCGTCCACGTGATGACCGTCCCCAAGCCGGGCGGGCTGTACGCCCTCCATCCGGTGCTCTCGAACGGCACCGTCGTCGGCCGGGAGACGGTGACGTCGATGCAGACGCGCCTCTCGTCGACAGCGACCGTCGGCGGCGTCAACGCCGACCTCTACACCTGGAACGACGGCACCCCGGACGGGATGTTCATGAACTCGGGCGTGATGACGACGCCTCCGCGTCCCCAGCGCTCGACGGTCGGAGTGACGAACGACGGGCGCCTGCTCGTCGACCGGGTCGCGATGATCGCCACCTGGCAGGGCTCGAGCCAACGGCGCCCGATGACCGGCCTCAACCAGCCCGCAGGCCCCGAGGGCGTGTCGCTGTTCACGTCCGCCTGGGGCGGGGCGACGCCCCCCGCCAACGACACGATCGAGGTCGTGCTCAACTCCTTCCCGTCGGTAGCACCGCTCACAGACCTCACCGGGACCGTCGTCGCCGCGAAGCCCGCCGGCGGCACGCCGATCCCGCCGGGCGGAGCCGTGCTCGTCGGTCGCGGCGCATCCGCCGGGCGGCTGGCGACCGAGGCTCAGGTCGGACAGCAGATCACGGTCCGCATCGTCCTGCGGCCCCAGTGGAACGATGTCGCCGACGCCGTCGGCGGCGGGCCGCTGATCGTCCAGAACGGACGCCCGATCTTCCGGGCGGGGGAAGAGTTCACCGGCACCCAGCTCTCGCTTCGCCGCGCCCGCACGGCGGTCGGCCAGCGGGCCGACGGCAAGGTCGTCCTCGTCGCGGTCGACGGAGCCCTGCCCGGCTACAGCACGGGGATGACCAACTTCGAGCTCGCGCAGCAGCTCGTGCGGCTCGGCGCAGTGACCGCGAGCGCGCTCGACTCGGGCACGTCGACGACGATGGCCTTCGACGGGAAGCTGATCAACCGTCCGTCCGACCCGGGCGGCGAGCGAGGCGTGGCCGACGGGCTGTTCGTCTTCTACTACGGCGTCCAGGCGCCTGCGCCGTCGGCCGACGTCCTCTCGCCGAACGGCGACGGCATCGACGAGGCGCAGCAGCTCAGCTACAAGGTCGTGCGCCCGTCGACCGTGTCCGCGAGCCTGATCGGACCGGACGGAGTCGCCCGCCAGACGCAGACCGGCTCACGAAACCCGGGCCTGTACACGCTCGACTGGAGCGGCCGTACCGCGCAGGGGACGCCTGAGCTCGAGGGCCGCTGGCGCTGGGTGGTGAACGCCGTGGACGACCGCGGACAGGCCTCGCGCGCGGAGCGGGTCTTCTACCTCAACAACACACTCGGGTACCTCCGGGTCAACCCGTCCCGCGTGGTCGTCCGTCGGCGCGGAGGAGCGCTTCGAGTCGCCTTCCGGCTCGCCCATCCGGCGACGGTCACGCTCAAGATCAGCACTGTGAGCGGCGCGACGGTGCAGACGGTCCGCCGCAAGCTTCGCGCCGGGACGACGAGCATCCGCTGGAACGGGCGCTACGGAAGCGGAATCCGCGCGTTCTCGGGCCCGTATGTCGCCAGTGTGCGCGCGGTGAACACCTTCGGCCCGACGCTGCTCGAGCGCCGATTCCGGGTGCTCCGCGGCCGCTGACACGCGGCAGCAACCTTTTTTGCAACCTGTAAAGACTTCGTTCGGCGCCGCGATCGTGCGCTAGCGTCCCCGCGGTCCGTGCTGCGCCGAACAGTCATAACTGCCCTGCTCTTTGCGGTACTTGCGGCTCCCGCACACGCAGGCAAGGTCTCGCTGATGCCCGGCGTGTCCTACGAGCGCCAGGTCCAGTTCACGCCGAGCGGCCCGGTCGTCTTCCACGTCATACGTGCGCCGCGGCCCGGAGGGCTGTACGCGCTGCGGCCCCTGCTCTCCAACGACACGCTCCTCGGGCGCGAGACCGTGACGTCGATGCAGAGGCGCGCCATGTCGAGCGCGAACGTCGCAGGCGTCAACGGCGATCTCTTCACGTTCGACGAGGGGCTCCCGAGCGGGATGCTGATGCAGTCCGGAGTGCTCGAGGCGCCGCCGCATCCGAAGCGCTCGACGCTCGGCATCACCGACGACGGGAGCCTGATCATCGACCGGCTGACGATGCTCGGCCAGTGGCAGGGCTCGGGCCCGCGGAGAGCGCTCAACGGCCTCAACCAGCGGCCCGGCGCGCAGGGCATCTCGCTGTTCACACCGGTCTGGGGCGCCGCGACCCCGCAGGCGAGCGGCACAGTCGAGGTCGTGCTCGAGCCGATGCCGCCCGCGGCCCCGTTCACCGACCTGGCCGGGACGGTGATCGACATCAAGACCGGCGGCGGCACCCCGATCCCCCGGGACGGCGCCGTCCTGGTCGCACGCGGCAGCGCTGCGAACCGGCTGGCTACGGAGTCCGCGATCGGCGAGCAGATGATCGTCAAGCTCGTGCTGCGTCCGCAGTGGGGCGCGGTCGTCGACGCGATCGGCGGCGGCCCGTTGATCGTTCGCGACGGCCAGCCGGTCTTCTCCGCACTCGAGGATTTCGCACCGAGCCAGATCAACCCGCGCAATCCCGCGCACGGCCGTCGGCCAGCTCGCCGACGGACGGATCGTGATGGTCGCCGTCGACGGGCGTCGGTCCGGGTACAGCGTCGGCGTCACGACCTTCGAGCTCGCCCAGGAGCTCGTCCGCCTCGGAGCGGTGACGGGAACCGCGCTCGACTCGGGCGGCTCGACGACGATGGCCTTCAACGGGAAGCTGCTCAACCGACCGTCCGACCCGGGCGGCGAGCGCGCGATCTCGGACAGCCTCGACGTCTTCTACTACGGCGTCGTGGTGCCGCAGGCGCCGAAGCCGGTGCTGTCGCCGAACGGCGACGGCGTCGCGGAGACGCAGACCCTGACCTTCAAGCTCGTGCGGCCCGCCACGGTCACTGCGAGCCTGATCGGGCCCGACGGAATCCCGCGTCAGACCGAGACCGGGCCGCGCCAACCGGGCACGTATCGAACGACGTGGTCGGGGCGTACGTCCGCTGGAGCTGCGGAGCCGGAGGGCCGCTGGCGCTGGGTGGTCGACGCGCTCGACGACCAGGGACAGCACTCGAGGGTCGAGCGGCGTTTCTACCTGAACCGAACGCTCGGCTACCTGCGCGTCCGGCCGACGCGCGTCGTCGTCCACCGTCGCGGCGGCAAGCTCCGGGTCGGTTTCCGCCTCGCACATCCGGCCGTCGTGACCGTGACCATCCGCAACGCACGCGGCGGGCGGGTCAAGACGATTCGGCGCCGCCTCGGCTCGGGCCGGCGCACGATCCAATGGAACGGGCGCTACGGCAACGGCGTCCGCGCCTTCACGGGGTCGTACGTCGCGAGCGTCCAGGCCGCGAACTCGTTCGGGCCGACCGAGCTCGAGCGTCGTTTCCTGGTCAGGAGAGCCCGGCACTGAGCCAGCTAGGCTCCCGCGGGTGCTGCTGGCCTCCCTCTCCAGCTCCCTAACCACGCTCATCGGTGACCACGGCCTCTACGCCGTGTTCGCGCTGATGCTGGTCGACTCCGTGCTCCCCGCCGCGAGCGAGCTCGTGATGCTCTACGCGGGCGTTCTCGCCTCGGGCGCATTGACCGGGCAGCACGTCGTCCTCTTCGGCCACCGGATCGACTCCCACTTCTGGGGCTACGTCGCGGTCGCGGCCGCGGGTGTCGCCGGCCAGACGGTCGGCTCGATCATCGGCTGGGCGATCGGGCTCTACGGCGGGCGTCCCGCTCGTCGAACGGCACGGTCGCTGGCTCCACCTCGGGCCGGACAACCTCGACCGCGCGGAACGCTGGTTCGACCGCTGGGGCGACTGGGCCGTCTTCCTCGGGCGCATGACCCCCGTCATCCGCTCGTTCGTCTCGATCCCGGCCGGCGTCGCGCGCATGCCGCTCGGACGATTCACGCTCTATTCGGTGCTGGGCACGATCCCGTGGTGCTTCGGGCTCGCGGGCGCCGGCTGGGCGCTCGGCTCGAGCTGGGAGACGTTCCACCACGATTTCCGGTACGTCGAGGTGCTCGTCGGAGTCGGCGTGCTCGCGCTCCTCGTGTGGTATCTCCGGCGCAGACGGGCGACTAAGATGGGCCGCCGTGCCTCAGATCCCGCTGGTTGACGTCAAGGCGCAGTACGCGCCGCTGCTGGACGAGCTGAAGGAGCGAATCGCCGAAGTCCTCGACTCGGGGCGGTTCATCCTCGGCCCGAACGTGAGCGCCTTCGAGGA
This sequence comes from uncultured Actinomycetes bacterium, assembly GCA_963812695.1. Taxonomy (GTDB): domain Bacteria; phylum Actinomycetota; class Thermoleophilia; order Gaiellales; family Gaiellaceae; genus VAXT01. The sequence goes on from CAWEWD010000002.1 coordinate 105,590, forward strand.
GGAGGCCGCCGCGTACCTCGGTGTCGCACATGCGATCGGGGTCCGAATCGGGACGGACGCGCTGGTCATCGCGCTCGACGCTCTGGACGTGGGCGCGGCGACGAGGTCATCTCCCCGACGTTCACGTTCTTCGCGACCGCGGAGTCGATCGCGCGACGCGGCGCCAAGCCGGTGTTCGTCGACATCGACGCGCGCACGTTCAAGCTCGACGCGGCCGAGGTCGTGCCCGCGTGACCGAGCGGACGAAGGCGATCATCCCGGTCCACCTGTTCGGGCGGCCCGCGGCGCTCGGCGAGCTGGCCGACCTCGGGATCCCGATCGTCGAGGACGCGGCGCAGGCCTTCGGCGCCGCGTGGCGCCGGCACGACCGGAGCCATCTCGACCTACAGCTTCTTTCCGACGAAGAACCTGTTCGCGCTCGGCGACGGCGGGCTGATGACGACGAGCGACGAGGAGCTCGCGGAGCGCATCCCGCCTGCTCCGCTTCCACGGCTCGAAGGCGAAGAAGGAGTTCGAGCTCGTCGGCTACAACTCGCGCCTCGACGAGCTCCAGGCCGCGGTGCTGCGGCTCTTCCTGCCGCACGTCGAGGAGTGGAACCGACTCCGGCGCGAGGCTGCCGCCCGGTATGCCGAGCTCGGCCTCGGCGAGGTGTGCGAGCTGCCCGAGGACGAGCCCGGCCACGTCTACCACGTCTACGCCGTGCGCTCGACGGAGCGCGACCGCATCCGCGAGCACCTCGCTGCCGCCGAGATCGCATCGACCACGTACTACGAGACGCCGCTCCATCGCCAGCCGGCTCTGCTCCAGTTCGGCCAGGCCGACGGCGACTTCCCGGAGACGGAGCGCGCCGCGCGTGAGAATCTCGCACTACCGATGTGGGCCGGGATCGGCGCGGACGTGCAGGAACGCGTCGTCTCGGCCGTAAGAGAGGCTGTATCCCTGGAGGCCGTTCGATCGAGATCGCCGGTGAACCGGCACCGCATCTGGCAGATGGCCGCCGACGCGGCACTGATCGCCGTCGCGTGGCTGCTGGCCTTCCAGCTGCGCTTCGACTCGTTCGAGCGGATCCCGCCTTTCTACGACAAGCTCGTCAACTGGCACATCTTGCTGCTCGTCGTCGCGATCAAGCTCGCCGTTTTCACGACGTTCGGCTTCTACAACCGCTGGTGGCGCTACGTCTCGACGCGCGACATGTGGGGCGCCGCTCGGGGCGTCACCGTGGCCTGCCTCGCCGCGAGCCTCGTCGTCTACTTCTTCCCGCCCGCGGACACCGCCCGGCTGCCGCGCGGAATCGCGATCCTGGACTGGCTGCTCCTGCTCGGGCTCGTTGCCGGCTCGCGGCTCCTCGCGCGCACGATCTTCGAGCGTCCCGGTGCAGCGAGCCTCGTCGCGCGCGGCAAGGAAGTGATCGTCGTCGGCGCCGGCGACGCGGGCCAGCTCGTGATCCGCGAGATGCAGAAGTCGCGGGCGCTCGGGTACACGCCGATCGGCGTCGTCGACGACGACCCGCGCAAGAAGAACCTCCGGCTCCACGGCGTCCGCGTGCTCGGGACGACCGAGGAGCTGACGCACATCCTCCGCGACAACCGGCCCGACGAGCTCCTGATCGCGATTCCGTCCGCGTCGGGCGACGTGCGCCAGAAGGTCGTCGAGCGCGCGCGCGACGCACAGGTGCCGGTGAAGACTTTGCCCGGCCTCTACGAGCTGATCTCCGGCGACGCCGACCTCGCGGCGCAGATCCGGCCCGTGCAGGTCGAGGACATCCTCGGCCGCGAGCCCGTGGACGTCGACTTCGAGGCGATCTCCGAGTACCTGAGCGGCGAGACGGTGCTCGTCTTCGGCGCGGGCGGGTCGATCGGCTCCGAGCTCTGCCGCCAGGTTGCGCGCGCGGGCGCCTCGCGGCTGATCCTCGTCGACCAGGCCGAATCGCCGCTGTACGAGATCGAGCGCGAGCTCGTCGACGACCGCAACTTCCCGGCCGGCGTGCCGGTGATCGCGGACGTCGGGAGCCATGAGCGGCTGCGCCAGGTGTTCGGAGCGCTACAAGCCGCAGGTGGTCTTCCACGCGGCGGCTACAAGCACGTGCCGATGATGGAGGCCAACCCGCGCGAGCGGTGCGGAACAACGTCTCGCGACGAAGGTCGTCGCGGAGGTCGCCGCGAGTCGGGCGCGCAGCTTCGTGCTGATCTCGACCGACAAGGCCGTGAACGCTCAGGCCGTCGACGGGCAGCGAAAGCGTTGTGCGAGTGGTCGTCAGGCCTACGGCGGCGAGACGAGTCGGGACGCGGTTCGTCGCGGTGCGGTTCGGGAACGTGCTCGGCTCGGCCGGTTCGGTCATCCCGCTGTTCAGCGAGCAGATCGCCAAGGGCGGTCCGATCACGGTGACGGACCCGGAGATGACGCGGTACTTCATGACCACGCCCGAGGCGGAGCCGCTGGTGATCCAGGCCGGCTCGATCGGCGGGGGTGGCGAGATCTTCGTTCTCGACATGGGTGAACCGGTGAAGATCGTCGACCTCGCGCACAACATGATCCGCCTGTCGGGCAAGGAGCCGGGTCGCGAGATCCCGATCGAGTTCATCGGCGCGCGGGCCGGCGAGAAGCTGCACGAGGAGCTGTGGAGCAAGGACGAGGTCGTCGCGGATACGAAGCACCCGAAGATCAAGCGCGCGAGAAAGGCCCCGATCGACGGCGTCTGGCTCGAGGGGGAGCTGGATGCGCTCGAGCAGTTGGTCGCCGCGGGCGAGACGCTCGAGGCCGTGTCTCGGCTGTCCGCGATGGTGCGCGCGCCCCAACGCGTCGGTGTCCCGCAAGCCGACACGGTTTCGGAACAGACTCTTCACTGACGTCCTCCGGCCGCCGGTCTAGGGTGGCCCGATGCTGAACTCCGAGCAGCAGCGTGCCGTCGACGCCGTCGGTGGGCCCGTGTGCATCCTCGCCGGGGCCGGCTCCGGAAAGACGACGACGATCACGCATCGCGTCGCAAATCAGGTCGAGAGCAGGGCTTTTCGCTCCGACGAGATCCTGGCTGTGTCCTTCACGGACAAGGCCGCCGGCGAGATGCGGGGCCGCCTCGACGAGCTCGGGAGTGCCCGGTGTACGGTGCTCGACCTTCCACTCGGCCGCGCTCGGCCAGCTCCGCTTCTTTTCCGCCGAGCCGCCGCAGAGGGATCCTCGCCTCGAAAGCGCTTCCTCTGCGGCACATCGGAAACACGTTGCGGCGGCCGTACCGCTTCGGCGCCCGCAGCCGACCTCGCGACCGAGATCGAGTGGGCCAAGAACCGCCGCATCGAGCCGGACGACTACATCGGCTCGCTCGGCGACCACGAGCCGCCGATCCCGTCCGATCTCATGGTGCGCGTCTACCGCGAGTACGAGCGGCGCAAGGCCGAGCAGGGCTGGGCCGACTTCGAGGACCTGCTCGAGCTGACGATTCGCCTCTTCGATGCGGACGAAGGCGCGCTGGATCAGGTGCGCGACCGGTACCGCGCGTTTGACGGTCGACGAGTACCAGGACGTCAACCTCCTGCAGCAGACGCTCCTCGACCGCTGGCTCGGCGACCGGGACGAGCTGTGCGCGGTCGGCGACGACTACCAGTCGATCTACGCGTTCACGGGCGCGAGCCCCAACTACCTGCTGTCGATGCCGCGGCGGTTTCCGGGTGCGACGGTCGTCCGGCTCGAGGACAACTACCGCTCGACCCCCGAGGTGCTCGAGTTCGCGAACCGGCTGGTGCCGCGGCTCGGCGGTGCGGAGAAGATCCTGCGCGCCACGCGACCGGCCGGGCCCGAGCCGGTCGCCCGCTCGTTCGGAGCGCTCGAGCTCGAGGCCGGCTTCGTCGTCGAGCGGATCCGCGAGCTGCACGCGAACGGGACGGCGTACGAGGAGATGGCGATCCTCTTCCGGACGAACGCGCGCTCCGCCGACTACGAAGAGGCGCTGAGCGAGGCCGAGATCCCGTCGCAGGGCGCGGCGCTCCTCTCGCGCGACGCAGCGAGGCAGTTCCTGAAGGCGCTGCGGGGGCGGCCGCTGTCGGACGCCCGGCGGACCGCCCGTGACCAGGGGTTGCTCGACGTGATTCTGGGACCGTCTCGGCGAGCGCGAGGTCACGCGACAGAACGACCTCGCCCGGCTCG
>CAWEWD010000003.1:0-234102 GCA_963812695.1 uncultured Actinomycetes bacterium
GTCGAGGACGATTCGCCGCTCCGCGAGCTCGGCGAGGAGCTCCGGATCCTCGACGGCGCGCACGCCGTGGCGAATGCGATCGGCGTGCAGCACGTCGAGCGCGCCGCGGATCGACGGCGGCCCGGCCACCTCGCCGGCGTGCGGGACCGACGCAAGGCCGCCGGCGCGTGCGATCGCGAACGCGTCCGCGTACTGCTTTCCGGCGGGTACTGCGCCTCGAGGCCACCGAGGCCGAGCGCGACGACGCCGCGGTCCTGGTAGCGGACGGCCAGTTCGGCCGTCTCGTTCGCCGCAGCTCTTGGCTGACGCCGCGGGGTGATGTCGGGCGTCAGGCGGATCTCGATGCCAAGCGTCTCGCGAGCCTCCTGCACGCCGTCGCAGAAGCCCTCGAAGACGAGCTCCTGCTGGTCGACGCCGACGCTCGCCTTGTCCGACGGGCGAGAAGATCGCCTCCAGATAGACCGCGCCCTGCTGCTGCGGCGCGCCCCGCGTAGTCGACCACCAGCTCGCGGTAGTCCTGCTCGGTCCGCAGCGCGCGCGTCGTCGCCATCCACGCGGCGATGAAGTGCTCGAAGTCGGTGAAGCGCATGTACTCCGGCAAGCGCCTCGACCGAGTCGGCCGGCAGCGCGAAGTCGTTGCGCTTCGCACACGCGATCAGCGCCGCCGGCGAGATCGCGCCCTCGAGGTGGACGTGCAGCTCGATCTTCGGCGAAGGCGTCGCTTGCGATGCCGACATCAGGCCGTGCGAGCTTTGTTCGTGCGGCCGTGGGAAATGACCGGTCAACGCATCTGAATTCATCCCAAACGCCACAAGGTCAGCTCTCGCCGGTGCCCGTCAGCGGCTCACCGGGCAGAACGCCCTGGGCCGCCCAGCGCTTCTCGAAGAAGACGGCCGCCCAGATCGAGCCCTCGTAGAGGAGGAGGAGCGGCACCGTCTGGACGGTCATCGAGACGAAGTCGACGCCGGGGAGCAGCACCGCGATGACGATGCAGACGCCGTAGCCGATCCGGCGCTCGTGGCGCAGCTTGTCGGACGAGACGATCCCGAGCCGCACGAGCCCGACGACGAAGATCGGCAGCTCGAAGACGAGGCCCATCGCGAAGATCATCACCGCGGCGAAGCCGTAGTACTTGCTCGCCTGGAGCTGGGCGTTGTAGAGGCCGCTGTCGAAGTTGAGCAGGAAGTTCATCGAGATCGGCAGCACGACCCAGTACGCGAACGCCATCCCGACGGCGAGCAGCCCGGTCGCGACCGCGGCGAGCTTCACGACCGAGTGCTGGTCTGGCGGCTCGAACGCCGGCGCGAGGAAGGCCCAGAGCTGCCAGGCGATGATCGGCATCGACAGCGCGATCGCGGTCCACAGGCAGACGTTGAAGGAGGTCGTGAACGGCTCGGCCGGGCCCAGCGTGATCAGCTTCTTGTCGTCGGGGAGCGGCACGTTCGAGAGCCAGCCGATCAGCGTGTGCGGAAGATGAAGCAGAGCGTGAACCAGACGCGACGCTGCCCAGGCAGACGATGATCCGCGTGCGCAGCTCGGTCAGGTGCTCGACGAGCGACGCCTCTTCGTCGTGCCCGAGGCGCCGGGGTAGCGGCCCCTCAGTGCGGCAGGGGCTAGACGACTTTGTCGTGCTCGCGGGCTTCGGGCCGCGCGACGAGGCTCGGGCGTCGGCGCGCCGGGCGGCAGCTCGCGTCGGCCTCGTCGTCCTTGTGGTCGCCGGAGACCGAGTCCTTGAACTCGCGCATCCCGCGCCCGAGCGAACGGCCGAGCTCGGGGAGGCGCTTCGGCCCGAACACCACGAGCAGGACACCAGGATGATGATCACGAGTCCCTGCCAGCCGATGTTTCCGGGCATGCGAGAGGGTAGCCGCTCGGAAGGCCCAGCCCCGCGTCGGGGTCGGCGCCCTTCGGAGCGGGGTAGCCCTCGGGTACGATCGTGTTACGAGCGGCGGCGCAAACCCGCGTCCGCAAGCCTTCGGAGGCACAAACTTTGTCTCAGCTCGAGATCAAGAACCTGCACGTCGCGCTCGAGGACGGCACCGAGATCGTCAAGGGTGTCGACCTCTCCGTGGCCCGAACGAGGTGCACGCGATCATGGGCCCGAACGGCTCGGGCAAGTCCACGCTCGCCTACGCGCTCATGGGCCACCCGGCCTACGAGATCACCGAGGGGCAGATCCTCCTCGACGGCGAGGACGTGACCGAGCTGGGCGCCGACGAGCGCGCGCAGCGCGGCCTCTTCCTTGCCTTCCAGTACCCGCACGCGATCCCGGGCGTCACCGTGACGAACTTCCTGCGCACCGCGATCAACGCGACGCGCAAGGCGCGCGCCGGCGAGGACGACCCGGTGCCGATCCCCGAGTTCCGCAAGGAGCTCCTGGCGCCATGGAGCGCCTCGGCATCTCGCGCGAGCTCGCGTCGCGCTACCTCAACGACGGGTTCTCGGGCGGCGAGAAGAAGCGGGTCGAGATCCTGCAGATGGCGATGCTGAAGCCGAAGATCGCCGTCCTCGACGAGACCGACTCCGGGCTCGACATCGACGCGCTGCGCATCGTCGCCGGCGGCGTCAAGGAGCTCGTCGGCCCCGACATGGGCGCGCTCCTGATCACGCATTACCAGCGGATCCTCAACTACATCAAGCCCGATTTCGTCCACGTGTTCGTCGGGGGGCGTATCGTGGAGGAAGGCGGCCCGAGCTGGCACACAGGCTCGAGGCCGAAGGCTACGAGGCGTTCTCGCCGGAGGCGGTGGCCTAGTGACCATCAACGAGACCGAGGTCGTTGCAGGGATCGGCAACGACTACAAGTACGGCTTCCACGACAAGGAGGACTACTTCTTCAAGTCGGGCCGCGGCCTGACCGCCGAGGTCGTCGCGGACATCTCCGAGCAGAAGAACGAGCCGCAGTGGATGCGCGAGCAGCGGTTGAAGGCGCTCGAGTACTTCGAGGCGCGCCCGCTGCCGACTGGGGCGGCGACCTGACCGGCATCGACTTCGACGCGATGTACTACTACATCCGGCCGACCGAGAAGCAGGCGACCTCGTGGGAGGACCTGCCGCCGGACATCAAGAACACGTGGGACCGGCTCGGGATCCCCGAGGCCGAGCGCAAGTTCCTCGCCGGCGTCGGCGCCCAGTACGAGTCCGAGGTCGTCTACCACAAGCTCCAGGAGCATCTCGAGTCGCAGGGCGTGCTCTTCCTCGACATGGACTCGGGCCTGCGCGAGCACGAGGACATCGTCAAGGAGTACTTCGGCTCGGTCATCCCGGCGAACGACAACAAGTTCGCGGCGCTCAACTCGGCCGTCTGGTCGGGCGGCTCGTTCATCTACGTGCCGCCGGGCGTGCGGTCGAGCAGCCGCTCCAGGCCTACTTCCGCATCAACGCCGAGAACATGGGCCAGTTCGAGCGGACGCTGATCATCGTCGACGAGGACGCCTACGTGCACTACGTCGAGGGCTGCACCGCGCCGATCTACTCGTCCGACTCGCTGCACTCGGCGGTCGTCGAGATCATCGTCCGGCCCGGCGCGCGCTGCCGCTACACGACGATCCAGAACTGGTCGACGAACGTCTACAACCTCGTCACCAAGCGCGCGGTCGCCTACGAGAACGCGACGATGGAGTGGGTCGACGGCAACCTCGGCTCCAAGCTGACGATGAAGTACCCGGCGATCTGGCTGATGGGCGAGGGCGCGCACGGCGAGGTGCTCTCGATCGCGTTCGCGAACGAGGGCCAGCACCAGGACGCGGGCGGCAAGTCCGTCCACGTCGCGCCGAACACGACCTCGGTGATCACGTCCAAGTCGATCTCGAAGAACGGCGGCCGCTCGTCGTACCGCGGCCTGCTCGAGGTCGCGAAGGGCGCGCACGGCTCGAAGTCGAAGGTCGTCTGCGACGCGCTGATCCTCGACGAGGACTCGCGCACGGACACGTACCCGTACATCCGCATCGACGAGAACGACGTCGACATCGGCCACGAGGCGACGGTCTCGAAGATCGGCGAGGAGCAGCTCTTCTATCTGATGTCGCGCGGGCTGTCCGAGGCCGAGGCGACGGCGATGATCGTCTCCGGCTTCGTCGAGCCGATCACGAAGGAGCTCCCGCTCGAGTACGCGGTCGAGATGAACCGTCTGATCCAGCTGCAGATGGAAGGTTCGGTCGGTTGACGATCGAGGGGACCGACTTCATCTCGGTGCCGACGCACGACATGGGACGCGCGAAGCGGTTCTACGGCGAGACGCTCGGCCTGCCGCCCGAACCTGGATGAGGGCTGGCCTGAGTTCGAGACCGGCAACGTGTCGCTCTAGCTCGTCGACCCGACGCGGATCGGGGAGGAGTTCACGCCGAACGCGCGCACTTCGCGCTGCGCGTGACCGACGTCGCCGCCGAGCGCGCGAAGCTCGAGGAGAAGGGCGTCGAGTTCTTCGGCGACATCGTCGACACGGGCGTCCGCCAGATGGCGTTCTTCGCGGACCCGGACGGCAACGCGCTCGTGCTCCACCGCCGGTACGCGCGTGATCGAGGCGCAGCGGGTGGACTTCGTCGCCGTGCCGACGCACGACGTCGCGCGGGCGAGGCCTTCTACCGCGACGTGCTCGGGCTCGAGAAGGATCCGAACTCGCTGCACGACTGGATCGAGTTCGAGACGGGGAACGTCACGCTCGCGCTCGTCCACGCAGAGGGGCACGGCCGGGAGTTCGCTCCGCTGCCGCACGGCTCGATCGCGCTGCGCGTTCCCGACGTCGCGGCTGCGAAGAAGGAGCTCGAGGCAGCCGGCGTCGAGTGCGGCGACGTCTGGGACTCGGGCGCCTGCAACAGGGCCTTGTTCACCGACCCCGACGGCAACGGGATCACGATCCACCACCGCTACGCGCCGTACCCGACGGCACGGCTCCATGAGCAGGGCAGAGCTCATGGAGCGCTACCGCGCGCTGCCGTTCCCGACGACGACCGACGAGCCGTGGCGCTTCACCGATCTGCGGGGCTTCGATCCAGAAGCCTTCGTCCAGAACGGTCCTGCCCCGGGACGAGGTCCCAGGACGATGCTGGACATCGACGTGGCCGGGCTGGCCACGGTCGATGGGGGCGGGATCACGATCGAGCGTGCGCCTGACGGGATCCGCTTCGAGCTGCTCGACGAGGCGCACCCGCAACTCGGCACGCTGGTCGGCGCGGACGAGAAGTTCGCCGCGCAGAACGCAGCGCAGTGGAAGCACGGCTTGCTCGTCCATGTCCCGAAGGGCGTCGTGCTCGAGCAGCCGCTCTACGTGCGCGTCGCCAACCCGCCCGACGGCGAGGCGCTCTTCTGGCGCCTGCTCGTCGTCGCGGAGGCGGGCAGCCGCTTCAGCCTGATCGAGGAGCTCGCCAGCACCGATCCTGCGCTGCCGGGTATTCGAACGCCGTCGTCGAGATCTTCGTCGGCCAGGCGGCCAAGGTCGAGTACGTGTCGCTCCAGAACCTTGCGCGCGAGACGTGGCACTTCGCCTCGCACCGCGCGCGGGTCGAGCGCGACGCCGAGCTCGACTGGGTCGCGGGCGGCTTCGGCTCGAAGAAGGGCAAGGTGCGGATCGAGAACGACCTCGCCGGCCAGGGCGCGACGTCGCGCGTGACGGGCGCGTACTTCGCCGACGGCGACCAGCACCTCGACTACGACACGTTCCAGTAGCACCAGGCGCCGAACACGACCTCCGACTTCGCGTTCAAGGGCGCGCTGCGCGACCGGGCGACCGCCGTGTGGCGCGGGATGATCAGGGTCGAGAACGAGGCGCAGAAGACGAACGCGTACCAGGAGAACCGCAACCTCCTGCTGTCACCGAAGGCCCACGCCGACTCGATTCCCGGCCTCGAGATCGAGGCCAACGACGTCCGCTGCACGCACGGCGCGACCGTCAGCCAGGTCGACCGCGAGCAGCTCTTCTACGCCATGGCGCGCGGCCTCACGCAGTCCGACGCGGAGCGCCTGATCGTGCGCGGCTTCTTCGAGGACGTGCTCGACCGAATCGAGCTCGAGCCGGTGCGCGAGGCGTTCGGCGAGGCGCTCGAAGCCCGCATCCCGCAGGGCTAGGTGGTACCGGCGCCCCGGTAGCAGCCGTGAGGTACACCTTGTTCTCCGTGGCCTCGTCGCAGCTCGCCTTGCGTTCGCCGACGTCGGCGGCTGAGCGAACCGAGGATCTCACCGATCCCGGTCCAGCAGTAGTCCCTGGTGGCCGCCGGAGCGGTGTTGCAGAGCACTCTTGCGCGCCTCGGGCTGACGTCCGTGTACGTCATGTCCTCCGCGGCCGCGTAGATGCACTCGCGCGCCATGTTCCCGGCGGCCTGCAGATGTTGAGGATCCGCACCGGGTCGAGCCGCGTGTACCCGGACGCGTCACGGCCCATCGACTCGAAGCAGACGTGCACCCAGTTCTTCTCGCTCTTCCTGCACCAGGCCGCGGCCTTCTTCCAGTTGTAGTTCACCTTCGGCAGGATCCGCGCGGTGACGAGGTCGTAGCAGTAGTACTTGTACCTCTCGGCGACCGCGTTGCACGGGTAGATCAGGTCCTTCGGCTTCAGCCAGCGCGAGACGATGCCGTACGACGACTGGTAGTTCTCCATGAACACCCCGCCCGTGCAGCTCAGCGCGTCGCCCTGCTGGAGCTTGTCGCAGGTGTGGAGGGAGAGAGGCAGGTCGTAGCCCGTGTAGATCATCAGCCCGTGGCCTAGCCCGTGCACGCACTGGTAGGCGATGAACTCGGACTTGCGCACCTGGGGGCTCGAGCAGAACTGCCGCGCCTTGGCGCCGAGCTGGCCCTGCGGGACTCCGAGGAAGGCCCGCTCGAGAATCCCGTGGTAGTAGCCGGACGTGCAGCTCGGTCGGCCCGCGACGAACGCCTGGCCGATGTTCCCGTGGAAGTGTGAGAGCGCTCCCGCGCCGATCGCGTGGGCGATCCGGTGGCAGTCGCGCTCGATCGGTCCCGGGCTCTTGATGTCCTGGTCGAACTGGTCGAGCGCGGTCTTCGGGCCGTCGTTGTACGAGACGTTCGCGAACGCCTGCTCGTAGCAGTGGAAGTCGGTCGGCTTGCAGTCGGAGATCTTCGTGTCGTCCGGCTTGAAGCCGGCAGCCACCGAGCCGCCCATCGTCGAGCTCCGGGTCGACTCGGAGACGAACTCCGCGACCTGGCTGATCTGCACCTCGTTCAGCTTCTTCGAGAACGACGGCATGCCCACACCGCCGTTTTTCACCTGGCGCTGCACGGTCTGCGCGTCCGGCCGCAACTGGTCGAGGTCGGGACCCACCGTCCCTTTCGACTTCGCCGCCTGCAGCGTGTGACACCCGCCGCAGCCCGCGCTGTCGAACACCTTCGCGCCGGGAAGCGAGCTCGTCGAGCCGCTCGAGCTCTCATGACCCTTCCCGCCGCAGCCGGCCAGGGCGAAAAAGACGAGGCTCAACAGAGCCGCGCCGAAGACGGGCGATGCACGCACGCGCCACATTCAAGCGGAGGGTTCCCGATGAGTCGAGTCGGAACCGAACCGGGCTAGGACTTCCCCTCGCACGAGGCTACTCTTTGACGCTCGTGGGGGTCGTCGGACAGGAACCCGTGCGCGATGCGCGCCTTGCCCGGCGGAGCCGCCCGCTCGAGGAGCTGGTTCCGCTCGGCCTCGTCGCGCTCGGGCTCGCGCTCGGCGCTTTGTCGCTGCTGATCTACATCGTCAACGGCTACAGCCACGGGATGCTCTGGCTCTGGCTCGCCGGAGTGGCGGTCACCTCGATCGGGTTCGGATCGCGAGCGCGTGTCTGGCCGCGGATCGCCGTTCTCGACGTCGGCCTCGCGGCCGGCGTGGCGGCTCTGTGCTCGCCGCTCTACCTGATCGCGCTCTATCGCTGGCCGGTTCAGGTCAGCTCGGACGAGGTCGCGGTCATGAGCGTGGCGAAGCAGTACGCGCACAACGGCGGCGATCCGTTCGGATACAGCTACTACCTGACCAGGCCCGCGGGCCTGTTCGTCGTCTGGGGCAAGCTCGGCGAGCTGATCGGCGGGGTCGACCTGTTCCACATGCGGCTCCTGCATGCCGTCGTCGGGCTGCTGACGATCGCCGGTTGCTACGTGCTCTTCCGGCTCCTGCTTCCACGCGGATGGGCGTTCCTCGGCGGCGTTCCTCGTCGGCGTCAACCACTCGATGTTCATGATCAGCCGGCTCGCGATGCGCGAGAACACGGCCGTGTTCATTCTCGTGGTCGCGCTCATCCTGCTCGTCTGGGGTCTGCGCCACGGCCAGGAGCTCGCGATCTTCCTCGGCGGGTTCGCGGCCGGCCTCGGGTTCTACGTCTACTACCCGGCGCGCGTCGTCTTCCCGATCTGGATCCTGTTCCTGCTCGGGCTGGGCCTTCTGTACAGGAAGCGCTTCGGCGCCCGGCAGCTGTTGACCGTCGGCGCAGTCACGACCGCGGGCTTCGTGCTCGCGGCGACGCCGATCATCTACTCGGAGTCGACGATCCCGTCGTCGGTGCACAGCGGCCAGGGCGACAGCCTCTTCATCTACAAGGACGCGCGTGTCGTGCAGCAGCAATGGGTCTTCGCTGACAGCGAGTTCGGCGGGTGGTTGAAGAACGTCAAGTTCGGACTGGGCACGTTCAACAACAAGGTCGTGGACCACAGCTGGATCTATCCGAACTACGGGCACGGCTTCCTCGACCCGCTGATGGGGATCGTGCTCTGGCTCGGCGTCGCGATCGTCGGGCTGGGCCTGATCCGGAGGCGGCGCGAGGACGAGGGCGCCCTGCTCATGCTCGGCGGGTTCATCGCGCTCTGGCTGGCCTTCGCCTTGCTCGTCAACAAGGCTCCGAACTACACGCGTCTCCTGGTCACGCTGCCCTTCGTCGCGTATCTCGTGGTCGAGGCGCTCCGCTGGGCGACGAATCGGTGGCGCTCGGTCCGGTTCGCGCCGCAGCTGATCGTCGGCGTGTTCGTCGTCGCGGTCGTCGCGCTGAACGTCTCGGCCGCCTGGGACTACGTCCAGGTCGGACGCAAGGACGGCGAGGCGATCGGCAGCACCGGCCGGTTCGTGGCCGCGCACCGCGACGTCCCGGACCAGAAGTTCTACTTCGCCTCCAGCGACGCGCAGCCGTACTACGTGTGGGGCAATCTCGGCACAGCGAACGACCGCGTCACGTCGTTCACGGACTCGCAACTCGGACTCATCCAGCCGGTCGAGCCGACCGCGCTCAAGAACTTCCGAGCCGCTCCGCCGTTCGACCTCTTCATGCGCCGCGAGGTCTGGAACCCGATCGGCCCCGAGCTGTCCGCCCTCTATCCGCGGGGGCGGATTCGCAACGTCACTCCCGACGGAGAGCGGATCGTCTTCGAAGTCCCGTCGTAAGCGGCTGGGCCGCTAGGCGCCGGCGCCCGAGAGGCACTGCGTCAGGTCCTCGCCCTTCGCCCACTGCTCGCAGGCGGTGCGCTTCCCGGCCTCGTCGCTGTGCTGCGTGCCGAGGATCGTCCCCATGCCCCAGAAGCAGTAGTTGCGGAACTTCGCCGCGACGGCGTCGCAGAACGCCTTGCCGTTCGGGTCCTGCGCGTTGTTGTTCATCACGTCTCGAATTGCGCCGTAGACGCACTCTTTCTCGCCGCTCCCCGCCTCGTGGCAGAAGGACTTCATCTGCTGCGGGTTGTGGACGGCGGTCCCCGACACGTCGCGGCCCAGCGACTGGAAGCAGTACTGCACCCAGCCGGGATCGCTCTTCCGGCACCAGTCGGACGTCTTCTTCCAGCTGCCGCCGACGTACGGGAGGATGTGCGACGTGATGAGCAGGTAGCAGTAGAGCTTGTCCTGCCGCTTCACGTACTTGCTGTTGCAGGGGAAGAGCAGGTTCTTCGTGCTCAGCCACTTCGAGTGCAGCCCGAACGAGGAGCTCTGGTTCTCCATGAAGACTCCGCCGCTGCACATGATCGAGTCCTCCTGGGTCTGGAGCTGGTGGCAGTAGTCGAGCGCCTGGGGCAGGTCGAGCCCCGTGTAGAGCATCAGGCCGTGCCCGAGGCCGTGGTTGCACTGGTAGTAGATGAACGCGTTCGCCTCGATGTTCGGGTCCTTGCAGACGGTGCTCGCGAGGGACGCGACCTGGTCGGCCCGGGCTCCGGCGAGCTTCCACTGCAGCAGGCCGTGGTAGTAGCCCGACCCGCACGTGGCGCTGCCGTCGGCGAACGCCTTGCCGACGTCGCCCTTGAAGTAGAGGAGCCCGCCCGCCCCGATCTTGTGCGCGATCGGGTGGCAGTCGGCTGCGACCGTCGAGTTCGACGATGAGAGCGTGTCCAGCTCTTCGAGAGCCTTCTTCGGACCGTCGTTGTAGGCGAGGTTCCCGAACGCCTGCTCGTAGCAGGCCGTGTCCTTGCAGTCCTCGACCTTCTGGTCGTTGGGCTCGAAGGAGATCTTTCCGGCCCGCCCCGTTCCGGCAGCCGTGGAGACGAACGCTGCGACCTGCTTGATCTCGGCCGGCGACAGCTTGCTCTTGAAGGACGGCATGCCGTTGCCGCCGGTCTTGACCTGTCGCGCGACCGTCTGCTCGTTGGGGCGCAGTTCGTCGAGGTTCGGGCCGACGGTGCCCTTTGCGCCGGCCGCCTCCATCGTGTGGCAGCCGGCACAACCTGCGGTCGAAAAGACCTTCTCTCCGGGGGTTCCGCTACCGGTTGCGGCCTTGTCCGAGGAGGACGAGCTCTTGCTTCCTCCGCAACCGGCGACTGCGAGCGCGAGCGCGACGAGGACGAGTGCGGGCAGGGCGAGGCGGCGCATCTCCGGAACATTGAAGCGGAAAGCTGGGGAGGACCGAAACGGGTACCGACAGCCCGCGGCTCGATAATGGGCGCGTGTCGTCGCCGTCCTGGCCCGAGTACTCGCTCGTCGTCCCGATCTACAACGAAGCAGAGACGATCCCGGAGCTCGTGCGCCGGCTCACGGACCTCATGGGCAAGTTCGACGGGGACGCCGAGGTGATCCTGGTCGACGACGGGAGCAGCGACGGAAGCTACGCGCTGATGAGCGCGGCGCGGGATGCCGATCCGCGTTTCAAGCTGCTGCGTCTCTCGCGGAACTTCGGCCACCAGATCGCGGTCACGGCCGGGCTCGACGTCGCGGCCGGGAACGCGGTGATCGTGATGGACGCCGACCTGCAGGACCCGCCAGAGGTGGCGCTCGAGCTGGCAGCGCGCTGGCGCGACGGGTACGAGGTCGTCTACGCCGTGCGCGAGGGGCGTGAGGGTGACACCGCGTTCAAGCGTGCGACGGCGTCGCTCTTCTACCGCGTGTTCCGGCGCATGAGCGACGTCGACGTCCCGCTCGACGTTGGCGATTTCCGGCTCGTGGATCGGCGCGCGGTCGACGCGTTCAGATCGATGCGCGAGTCCAACCGCTACGTCCGGGGCATGTTCAGCTGGATCGGGTACCGGCAGGTCGGCGTCCCGTTCCGACGAGATGAGCGCTACGCGGGCGAGACGAAGTACCCGCTCCGCAAGATGCTCAGGTTCGCGACCGACGGCATCGTCAGCTTCTCGGCCTATCCGCTGCGGCTCGCGCTCAACCTCGGGTTCATCGTGTCTGCGCTGTCGTTCCTGATGGGCGTCGTGTTCCTCGTGTCCAAGCTTGTCGGCTTCTACAGCGTGCCCGGACTGGCGTCGATCGCCGTCTTCGTCGCATTTCTGGGTGGAATCCAGCTCCTACTGATCGGGATCATGGGCGAGTACGTGGCCCGCATCCACGACGAGGTGAAGGGCCGTCCGCTCTATCTGGTGAGCGACACGCAGGGACTCGAGCCTCCCCGAGTACCATAGGACCATGGCCGTGACGAGCCCTCCGAAGCTCGATGCGCCGAAGCTGCGCGCGGACTTTCCGATCTTCGAGCAGGAGATCCACGGGAAGCCGCTCGCCTATCTCGACTCCGCCGTCTCGACGCACAAGCCGCGGCAGGTGCTGGAGAAGCTGACGGACTTCTACGAGACCTCGTACGCGAACGTGCACCGCGGTGTGTACACGCTCTCGGAGCGCGCGACGGCCGAGTACGAGGGCGCGCGCCAGAAGCTTGCGCAGTTCGTCAACGCGCCGTCCGACCGGGAGATCGTCTTCGTCCGCGGCGCGACCGAGGGGCTGAACCTCGTCGCCTACGCCTGGGGGCTCTCGAACCTCGGGCCGGGCGACCTCGTCGTCGTGACCGAGCTCGAGCACCACTCGAACTTCGTGCCCTGGCAGTACATCGCCGGGCGCACCGGCGCGACGCTGAAGATGATCGAGCTCGACGACAACGGCGAGCTGGACCTGTCCAGTCTCGACTCGATCGCGAGTGCGGGCCGGGTCAAGGTCGTCGCCAACAACCTCGTCTCGAACGCGCTCGGGACGATCAACCCGATCGAGAAGCTCTCGGCCTGGGCCCACGAGCAGGGCGCGATCATGGTCGTCGACGGAGCGCAGGCGGCGCCGCACAAGGCGGTCGACGTCCAGGCGCTCGGGTGCGACTTCTTCGCGTTCTCGGCGCACAAGATGTGCGGGCCGACGAGCGTCGGCGCGCTGTGGGGCCGGCTCGAGCTGCTCGAGTCGATGGAGCCGTTCAACCTCGGCGGTCACATGATCCGCAAGGTCACGTTCGAGGAGACGACGTGGGGCGAGGTGCCTGCGAAGTACGAGGCGGGCACGCAGCCGATCGCCGAGGCGGTCGGGTTCGGCGCGGCGGTCGACTACGTCAACGAGGTCGGGCTCGAGTCGATCGAGCGCCACGAGCACGAGCTCGCCGTGTACGCGCTCGAGAAGCTCGGGGACATCCCGGGGATCAAGCTCTACGGGCCGCCGGCCGACCGGCGCGCGGGGATCGTCTCGTTCAACCTCGGCGACATCCACCCGCACGACGTGGCGCAGGTGCTCGACCTGGAAGGCGTCGCGATCCGGGCGGGGCACCACTGTTGCCAGCCGCTGATGCAGAAGCTCGGCGTGGCGGCGACGAATCGCGCGAGCTTCTACCTGTACACGCTGCCGGAGGAGATCGACCGGCTCGTGGACGGCCTGCACAAGGCCCGAAAAGTCTTCGCCTAGTTACCGAAGAAAGTCCGGCGCGCTGCGCGCGCCATGACGACTTTCTTCGGATTCTCCAGTCTCACGGTCCAGCCTCTGTGAGCGGAGTCGAGCAAAGCCCGACTCCGCGGCGACAAGATCCGAGGCCCCAGCGGCCGGTCAAGGGCCCTTCGGTACGCTCCGTAGCGTGAGCGACTTCTACCGAGAAGTAATCCTCGACCACTACAAGAACCCGCGCGGGCACGGGGCGATGGAGTCTCCTGACGCCCAGGCCGAGGGCATGAATCCGCTTTGCGGCGACGAGGTCACGATCTCGGTCGCGCTCGCAGACGACGGTGAGACGATCGACGAGGTGAAGTTCGAGGGGCGCGGCTGTGCGATCTCGCAGGCGGCGACCTCGATGCTGACGGAGATGGTCAAGGGGCGGTCCGCGTCGGAGGTGGCCACGCTGCCCAAGGAGGAGCTGCTCGAGGAGATCGGGATTCCGTTGACTCCGATCCGGCTCAAGTGCGCGCTGCTCGGCCTGGGCGTGCTCAAGGTCGCGCTCCACCGGGCGAAGGGGACACCGCTGCCTCCCGAGTGGGCCGGTCTCGCGAACGAGCTCGAGATTTCCTAGCTTGGCGCTGCTGGACGTCGCGCCGCTGGACGAGTTCCCGCCCGGCTCCGTGAAGATCGTCAATGCGGGCTCGATCGCGGTCGGCGTCTACAACCTGGCCGGCGAGCTGTACGCGCTCGAGGACCGCTGCTCGCACGACGACGGACCGCTCTGCGAGGGCGACTTCGACGTCGAGGAGGGGTTCGCGGTCTGCCCGCGGCACGGGTCGCAGATCGACATCCGCACCGGCGCGGCGCTGACGTTGCCCGCCGTCTTCCCGGTCGACACGTTCCCCGTCGTCGTCGAGGACGGGATCGTCAAGGTCGACGTCAGCTGATGCTCGACGACCGCGTCAGAGCCGTGCTCGAGCGGCTCGAGGCCGAGGATGCGAAGGAGCGCGAGGAGGGCGTCTCGCGGGAGCTGCGCGGACGGCAGGTGGCGCGGTCGACGGGCCAGTTCCTGTTCGCGCTCGTCGCCCCGCAGTGGGACTGCGAGGTGCTCGAGATCGGCGGCTCGCGCGGGTACTCGTCGATCTGGTTCGCGGCCGGGGTTCGCAGCTTCGGCGGGCGTGTGCTCTCGCTGGAGGCCGACCCGGCGAAGGTCGAGGCGTGGCGGCGGAACGTGGCCGAGGCGGGGCTCGAGGAGACGGCCGAGCTCGTCGAGGGCGACGCGTTCGAAGCGCTGCCGGAGATCAAGGACGTGTTCGACATCGTGTTCATCGACGCCGAGAAGGAGGACTACGAGCGGCTCTTCCAGCTCGCGCGGGACAAGGTCGAGCCCGGCGGTCTCTTCGTCGCGGACAACGTCCTCTCGCACGCCGACCCGCTCGCCGAGTACTCGAAGGCCCGTCAGGCCGATCCGACCCTCGAGAGCGTCACGCTCCCACTCGACCGCGGCCTCGAGCTCTCGGTCGTCCTCACCGATCTGCGGTAGCGGACGTCCTCACCCAGCGGCTAGAGTTGAGGCAACCGCGGAAAGGAGGTGGTCCGGCTTGACAGATTCCAGTACGGGCAGTGGAGGTACCAGCGGGTAGAGGTGTGTCCCCGAGACCTATGGGGAATCGCCTAGCCAGCGTAGGGGGCTCGTGCACGACGCGCCGCCGGTGAGCTAGCAGCCGGCCGGAAGCGCCTCTACCAATACGACGCTGGTAACCGGATTAGGGGCCGCCTTTTGTGCGGCCCCTACTCTTTTCCTAGTTGACGCGCCTCGATCGTGGTTTCGCTGCCGCTCTCGACGCGATACGCATTCGCCCCGTCACGAACGCTCACGGCCTCCTTGAGCTCGGCGCCGACGAAGTGCAGGCCAACGCCGTCGTCGGCGGCGAGGCCCGCAGGGAAGCCTCCGGCGACCAGCTCCTGGTACACGGGCCGGCGCCGCTCCTCGCCGTCGTAGTGCGGGCACGCGCTCCCGGCCAGGAAGCCGAGCCCGTCGCGCATCCCTTCGAGCTGCGGGCCGAACGAGTCCGTGACGCCGGCCTCGAACCAGCAGATCATCCCGGCGCTCGAGCCGGCCAGCACGATGCCGGCCTCCCAGGCCTCGCGCAGGATCTCGTCGAAGCCGTGGACGCGCCAGACGGCGAGCATGTTCGCCGTGTTCCCGCCGCTGACGAAGATCACGTCGCGGGAGAGCACGTGGTCTCGGACATCCTCGCGCGGCCACGGGAAGAACGAGACGTGCGAGCACTCGGCGTACGGGCTGAGCTCCGAGTAGAAGCGGACCATGAAGTCCGGAAGCTCCGAGCTCGCCGTCGGCACGAGGCAGACGCGCGGCCGTTCCTTGCCGCTGAGCTCGAGCACGAACCGGATCAGCTGTCCGGCGGCGCCGTCGTCCCCGAGCCCGCCTGCGGCGACGATCTGCGGATCCGCCATCAGGCGGCCCTGCGCAACTGCTCGTCGAGCGGCACGAGCGGGAGCTGGAACGTCTGCGCCGCGTCGTCGTTCGTGACCACGTTGTCGCCGTGCTCGAGCATCTTCAGGAGGTCGCGCGTGAGCGGGATGTTGCCCGGCAGCCGCTCGGTGACGAGCGCGTTCATCCGCATCAACCCCATCGGGACGTGGACGCTCGGCCGCCTGATGCCGCGCACCTTCTTCAGCCGCTCCCAGAACTCGTTCCAGCTGACGACGTCCGGCCCGCCGAGCTCGAACGTCCGGTTCGTGGCCGCGTCGAGGTCGATCGCCTTGTCGAAGTACGCCGCGAGGTCGTCGACCCAGATCGGCTGGATGCGCTGCCGGCCGGAGCCGGTGATCGGCGTCACCGGCGCGAAGCTTCGCGAGCTTGGCGAACGTCGGGAGGATCCCGCCGTCCCGCTCGAAGACGAAGCTCGGCCGGAAGATCACGTACGGGACCCCGGCGCCCTCGACGTCCTGCTCCATCTCCCACTTCGCGCCGTAGTACGGGACGAGGTCCTTCGTCTCCTCGCTCGTCCCGAGCGCGCTCATGAGGATGAAGCGCCCAACGCCGGCCTCCTTCGCAGCGGCGAGCAGGTCGCGCGTGCCCTGCGATCATGATCCGCTCGAACTGCTCGGGCTTGCCCTGGCGGATCGCGACCAGGTGGACGACGGTGTCGACGCCCTCGACGGCCCGCTTCAGACTCGCCGGGTCGGTCATGTCGCCCTGGACGAGCTCGCACCTCGAGGTCTCGCGCTTCGAAGGCTCGCGAACGAGGCAGCGAACCGGCCGTCCCGGCGCCGCAGCGCGTGCACGACATGCCGCCCGACGAACCCCGTTCCGCCGGTGACCAGGATCACTTCGCCGTCTCGCGCTCGAAGTTCTGCCAGTAGCGGCTCGGCGTCGGCCCCTGCTGCCCCTGGTACTTCGAGCCGAGCTCGCCGGCGCCGTACGGCGTCTCGGCCGGCTCGGTCATCTGCACGAACGAGACCTGTCCGATCTTCATCCCGTAGTAGATCGTGATCGGGAGGTTGGCGACGTTCGAGAGCTCGAGCGTCACGTGGCCGTCCCAGCCCGGGTCGATGAAGCCGGCCGTCGAGTGGATCAGCAGGCCGAGCCGCCCAAGGGACGATTTGCCTTCGAGCCGCGCGACGAGGTCGTCGGGCAGCTGGATCCGCTCGAGCGTCGAGCCGAGCACGAACTCGCCGGGGTGCAGGATGAAGGGCCGGTCCTCGTCGATCTCGACGAGCTCGGTCAGGCCCTCCTGCGGCTCCTTGACGTCGATGTACGCGTAGCGCGCGTTGTGGAAGACGCGGAAGAAGCGGTCGACGCGGACGTCGACGCTCGACGGCTGGAGCAGCGCCTGGTCGTACGGATCGATCCCGATCCGGCCCTCGTCGATCAGCCGCGCGATGGTTCGGTCGGAAAGAACCACGCCGCGATTCTAAGCTGCTCACTTCGTGGCCCTTTACGACTCCGTCCAGGACCTCCCGCTCGAGATCGAGTCCTACGAGCTCGAACGGCTCGAGTACGTGGTCTCGCCGGAGTTCACGCGCGTGACGACGGTCGTGCATCTGCACGGCGCGGGCGAGGAGGGCGTCGGCGAGGACGTGACGTACACGGCGACCGACCACCCGCCGCCGGACGACCTCCCGCTCGCCGGCTCGTTCACGCTCGACTCGTACTCGCAGCTCCTCGACGCGCTCACGCTGTTCACCGAGCCGCCGCAGATGGAGGCGTGGCACGACTACCGCCGCTGGGCGTTCGAGAGCGCGGCACTCGACCTCGGGCTGCGCCAGGCTGGCCGAACGCTCGTCGAGGCCGTCGAGCGCGATCCGCGTCCGGTCACGTTCGTGACCTCGAGGCGACTCGCCGATCCGCCCTCGGCCGACCAGATCCGCGCGTGGCTCGACCTGTACCCGGATCTCCGCTTCAAGCTCGACCCGACGAGCGAATGGACGGACGAGCTCGTCGCCGACCTCGCCGCGACCGGCGCGATCGACTCGGTCGACCTCAAGGGCCAGTACGAGGGCACGGCGGTCGACCAGCCGCCGGACCCGGTCCTCTATCGGCGAGTCCTCGACGCGTTCCCGGACGCCTGGGTCGAGGATCCGAACGTCAACGACGAGACGCGGCCGATCCTCGAGCCGCACGCGGCCCGCATCACGTGGGACGCGCCGATCCACTCGGTGGCTGACATCGAGAGCCGCCCGTGGCCGCCGAAGACGATCAACATCAAGCCGTCGCGCTTCGGCGCCGTCAAGCGGCTCTTCGACGCCTACGACTACTGCGCCGAGCACGGAATCGAGCCCTACGGCGGAGGCCAGTGGGAGCTCGGCCCGGGCCGGGGACAGATCCAGTACCTCGCGTCCCTGTTCCATCCGGACACGCCGAACGACGTCGCTCCGCGCGGCTACAACGCGCCTGAGCCGCAACCCGGACTGCCGGAGAGCCCGCTCGCTCCGGATTTCGCTGCTACGGGCTTCCGTTGGGCCGAATAACGGTTTAACGTAGACCGCTCTGCGGCGTCGACGGAAGGAGCGTGTCCGAGATGAAAGTGTTCAACGGGATCTACCGAGTCTGGGTCACGATTCTCACTGCGGCCGTCGTCCTGCAGATCTTCTTCGCCGGCTACGGCGCGTTCGACGCCGTCCACAAGCTCGACAAGGACGGCAGCACGATCGATCAGGATGGCTTCAACTCCTCGTTCGATCTCCACGTCGCGACGGGATACTTCATCTGGCTGGGCGGGATCATCTTTTTGCTCATCTCTTTCGGCACCCGAACGCGATCGAAGATCTTTCGCGCGCTCGGAGTCGCCGGCCTGCTGACACTTCAGGTCCTGCTCGCCTGGATCGGCTACGGAGTCCCGTATGTCGCCGGGGGGCTGCATCCGATCAATGCGTTCATCATCCTCGCCTTCCTCGGCTCGATCACGTATCGCGAGTGGAAGGGGCGTTCTGACGCCGCAGAGGTCGCGCCGGCGACCGCAACACCGGCCGCCTAGCTACTCGGGATCGTTGTGCGCTGACTTGCCCGCCCGGTAGGGCGTCGTCACGCCTGCGTACATGAGGTGCATCGTCAGGCCGTCGGCCGCGTGCTGGAGGTTGTGGCAGTGGAGCATCCAGAGCCCGGGGTTGTTCGCCCGGAACGCGACCGAGTACCGCTCGTGCGGGAGCATCAGCAGCGTGTCGGTCGACCAGGGGCTCACGGCTTTTCCGTTGCGCGTGAGCACGAGGAAGTGGTGACCGTGCAGGTGCATCGGATGCACCGACGAGGAGTCGTTGGTGAGCTTGATCCGAACGAGGTCGCCCTTTGCGACCTCGAACATCGGCACGCGTGGATAGAGCTCTCCGTTGATCGCCCAGTGACGTCCGGGCCGGCCGTTGAGAAAGCCGACCTTCTTGCTGATCGTGAGCTGGAACGTACGGTCGAAGTGCGCTCCCTCGAGGACAGGCGTGGTCCCCGAGCGAGCCGCCGGGTCGAACGTCGGTCCTGACGGAGGCGCGATGGGATTCCCGGTTCCATCCGGGCTGAGCACGAGCGCGGCTCTGGAGTTCTCGATCGCGACGGATGCGACACCGCCGGGCATGCGGAAAGCAATGTCGTAGCGGCCCCCGGCTCCGATCTCGATCGGCTCGCCCGCCGGAACGCGCGCCGGCGCGATGGCTGCGCCGTCGATCGCGACCACGGACGGGAGCATCCCGGCCAGTTGGAACTTCGCCGTCGCGCTGTCGGTGTTGATCAACCGCAGACGAACGGGCGTGCCCGGGCGCACCGCCTTGCGCCAGACGTCGTCGTGGGTGCCGATCGCCGTGCGACCCGAGAACGTGTGCACCGGGAGTGCGAGGTCGAGACCGCGAGGGCGCTGCTTCGGATCGATGACGAGCGCGCCGAAGAGCCCCTGCCTCACGCCCTGGGACGCGTCCTGATGCGTGTGGTACCAGAACGTCCCGACCTGCTCCGGGCGGAAGCGGTAGACGTAGCGGCCGCCCGGCTCGACGGCATTCTGGGTGACTCCGGCGACGCCGTCTTCGGCATTCGGGACGTCGAGGCCGTGCCAGTGGATCGTCACGCCGTCGGCGATGTCCTTGTTGACGAGCGTGACCTGGACGAGGTCTCCCTGACGGATGCGAAGCTCCGGGCCGGGCGCACTGCCGTTGAACGTCCAGGCGTTCACCTCCTGGCCGGAGGAGAGCCGCACCGGCGCCTGTTCCGCGGTGAGTGTGACCTTGTAGTTCGGCTTGCCCTTCGGGCCGGTCAGCGAGGCGACGCCGAAGTGGTCGTGCGCGATCGGCTGCGCTCCGCCGTCGTCGACCGCGCCGTACGACATGACGTCGTAGCTCCCGGGGAGCCGGCTCTGCCACCACGACCACGCGAGGAAGCCGAGCAGCGCGACCCCGGCGATCATCGCGACCGTCGTCAGTGCCGTGCCGAGGTGCTTCTTCACGTCGGTGACGTTAGACCAGTGCGAGTTGCCGATGGGGCTCGAAGCCCGAGAGACCGACGCCGACGAGCCGCAGCGCACCGGGCCGGTCGTCGAGGGCGCGGTCGAGGAGTTTGCAGGCGAGCTCGGAGATCCGCTCGGCGTCGTCCGTGCCGACGGGAAGGCTCGTCGAGCGGCTGCGGATCGCGAAGTCCGGGTAGCGCACCTTCGTCGTCACCGTGCGGGCGGTCTCGCCTTTCTTCTGCAGGTGCTCGGCGAGCCCGACGGCCATTCGCCGCAGCTCGTCCTTCAGCTGCGCTCGGTCGGCGATGTCGCGCTCGAACGTCTCCTCGGTCGAGATCGAGATGCGCTCCGTGACCGTCTCCAGCGGTCGCGGGTCGATGCCGCGGGCTCGGTCGCGCAAGAGAAGGCCGACCTTGCCGGGCAGGAGCCGCCTGAGGTCGGCATCGGTCAGGGCCGCGAGCTCGACCGACCGTCTCCACGCTCGCAGCCCGCAGTCGAGCCTCCGAGCGCGGGCCGACCCCGGGGAGCCGTCTGATGTCGAACGGCGCGAGGAACGACGCCTCGCGTCCTGGCGGGACGACCGTCAGCCCGCCGGGCTTGCGGCGGTCGCTCGCGATCTTCGCGACCACCTTCGAGGTCGCGACGCCGATCGCGGCGCTCAGGCTCGTCGCGCCCCGGACGGAGGTCTGAACGGCCTCCGCGACGGCGCGCGCCTCGCCGAACGTGTCCGCGACCTCGCCCAGGTCGAGGTAGCCCTCGTCGAGGCCCGTGCGCTCGACCGTGGGCACGACCTCGCGGATGGCGCTCCAGACCGAGGCCGAGTACTCGCGGTAGACGCTGTGGCGCGGCCGGACGAAAACGGCGTGCGGGCACCGGCGCAGCGCCTCTGCGCACGACATCGCAGACCCGATCCCGAACTTGCGCGCTTCGTAATTGGCCGTTGCGACGACCCCGCGCCCGCGAGGATCGCCGCCGACGATCAGCGGCTTCGAGCGCAGCTCGGGGTTCTCGAGCTCCTCGACGGCGGCGAAGAACGCGTCCAGATCGAGGTGCCCGAGGATCACGGGCCAAGACTACGGACCGCGCCCGACCTTGTAACAGTCTGTTACTAAGGGTTCAGGCGGTCGATGATCCAGTGGTCGCCGGCTCGGCGGTAGCGGATTCGGTCGTGCAGACGGTTGTCGCGGTGCTCCCAGAACTCGTAGGTCTCGGGGTAGAGCCGATAGCCGCCCCAATGCGGGGGACGGGCGAGTTCCTCTGGATGGGCGGTGTCGAACTCGGCGAAGCGCCGGTCGAGCTCCTCTCGCGACTCGATCGGCTCGCTCTGTCTCGAGACCCAGGCTGCGATCTGGCTCGCGCGCGGCCTCGCCTCCCAGTAGATGTCCGACTCGGCGGGCTCGAGCCGCTCGACGATCCCTTCCACCCGCACTTGACGACCGGGTGTGTGAATGAGCATCGCGGCTCTGGGATTCTCGGCGAGCTCGCGCCCCTTACGCCCCTCGTAGCTCGTGAAGAAGAGGAGGCCCCGCTCGTCGGCGCCTTTCAGCAGCACCATGCGCACCGACGGAGCGCCGTCAGCGGTCGCCGTCGCCAGCGCGATCACGTCCGTGTCGAGCCACGCCCGGAGTTGCTCCAAAGGGTCGTCTGAATATTCGTTATTCATCTATACAGAGAGCCGGTTCCTGTTGTATCTTCAACGCATGGCCATGACGAAGTCGATCGAACTGCGAACCGAGGTCCCGGGACCAAGGTCCCGCGAGATCGTCGAGCGCAAGGAGCGCGTGATTGCGGCGCCGCTCTCGCTCGTCCACCCGATCGTCACCGCCGAAGGACGCGGCGCGACGCTGACCGACGTCGACGGCAACACGTTCATCGACTTCACGGGCGGCGTCGGCTGCCTCAACGTCGGCCACTCGCACCCGAAGGTGGTCGAGGCCGCGCAGGAGCAGCTGGCCCGCTTCGCGCACACGGACTTCACGATCATCCCGTACGAGGTCTACGTCGACCTCGCCGAGCGCCTGATCGCGGTGGCGCCGTTCACGTCTCCCGCGAAAGTCGCGTTCTTCAACGCGGGCACCGAAGCGGTCGAGAACTCGATCAAGTTCGCGCGCTCGTACACGAAGCGCCCTGCGGTGATCGCGTTCGAGGGCGCGTTCCACGGCCGCACGATGCTCTCGATGACGATGACCTCGAAGACGCACCCGTACAAGGCGGGCCTCGGCCCGTTCGCGCCCGAGGTCTACCGCGTGCCGTACCCGCACGAGTACCGCGGGCATCGACGTCGACTCCGCGCTCAAGTCGCTGCGGCGCGCGTTCGTGACGCAGGTGCCCGCCGAGAGCGTGGCCGCGATCGTGATGGAGCCGATCCTCGGCGAGGGCGGTTTCGTCGTCGCGCCGACCGAGTTCGTGCAGGGCGTGCGGGACATCTGCGACGAGCACGGCATCGTGTTCGTCGTCGACGA
Source organism: uncultured Actinomycetes bacterium (assembly GCA_963812695.1). Taxonomy (GTDB): domain Bacteria; phylum Actinomycetota; class Thermoleophilia; order Gaiellales; family Gaiellaceae; genus VAXT01. The sequence goes on from CAWEWD010000003.1 coordinate 22,419, forward strand.
GGTGCAGACCGGGTTCGGCCGCACCGGGCGCATGTGGGGCATCGAGCATCACGGCGTCGAGCCGGATCTGCTGACGATCGCGAAGTCGATCGCCGGCGGCCTCCCGCTGTCGGCCGTGATCGGCAAGGCCGAGATCATGGACGCTCCGCCCGACTCGGCGATCGGCGGCACGTACGTCGGCAATCCGGTCGCGCAGGCCGCGGCGGTCGCTGTGCTCGACGTGTTCGAGGAGGAGAGCCTCGTCGAGCGCGCGCAGGCGATCGGCGACACGATCCGGGGGCGCATGGTCGCCTGGCAGGAGCGCTGGGACCGGATCGGCGACGTGCGCGGGCTCGGCGCGATGCTCGCGATCGAGCTCGTCGAGGACGCGCAGACGAAGGCGCCGGCCGCTGAGGCTGCGAGCGCCGTGATCGAGGAGGCGGCCAGGAACGGGCTGCTGCTGATCAAGTCCGGCACCGACGGCAACTGCATCCGCGTGCTGGTGCCGCTCGTGATCACGGACTCCGAGCTCGACGAGGCGCTCGGCGTCTGGGAAGACGCGCTCGCAAACGTTCTCGGCTCCTAGCGGCAACTCCTTAGCCAAACTTCAAGCCGTGGTCGGTGAGCTCATCGTGGGCCGCTACGAGCTGGAGGAGCTCGTCGGCTCGGGCGGCATGTCGAACGTGTTTCGCGCGCACGATCGGCTGCTCGAGCGGACCGTCGCGCTCAAGATCCTGCACGAGCAGTACACGCGGGACGAGGACTACGTCGAGCGCTTCCGCCGAGAGGCGCGTGCCGTGGCACAGCTGACGCATCCGAACATCGTCACGGTCATCGACCGCGGCGAGCAGGACGGGCGCCAGTTCATCGTCTTCGAGTACGTCGACGGGCAGAACCTGAAGGAGCTGTCGGCGCACGGGCCGCTCGATCCGCGCGAGGTGATCGGGCTCGGGCTCCAGGTCGCGCACGCGCTCTCGTTCGCGCACGCCCGCGGGCTCGTGCACCGCGACGTGAAGCCGCAGAACGTGCTGCTGAACGACGACGGGCAGGCGAAGGTGACCGACTTCGGGATCGCTCGCTCGCTGGACGTGCACGGCGTCACGCAGACCGGAACCGTGCTCGGGACGAGCGACTACATCGCGCCCGAGCAGGCTCGCGGGCAGAAGGTCGACCCGAAGACGGACATCTACTCCCTGGGCGCGGTGCTCTACGAGCTGCTGACCGGCGAGGTGCCGTTCTCCGGTGACAACTTCGTGGCGGTTGCGATGCGGCACGTGAGCGAGCCGCCTCCGAGCGTGCTCGACCACCGGCCGGATTGTCCGGTCCGGCTCGACCTCGCGGTCCAGCGCGCGATGGCGAAGGATCCGGCCGATCGCTTCGCGTCGATGGACGAGCTGGGCGCGGAGCTCGAGGCCTGTCTCGCCGAGCTGGACGGGCACGACGGCGAAGGAGCGACGATGATCGTCCCGCCCGCGGCCCGGCCGCGACCCACGCGGCAGCCGCGCGAGCCGCGCCGGATCCCGGTCGGTCTGGCGCTGATCGTGGCGCTCGCATTGCTCCTCGTGGCGGGTGGGGCGTACCTGCTGCTCTCGACCGATTCGGCGAAGAAGGCGCTCCACGTCGGGACGGCAACGCCGAAGCCGGTTCAGCTCCAGGGCCTCACCGCCTATGACCCTGAAGGAGACGGTTCCGAGCACGGAGAAGAGGCCCGCTTTGCGACCGATCACAACGCCGGCACGTCCTGGGACTCGGAGCACTACCGCAGCTTCACGAAGGGCGGCGTCGGCCTCGTCCTGCAAGCGCCGCGGGCGGTGGCGCTGGGAAAGATTTCCGTGAACAGCATCGGGTCCGACTTCGACGCCCAGATCAAGGCCGGCAACGCCAGCGGCGGCCCGTTCACTGCCGTCTCGGGCGGTTTCCAGCCGGTCGGCCGGCGCAAGACCTTCTCGGTCGACACGCACGGCCGGAAGTACCGCTACTACCTCGTCTGGCTGAAGCTGCCCTTCGCCGGGGGCCGAGCGCAGATCAGCGAAGTGACGGCGAAAACCTGAGCCTTAACGGGGTCAGACCCTGTAAAGATCACGGGGTCAGACCCTGTTAAGGAAGTGTTAGGGCCTAGAACTTGAGCTTCCCGCGGCGCTCGTGGCGGTCTAGCGCGAGCTGGACCAGGCGTTCCAGGAGCTCTTCGTACGGAATCCCAGACGCTTCGAAGAGCTTCGCGTACACGCTCGTCGCGGTGAAGCCGGGGATCGTGTTCAGCTCGTTGACGAGCACCTCGCCGTCGTCGCGGACGAAGCAGTCGGCGCGGGCCATGCCCTCGCAGTCGGTCACGCGGAACGCCTGCACCGAGACCTCCTGGACGCGCTCGATCGCCTCCTGCGAGACCCGCGGCGGGATGACGAGCTCCATCCCGCCCTCGTCGTACTTCGCCGAGAAGTCGTACCAGTCCGCGTTCGCGACGATCTCGCCCGGAATCGACGCGATCGGCTGCTCGTTGCCGAGCACGCTGCACTCGACCTCGACGCCGCTCACGAACTCCTCGACGAGCACCTTCTCGTCGTGCTGGAACGCGAGCTCGATCCCGGCTCGGAGCTCATCCTCGCTGCGCGCCTTCGAAATGCCGACCGACGAACCGAGGCGCGCCGGCTTGACGAAGACCGGGAAGCCGAACGGGTTCTCGAAGCTGTCCTGGCTTCGAAGGAGCGTGACGCTCTGCGTGACCGGGATCCCCTTGTCGCGAAGCACCGACTTGAACAGGTCCTTGTCCATGCACAGAGCCGACGCCGTCACGCCCGCGCCGACGTAGGGCACGTCCGCGAGCTCGAGCAGGCCCTGCACGGTCCCGTCCTCGCCGAACGGCCCGTGGAGCACCGGGAAGACCACGTCCACGCCGGCGAGCGTCTCCGGGACGCGCGAGGTCGGAACGGGCAGCGTCTCCGCAGCCGAGCGCCCGTCACGCTCCAGCTCCGCGCGCGACCCCGAGCCGAGCGCCCAGCGCCCGTCGCGCCCGATCTCGACCGTGACCGCCTCGTAGCGAGCCGGATCGAGCGCCTCGATCACGGACCGCGCCGATGCGAGGGAGATCTCGTGCTCGCTCGAGCGGCCACCCATGACGACGGCGACGCGAAGCCGCGCCATCAGGGAACAGGCACGAGCGTGCCCACGACGATCGTCACCGTCGTACCGGGCTTCGCCTTCGTACCGCCGATCGGATCCTGCGAGAGCACGATCCCGTCCTGCGCCGGGTCGGTCGTGTCCTGCTGCTGCACGTCGACGCTGAAGCCCGACTGTTCGAGCACCTGCCGAGCGGAGGCCTCGTCCTGGCTCGTCACGTCCGGGATCGTCGTCTGTTTCGGGCCCTTTGGAGACGAACAGCGTGACCGTGCCTCCGCGCGCAAGCGAGCCGCCGCCGCGAGGATCCTGGTCGATCACGGTGTCCTTCGGCTGCACGGAGTCGACGTCGCGGCGTGCGACCGCGAAGCCGGCTCCCTGGAGCGCGCCGGCGGCATTGTCGAAGAGCTGTCCGCGCACGTCCGGCACCTGGAGCGGCTGGAGCCCCTTCGAGACGTTGATGTGGACGATCGAGCCCTGGTTCACGATCCGCCCGCCGGTCGGCGACTGGGCGACGACAGTGTCCCCGGGTTCCTTCGAGAAGACCTGGAGCACCCTGAACTTCAGCTTCGCGTCGGCGAGCGCGGCAATCGCATCGTCGCGAGACTTGCCCATCACATCCGGCACGTGGACCTTCGGCGGTCCGGTCGAGACGTAGATGTCGATCTTCGTCCCCTTGTTCACGCGTGCGCCAGCGACGGTTCCCTGCTCGTAGACCTGGCCGATCTTCATCGTCTGGTTCGGTCGCCGGTGCACGATCGCACCGAGGCCCTTGTTGTTCAGGTTCAAGACGGCGAGGTCCTCGCGCTCCGAGACGACGTACGGCACCGAGGCCGTGTCCGAGCCGCCGAGCGAGTCCTGGATCTGGCCGAACGCGTAGTAGCCCGCCACGGCCGCCGCGACGACGAGGAGCAGGGCGAGTACCCACGGCCAGATGGCGCGGCGCCTCGGCGGAGGATCGGCGTAGCGGTACGAGGGGCGCGCCTCGGTCGGCGGCCGGCGCGGCGGGACGATCGCCGTCGGAGCGCTCGCGAGCGCCGCGCCCGAGAGCGACCGCGGTCGCCGCGTCCGCCGTCTCGGCGGTCACACCCGTCCCGGCCGCGACGCGCCCGAGCTCCGCGTCCATCTCCTCGGCGGTCTGGAATCGTCCCTCCGGGTTCTTGGCCAGCGCGCGCAGGACGACCATGTCGAGGTCGGGCGGGATGTCAGGGCGGAGCAGCGACGGAGGCCGTGGAGCGTCCGAGAGGTGCTTCATCGCGATCTCGACCGGGCTCTCGCCGGTGAACGGCACCTGGCCCGTGAGCATCTCGTAGAGGACGATCCCGATCGAGTAGAGGTCGGAGCGCTGGTCGACGGGCGCGCCGCGGGCCTGCTCGGGCGAGAGGTACTGCGCAGTGCCGATGATCGAGCCCGCCTCGGTCATCTGGCTCACACCGGCCCGGGCGATCCCGAAGTCCGTCACCTTCAGCCGCCCGTCGGCGTCCGCCATCACGTTGTGCGGCTTGATGTCGCGGTGGACGACTCCTTTGCGGTGCGCGAACCGCAGCGCGGACAGCACCTGGCGCGTGGCCGCGATCGCGTCGGCGATCGGGAGCGGCCCGCGTGCGACGACGAGCTCCTTCAGGCTCCGCCCGTCGAGGTACTCCATCGCGATGTAGTAGGTGCCCTCGGCCTCGCCGCGGTCGTAGATCGAGACGATGTTCGGGTGCGAGAGCCCGGCGGCGTTCTTCGCCTCGCGGCGGAAGCGCTCGACGAACTGCTCGTCCGGCGCGTACTTGTCGTTCAGGATCTTGATCGCGACGCGCCGCCCGAGCTCCTCGTCCTCGGCGAGGTAGACGTCGGCCATCCCGCCGGAACCGAGCTTCCGCATGATGCGGTAGCGGCCGTCGAAGAGCGTGTTGATGAGCGTGTCCGAGATGGTCACCTGAGGAGCGATTCCATGATCTGCTTCGCGATCGGAGCGGCGACCTCGCCGCCGGTTGCATGCTGGCGCTCGACGACGACGGCGACTGCGATGCGCGGGTTGTCGGCCGGCGCGAAGGCGATGAACCAGGTCGTGTTGACGTGGTTCTCACCGGTCTCGGCGGTTCCCGTCTTGCCGGCGACTTTGATCCCCGGGATCTGGGCCGCGGTGCCGGTGCCGCCGGTCACGACCGCCTGCATCATCTGGTTGATCTCCGCCGCGTGCTGCGGGGCGACGGCGCGTCCCAGCGGGTCCGGCTTCGTCGTGACGACGGTCGAGCCGTCCGGCGCCGTGACCTTCTCGACGACGTAGGGCCGCATGACGACGCCGCCGTTCGCGATCGTGGCCGAGACCATGGCCATCTGGAGCGGGGTCACGAGCATCCGCTCCTGGCCGAAGGCGAGCCGGCCCGGATCGACCTGGAAGTCGTTCTTCGGGAAGAAGAGCCTCCCCTTGTTGTAGAGGCCGCTGATCGCGCGCTCGTTCACGGGCGTCTCCAGCGGTGGCACGGAGTAGAAGCCGAACTTCTTCGCGTGGTTGAGGATCGCCCTCGCCCCGAGCGCCTTCCCGATATTGCAGAAGACGGCGTTGATCGAGTGCTGGAGCGCCTCTGTGAAAGTGACCGTGCCGAACCGCTCGGGCCCGCTCTGGTCGGCGAAGTTGAGCACCGGCTTGCCGTACTCGGTGCAGAAGCCGGGGTCGTAGAACGTCGAGTTGATGTTGAACTTGCCGCTGTCGAGCGCCGCCGAGGCGGTCACGACCTTGAACGCGGAGCCCGGGACGTAGAGCCCCGACTCGGCCCGGTTGAAGAGCGGCGCGCACCCGAACTTGTTGCGGCTCGCGAGCTTGTAGTGGTTCTCGATCAGATTCGGGTCGTAGGTCGGGCTCGAGACGCTGACGAGCATCGCGCCGGTCTTCACGTCGAGCGCGACCGCGGCGCCGCACTTGCCGCCGAGCGCGTTGAGCGCGACGCGCTGGGCCTTCGGCTGCAGCGTCAGGTGCAGGTCGTTGCCTTCCACCGTCTGGCCCTTGAGCTTGTTGAGCGTCGTGTTGAAGACCGTGCTCAGGTTCGTGTTCGAGCCGGTCAGGAAGTCGTTCTCGGATGCCTCGAGCCCTGCCCGCGAGCGAACCTGGGTCGAGTAGCCGACGATGTGGGCCGCGAGGCCGCGCTGCGGGTACTTGCGGAAGTAGAGCGTCTGCCCGGCGACCCGCCGCCGGTAGTTGTCGGCCAGGACCGTGTGGCCGTCGCCGGCGATGATCGAACCGCGCTTGACCGTGAACTCGGCGACGCGCTGGATCGCGTTGTCCTGCCGGTCGGCCAGCCCGTTCGCGGCCCAGGCCTGCCAGTAGGTCGTCCCGATGATCAGTGACGCGAGCAGAACGAGCCCGACGACGGCGACGCGCGTGATCTGGTGGTTCACAGCTGCTCTCCCAGCGCGAGCTGGCTCGACGCGTTCGCCCGGTGCGAGACGAGCAGGAGGCCCGCGAGCAGGACGAAGTTGGCGACGACGCTCGACCCTCCGTAGCTGACGAAGGGGAGCGTGATGCCCGTCAGCGGGATGATCCGCAGGACGCCCCCGACGATGATGAACGTCTGCAGCGCGAAGCCGAACGTGAGCCCGAGCGCGAGCAGCTTCGAAAAGCCGTCCTGGGCCAGCATCGCGACCCGGAATCCGCGCAGGCAGAAGAGCATGTAGACGAGCAGCAGCGCGGCCGAGCCGACGAGCCCCAGCTCCTGGGCGAGCGCCGAGTAGATGAAGTCGGTCGGGAGGAACGGGATCAGGTCGTGCCCGTTCGTCGTCGCGAAGACGCCTTTCCCGAACCCCTTGCCGTCGAAGCCGCCGTTTCCGATCGAGTACAGCGACTGGACGATCTGATACCCGGTCGTGTGGCTGTGCTTCCACGGGTCGATCCAGACCGTGACCCGCTCCTCCACGCGTGGAACGGCCTTGTAGACGAGCGCGGTGCCCGCGACGAAGAGCACGAGCCCGGCGCCCACGAACCAGGCGCGCGCCGTCGCGACGTAGAGCATCGCCAGGAAGATTCCGAAGTAGAGGAGCCCGCTCCCGAGGTCGTTCGTCTCGACGAGGACGAGCATCGCCGCGCCCCAGATCGCGAGCAGCGGGCCGAAGTCCTTGATCCGCCCCTGGGCGAGCACTTCTCGTTTCTCGCGCAGGTAGCCGGCGAGGAAGACGATCAGCATGATCTTCGCGAGCTCACCGGGCTGGAACTGGATGCCGCCGAAATGCACCCAGAGGCGCGCGCCGTTGACCGTCTCGCCGATCACGGGCAGCGCCGGGAGCATGAGGAGGCCGATCGCGGCCAGCCCGCAGAGGTACTTGTAGCTTTCGAGCCGCCTGTAGTCGTGGCGCAGAAGCAGGAGCGTCACGGAGAACGCGGCGACGCCGACGACGATCCACAGGCCCTGGTGGAACGCGTTGTCCGGGTTCAGCCGGTAGATCTCGGTCACGCCGACGGCAGTCAGGAGCGCGGCCATCGGCAACAGGTACGGGTCGGCCTGCGGGACCGTGACGCGGGCGACGACGTGGGCGGCCAGGTAGAGCGCGAAGAAGAAGAACGCGTACGAGAGCGAGCCCGTCGAGACGACGTCCTGGCGCGCGATGTAGACGCTCGCGAACCCGAATCCCGTGAGCAGTGCGACAACGAAGAGGTTGAGCAGCTCGCGGTTGCGGTAGCTGAGCGAGAACATCACTGGCTCTGGCCGAACAGCCAGATCACGAGCAGCAGGAGGCCCGCGATGACCGCGAGCGCGATCACGATCCGGGCGGCCTGGACGCCGAAGTGCGGCTTCGGCTCACGCTCCTCCCGGGCGAAGGGGCCGGGGGCGCCGTCGGCACTCGTGGCCATCCCGCGCGCTTCTTCGGGCGGCACGACCATCGTGTCGATCGCTGGCACGCGGTCGAGCTCGGTGAGCGTGTCTTCGTCCACCTGCGGCGGGGGCACGACACCGAGTGCCGGCATCGGCTTGGTCTCGCTGGGAGCCGCGGCCTGGGCGCCGTCCTCGACGACCTCGAAGAAGACGACCGTGATGTTGTCCTCGCCCCCGCTGCGGTTGGCCGCGTTGACGAGCTCCCTGGCGGCTTCTTCCAGGTCTTCCCGGTGCGGCCCGACGACGTCGAGGATCTCCTCGTCGGCGACCATCGATGTGAGCCCGTCGGAGCAGATCAGGAACAGGTCGCCCGGCTTCGCCTCGACCGAGAAGGAGTCGACGTCGACGTCCGGGTCGGTTCCGAGCGCGCGTGTGATGACGGAGCGCTGCGGGTGCGACTCGGCTTCCTCGGGCGACAGCCGGCCGGTGCGGACGAGCTCCGCGACGAGCGAGTGGTCCTCGGTCAGTTGGTCGACCTTGCGGTCCCGGAGCAGGTACGCACGCGAGTCGCCGACGTGGCCGATCGACACGATGCCGTCCTCGAACAGCGCGACCGTGATCGTCGTGCCCATGCCGGAGGCGTCCGAGTCCTCGCGTGCCCGCTCGTAGACCTGGCGGTTCGCCTCCTGGATGAGCGCGACCACGCGCGCCTCGCCGCTGCCGTCGACTGTCTCGCCGAGAGCGGTTGCCGCGACCCTGGACGCGATCTCGCCGCCGCGCGCGCCGCCCATCCCGTCCGCGACCGCGAACAGCGGCGGATGGCAGACCCAGGCGTCCTCGTTGCGGCGGCGCCTGCGCCCCGGATGAGAAAGGCCTGTACTGCTGCCGAGCTGACTCATGTCTCGAACCTCAGATCGGTGTCCCCGACGCGGACGAGGTCGCCCGCGGCAAGCTTGCGCGCCCGGCTCAGCCGGACGCCGTTGACGAACGTTCCATTGGTCGATCCCACGTCTTCGATCCAGACGCCGTCACGTCGCGGTTCGACGCGGGCGTGGTTCGCGGAAGCGTAGTCGTCGGCGTCGAGCCGAACGTCATTGGGGCCGCCGCGGCCGATGGAAATGCCTGTCGAATCGAGCTCGAACTCGGTGTTCTCGTCGATCGCGCTGCTCCTGATCACGACGAGCCGGCCCATCTGCGGCTGCGGTTGCGGCTCCGGCCGGAGCCCGGCCGCCGCGGCCTGTTGCGGGCCGAGCACGAAGCTCTCCTGCGGAAGCCGCAGGTCGCGGCTCGCGGTGCGAACGATGCGCCAGATGAAGAGGTAGAGGAGGACGAGGAACGCAGCCTTCAGGAGGAGCAGCGCGCCCTCGACGTCGACGGAGGCGGCGATCATGCTGCCGATCGCCGGAAGACGAGCTCCGTCGAGCCGACCGTGATCCGGTCCTCGTTCTGGAGCTGCGTGCGCTGCTGGCGGCGGCCGTTCACGGTCACACCGTTCGTCGAGCCGAGGTCGAGGATCCAGTAGGCGGTGCCTTCCTGGCGGAGCTCCGCGTGGCGGCGCGAGACGTTCGGGTCCGTGAGGCGGATGTCGCAGTCCTTCGAGCGCCCGATGATCGTGCTCATCTGGTCGACCGTGTGCTGCTTGCCGTTTGCGTCGAGCGTGACCACCTCGGGCGCGACGCCGAGCTCGACCGGCGTCGCGGCCTGCGTGTCGGGCGCCGTTGGGCGGTAGACCATCGTCGCTCCCGGCGGCGGCGCGGCCGGTAGCGGCTCGGCCTGCTCCTCGCCGGGCTCCGGCTGGACCATGCGCGTGGCGATGCCGAACTCGCCGACCTCGAGGTCGGAGTCGGTGTTCATCAGCACCTTCGGTGCGCTGAGGAGGACGTAGGACTCGCGCTTCGCGTGCTCGCCGAGGTACTCCTGGAGCTCGTTGAGGAGGGATTCCTCGTAGCTCGAGAACTGCTCACGGTCGTCCGGCGAGAGGTAGACCGAGTACTCGTTCGGCGCGTAGACGCGCGACACCGAGACCATGCGGTGGTCGTCCATCTCCTTGGCCAGCTTGCGCGCGAGCTCGACCGGCTGGACATGGTTCCGGAATGCTCGGCCGAAGACGCCCTCGAAAAGCGCCTCGATCTTCTGCTCGATGTTTCGAAGCACGGTCACGGCCGAGGGTTTACCTCGCCGCCGATTTTACCCGGCGTCTGCGGCGCGAACCCGTTGCCTCGGTCGGGGCCGCCGCGGACCACCCACCGCTTTCAGCCTATCCGCGAAACTCACGCGTGTCAGTTTCAGGACCGTGCCGATTGTGCGTCGTTCCGTCTCCACGAGCGGACGCTTGCGTGAGGTGAGCGTCAACGCGATGTAGATCGCCCAGCCGGTGAGCACGAGCGGAAGCGCGCTCGACGCCGGTGCAGCGACGAGCGTCGCGGCGAGCACCGTGCCCGCAAACATCGCGATCGTCAGGTCGGAACCCCGGACGGCGAGCGGAATGAGCGCCGCGGCCGCCGCCAGGATGACCGCCTCCAGCCCGAGCGCCGGCGTGTCGAGGAGCCACTGCCAGACGGCCTGTAAGACCGCGAGCGGATGCTCGCTGCCCGCGATCCCGAGAGACGGCGACGACTCGGCCGCGAACGGCACCGGCGCACCGTGAATCGCCGCTACGGCGCCCGCGAAGAGGACCGCAGCACCCGCCTGCAGCGCTCGCCTCGCGAAACCGCGGGCACGCAACGCGATGAGCGGCGCCAGACCGAGGAAGCCGACCGGCCCGAGCAGCATTCCCGAGCAGAACAGCAGTCCCCAGCGGGCATCGCCCCAACTCACCGCGAACCAGACCGCGGCCACGGCTGCGTAGAGCACCGCCAGCCCGAACGAGATGTTGCCGAGCGGAAACACGGGCACCGCGAGGGCCAGCGCGAGACCGAGGCGCGGGCGGGCCAACGTCAGCGCGCCGGCGAGCACGGCGAGCAGACCCGGCCAGAACGCGGGATAAAACGGGAGCGCCGACGCGATCCAACCCACACCCAGGCCGGCCAGCGCAGCCGGCGCGACCCGCTCGGCCAGCTTCCTCCGGTCGAGTCGCGCCCGTGGACGCGCAGGAGCCCGGCGCCTGGACCGTTCCTGCCATGCCTCCCGAAGGTCGACGGCGAGCGTCGAAGCGGCCGGCCTGCGCTCCGGCTCGACGGACAGGGCCGCGTCGACGGACGCGATCAGCCCGTCCGGCAGGTCGGGCCGAGCCTCGCGGATCGAAGGCGCCCCGGTCTTGATCTCCTCACCGGTCTCGAGCGGCGACGTCCGCCAGAACGGATGGTGCCCGGCAAGCGCCTCCCAGAGGAGCACGCCGACTGCCCAGACGTCCGCGGCCGGGCCGGCTTCCTGTCCGTGCAGACGCTCCGGAGAGATGTATGCGAGCGTCCCCGGCACGTCGCCCACGGCCGTGAGCGTGTCCGCGTCGGCCACCAGCGCGAGCCCGAAGTCGAAGAGCCGCACCGAGACCTGCTCCTCCTCGGCGAGCAGCACGTTCGAGGGCTTCACGTCGCGATGCACGATTCCGCGCGCGTGCGCGAAGGCCAGGCCCTCGAGCACCTGGGCGGCCGCCTCGACCGCGCCTTCGTCGCCGAGCTGATGCGTCCGCAACGCCTGCCGAAGCGTCTCGCCCGGCACGTACTCGTACGGGATGTAGAGGTGCTTGGCGTCCGCTTCGAGCCCGTACGCGCGCAGGCAGTGGGGATGGCGCAGTCTCGTCGCCGCCTCGGCCTCGCGCTCGGCCCGGGGCGCCGCTCGACCCTCCCTGGCGATGATCTTCAGCGCGAACTGCTCGCCGGAGATCTCGTCGCGCACGAGCCACACCGATCCCGAGCCGCCGCTTCCGAGTGGGCGCAGGGGCCGATACCGGTCCAGGATGAGGCCGTTCGAGTCGACGGGTTCGACGGCACTCGACACCGTTGCTCAGCTTTGGCTCCGCTGCGTGAAACTCCTGCACCGACCGGAAGAGGCGATACAGTGACCCGGCTCCGAGCCCCTGATGAGTGAGCGAGACGACATCGAGTTCGATTTCTTCGAGGAATCGGACACCAGGGAGACACAAGAAGAGCGCCCGCGGCGAGGACCGCGTCCGCCCGTACGCCCGCCGACGGGTCTCACGCCGCTGCTGCGGCTGATCGGGCTGATCAGCTTTGCGATCCTGATCGTGCTCCTCCTCGTCCTGTGGGTGAACGGCTGCCGGGAGAACAAGCGGAAGGACGCATACCGCCACTACGTCGAGAAGGTCGCCGACTACGGCCAGCAGTCGCAGCGCCTCGGCCGAAACTTCAACGCCCTGCTGACGACGCGCGGGACGAAGGAGTCCGCCGTCGAGAGCGAGCTCTCGGGCCTCGCGCGGCAGCAGGAGCAGATCGCCTCCGCGGCGCGCGGGCTCAATCCGCCGGGCCGGCTGCGCGCCGAGGACGCGCACATGCTCGACTCGCTCGACCTGCGGACGAACGGCCTCACAGGCATGAGCGACGCGTTCCGGAGCACGGCCTCGTCGAAGAACGCCAGTACGGCCGGAGGCGAGCTGGCGGTGCAGATGCAGCGGCTGATCGCGAGTGACGTGATCTGGCAAGACCTGTTCAAGGAGCCGACGAAGAGCGAGCTCCGGCGGCTCGGCGTCACGGGCGTCAACGTTCCGGACTCGATCTTCCTGGCCAACCCCGACATCGCCACCACTGCGTCGATGAAGTCGCTGTGGCAGCGCATCCACGGAACGACGGCCGGCGGCGGCGGCGGCACGAACTGCACGCCGCGCGGCACTGGGCTCGTCTCGACGAAGGCGCTCCCGAGTGGCAAGGAGCTGTCCACGAGCAGCCTGAACACGATTCCGTTGAGCACGGACCTCGTGTTCACCGTCACGGTCAAGAACTCAGGCTGTGCGCAGGAGGTCGGGCTGCGCGTCACGTTGACGATTCAGCAGAGCCCGAAGCCGATCAAGTCGCGCAAGACGATTCCGCTGATCGACTCGGGCAACGAGGAGAGCGTCTCGTTCAGCGGTCTCGGCCTACCGCCGCTCGATCAGAAGACGACGCTCACGGTCGAGGTCGACCCGGTCCCGGGCGAGACGAACACGAACAACAACTCGGCCACCTATCAGGTTCAGTTCTCGGTCGGCTAGCCGGCCATCGCCTTCTCGACCGCGGCCTGCTCTTCGGGTGAGAGCGCGACGTTCGGCTGTCCGCGCTCGAGCTCTTTGACGTAGATGCGCGCGTAGTCGCGGCCCTGGATCGCGCTCACGATGACTCCGGTGCGGCTCGCGTCGAGGAGGGCGATCGAGGCCGACTGGTGCCCGCCCGCCCCCTCGTAGGCGTCGTAGCGGACGAGCGACGTGTTCGTGATCGAGCCGTCCACGCGGCGATCGACCCGCGACAGTGCGGCCGCGACCTCCGCGACGGCGCCGTGCAGGTCGTCCATGCGCGCCTGGAGCGAGACCGCGAAATCGACGAGGTCGTCCTTCCCGCTGCCGAGGAGGACGAGCTGGTTCGCGCGCACGCGCCTGATCTGCACGAACAGGTACGCGCTCACGCCGAGGGCGACGACGGCCACGCAAGCCGCGCCGATTGCGATCCACGCAGCCGCGCTCAACCCCACGCGCCAATCCTAAGAGTCATCGTGATTTCGCGGGTAGTCGGTACATTTTTCATGCGATGACCCAGGTTCTGGTCCTGAACGCGAGTTACGAGCCGCTGAACGTGACGTCCGTGAGACGGGCGCATGTGCTCGTGTTCAAGGGCAAGGCCGAGGTGATCGAGGAGCTCGAGCAGCCGCTCCGTTCGGCGAGCAGCACGTATCCATGGCCGCACGTGATCCGGCTCGTGCAGTACGTGAAGGTTCCGCGGGCCGTCCAGCGCAAGATCTCCCGCCGGGCGTTGTTCGCCCGCGACGGCTGGCGCTGCGTGTACTGCGGGACGACCTCCGGCCGGCTCACGCTCGACCACGTGGTGCCGCGGAGCCGGGGCGGTGATTCCGTCTGGGAGAACGTCGTCACCTCGTGTGCGCCGTGCAACCTGAAGAAGGGGAACCGGTTACTCGAGGAAGCTTCGATGGTGCTGCACCGGCCCCCGAGGCCGCCGCAGCCGGTGCTCTTCATCCGCCTGGCCGCGCCGAAGATCCCGCACGGCTGGCGCCAGTATCTGCCAGACCTCGAAGGCTCGACCGCCTAGTCGCGCTCGACCGGAAGGTCGGGGCGCTGTTCCCATTCGCTCCACGAGCCGGGGTAGAGCTTCGCGTCCCGGCCGGCGAGGGCCAGGCGGTGCACGGTGACGGACGACGTGACGCCGGAGCCGCAGTAGGCGACGACCTCGCCCGCGGGTAGTTCGGGCAGCGGCTCGTTCCACGGGGCGTTGAGTGCGCCCGGGATGCGGCCCGGGACCCTGTCGACCGGGTTCGGCTCGCCCCTGAAGCGCTCGGCGAAGCGAGCGTCGACGACGACGAGCTCGCCGAGCCGCGCCGCGAGCTCGTCGGCCTCGATCGTGTCGTCCGAGCGCATCCGCGGCTCGAAGGCTGCGGGCTCGATCTGCTCCTCACCGGCAGTGAGCGGGCCGAGCCAGGCGTCGAAGTCGATCACGGCGCAGTCGTCGTGCCCGAAGTGGCGCAGGAGCCACCAGAGCCGCTCGGCGCCGCCCATCAGCCCGTAGGCGACGACGAACACGCCGTCGCCGATACCCGCGCGGGCCGCCTTCGCGGCGAACTCCTCGGGATCCGGCAGCGGGTGCCGGCCGCGCACGCCCGGAGGCGCCGCGAGGTCCTCGTCCACGTCGAGGAACGAGGCGCCCGGGATGTGGCCCTCGAGGTAGAGCTCGCGCCCCCGCCCCGGGCTCCCGAGCTCCCACCGGCAATCGACGAACTGGTAGCGCACCCCGCGATTGTGACGAGGAGACCGCGCTCCTGGGCGGGCGCGGTCTCCTCGACCCTGGATCAGCCGGAATACGGCCTCATCGGCTCGAGCAACCCGATCCAGCGGCCGATGCTGCCGACAGCCGCGAGCACCAGCAGCCCGAGGACGGCGACGACCACGTAGAGCCGCTCTCGAAGCGTCAGCCTCATGCGGCGTCCGTCGCGACCGACGTCTCCCCAGCCGGGACATACGTCGCCCCGTAGCCGACGAGTCGCCCGATCGGCGCTCCGAGCGTCAGTCCGGCCTTCTGCACGAACGCGGGCGGGAACGGCAGCCGAACCGTGTCGAAGTGCGCGTTCGCGATCACCGCGAGCCGAAGCAGGTTCGGCATGCCCTTGCGATTCGTCTTGCCGTCGGCGGCGAGCGAGAACATCGTCTCGATCAGCTGCTCGAACTGGAGCGCGGGCCGAACCTCGCACACGAAATGCGCCTCGTCGTCACCGGCGTTCCAGAACTTGTGCGGCGTGCCGGCCGGAATGCTGATCCGCTGGCCGGGGCCGGCGACGAGCTTCTTGCGGCCGATCTTGAAGCCGACCGACCCGCGGAGGATCTCGAAGCGCTCTTCCTGGCTCGGGTGGACGTGCGCGGCCGCGACGAAGCCGTTCGGCTGGACGAAGGTCTCGAAGACGACGGCCTGGCCGCCCGTCTCGCGCGACGTCTTGCGGAAGACGAGGCGCTCGCCGGTGACCGGGTTCTCGATCGAATCTCCTGCGTGGATCATCGTGTGCTCCCTTTCTCGCTTGAACGAAGTAGGAGCACCATTCACAGTTCTGCTTAAGACTCACTTGGCGCCTGCTTAAGCCTGCGGAAAGGGGTACGTACGGAATTCAGGATCCTGGGGCCTGTCGGGGTCGTTCGTGACGGGCATTCGCTACCGATCGGGGCGCCGAAGCAGCGCGCGCTGCTCGCAACGTTGCTGCTGGAAGCAGGTCGGGTCGTCTCCCGCGACCGGCTCGTCGACGCGCTCTGGGGCGAGAGCCCGCCCAAGGCGGCGACCACCTCGCTGCAGGTCTACGTGCATGGGCTACGGCAGGCACTCGGAGCCGAGCGGATCGAGACCCACGGGGTCGGTTACAGCGTGCGGACCGAGCCGGGAGAGCTCGATCTCGAGCAGTTCGAACGCCTCGTCGAGCGTGGACGCCGCGCGCTCGAGGGGGACCGCCCGGCCGATGCCGCCGAGGATCTGCGGCGCGCCCTCGAGCTCTGGCATGGACCGGCCCTCGCCGACCTCGCCGGAGAGCCGATCGCCGAGACCCAGACGGGCCGGTTGGAGGACCTGCGCCTCAGGGCCGTCGAGCTCCGCAACGACTCCGAGCTCGCACTGGGTCGCCATGACGCGCTCCTGACCGAGCTCGAGAGCCTGGTCGCCGAGCATCCGTATCGCGAACGTCTCCGGGAGCAGCACATCCTCGCCCTGTACCGCTCCGGCCGGCAGAAGGAGGCGCTCGACGCCTACCGGGACGCTCGGAGCGCGCTCCTGGACGAGCTCGGCGTCGAACCACGGCCCGCACTGCGGGAGCTCGAGCGCGCGATTCTCCAGCACGATCCCTCGCTCGCCGCGCCGCAGTCGCAGCCGCGCACCGAGTGGCATTTGCCGACTCCGCCGACGCCGCTCGTTGGAAGGCACCTCGAGGTGGCAGCGGTTGCGGCGCTCCTTCGCCGGGACGACGTCAGGCTCGTGACGCTGACCGGCCCGGGCGGGACCGGCAAGACGCGCCTGTCGCTCGCCGTGGCCGAGGAGCTTGCGCCCGAGCTCGGTGACGGCGCGGCCTTCGTCGACCTCGCAGCCGTTCAGGACGCGTCGCTCCTGGGATCGACGATCGCGCACGTTCTCGGTCTCGAGGAGGGCGAGGAGCCTCTGTCCGAGGCCGTCGCCGAGCGCCTGCGTGCACGAAGCGTGCTGCTCGTGCTCGACAACCTCGAGCAGCTGCTCCCCGCGACGACCTTCATCGCCGAGCTGCTCGCGGCGGCTCCACGCCTGCTCGTCCTGGCCACGAGCCGCGCGCCGCTCAGGTTGTCCGCCGAGCACGTGTATCCCGTGCCGCCCCTGCCCACGCCTGCCACCGACGTCTTCGAAGAGCTCGCGGCGAACGACGCCGTTCGGCTCTTCGTCGCGCGTGCCCGCGCGGCCGATCCCGCCTTCGAGCTCACCGACGAGTCGGCGCGCGACGTGGCCGAGATCTGCCGCCGGCTCGACGGGCTGCCACTCGCGATCGAGCTCGCCGCCGCCCGGACCAGCCTGCTCTCGACGGACGCGATTGCGAGCCGGCTCGAACAATCCCTCGAGCTCCTCACAGAAGGCGCCCGCGACCTTCCAGAGCGCCAGCAGACGCTCCGGGCCACGCTCGACTGGAGCCACGGTCTGCTCTCCGGCCCCGAGCAGGCGCTCTTCGCGCGGCTCGCGGTCTTCTCCGGCGGCTGGACGATCGACGCCGTCGAGGCGGTCTGCTCGGACGACGACTCGGACGTGCTTGCGACCACCGGCTCGCTCCTCGACGAGAGCCTGCTCCGGCGCGACGACGACGCTCGGCTCGGGATGCTGGAGACGATCCGTGAGTACGCGGCCGAGCGTCTCGATTTGTCCGGCGAGGGAGACGAGCTTCGACGGCGGCACGCCGCGTACTTCGTGCAGGTTGCCGAGGCCGGGGACAGCGAGCTCACCAGATCGGACGAGCTGCGCGTGCACGAGCGGCTCGAGAGCGAGCACGACAACTTTCGCGCCGCACTGGCCTGGTCGCAGAGCGCCGGCGCAGCCGACGTCGAGCTCGCCCTCGTGGCCGCCCTGGCCCGCTTCTGGCTCATTCGGGGCCACCTGGCCGAGGGGCGACGCTGGCTCGAGGACGCGCTGACGAGGGACCCCGGACAGCAGCCGGAGACGCGCGCCAAGGCCCTCCGCGGGCTCGCGGTGCTCGCGATCAAGCATCGCGACTACCCGGATGCCCGGCGCTTCCTGGACGAGAGCATCGAACTGTCACGCGGGCTGGGCGACACGGCGAGCGAGATCAGGTCGATGCTCAGCCTTGGTGTCGTCGCGGTCGACACGCACGACCTCGAGGAAGCGAAAAGGCTCAACGAGGAGACCCTCCAGCTGGCCCGGGAGACCGGGGATCGACGCGTCGTGGCGACGGCGATCAACAACCTCAGCGACCTCGCGCTCGTCGAGGGCGACTACGAGAGCGCCGCCCGCCTCGCCGAGGAGAGCCTCACGGAGGCGCGAGAGCTCGGCCACCGCGAGGGCGCCGTGCTCGCACTGCTGAACCTGGCCCAGGCGAAGCTCTTCCTGCACCGCCCCGACGAGGCGGCGCGGGCGCTCGAGGAGGCGCTCGGGCTCGCCGTCGAGCTCGGCTACCGCGAGTCGATCGCCTACGCGCTCGAAGGTTGTGCGGCGATCGCGGCCGAGCGGGACGATCCCGTCTGTGCGGCGCGGGTCATCGGGGCGGCGGAGGCGCTGCTCGATGCGATCGGCTCGTCACTCGACCAGGCCGCGACCGAGCGTCACGAGCTCACCCTGACCGCGCTTCGCGAGCACCTGGGCGACCAGCTCCTGGCAGAGCTTCGGCAGCAGGGACGCGTGTTGACCGTCGACGAAGCGAGTGCGGAGGCCACCGCGGTTCTGATCGGGTAGGCAACAGCGCGGCGCGGTGCTAGCTTCAAATGCGCCTTGCAGCGCCTCGCCGTCGCACTCGCCGCCACCGCGCTCGTCGTCGCCCTGCTCGGCGCGACGCCGCTCGGGAACGCCGCGCAGAACACCGTCACGAAGGTCGTGCACGTCGGGAAGTCGTCGAAGAACGCCCGAGGTCCGAGAGGCCCACGAGGCGCGCGCGGGCCGCGAGGCTTCCAGGGACCGCCCGGAATCAAGGGCGACAAGGGCGAAGCCGGCGGACTCCCGAACGCCTTCGAGGCGCGGAACACGAATGCCGTCGAGATCGACGGTACGAGCCCGGAGACGGCGACCACGATCCTCGCGAGCGGCACGCTGCCGGCCGGCAAGTACGCGTTCAACGCGCAGGTCACGCTCCACGGAGGCGTTGACACGTTCGTCTTCTGCCAGGCGCAAGGGCCTGGATCCGCGGGCCCTCTCCTCGGCACGCCGGCCATCCTGCATCTGGGGGACGGTGTAGGCGCCGTTGGCCAGGCTACGGTTCCGCTGGCTTTCGCGGCGACGTTCGTCGCTCCTGGATCCGTCTACGTCGGCTGCTGGGTCGACAATCCGAACCAGCCCCGCCCGACGGCAACGTCATCGGACCTCGTCTCGCTGACGATCGGAACTCTCAGTGGTCCCTGAGGCTCCGCTCGAACGAACCGAGCACGGTCTCGTGGCGGGCGGAAGCGGCTGGTTCGTCGTGAACGCACGCGACGCCCGCTGGTGGGCGCGCCAGGGTCGACAATCGGTGTCGTTCACGGGCAAGACCGAGTGGGAGGCCGACACGCTCTTCCCGATGCTCGGCGTCCAGCTCGCGGTGCTCGAGCCCGGCGAGCCGAACTCCCTGTACCACTGGGAGACCGAGGCCGAGGCGTTCCTCGTCATCTCTGGCGAGGCGCTCCTGGTCGTCGAGGGCGAGGAGCGGCCCCTGCGCCAGTGGGACTTCGTGCACTGCCCTCCGAAGACCAAACACGTGATCGTCGGCGCGGGCGACGGGCCCTGCGTCGTGATCGCCATGAGCTCGCGTCAGAACCAGGCCTTCGGCCCGTACGGCGAGTACGTTGCAGACGAGGTCGCACGCAAGCACGGGGCGAGCCCTCCTCAGACGGCACAGGACGTCGGCGACGCGGACGTGCCCTGGCCTCCCTCGGAGCCGGCGCCTTATCGCGACGGCTGGCTTCCGGTTGGTTAAGCCGTCCTCGCGCGCGTTCCGGGAGCTGCTCGCGGGCTCGTCCGAGACGATCGCGGGGACCGTCTACGGGACGATCATCGTCATGGCGACGCTGGTCGCGGGAGCGCCTGCGTTTCGGGAGAAGCTCTGGAACTTCCTCGTGGTCGTCGTCGTGACCACGCTCGTCTTCTGGGCCGCGCACATCTACGCGCACGGGCTCGCCGAGAGCCTCCAGCTCCGGAGACGCCTGACGGTGGCCGAGCTCGGGCAGATCGCGCATCGAGAGCGGGCAATCGGACTTGCGGTCGTGCTCCCCGCGCTCGCCCTCCTGTTCGGCGCGCTCGGAGCGTTCGAGGGCTCGACGGCGGTGTGGCTGGCGCTCGGGCTCGGCGTCGCGGCGCTAGCGGTCCAGGGAGTGCGCTACGCGCGGCTCGAGCGCATGAGCAAGACCGGCACCGCGGTCGTGGTCGGCCTGAATCTCGTCCTCGGGCTGAGCATCGTCATCCTGAAGGTCATCGTCGTCCACTGAGAGCCACGCAGTTTCCGGAGCTGAACGACCTCCTTGCCGACTTCGTCGGCCGCCTGCAGGGGATCCTGGACTCGAGCCTGGTCGGGGTCTACCTCACGGGCTCCTTCGCGCTCGGCGGCGGCGACGCGGCAAGCGACTGCGACTTCCTCGTGGTCACGACCGACTCCCTTGACAAGAAGGAGCAGGCGCTTCGACAGCTGCACGCGGAGATTCCCTCCCGGTCGGGCTACTGGGCTCACAACGTCGAGGGCTCATACGCGCCGAAGGCCGATCTTCAGACGCTCGACGCGCTCGGGCGGCCCTGGCTGTACGTCAACCGCGGCGCACGAGAGATGGGTTGGTCGGATCACTGCAATGCGGAGGATGTCCGGTGGGTGCTTCGCGAGCGGCCGTTGATCCTTGACGGAGCGGATCCTCGCGACTTCGCCTGCGCGGTGCCCGCGAACGTCCTGCAGGAGAAGATGCGGCGCCAGATCGAGAGCTTCCTCGACGATCTACACCCGGACGGTGGTCTCAGGCGGCTGCCTCGCTCGGTTGGCCCTCGGGAAGCGGCTCGACCGCCGGTTCGTGTCGGTGCGCATGGCCCACGAGGTGGCTGTGCGACTCGGTCCCGTAGCCGCCGGGGACCGGGATGTAGAACTCGGGATAGCCCCACATGCCGTGCTCGGCCACATCCAGGCCTGCCGTCTCGACGTGTTCCTCGACCCGGATGCCCCAGAGCCGGTTCAAGGCCCAGAGGCAGCCGAACGACAGCGTGAACGTGAACGCGCCGACCGTGACCAGCCCGAGCGCCTGCACTCCGAGCTGGTGGAAGCTGCCCGTGTAGAAGAGCCCGCCCGTGCCCGTGGCCAGGTTCGACGCGAGCGCGGGAACGGCGAACAGACCGACGCGCAAGCGTGCCCCAGACGCCCGCCATCCCGTGCACCGCGACGGCGCCGATCGGATCGTCGATTCCGATCCGCTCGACCCACAGGACGCCGACGACGGCGATCGAGCCGGCGACGGCGCCGATCACCGACCGCGGCCCACGGCGAGACGAAGCCGCACGCGGCCGTGATCGCGACGAGGGCGGCGATGACGCCGTTCAGCATCATCGACACGTCCGGCTTGCGCGAGGACGAGCCAGGCGGCGCCGATCCCGCCCAGGGCTCCGGCCGCCGCGGCCACGTTCGTCGTCAGCGCCACGTACGCGAAGTAGCCGACCTTGTCGCCCGTCACGACGCCGAGCGTCGAGCCCGGCGTTGAACCCGAACCAGCCGAACCAGAGGATCAGCGTCCCGAGCACGGCGTACGGCATGTTGTGACCCGGAATCGGGTTCGCACGCCCGTCCTGGCCGAACTTGCCGATGCGCGGGCCGAGCAGCAGCGCACCCGCCAGAGCCGCCAACGCTCCCTGGTAGTGGACGACCGTCGAGCCGGCGAAGTCCTGCATCCCCTTCGAGTACAGCCAACCGCCCGAGTGCCAGATCCAGTGCGAGACGACCGAGTAGATAACCGTGAAGACGGCGCCGAAGACGAGGTAGACCCAGAGCTTCGCGCGCTCGGCCATCGCGCCCCAGACGATCGCCAGCGAGACACCCGCGAAGACGACTTCGAACAGGTAGCCCGCAGAGGCGGGGATCGTCGTGAAGAAGGCGAACGGCGCCGAGCCGATCGAGAGGAGCTCGTCGGCGGACGGGAAGAAGCCGCTCGTGCCCACGAGCCCGTTGCCGTTGCCGAACGCGATCCCGAAGCCGACGGCCCAGTAGACGATCGTGCAGACGCCGAAGATGAGCACGTTCTTGCCGGCGATGTGGGCCGCGTTCTTCATCCGGGTCAGCCCCGCTTCGAGGAAGGCGAACCCGGCCTGCATGAACATCACGAGCACGGCTGCGATGACGACCCAGACGGTGTTCACGGCGAGGACGAGGTCGCTGTTCTTCATGCGACTTCCGTCTCCGCGAGCCGCAGTCCGGTTCGGTTGTGGATCACGTCCTCGACCGGGGTCGTCCACACGATTCCGTCGCCCGACTCGTGGCCCGACCGCGCGGCGTCTGCGATCGCGGCTACGACCGACTCCGCGATGTCGTCCTTCACGATGAACGTGAGGAGAGCCTTCGGCAGGAAGCGGGACTCGAACACGCGACCGCGGTACTCGTGCGTCACCCCGCGCTGGCGGCCGTGGCCGATCGCCTCGACGACCGTCACGCCGACGTGGCCGGTTTCCGCCTCGACGGCGTCGATCACCGTCTCGACGCGCTCGCGGATCACGACTGCCTCGACCTTCGTCACGAGATGAGCTCCGATCGCCGTTCGAGGACGACGACGTCCCTCCAGACCCCGTCCAGCTTTCCGAGCCGCTCCTGGGTGCCGACGACCCGGAAGCCGCACCGCTCGTGCAGCTTCAGGCTCGCCTCGTTCTCCGGGAAGACCCCGGTCTGGATCGTCCAGATCACGTCCTGCTCGGTGCTCTCGAACAACCGCTCGAGCAGCGCGCGCCCGATGCCTCTGCCCTGCCACTCCTCGTCGACGTAGACGCTGTGCTCGACGACACCGCGGTAGCAGGGCCGCGACGACACGGGGTGCGCCGCGACCCAGCCCACGACCCGCCCGTCCTCGACGGCCACCCAGCGATGGCCGTCGAGCTGCGAGCGGTCCCACGCTTCCCACGAGGGAGCCTCGGTTTCGAAGGTCGCGTTCCGACCGGCGATGCCCTGCTCGAAGATCTCCAGCACAGCCGGCCAGTCCCCTTCCCGAAGCTCCCTGATCTCCACGTCTAGGCGTCGAAGTAGAGGGCGAACTCGGCCGGGTGCGGGCGGAGCGCGACCACGTCGACCTCGTTCTCCCGCTTCCAGTCGATCCAGGTCCGGATCAGCTCCTCGATGAAGACGCCGCCGGCGGTCAGGAACTCGTGGTCGACCTCGAGCGCGTCGAGCGCCTCGTCGAGCGACCCCGGCACCTGCGCGACCCGGCCGCGTCCTCTTCGAAGAGGTCGTAGTCGGCGGGCTCACCCGGCGTCGAGACCCTTCTCGATGCCGTCGATGCCGGCCATCAGCATCGCCGAGAACGCGAGGTACGGGTTCGCCGCCGCGTCCGGGCAGCGGAACTCGACGCCGCTTCGCCTTCGGCGAGTCCGAGTACATCGGGATCCGGATGCACGCCGAGCGGTTGCGCTGCGAGTACACGAGGTTGACCGGCGCCTCGTAGCCGGGCACGAGCCGGCGGTACGAGTTCGTCGTCGGCGCGCAGAAGGCGAGCAGCGCCGGCGCGTGCATGAGCAGGCCCGCCGACGTAGGCGCGGGCGAGCTGCGAGAGCCCCGCGTAGCCCGACTTGTCGGCCATCAGCGGCGTGCCCTCCTTCCAGAGGGACTGGTGCGTGTGCATGCCCGAGCCGTTGTCGCCGAAGATCGGCTTCGGCATGAAGGTCACTGCCTTGCCGGCCGCGCGCGCGACGTTCTTGACGACGTACTTGTAGGTCATGACCTGATCGGCCATGCGGGTCAGGGTCTGGAAGCGGAGGTCGATCTCGCACTGACCGCCCGAGGCGACCTCGTGGTGGTGGAACTCGCACGGGATGCCGAGCCGCTCGAGCGTCGAGCACCATCGCCGGTGCGCAGGTCGTGCAGCGTGTCGTGCGGCGCGGGCGGGAAGTAGCCCTCCTTCTCGCGGATCGTGTAGCCGAGCCCGGGCTTGCCGGAGTTCCAGTGGCCCTCGGCGGAGTCGACTGCGTAGTGCGAGCGGTTCGGGCCGAGGTCGTAGCGAGACCTCGTCGAAGACGAAGAACTCGCACTCGGGGCCGATGTAGCAGGTGTCGGCGATGCCGGTCGCGCGGAGGTACTCCTCGGCGCGCTTGGCGACGCCGGCGCGGGTCGCGCGTCGTAGCTGCTCGCGGGTGATCGGGTCGACGATCTCGCAGATCAGCGACAGCGTCGGCGCCTCGGTGAACGGGTCGAGGATCGCGCGTCGCCGGATCCGGCATCAGCAGCATGTCCGACTCGGAGATGCCCTGCCAGCCGCGGATCGAGGAGCCGTCGAAGCCGAGGCCCTCGTCGAACGCGGACTCGTCGAATGCGGACAGCGGCAGCGTCATGTGCTGCCAGCGTCCCGAGCAGGTCGCAGAACTTCAGGTCGACGAGCTGCGCCTGCGTCTGCGCCGGCCCACTCGAGCGCTTCTCGCGCGGCGGGGGCTTCCTTCGCCCCGTTCTCGATGTAGTGCTTCGTCTCCAGCTCCGACATGCCGTCCTCCTCCTGTTTCGGACCACACAAAAAAGCGCCCGGAGCTCGCAGGAGTCCTGAGGCCCATTGCCTCGGCGCCCGCCTTCGGCGGCGGCACCTGGCGCCAACTGTAGCGCGCGAGTCCGGACGAACGCAAGCCTTGTGCTGTGCCGGCAGGTGCTGCGGTACCCTGAGCGCCGCGATGTTGCGCCTCGGCTGATATCCGGTTTCTCGGCGCGCCGCCTGACGAAACGCGCGAGCGCGCGAGTTCCGTGTCCCCTCGAGCCGAGTCTGGAGCAGCACGTGCCCGCCGTCGAAGTCCACGACCTGCGCAAGGAGTTCCGCCGCGAGCGACGGAAGCGCTCCGGCCTGCGCCGCGCGCGGAGCGGGTCGAGCGCTGCGCGGCGTCACCTTCGACATGGAGCGCGGCGAGTGCGTCGCGATCCTCGGGCCAGAACGGCTCGGGCAAGTCGACGCTGGTCCGCCTGCTCTCGACGCTGCTCCTGCACGACGGCGGCAGCGCGCACGTCTTCGGCCACGACGTCTTTCCGAGCACCGCGCGCCGTGCGGCGGCTCGTCAACCGCGTCTCGGTCGAGGCCTCCTTCTTCAAGAAGATGTCCTCGACCGAGAACCTCAGCTACGCGGCGCGCTTCTACGGGCTCACCGCGGGCAGACGCGCGACCGGATCCCGGAGATCCTCGAGCGGTCGGCTTCCCGGTCGACCCGGCGCAACGAGTCGATGGAGGACCTCTCGCGCGGGATGCAGCAGAAGGTCGCGCTCGCGCGCGCGCTCCTGACCTCGCCGGTGCTGCTCCTGCTCGACGAGCCGACGACGGGCCTCGACCCGCGCTCGAAGCTCGAGGTGCAGGACTTCATCCGCGAGATCCGCGCGACCCACGACGCGACGATCCTGCTCTGCACGCACGACCTCGACGAGGCGGAGGCACTCGCGGACCGCGTCGGAATCCTCGACGACGGCCGCCTGCTCTGCCTCGAGCCGGCCGACGAGCTCAAGGCCCGCTACGGCGCCGACACGCTCGAGGAGGCGTTCTTCGCCGCGACCGGCAAGGCGTTCGAGGACGAGAAGCCCGAGGAGGACGAAGAGTGATGCCGGGCGCAGCTGCAGCCCTCCGCCACGAGCTGATCGGCCTCGCCGGCGTCGTCGAGCGCAACGTCTACCTCGTCAAGCGCTACATCTGGTGGGACGTCGCGTTCTTCGTCTGGACGGTCGCGAACACGCTCACGATCGTCTTCATCGCCAAGGGCATCGAGGCCGGCGGCGGGAAGATCGACGTCAACCGAGGTGACGACGATCGCTGCTCGTCGGCGCGGTCGTCTGGGCCTACCTCGGGATCATCTTCGAGGTCCTGACCGAGACGGTCGCGTGGGAGCGCTGGGAGGGGACGATCGAGTACACGTTCATGGCGCCGCTCTCGCGCCCGATGCACCTGTTCGGGATGGGCCTCTTCGCGGTCGTCTACGGGGTCATCCGGGCGATCATCGCTGTTCGTGGTCGTCGCGCTCTTCTTCCACCTCGAGCTCGCCGAACGCGAACTTCGTCGCCGCGCTGATCGTGCTCGTCGTCGCCTCGATCTCGTTCATCGGGATCGGGATGATGACCGCCGTCCTGCCGCTGATCTCGCCCGAGAAGGGCATGCAGCTCGGCTTCGTCGCGCAGGGGATCCTGCTCGTCGTCTCGGGCGTCTACTACCCGGTCAGCGTGCTGCCGGAGTGGATGCAGTGGCTCGCCGAAGATCTCGCCGGCGACCTACGCGCTCGACGGGATCCGGGACGCGATCATCGACGGCGCCGGCATCAGCGCCATGTGGGCCGACATCTGGCCGCTGATCCTGATCGGGGTCGTCTCCGTGCCGCTCGGGCTCGAGGTGTTCCGACGCGGCGAGCGCTACGCGAAGCGCCACGGAAAGCTGAAGCGGTCGGGATGATCGAAGTACGCCGGGCCGAGAGCGACGCGGATCTCGAGGGCTGGATCCGGATCAAGCGCGCCGTGCTCCCGAACGAGTCGGCCTGGACGGTCGAGGACTTCCGGACGCCGGCTGACTCCCGACCGTACCGTGCTCGTCGCGGAGCTCGAGGGCGAGATCGTCGGCGCGGGGCTCGGGGGCCGCTCTGACGATCCTCAACGCGGCTACGTCGCGCCCCGCGTGCACCCGGAGTCGCGGCGCCGCGGTGTCGGGACGGCGCTGCTCGGCCGCCTGCTCGAGTTCGTCGAGTCGCTCGGGCTCGTCCGGGTCAGCGGCCAGGTCACCGACACCGGATCGAAGGCGTTCGCCGAGCGCTTCGGGTTCGTCGAGAGCGACCGGCAAGTCGAGCAGGTGCGGCGCCTCGACGGCGAGATCGCGGTCGACCCGATTCCGGGTGAGGTCGAGGTGGTGACGGTCGCCGAGCGGCCGGAGCTGCTCGGGGCCGCGTACCCACTGGCAAGGGACGAGGGCTACCCGGACCTGGCGCTCGAAGGGTCGATCTCGATTCCGCTCGACGAGTGGCTCCGCGACGAGGCGACGCTCCCCGAAGGTTCGTTCGTCGCCCTGGCCGACGGCCGGATCGTGGGCTACTCGGGCCTGATGGCGCATGACAACGACGGCGTGGCCGAGGACGGCCTGACGGTCGTCCGGCGCGACTGGCGCAGGCGCGGGCTCGCGAAGGCGCTGAAGCAGCGTGAGCTCGCGTGGGCGACCGCGGCCGGCTTCGCCGAGGTCGTCACCTGGACGCAGAACGGGAACGAGTCGATGCGGACCGTCAACGAGCGGCTCGGCTACGAGTACCGCGACGTCGCGATCACGATGTCCGCCACGCTTCCGCTGGAAAATGAGACCGCCCTGTGACCGTGTTACAGTGCCATCGGTATGAGGCAACGGAGCCTCGGGCGAGTTTCGGCGCCCGGGGCTTTTCGCGTTCTTGGGACGGTCGCGCCGGCAAAGCCGGCACGACCTCCACGGTCGGCGCCGCCGAGTCGGCGCCTTAGGAGGCTTTTCACATGGCGCAGCAGGTCGAGTCGAAGAACCGGGCCACTTCCACCGAGGAGGCCCGCAAGGACGCTCTGAAGAAGATGAAGGACGACGGGGTCGAGTTCCTGCTCCTCTGGTTCACGGACCTCGAGGGGCACCTGAAGTCGTTCGCGGTCACTCCGAGCGAGATCGAGGGCGCCCTCGACGACGGCATGGGGTTCGACGGCTCGTCGATCACCGGCTTCAACGCGATCGAGGAGTCGGACATGATCGCGATCCCGGATCCCGGCACGTACCGGCTGATGCCGTGGAAGGAGGGCGAGACGAAGGTCGCTCGCATGATCTGCGACGTCGTCACGCCCGACGGGGAGCCGTACGAAGGCGACCCGCGCTACGTGCTGCGCCGCGCGCTCGACCGCATGCGCGACATGGGCTTCGACACGTTCAACGTCGGGCCCGAGCTCGAGTACTTCCTGTTCGAGGACGACAAGGGCACCGAGACCCTCGACGAGGGCGGCTACTTCGCCATGACGACGCTGGACGCCGCGAGCGAGCTGCGCCAGGAGACCGTGCGCGCGCTCGAGCACATGGGCATCCCGGTCGAGTACGTCCACCACGAGGTCGGGCCGTCGCAGCACGAGATCGACATGCGCTTCGCGCCGGCGCTCGAGATGGCCGACCACACGCTCACGTACCGGCTGATCGTGAAGGAGATCGCGAAGAAGGCCGGCTACCACGCGACGTTCATGCCGAAGCCGATCTTCGGCGAGAACGGCTCGGGGATGCACACGCACCAGTCGCTCTTCACCGACGGGCGGAACAGCTTCTTCGAGGAAGGCGACAAGTGGAACCTGTCCGACGCCGGCAAGGCGTTCATCGCCGGCCAGCTGCGCCACGCGCGTGAGATCTCGGCCGTGTTCGCGCAGTGGGTCAACTCCTACAAGCGGCTCGTGCCGGGCTACGAGGCGCCGGTCTACGTCGCCTGGTCACGGCGGAACCGGTCCGCGCTGATCCGGATCCCGCTCTACAAGCCGGGTAACGAGCAGGCGACGCGCGCCGAGATCCGCTGTCCCGATCCGGCCTGCAACCCGTATCTGACGTTCGCCGCGCTCCTCCACGCAGGGCTCGAGGGGATCGAGAAGGGCTACGAGCTGCCCGACCCGATGGAGACGAACCTGTACCACCTGACCCCGGAGCAGCGGAAGGAGCGTGGGATCGTGTCGCTCCCGGAGACGCTCGGGGAGGCGATCGACGCGCTCGCCGAGTCGGAGCTGGCGAAGAAGGCCTTAGGGCCGCACATCTTCGACCGCTACATCGAGCTCAAGCGCAAGGAGTGGGACGACTACCGCGTTCAGCTCACGGACTGGGAGCAGGAGCGCTACCTGAGCGTGCTCTAGCGGCGGTTTAGTGAGGCGGGCGACCTTCTTCGTTCGATGCGTTCGGCAGTGACTTGTCGTAGACCGCATCAGTGGCGCGGAACGTCTTGCCGACCGTCTTCCAGTCCTGGGACGCAGCCCCTTCCGTGGGAGGTGCTGCGCGCTCGCGCCGCCACGCCTTGATCCGTCGGACGATCCTTCCCACGCACGCATTATGCGCTCTTCGCACTTGTCCGCGAGCGCTCGAAAGAGCACAATCGAGATCTCACCGGTCCTTGTCGCTTTGGCGGGTGGCAAGGGCCGCTGACGGCCGACTGCGGGCTGCTTCTTCTTCTAGGGCAGCTCGTGGTCGTTGGAGTGAGAACGGACCCTGGCATGGGCGGGGAAGTAGGCCCGTCGTACTGTCGGCCAGATGCGCTCTTCGTCCGCGGAAAGTGCGACGCACTCTGCTGCGAGGCAGAGCCCGCGGCGCGGACGTCTAAAGGAAGCTGAGGACGGCGTCGCGGTCGACGCTGAGGCCGATCACGCCGGTGCGGTTGTCGATCTCGGAGATCGCGTCGGCCGGAACAAGGCTTCGGCGGCGCGAGAGAAAGCCCGAGCGGACCGAGATCGCGTCCGGGACATCGGCGACGCTGCCGTACATCGGCGCCTCCACGGTGCCGACGATCTTGCCCTTCGCGTCGGCGACGAGAAATCCGATCGTGCGGAGCAATTCTGGTCGCGCGACGCTCATTGGCTTTGAAGCTACCCGCGGCTTGTGACGGAAAACCACGCGCCTCGTAAGGGTTTTGTTAAGGCAGAATCGAGGCTGTGGACGTATCTGCGCGCCATCTGCGACTCCTGACCGAGACGATCGCCGCGGTCAACTCGACGCTCGATCTCGAGGAGGTGCTCGGCCTGGTCGCGAGCAAGGTCGCCGACGCGCTCGACGCGGACGCCTGCTTCGTCTACCTCTACGACGAGCGCGCGACGAGCTCGTCCTCCGCGCGACGCACGGCACCCGGGTCGAGGAGATGACGAGGACGCCGCGGATGCGGCCGGGCGACGGGATCACCGGTGCGGCCGCCGCGGAGCGCTCGCCGGTCATGATCCCCGCGCAGGCGCACCTCGACCCGCGCTTCAAGGCGTTCACGAACCTGCCCGAGGACGAGTACGAGTCGATCCTCGCCGTGCCGATCCTGGCGCGCGAGAAGCTCGAGGGCGCGCTCAACGTCCGCACGGTCGAGCCGCACGAGTTCTCGGAGGCGAGATCGACCTGCTGCGTCGCGATCGCCGCGCAGGTCGCGCAGTCGATCGAGCACGCGAAGCTCTACGCGGACGCGCAGCGCCGCGTCGCCGAGCTCGAGGCGCTGGCGGAGATCTCGGAGGCGGTCTCCGAGTCGCTCTACCTCGAGGAGTCGCTCGAGGCGATCGTGAAGACGACGATGGACGCGGTCGGCGCGACCGGCGCGGCGCTCGTGCTCGACGACGGGAACATCGCGTGGCCCGAGGGGCGCGCCGGCGCGCACGCGATGCGGCTGCCGCTGCGCTGGAAGCGGCGGCAGATCGGCGAGCTCGTCTGCGACCGCGACACGCCGTTCACGGACGACGACCGCGCGCTGCTCGTCTCGATCGCCCACCACGCGGCGGTCGCGCTCGAGCACGGGCGCGCCGTCATGCGCGGCGTCCTCGCTCAGGAGATCCACCACCGCGTCAAGAACAACCTGCAGACCGTCGCCTCGCTGCTGCGCCTGCAGGCGCGCTCGGACGGACGTCGATCCGCACAAGGCGCTCGAGCGACTCGGTGAACCGGATCCTCGCGATCGCCGCGGTGCACGAGGTGCTGACGGAGCGGCGCGACGACGACGTCGACCTCGACGAGCTGCTCGACCGGCTGCGCGCGATGCTCGTCCAGGGGCTCGGCGTCGAGCAAGCACGTCGACGCGCAGCTCGCAGCCCGTCTCGCTCGCAGGCGGCCGCGCGACGGCGCTCGCGCTCGTCTTCAGCGAGCTGCTCCAGAACGCGCTCGAGCACGGCGGCGACTCGGTGCGGATCGAGCTCGCGCAGCGCGACGGCGAGGTCGTGCTCGCGATCGCCGACGACGGGCAGCGGGATCGACGACGACGCGACCGGCACCGGGCTCTCGATCGTGCGCGCGCTCGTGCGCGACGAGCTGCGCGGGACGCTCGACGCTGCACTCGCGACGGCGGGCCTGCGCGCCGAGGTCGTCTTTCCGGCCTGATGGAGCTCGACGGGTACAGCTTCGTCCTCCTCAAACGCGGGCCGCGGGCGTCCGAGTTCTCCGACGAGGAGCTCGAGCAGCTCCAGGAGCAGCACCTCGCCCATCTCGAGGCGATGCGCGAGCAAGGGCACCTGTTGCTGGCGGGGCCGTTCTCCGACCAGGCCGACGAGACACTCCGCGGGTTCTGTCTCTACCGGACGAGCGTCGAGGAGACGCGCCGGCTCGTCGAGGCAGATCCGTCGGTTCGGGCCGGGCGGATGGCCGTCGATGTCATGGGCTGGTGGACGGGGCGCGGCGGCCTGGAGGGGCTAGCCGGCCAGCTTGCCGACGAGTGAGGCGAGGTGTCGCGCATCGGCGGCGAGTCGATAGCTCGTCGCCGGCGGGTAGTCGTCCGTGACGCGCCGTTCGACCACGCCCGCGCCCTCGAGCTCCTTGAGCGCAAGGGTCAGCGCGCGGGGAGAGATGCCCTCGAGCCGGTCGCGAAGCTCGGAGAAGCGAAGCGGCTCTGCCGAGAGGGCGTGCACCACCGGCATCGACCACTTCTTGAGCCCGACCTCCTCGAGGCCGCGCTCGCGGAGAAGTTCGACGAGCGGTTCGCCGCGGGCCGCGACCCGTTCCCCGCGCGTGGTCAGCACGTACTCCGGCCGGAGGGGATGGCCGTACCCGGGGTTGCGGCCGACGAGCCCGCTCTCGATCAGGGCGGCCAGCGTCCGGCGCAGCGACTCGCCGCTCACCCCGAGCGTGCGCACGAGCGTCACGAACCGGCTGCCGCGCTGGCGGCGCAGTTCCGCCAGGATCGGGACCGACCAGCGGTTGTGAAACAGGCCGACGAGAGTTGACATGGAAGTATTCGTAGTATAAAAACAGGACAGGACAGAGCAGGGAAACGAGAGGAGGAAGCGGTGAGCCAGGAAACACAGGTCGCTCCGGTGGCCACGAACACCCCCTTCGAGTACAACGAGAACCTCACGCTCTCGGTCGGCGTGTCCGACATGGAGAAGGCGATCGAGTGGTACGGCGACGTGCTCGGCCTCGAGCTCGTCTACAAGCTCGAGCAGCACGGGTGGTGCGAGATGTCGACCGCGACGAAGCACGTCACGATCGGCCTCGGCCAGACCGAAGAGGTGAAGCCCGGGAGCACGACCCCGACCTTCGGCGTCGTCGACATCGAGGCGTCCCGACAGCACCTCGAGTCGAAGGACGTGCGCTTCGACGGCGACACGTACGAGATCGAGGGCATGGTCAAGCTGTGCATGTTCTACGACCCCGACGGCAACTCGTACATGCTCGCGGAGAGCCTCACCACGGAGATCCCCTCGTAGACTCCGCTTCGTGAGAGTCCTCATCGCCGAGGACGAGACGATCATCAGGCTCGACCTCCGGGCCCTGCTCGAACGAGCGGGGTTCGAGGTCTGTGCGGAGGCCCGCGACGGCGAGGAGGCCGTGGCCCTCGCCCGCGAGACCGAGCCCGAGGTGGCGGTGCTCGACGTGAAGATGCCGCGACTGGACGGGATCGAAGCTGCGCGGCGCATCCTCGATGAGCGGCCGATCCCGATCGTGATGCTGACGGCCTACGGTCAGGACGAGCTCGTCTCCCGCGCGGTCGAGGCCGGGGTGTTCGGCTACCTGGTCAAGCCGTTCCGCGAGCAGGATCTGCTGCCGGCGATCCACGCGGCCAGGGCGCGGCACGAGGAGCTCACAGCGCTGCGCGAGGAGGCGGAGTCGCTCTCGGAAGCGCTCGAGGCGCGCAAGGTGATCGAGCGCGCGAAGGGCCTCCTGATGACGAAGGAGAACCTGTCCGAGGAGGAGGCGTTCGCCAGGTTGCGCAAGGCGAGCCAGGTGTCCGGCCGGCCGCTCAGGGTCGTAGCCGAGGCCGTGCTCGCGACGTTCGGTTCCCAGTCATGAACATTTGACGTTTTGGGCACACTGAACGGGGGTGAAAATGCTCAAGTCACCACGCTGGCGCCGCCGGCTGATCAAGATCGCCGTGGTCCTGGCCATCTTCCCCTTGGCCTACCTCGGTATCCACTACTCGACCGGCGGGAGCCCCGAGAACGCGAACGGGCCCGAAGTTGCGAACTACGTCCAGCCGAAGCGCTCGCCGTTCACCCCGGCCGAGCGGCTCGCCGTGCATCCGGTGCTCGCGCAGTTCATCAGGTACGCAGTCGCGCGCGAGGACCCTGCGAAGGCCTGGGACCTTGCCGGGCCCGATCTCCGCTCCGGGCTGACCCGCAAGGAGTGGGACACCGGCGCGATCCCGGTCGTGAACTATCCGGCCTCACACAAGGGGCTCGGGAGCTGGAGTTACGTCAAGTACTCGTACACGGACACGGTCGGGCTCGAGGTCTTCGTCTTCCCGAAGCCTGGCTCGGGCTATTCGGCGATGACCGCGGACGCCGAGGTCGTCAAAGATCACGACGGCCGCTGGCAGGTCAACTACTGGATGCCGGAAAAGTTCCATGGGCCGGCAGCCGTCTCGGCGAAGCAGGTGAAGGCGGCCAAGAAGACCGCGCGCGCCTACGCGAAGAAGTCGAAGACTCAGAAGACCGCCGCCGCGGCGCCGCCTGCCGCGGCCCAACCGGCCCGGACCCGCGGCATCTGGCTTGCGGTGCCGGTCGGGCTCCTCTCACTCATCATCCTGGGGCCGCTGGTGCTCTTGCTCGTCGGCTGGATCCGGAACCGTCGCGCCGCCGCTCGCGAGTCGCTAGGCACCTGAGCGCTCGAACAGCTGCTCCCAGCGCGCGAGCAGCGTCTGCAGGTCGTCTCGCGCTCGGCGATGCGCGGCCACGACGTCGACGTTCGACCAGTCGTCGGCGAGCAGCCGCTCGAGGCCGGCGATCTCGGCCTCGCGGTCGGCGATGTCCGATTCGAGGCGCTCGAGCTCGCTCGGGCGGGGTCTCTTCGTCGGCGGCGGCTTCGCCTTCTTCGGCTTCCCGGCCGCGGGCTCGGGCTCGCTCGCCTTCGCCCTTGCCTTCGCGCGCTCGTCTCTCGCCGCCACGTACTCGGCCCAGCCGCCGTCGTAGGAGCGGATCGTGCCGTCCTCGAGCGCGAGCGTCCGCTCGGCGATCGCGTCCAGGAGCGCCCGGTCGTGCGAGACGAGGAGCACGGTTCCCGGGAACGCGTCGAGCGCGGCCTCGAGCGCTTCGCGGCTCTCGAGGTCGAGGTGGTTCGTCGGCTCGTCGAGCATCAGCAGGTTGGCGCCCGAGGCCACGACGAGCGCAAGCGCGAGCCGGCGCCGCTCGCCGCCCGAGAGCACCGACACCGGCCGCTCGTGCATCGTCCCAGCCGGAGAAGAGGAAGCGGCCGAGCAGGTTCTGCGCGTGGGGGCGCTGCAGACCGGTCTCGTTCTGCGTCAGCGAGAGCACGGTCCGGCTCTCGTCGAGCTCGATCTCGTGCTGGGAGAAGTACGCGGGCTCGACGCCGTGGCCGAAGCGGAGCTTGCCCTTCTTCGGCTCGCGGCGCCCGAGAAGCGTCTCGAGCAGCGTCGTCTTGCCGGTGCCGTTCGGGCCGACGAGTGCGACGTGCTCGCCGCGCTCGATCGCGAACGTCACGTCTGCGAGCAGCTCCTTGTCGCCGGCGCGAGCTCGACGCCCTCGACCTCGACGACCGTGCGGCCGCTGCGCTTCGGCTTCAGGAACTCGAAGCCGAGGCTCTTCGCGCGCCTGCGTCAGGCGGTCGATCTCGCCGCGCAGCTCGAGCGCTCCTGCTTGAGGCGGCCGATCTGCGTCAGCTTCGCCTGGGCCTGCTTCGCCGAGGCTCTTCTTGTAGCGGAAGCGCTCGACGAAGCGGTCGAGGCGTGCGATGTCGACGTCGATCCGGTCGGCCTCCTTCGCGGCAGCGGCCAGACGCGCGGCCTTCTCGCGGCGCCAGTTGTGCCAGGGCCCGGCGAAGTACGCGAGCGGCCGGCTTCGAGCTCGAGCACGGCGTCGTGACCGCTTCGAGGAACCAGCGGTCGTGCGCGACGAGGATGACGGCGGCGTCGATCGACTGCAGCTCGCGCTCGAGCCATTCGAGGCTGGCGACGTCGAGGTGGTTCGTCGGCTCGTCGAGGAGCAGGAGGTCTGGGTCGCCGCCGAGCGAGCGTGCCAGCGAGGCGCGCGTCAGCTCGCCGCCGGAGAACGCTGTAGAGCGGCCGGTCGAGGTCGTCGTCGAGAAGCCGAGGCCGCGGGCGACCGAGTCGAGCCGCTCGCGCCAGGCGTAGCCGCCCGCGTGCTCGAGCCGCGCCTGCGCCTCGCCGTAGCGTGCGGAGCGTCGCCGGCTCGTGGTCACCGCCGGCCATCGCCTGCTCGAGGCGGCGTAGCTCTTCCTCGGCGGCGGTCAGGTCGCCGGCCCCGGAGAGGACGTACTCGCGCAGCGTGGCGCCGCGCTCGAGCGGCGGGCGCTGGTCGTGCAGCGCGATCCGCGTGCCCTTCGGGAACGCGAGCTCGCCGCCGTGGATCTCGGTCTCCCCGGCGAGCATGCCGGAGCAGCGTCGTCTTGCCGGCGCCGTTCGGCCCGGAGAGCGACGAGCGCGGTCGCGGCGCTCGACCTTGAAGGAGACGCCGTCGAACAGCGGCTCGCCGGAGAGCTCCTTGCGGAGGTTGGTTGCGATGACGACGGCCATCGGCACAGCGTAGAGATCGACGGCGTGTCAGATTCGGCGCGAAATCGGCTCAGACGCGTGCGCTCGCGGCCGATACGCTCACCGCGGGTGGCGGGTGGAACTCTTCCTCCCGCACCCGGGTGGGGATGTACTGGGTCAGCTCCGTTGGGTCAGGTCGTTGCGCCGACGGTGCTCGCGACGAGCTCGCGCGCGGCCGCGGCGATCGCGTCGGCGTCGATGCCGGCGGCCGCGAGCAGCTCCGCCGGGCTTGCCCGAGCCGGGCATCTCGCGGACGGCGAGCTGCACGACCGGGCGCTCGTCCGGCTCGGCGAGCGCCGAGAGCACCGCCTCGCCGAGCCCGCCCTCGGGCCAGTGGTCCTCGACGACGACGAACCGGCCGCCGGTCGCCTCGGCGGCGGCGCGCAGCGTCTCCTCGTCGACCGGCTTGACCGAGTAGAGGTCGATCACCCGCGCCGCGACGCCCTCCTCGGCGAGCGCGTCGGCGGCCTTCAGCGCCTCGTGCAGCGTGATGCCGGCGCCGATCGATCGTCGACGTCGTCGTCGTCCGACGAGCGCACGACCTTGGCGCCGCCGACCGGGAACTCCTCGTCCGGCCCGTAGATGACCGGCGTGTTCGCGCGCGTCGTGCGCATGAAGACGATCCCGTCCAGGTCGGCCATCGCCGCGACGAGCTTCGCCGTCTGGTTCGCGTCGCACGGGTAGAGGACCGTCGAGCCGTGCACCGCGCGGAACGCGGCGAGGTCCTCGAGCGCCATCTGCGACGGGCCGTCCTCGCCGATCGACACGCCGGCGTGCGAGCCGACAGCGCAGAGTTCGCCTGCGAGATCGCCGCCATGCGGACGAAGTCGTACGCGCGCGAGAAGGAACGCCGCGAACGTCGACGCGAACGGCTTCCAGCCGCGCACCTGCATGCCGACCGCGGCGGCGACCATCTGCTGCTCGGCGATGTACATCTCGAAGTAGCGCTCCGGGATGCGCCTTCGCGAAGATCTCGGCGTAGGTCGAGTTGGACACCTCGCCGTCGAGCGCGACGACGTCGCCGCGCGCCTCGCCGAGCGCCAGCAGCGCGTCGCCGTACGCCTTGCGCGTCGCGACCTCGTTGCCGAGCTCGTACGTCGGCAGCTCGAGCGGCCCGTGCTCGAAGACGTGCGGCTCGCCGTCGGCTCCGGCTTGGCGACGTCGACGCGAGGTTGCGGATCGCCGCCGAGCTCCTCGATCGCGCTCGTCCGGATCGTCGAGCGCCTTGCCGTGCCAGCCGTCCTTGTTCTCGACCGCCTTCACGCCCTTGCCCTTGATCGTGCGCGCGACGATCACGGTCGGCGTCCCGGTCGTCTCGAGCGCCTCGGCGTAGGCGCGGTCGATCGCCTCGACGTCGTGGCCGTCGATCTCGATCGCGTGCCAGCCGAACGCCTCGCGCGCGCTTCGCGTACGAGTCGAGGTCCCAGCCGTGCATCGTCTCGCCGCGCTGGCCGAGCCGGTTGACGTCGATGATCGCGGTCAGGTTGTCGAGCTTCGTCGTACGCGGCGTGCTCGAACGCCTCCCAGATCGAGCCCTCGGCCATCTCGCTGTCGCCGCACAGCACCCAGACGCGGTACGGGAGCCGGTCGAGCCGCTTGCCGGCGAGCGCGACGCCGACGCCGATACGGCAGGCCCTGGCCGAGCGAGCCGGTCGCGACGTCGACCCACGGGATGATCGGCGTCGGGTGGCCCTCGAGCCGGCTGCCGAACTTGCGGAACGTCAGCAGCTCCTCGTCGGTGATCGCGCCGGCCGCCTTGTAGATCGAGTAGAGCAGCGGCGACGCGTGGCCCTTGGAGAAGATCAGGTGGTCGTTGCGCGGGTCGTCCGGCGCGTCGAAGTCGTAGCGGAGGTACTTCGCGAGCAGCACGGCCATCAGGTCGGCCGCCGACATCGACGAGGTCGGATGGCCGGACTTCGGGACCGCCGCCGCGCGGATCGAGTCG
Source organism: uncultured Actinomycetes bacterium (assembly GCA_963812695.1). GTDB lineage: Bacteria > Actinomycetota > Thermoleophilia > Gaiellales > Gaiellaceae > VAXT01. Next base: position 59,894 of record CAWEWD010000003.1, read on the forward strand.
ACGCGCAGCTGCTGGCCGAGCTCGCGCCAGAGCTCGGACGTCCTGTCTCGAATCCGGAGGGGTAACGTAGACCGCTCGATGCGGGTCGCGGTCGCCTTCGACCACCGCGGCGTGAAGCTGCGCGAGCGCGTGATCGAGGAGGTCGTGGCGCCTGGGCCACGAGCCGGTCGATCTCGGCACCGACGACGCCGGAGCCTCGGATCGACTACCCCGACAAGGCGCGGGAGGTCGGCGACGCGATCCGGACCGGCGACGCCGAGCGCGGGGTGCTCGTCTGCGGCTCGGGCGTCGGCGCCTCGGTCGCCGCCTGCAAGCTCGCGGGCATCCGCGCGGCGATCTGCCACGACACGTACTCGGCGCACCAGGGCGTCGAGCACGACGACATGAACGTGCTCTGCCTCGGCTCGGAGGTCGTCGGCGCCGAGCTCGCCGCCGAGCTCGTGCGCGCGTTCCTCGGCGCGAAGTTCGACGGCGGGGAGCGCTACGTCGTACGGCTGGAGAAGATCGAGGAAATGGAGAAGACACATGGCTAAGTCACGAGCTGCACGAGCTGAGCGAGCACGGGCAGAGCGTCTGGATCGACTCCCTGTCGCGCAGCTGGCTCAAGACGGCACGCTCGCAGCGCTGATGGAGCGAGGACGCCGTCGTCGGCGTCACGTCGAACCCGACGATCTTCCAGAAGGCGCTCTCCGAGGGCGACGCGTACGACGACCAGCTCCGGCGAGCTGCTGACCGAGGAAGACGATCTGAAGGAGATCTTCCTCCAGCTCGCGGTCGCGCGACATCAAGGACGGCCTGCGACCTGCTTCCGCCCGTGTGGGACGCGGCGAGCGGCGAGGACGGCTACGTCTCGTTGGAGGTCGATCCCGAGCTTCGCGTACGACACGCGAGCGGACGATCGAGGAGGCCGCAGCGCTTCCACGACTGGGTCGACGAGCCGAACCTCTACGTGAAGATCCCGGCGACGCCGCCCGGTCTGCCGCGCGATCGAGGAGATGATCGCGCGCGGCCGGAACATCAACGTGACGCTGATCTTCTCGCTGCGAGCGGCACGAGGAGGTGGCCGAGGCGTACATCCGCGGGCTCGAGCGGTTCGTCGAGGCAGGCGGCGACCTGTCGACGGTCGCGCTCGGTCGCGAGCTTCTTCGTCTCGCGCGTCGACACCGAGGCGGACAAGCGCCTCGAGCGAGGTCGGACACGCCGAGCTGCAGGGCAAGCTCGCGGTCGCGAACGCGAAGCTCGCGTACCAGAACTACAAGCGAGATCTTCTCGGGCGACCGCTGGGACGCGCTCGCCGCGAAGGGCGCAACGCCGCAGCGCTGCCTCTGGGCGTCGACCTCGACGAAGAACCCGGAGTACCGCGACGTGATGTACGTCGAGGAGCTGATCGGCGCCGGAGACCGTGAACACGATGCCGCGCGAGACGATCGACGCCTTCCAGGATCACGGCGAGGTCGCGCACACGCTCGAGCGACGGGATCGACGAGGCGAAGCAGGTCTTCGACGCAGGTCGCCGCGGCCGGCGTCGACTACGACGACGTGACCGACACGCTCGAGCGCGAAGGCGTCCAGAAGTTCGTCGACTCGTTCACCGAGCTCCTCGACGGCATCGCCGCCAAGCGCGGCCAACTCGCGCCGGCGTGAGCGACCTCTACGTGGAGCAGGCCGGTGAGGGGTCGCCGGTCGTGCTGGTCCACGAGGGGATCGCCGACAGCCGGATGTGGGAGCCGCAGTGGGCGGCGTTACGCCGAGCGCTTCCGTGTCGTGCGGTTCGACATGCGCGGTTTCGGCCAGTCGCCGCCCGCGGTCGGGACGTACTCGCTGTCGGGCGACCTCGTCGAGCTGCTCGAACGGCCTCGAGCTCGGGCCGGCCACGCTGATCGGCGTGTCGCTCGGCGGCGCCATTGCGCTGGAGACGGCGATCGCTCGCCCGGAGCTCGTGTCGCGGCTCGTCCTCGTTGCGCCTGGCCTGCGCGGCTTCGAGATGAGTGACGAGACCAAGGCGGGCTGGGCCGAGGAGGAGGCGGCGCTCGAGCGCGGCGACGTCGACGGGGCGGTGGAGGTCAACCTGAGGATGTGGGTCGACGGCCCCTCGCGCGCTCCGGACGAGGTAGATGCCGACGTGCGCTCGAAGGTCGGCGAGATGCAGCGGCGCGCGATCGAGATCTGGCTCGAGGCAGGCGAGGAGAGGCGACCACCAGGCGCTGGCCGAGGGTTGGGGAGATCGGCTCGGCGAGATCTCGGTTCCCGACGCTCGTCCTCGTCGGGGACCTCGACCGGCCCGAGATGCTCGAGATCGCGAAACGGCTCGAGACCGAGATTCCGAACGCGCGCCGGGAGACGATCGCCGGCACCGCGCACGTCCCGAGCATGGAGCGCCCGGACGAGTTCGACCGGCTCGTGCTGGATTTCCTCTCGTGAGCTCTCTGGAAGCGACGAGCTCGTCGAGCGGATCTGGGCCCACGACCCGACCGTCTGGACGGGCACGGACGAGGCGCAGTGGCTCGGCTGGCTCGACGAGCCGTCGCGCATGCTCGAGCGGATCGACGAGCTCGACGGCGCTCCCGGGGGACTTCGAGCAGGTCGTCCTGCTCGGGATGGGCGGCTCGAGCCTCGCGCCCGAGGTGATGCGCCGCACGTTCGGCGCCAACGGTCTCCACGTGCTCGACACGACGCATCCGAGCGCGATCCGGCGCCTCGAGGAGGAGCTCGACCTCGACCGCACGCTGTTCGTCGCCGCGTCGAAGTCCGGGACGACGCTCGAGACGCGCTCGCAGCTCGACTACTTCCTCGACCGCGGCGGAGGCGCGTTCGCCGCGATCACGGATCCCGGCAGCGACCTCGAGACAGTTCGCCGACGAGCACGACTTCCTCTGGGTCGTCCACGGCGAGCCGACGATCGGCGGGCGCTACTCGGCGCTGTCGCCGTTCGGGATCGTCCCGGCCGTGCTGATGGGCATCGACGCGCGAATGCTGCTCGAGCGCGCCGACGAGATGGCCGGCGTGCCGGCTCGGCGAGGGCAATCCCGGCCTCCAGTTCGGGCTCGAGCTGGGCGAGAACTGGACCGAGGGCCGCGACAAGGTCTGTATCGACGAGACTCGGGGCGGCTTCGGGCTCTGGGTGGAGCAGCTGCTCGCCGAGTCGACCGGCAAGCAGGGCAAGGGCCTCGTTCCCGCGCCCGGCGAGTCGGCGGAGGACGGCTCGGACCGCCAGCACGGGCGAGTGCGGCTCGACGATCCGTACGACCTCGGCGCGGAGTTCTTCCGCTGGGAGTTCGCGACCGCGGTCGCCGGGTCGATCCTCGGCATCAATCCGTTCGACCAACCCGACGTGCAGGCGGCCAAGGACAAGACGGGCGCACTTCTGTCACAAGGGACAGTCCCTCGAGCCAGGTCCCGAAGGGTCACTCGACGAGCTGCTCGCGCGAAGCGGAGCCGCCGCAGTACATCGCGATCCAGGCCTTCATCGACCCCGAGCGCGAGGGTGACCTCGATCCGCTCGTCGCCCGCGCGCGCGAGACGGGCTGCGTGGTGACGCACGGTCTCGGGCCGCGGTACCTGCACTCGACGGGACAGCTGCACAAGGGCGGCCCGAACAGCGGGCTGTGCGGTCCAGGTCGTGGACGACCTCGGCGAGGAGCTGGCGATCCCGGGCAAGGACTTCGGCTTCCGGCAGCTGATCGCGGCGCAGGCCGACGGGCGACCTCGAGTCGCTGAAGGAGCGCGGGCGGAACGGTCTGTCGCGTGAGACTGGAGGACGTATGAAGCTCGGCATGGTCGGCCTCGGACGGATGGGCTCCGGGATGACGGAGCGGCTTGCGCGGCGACGGGCACGAGGTGATGACGTACGACCCGCAGGTGGAGTCGACGGCCTCGTCGCTCGAGGAGCTCGCGCAGCAGCTGGAGGCGCCGCGGGTCGTCTGGATGATGATCCCGGCCGGCGAGATCACCGAGAAGACGACGCGCGAGCTGCTCGGGATCCTCGATCGGGACGACGTGCTCGTCGACGGCGGGAACTCGAACTTCCACGACTCGCAGCGGCGGAACGCGGAGGCGGCCGAGCAGGGCATCCACTTCGTCGACGCGGGCGTCTCGGGCGGCATCTGGGGCCTGAAGGACGGCTACTGCCTGATGGTCGGCGGGCCCGACGACGCGGTCGCGCGGATCGAGCCCGCACTGGAGACGCTCGCGCCGAAGGACGGCTACGCGCACGTCGGCGCCATCCGGCGCGGGGCACTTCGTGAAGATGGTGCACAACGGCATCGAGTACGGCCTCATGCAGGCGTACGCCGAGGGCTTCGAGGTGCTGAACGAAGTCCGAGTTCGGCCTCGACCTCGAGGAGATCGCCGGCATCTGGCGCTACGGCTCGGTCGTGCGCTCGTGGCTGCTCGAGCTCCTGCACGACGCGTTCGACAAGGACGGCAGCGACCTCGAGGACATCGACGGCTACGTCGACGACTCCGGCGAGGGCCGCTGGACGATCGTCGAGGCGATCGACGAGGACGTGCCGGTGCCGGTCATCACGGCCGCGCTCTACGCGCGCTTCGCGTCGCGCCAGGACGAGTCGTTCGCGGCGAAGATCGACGCCGCGCTGCGCCAGCAGTTCGGCGGCCACGCCGTCAAGTCGGAGCCATGAGCCGAGCCATGTCCAGCGTCAAAGCCCGGACACGGCCGACCTGGTCACGGTGCGATCGAGCCGATCGGCTTCGTTGCATGGTTCGACCCGACGAGGACGTATCTCTTCCGGACGCGTCCGGTGTCAGACGCCGGACAGGGCTGGAATGACCGAGGCTCCGGTCGCTGAGAACCCGCTGCTCGAGGGGCTCGGGCATCGACGCGCGCCGGAGCCTTGCGTGCTCGTCGTCTTCGGCGCCTCGGGCGACCTGACGCACCGCAAGATCTTCCCCGCGCTCTACGCGCTCGCGATGCGGCAAGCTCCTGCCGGAGAACTTCGCGATCGTCGGCGCGGCCCGCTCGGACTGGTCGGACGACGAGTTCCGCGACCAGATGGAGCACGCCGTGCGCGAGTTCGCTCGCGACGACTTCAACCAGGACGTCTGGGACTGGCTGGCCAAGGCGACGCACTACGTCGCGGTCGACTTCGCGGACCGCAGCCAGGACGACAAGCTCATGCAGCGCATGAACGAGCTCGACGCCGAGCGCGGCACGCGCGGCAACCGGGTCTACTACCTCGCAGTCCCGCCGCAGGCGATGCCCGTGGTCGTCAAGGAGCTCGGGGAGCGTCACAAAGCCGCAGGCTGGACGCGCCTGATCGTCGAGAAGCCGTTCGGCCACGACCTCGCCTCCGCGCGCGAGCTGACGACGCTGATCGGCGAGCACTTCACCGAGGAGGAGGTCTTCCGGATCGACCACTACCTCGGCAAGGAGACGGTCCAGAACATGCTGGCGCTGCGGTTCGCGAACGGCATCTTCGAGCCGATCTGGAACCGCCAGTTCGTCGACCACGTCCAGATCACGGTCGCCGAGACGCTCGGCGTCGAGGGCCGCGCGGCCTACTACGACCACAACGGCGCGATCCGGGACATCTTCCAGAACCACGCGCTGCAACTCGTCGCGCTGACCGCGATGGAGCCGCCGATCGACTTCACCGCAGAGTCGGTGCGGAACGAGAAGGTCAAGGTGCTGAAGGCGATCCGCACGCCGGCGCCCAGGCACGTCGTCCGCGGCCAGTACGGCCCCGGCTACATCGACGGCAAGGAGGTGCCCGGCTACCGCGAGGAGGAGGGCGTCGACCCGGCGTCGATGACCGAGACCTTCGTCGCGACGAAGCTCTGCATCGACAACTGGCGCTGGGCGGACACGCCGTTCTACCTGCGGATCGGCAAGCGGCTGGCGCGGCGAGAGACGACGATCGGCATCCAGTTCAAGAGCGCTCCGCATCCACCGTTCGAGGACGCGACGACCGAGGAGCTGCAGCCGAACCTGCTGCTCGTCCACGTCCAGCCGGATGAGGGCGTGTCGCTCGCGATCGGCGCCAAGGTGCCGGGACAGGGCATGCGGATCCGCACCGTGCACATGGACTTCCTCTACGGCGGCGCCTTTCGCACGGAGCTGCCCGAGGCCTACGAGCGCCTGCTGCTCGACGCGATGCTCGGCGACCAGACGCTGTTCACGCGCTCGGACGAGGTGGACGAGCAGTGGTCGCTCGTCGACTCGATCGTCGCGGGCTGGGCGCGCGACCGGCCCGCGTTCCCGAACTACGCCGCCGGCACGTGGGGCCCCGCAGGCTCGGAGGAGCTGATGGGCCACGACTCGAGGGAGTGGCTGCGACATTGAGCACGGCCGTCCACACCGTCGACTGGTCCGGCGAGGACGTCGAGGTGTCGGACGTCGTCCAGGCGCTCTGCCGCCTGCGCGAGGAGTCGGCGCACGAGACCGTCGGCCCGGACCTGCGGACGAGCGTGATGACGCACCTCGCCTGGGTGCCGAGCGAGTGGGAGGAGGTGGCTGTCGAGACGCTCGCAGGGCTCGGCGAGCGCCATCCGTCGCGCGGGATCCTGCTCTTCCCCGAGCCGAGTGCCGCAGATGGGATCGACGCGAGGGTGTCGATGCTCGCGTTCCCGCTCCGCGAACAACGACGGCACATCGCGGCCGAGGTGATCGAGCTCCGTCTGCGCGGGCTGAGCAGCCGCGCGGCGGCGAGCATCGTCAACCCGCTGCTCGTGCCCGGGCTGCCTGTCTTCCTTCGCTGGCGCGGTCGGCCGCCGTTCGGAGAGGCCGAAGCCGATCAGCTGATCGACGTCTGCGACCGGCTGATCTACGACTCGAAGGAGTGGCCCGACACGCCGCAGTCCTATGCGGAGCTCCCATTCGACCGGACCGCCTGCTCGGACATCGCCTGGCGCCGGACCGGGCCGTGGCGCGGCGTGCTCGCGGGCCTCTGGCCGGGGGTCCGTGACGTGCGCAGCCTGTACGTGCGCGGCCCTGCCGCCGAGGCGTCGCTCCTCGCAGGCTGGCTCCGCTCGCGTCTCGACCGGGACGTCGAGCTCCTGCAGGACGAGGCCGACCAGCTGACCGCAATTGCGGTCGACGGCGAGCCGTGCGCCCCGCCGCACGAGCGCGTGACGGGCAGCGAGCTCCTGTCCGCCGAGCTGGATGAGTTCGGCCGCGACCCGGTCTACGAGGCCGCGGCGCGCCGTGCGATCGGCTGAGGCCGTTACTTTCTGACGCTCTGAGCGAGAAAGAGGGTGTGAACGGAGTCGCAGAAGGCGCCTTTCGACGCCACTACGGGCACGTCTACGGGTACTTCCGGCGGCGCCTGGTCGATCCGGCGCGCGCCGAGGAGCTGACCCAGGACGTCTTCGCGGCCGCGGCGTCGTCGCTGCCGGAAGAGCGTCCGGGCGATCCGCCGGTCCTCGTCTGGCTGTACGCGGTCGCGAAGAGACGGTTCGCGGACGAGGCTCGTCGCCGGAGTCGCGAGCGGCGCTTCGCCGGAATGCTGCCGACGCGGAGCCCGTCCGACTACACGCCGGTCGCGGGAGCCTTGCGCGAGGCGCTCGCCGCATTGCCGGGCGGGCAGCTGCAGGTCGTCCTGCTCAAGCTCGTCCGCGGCCTGACCTTCGCCGAGATCGGCGCCGAGGTCGGCCTCACGGAAGCGGCGGCCAAGATGAGATTCGTGCGCGCTCTCGAGCAGTTGCGCACCGACCTGAGCGAAAGGGGTATCGAGCCATGAGCGCGAGTGACCGTGAAGTCCTGGACCTCCTGCGCGACGAGCCGGAGCTGCTCGCGATCGCAGACGCGGTCTCCGACACACAGAACGGGCCGCGCCGCCTACGGCCGTTCCGAGCGATCGGCGCGGTGGCGCTCGCTGCGGCCGCGATCTTCGTCCTCGTCCTCGCCGCACCCTGGGATCGCGGCGGCGGCCGCGGCGGCGTGCTGGACCGGGCGTTGGCAGCGATCGATTCGCAAGGCCCGGTCGTCCACATGACGATGCGGATGGACGTGACGCGCGGCGGGCGCACCTTCCCGAGCGTGACCAACGAGAGCTTCTACGACAAGCGGCAGGGGCTCGTCCGTGTGATCAGCCGCAGCCAAGGCAAGGTGGTGGGCGACTACACAACTGCGGCCGCCGAGGACGAGTTCAGCTTCTTCCCGGGCCTGCTGGAAGGCGCGGCGTTCTACAAGCAGGCGCTCGCGAACGGCGACGCGCGGATCGTGGGCCAGGGCATCTGGGACGGTCAACCCGTCTACTGGCTCGAGCTCGAGCAGGGCGGCGGACTGATCCTTCGCATCGGCATCGGCCGCGACAGCTACCGGCCCGTTGTCTTTCGAGCCCTGAACCCCGACGGGACTCCTGCTGGGGTGCAGGTGGCGATCCTCGGTTTCGACTACGTCTCCGACGCCCAGGCAGCCTTCGACAACGAGCCGTCCGTCCTCGCGACCGGCCGCGTGGTCGGCCCCGACTGTCGTCCGGCCAAGGCTCGCGTGGACGCGTTCCTCGCAGGCGAGCGTGGTGCCGGAGCGATTGCCGTCGTCCGGACGCGGCCCGACGGGACCTTCGTCCTGATGGCCAACCCGAGAAGGAGCCCGAGCCGCGAGGCGCTGGCGAAGAGCAACGGGCCGCTAGATATCGAGCTGACCGCGATCGCGAACGAGGACGGCGTCCCGAAGCTGATCGGCTTCACCTCCTTGTCCGGAATCGCGAAAGGTGGCCGCTGGCTCGAAGGGCCTCCCGTGACGATTCAGGCGTCGAACGGGCCGAAGACGGGCTGCTAACTGCGAAGGAGCGACTCGACCAGCTTCCCGGCGGCCAGGACGACCGCGTCCGAGCCGGGACGGCCCGCGATCTGGAGTGACGCGGGCAGCCCGTCCTCGGCGGGGCCGCACGGAAGTGCGAGCGCAGGCCAGCCGAGGGAGTTGAACGGGATCGTGAAGCGGACCGTGTCCGCGCGAAGCTCGAGGTCGTCGGCGGGCAGGGTCGGGGCGACGAATCGGAGCGTCGGCGTCAGGACGAGGTCGAGCCCGTCGAGCGCATCCTCGGCCCGCTTGGCGAGCTCCTCTCGGGCGCGAACGCCCCCCTGGTACTCGCTGTCGCCGAGGGCGAGACAGCGCTCGATCTTCGACCGCACGTTGTCGCCGTAGGAGTCGGCGAATTCTGCGAACAGGTCGCGGTGGACGTCCGCGGCCTCGTGCATGAAAACTGGCCCGACCCGCTCTGCGAGTGGGAAGTCGATCTCCCGGCGCCGCGGGAACAGCTCCGCCGCCTCTCGGACACGATCGGCGACCAGCGGATCGGCGTCGCGCAGCCACGCAACGCCGACCTCGAGTTCCTCGAGCGAGTCGAGCGCCACCGGCTCGTAACCGTCCGCCAGCACGCCCAGCAGCTCCTCGCAGTCGCCGACGGATCCTGCCATCGGCCCGGCGTGGTCGAAGCTCGGTGCGAGCGGAAACACGCCGTCGAGCGACACGAGCCCGTAGCTCGGCTTGAAGCCGACGATCCCGCAGCACGCCGCCGGGATGCGGATCGAGCCGCCGGAATCCGTCCCGAGTGCGTACTCGGCGAGCCCTGCGGCGATCGCCGCAGCGGAGCCACCGCTCGACCCGCCGGCCATCCGCCCCGGATACCGGGGGTTCGGCACCGTCCCGAAGTGCGGGTTCACGGACGTGATCCCGTACGCGAACTCGTGCAGGTTCGTCTTGCCGACGTTCGCGTATCCAGCCGCCTCGAGTCGCGTCACCGCCTCCGCGCTGCGGGCCGGCACGTGGTCCGCATAGACGATCGACCCGTAGGTCGTCGTCAACCCGGCCGTGTCGAACAGGTCCTTGACGGCCAAGCGTCGCCCGTCCGCAATCGCCTCGGGCCGGGCGAGGAAGATGCCGTTAGGCTGCGGCCTCGCCATGAGCCCCGAGGATACGATCCGCCGCTTCTTCGACGCAATGAACGACCACGACGCCGATGCGGTCGCTGCGCTCGCCGAACCGGCGATCGTGATCCAGATCGGCCCCAACCAGACTCTTGGAGTCGAAGCGCTCAGAGCGATTGCGAGCCAGCCCGACCCCGAGGGCCTGAGCTCGAGGGTGGAGGTCGACGAGATCGCCGGCTCGGACGGAAGCTACGAGGTTGCGGCGCGCCGTGTCCAACGCTGGACCGAAACGAACGAGCTCGCTTCCGAGGATGAGCTGAGCGTCATCATCGAGCTCGGCGAAGACGGCCTCGTCACGCGCGCTTCCATGAATCCGAAGGGCGCCTAGACCCGTACGATCCTAAATCCACCACGACCCCAGGAGGGCAAAAAGATGAACCTGTACGTGATCCTGCGCAGAAGTGGCTGGCGATCGGCCGAGGAGCTCCAGGAGGCCGCGGGCCGGTCGGCGAAGGTCGGCGACGAGGAGATGTCGGACGACGTCCGCTGGATCCGCTCCTACGTGCTCGACGAGGGCGGCGGCTCGGTCGGAACGGTCTGCATCTACCAGGCGACGAGCCCGGAGGCGATCCGCGAGCACGCGTCCCGCGCAATCCTCCCCGTAGACGAGATCATCCCGGTCGCCGACACGGTTCTCGTGCGGCCCGACCCGGAGCCTGCAGAGGTCTGAGCCGACTCGTGCGCGTCCAGGACTGCAACTGGATGCAGCTCGAGGACTACCTGCGGCACGACGACCGGATCGTCCTGCCGCTCGGCTCCACCGAGCAGCACGCGTACCTCTCGCTGGGCACCGACAACATCCTCGCCGAGCGCGTCTCGGTCGAAGCGGCCGAGCCGCTCGGCGTGCCGGTGCTCCCCGTGCTGCCGTACGGGATCACCCCGCGCTTCGCCGCCTATCCGGGCAGCCCGACGTTGCGTGTCGAGACGTTCCTGACCGTGGTCACCGACCTGCTCGACTCGCTCTCGGGCCAGGGCTTCCGCCGGATCCTGCTCGTCAACGGCCACGGTGGGAACACGCCTGCGCGAATCGCGGCTTCGGAGTGGGGCGCGAAGCATCCGGACGCCCGTGTCCGCTACCACGACTGGTGGAACAGCCCGCGCGTGATGGACGTCGTCCGCTCGGTCGACCCCGTCGGCTCCCACGCGTCGTGGATGGAGAACTTCCCGTGGACGCGCCTTCCCGGCGTCGAACTGCCGGCCGAAAGCAAGCCGCCCGCAGATCCGCCGGTCAACGACCCGGCCGAGTTCCGGACGCTGATGGGCGACGGCTCGTTCGGCGGCGTGTATCAGCACTCCGACGGCGACATGCTCCGCATCTGGCAGGCAGGAGTCGCCGAGGTGCGCGCCCTGCTCGAGGACGGCTGGACGGCCTAGTCCAGCGCCAGGTACACGAACGCGAGCCCGAACACCGCGCCGAACAGCAGGAGCGCAATCCCGAACAGGGCAAGGCCGAAGAGCGTGTTGCCTCTCGCCTGCTCGGGAGTGGGCTCGCTCGGCGGGAAGTAGGGCTCTGGTGTGCGGTCGCTCACGCGAGCACCGTATCGAGTGCCATCGCGACGAAGAGCGCCGCGAGGTACGCGAGCGAGTAGTGGAAGAGCAACGCGGCCCGGGCGGGCGTCCGCTCACGGCGCAGGTTCCACGCCAGGGCCAGGAAGCCGGCTCCGAGGGCCGCGGCCGCGACGAGGTAGACGAGCCCGAACTGGCCCCACAACGTCGGCGCGAGCGTGAACGCGACGAGAGCGGCCGTGTACAGGAGGATCTCCTTCACCGTCTCGCGCTCGCCGCGGACGACCGGAAGCATCGGCACGCCCGCGTTCGCGTAGTCGCGCTTGATCAGGAGCGCGAGCGCCCAGAAATGCGGCGGAGTCCAGAGGAAGACGACTGCGAAGAGGACGAGCGCGGGCAGCGTCAGGCTCCCCGTTGCGGCCGCCCAACCGACGAGCGGCGGGATCGCACCGGCAGCGCCGCCGATGACGATGTTCTGCGGCGTCGAGCGCTTCAGCAGCTTCGTGTAGACGAGGACGTAGAAGAGGATCCCGGACAGCGCGAGCAGCGCGGTGAGCACGTTCACGACCCCGGCGAGCAGCACGAACGAGAGCGCCGAGAGCGCGAGCCCGAACTCGAGCGCATACGCCGGCGAGATGCGTCCTGCCGCGACCGGGCGAGACCGTGTGCGCTTGCCCATGAGCCGGTCGATGTCGGCATCGAGCACGTGGTTCAGGGCGCTCGCACCGCCGCACGCGAGCGCAAGCCCGAGCATCGTCGTCGCGACGAGCCAGATCGGAGGCAGTCCTCCGGCGCCGACGATCATCCCGCAGAGCCCCGTGAGCAGGAGCAGCGACATGATCCGCGGCTTCGTCAGCGTCACGTAGTCCCGGACCGAATCCCTCGTAACACTGTGTTGCAACGTCGGTTCGGTGCCGCGCCAGGACTGCGCGACGACGACGAGCGTCGCTGCGAACGACAGGGCCGCGAGGGCCAGGTGGAGCCCAGGAGCAGTCACCGCCGCCGCGAGTCCGAACAGGATCAGCGCGGCGACCGACGGATAGAGCAGCCGTCGATACGAGACCCACGCCGATGCGACGACGGCGGCCAGCGGCGGCAACGCGAGCGCGGCCAGAACGCGATGTGCGGTGCCGAGCCCGGCCGAGCCCGAGACCACGGCGAGCAACGTCCCGGCCGCTCCCAGGACCGCGGTCAGCCGTAGCCAGGGGCTGGGCCTCATGCGCGCCGCTCCTCGAGCCGCTTGCGGAGATCACGCAGTGGTCGAGCACTCGTCACGTACGGAACCTTCTCGAAGTTGTGCGGCGGAGGCGGCGAGGTCGTGTACCACTCGAGCGTGTCCCCGAGCCACGGGTCGTTCCCGGCGCGAACACCGGCCCGTCGCCGCGTCCAGATCACGTTCACGACGAAGACGAGCATCGCGGCTCCCATCACGTACGACCCGATCGTCGAGATCAGGTTGTCCGTCTCCCAGGACCCGTTGCTGTACGTGTAGATCCTGCGCGGCATCCCGGCGAGCCCCAGCAGGTGCTGCGGGAAGAACGCGAGGTTGAAGCCGATGAAGAGCAGCCAGAAGTGCCACTTCCCGAGCGTCTCGTCGAGCTTCCGGCCGAACATCTTCGGCCACCAGTAGTAGAGCCCGCCGAAGATCCCGAACATCGACCCGCCGAAGAGCACGTAGTGCAGGTGCGCGACGACGAAGTACGAGTCCTGCGCCTGCCAGTCGATCGGGAACGTGGCCAGGAAGATGCCGGACAGGCCGCCGATCGTGAAGAGCGCGATGAAGCCGAGCGCGAACAGCATCGGCGTGTCGAAGATGAGGTTTCCGCGCCAGGTCGTCGCGAGCCAGTTGAGGATCTTGATCCCCGTCGGCACCGCGATGATCATCGACGAGATCATGAAGAAGCCGAGGAGCGGGGTCGCGAGGCCGACCGTGAACATGTGGTGGGCCCAGACGAGGAGCGAGTAGAAGCCAATCGCGACCGTCGAGAAGACGATCGCCGTGTAGCCGAAGATCGGCTTACGCGAGAAGACGGGGATGATCTCCGAGATGATCCCCATCACCGGCAGGATCATCACGTAGACCTCGGGGTGCCCGAAGAACCAGAAGACGTGCTGGAAGAGCAGCGCGTTCCCGCCCTCGTTCGGCTGGAAGAAGTGGGTCCCAGCCTGGCGGTCGAGCAGGAGCATCGTCAGCCCCGCCGAGAGCGCAGGCAGGACGATGACGAGGATCCACGCGTAGACGTCGATCGACCAGACGAAGAGCGGGACCCGCATCCACGTCATCCCCGGTGCGCGCATCCGGTGGATCGTGACGATGAAGTTGATCGCGCCGACAAGCGACGACACCGTGAGGATGTGCAGCGCGAGGATGGCCAGGTCGACGCCGTTGCCGGCGTACTGCTCGGAGAGCGGTGGATAGAGGGTCCAGCCGGTCTGCGCCGCCCCTCCGGTCGCGAAGAAGCTCGCGTAGAGCACGACCCCGGCGAAGAGGAAGAGCCAATACGAGAGCGCGTTCAGCCGCGGGAAGGCCACGTCCTTGGCGCCGATCATGAGCGGCACCAGGAAGTTCCCGAAGCCGGCCAGGATCGGGACGATGACGAGGAAGACCATCGTCAGCCCGTGGACGGTCATCACTTCGTTGTAGTGCTCGGCCGACAGGAACTTCTCGTTCGGGTGCGCGAGCTGGGTGCGCATGAGGATGGCGAGGATCCCGCCCGCGCCGAAGAAGACCAGGCACGAGATCAGGTAGAGGATCCCGATCCGCTTGTGGTCGACGGTCGTGATCCACGACGTGAAGCGACCGCGGTACCACGGCACCGGGTAGACGGGCTCGGCCCTAACCGCCACCGACGAACTCCTTCTGGAGGTAGGAGACGAGCGAGGCGAGCTCGTGCGGGGTCCAGTCCTTCCCCACGGGCGGCATCTTGCCCTTGCCGTTTGCGAGCAGCGTGGCGAGCTGCTTGGGATTGGCCAGCGTGGCATTCCCCTTCAGCGGCGGGCCGATGATTCCCTGGCCCTGCATCCCGTGACAGGGGCCGCACGCGCCCTGGAAGGTCATGCGGCCGATGTCGGTGCTCACCCGGAGCTGCCTCGTGACCCAGCTTTCGTACTCGCTGTTCGAGACGGCCCGCACCTGTGTCAGCATCATCGCGTGCTCGAGCCCGCAGAACTCGGCGCACTGTCCCTGGTAGATCCCCTCGTGCGGCGCCTCGAACCAGGTGTGGTTCGTCTTGCCGGGGATCGCGTCCATCTTGCCTCCGAGCTGCGGCACCCACCAGCTGTGGATCACGTCGAAGTCCGGCGCCGTGACGACGAGGTAGATCGGGCGTTGAGCCGGAACGACCATCTGGTTGATCGAGACCGCGCCGTTCGGATACGTGTAGCGCCAGTAGAACTGCCGGCCCTCGACCTGCACGGTCATCCTCGGGCCTGCCGCGCCCGCCGCGGGCACGTCCTGGATGCCCGGCAGCTTGTAGAAGACGACGGCGATGATCGCGGCGAGGATCAGGGCCGGGATCGCGGTCCAAATCAGCTCGAGGCGGGTGTGGCCGCGGATCTGCGGGCCTTCCGCAGTGCGCGCGCGGCCGTTGTTGCGGAAGCGCACGATGAACAGGATCAGCGCGCCCTCGACGATGACGAACACGACGGCGGTCACGCTCAGGACGACCCAGTAGAGGTCACGTATGCCCTTGGCATTCGGCGACTCGGCGGGCGGCACGCCTCGGCCGACGTCGGCCAACGCCGTCCCCGCGAGGACGAGCGCCAGTGCCGCGATGCTCAGACAGGCGAAGATGAGCTTCCGGCGCACGGGCGCTGGCATTCTAAGAAGGTGGGCTCCCGGAAGCGACATTGAGTCTCTTGTCTCATGTCTGAGCGCTCCGTCGTGGAGCTCCCTCCGGAGGTCGGCGAGCCCTTCGAGGTGTTCCTGAACGGCGTCCCTCAGCGGGCCGGCCGCGACTTTCGGGTCGAAGGCCGGCAGCTCGTCTTCGAGCGCAACCTCGCGCGCGAGGGGCGGCTCGGCTTCTGGCGCTGGCTCTCGCTCTTCCTCGGGATCGCGGGCACGTACCGGCAGAACGACAGTGTCGACGTCGTCTACGACACGGGCGGGCGGCGCACCGTGACGAGCCTCGCCTTCGAGCCGGCGACGCGGTCGACGAGCTGATCTCGGGAAAGAGCCGGGCGGTTCACGACCGAAACAGGTGGTTGCAAGGCCGCAACTTGCTCCAGCCCGCACGCAGGTCGCGCCACCCGGCTCATTGAATAGATGCGGCTACCGCGATGTACTTGCGCTCAGCCTTCCCGCGGGTCAGGAAGACTCCGCAGGCGTTCTCGCAGCTTGGCCTGATCCAGGCCGCCATTGCCCTCGACATGCCCGAGGGCCTGACCCAGGAGGCGCTCGAGTGACCAACTACGACCTGATCGTTCTCGGCTCCGGCTCGGCGGCCCGCGACGCGGCGGCGAAGGCCGTCCAGCAGTTCGATGCGAGCGTTGCGCTGGTCGAAAGCACGCGTTGGGGCGGCAGCTGTCCGAACGTGGCCTGCAAGCCGACGAAGGCCTACCTCGTCGTGGCCGAGCTCTTCCACGACATGAACCGCCTCGCCGGGAAGCTCGGAATCGACGCCGGCCCCGCGAGCCTCGACCTCGGACGTGTCAAGGCGCGCAAGGACACGCTCAAGAAGGGCGACACGAAGTGGATGGCCGACCTCGAGCAAGCGGGGTTCGACACCTTCCAGGGCGAGGCCGATCTGCTCGGGCCGGGCTCCGTCCGCGTCGGCGAGGACGAGCTGAGCACCGACCGGATCCTGATCGCGACCGGCTCGCGGACCGCGGTGCCGCCGATCGAAGGCATCGGCGACATCGAGTGGATCGACCACGTCTCGGCGCTGGAGCTGACCGATCTCCCGGAATCGCTGCTCGTCGTTGGCGGCGGGCCCGTCGGGCTCGAGTTCGCGCAGATCTTCGCCCGCTTCGGCTCGCGCGTGACGGTCGTCCAGGGCGCCGACCGCATCTCGCCGCGCTCCGACGAGCAGGCCTCCGCGGTGTTGCAAGCGGCGCTCGAGGAGGACGACGGCATCGAGATCGTGCTCTCGTCGACCGTCTCGAGCGTGCGGCCCGACGGAGACGAGGTCGTGGCCGTGGTCGGTTCCCGTGAGATCCGGGTCGCGAAACTGCTTCTTGCGTCCGGTCGGGCGCCAAACGTGGAGGCGCTGCGCCTGGACGAGCTCGGAATCGAGCACGAGCGGGCCGGCATCCTCGTCGACGAGCTGATGCGCACGTCCGTCGACGGGATCTGGGCCGCGGGCGACGTCACCGGCCGCTACCAGTTCACGCCGATCGCCCAGTACCAGGCGCGGATCGCGATCGAAGACATGTTCGGACGAGACGCGGTCCGTGCGGACTACTCGGTGCTTCCGACTGCGATCTTCACCGAGCCCGAGTTGGCGGCCGTCGGTCTCACGGAGCAGGAGGCCCGAGACCAGGGGATCGAGTACGACGCCGTCGTGCATGACATCAAGTACGTCCAGCGCTCGTCCTACAAGGAGCAGAAGCGCGGCCTGTACAAGATCGTCTACGAGACCGGATCGAGGCGGGTGCTCGGGCTCCACGTCGTCGCGCCGAACGGGGGCGACATCGTCCAGGGCCTGTCGCTCGGGCTCCGGCTAGGGGCAACGGTCGACGACCTGGCCGCGATGCACCACGTCTTCCCGACCTTCGCCGAGGGCGTGAAGGCAGCCGCCGAGCAAGCGATGCCGCAGCCCGTCGAGATGGCCGCGATCTGCAATTAAAAAGGCCCTACATGTGCCAAGTCCCGCCGACCCGAAGGCCTGCAGGACTTGACGAACGCACCTTCTCATACGCATACGGATTCGTCAAGGGGGAACCTGCGTCCCGGGAACTTTTCGTCCTGAGCTACGTTTGAACTAGCGATGACCAAGATCAAGAAGACAGATCAGGAATGGCGTTCCGAGCTCACGCCGGAGCAGTACCGCGTGCTTCGCGAGAAGGGCACCGGAGCGTCCGTTCACAGGTGAGTACGACCACGTCTTCGAGCCGGGCACCTATCACTGTGCCGGCTGCGGGGCCGAGCTCTTCGTGTCGGACACGAAGTACGACTCGGGCTGCGGGTGGCCGGCGTTCTACGCGCCGGCGACCGACGACGCGGTCGAGGAAGAGACGGACACGAGCCACTGGATGGTTCGCACGGAGGTCATGTGCGCCAGCTGTGGAGGCCACCTCGGGCACGTGTTCCCGGATGGACCGCACCCGACCGGGCAGCGGTACTGCATCAACTCTGCGGCGCTGAAACTGGAGGAGGGTAGTAGTGGAGAGAAAGGCAACGTTCGGAGCGGGCTGCTTCTGGGGCGTCGAGGCGGCGTTCAGGCAGCTCGACGGCGTCACGAAGACCCGCGTCGGCTATACGGGCGGACGCACCGAGAATCCGACCTACGAGGACGTGTGCTCGCACACCACGGGCCACGCCGAGGTCGTCGAGGTCACGTACGACGACGAGCGCCTGTCCTACGACGACCTGCTCCAGGTGTTCTGGGGCAAGCACAACCCGACGCAGCTCAATCGCCAGGGATGGGACATCGGCGACCAGTACCGCTCGGTGATCTTCTTCCACGACGAGGCGCAGCAGGAGGCCGCGACGCGGTCGAAGGCGGACGAGCAGACGCGACACAAGAAGCAGGTCGTCACGCTGATCGAGCCGGCGCAGACCTTCTTCGAGGCCGAGGACTACCACCAGCAGTACCTGGAGAAGCGCGGCCGCTCGAGCTGCACTCCCGCGCTGCGCACGGCAGTCGGCTAGAGCAGCTCGTCGACCCCGACGAACTCCGCTCCACGCTCCCGCAGGCCGGCGATCACGAGCCCGAGCCCATCGGCCGTGACCGTCGGCCAGGCGTGGAGGAGGACGATGCCTTCGCCGCGACGACGAACTTGACCAGCTCGTCGACCGTGCGCGTGTCGTCCCAGTCTCGAAGGGATCGACGTCCCAGCCCACGTGCCGGTAGCCGAGCTCGTCGAGCGCGTTCAGCACCCGCGGTCGTCCATTCCACGGCCGAAGGGGCAGCGGAACCAGGGCTTCGGATCGATGCCCGTGGTCGTCTCGGATCGTCGCTCGGCCTCTCGACGTCTCGGCGCAGCCAGTCGTCCGAGAGCCCGTTCATCGGCGCGTGGAAGTTCGAGTGGTTGCCGATCAGGTGTCCTGCCTCGGCGATGCGACGGGCGATCTCGGGGTTCGCGCGCGTCCAACGGCCCTGGAGGAAGAACGATCCACGGATTCCCTCGGAGGCGAGCGTCTCGAGGATGCGGTCCTCTCCGCCGGGCCGGCTCGGACGGCCGGGGAACTCCGTGTCGAAGGTCAGCGCGATCTGCATCACTGGGCCAGCGTGACCTTCGTCAGGCCGACCGGATGATCCGAGTCGAGCCCCTTCGCCGACGCCAGCGCGCCGGCGAACAGCTGGCCGGGGACGACCGAGAGTAGTGGCGACAAGAGCGTCGACGGCGCCGCGGGGACGGGGAGACGGTACGCGGCGCCGTCGATCTCCGAGTGCGCATTGCCGCTCGCGACCAGGGTCGCCCCGGCGCCGCGCGCTCTCCGGGCGGCTTCGACGATCGTCGGCAACGCCTCATCCTTCGAGGCGATCGTCCAGACTGGGAACAACGGATCGAGTGCGGCGATCGGGCCGTGCGCCAGGTCGGTCGCGGTGAGCGGCTCCGCGGCGACGCGGCAGGTCTCGGTCAGCTTGAGCGCGATCTCGCGCGCGGTGGCGAACTCGATACCGCGCCCGATCACGTACATGCGGCCAACGTACGCGAACGCGCCTGCGACGGAGGCGACCGCGTCCTCGAAGCCGGGGAGTGCCTCGGCCATGGACTCGGCTGCACGGCCGATCTGGTCGACGATCGCGCTCGTTCTGCCCGCGACCGCGCCCGCCAGCAGCAGGAGCGCCGCAAGCTGGTTCACGTACGTCTTCGAGGCGGCGACTGCGCGCTCGGGCCCCGCGGCCAGCGGAAGCGTCAAATCGGCTGCCCGCGCGAGCTCGGAGGCGGTCTCGTTCGTCACCCCGATCGTGAACGCACCGCGTTCCTTGGCGCGCTCGACGTAGGCGACGACATCGGGCGTGCGCCCCGACTGGGACAGCGCCACGACGATCGACCGCTCGAGGTCGATCTCCGCGTCGTAGTAGACGGAGAGCGAGATCGAGTCGCGCAGGGCCGTCCAGCCGGGCTCGAGCCCGAACGCATACACGCCGTAGGACGCGGCGTTGTCGGACGAGCCGTGGCCGACGAGCCGGACGATATGCGGGTTGCGCTCGATCGCGGCGCGCGCCGCCTCCTCGTAGACGGGCGCCTGCTCGACGAGGCGTAGCAGCGCCTGCGGTTGGTCGCGGATCTCGGCGAGGAAGGTCTCGCCGCGGGCTGTCACTTCGGCTCCAACCGCTCGCCGGTGGCCGAGTCGAAGAGGTGCGCCTCGTTCGGCCGTGGGTTGAGCGAGACCTGTTCGCCGCGCCCGGGCACGTCCCGCGCCTTCGTGCGCGCGACGAGCTTCAGTTCCTCGCCGCCGACCTCGGCGACGCAGAAGACGTACGCGTCGGCGCCGAGCTCCTCGACGATCTCGACGCGGGCCGGCACGCCGTTCTGCCCGACCTCGAGCGATTCTGGGCGCAGGCCGAGGACGAGCTCGCCGCGCCCGTTCGAGCGTGCCACTCCGGCGAGCGCATCGTCGATCGCGACGGTGGTCGCACCGAGCGCGATCGCGCCGTTGGTCCCCAGCTGGACCGGGCAGAGGTTCATCGTCGGAGAGCCGATGAAGCCGGCGACGAAGGTGTTCGTCGGCCGGTCGTACAGCTCGCGGGCGGCCCGCACTGTTGCAGCTGGCCGTCCCGGAGCACGGCGACCCGGTGCCCGAGCGTCATCGCCTCCGCCTGGTCGTGTGTCACGTAGACCGTCGTCACGCCGAACTCGAGCTGCAGCGCTGCGACGTCGGTGCGCATCTGGACTCGCAGCTGCGCGTCGAGGTTCGAGAGCGGCTCGTCCATCAGGAACACGCTCGGCACGCGGACGATCGCGCGCCCCATCGCCACGCGCTGGCGCTCGCCGCCGGACAGCTGGCCGGGCTTCCGCTCGAGGTAGTGCTCGAGCCCGAGCATCCGTGCCACGTCGCGCACGCGCTCGTCGCGCACCTCCTTCTTGACCTTCGCGATCTTCAGCGGGAACCCGATGTTCTGGGCCACGGTCATGTACGGGTAGAGCGCGTAGTTCTGGAAGACCATCGAGACGTCGCGGTTCTTTGGCGGGACGTAGGTGACGTCGCGCTCGCCGATGTAGACCGCTCCGGAGTCGACTTCCTCGAGGCCGGCGAGCATGCGGAGTGCGGTCGTCTTGCCGGAGCCCGATGGCCCGACGAGGACCATGAACTCGCCGTCCGCGACGTGGAGGTCGAGCGCGTCGACTGCGGGCGCCTCGCTGCCGGGGTAGTGCCTCGTCGCCTGCAGGAACCGGACGTCAGCCACCGGCGGCCCTTTCCGGCTCGATCGCCGCAACTGCGTCGTCGAGCTCACGTCGGGCCCGCTCCTGTGCCTGGGTGCCTGCGCCGAGCTCGTCGAGGCCGAGGAGCGCGGCTCCGACGATCGGCGGCGACTCGGTGTTACGGACCGTGATCGCGTGCCCGACCTCGCGGAGGCCCGTTTCGATCGCGCTTTCGAGTGTGCCGTTCCCCGGCCGCAGTAGGCCGCCTCCGAGCAGGACTTCGACCGGCTCGGTCGTCAGGTCGAGGCGCTCGAGCGCGACTCTGGCGAGGGCGACGACTTCGTCGGCGAGGCGTTGGACGATTGCTGCGGCGACCTCGTCTTCCGCGGCCTCTGCGAAGACGACGCGCGGCAGCTCGCCGAGTCGCTTCTGCGGGATCCGGCCGTGGTGGATCGCCTCCGCCAGCTCGGTCGGCGTCGTGAGTCCGAAATGCCCCGGAACGGCTTGTTCGAGCGCCGTCTTGTGTCCGCGCCCGTCCTCGCTCCGAGCCGCGGCCGAGACCGCCGCCAGGCCGACGTCGTAGCCGCCGCCCCAGTCGCCCGTGATCGCCCCGAGCGCGGGGAACCGCGCATGGCGCCCGTCGGGCGCGATGCCGACGCAGTTGATCCCCGTTCCGCAGACGACGGCCACGCCCCAGCCCTGCTCGGTGCCGGCGCGCAGGATCGCGAACGTGTCGTTGTCGACGATCGTCCTCGCCGACCACCGCCGCGCTCCGACCGCGGCATGGAAGTTCTCGACCTCCGACGGCAGGTCGAGCCCGGCGACCAACAGCTGGGCGAGGTCGGTCACCGGTCCGTCGTCGGTCGGAACTCCGGCGGCGACCGCCGCGCGGTCGAGCAGCTCCGCGAGCACGTCCAACGAGCCTTCGAGCCCGAGGTAGTGCGGCGAGCTGAGCGGGCCTCGTTCGAGCGCGAGAACCGCGCCGTCGGCGGCCACGAGCGCGAGGTCGGTCTTCGTCGCGCCACCGTCGACCGCGAGGAGCGCGACGCTCATACGCGCGCCTCGCCGGCCGCTCGCAGAAGCTCGACCAGCTCGCTCGCGATGTCCCACTGGCCGATCAGCGGATGCGCGAGCAGCGCCTTGCGCACATCGGCCGGGTCTCCCGAGAGTGCCGCTCGCACCGCGAGGCGCTCGTAGGCCGCGACGTGCTGGACGAGGCCGAGCAGCTCGGGCGCGAGCGGCTTCTGGGGGAGGGGCTCGATGAGATCGGGGGAGACGCGGGCAGGCACCTCGACGACGTCGTCCGCGGCGAGTCCTTCCAGCGTCCCTTCGTTCCGGAGGTCGACCTCGTGCACCTCGCCGTTACCCGCCACGAGCGACGCGATCAGCCCGACCGCGGCCTCGCTGTAGAAGGCGCCGCCGCGCTGCTCGAGGAGCGCCGGCTTCTCTGCCAGCTCGGGGTCCCGGTACAGCTCGAGGAGCCCGCGCTCGATCTCGGCGACTTCCGCCGCGCGCGGCACGCCCCGGCGCTGTTCGGCGAGCACCGCGTCGTGGGCGTAGAAGTAGCGGAGGTAGTACGAGGGCACGGCACCGAGCTCTTCGAGCGCCTCGCGCGGCACGTGCGACGAGCCGGCCAGCTCGTCGCCGTGGTTCGAGATCAGCTCGGGTAGGACGTCCTTGCCGTCGAGGAGCACTGCGCGCACCCACGTCAGGTGATTGAGGCCGACCTGGTCGACGACGAGGCGCTGCGGCTCGACATCGAGCAAGCGGGAGACCGTGCGCTGGAATCCGATCGCGACGTTGCAAAGCCCGACGGCGCGGTGGCCCGCATCGAGCAGCGCCCGCGTGACGATTCCGACCGGGTTCGTGAAGTCGACGATCCAGGCGCCGTCGGCCGTGAGCTCACGCGCCCGGTCGGCGATCGAGAGCACGACTGGAACCGTCCGAAGCGCCTTGGCGAGACCGCCCGCGCCAGTGGTCTCCTGCCCGACGCACCCGCACGCGAGCGGCACCGTCTCGTCGGAGAGCCGCGCCTGCTGACCGCCGACGCGGATCTGGACGAGCACGAAGTCGGCTCCGTCGAGCGCTCTGTCGAGATCGTCCGTCAGCGTCAGAGCGCCCGGGAACCCGCCCCGCTCGAGCATCCGTCCTGCGAGCCCGCCGACGACCTCCAGCCGCTCCGGGTCGATGTCCTGGAGAACGAGCTCCGTCACGTCGAGGCGCTGGCGCTCGCCGGCGAGCCCGGACACGAGCTCCGGCGTGTAGGTCGAGCCGCCGCCGACGACTGCGATCTTCATCCCTTCACCCCCGTCAGGGTCACGCCCTCCACGAACGCCCGCTGCGCGAGGAAGAAGACGATGATCACCGGCGCCATGAAGAGCAGCGTCGCCGCCATGGTCAGGTTCCACTGCACCTGGTAGATCGTCCGGAACTGCGCGAGGCCGAGCGAGAGCGTCCAGTGATTCGGGTTCTCGCTCGTGTACAGGAGCGGCCCGAAGAAGTCGTTGAAGCAGAACAGGAACTCGAACAGCGCGACCGCCGCGATCGCCGGCTTCGCCAGCCGCAGGAAGACCGAGACGAGGATCCGCAGCTCGCCGCACCCGTCGACCCGCGCCGCGTCCGAGTACTCCTCGGGAATGGTCAGGAAGAACTGGCGCAGGAGGAAGATCGAGAAGGCGTCGCCGAGGAAGTTCGGGATGATCAGGGGCCACAGCGACCCGATCAGGTGGAGCTTCGAGAAGAGGACGTAGACCGGGATGACCGTGATCTGGACCGGCAGCATCATCGCGATCAGGACGAGGATGAACGCGACGTCCCGGCCCCTCCAGCGCAGCCGCGACAGCGCGTAGGCGACCGGGATGCTCGAGACGAGCACGCCGAACGTCGCCAGCACCGCGTAGTACGTCGTGTTCAGCCCGTAGCGCCAGATCGGCGCCGTGTGGAACACGTCCGCGAAGTTGGCCCACCGGAACGGGCTCGGCCAGAGCCTCGGCGAGAGCGCCTGCTCGTTCGTCATCAGCGACGTGAGCACGATGAAGACGAAGGGCGCGAGAAACATGATCGACGCCGCGATCAGCAGGGAGTGATCCGCGACCGCGATCAGGAATCGCCTCCGGCGCACGGCCGCGGGCGGCTTGCGCCGTTCGACCTGTGCCACGGCCGGTGCGGCTGTGCTCATCTTCGCCCGGCCCCCTGGTAGAAGACCCAGAGCCGGGAGCTGCGCAGGATCAGGAGCGTGACCGCGAGCGCGACGACCAGCAGGAGCATCGCCATCGCCGACGCGTAGCCCATGTTGAAGTAGCGGAATCCCTGCTGGTAGAGGAGCACGGGGTAGAAGAGCGTCGAGTCCTCCGGGTAGCCGAGGTTCGTGGCGCTCTCCGACGCCGCCTGGCCCTGTGCGACGCCGGCCGCGACGTACGCCTGGGTGAAGTACTGCATGCTGTCGATCACCCCGATCACGACTGCGAACAGGATCACGGGGCTGATCGACGGGAGCGTCACGTAGCGGATCCGCTGGATCGGGCCGGCGCCGTCCAGTTGCGACGACTCGTAGAGGTGGCGGGGCACGTCGATGACCGCGGCCAGGAAGATGATCATCAGGTTGCCGACCCCCCAGAGCCCGAGCAGAGTCAGAGACGGCTTCGACCACGAGGGCGAGTTGAACCAGAGCGGGCCCTGGATCCCGAGGTGGCCGAGGGCGATGTTCACGGGGCCCGTAGCCGGGTTCAGCAGGTAGACGAAGGCGAGCGTCGCCGCGACCACAGGGGCGAGCGCGGGGAGATAGAAGACCGTGCGGAAGAACCCGATCCCGCGTCGCGCGCGCGAGAGCATGAGCGCGACCCCGAACGCGAAGATGACCTGGAGCGGGACGAAAAAGACCATCAGCCAGAGCGTGTTCTTGACCGCCGGCCACACCTGCTGGTCCTGCTGGAACAGGAACTTGTAGTTCGCGAGCCCAACCCAGCGCGGCGACGAGAGCAGGTCGTAGTGCGTGAAGGAAAGGAACAGGCTCGAGACGAGCGGGTAGCCGAAGAACGCGGTGAAGCCGACGATCCAGGGGCTCATCAGGAGCAAGACGAGCCCGCGGCGGCGCCAGGCGGCGCGCTTCTTTGCCTTCAGGCGCGCGACCGCCGCAGGCCCGGTGAGGGCAAAGACACCCTCAACGGTGCTCACGGCACGTTGCTTCCAGCCTGCTCGAGCGCTGCGTTGATCTGCTTGTCCACGTTCGCGATGCCGGCCTGGAGATCTTCGTCCTTCACGTGCCCCGCCTGCCACTTCTCCAGGAACGACGCGAACAGGGTCTGGTTCTGCGCGCCGATCGAGAGCACCGGCTGGGTGCTCGACTTCGGGTTGGCGAAGACGTTCAGGAACGTCTTGAACCTGGGGTCGAGCTTGAGCTCCGGCGACTTGAGCGAGGCGAGCGTGGACGGGATGTTCTGCAGCCCGTTCGCCATCTGCGCGAGCGTGGTCGGGTCGGTCGAGAAGTACTTCAGGAAGAGCCACGCCGGGTCCGGGTGCTTCGCGCCTTTCGGCAGGCCCATGATCGTCCCGATGACGAAGCCCGAGCCGAAGAGGTCCGGCTTGGAGACGGGCAGCGGCGCCGTCCCGAAGTCGAGCTTCGGCGCCTCGGCCTTGATGAAGCCGATGCGGTACTCGCCGTCGAGGTTCATCGCGACCTTGCCGGTCTCGAAGGCGTTCGAGGCCGAGAACTCGTCACCCGAGCTCGCCTGCCAGCGGACGAGGTTGTCGTACCCGTACCAGTCGATGAGCTTCTTCTGCCAGCGGGCCATCTCTTCCCAGCCGGGAGAGTCGGCGAGCCCCGACTTGTCGCCGTTCATCCACGTCGCGCCCCACATCGGGCCCCAGTGGACGGGCGCGTTCTCGTACCAGCCCATCAGCGGGTTGAAGCCGACGACCTTCAGCGAGCCGTCCGGGTTGCGGACCGTGAGCTTCTTCGCGTCCGCGGCCAGCTCGTCGACGGTCTTGGGCGGCGCGGCGATGCCCGCATCAGCGAGCATCTTCTTGTTGTAGTAGAGGCCGTAGGAGTCGGCGAGGAAGGGGAGTGCGCAGCGCTTGTCCTTGTACGCCGTGTAGTCGCGGATCGTCTTCGGGAACTGGTTCATGTCGAACTTGTCCGCGTCGATGAAGTGGTTCAGGTCCTGCCAGGCTCCGGAGTTGCAGAACGCGCCCAGGCTGTCGGTCTCGAACATCGACGCCACGTCGGGCGGGTTGCCGGCGTGGATCGCGGCGGTCAGCTTGTCGGCGGTGATCGCGCCGACACTCTTGACGGTGATCCACGGGTACTTCGTGTGGAACTTCGCAAGGCCCTCGTTCATGACCTTGAGCTCGCGGGCGGTGAAGGGGCTCCAGAACGTGAGCGTGACCGGGGTCTTGTCCGCGGCCGCGGTGTCCTTCGACGACGAGTCCTTCGACCCGCCGCCTCCGCAACCGGCGAGAACCAGTGCACCCAGGACGGCGGACAGTGCAGCGACGACACGGATCATCGAGAGCCTCCTCACCAGGATTTCTCGTTAAGTACCTTTACAGGGCGGATAGATAACGCACTCAGCGGTCGGAGTCAACTCGCATCCGTCCATAAGATTTGGTAAGTCTTCTTGACGAGATGGCAGAAACGACCCGACCGTCCCCGGCGGCGCCGCCGCTCCTCAAGCGCCTCAACGAGCAGACCGTGCTCGGGCTGGTGCGCGACCTGGCTCCCGTCTCACGCGCAGAGATTTCGAGGCGGGCCGGGATCTCGAAGCCGACCGTCTCGCTCGCGCTCCGCTCGCTGGTCGAGGCCGGGCTCGTGCGAGAGAGCGCCGAGGCTCCGAGCGGGCCGAGCTACGGCGCCGTCTACTTCGAGCCCGTTCCGGAGGCGGCGCTCGTTCTCGGCCTCGACCTCGGCGCGCGGTTCCTGCGCGGCGCGATCTGCGACCTGAGCGGGACGATCCGCGCGCGCCAGGACGTCGAGCTTCAGGGCGCCGACGCGGAGCGCGCTCTCGCGGCGGTGGCCGAGCTTCGCGACGCTCTCGTCGCGGCCACGGGCCTGCCCGGCGAGCTGATCGACGGCGTCGTCGTCGGCGTTCCGGGTGTGACCGGCGCGGCGGACGGCACGCTCCAGCTCGCCGCCAACGTTCCCGGGCTCGAGGGGCGGCCCTTCGAGGCCGAGCTCGAAGCCCGCCTCGGGCTCCCGATCACGCTCGAGAACGACATCAACCTGGCCGCGCTCGGCGAGCGCAGGCTGGGCGTGGCGCGCGGCGTGGACGACTTCGTCTTCCTCTCGGTCGGCACGGGCATGGGAGCCGGGATCGTGCTCCGCGGCGAGCTCCACACGGGACGGCACGGCTTCGCCGGGGAGATCGACTTCGCGCTCGATCCGCTCGACGAGGACGTCGACCCGTCGGCTCCGCAGGTGGTCGACATCGCGGCTGCCGCGGCGAGGCAGCACGACGAGACGAGCCTGCGGGCTCCGTTCGACGCGCGATCGGTCTTCGACGCGGCGCGCCGAGGAGACGAAGCGGCGCAGCTGGTGGTCGCCGAGGTCGCCCGCCGGATCGCGCTCCACCTCGCGCCTGTCGCGGCAGTCCTCGACGTCGAGCTCGTCGTGCTGGGAGGCGGGATCGGCTCCAACGGCGATCTTCTACTCGATCCGGTGCGGCGGCTGCTCGCCTCGTGGCTGCCGTTCCCGCCGCAGGTCGAAGTGTCGACCGTCGGCGAGGCCGCGGTGCTCGCTGGGGCGCTCGCGGTGGGTCTCCGCGCCGCGCTGGAGAACGTCGCGCGCGCCGAGGTGGCCTGAGCGCGACCGTTCGCGCTTGGCTTCGGCGCGGAATCGAGATAGAACCTAGATGTGCGGAGGGGGAAGGGCGCCATCCGACTGGCGTGCGTGGGCGCAGCGCTGCTGGTGCTTCCGGCTGCCGGCGCAGGCCCAGGCTCGACGACGCGCGTCAGCACTGCGACCGGCGGCGGCCAGGGGAACGGCAGCAGCTTCGTGCCGGCGATCAGCGCGGACGGGCGGTACGTCGCGTTCTACTCCGACGCGTCCAACCTCGTCGCCGGGGACACGAACGGCGCCCGCGACGTCTTCGTGCGCGACCTGCAGACGGGCGAGACGACCCGCGTCAGCGTCAGCAGCTCGGGTGCCGAGGCGAACGGCGACAGTTTCGCCCCGGCGCTCAGCTCGGACGGCCGCTACGTCGCCTTCTCGTCCGCGGCCACGAACCTCGTCGACGGTGACACGAACGACGCGAACGACATCTTCATCCGCGACCGCCAGGCGAACACGACGACTCGGGTCAGCGTCGGCTTCGACGGGAGCCAGGCGAACGGAGGCAGCGACCAGCCGTCATTGAGCGCTGACGGACGCCTGGTCGCGTTCACGTCCGTCGCCTCCAACATCGTCAACGGGGACGCGAACAACCTGCGCGACGCGTTCGTCTACGACCGGCAGGCGGGGACCGCGGTCAACGTGAGCGTCGACTCGAACGGCGTGCAGGGCGATCTCGAGAGCGCGACGCCGGTTCTCAGCGCCGACGGCAAGTTCGTCGCCTACCAGTCCTTCGCGGACAACCTGATCCCGGACGACGAGAACGAGGGCGGTGACATCTTCGTCCGCGACCTGACGGCGAACACGACCGAGCGCGTCAGCGAGTTCACCGGCCACTACGAAGCCGAGGGGGACAGCCAGCGGCCGTCGATCAGCGCGGACGGGCGCTACGTCGCGTTCGACTCGGACGACTGGGATCTCGTCTGGGGCGACACGAACGACTCGTTCGACGTGTTCGTCAACGACCGCGCGACGACCGTGACGACCCGCGTGAGCGTGGACGACTCCGGCACCCAGTCGAACGGCGAGAGCTTCCGTCCGTCGATCAGCGCCGACGGGCGCTACGTCGCGTTCTACTCGGATGCGTCGAACCTCGTCTCCGGCGACGCCAACGGGGCGACCGACGTGTTCGTCTACGACCGGCGAAGCGGCGCGACGAAGCGTGTGAGCGTCGCCGCCGGAGGCGAAGAGGCGAACGGCGACAGCGTGCGGCCGGCGATCTCCGGAAATGGGCACGTCGCGGCTTTCGAGTCGGACGCCTCGAACATCGTTCCCGGCGACTCGAACCGCTTCACGGACGTTTTCGTGCGAGACCCACTCGGTACGCCGCCGCCGGCGCCCCAGGCCCAGTGCCGCGTGCCGCGCGTGATCGGGATGCGACTCGCCGTCGCGCGCAAGAAGATCGGAAACGCGAACTGCAACACCGGCCGCGTGCGCCGGGCCCGCTCGGCGAAGACCCGCGTCGGCAAGGTGCTGGCCCAGAGCCCGAAGGCCGGGTCGGTGCGCACGCGCGGGACGAAGGTCAACCTCGTCGTCGGCCGGCGCTGAGCGCTACTTGCCCGGGATCGTCCCCGGAGCGTTCGCGTAACAGCTCTGGGCGAGACCGCGCGGATGTCCAGCGGCGGCGGCCGCGTAGTTCGCCCTGATCGAGTCGAGGCCGCCGTCATGCGCGAAGACGGCCAGCGGGACGTTGGACCGGTTCGCGGGCATCCAGTTCTCGTCCGCGCCGGCGGGGGCCTCGATGATGTTGTCCGCCAGCAGGTTGTCCAGCGCGGCGTGGGCGCGGGCCTGGCCGGCGGTGTCGCCGGACCCGATCGAGCGCACCCAGTAGCACTCCCATGCGTTCTGTGCGTTCAGCACGGCGATCCCGCCTCCTGCGCCGCGACCCGTGACGCTGTTGGCCGGGCCGAAGTCGAGGCGGGGCCAGGTCGCACCCGGCGGCAGCTCGAGCTGGCTCTGCGCGTGCAGGTACTCGACCTTCGTAACGTCGGGGCCGACGACATCGCTGCCGACGAGCCGCGAGATCGCGAAGGCAGTCGAGGCGAGGAGCGCGGCGGCCGCGAATGCGACGGCGAGCGCCAGCCCCGGGCGGCGGCGGAAGAACGGCGCGCGCGCCTTCGTGACCAACCTCGTGTCGCCGGGCCGCGCAGTGATCTCGTTGAAGAGGTCGAAGGAGTCGGTCTGCACGATCAGGCGCTCCGGGTTTGCGGCTTGCAGGCGGGTGAGAAGCGAGTCGCTCGTCATGTCCTCTCCATGGTCAGCTTGGTGTCGGGTGCTGTCGTGAGCTCGTCGAGTTTGGCCTCGACACGCCGCCGGGCCCGCAGGAGGCGCACGCGGAACGCCGTCGGCTTGATGCCGAGCGCGCGGGCGGCCTCGGTCGGGGTCAGCTCCTCCCAGGCGGTCAGGAGGATCGCCTCGCGGTCGAGCGGCGAGAGCTCGCTCAGGGCTTCTGCGAGCTGGGGGTCGAGCTCGAAAACGGCGGCTGCGGTCTCCGGCGCGACGAGCTCGTGGCGGTGCCGCCGTTCGGTTGAGGCCTTGCGCGACTCGGCAAGCAGGAGGTTCCTCGCCGTCGCGTAGAGCCAGGGCCGGGGATCGTCTTCGGGAACGTCGGCCAGCCGGCGCCACGCGATGGTCATGACCTCGGCCGCGAGCGCGTCCGCGTCGAGACTTCCGCGCCGGCGCGCATACGCCGTGACCGCGCCGAGGTGGGCGAAGACGGGGCGGAATCGGGCTTCTGGCGTTCCGGTCGATTGCACGGCCATACCTCTATCTGTCGCGAGGCGCCTCTTGCGTTACACGCCTCGGGTCATGCGGCTCGCGGCAGGCGCCCGCCGCTGAGGTGCTCGGCGAGTCGTTCGGCATCGAGCGGAAGGACGGCCAGCTCCGGCGGAGGACGGCGGATGAAGCCGTGCAGGAGCATGAGGTCCTCCGCCTGGGTCGGGGTCAGCGCCTCGTCGAGCTCCTCGCCGGAGCGGCAGAGCGCGATGCCCGCTTCGATCTCGATGCGCGCCCCAGCGCCGGGAGCTAGAGGGCGGACCGCACGCACAGCGCCTCCGGAAACGAAAAACGCCTTCTGCCAGCCTGGCTCAATCGCCGGCGCGATCAGGCAGAGCTCGAGCCTGCGCAGCCGGTCCAGCCGGCGCAGGCGCTCGACGATCTTCTCCAGCGCCTCGATCCGATCGCGGAGCCGGGCAGCCTCCTCGTAGCGCTGGCTCTCGGACAGATGGTCGAGCCGTGCACGCAGGCGCGGGAGTGGACCGTCCTGGAGCAGGGTGTCGAGCTCTGCGTCCGTGCAGGAAGCGAGCGCGCGCGCGGCGAGCGACGCTTGCCGCCGCGAGCCGATCGGCCCGAGCGGCCCGGGCTTCTTGGAGACGACGAACTCGTCGCCGCGGCGCTGCAGGTAGACGCCCTGCTCCTTGCGGCGCCCGCGCGAGTTGGCCGGCGGCTCCAGCTCGCGGATCAGGCGCAGCTCCTCGAGCGCGGCCTCGAGCTCGGAGCCGAGGACGCGCCACTCGATCCGCGCCAGGGCCAGCAGCGCTGCTTCGACCGACGGCCGCTGGCGGTCGCTGCGGAAGTACGAGCGCAGCCGTGCTCGCAGGTCGCGGGCCCGGCCGACGTAGAGCACCTGATCGTGTCGGTCGCGGAACAGATAGACGCCGGGCCGGCTCGGTGCGCCGCGCGCGAGTTGCCGCTTCCCGTGCACCCTGCGCTTGCGGGGCGCGGCCAGGCCGCGCAGCTCCGACAGTGTCCTCGCACCGCGTTCCTGCGCCAGCCCGATCAGGTGCACGAGCACCTGAGCCGTCGCCTCGGCGTCGGGCAGCGCGCGGTGGCACGGCTCCGTCGGGACGCCGAAGAAGTTGGCAAGCGAGGCGAGGCCGACGCGGCGGAGCCGTCCTTCGAGCAGGCGCCGTGCGAGCGCGGCCGTGCAGAGCGGTGGCTCGGAGAGGCGCCGGTCGCCCAGCTGCCGTTCGAGGAAGCGCTGGTCGAACCGGGCGTTGTGCGCCACGAGCAGCTCGTCGCCCGCGAACGCGAGAAAGCGCCGCACGACGGTCGAGACCGACGGCGCGCCTCGCAGCTCCTGTTCGCGAAGACCGGTCAGCCGGGCGATCGGCTCGGGCAGCGCGATCCGCGGATTGACGAGCGACTGGAACGAGTCGACGAGCTCGAGGCCCTTCACCCGCACCGCACCGATCTCGCAGATCTGGTCACGGCCGGCCGCGAGCCCGGTCGTCTCGAGGTCGAAGACGACGAGCTCAGCTTCTTCGAGCGGCGGATCGGGGCGGCCGCCGACGAGGGAGACGGTCGTTCCCGTGCAGACGACCCGGCTGTCGCCTGCTGTGACCTCTTCCAGCAGCGACTGGGCGAGACCGTCGGGGATCGAGCTCGTCGCGAAGAGCGCACGCGCGGCCTCGACGGCGGTCAGCGGACCGCGCTCCTCGAGTGTGTCCACGAGCCGGTCGAGCGAGTCGAGGGCGAGCTGCACTCCTCAAATGAAAGCGAACATACGTTCGTCTTGCAACCCGGGAATCAGTCAGGGAGCAGCGGAATCGTCAATCCCTGCCGCCGCCCGAGGAGCGCGGCGCGCGTGATCGCGGCCGATCCGAACCGCACCCGCACCTCGTCGAGCGCCGCATCGAGCGTGTCGCTCCAGGACCCGTCGAGCGGCAGCCTCAGCTGGCCCAGGTCGTCGTCGAGGTTGCTGATCGACACGCCGACGAGCGTGATCCCCTGGCGCTCGATCAGCGGCAGCGCGACCTCGAGCAGCTCGCGGGCCGCGATGAGAATCGTCCGCGTGTTCGCGGTCGCGTACGGCAGCGTCTGCGAGCGCGTGGCGCGTGACGAGTCGTCGAAGCGCAGCCGGAGGACGACGGTGCGACCGAGCCGGTCCGCGGCCCGCATGCGGCGTGTGACTCGCTCCACGAGCCCGATCAGGGAGGTGTCGACCTCGGCCATCGAGGTCGGTCTCCACCCGAGTGCCCGCTGGGCTCCCATCGAGCGGCGTCGTCTTCGAGTCTGAACCGGACGTGGGTCGCGGTTGTGGGCGAGCGCATGCAGGTGGCGGCCGGACGCGCGGCCGAGCATCGTGACGAGGGCGTTCTCGGGCAGCTCCGCGACCTGGCGCACGGTCGTGATCCCGGCGTCGTTGAGCCTCCTCGCCGTCACGTTCCCGACGCCCCAGAGCCGCTCGACCGGAAGCGGGTGCAGGAACTCGAGCTCGCGGTCCGGCGGCACGAGCAGGAGGCCGTCCGGCTTGGCCACGCCGCTCGCGACCTTGGCCAGGAACTTCGTGCGCGCGATCCCGACGGTGATCGGCAAGCCGACGCGCTCGCGCACGGCCTCGCGGAGCCGCGTCGCGATCTCGAGCGGAGAGCCGGCGAGCCGGCGCAGCCCGCGGACGTCGAGGAACGCCTCGTCGATCGAGAGGCCTTCGACGAGCGGCGTCGCGTCGTCGAAGACCCGGTACACGGCCTTGCTCGCCTCGGAGTAGGCCGACATGCGCGGCCGCACGACGACGGCGCCCGGGCAGAGCCGAAGCGCGCGCCGGACGCCCATCGCAGTCTGGACGCCGCGTGCCTTCGCCTCGTAGCTCGGGCAGAGCACGACGCCCGCGCCGACGAGCACGGGCCGCCCGCGAAGCTCAGGCCGGTCGCGCTGCTCGACCGCAGCGAAGAACGCGTCCACGTCTGCGTGGAGGATCGTCGCGTCCGCCAGCACGAACATATGTTCGCACAGTTTCGGCCCTAGGTCAGCTGGGCGATCACGACGACGAGCAAGACCACGATCAGGGCGCCGATCAGAGCGAAGCTCCCGAGGACGAGCTTCACCTTCCGCAGCACGACGGCCCAGACGACCCAGGACATGAGCTGCGACGCGAGCTGGACCCGTTGGAACCAGACGCTCGAGATTCCGATACGGGCGAGCAGCCGCCCGATCGGGCTCGCCTCGAAGCGAGCGAGCTCTGCCGCGCGCACGCGCTCCTGCCAGCGCACGGTCATCGCCTTCGCCTCGCGGCGAGCGCTGCGCCGGTGGAACGGAAGCTGCTTGCGGCGGGCCTGCCAGTACTCAAGGGACCGCTGAGCATCCTCGAGCGGCGGCGGCGCGAGCATCTGCTCGATGAGAAGCTGATCCGGATCGTGAACAGCGCTACGCATGTGCATGAGTGTAGACCGCGCCGCCAAGTGCCCCGCGGCCGTCGATCTAGTCGGCTGCGACGTAGGCCGTGATTGGTGGGACGACGCCGTGCGCCTCCATCGCGGACGCGACCTCGGCCGGCGGCGAGGTCAACATCGCCCCGAAGAGCATCGACGTCCTGGACGTCGGCGGTGATGGCGATGTTGTTGCTGCCGTCGTGTGCGACGAAGTCGGTGACGTTCGAGCCGGTGCCGGACTCGATCGCCGCGGCGCGCTCCGACTTGCCCTGCGAGCCAACGATCGAGGTCTTCGACCGCGTGGGTGATGACGACTTTCGGCATGCAATCTCCTTCGGTAGCGGTTCAGGAAGGTCGAGGAGGTCCTACCACAGGACGTGGCCGAACGCTGTCTTCTACGTAGATAACGTAGGAAAACGTAGCCCTCTAGCTCTACGTTGCGAACTAGGCTGTTACAGTGCCTGGTGCGCAAGGTTCCCATACGGAAGCCGTCGAGGCTCCGAATCCCTCTTCGACTGTCACATCGGGCCTGAGTGCACCAGGAGGACGAAGGAGCCGGTTCTCACCAGCACTGTGACAGTCAGGAGCGTGAAGGTCGGCTCATGTGCGGGATCGCCGGATACAGCTTCTCTCTCGAGAGCACCGTCGATCGGACGGTGGCCGCCCGGGCCTTGCTGGCGGGCATCGCCGAGCGCGGGGCGGACTCAGTGGGCTTCGCCTACCGCGGCGACGACTCGAAAGTCACGGTGTACAAGCAGCGTACGGGCGCAAGCGAGCTCCTCGACCGCCTCGAGGTGCCCCAAACCGCCACCCAGCTCCTCGTGCACGTCCGGGACTACACAAAGGGTCATCCGCGTGTCGTGGCCAACAACCATCCGATCCGTCATGGAGCGGTCGTCGGGATCCACAACGGCACGATCGCCAATGACGACGAGTTGTTCGCAGCTGATGGCATCGCTCGTGCCGAGCCCAGCATGACCGTCGACTCGGAGCTGATCTTCGCGCTTGCCGAGCAATCACGGGGACGCACCGCCCACGCGCTCGAGCGATTGGTCGGCTCGATGGCGACGGCCTGGCTCGACGAAGGCCGGGAGGAGCTGGTGCTTGCTCGCGGGATGGGCCGGCCGCTGTGGATCGGCACCGCGACGAAGGAGCTCTTCTTCGCGTCGACGTGCGCAGCGCTGGACCTGGTGGAGGAGTATTCGTCCGTCAAGCTCCGCAAGCGCGAGGTGCCTGAGGGATCCGTGCTCGCGGTGAGCGGCGGACGGATCGTCGGGCAGGACTCGTTCCGCCCGGACATGTCGTTCGAGGCACAACCTTTGCCGGCAGTGCGTGCGCCGAACGAGGCTCGCGCGAGCCGCGCGCGACTGGCCGCGCTGCACGCCATCTAGCCTTCGTACCTGGGTCGCACTCAATCCGACGTCGGTCAATGGGTTAGCAGGGCTTTCGAGAGTGCCCCCGGCATGAATCGAACATGCGCACGCGGTTTAGGAAACCGCTGCTCTATCCACTGAGCTACGGGGGCGTTTTTGGCGCGCTTTGCAGGGATTTCTGCTCGGCGTCGGTCCAGATTCTAGCGGCGTGTTCCCCGGGCAGACACGCGGGCGAAGCGCCTCTCAGTTGAACCTGAAGTTGGCCCGCTTCTCGGTGCCGTCTTTCAGGCGCACGATCAGCTGGCGGCATCCTCGCCAGTTGCGGTCGGTCTTCCAGACGTAGGTGTACTGATCCAACAGCGGGTCGTAGGTGAATCCGTTCGGCATGGTCGGCACCAGAGGGCCGGTCAGGGCGCCTCCGCAGGTCGTCATCGCCTGCGTTGCCGGATATCCAGGCGCAAACAGGTCGAGGCTGCGGAAGCCGGAGAGGCTGAACTTGATGGGTACGGAGCTGCCTGCATTGGCGTCGTTGATCGCCGGCAGGTTGTTGATCGGCGAGAAGAAGCCGGTGAACGTGTAGGCGGTCACGCGGTACGTCAGATCGCTGTCGAAGACGTTGCCGGCTCGATCCACGGCGTGGGCATGGATCGTCTTCAACCCGACCGACGTCGTATCGAGAGGATCCGGGACGGTGCACGTGTCGATCCCGGAGCCGGCGTCGGCACAGGTCGCGTGCGCGACCGAGCCGAAGCCGTACGTCGTGTTCACCGTCACCGTGGGGTTCGTTACGTCGATCGGGATGGCCAGCGTTCCATGAGAGCCGTCGCTTCCCTGGAAGTCCAACGAGTGGATGTCTGTCCCGTTCACGGAGAGCGACGTCCCGGGCGTGAACGGCGCGCCGTCGAGGCTGTACTCGATGTCGGGCGCGCCGCTGATCGTCACCGCGGCCGCGTCCGTGAACCAGCCGTTCGTCTGCGGGCCGGTCACGTGTGCCTCGATGTTGCCCGTCGGCGGTGGTGTCACGACGGACTTGAGGAGCGCCTTGTTGCTGGTCACGGAGACGTTGCCGAAGCTGTCGACTCCCTGCACCATCCACTCGAGCGAGTTGCCGACCAGCGGCCCTGCGCCGCTCCAGTGGGACGCGCTGTGCGACATCTCGATCGACTTCCAGGTTCCGCTCTCGTCTCTGTAGAGGACGAGCACTCTCTTGACGCCATTCGCTCCGCCGACGTCGTCCGTGGCGTCGACTGCGAACCCGACCGTATTGGCCGCCTTCGTCACCTCGACCGGGCCGAAGCTCGGCGGTGTGAAGTCGGTGACGCTCGGAGCCGTGTAGAAGACGTTGCCCGATAGCGCTGTAAAGCGCCGCTGAGTCCCAATGCCCTGCGCCTCGGGCGTGCCGTCGCTCCGGAATTGCCCGCTGAAGAGCACGAGCCGCTGCCGCGTGCCGTTCGGAGTCGCAAGCGAGGCGATCGACTGCAGCTTCGTCGGGTAGCTGACGTCGCCCACGAGCTCGGGCGTGAAGGCCGAGAAGTCGTCGACGACCCGGCTGAACGCGGCGTCGAAACCGGTCTCGTCCGTCGAGTTGAGCGCGGTGAGCAGTGCGCCGTGCGCCACGAGCCCCGGCTCCGTGACGTCGAGCTTCGTCGTCGGCTCGATCGGGCGGCGGTTCTCGGCGAAGAAGTCGTCCGATGTGTAGTAGCTACCGATTGTCGTGTTGACCCGAGTGAAGCTCGGCGTGACGTTGAACGGCGCGGTCGGCAGTCCGGTGGCCGAGTCGGTGGTCGTCACCACCGGCGTCGCCGGCGGAGCCGTGGTGCCCGTTCCGATCCGGTACATCGGCAGGCCCATCATCGTCGCTTCGTCGATCACCTTCAGGTGATAGCCGCTCTGGGTCGGCGTCGCCGCGTACTCCTGCTTCGCGAACGCG
The DNA here is from genome assembly GCA_963812695.1 of uncultured Actinomycetes bacterium. Classification (GTDB taxonomy): domain Bacteria; phylum Actinomycetota; class Thermoleophilia; order Gaiellales; family Gaiellaceae; genus VAXT01. The sequence goes on from CAWEWD010000003.1 coordinate 97,034, forward strand.
AGCGCCTGGCCGATGGTCATCGAGCCGTCGAGCCGGTCGGCGAACAGCACGTTCAGCTTCTCCGAATAGAGCACGGCCGCGGTGTCGCCGAGGCCGTAGCCCGTGTTGCCCATGTAGACGATCGCTCCGCTCTGCGCGTAGGCCTGGGCCCAGTCCTGCTTCAGCGGGTCACCGAGGACGAAATCGGACACCGGGAGGGCCGAATGGCAGCCCATCGTGAAGATGACGCGCCCGGCCGTCGAGCGGCCCGCGAGGTCGGCCGTCGTGTAGAGGATCGTCTCGCGCTGGGCGGCGTTCTCGTCGGCGGGCAGCGACCGGAAGTGGTCGTAATGAGCGTTGATCGAGTCGAGCACGGGCGGGTTCGAAGCCGGGAACATCGCTGAAAGCAGGTTGTTCTTCGTCCAGGTGTTGTTGATCAGCTCCTGTGCGTTGTTCGTCCCCACCTTGGCCTTGAAGTCCGCGGAGATCTTCGCCGCGCCGTCCGAGAGGAAGTCGTAGCCGGTCGTCAGAGCCCGAGTTGGGTTGATCGCACCGTTCCGGTTGATGTACTGGGTGATCTGGCTGAGGATCTGGGTCGGTGTCTCGACGAGGCGCCCGACCGCGAGCTCGGGGACATACGGCCCCTGGCCGGAATAGTTGACGTCGCCCAGCGCGTCGTCGGTCGGGAGGAAGCCCAGACCGTACGTGCTCAGGTACTGGTTGTTCGAGGCGCCGAAGAAGGTGCTCGCGTAGCCGCGCTCGTTCGCGTACGCGGTGTTGTCGAGGACACGCCCGAACGGCACGCCGGCGGCATCGTCGCCCACGACGACGATGTACTTGACCGACGGCCTGACGATCTGCGGGTTGTCGAGCAGGTTGCCGACCGCGCGCACGACGGCGTTCGCCTTCGCAGGCGAGCATGAGTCCGCGGCTCGGGCGTTGAGGGCGGCCAGAACAGTCGCGTTGGCATCGACCGGAATCACCGCGCCGCCCGCTGCATCGCTTCGCGCCGCAAGCGTCTGCAGCTGGGCGAACACGCTGTTCTCGGCCTGCAGGCCGTAGAGGTCGCCGAACCGCTTCGACGCGAAGAGATAGAGGGTGCTCGCGGCTGCCGGCACCGCGGGCATCGTCTTGGTCACGCCTCCGCCGGGGCCGTGCGGGTTGGTGCACGTCGCGGGCAGGGGAATCGCGGGCGACCTCTCGACGCGCAGCATCCACGGGTCGTTGCTGTAACCGCCGTCGAAGCTCGACACCTGGATCGTGTACGTCCCGCCTTCGGGCGAGACCACGGACACTTCTTCGTCGGCGAGGCCGCGGTTGTCGGATACGTCGAGGACGGGTTGGCCGAGCGCGTCCTGGGGCACGTCGTTGAGCGCTTCGGGCGTGATCGACTGCGTGCGCTGGCCGAGCTCGAACGGAACGTCACCCGCTGCGGGAGCCTCCGCGCCGGGATGCGGCGTCCGCAGCGGTGCGATCGTCGGCCCGTAGATGACGAGGTCGTCGTCCACCTTCAGATGGCTCAGGTGGATCGTCAGCTGCTCGCCGGCGGCGGCCTGGACCTGGAAGAAGTCGCGGTCCGAGCCGCTCGACGTGTAGCCGAGGTAGAGCGTGTCGGGCTGGGCCGGCTGCGCAGTCTGAGGTTGCCCGTTCCCCGGTTCGCCCGGCTCGGTGATCAGCGTCGCCGCCGGATCGGGAGCGGTGACGGTTCCGTCGAGGCCCGTCGCGCTGATCTTCGCGGTCGCCGCCTCGGTGCCCAGGCTGAGCCCGGGCTTTGCATGGAAGGTGAGCTCATAGCTCGTGTCGGTCGCCATGCCGTCCACGTGCCAGGTGAGCTCGTTCTCGGGTGACTGGAGCGTCGGCTCGCCGTCGATCGCTCCGGGCCCGCCCGAGAGCTGGGTCGAGTCCGGGACGTACCGTGCGCCCGGGGGCAGGTGCACGCTGATCGCTGCGTTGTCGACCAGGGGCGCGCCGCCGTTGAGCAGGACGGACACGGTGTAGGTCACTGTCCCGCCGTCGGTCGAGAAGTCCTGGATCGGGAAGCCCGGGAGCGGCAGGGCCTCCCAGTCGTAGGCCGTCTTCAGGAGGACGGTGGCGAGCAGATCCTCGAGCGTCGTGTTGGGCGGCAGGCCCTTGACGAGATCCTTGAGCGTGATGTCATTGCCGCTCGAGTCCTTGTAATAGCCGAGGTCCTGCAGCTTCGCGTTCTGCTTGATCGCGCCGGCAGCCTTCGCCTGCGCGAGCGTGTCGGTGTCTGCGCACACGAATGCGCCGGTCGGGCAGTTGAAGATCGTGAGCTTTGCGCTTGCAGGGATCTGGCCCAGCTGGATGCCGCCGAGTGGCGAGAGGCTCATGTCGATGCCGCCGAGCGGAATGCCGCCGAGCGGAGTGCCGACGAGGTTGATGCCGCCGAGCGGAATGCCGCCGAGCGGCGTGCCGACTGCGATCCCGCCGAGCGGGATGCCGCCGAGCGGAATGCCGCCGAGCGGAATGCCGCCGAGAGGGATGCCGCCGAGAGGTACGCCCTGCAACGCGAGGCCGAGCATCGTCTGCCCGTTCAGGCTGGGGCCGCCCGAGCAGGTGAAGCCCGGCTGCTGGTTCACGTAGGCGCACCAGTCCGACAGGTTCTGAGCCGGCGGTGTGTTGGCGATGCCGCCGAGCGGAATGCCCCCGAGTGGAAGGCCGCCGAGGGCGATTCCGGCGAGTGGGATGCCGGCGAGTGGGCTCGACGCGAGGTTGAGCTTGTCGAGCGTGACACCGTCGACGACCGGGGTGCCTAGCACCTGCGCCAGCGTCACGTTCTGCGGCGGCGTGCCCTTGAACGCCGGGGCGAGTGCGAGATGGGCCTCCCACGTGTCCGGGAGCTTGAGCGGGATCGTCGAGAGCGGCACTCCGCCGAGGCCGTTCTGGCTCAGGTTCTCGGCCGTGAAGCCGATTCCGCCCAGCGGGATCCCGCCGAGAGGGATGCCGCCGAGGGGGATGCCGCCGAGTGGGATGCCGCCCAGCGGGATGCCGCCGAGCGGCGCACCGGCCGTCGTCTGCGACTCGCCGCGGATCGCGTCGAGCGAGATGTCGGTGATCGGGGCCGAAGCGGCGCCGGGATCCGAGCTCTCGGGCGCGGCGATCGAGATCGCCGCGGTCATGTTCGAGGGGGTCGGCCCCCAGTCGGGGAACGAGTTCCGGCCGCCGATCGGCGTCAGGTCGACCTGGTCCGTCCCATCTGCGAGCGCCGTCCAGACCTCGAAGTTCTGCCCGCCGGCGTCGCGGACGAACGCGATTCGCGACCCGTCCGGAGACCAGCTCGGGTCGGCGTCGAAGATCGGGCCGTTCGTCAGGTTGGTCGCACCGGAGCCGTCCGTGGCGTTGATCGTCCAGACCGTCCCGCAACAGGAACTGCCCGGGCGGTCGCTGAAGAAGGCGATCTTCTGTCCGTCGGGTGACCAGTCCGGGTCCGCGTCGCGAGCGGGGTTGTTCGTCAGCCTCGTCGCAGGCCCCGTCCCGTCCGCGTTCTGTCGGTAGACCTCTTCGTTCCCGTCGCGGTCCGACATGAAGACGAGTTGCGTGCCGTCCGGCGACCAGGAAGCGCTGGCCTCGTTCGCCGACGTGCTGGTGACGTCCACGGGAGTGCCGCCGGTCGCATCGACGACGAAGATGTCGGACTGCTCGATGATGCTGCCCTGGTAGGCGATCTTCGTGCCGTCGGGCGACCAGGCCGGTTGCCCCTCGATGCCGGGGTCGGAGGTCAGCCTCGTGACGCCGCTGCCGTCGATGTTCATCACGTAGATGTCGGGACTCCCCTCGCGGTCGCTCGTGAAAGCGACTTTCGTCCCGTCGGGCGAGATCGAGGGGAGATTGTCCGTCGCCGGGTCGTTGGTCAGCCTCGTCGGCGACGACCCGTCGGCGTTCATCCGGTAGATCTCGAGGTTGCCGTCCCGGTTCGACTCGAAGACGATGTGCCCGGCCGGCGCCGGAGCGGCCGAGAGCGTCAGGTCCGCCCAGTCGCTCGGGTCGTTTGCGCTCGCTCCCGGGTACATGAAACCGGTCTGGTTGATGACGTACATGAGGTCCACGCCGACCGTGTCGCCGGGAGTGAGGCAGAAGTCGTGCGCGGTGTCATCGGAGCAAAGTGGGTGGCGGAGCTCGAACGAGATGTCCGAGCCGGCGACCTGCCCGGCTCCCACGATGTCGTCGGTGCCGTCGCCGGGCGGATTCGTTCCGTCGGTGCTCGTGTCCGCGTAGTGAGTGGCTCCTGCGGCGCCGGCGCTGCTGTAGTAGTAGTCGGCACCGAACGAGAAGGGCGAGGCGAACCCGAGCATCACGTCCTCGCCGGGGTCCTTGATCCCGTCGTGGTTGTCGTCGAAGAACGCTCCCATCTCCTTCGAGCCGCCCGAGTCGTCGGTCATCGTCAAGGCGACGTAGAGGAAATCGGCGTCGTGCTTGAACCGCACCGTGCCCGGTAGTCCGGCGATCGTCACGTCGTACGCCGATGTGTCCGACCATTCGCCGGTGCCGATGACCCCGTCGATCGTGGGGATCGTGGCTGCGGTCGCTGCCTGGAAGTCGACCGGCGGGTTGTGGTGGGCCTGCGCAATTCCGGGGAGCGCCAACGCGAGGACCACGCCGAAGAAGCTGACGCCGATCCGCAGTCGATTCCTGACTGGAGACAACCCGGCAAGACGTTAATCCCTTTCCGCCGGATTGCAAAGACCGCTTTAGCTTTCGATCCGCGGCGCGAAGGCGTACGCTCGGCCCGGGTATGGACGAGCAGCGGCACGGACCCCTGGAGCCGTATCTGCCGCGGCTCGTGCGCGACTGGGCGGCACGCACGCCGGCCGAGCCATGGCGCGAGCTCGACGGGTCGCTGGTCTCGGTCGATCTTTCCGGATTCACGGCTCTCGCCGAGAGGCTCCAGGCGAAAGGTCGAGCGGGCGCCGAGGAGCTGGTGCTGGCGATCAGCGGTGTTTTCGAAGGCCTGATCGGGATCGCGAACCGCCGAGGAGGCGACGTTCTCAAGTTTCGCGGCGACGCTCTGCTGATTCTCTTCTCCGGCGACGCGCACGCCGAGCGAGCCTGCCGCGCGGCCTCGGAGATGCAGTGGTTCATCGAGCGCGCGGGCGGGACGATGAGCTCGGTCGGCGAGGTGAGGCTCCGGATGTCCACCGGCATCTACTCGGGGGCCTGTCATTTCTTCCTCGTCGAGTCGAGTCACAAGGAGCTCGTGATCGCGGGCCCGGCGGCGACCGCCACGATCAGGCTCGAGGACGAGGCCGACGCTGGCGAGGTTCTCGTCAGCCCCGCAACCGCGGCTGCAGTCGGGCCCGAGTGGCTCGCCGGCGAGCGCGGCGGCGCCGCTCTGCTCGCGCTGGACCGCGAGCCCGATGCCGCGGCCCCGCCCGTCGTCGAGACCGCCGACGAGCCGGGCTCGGCAGTGGATCTCGAGCCGTTCGTGCCCGTGGCGCTTCGCTCCTCTCTGCGGCTCGAGGCCGGCGAGGCGGAGCACCGGCAGGTCACGGCCGCCTTCGTGAAGTTCACCGGCGTCGAGGCGCTGCTGGCACAGCGAGGGCCGGCCGGACTCGGCCAGGCGCTCGACGCCCTCGGCGCTGTCGTGGGCCGTGTGACGTCGGAGCTCGGGTTGACCTGGCTCGAGTCTGACATCGACGTCGACGGGGGCAAGCTCTACCTGGCGGCCGGTGCTCCGTCGACCACCGGGGCGGACGAGGAGCGGATGCTGCGCGCGCTGCGCGCGATTCTCGACGAGGGCTCATCCCTGACGCTCCGTGCGGGCGTCCACCGCGGCCCGGCGTTCTCCGGCGACATCGGTGCGAGCACTCGCCGGACCTACGCCGTCATGGGCGACACCGTCAATCTCGCCGCACGGCTGACCGCTCGGGCCGAGCCGGGCGAGATCCTCGCGACCGCCGAGGTGCTCGAGCGCTCGCCGACCCGCTTCGAGACCGCGGCGCAGCCGTTCCTGGTCAAAGGCAAGGAGCGGGCGATCACGGCCTACAGCGTCGGCGTGGTCACCGGCGTCGTGGAGGAAGAACGAGCCCAGGAGCTGCCGATCATCGGTCGCGAACAGGAGTTGGCGGAGCTCGAGTCGGCCGTCGCTGCGGCTCGCCTGCGTCAGGGCCAGGTCGCCGAGCTCGTCGGCGAGCCGGGGATCGGGAAGTCACGACTCGTCGAGGAGCTGAAGACCATGACGGTCGGCTTCACGCAGCTCGTCGCGCGCTGCGACCAGTACGGGATGTCCGTCCCCTACTTGCCGTTTCGCTCCCTGTTGCGCCCGCTCGCCGGAATCACCGATGCGGAGAGCGCCGCCGAGGCCGGCGCTCGCCTGAAGCCCTGGATCGAGGCCGTCATGCCCGAGTTCGCGCCCTGGCTCCCGTTGCTCGCGATTCCCTTCGACGCGGAAGTGCCGATGACGCCGGAAACCGCGGAGATCGAGCCCGCGTTCCGTCGCGAGCGCGTCTTCAAGACCGTCGAGGAGTTCCTGCTCCGCGTGCTGGTCATGCCCACGCTCATCGTCTTCGAGGACACGCACTGGATCGACGACGCCTCGCACAGCGTCCTCCTCCATCTCGTGCGCAGCACCGCGCCACGGCCGTGGCTCCTGGCGATCACGCGCCGCCCGCAAGGCTTGCCGTTCGAAAACGGCCATCGGCTCCTCGAGCTTTCGGCGCTCCCGGGCGAGGAGACCGCTCGGCTCGCGCTCGCAGCCGCTGGAGAGGTCGCTCTCTCCGAAGAGCTGCTCGGAGAGGTGTCGGAGCGCTCGGGCGGCAACCCGCTATTCGTACGCGAGCTCGTCGCAGCCTCTCGGGCCGGAGGCGGTGTCGCGGCACTCCCTGAGACGGTCGAGACGCTGATCACGACCCGGATCGACACGCTCGAGCCCGGCGATCGATTCCTCCTTCGCAACGCCTCGGTCCTCGGGGCTCGCTTCGAGCTCGATCTTCTCGCCGACGTGCTTGCGGACGAGCTCGAGGACGTCGGCGATCTCGACCGCTGGCGCCGGCTCGGCGAGTTCGTGGCGTGGGAGGGGACGAACGAGCTGCGGTTCCGGCACGATCTCTTTCGCACCGTTGCGTACGAGGGGCTTTCCTTCCGCCGACGGCGCGAGATTCACGGACGCGTCGGCACCGTGCTGGAAGCCCGCGCCGAGCAGGGCTCCGTCGAGCTCGCGCCGTTGCTCTCGCTCCACTTCCTCCACGCGGAGGACTACGAGCGGGCCTGGCGCTACTCCGTCGCCGTCGGCGAGCTGGCCCAGCACCAGTTTGCAAACGTCGACGCCGCCGAGCTCTTCCAGCGGGCGCTTACGGCGGCCGAGCATCTCGAGCTGCCACCGCCGGAGGTGGCGCGCGTCGCCGAAGCGCTCGGGGATGTATGTGAGCTCGCAGCGCGATACGAGGAGGCCGGCGATGCGTACCGCCTCGCGCGTGAGGTCGCTGCGGACGGGCTCGTGCAGTCGCGCCTGATGCGCAAGGAGGGCATCCTGCGCGAGCGCCTCGGCAGCTATCCCGAGGCGCTCGACTGGTACGGCCGCGGGCTCGAGGTGCTGGACGACTCGGCGGCGGAGAGCAACGGGCTGCAGGGCCGTGTGCAGCTCGAGCTCGCAACCGCCGGGGTCAAATACCGCCAGGGCCATTTCGACGAGGGCATCCACTGGAGCTCGCAGGCCGCGGAGCACGCCGAGCTGGCCGACGATCGCGCCGCCCTCGGACACGCCTACTTCCTGCTCCACCTCAATCACATCTCGCTCGGTGAGAAGGACGACGAGCACGCCCGCCTGGCGCTGCCGATGCTCGAGGAAGCGGGAAACCTCGTCCTCCAGTCCAACCTCGTGAACAACCTCGGAATCGAGGCCTATTACGCGGGGCGCTGGGACGAGGCGTCTGACCTGTATCGGCGAAGCGGCGAGCTGAGCGAGCGCGTGGGGGATGTCGTCAATGTCGCTCGCGCGCAGAACAACGAGGGCGAGATCGTCTCCGATCAGGGCAAGCTCGCCGAAGCCAAAGAGCTCTTCCTGGAAGCGCAACGGGTCTGGCGCGCGGCGCGCTACCCGGTGGGCGTCGCACTCGCCACCTCCAACCTCGGCCGGGTCGCTGCTCGCATGGGTCGCTTCGACGAGGCACTGGAGTTGCTCGCAGAGGCGCTGACCGCGTTCGAGGCGCTCGGCTCGGAGGCGTTCGGCCACGAGACGCAGGCCAGGCGGGCCGAGTCCTTCGTGCTCGCGGGCCGCTACCAGGAGGCCCTCGACGTCGCACCGACCGTGCTCGAGGCGGCCGGGGAGAACCGGCTTCTCTACCCCTTCCTGGAACGGCTGCACGGCTATGCGCTCGTCCAGGCGCGCCGACGGGACGAGGCTAGCGCGCGTTTCGAGCGGAGCCTCGAGCTGGCTCGTGAGCTCGACGCCGACTACGAGGTGGCGCTGACGCTCGAAGCACTCGGCCGAACGCACCTGGGCGACCCGGACGCCGAGGCCGAGAGCGCGGCGATCCTCGAGCGGCTGGGGGTCGTCTCGACGCCACGCGTGCCGCTGCCCTGACGGCCGGCCGTTCGGCGGCTAACGCGTCCAGCGGTGGACGTGCACGGAGGGCAGGTCGCCGACCTCGTCCTTCGTCAGCGTCAGCGTGACCGCGTCGGTGAGGACGCGATCCACCGCGTTGATCGGGATCGTGACTTCTCGCCGGCCCCAGAGATGGCCCCGCTCGAGCACGAAGTGCGTGATGGAATCGTCGTCGGCGACGAGGAACCCGTCCACCTGGCCGAGTTGATGGCCATCGGCCGAGGTGACCTCGCTTGCCCGCCGGATCTCGACGTCTCCCTTGGGAATTCGATCGTAGGTCACGGTGACGTGCGGGTCGTAATCGGACGCAGGCCCGGTTTCGTAGCCGAGGCCGCCGACGGTGCCGTAGTAGTAGTACGGCTCCGCAAGCACAGTCTCGACACCGAGGTCCCGACCCTGGCTCCACTTCCGGTGCTTCGCCGAGCCGAAGGTATGCGGTCACTTCGACGAGCTCGAGCTTGTCCGCCTCCTCGGTGGAACAGCGAAGCGTGATGCCAGTCGTCTCGCCCTCCTCGGCGCTCGCGAGCTCGATCGGCACCAGCCTCGCCTTGTCGTGGTCGCCGTGTGGCTCGACGATCAGTTGCGTGACTTGCTGCTTCGTCGGATCGACGACGATGTCCGCGAGCTTCCCGAAGGGCCCGTCCGTGCAGTTCACGGTGCTGCCGAGTTCCAGACGCACGATGTACCTCCGCTGTGTGAGCGCCGAAGCGGAGCAACCTTAGCGTCGTTCGTCGATCCCCAACCTAGGAACTCCTTTGCTCGGCCGTCGACCTCGCTCCAGATCTCGCCGGACAGCTGCAAGAGCTCACGTGTGGAGAGTCCGTGTTGACGCACACGTACCCGAGCCGAAGGCCCCCGTCGTGGACGAGGGCCTTCGAGCAGCGAGCAGGTCCGGGCACTGTTAGTGCGCGGGCGGAATGAGGACGCGGTTCACGACGTGGATGACGCCGTTCGACGCGTTGATGTCGGCTTTGGTCACCTTCGCGTTGTTGACGAAGACCTTGCCGCCTGCGGTGTGGATCCGAACGGACTTCCCGTTCAGAGTCTTGGCCGACTTCAGCATGACCACCTTCGAGCTCGGTACCCGTCCGGCCACGACGTGGTACAGGAGCACGGCGCGGAGTTTCGCGCGGTTCTTCGCAAGTGCGTTCAGGGTCGACTTCGGGACCTTCCTGAACGCGGCGTCGGTGGGCGCGAAGACGGTGTACGGACCGGAGCTCGAGAGCGTCCCGGCGAGACCTGCTTTGGCCGCGAGCTTTGTCAGCGTCTTGAACGTTCCGGCCGCTTGAGCCGTCTGGACGAGGTTCTTCTCGCTGCTTGGCCGGGCGGTGGCGGGAGAGCCGGCGACCGACAAGGCGAGGGCGGCGAGGATGCCGATGGGAAGGAGCTTCTTCATGTTTTTTCCTTTCTGTCCTGGGTGTTAGCGAGCGACGATGGGAGCCGGGCTCGTGCTCCGTGCACGGCTGGCCAGCGAGGCGATTCCGTAGAGCGCCGCGAGGCCGACGAGGCCGTACACGATGCGGCTGGCTGCGTTCGTCTGGCCGAAGTCGAGGCCGAAGATCCAGGCGACGAGGTCGAACTTGGCGACTGCCACCAGCCCCCAGTTCAGGCCGCCCACGATGAGGAGTGTTGCGGCGAGCAGATCGAGCCTTTTCATTTCTGTACACCTCCTGTAGAGATCTTGTCCGGCGCGACGATAGTGTCTGACTCGCGGTTTGTCAAATAACTGTTCAGGTGTTGTATAGTCGCCCAATGGAAGCGGTACTGCTCCGCATCGGTGAGCTCAGCAGGCGAACCGGCGTCAGCCCGGAGTTGCTCCGCGCCTGGGAGCGGCGGTACGACCTGCTGAAGCCGACCCGCTCGGCCGGGGGGCTTCGTCTCTATGGCGCGGACGACGTCGAGCGCGTGACGCGGATGCAGCAGCGTCTCGCCGAGGGCCTCGCCGCGGCAGAGGCAGCGGCTCTTGCATCCGATTACGCGGCGGCAACCGCGGAGTCCCTCGCTTTCGACTCCGCCTCTGCGAGGCACGAGCTCGGCGCCGCGCTCGAAGCCTTCGACGAGCCGGCTGCGCAGGCGATTCTCGACTCGCTTCTCAGCTCGACGACGCTCGACTCGATGCTGGCGGATGTCATCATTCCGTACCTCCACGAGCTCGGCGAGCGCTGGGAGAGCGGAGAGATCTCGGTCGCTCAAGAGCACTTCGTGTCGGCCGTGCTGAGAGGGCGCCTCCTCGGTCTCGGGCGAGGCTGGGGCCGCGGCTTCGGGCCGTGCGCGCTGCTCGCCTGCCTTCCCGGGGAGCAGCACGACTTGGGGTTGATCTCGTTCGGCCTGGTTCTTCGTGCGCGCGGCTTCCGCATCGCCTACCTCGGCGGCGACACGCCGGTCGAGAGCGTCGTCAGCGCGGCGGATGCAGTCGATCCCGAGTTCGTCGTCCTGAGCGCGGTCGACGCGAAGAGCTTTCGCAAGCTCGTCCCGGAGCTGCGGGCCCTCGCCCGGAGCCACCGCATCTGCATCGGCGGAGCCGGGGCCGCAGAAGCCGAGGCGAAGGCGATCGGCGCGACGCTCCTCTCCGGCACCCCGGTCGAGGAGGCCGACAGGCTGGCGGAGGTCGCGGCATGAGCGACCGCATCCGGGTCGTCTAGGCGACATCACGACGCAGGCCCTCGGCGCGATCGTCAACGGCTTGGCGCCTTCGCCCCAGGAGTAGTAGATTCGGCGAGCCGTCACGGAGGTTCCGCGTTGACTGACCATGAGCCGCCGCCAGAGCCTGATGGCGATTCCTCAGGCTCTTGGTTCACTACGTTCCTGAGCAGCACGCCGCGCGTCATCGGCTCGGTCACGGCGCTGATCGGAGCGATCTCCGGGCTCCTGATCGCTCTCAACAGGGTCGGCATCCTGGGCAGCGACACGACGACTACGTCGAAACCGGCGCAGAGCCTGTTCACCCGCGTTGACCGGCCGGCCGGGACCGTCTACTTCCGCGGTACGACGATGTACGTGACGGTCGCGCAACCACAGACACCGCTGCTCCTCCTCGCTAACCAGCGCAAGCAGCTCCAAGACGTCGCCATGCGCACATCTGTGACGTGGCTGAGCGGGGCCTCCGATTACGGCTACTCGCTGCTGTGCCGGTATCGGAATTCCCGCAACTACTACCTCGTCGGGGTGCTGAGCGGCGGTCGCTACAACATGGCGAGGTACCGCGACGGTGCGCTGACCTCGCTGAGGCACGGACAGAGCGGCTACATCAACGACCAGAAGAACGACGTTACGGTGCGATGCGTCGGCGACGATCCGACGACGTTGTCACTCGAGGTGAACGGACATACGGTGGCAAGCTTCAAGGACCTGACCGGCCTGGCCGGCGGAAACGTCGGGATGAGGGTCGGAACTCGTGAGTCGTTCGTGACGCTCAGGTTCGAGGACTTCGTGTTGAAGTACCTCTAGGCATGCCCGCTGCGCGCATCGCCCTCGTTCGGGGCGACATCACGACGCAGGAGGTCGATGCGATCGTCAATGCGGCGAACTCGTCGCTTCTCGGCGGCGGGGGCGTCGACGGGGCGATCCACGGAGCAGGCGGGCCGGCGATCCTCAGGGAGTCGCGGCTCCTCGGCGGCTGTGAGACCGGTCACGCGAAGGCGACGACAGCCGGCGACCTACCCGCGCGCTATGTGATCCATACCGTCGGGCCGGTCTGGCAGGGCGGCGCTGCGAACGAGGCCAAGCTCCTGGCTTCGTGTCACCGCCGGTCGCTCGAGGTCGCCGCCGAGCTCGGTTGCCGCACGGTCGCGTTCCCGGCGATCTCGACGGGCATCTTCGGCTATCCGGCCGAGGCGGCCGCCGAGGTCGCGCTCGGAACGATCCGTGCAGAGCTCGAACGCCATGCCCGAATCGAACGGGTTACGTTCGTCCTCTTCTCCGACGAGCACCTCGCGGTCTACCGCGAGAAGCTCAGGAGCTCCGTGCGGCCGGATCCGCCCGACACGAGCAGCTCCATCACCGGGCCGACCCCCTTCGCGTAGAGCTTCATCTCCTCGACCGTCGGTTCGATGCCGGAGTAGTTCCTCGTCAGCAGCGCGCCCTGGTACCGACCGAACGGCACCTGCACCTGGCTGCCGACGCTGAGAACCTCCGCGGCGTCCTCGGCGTGGCCCGCGTAGTACTCCTCGCGGTACTTCATGCCCTGCTCCGGGCTCGCCGGGACGATCACGCCCGGCTCCGCCCCGTCGACGCCGTAGGCCCACGAGCCCGCCTTCGTCTTCAGCTTGCCGTTCTCGTACTCGGCGGTGTCCTCGCCGAGGTACCAGAGGTTGCCCTTCGAGTCCTGCGCGTACCAGTCGTCCGTCTCCTCGAGCGTCTCGCCGTTCTGGCTCACGCGGTCATGGACGACGCGGGCCTCGATGCCGCCGAGCGTCTTCGTCCGGTTCGTGACCGTCACGTCGTCGCGATGCACCTCGCCGTCCTCGACCTCGCGGTAGACCCAGTGGTCGCCGGGATGCATCGGCCAGTAGGGGTTGTCGATGTTGGTCGTGAAGTCCGCCGGGTCGAGCTTCACGGACGTCGTGCCCTGGGGGAGACCGGAGGAGCTCGATGATTTCGACCCGCCCCCACAGGCCGCGAGCGCGAGGACGGCAATGACGACTGCGACTCGGATCATGCGGCGGAGCGTATGCCCCGCCGGGTGAGAGGTCGATGAGAGGAGCTAGAGGTCTACCGGCTCGATATGACGGTCGGAGGCGCAGGCCCGCGCCCAGCGCTCGGCGATCTCGATCAGCCGGCCGCGCAGCTCGTCGAGCTCGTGCTCGTCGGCCGGAAGATCCTCGCCGGAGGTCTCGATGCGAACCTGGCGAACCGTGGCCTCGGAGCGCCCGCTCAACTCGTGCCGCGCCTCGGAGACGATCGTGAGCTCCGTCACCTTGTCCCGCAGCGCTGCGGCCAGAGCATCGATCTCGGCCGGCGTCGCCTCGCGGCCCGCGAACAAGCCGAAGTTGACCCGAATCTCCAGGGCGGGCGGTTCGAAGGTCCTCGTCGCGAAAGCGAGCGCCGGCTCGGTTGACCCCATCGTCCTCACGGCGTTCCCGCCTCGGAGGAAGCTAATCCTCGCGCGGGACCCAGCGGAAGTAGCGCAGTGAGAGCAGGGCTCCGGCGATGCCCCAGGCGAGGATCACGGCCACGTCCTTCGGCTCGTTCCAGATCTCGGTGCCCTTCAGCATCACGTCGCCGACGAGGTCGATGAAGTAGGTGAGCGGGAGGACGTCGGCGACCTTCTGGAGCACCGCCGGGAAATGCTGCTGCGAGAAGAACGCGCCCGAGATGAACGCGACCGGAAGGTAGATCGCGTTGATCACCGCCGAGGCTCCCTCCGCTCGGCGGATGAACCCGGTGATCGCAACGCCGAGCGCTGCAAAGCATGCGCCTCCGAGAAGCAGCGTCACGACCAGTGACCCGGGCGCCTTCGGGAACGACGCGCCGAAGAGGATCATGCCGAGCGCGATCAGGCAGGCGGCCATGACCGAGAAGGCGATCAGCGTCGTGATGAGGACGGACGCGATGTAGACGGGTGACGGAGCGGAGTCGCGCGGAGCCGCTTCAGGACGCCGTTCTCCCGGCGGATGACGAGGACGATCGCCAGCCCGGCGAAGGCCGTGGCGATGAGGCCGTAGCCGATCATCCCGGTGAGCAGGTAGTCGGCGCCGCGGTAGCCGTTGATCGTGTCGCCGCTGCCGTACACCGAGCCGAGCAGCACGAAGAAGATCAGCGGGAGCATGAACGTGAAGAAGGCGAGCTCGCGGCTGCGCGAGTAGAGCCGAAGCTCGCCGCGGAGCTCGTGGATGAAGATCCTCATTCGGATGCCTCCTCCTTGGTGAGCGAGAGGTAGACGTCCTCGAGGCTGGCACGACGCACTTCGAGCCCTTCGAGCTCGCGCGCCGGCTGCAATCGCCTCGCTCGTCAGCTCGTGCAGGAGCTTGGTCGGCTCCTCGGTCTGCACGACGACCTCCTGGCCGTTGCGGCGATAGCGGATCTCGGTCGCCGGCAGGGTGGACGTCAGCTCCGACGGCGGTCCGAGGCCGACGATCTCGCCGTCCCGCACGACCGCGACGCGGTCCGAGAGACGCTCGGCCTCGTCGAGGTAGTGCGTCGTGAGCAGGATCGTCTTGCCGAGGTCGCGCAGCGACGCGATCGTGTGCCACGCTCGCCGGCGGGCCTCGGGGTCGAAGCCCGTCGTCGGCTCGTCGAGAAAGACGAGTTCCGGGTCGCCGACGAGCGCGAGCCCGAGGTCGAGGCGGCGCCGCTGCCCACCGGAGAGGCTTCGCACGAGCGCGTCGCGCTTTTCCTCGAGGCCGACGAGCTCGACGACGTCGCCGATCGGGCGCGGTCGCGAGTAGTAGCCGGCGAAGAGCGCGAGATTCTCGGCGACCGTGAGGCTGTCGTAGAAGGACGAGGACTGGAGGACGACGCCGATGCGCTCGCGCCAGTCGAGGCTCCCGCGGTGGACGGATCTTCGCCGAGCACCGTCACCGTCCCGCCGTCGCGCTCGCGGTAGCCCTCGAGGATCTCGACGGTCGTCGTCTTGCCGGCGCCGTTCGGGCCGAGCAGTCCGAAGATCTCGCCCTGCGCGATCTCGAAGCTGACTCCGCGCAGCGCCTGCGAGCTCGTTGTAGGACTTGCGGAGATCGGCGACGGTCACGGCGCTAGACATATCTGGCCGATATGATTATCCTATCTGGCAGATATGTCAAGCCTGACCCCGACAGCGCGCGTCATCCTCGGCATGTTGAAGCTCGGAGCACCGACGGGCTACGACATCAAGAAGGCGATCGACGGCTCGACGCGCTTCTTCTGGACGGCCAGCTTCGGACAGATCTACCCGGAGTTGAAGCGGCTCGAGCGAGAGGGGCTCGTGCGTTCGAAGCAGGAGCCGCGCGGCAAGGTCAGGCGGACGGTCTACGAGCTGACCCCGAAGGGCGAGGAGGCGCTTCGCGGGTGGTTGACCGACCCCGAGGACGTCATCTTCGAGATCCGTGACGAGAGCCTCCTGCGGCTCTTCTTCTCGCGACGTGCTCTCCGAGGAGGACGTGCTCGCGAACGTGAGGATGCAGCAGCAGGTCTTCGAGCTCGTGCTCGAGCGGTTCCGCGAGATCGAGGTCGAGGCGCGCGCCGGGGTCGAGCAGGGTCTGGACTACCCGTACCTCGTGCTGCGCTACGGGCTCGACTTCATCACGTGGGCGCGCGACTGGTACGCGGACCTGGAGCGTCGTCTCGAGGCCGGCGAGCCGCTATTCGAGCTCGACGACGAAGAGGCCGCCGGCGGGGAACGGAGGCTCGGGGCCGCCGGTTAGCGCGGCGGCGATCCGGCCGCAGTCGGGCTGGTGGCCGACGACGACGACCTCGTCTCCGCGGCCCGCGATCGCGGCTCGAAGGTCTTCGGCGGTTGCGCCGGGCGCGAGGCGGTCGTCGGGCTCGGTGGCGACGTCGAGCGCTCGCGCGAGCTCGCCGCCTGTCTCGCGCGCACGGAGCAGCGGGCTCGTCAGGATCGCTCCGGGGCGCGCTCCATCCGCGTTGAGCTTCTGGCCGAGCGCGCGCGCCTGCTCGCGGCCAAGCGGTGTCAGCCGCCGCAGCTCGTCCGGCTCTCCGGGCGCGGCCTCGGCGTGGCGGACGAGGTAGAGGCGCACTGCGGCTGAGGATAGCCTTGGCGCATGGCAGTGATCCCGATGCTGGCCTACGAGGACGGCGCCGCCGCGATCGACTGGCTGACGAGCGCCTTCGGGTTCAGCGAGCAGACGCGCTTCACGGACGACGACGGGACGGTGACGCATGCGGAGCTGGAGACGGGATCCGGGACGATCATGCTCGCGACCCCGTCGCCCGACTACGTGAGCCCGAAGCGTCTGCGTGAGCTCTCGACCGAGGCGCGGAAGATGGCCGAGGTGCCGTACGTGATCGACGGCGTGCTCGTCGAGGTGGACGACGTCGACGCGCATTTCGCGCGGGCCAAGGAGGCCGGCGCGACGATCCTGTCGGAGCCCGCCGATCAGTCCGTCGGCATCCGCCATTACCGGGCCGAGGACCCGGAAGGGCATCGCTGGATGTTCTCGCAGGACATCGCATGAGCCGGTTCCGCTACGTCATCGCCGACGTCTTCACGGACACGCCTCTAGAGGGCAACCAGGTGGCCGTCTTCACGGACGCGCGCGAGATCCCCGAGGACAAGCTGCAGCCGATTGCGAAGGAGATGAACTTCTCCGAGACCGTGTTCGTCTACAAGCCGGAGGGCGACGGTCACGCGCGGATCCGGATCTTCACGCCGACGATCGAGATGCCGTTCGCGGGGCACCCGACGCTCGGGACCGCGTTCATCCTCAGCGCGCCGCTTTCGCTCGAGGAGATCAAGCTCGAGACCGGCATGGGTCTCGTTCCGGTGCGGCTCGAGCGCGAGGACGGGCGGATCGTGTTCGGGCGCATGGAGCAGCCGCTGCCGACCGTCGAGGCCTTCGACGGGGAGGATCGGCTTCTGGACATCCTGGGCGTGGCACGGGCGGAGCTCCCGGTCGAGCTGTACGACAACGGCGTCCGGCACGTGTACGTGTGCCTCGGCTCGGAAGACGAGGTTGCGTCGCTGCAACCGGATCTGGGCCGTCTGGCCCTGGAGTCGGCTGCGGTCGGCTTCAACTGTTTCGCCGGTGAGGGCGGCCGGTGGAAGAACAGGATGTTCGCTCCGGCCGGCGGCGTGGCCGAGGATCCGGCAACGGGATCGGCGGCCGGGCCGCTCGCGCTCCACCTGGCGCGCCACGGGCGCATCGCCTTCGGTGACGCAGATCGAGATCTCGCAGGGCGTCGAGATCGGCCGCCCCTCGAAGCTCTACGCGCGGGTCGACGGCTCCGCCGACGAAGGTCGAGCGCGTCGAGGTCGGCGGCTCAGCAGTCACGGTCGCCCACGGCGAGCTCAGAATCTGACGCCTCAACAGGGTCTGACCCCGTAAACCTTCACGGTGCCAGACCCTGTAAAGAAGGAGCGGCGCTTTGAGACGGTGTTTCGGGCCGAATCCCCGTCCGGAACGGCCACCCGGTCTTAACAGGGTCTGACCCCGTTAACGCTCACAGGGTCTGACCCCGTTCTTCGGTGGTGGCCGTCCGCGGCGAGCTCAGCGTCTGAAAGAGGCCGGTCAGGACGAACGCGAGCGCGAAGCTCGGGAGCGAGGCTCCGATCTGGTACTGCGGCGTCGGAAGCTTCGCCATCAGGTCGCTCCAGAAACCGAGCTCGGTCGGCTGGTACAGCCACTCGTAGACCAGAAAGCCGGCCGCCCACGCGACGATCGGGCCCGACGCGGAAGCTCGGGCTGCCGAAGATGTCGCGCTCCGAGTAGTGCGCTCCGTTGGAGAGCCAGTGCGCCGCGAGCACGCCGAGGAGCGGTACGAAGACCGCACCGAGAAGCAGCAGGAACCGCTGGTAGCTGCGCATGTCGATCGCCAGCGCGCCTGCCGTGGCGATGACCGAGGCGCCCGCGATCAGCACCCGCTGCGGGACACGCGACAGGAGGTTCTGCGTCGACACGGCCGACGAGTACACGTTCGCAAACGCCTCGTCCGTCTCGTCCACGGTCAGAGCCAGGAGCGCGAGGGCAGCCGCCGCGCCGGCGCCCGCGATCGCGGTCAGGATCAGCTCGGGGTGGTTCGGGTCGACGCCCCGAGAGAGCACGAGGATCGAGCCGAAGCCGAACTGGAACAGCGTCGGGAGCAGGTAGCCGATTCCGACGCCGAAGAACGCGCTCCGCCGGTCGCGCGAGAAGCGCGTGTAGTCGGCGACGAGGGGCGCCCACGAGACCGTGACCGCGATCACGGTGTCGACGGCGAGCCAGAACGAGCCGTGGTGCACGCCGGGGTTCGACCACAGACTCCCGAGGTTCGCGCCGTCGACGATCCACCACGCGAGGTAGGCGACCGACAGCGCGACCGCCCAGATCGCGAACTTGCGGACGAACCTGCGGACGAACCCGATCGGGCCCATCAGCGCGAGCACGGCGGCGAGCGCCCCGAAGAGGAGCTTCCACGCCCAGGTCGCCTCGAACCCGAACAAGCGGTCGCACAGCAACCCCGCGGCGGTCGCGATCACGATCAGCTCGAAGATCGCCCAGCCGAGGCACTGCGCGATGTTGAGCACGGTCGCGATGTACGAGCCGCGCTGCCCGAGCGGAGCCCGCTGCAGCACCATCGTCGGAACCCGCCCGTCCGCGCCGATCAACGCGGCCAGCGCGAGCATCGAGTTCCCGATCAGCGCGCCGACGAGCGTCGCTGCCAGCGCCTTCTTCAACGACAGGTCGAAGTAGGCCGGCAGCACGAGCACGAGCAGCGAGATTCCGAGGTTGATCCAGAGGAGCGTCGTGTCGACGAACCCGAGCACGCGAAGCCTCTCCGGCACGGGCTCGATTCCCCAGGCTGGTGCTTTCACGTCACTCCCTTCGCCGGCATGACCCGGATCAGGTTCAGCGGGTGTGATCTCAGCCGCTCTTGAAGCGGCACCCCGGTTGCGTCAGTCTAGCCTCGAGTGGCTCTCCGGATCCTCGTTGCGGCCTGCTGCCTGGCGCTCGTCGTAGCCTGCGGCGGTCACGCGAGCACGTATGCCGGCATGACGAATTACGAGGCCGCTGCGCAGAGCGCCGACATCATTGCGCACGAGTCCGAGAAGCCGAAGAGCCCGATCCACGGACTTCATCCGCGGCTCTCGAAGCTCGTGCGCGACAAGCGCGACGCGGGCAAGGACGCGTGGGTGGGCGTCTTCATGACGGGCGGCCCGCGGATCTGTGTCTGGATCTGGGCCGACGTGACCGTGATGTCGACGACGTACAACTACGACTTCGACGTCTGTCCGAAACGGATCCTGCGGGCAGAAGGCGAGCTCGGCAGCACGAAGAGCTGATGGCCTTCGGCGAGCGCAGGAGGCGTGGGTTGACACCGCTGAGCGGCGAGCTTCGAGCCGAGTCGAGCTGGGAGCCGTCGGACCCGACCCGCAAGCCCAAGACGCGGAAGGAGAAACGGACGCCGGCGGGCCGCGAGCGCGGGATCCTGGCCGGATTGAGACGAGTCACGTTCGTTCTGATCCTGCTCTCGGCCCTGATCTGCGCCGCGGCGCTCCTCATGATCAAGTCCGGAGGCATGGCTCCCGAGCGCGCGTTCCCGCTCGCCTTCTACATCGGTGGCGCGATCATCGCCGGAAGCGGGTTCGTCGGGGCGACGACCGGGCCGGTGGCGGATTGGGCGCCCGAAGGCGGGTTCGAGTACGGCGACCACGCGGCCGCGCTCAACCGGGCGTTCGTCTACGGCGTGTTCGGCGTGCTGCTGATCCTCGTCGGCGCAGTCGTCGACTGGCAGACCTAGGACAGAGGCGTCAGCCGGGTCGCCGTCGCCTTGAACTCGGCGACGACGACGTCGCGCTCTTTCAGCCCGAGCCGCTCCGCGGACACGGCCGTGATCTCGGCGGTCAGCGGGCCGACCCGGATTCGCCGGCGGTTACCGACCGGGACGATGCTCTCGATCGGAGCCCGAACGTGGTTCTGGGCCGAGTCGCCGGTCTCCGTCCTCGAAAGCGAGATCTCCCACGGGTGGACGACGACGCCGACCGGGCCGTTCGCCTCGTCCGTGGACACGATCGTCACGCCTGAGTCGAGCACGACCTCGGTCAGGCCGTCCACGCGGAGACGCGCGTTGCCCGTGAGCAGGTTCCCGCCTGCGAGCTCGGCGACGAACGGCGTCGCCGGCGAAGCAATCAGCTCCTCGGCGGTTCCGGTCTGCACGACCCGACCCTCGACGAGCACCGCGATCCGGTCGGCCAGCGCGGCCGCGTCGACGAAGTCGTGTGTGACGAGGATCGACGGGAGCCCGAGCTCGTGCAGAAGCGTCCGCAGCTCGGCCCGGACGCGTCCGCGCGTGTGCGGATCGAGCGCGGCCATCGGCTCGTCGAGAAGCAGGATCTGCGGCCTGCGGGCGAGTGCGCGCGCGAGAGCGACCCGCTGACGCTCCCCGCCCGACAGCTCGGTTGGCTTGGCCTTCGCCAGCTCGCCGATTCCGAGCCGTTCGAGTAGATCGCCCGCATCGCCTCCCGAGAAGGCCACGTTCCGCTCGACGGACAGGTGCGGGAAGAGCGCGTACTCCTGGAAGACGAAGCCGACGGCGCGCTCCTCGGGCCGGCGGTCGATCCGCCGCTCGCTGTCGAACCAGACTTCGCCGTTCGCCGCGACGAGCCGGCGCGACGGCTTCGCGAGCCCGGCGATCGCGCGCAGGATCGTCGTCTTGCCCGCGCCGGAGGGGCCGACGAGCGCGACCGTCTCGGCCCCGACGTCGAGCGCTACTTCGACGTCGAAGTCACGAGTCGGAACCGTGAGATCGATCCGAGCCGTGTCCACGTGAAGACCTTCAGACCGATGAGTATCGCCGCTCCCGCGAGGATGAAGAGTGCGCTGATCGCGAGCGCCACGTCGAAGTCCTGGTCGAGCTCTGCGTAGATCGCGAGCGGCAGCGTCTGGGTCACTCCCTGCAGGCTGCCCGCGAAGATCAGGGTCGCTCCGAACTCGCCGAGACCGCGCGCGAGTGCCAGCGCCGACGCAGCGCCGAGCCCGCCCGCCGCGAGTGGGAGCGCGATCCGCCCGAACACGCGCCAGGGCCCGGCCCCGAGCGTGCGTGCGGCCGAGATCAGGTTCTCGTCGACGCCCTCGAAGGATGCGATCGCCCCGCGCAGGTAGAACGGGCTCTCCACGAAGGCGACAGCGAGCACGACGGCGGTCTGCGTGAACCCGATCTGGATCCCGAGTGCGTCCAGTTGGCCGCCGAGCAGCCCGAGGCGCCCGAAGGCGGCAAGGAGCGCGATGCCGGCAACTGCCGGAGGAAGGACGAGCGGCAGCTCGATCAGGGTCAGCACCGCGCTTCGTCCCGGGAAGCGCTTGCGCGCGAGCAGATAGGCGGTCGGCGTGCCGAAGACGAGGACGGAGATGTGCGCGATCGCGCTCGTCTTCAGGCTGACCACGAGCGCGTCGCGCGCCACCTGGTTGTCGAGCTGAGCGAACAGCTCCCGTACGGGGATCCGCAGGAAGATCGCAACGATCGGCAGCAGCAGGAAGACGAAGGCCACGGCCGCCGCGATGGCCGTGGTCAGAGCGAACAGGAAGCGGCTCAATGCGGCTTCGGCAGCTTCGGCAGCCCGAACCCGGCGCGCTTGAGCAGCAGGCGCCCTCGCTTCGAGGTCACCTTGCGGATGAACGAGCGCGCTTCGACCCGGCGCGCGGTCGAGCTGACGACCGCGAGCTGGTAGCGGATCGACGGCTGGGCCCAATCCGGGATCTGGATCTTCGTCACCTTCGAGGCGACGGGCCTCGCGTCCGTGACGTAGACGAACCCCGCGTCGGCCTCGCCGAGCGCGACCTTGGCCACGATGCTCTTGACGTCGGTTTCCTGGCTGACGACGTTGTGCATCACGGCGGCCGTGATCCCGAGGGTGTCGAGAAGCTGGCGCGTGTACGAGCCGATCGGAACGCCCGGGTCGCCGATCACGACCTTGACCCCTGAGCGGCGCAGGTCGTAGATCGTGTGCAGCTGCGCCGGGTTCGACTTCGGGACGATGACGAGCAGCTTGTTCGTCGCGAACGTGATCGGCTTGCGGACGAGCCCGTCGTGGTACAGGAGCTGCGGGTACTTCGGGCTTGCCGCGGCGTAGACGTCGACGGGTGCGCCCTGCCGGATCTGGAGTGCGAGCTGGTCCGAGCCCGCGAAGCTGTAGCGCGGCGCCTTGTCGATCTTCGGAAAGACTTCGGTCAGCGACGCGGCCGCGAACACGGTGAAGTTCCCGCCGGCGACGGTCGCACTCGGAACAGCGAGCGCGACGAGCGCGAAGAGGACGGCCAGCGCTTTCATCGCTCGACCATGATCGAGGTCGCCTTGACGACCGCGGTCGCCGAGTCGCCCGGTTCGAGCGCCAGCTCCTCCGCCGCCTCGCTCGTGATCACCGAGACGATCCGAAAGGGGCCGGCCTCGAGCTCGACCTGGGCGAGCAAGCCGTCGATCTTCACCTCGCGGACGGTGCCGACGAGCCGGTTTCGAGCGGACAGATCGTGGTGGAGCGACCCCCCGCGGAGCCGCTCCACCTCGCTCGCCAAGACGACGCGCCGATTGGCGTGGTCGCGACGCGTGCGAATACGCCCCTGGCGGTCCCAGCGCCGGAGCGTGTCGATGCTGATGCCGAGGCGCCGAGCAGCTTCCCCAGCGGTGTACGTCTGCCTAGGCATCGCCTAGGCAACACTACATCAGAACGTCGCGTCCTTCACACCGGTCGCGATCAGGATGCAGGATCGCGGCCGCGAGGCACAGCCGGTAGACGACGAAGACGCTGTAGTCGTGGCGACGCAGGTAGCCGAGGAGCAGGTCGATGGCGATCAGGCCGACGCCCGCAGCGGCGACCGTGCCGACGAGGAACGGGCCCTCCCAGCCGGCCGGAAGGCTCCCGAAGACGATGTTCTTCGTGCCCTTGTAGATGACTGCGCCGAGAACGACCGGAATCAGTGAGGAAGAACGAGAGGCGCGCGGCGCTGTCGCGATCGAGGCGCAGGAAGCGGCCCGGCGGTGATCGTGATTCCCGAGCGCGACACGCCCGGCATGAGCGCGATCGCCTGCGCTGCGCCGACCCCGAGCGCGGTCCAGAGCCCGATGTCCTCGAGCTTTCGATTCTGAGCGCTGCGGTCGGCGATGTAGAGCAACACGGCGAAGACGGCGAGGTTGATCGCGATTTCCCACGGGTTGCCGAGGTGCGACTCGATCGCCTGCTCACCAACGGCGCCGGCGATCGCCGCCGGGATCGTCGCGATGAAGATCAGCCATGCGATCTTCTCTTCGGGAGTCTGGATCGACCTGCGGCCAACCGAGCGGAACCAGGCGCCGACGAAGACCACGATCTCCGCCCAGAAGTAGACGACCACGGACACGAGCGTCCCGAGGTGCAGGGCGACGTCGAAGGTCTTGTTGAAGTCCTGGTGCGTCTCGAGGTAGTGCCAATTCCCGATCCACGGGACGAGGATCAGGTGGCCCGACGAGGAGATCGGCAGCAGCTCGGTCGCGCCCTGGACGACCCCGAGCGTGAACGCCTGCCAGTCGGAGAGCTTCCCTGCCTGCTCGCCAACCCCGAGGGCAGCGAGGACGACCGCGACGGTTAAGAGCGCGGCAGCGGAGCCGTAGACGAGAGCGCGCCGCCGCATCGGTCACAACGTACTGGACAACCAGGAGAAACGGAACCGAGAACCGCTCCTGTGACCGGCTGGTGAAGATCCAGCCGCCGTGGGGTGAGCATCGCCTCAGAGGCTTTTCCACAGGTGTGGAAAACGTGCCGTCCCTCACGTTCTACGATGGGCCCGTGGCCCGCAAAACGCTCAGATTCGAGGCCGCCGGCCCATTCGAGTTGCCGCCTCTGCACGGGCGTGCGCTCCCGCGGCGGGTGTTCACCGAGACGTACTACGACACCGCTGGCGGTCGACTCGGGCACGCAGGCTTCGCGCTGCGGCGCCGGATCGAGAACGGGAAAAGCCTGTGGCAGCTCAGCGTCGTCTGCGACGGGATGCCGATGCTCGACATCGAGGTGCCGGGCGGCCCTGGAGCTCCCCCGGAGGAGCTCCAGAAGCTCGTCTCCGCGGCGTCGGCCGGCTTCGAGCTCGCGCCGACGGTGCGTATGCGCACGCATTCGGTAGGGCGGCGCGTCAAGGAGGGAAGCAGGTCGCTGGCGAAGATCCACGTTGCATCGTTTGCGCTCCTCGAGGGGCAGCGAACGACTGGACTCGTTCAGCGAGATCGAGCTCGAGCAGCTCGCGGCCAACCGCAAGGAGCTGGCTCGGCTGGAGGCGGCCCTGCTGGAGGCAGGTGCGGAGAAGATGGACGGCGCCGGGCCGCGGGAGCAGGCTCTGACGCGCGAGCCGCAGCCCGAGCTTCAGCTTCCCTCGTCCGAGCTCGAGCAGTTGCGGCCGTATCTCCGCCACCAGTACACGCGCATGCTTGCCTACGACCCCGGCGTGCGGGTCGGCGGCAAGCCCGAGGATCTGCACCAGCTCCGCGTTGCGACACGGCGGCTGCGCTCCGTCCTGAAGACCTCGGCGCCGATCCTCGACCGCGCGTGGGTGGACGAGATCCGAGGCGAGCTCGCCTGGCTCGGTGGCGAGCTCGGCCGCGCGCGCGACCTCGACGTGCTGGTTCCATCCCTCCGCGAGGAGGCCGGAACCCTGGATCCGACCGACCGCAAGGCGCTCGCTCCATTGTTCAAGAAGCTCCAGCTGCAACGCGCTTCGGCAAGGAGAGCCGTCCTCAGGGCGTTGCGCAGCGAGCGCTACCTGGCGCTGCTCGCGTCGATCGAGGCCGCCGCCGCCGCTCCGCCCCCGGGAGGGACAGCCTCGCTTCGGACTGAGGTCGAGAACGAGTTCAAGAAGCTGAGGAAGGCGATGCGCGCCGTAGAAGCGGATCCGACTGACGAGGCGATTCACCAGGCGCGGATCAAGGGCAAGCGGGCCCGCTACGCGACCGAGGTGCTCGAGGCTGAGCTCGGCAAGCCCGGCGCCAAGCTGCTCGCCGCCGCGAAGGACTTCCAGGACGCGGCCGGCGAGCACAACGACGCCGTCGTCGCCGAAGCACGAATCCGCGCGTTGCTACGCGGAGTCCGTGCGCAGCGGACGGTACTGGCCGCAGGCATGCTGATCAGTCGTCAGCGGGAGCGGCGTTCGGTGGCCGCGCAGGCGCTTCCAAAGGCGTGGCGCCGATACGAGCGAGCGGCCGGGAAGGTGTGGGCCTGAGCCGCGTCGTGCGGGCAGCCGGCGGAGTCGTCTGGCGGCGCGGTCCGGACGGCCTCGAAGTCCTTCTCATCCACCGGCCGCGCTACGGGGACTGGAGCTTCCCGAAGGGCAAGGCCAAGGGCGACTCGGAGAGCGACGAGGACGCGGCCGTCCGCGAGGTGGAGGAGGAGGTCGGGCTCCGGCTCGCCCTCGGTCCGGAGCTCGAAAGCACGGGGTACCGCGACTCCAAAGGACGCCGGAAGATCGTCCGCTACTGGGCGATGGAGCTGCCGTTCGGCGAGGAGCCGATTGCGGGAGACGGTGTCGACGAGGTGGCGTGGGCCGCGTTCGAGGAGGCAGCCGGGCGTCTGACATGGGATCGTGACCAGGCTGTGCTCGATTCTCTCCCCGTCGAGGAGCTCGTGTGAGCCTCCTGCTGATCCGGCATGCCCTGGCCGGGCATCGCGACGCCTGGGAGGGCGACGACCGCGTGCGGCCCGTCGACGAGCGGGGGCGGCTCCAGTCCGACGGGCTCGTCGAGACACTGGCCGCGTTCCAGATCGACCGGATCGTCTCCAGCCCGTACCTGCGCTGCGTGCAGACCGTCGAGCCGCTCGCCGCGGCGCTCGGGCTCGAGATCGAGCTCGATGAGCAGCTGGGTGCGACGCGGCTCGAGGAGGTGGGGGAGGTGCTCGAGCAGCTTCGAGGCGAGAACGTGGCCGTCTGCACGCACGGCGACCTGCCGTGGCTCGGCGACCGGAAGTTCAAGAAGGGCGCGACGTGGGTCGTCGACGAGGAGCTCGTGCCCGACCGCTACCTCGAGCCGCCCGCCTAGGCGGCTTTTTCTTCCAGCAGCGACTCGAGGACGGCGCCTTCGCGCAGGCCCGCGCGAGCGACGAAGAGCGGCACGCCCAACCGCCGCTGCGCCTCGGACAGCACGAGCGCACCCGCCAGCAGGGTCTGGCCCCGCCAGAGCGGGAAGCCGAACCTCTCGGCGAGCTCTTCTGCGGGCGCCGAGCTGAGGGTGGCCTCGGCCTTCGCCAGCTGCTTCGCGCCCAACGTTCGTCCGACGACGCGACGCAGCGCCCGGGCGGTCCCGCCGGTTGCGACGGCGCAGCGCGGTAACGGCGACGCGTGGCCCTCGAAGGCCTGCTCGATGCTCGACCGCAGCTCCTCCAGCTCATCCTCCCGCGGTGGGTCGTGAGCGAGGTGCCGTTGCGCGAGCCGCAGCGAGCCGATGTTGAGCGTCCTGAACCAGACCGGGCCCGCGGCGGTGCCGAAGACGAGCTGCGTCGAGCCGCCGCCGACGTCGATGACGGCGATGCTCGCCGGGGGCGCCGGAAAGGTCGAGACCACGCCGGCGAAGGCCAGCCGCCCCTCCTCTTCCGCGCTCAGGGGCCGCACGGGCAGACGCGTCGCGGCGGAGATCGCCTCGACGAGCTCGCTCCCGTTCCTGCTCTGCCGAGCCGGCGCGGTCACGAGCACCTCGATCCGCGCTGCGCCGAGCTTCGCTGCGTCACGGGCGTACCGGCGTGCAACCTCGGCCGCACGGGCGATCTTCTCGTCCGGAATGCGCCCGGTGCGCTCGATCTCGCGCGCGAGGCCGACCGCGGTCCGCTCCTCCCGGACGGGGTCGACGGAGCCATCGTCGAGCGTCGCGACGAGGAGTCGCACCGTGTTCGAGCCGACGTCGATCGCAGCGACGCGCATCAGGAGGGCATCTTGATGAGTGGACAGGTCGTCATCGGGACGCTCAGGTGCGTCTGGTGACGGTGCGGCGAGCGCGTGCTACGGCGTTCCGCATCAGCAAGCCCTGTGCAGACACGCGGCGATCGTCCTTCTTGGGCTTCATCCGCTTCCACGAGCCGTCTCCGTTCAGCTCCCAGGAGTTCGTGTTGTCGGAGAGCAGGGCGTCGAACATGGCGTTCACGCGCTGGCGTGCGCGGGCGTCGTCGACCGGCACGACGGCTTCGAGCCGGTGGTCGAGGTTGCGCGGCATCAGGTCGGAGCTCCCCATCAGGCAGGTCGTCTTCCCTCCCGCCTCGAGCACGAAGACGCGGCTGTGCTCGAGGAAGCGGCCGACAACGCTCCTGACGCGGATGTTCTCGCTCAGGCCCTTGACCCCCGGGCGAAGTGAGCAGATCGACCGGCAGACGACATCGATCTCGGCCCCCGCCGCAGAGGCGTCGTAGAGCGCTTCGATCACGTTCTCGTCGGTGAGTGAGTTCACTTTCACCAGGATTCGCGCCTTCTTGCCCGCCTCCGCGGCCTGCGCAACCGAGCCGATCGCCTCGACGAGCCTCGTGCGAAGCGTGAACGGTGCGACGAGCAGCGTGCGGAACCGCTGCGGACGCCCGAAGCCGGTCATGTAGTTGAAGAGGTCGGCCACGTCCGAGGCGATGTTCTCGTCGATCGTGAACAGGCCGAAGTCCTCGTAGCCGCGCGCGGTCACAGCGTGGTAGTTGCCGGTGCCGACGTGGACGTACCGCCTCAGCTCGTTTCCCTCGCGCCGGACGACGAGCGTCATCTTGGCGTGCGTCTTCAGGGTCGGGAAGCCGTAGACGACGTGAACTCCTGATTGCTCCAGCGCGCGTGACCACTCGATGTTCCGTCGCTCGTCGAAGCGCGCCTTGAGCTCGACGAGGCACACGGTCTGCTTGCCGTCTTCTGCCGCCTCGATCAGTGCTGGGACGAGCGGCGACTCGTCGCTCGTGCGGTACACGGTCGTCTTGATCGCGATCACGTCCGGGTCGCGCGCCGCGGCCTGGACGAACGCCTCGACGCTCGTCGCGAACGACTCGTACGGGAGGTGCACGAGGATGTCCCCGCGCCGGATCTCGTCGAAGAGCTCGCCGCCGGTCGTCGGGACGGCGAGGCGCGGTTGGGTCACGCCGCGCCAGCGCTCTTCCTTGAGATCGGGGCGGTCGAGATCGACGATCTGGTTCAGGTCGGCGAGGTCGAGCAGCCCGTCGACGGGGTAGACCTGGTCGTCGCGCGCACCGAGGCCCGCCTTGATGCGCCGCAGCATCTCGTCCGACATCGAGTCGGCGATCTCGACGCGGACAGTGCCTCCGAACCGTCGTCGCTGCAATTCGAGCTCGACCGCTTCGAGCAGGTCGTCGGCTTCGTCCGAGACCTCGAAGTCGGCGTCCCTCGTGACCCGGAACGGCGCGCACTCGGTGATCTCCATCTTCGGGAACAGGGACGTCAGTGAGTACGTGATCACGTGCTCGAGAGGCAGGAAGAGGTGGCGCTTGCCGACGCTGATGAAGCGCGGCAGGAGCTCGGGCACCTTGACCCGCGCGAAGCGTTCCTCGCCGCTCTTCGGATCCCGGACGAACACGCCGAGCGACAGCGACAGCGCGGAGATGTACGGGAACGGCTGGCCGGGCCCGACGGCGAGCGGCGTCAGCACCGGATAGATCTCCCGCTCGAAGCGTGCGGCAAGCTCTTCGAGCTCCTTCTCGGAGCAGTCGGCGATCCGGCCGATGCGGATTCCTTCCTTCTCGAGCGCCGGCAGGAGCTCCTGTCGCCAGAGCTCGGACTGCTCGGCCGTCATGGCGAGCACGCGCGCGCGGATTTCGGACAGCGTCTGCTGCGGCGTGCGTCCGTCCAGAGAGTGAACCGTGAGGCCCGACGCTTCCTGGCCCATGAGGCCGCTGACGCGCACCGCGAAGAACTCGTCGAGGTGCTGGGAGAACCTCGAGCAGAACGTCAGGCGCTCGAGGAGCGGGAGACTGGGGTCGGCTGCGAGCTCGAGGACCCGCTCGTTGAAATCGAGCGAGGACAGCTCGCGATTGAGGAACCGCTCAGGCCCCTCGACGGAGGCTTTCTCCTTCTCCACGATCGCCACTAAACCGAACCCGACCGTGCCTCGAGCGGTACGTCCTCTTTCGGTTGTGCTTCCAGCTTGTAGCCCACTCCGTACCGAGTGTGAACGAAGGAGTGCTTCGGCGCACGCTTGTCGATCTTCTCGCGCAGCTTGCGGACGAAGACGTCGACCGTCCGGTCGCGCCTCGTCAGCCGGCGGCCCCAGATCTTCTGCAGGAGCTCGTCCCGCGTCAGGACGCGTCCCTGCTCGGAGGCGAGTGCGTACAGGAGCCGGAACTCGGTCGGGGTGAGCGCCACGTTTTCGCCGTCGACATAGGCTTGAAAACTTCGCGGGTCGACCACGAGCTCCTCGATTTCGATCGTCTCGCCGCGCTGCACCTCCTGGGCGCGAACGCCTCTGCGGGCGGCGACGCGGACGCGCGCGACGAGCTCGGACATCGAGAACGGCTTGACGAGGTAGTCGTCTGCTCCGATCTCGAGTGCATGCACGCGGTCCTGCTCGCTGCCACGGGCGCTGACAACGAGGATCGGCGTGCCGATGCCCTCGGCCCGCGCGGTCTCGATCAGCTTCCACCCGTCGAGCAGCGGCATCATCAGGTCGAGGACGCAGACGTCGGGACGCTCGAAGCGCAGGCGTGCGAGCCCCGCCTCGCCGTTGCCCATCCACAAGGGGTCGAAGCCGGCCTGCGCGAGATGCGTGGCCATGCCTTTCGCGATCAGTTCGTCGTCCTCGACGATCAAGACCCTGGGCATCGCTGTACAAACTCTTCATGCTCGCGCCCACGGTCGGGGTAGAAGCGTGGTGAAGAGGGTGTAACCGAGTGGTGAAGAGTCGAAGGGAACGGCCCCGCGTCCGGAGCCGTCCCCCTCCCCCGTCGGACCGGAATCAGGACTGTGTCGTGAGCCGGTCCTCTATACGCACGGAGTTTCTGCTTTGCGGCGCCCTCGATGGGCATCGGGGTGGTGAAGAACGCGTGAGAAGGTGGGTCGACTAGCCGAGCGCTGCGAGCTGCGTGTGCGGGCGGCTCGTGACCGCATCGACGAGCGCCTTCATCGCCGCGGCGAAGACGTCGCTGCCGAGCGAGTACTCGTCGTTGAACTCGACTGCGCCGTTGAGCTCGATGACGGCCCAGCCGTCGCCCTCGATCGGCAGGAGATCGACGCCGACCAGATCGGCGCCGACGGCGGCTGCCGCACCGAGCGCGAGCTCGATCGCCCCGCGGGGCGGATCAGCGTGCTGGCGTTCGGCTCCGAGCGCGACGTTCGTCCTCCATTCGCCCTCCGCGGCCTGTCGGCGCACTGCGCCGACGACCTGCCCGCCCGAGACGACGACGCGCAGGTCGTGGCCGAGCGGCGGGATGAGCTCCTGCATGAGCACGCCGTGCGTCCGGAACCACGGCCGCTCCGAGATCTCGGCGAGCGCTTCGGAGAGCTGCCTGCGGGTCGTGCAGAGCATGACGTCGCTGCCCCATGATCCGAACCGCGGCTTGAGGACGACGGGAAGCTCGATCGTCCCGACGTCGCCTGTGTCGTCGAAGTGGATCGTCCGCGGATGCGGCAGGCCGGCGGCCTCGAGCAGGCGGGCCGTCTGGAGCTTGTCGTGCGTCGCCATCAGAGCGCTGAGCGGATTGAGGACCGGGATCCCCTCGTTCTCGATCAGCCCGACCTCCCAGCTGCCGGTCTCCATCCCGTCGAGGCTGCGCAGGACGTCGAGACGCGCGAGCGCCGCGTCGCCTGGACCGAGCCACCCGCGGATGCGCGAGGGGCGGACGATCTCGGCCTGAACGCCGAGCGGCGCCGCCTCGACGAGTCTCAGGTTCGTTTCGCTCTCGTGATGTGCGACCAGGGCGACGCGCATGGCAGCACATTGTGCGTGCTGTGGACCGGAAAAACCAGAGGAATCCATCTTTTATCCAGTTGGCCACCACCCGGCGAAGCGTTACACCCGCGTGGTTAACCGAAAACCCGCGCGGTTAACCGAAACGGCCGGTGACGTAGTCCTCTGTGCGGCTGTCCTTGGGCTGCGTGAAGATCGTTTTCGTGTCGTCGTACTCGACGAGCACGCCCGATCGCTCGCCCTCCGCGCCTCTACTGATGCTGAAGAAGGCGGTCATGTCCGCCACGCGCGCGGCCTGCTGCATGTTGTGCGTGACGACGACGATCGTGTAGTCGCGCTTGAGCTCGTGCATCAGGTCTTCGATCCGCGTGGTCGCGATCGGGTCGAGCGCCGAGGCCGGCTCGTCCATGAGGATCACGTCGGGCTCGATCGCGAGGCAGCGGGCGATGCAGAGCCGCTGCTGCTGACCGCCCGAGAGCGACCAGGCGCTCCGCTTGAGCCGGTCCTTGACCTCGTCCCAGAGCGCCGCACGCTTGAGCGCCTTCTCGACGCGCCCGTCGAGGTCGTCCTTCAGGCCGAGGATCCGCGGGCCGTAGGCGATGTTCTCGTAGATCGACTTCGGGAAACGGGTTCGGCCGCTGGAAGACCATGCCGATGCGTCGGCGGACGCCGACCGGGTCGATGTTCCTCGCCTGGAGGTCGACGTCGTGGTAGAGGATGCGGCCCTCCGTCTTGAAGTTCGGGATCACGTCGTTCATCCGGTTGAGGCAGCGGATGAAGGTGCTCTTGCCGCAACCCGACGGGCCGATGATCGCGGTCACCATCCGCTGGTAGATCTCGAACGAGACATCGCGGATCGCCGCCGAGTTCCCGTAGAACGCGGTCAGGTTCTCGATGCTGAAGACGCGGTCGCGCGCGAGTGTCGCCGCCGGCGGCTTGGCCGCCAGCAGGGACGGATCGATCGCGCTCGGGAGCCCGGCGCGCTCTGCGGGTTCCTTGACGTCGATATCCACAGGATAATTGACCTCGGTCATCGTTCTCCTTTCAGACGCCGAACGCTCCGGTCTGCGAACCAGCGTGCGATCAGGCTGGCGACGAGGATGATTCCGATCAGAACGGCGGCGGCTCCCCACGCCTGCTGGTGGAGAACCGGGTCGGCCTGCTCCGCCGAGGTGAAGATGAACATCGGGATCGAGGCGATGGGCTGCCTCGGGTCGTAGGTGACCGAGTCGCTGTACAGGGCACTCGTGAAGAGGAGCGGCGCCGTCTCGCCGGCCGCGCGGGCGGTCGCGAGCGTTGCGCCCGTGACGATTCCACCGACCGCCTGCGGGAGGACGACGCTCAGTGTCGTCCGCCACTTCGCGGCGCCGAGCGCAAGGCTCGCCTCGCGCATCGAGACCGGGACCAGGGCTAACACCTCCTGGGTCGACCTGGCGATCAACGGCACCATCAGGATCGCGAGCGCGAAGCTCGCCTTCCACGCCGCCTGCCCGTGGCCGACGACGACGAAGACGAAGACGAAGATGCCGAGCACGATGGCCGGGATCCCGTTCAGCACGTCGAATGCGAGCGTGAGCACGCTTGCAAGCTTCCGCGGTGCGAGTTCATTCAGGTAGATCGCCGTCAGGATTCCGACGGGAAGCGCCATCAGGAGCGCGATTCCGATGATGATCAGCGTCCCGATGATCGCGTTCTCGATCCCGGAGGCAGGCCGCGGACCGAAACCGGAGTAGAGCGTCTGCGACTGCGTGAAGAAGTCGATGTTGATCGCGTGCCAGCCACGGCTCACGACAGAGCCGACGACGATGACGAGCAGGGCGACGGCGAGGAGCGCGGCTACGGTCGCGGCGCTTTCGACGACCTTGTTCGTGATGCGCCGCCTGCGCATGCGCTCGCTGCGGAAGAGGTCGGCTGTGGGGGACTGAGCGCTCATCGGGTCTGGTGGCGGCCCGCGACGCGCCGGACGATCAGCTGGGCGGCGAGGTTGGCGATCAGGGAGAAGACGAGGAGGATGACCGCGAGGTAGACGAGTGACGCGATCTGGAGCGCCGTGTCCGCGCCCTGGTACTGGCCCGCGATCCGGCTGGCGAGCGTATCGCCGGGCTGGAAGAGGGAGCTGTTGATCGAGACCCGGTTGCCGATCACCTGGGTGACCGCGATCGCCTCGCCGAGCGCCCGCCCGAGCCCGAGGATGAGCGCCGCGGCGATTCCGGCGCGCGCGTACGGAAACACGACTCCTCTAACGACCTCCCAGCGAGTCGCGCCGAGCGCCAGAGCCCCGTCCTTCAACTCGGACGGCACGCCGACGAAGAGCTCCCGGCAGATGCTCGAGATGATCGGGATCATCATGATCGTCAGGATCAGGATCGCCGCGAACATGTTCGAGCCGACAGTCGGCTCGGTGCTGAAGATCGGGAGCCAACCGAGCGACCCGTGCAGCGCGGGCCCGATCCTTCCGGTGATGAACGGGCCGAGCACGAGGATTCCCCAGAGCCCGAGCACGACGCTCGGGATGGCCGCGAGCAACTCGACGAGCGGAGCGACCACGGCGCGGATCCAGCGCGGCGCGAGCTCGCTCAGAAAGAGCGCGATCGCAAGCGAGATCGGCGTGGCGAGGAGCAGGGCTCCGAAAGACGTCACGATCGTCCCGAAGATGAACGACTTCGCGCCGAACAGCGTGTTGCCCTTGTCGCCCCACGCCTGAGTGGTCAGGAAATGGAGCCCGAACTTCTGCATGGCCGGCCAGGCCTCGACGAGGACCTCGCGCGTGATGAGCGCGAGTAGGGCAACCCCCGTCAGCGCCGCAGCGCACGCGACGACGTAGAGGATCGCGTCCCCGGGACGGAAGCGGCCCCGCCGCTGGAGGGCGGCGGGGCCGGGAGCTCGCTCCTGCGCGACTGACATGCGCGCGATTCTGACTTGCCTTAGGAGTGGACCTTCTTGAGCGTCGCCTTGCCGCGTGTGACGACGATCTTCGGAATGGGCTGGAAGATCAGCGGCGGCCCGGACTGCTGGCCCGTCGTGAGGGCCCAGGTGACGAACGGCTTCAGCAGGTTCGCCTTGTCGGACTGGATCCGCAGGATCACGTAGGTGTACGTGCAGATCGGATAGGCCTTGACGAAGCGCTTGCCGCCGGGCGGATTCACGATCGAGAGCTCGTTCGTGGGGCTGAACTTCCGGTCGGCGAGCGACGCGGCTCTGATACCGGCGAGACCCGGCCGCGCGAACTTCTTGGCGCGGTTCTGAACCGAGAAAAACTTCAGATGGTTCTTCAGCGAGTAAGCGATGTCCGCGTAGCCGACAGCACCGGGGGTCCTCGAGACGACGCCCGAGACGCCGGAGCTACCGCGTGCGCCGACGCCGGCCGGCCAGTTCACACTGGTGCCGCGTCCGAACTGCGACTTCCACTGCTTGCTGACCGTGTTCAGGTACGTGGTGAAGTTGTACGTCGTGCCGCTCGAATCGCTCCGATAGACCGGGGTGATGTCGAGGGAGGGCAGGTTGACGCCCTTGTTGACCGCCTTGATCTTCGGGTCGTCCCACTTCTTGATCTGGCCGAGGTAGATGCCCGCGATGATCGGGCCCGTGATGTGCAGGTTGTTCGGAAGGCCGGGCAGGTTGTACATGACGGCCGTGGCGGAGAGAGCCCAGGGAATCTGGACGCAGCCGCCGCATGTCTTGAACTGGTCGGCCGTCATCGGCGCGTCGCTGGCGCCGAAGTCCACGGTCTTGGTCGCGATCGCCTGGATGCCGCCGCCGCTCCCGATCGGGTTGTAGGAGACCTTTGCCGGCTGGTACTTCGTCTGCCAGGCGCCGATCAACGGCGCAACAAAGGTCGAGCCTGCTCCTCTGAGCTCGTTCGCCTGGGAACGAGCCTGTGCGCCGCCGACGCTGACGGCCACCGCAGTGGCGATGGCGACTGTGAGCACGGAAAGCACGGCAAGAGGCCGCTTCCTGCGTGTAACGAATGCTTTCATGACTCTCCTCGAGTCTCCTTTCGTGGTCGTCTCAGACCTGTTCGGTCCGGCCGCAAGGTACGGCCCGCTCGAGGAGTTGGGGGGAGCGAGATGGTGAAGATCTGGAGTCGAAGTTGTGACCGGGCTCCGGGGCGGTCAGGTGGCTCGATTGCCGTCCCCGCGCACGAACCTGTAGATCGCGGCGCCCAGTGCGGCTCCCACGAGCGGGGCGGCGATGTAGATCCAGAGCGCATGGAGGTCGCCGCTGACGAACGCCGGGCCAATCGAGCGGGCCGGGTTCATCGACGCGCCTGAGATCGGGCCGCCGAACATCGCGTCCAGTCCGACCGTTCCGCCGATCGCGATCGCCGCCGCTTCGCCGACCGCACGCGTGTCGGTGGCGACGGCCATGATCACGAACATCAGGAAGAACGTGAGGACGAGCTCCCAGAGGAACGACTGGCGCTCCGAGCCGGACGGGAGAGTCGCGCCGACGTGCGCGATGTTGCCGAGCGACCCGCGGAGGACCGCCGCCGCGGCAAACGCGCCGGCCAGTTGCGCTGCCCAGTAGCCGACGAGGCTCGTCCAGGGGAAGTGCCTGTTGAGCGCAAAGGCGAGGGTCACAGCCGGATTGAGGTGCGCGCCCGAGATGTGCCCGACCGCGTAGATCATCGCCATGATCACGAGGCCGAACGTGATCGCGACGCCCACGTGGCCGAGCGCTCCAGTCTTTGACTCGACCATGACCGCGCCGCAGCCGGCGAAGACGAGCGCGAAGGTGCCGACGAGCTCGGCGGTGAGCCGACGCGCGGTCGTCACACGGCTTCGGGCAGCAGTTCGGCGATCAGCTTCTGCACACGTGCGTCGATCTCGTCGCGGATCCGGCGCACTGCCTCGAGGTCCTGACCCGCGGGATCGTCGAGCTCCCAGTCCTCGTATTTCTTGCCCGGGTAGATCGGGCACGCGTCCCCGCAGCCCATCGTGATCACGACGTCTGCGGCGCGCACGACCTCGTCGGTCAGAGGCTTCGGGAACGCCTCGCTCAGGTCGACGCCGAGTTCCTCGAGCGCGAGCACCGCGTTCGGATTGATCTCGTCCTCGGGGCTGGAGCCCGCGGAGCGGACGTTGATCCGGCCTGCGGAGCGCAGCTTGAGCAGGCCTGCTGCCATCTGGCTGCGTCCCGCGTTGTGGACGCAGACGAACAGCACCTCGGGCTGATCCTTGTCGAGCATCCCTTCCTCCTCGCTAGCTCGAGGCGACGACTTCCGGGATGCGAATGAGCCCGGCGAGCTGCTCGAGCGCATCCGTGTTGAGTGAGAAGTAGGCCCACTTGCCGCGCTGCTCGCGTTCGAGCAGGCCGATCTCGGTCAGCTTCTTCAGGTGATGGCTGACCGTCGCCTGACTCAGCCCGAGTGCCGGCGTGAACTCACACGCGCAGACCGGTCCCTCGGCCGTGGCGACGAGGTTGAGGATCTTCACTCGCGCCGGGTCGCCGAGCGCCTTGAAGACCCGGGCGGTCGCTTCGGCCTCGTCGTCGGCGAGTGACGGAGTTCCGACCGGCACGCAGCCTTCGATCACCTGGAGGCTCGTCATATCGACAGCCATCGTATCGACAGACGTCGATATGTCAACGGTGTCAGGTCAACTCGACGGGATCGCCCACGCTGACCCGGCCGGGGCTCGCGACTGCTGCATGGACGCCGAACGGGAGCGGCTCCGTCGTCTCCGTGGCCCGCCGATAGGCGGCGAGCGCCTTCAGCGTGTCGAGGTCGGGCGCACCCGTGTCGGGGTTCTGCGTCGTCACTGCGCAGCGGCCGACGTTCCCGACGGGCACTACGACTGCCTCCCCGAGCTGCACGCGGCGGCCGAGCCACTCGTCCTCCTCGTGCTCGCGCAAGCCGTCGATGCCGAAGTTCATGCGGAAGCGCCGCCCGTCGACTTCGTCTACGCCGAGGGTCAGCGCCATCGCGCGCAATGAGCCGGTCCCGAGCAGCGTCGCCGCGCCGCTGCGCAGGCGATCCGGCGCCGGCCCATGAGCGCGGACGAGCCGGAGGCTCCGCCCGGTGAAGTCCGAGATCGCCTCGCTCCACGGTCCGCTGACGACTCGCACGTCGACGGTATTGCTCCAGAACCGTGCGTCGAGGGTGCCGTCGAAGCCGATCTGCTCGGAGACCGTCGTGCCGTCGGGAAACGCGAGCGCGAGAAGTCCCGCTTCGTCGTCGTAGCTCGGGACGATCTGCTGGAGCATCCCGAGGCCCTTGCTGTTGACGAGCCGGTTGTTCTCGTCGACGAGGAAGAACTCTCGATCTCCCGCGATTCCGGCCTCGGTCAAGTCACACTCGTCGACCTGCCCGATCGCGAGGCCCTTGACCGGGCAGCATGAGATCCAGGCGACGCTCGCGCTCACGGTCACACGCTAGCGGCGGCCTATGGCTTGGGCTCCGGTTCCAGCTTGTAGCCGACGGCGTAGCGCGTCTGGATGAACGTGTGCCGCGGCGCCTGGCGGTCGATCTTGTCGCGCAGCTTGCGGACGAAGACGTCGACGGTGCGGTCCCGGTGTCCCTCGCGGCGGCCCCAGAGCTTCTGGAGCAGCTCGTCCCGGCTGACGACCCGGCCGCGCTCCAGCGCGAGGGCGTACAGCAACCGGAACTCGGTCGGCGTCAGGCCGGCGCTCTCGCCGTCGAGGTAGGCCTGGACGTTGAGCGGGTCGATGCGGAGCTCCTCGATTTCGATCGGCTCGCCCCGCTCCTCGGTCTGCTCACGGCCTCCGCGCCGCGACGCGACCTGGACGCGGGCCACGAGCTCCTTCATCGAGAACGGCTTCACCAGGTAGTCGTCCGCCCCGATTTCCAGTGCGTGCACGCGGTCGTGCTCGGTGCCCCGAGCGCTGACGACGATGATCGGCGTCCCGAGCCCCTCGCCCCGGGCCGCTTCGATCAGGTGCCAGCCGTCCATGCGCGGGAGCATCAGGTCGACGACGCAGACCTCCGGCGTCTCGAAGCGCAGCCGCTTGAGACCGGTGTCGCCGTCAGCGACCACGACCGGGTCGTAGCCGGCGATCGACAGGTGGTGCGCCATGCCCTGCGCGATGACGTCGTCGTCTTCGACGATCAGGACCTTCGCCATACTGACGCCCGATTATGGAGAACGCCGAGCTCGAGGCGGAACGGGGCCGGCGGCTGCTCGAGGAAAGCTCGGAGATCGTGCTCGTCGTCGACGAGGACGATCGGCTGATTGCAGCGAGCCGTCGCGCGCGCGAGACCCTGGAGGGCCTCGTGCCCGGCCAGGCTGTACCGCCGCAGCTCCTGCAGAGCGAGCCGTGGCGTCCGCGGCGCGTTCAGGTCGAGGCCGACGGCACGCGCGAGTCGCTTCTCTACCTGCGCGAGCCGGGCGAGCTGGCCGCCTACGAGGAGCTCCGCGCCGGCTTCACGGCTGCGGTCTCGCACGAGCTGCAGGACGCCGCTCGCGCGGCTGCTCGCGCTGCTCGAGACCGCGGCGCTGCCCGCCGCGAACGTCGACGAGCTGCTCGAGCAGGGCAAGGCCGAGGTCGAGAACATCCGCGAGCTGATCGACGACGTCCTGTTCCTGAGCGAGCTGGAGACCGGTCGCGCGGTCGTCTCGCTCGCGTCGAGTCCCGCTGCGCCGGTCGTGCGCGAGGTCATGGACGGGCTCGCGGAGCGGGCCTCGCGGGCCGGCGTGCTGCTGGACGTCGAGCTCGACGACCAGGCGCAGGTGCCGCTCAGGCCGCGGATGCTGCGCGTGGTGGTCGAGAACCTGGCCGAGAACACGATCCGCTACGCGGGCGACGGTGTGACGTTCTCGATCTCCGTGACCCGCGCAGGCGACGACGTCGTGATCGTGGCGGCCGACGACGGGGTCGGTGTGAGCGCGGTCGATCTCCCGCGCCTCTTCGAGCGCTTCTATCGCGCCGACAGGGCGCGAGCCTCCCGCGGGACGGGCCTCGGCCTCGCGATCGTGAAGCACATCGTCACGAGCGCGGGCGGCTACGTCGAGGCGACGAGCCGCGAGGGCCTCGAGATCCGAATCACGTTCCCGCGATGAGCGACGAGCCCGTCTTCGACATCCGCGACCTCGCGGTGAGCTACGACGGCAGAACCGTGCTGCGGGACGTCTCGTTTCGGGTCGATCCCAACGAGGTGACCGCGATCATCGGCCCGTCCGGCTGCGGCAAGAGCACGTTCATCCGCTGCCTGAACCGCATGAACGACGTCGTCGCCGGAGCGAAGGTCTCGGGAACGATCCTCTACAACGGGCTCGACCTCTACGGCCGCGGAGTCGACGCGGTCGAGGTTCGTAAGCGGATCGGCATGGTCTTCCAGCGGGCAAACCCGTTCCCGAAGTCGATCTACGACAACGTCGCGTACGGGCCGCGCTCGCTGAGGATGCGCGGCAACCTCGACGAGAGGGTCCATGGCGCCCTGCAGAGGGCCGCGCTCTGGGACGAGGTCAAGGACCGGCTCAAGCGAAGCGCGCTCTCGCTGTCGGGCGGCCAGCAGCAGCGCCTGTGCATCGCCCGTGCGCTCGCCGTCGAGCCCGACGTGATCCTCATGGACGAGCCCGCCTCGGCGCTCGACCCGATCGCAACCCACCGCATAGAGGATCTGATGCACGCGCTGAAGGAGACGTACACGATCGTGATCGTGACGCACAACATGCAGCAGGCCGCGCGCGTCGCCGACAAGACCGCGTTCTTCAGCGTCGAACGCAACGACGGGTCCGAGCCGACGGGGATCCTCGTCGAGTACGACCTGACGCCGAAGATCTTCACGCAGCCCTCCGATCGGCGAACCGAGGATTACGTGACCGGCCGGTTCGGGTAGGTTCGGGGAATGCGCGTGACGCTGCAAGAGGAGATGGACACACTCCAGGCGTCGCTGCTCGAAGAAGGGGACCTCGTGTTGCGCGCCGTGCGCGGATCGATCAATGCGCTTCGCGAGAACGATCCAGAGCTCGCGGACGAGGTGATCTCTTTCGACGACGATGTCGACGCCCGTTACCTCGCGCTCGAGCAAAGCATCGAGTCACTGCTCGCGCGCCAGACGCCGGTCGCGGTCGACCTCCGGTTTGTGCTCGCGGTCCTCCACTCGAACATGCACCTCGAACGGATGGCCGACCTCTGCGTGACGATCTCCAAGCTGACAAAGCTGGCCCATGGGCTGCCGCCCGACGAGACGCTGATCGAGGGCTTCGACGAGATGGCCTCGCGGGCCGAGGAGATGATCCGGGTCGCGCTGGACTCGTTCGTCGAGCGCGATGTCGACGGCGCCGAGAGCCTGGTCGACCTCGACGAGTTGATCGACCGAACGAACAGGCGCGTCGCGAGCTACATCCTCGACCTCGGCAGCGAGATGGACAAGCGTGAGTGGGGCCTGCGGATGCTGCTCATCTCGC
This sequence comes from uncultured Actinomycetes bacterium, assembly GCA_963812695.1. GTDB lineage: Bacteria > Actinomycetota > Thermoleophilia > Gaiellales > Gaiellaceae > VAXT01. The sequence continues at coordinate 137,396 of CAWEWD010000003.1, forward strand.
GCTGTCTGGAGCGGATCGGCGACCACGCCGTCGACATCGGCGAGCAGACGGCGTACCTGGTCACGGGCGAGTTCCGCGAGTTCACTGACGCCTCGGACCCCGAGCGTCTTGATTCGTAGTTAAGTTCCCGCCGCAATGCGGCTCGCACTCGTTCCGAAGACGACAGCGTTCTACGATCTCTTCGCGCGCGCGGGCGAGAACCTGCTCGAGACGGCGCGGCTCGTCGAGCGCCGCTTTTCCGAGTTCCCGCAGGACATCGTGCGCCAGTCGGAGGTCAAGGCGCTCGAGACGCGTGGCGACGAGCTCACCCGTGAGACGCTCGAGCTGCTCAACACGCAGTACATCACTCCCTTCGACCGCGAGGACATCTACGACCTGGCGAAGGTGATCGACGACGTCGTCGACTACATGGACGAGGCATCGGACCTCCTCGGCCTCTACAAGGTCGAGTCGAGGCTCGACGCCGCGCTCGACCAGTGCAGGGTGCTCGTCCAGATCGCCGAGCATCTGGCACAAGCTCTGGCGGAGCTCAAGCAGCTGCGACGTGTCGAGCCCCATGTCGTCGAGATCAAGCGGCTCGAGGACGAAGGCGACCGGATCGCGCGGGAGGGGATCGCTGCGCTCTTCGAGAACACATCGGATGCACTGACGGTCATTCGCTGGAAGGACATCCTCGAAGCGCTCGAAGAGGCGATCGACTCCTGTGAAACCGCCGCAGATCTCGTCGGCAACATCGTGGTCAAGAACGTCTGAGGACGACTGAATGAACCTGACGCTCGCCGCGGTCATCCTGACCGCCCTCTTCTTCGACTTCACGAACGGCTTCCACGACACGGCGAACTCGATTGCCACGAGCGTCTCGACGCACGCGCTGTCGCCGCGCATGGCCGTGCTCAGCTCGGCGATCCTGAACTTCGCGGGGGCGTTCTTCTTCTTCGCCGTTGCGGCGACGATCGCGACGGGAATCGTCGACCCGGCCGCGATCACGTTGAAGGTCGTCCTGGCCGGGCTCGTCGGCGCGATCACGTGGAACCTGATCACGTGGTACCTGGCGATCCCGTCCAGCTCCAGCCATGCACTGGTCGGCGGCATCATCGGCTCCTCGGTCGCGGCCACGGGTGGCTTCGCGGTCGTCAACTGGGAGGGGCTCAAGGACAAGGTGCTCGTCCCGTCGCTGCTCGCTCCGGTCGCAGGGCTCGTCGGGGCGGCGGCGCTGATGACGATCATCCTCTGGCTGATTCGCAAGCGCGCACCGGCTCGGGTGAACCGGCTCTTCCGCCGGCTGCAGCTCGTCTCGGGCGGATTCGTCGCGTTCACGCACGGCACGAACGACGCGCAGAAGACGATGGGCATCATCGCGCTCGCGTTGATCGTGTCCGGGCACCTCGCGGCGGAGCCGTTCACGGTTCCTCTCTGGGTCAAGTTCAGCTCCGCCACCGCGATGGCTATCGGGACCTACGCGGGAGGCTGGCGGATCATCCGCACCCTGGGGCAGCGGATCGCGAAGCTCGAGCCGCCGCAGGGGTTCGCCGCGCAGACGTCGACCGCGGTCATGCTCTGGCTGACCGCACGCGCCGGGTATCCCGTCTCGACGACGTACGTGATCAGCGGCTCGGTGCTGGGCGCGGGGGCGAGCACGAGGTTGTCGGCCGTGCGGTGGGGGGTGGCGGGGAACATCCTCGTCGCGTGGATCATCACGATCCCGTGCGCCGGCCTCGTGGGCGCGGCGATGGAGCTCGTGACGAGACTTCCGGGCGGCGTCCTCTACGTGTTCCTGCTCACGGCCGGGATCGCTGCGCTCGCCTTCTCCGGCCGCAGGATCGAGGCTCGCCGCGAGGCCCGCCGGTACCGCGTGGCTTCGGCGCCCGCGGCGTCTTAACCGTCCCTCAAACTCGGGTTAACGAGCGGCGGGTTATACAGAGGCCGTGCAGCTACACGTGCGGAAAGAATCTCTGCCGATGGCCGGCGCGCTGCTCGTTGCGGCGCTCGCGGGCGGGACGGTCGCGGTCATCGGCGCCGCGCTCGTCGGGACGGGCGAGCACACGACGACGATTCGCGAGCTCGTCGAGCCTCCCACGAGTGTCCCAGGCGACGTCTCGCAGACCTCGCGGGAACGCCCACTAACCGTTCGCGCGATCTACGACCGCGACGCGCCGGGCGTCGTCCAGGTCACGACGACGACGAAGGTCAAGCTCCCGCAGACCGACTGGTTCGGCAACCCGTTCGGCCCGCCCGGCACCGAGGTGCAGCGCTCGCTCGGCTCGGGCTTCGTCATCGACAAGGCCGGCTACATCGTCACGAACTACCACGTCATCGGCAACGCCCAGTCCGTCCAGGTCAGCTTCTCGAACAACGACTCGATGAAGGCCGACGTCATCGGCAAGGATCCGGCGACCGACGTGGCCCTGCTCAAAGTGCAGGCGAGCTCACGGGCCCTCAAGCCTCTCCCGCTCGGCGACTCCGACGGAATTCACGTCGGAGACCAGGTAGCCGCCATCGGGAACCCGCTCGGCCTCGACCGCAGCATCACGCTCGGGATCGTGAGCGCGCTTCACCGCTCGCTGACCTCCCCGGAAGGCACGCCCATCGACCGCGTCATCCAGACCGACGCGGCGCTCAACCATGGCAACTCGGGCGGGCCGCTGCTGAACGCGCAGGGCCAGGTCGTCGGTGTCAGCTCGGCGATCTCGACCGGAGACACGGGCGGCGAGGGCAACATCGGAATCGGCTTTGCAATCCCAGTCAACACTGTGCGCGACGTCGTCGCCGAGCTGAAGGCTCAGGGCCACGTCGACCATCCGTACCTCGGCGTCGTCACGCGGCCCGTGTCGGCGGCGATGGCCCGGATCTTCAACCTGCCGGTCCAGAAGGGGCTGCTCGTCGAGAGCGTGGCCGCCGGAAGTGGCGCAGATCGGGCGGGTCTGCACGGCGGCACCGATCAGGTTGTGGTCGAAGGCGAGAGCTACCAGCTCGGCGGCGACGTGATCACGAAGGCGGACGGCATGGCCGTCACGACGACGGAAGGCCTCCGCGAGGTCGTCTCGCAACACAAGCCCGGCGACTCACTGTCCGTCGTCTTTTACCGCGGCACAGAGCCTGTCAAGGCTGAGATCAAGCTCGGTCGGCAATCTCCCCTCCCCTGAGATAAGCCCGGCCCACCAGGGGGCCGCGAGGGAGCCACTCGGTTCCCTCGTGAGCCCCTGCTCGAGATCGTTGAAAGACTCCGCTCGTGATCGAGCAGCATTTCGGGGAGTCGCCGCCGTTCTCGATCGGGGTCGAAGAGGAGCTGATGGTCCTCGACGCCGAGACGCTCCAGCTCGCGCCGCGGGCGGCCGAGCTGATCGCTGCTTCGGAGGGCTCGCGGCTGCCCGGGACGCTCAAGCGTGAGCTGTTCGCCTCGGCGCTCGAGCTGAACACGGAGATCTGCGCTTCGCCGGCCGAGGCCGAGGATGCCCTGCGCGAGCTACGTGCCGCCGCGAATGGTCTTGCAGTGGAGCGGGGCCTGTGCCTCGCGGCCGCGGGCAGCCACCCGACGAGCCGGCCCGAGGACGAGGAGATCGCCGACGAGTCGCGCTACGCCGAGTTCGTCGCCTACGCGGGCGTGTCTGCCCGGCGGCAGGGCGTCAGCGGGCTCCACGTCCACGTCGGCATGCCGAGCGCAGAGGCCTGCTTCCACGCACTCGAAGGCGTTCTGCCCTGGCTGCCGGTCGTGCTCGCGCTCAGCGCCAATTCGCCCTATCTCGCGGGCCAGGAGACCGGCATGCAGTCGAACCGTGCCGAGGTGCTCGCGCAACTGCCTCGGAGCGGCGCCCCGCCCGCCTTCGCGTCCTACGAGGACTGGGAGGCGTTCGTCGACTACTTCGCGCGACTCGGGATCGGCGCCGACTACACGCGGTTCTGGTGGGACATCAGGCCTCACCCGACGTTCGGGACGCTCGAGGTCCGGATGCCCGACCAGCCGACCTCGCTCGCGGTCACCGCCGCGATCACCGCGATCCTGGAGGAGCTCTGCCGGGCAGCGCTCGACCGCCCTCACCCCGAGCACGATCCGGCCGCGCGCGGCCTCTACCAGCAGAACCGCTGGGCAGCTGCGCGCTTCGGGTTGAACGCGGAGCTCTTCCACCCCGGGGCCGAGCGGACCGCCCGGGCCTCGGAGCTGGCCGCCGAGCTCGCCGCCGGCCGGCTCGACACATCGCGGACCGAAGCCGACCGCCAGCTCGAAGTCGGACGGGCGAACGGCGTCGAGGCCGTCTGCGCGGACCTCGTCGAGCGCACGCTAGGTTAAGAGCGTGTCAGTCCAGACGGAGACGCTCCAGGTGACCGGCGTCCGCTGCGAGCGCTGCGTCGGCCGCCTCGCCGCGACGCTCCGCGACCACCCGGGCCTCGAGCAGGCGAACGCGAACCTGATGGGCCAGGTCACGCTCTCGTGGGACGACGAGCAGACGAGCCGCGACGACCTGCTCGCCGCGCTGGCCCGCGGCGGCTTCCGACCCGCGGTCGAGACGGCTTAGCGCTCTTCCTGGTCCCGTTCGTCGATTCCGGCCAGCCGGTCTCCGAGAAGTGCCGGCGACGACTCGGGGAGGCTGGACTGCTCGGTGCCATCGAGGATTTTCGCCCGCTCCTCCTCCGCGTCCCCTGGCGGCGCACCGGAGCCTTCGGCGCCGGGGCCGGGTGCATAGCTCAGGCCGTAGTGCTCGTTGACGGCCCGCTCGTCGATCTCCTCATCCACGGTCGGCGAATCGGAGACGATCTCTTTCGGCACCGTGACCCGGACCTGCTGCTCGGCGTCGTCGACGTGCGCGAACTCGCGCGGCAGCGGATGCTTCGACTTGCGAAGCGTGCCCTGCTCGACGATCAGGTAGTTGCCCTCTTCGCCGACGACCTTGCCGACCTTGTGCTCGTCGACGGTGATGACGTCATAGCCTTCCATGGGTCTCCTCTGTTCGGTTTCACGGCTCTTACCCCGAGCAGCGCAGAACTAAGCGAGCATCGCTGGAATACAGCGGTCTAGGCCCGCGTTCTTCACTGCTAGGGTCGCCGGAATGAGCGAGACCTCGTCAGAGGAAGCCCGGCGAATCGCACAGGGCGCGCGAAATCGTGTCCACTTCGAGGAGGAAGCGCTTGCGCTTGCAGACCAGGTGTACCGAGTGGCCCGTGGGGTCTCGCGCAGCAAGGAAGAAGCCGAGGACTTGATGCAGGAGACGTATGCGCGGGCCTTTCGGAGCTGGGAGTCGTTCACTCCCGGGACGAACCTCCGCGCCTGGCTGCTGCGCATCCTCACGAACCTGAACATCGACCGCGGCCGCCGGGCCCAGCGGACGCCGGACCAACAGCCGCTCGAGGAAGGGGACTACTTCCTCTACAACCGGCTCGAGGCGGCCAGCGGAGAGAGCGACGAGGAGCGCATTCTCGAGCGGCTCTCGCAGGACCACGTCGCCGAGGCGCTCGCCGCCGTGCCGCACGACTTCCGCGACGTCCTCGTCCTCGTCGACATCGGCGATTTCACCTACGCGGAGGCGGCGCAGATCCTCGACATTCCGATCGGCACCGTCATGTCGCGCCTTCATCGTGGGCGGCGTATCCTGAAGCAGCAGCTTGCGGAACTTGCGGTGGAGGCCGGATGAGCGAGGTCGATCCGTGCGATTGGTGCGAAGAGGCACTTCAGCCGTACCTCGACCGTGAGCTGAACCCGAGCGAGCTGGCCGAGGTCGAGCACCACCTCGCGGCGTGCAGCTGGTGCGAGAAGCGGTTCAAGTTCGAGGCGGATCTGCGCCGGCTCGTGCGGCAGGCCGTGATCGAGCCGATGGACCCCGCGCTGAAAGCCAAGCTGGCGGCCCTCCGGCTCGAGCTCTAGAGCGTCTCCGGCAGATCGTCCGGCAGGTCGACGTCTCCCGGCGCACCGAGGTCGTCGCATGGGACGAGCAGCGCGGGCAAGGGCCGGGCGCCCTGGTCGGGGATCTGATCCCAGACGGCTCGTGCGAGCACGACGGGGTGCCCGCGGTTGCCGCCGTACGTCGCCGCCACGATCTCCGCACCGCTCTCGCGCCAGACGTCGAGCACGCGGTCGATCGCGGCCGGAGACAGGTTCGGGCCGTCGGCGAGCACGACGACGGCGGCCTCGACGTCGTCGCCGAGGGCTCTCAAGCCGCACCGAAGAGACGCGCCGCGGCCGCGCTCCCACTCGGGACAGTGAACGACCCGTGCGGTCGACTCGACATCGTGCGCGCCGAGCACGACGATCACGTCTTCGGCCGAGCTCGCGCGAACTCGTTCGAGAACCGGCTCGAGCAGAGTGCGCTGCTTGACGTCTCCGAAGCGCCGCGACGCTCCGGCCGCGAGCACGACCGCAGCCGTCAGCCCGACTTGAGCTCCATCTTGTCGATCGTGACCTTCTCGGTCGGCGTCCCCGACGGATCGGACGGATTGCCGAGCTTCCCGATCTTCTCGACGGTGTCCATGCCCTCGGTCACGTCGCCGAGAACGGCGTAGTCGGGCGGCAGGCTGACGCCGTCACTCGTGACGACGAAGAACTGGCTGCCCGAAGTCCCGGCCGGTTCGGCCTGCGACTTCGCCATCGCGACGAGGCCCTTCTTGTATTGCGTGTCCGCGGGCGGCTTGTCGACGACCGAGTAGCCGGGGCCGCCCATGCCGTTCCCTTCCGGGTCGCCGCCCTGGATCACGAACCCGGGCACGATCCGGTGGAACGTGAGGCCGTCGAAGAAGCCCTTGTCGACGAGCCCGGCGAACGACGCGGTCGTGCAAGGCGAGATCTTCGCCGCCAGGTCGAACGTGAAGTCACCCTGGCTCGTCTTGACGGCGACCGAGTGCGTCTTGCCGTCGTCGAGGTCGATCAGGCTCGCCTTCGACTTGTCCCCGCTGATCTCGCAGTTCATCGAGCTCCCTCCGGACGCGTTGTCGCTCTTCTTGCCGCCGCACCCTACAAGCAGGACGACGAGCGGCAGGAGCAGGAGCAGGCGCTTCACGCGATCGCTTCGAGTGCGCGGCGAACGAGGGCCTCCGCGATCTCGACTTTGTACGCCGTTCCCGGAAGTGGGGTTGCGTCGGCGAGGGCTTCCGGCGAGTCGAGCACCCACGGGACCGGCGCGACGCCTGCGAGGACGATCCTGCGCTCGCCACCCGTGCGGGCCGTGGCGACGCCGACGATCGGGAACGACCAGCGCTGCCGCTCCATCGCCTTCAGGTACGTGCTCTTCTCCGGTTGCGGGACGTCGAGCTCGAGGATCAGCTCGCCCGGCTCGAGTGTGGTCAGGCTGCGGTCGTCCTCGGTTGGAAGGCGGTAGAGGTCGGCGACCGCGAGCTCGCGCTTCGTCGTCCGCAACGTGGCGCCGAGCGCGATGAGCGCTGCCGCGATGTCCGACGGGTGGGCGGACGCGCAGTAGCCGTTGCCGAAGATGGCGTGCTCGCGATGCTCTCCGGCGAGGGCGTGGCACGTGTCGCCGCCGTGGAGGCGGCACGGGAAGTCGAGGCGCCAGTACCAGCAGCGCGTCGACTGGAGCAGGTTGCCTGCAATGGAGCCCATGTTCCTGAGCTGCGGGCTCGCTGCGAGCCGGCACGCCTCGCGCAGCGCGTCGGGGATCCCGGCATCCGCCTCGAGCTCGGCGAGCGTCGTCCCGGCCCCGATGCGCGTCCCGTCGATGCCGCGCGGGACGATCCCGCGCACGTCGACGAGCGTCTCCGCTCTCGAGCAACCCGTCCCGCAGGAGCGGGACGACCTCGGTCCCACCACTTAGTAACAGACTGTTACTTGGGATCGGGTCGTCGAGGCTAGACGGCTGCAGGAGCTCCACGCTTCTCCTTGTCGCGTTCCCGGGCTTCGCGTAGTGCGCGCAGCATCTCCTCGCGGCTGATCGGGAGCGAGCGGACGTCCGCCCCGGTCGCGTCGCGGATCGCGTTTGCGATCGCCGCGGCGGTCGGGACGATCGGCGGCTCGCCGAGACCCTTCGAGCCGAGATTCGTCAGATGCTCGTCGGGAATGTCGAGCAGCTCGGTGACGATCTCCGGGACGTCGGCGATCGTCGGCAGCTTGTACGTGTCGAACGTCGGGTTCAGGGTCACGCCGCTCGTGGGATCGAGCAGGCGGTGCTCCGAGAGCGTGTGCCCGATGCCCTGGATGATCCCGCCCTCGACCTGACTCGACGCGCCCAGTGGGTTGATCACGCGGCCCACGTCGTGGATCGCGGCAACCCGCTCGACGCGGATCTCGCCCGTCTCGACGTCGACGGCGACCTCCGCGACCTGGACGCCGAACGTCAGCACCTGCATCCCGGTCGGGTTCGGGCCGCGGGCGCCCTTGCCGAGGATCTGCGCGTCCTCGAGCAGCCCGACGACGTCCTCGATCGGCCACGAGCCGCCGTCCGACGAGACGACGTTGCCGCCCTTCAGCGAGAGCACGCGTCCCTCCTGGTCGTAGCGCTGCGCCGCGATCTCGAGCACCTGGCGCCCCGCGTCCGCGGCAGCGGCACGAACGGCTGGGCCCATCGACGGCGTCGTCGACGACCCTGCCGAGATCGATGCATACGGCCCGCGGGCGGAGTCTCCGAGAACGAAATCGACCCTGTCCATCGGCAGCCCGAGCTCCTCGGCCGCGATCTGGCTCATCGCCGTCGCCGTGCCCGTGCCGATGTCCTGCATCGCCGTGATCACCGTCGCGCGCCCGTCGGAGCCGAGCCGCACCCACGCGTACGAGGGCGGGCCGCCGCCGCCGTACCAGATCTGGCTCGCGAGGCCGACACCGTGCTTCCACGGACCTTCGCTCCGCGCACGCACCTGGTCGCGCCGCTGCCAGTGCTGCTCGGCGCGGCGGTAGCACTCCATCAGGTTCTTCGACGAGTACGGCCTGTCGTCGGTCGAGTTCGCGTAGTTGAGGCGCCGCAGCGCGAGCGAATCCACGTCGAGCTTCGCCGCGAGCTCGTCGAGCAGGCACTCGAGCCCGAACGTCCCTTCGACGAAACCGGGCGCGCGAAACGCCTTCATCGGCGGCGTGTTGATCTTCGCCGGGTAGAGCACCGTGCGGACGTTCTCGCAGTCGTAGAGCAGCCGCATCGGGCCGTCCGTCGGCGCTGCCCAGCCGTCCCAGCCGGTCGCGTTGACGAACTCGCCGGCGAGCGCGAGCAGCGTCCCGTCGGCCTTGGCGGCGGCGGTCAGCCGCTGAATCGTGGCGTTGCGGTTGCCGGTCGCAAGGTTCTCCTCGCGCCGGGTGAGCGCGCAGTGGACCGGACGGCCGGTGCGCTTGGCGAGCTCGATCGCGACGAACGTGTAGTCGCCCGCGCCGTTCTTCGAGCCGAAGCCGCCGCCCATGAACTCGCAGACGACGCGCACCTTGTCCGGCGGGAGGCCGAGCTTGCCTGCGACCTCGTCGCGGACGCCGAAGATGAACTGCGTCGAGATGTACACGTCGAGCGAGTCGCCGCGCCACTCGCATACCGCCTGATGCGTCTCGAACGAGCTGTGGAGGACGGTCTGGGTCCGGTACTCGGCCTCGACGACTACGTCCGCCTGGGCGAGCGCGCGGTCGACGTCGCCGCGCTCGTAGCGGCTCACCTCGCCGACGAGCTGTCCGTTGTTCGCGGCCTCCTCCGCGTCGAGCTGCGGCTTCTGGACGTCCCACTCGACGTCGATCAGCCGGACCGCCGCACGCGCCTGTTCGATCGTGTCGGCGGCGATCGCCGCGATCGCCTGGCCCTCGTGGCCGGGCTCGTCGGTCAATGCGTCGACGTCTCCGGGGCCGACTGCGCCCCGTACCCCGGGAGCGGCGAGCGCTCGGTCGAGCGAAATCGTCTTCACGCGTGCACGCGCGTGCGGAGACCTGAGAACCGCGGCGTGCAGCATCCCGGGCAGGCGCAAGTCCGACGTGTACCGGGCCTCGCCCCGTGCGCGCATGGGCCCCGTCACGCGCTGTGTCGGACGCCCGACGATCTCGCGCGGCCCGGCCGGCCACTGCGCGAGCGCGTCTTCCTCGACGACGAGCCAGACTTCCTCGAAGCGGCCCTCGACCTCTTTCTCGGTACGGATCAGCCTTGCCATGTCGAGATCGCCTCCTCGATTTTCGGATACGTGCCGCAGCGGCACAGGTTTCCGGCCATCGCGTGCCGGATCTCGTCGGAGCTCGGGCTCGGGTTGCCCTTCACGAGCGCGGAGGCCGAGACGATCTGACCGGGCGTGCAGAAGCCGCACTGGAGCGCGTCGGTGCGGACGAACGCATCGACGAGCGGGTGCTCGCGAAGGCCTTCGATCGTCGTCACCTCACGCTCGCCGACCATGTGCACGAGCGTGATGCACGAGTAGACGGGCACGCCGTCGAGCAGGACCGTGCATGCGCCGCAGTGCCCCTCTGCACAGGCGACCTTCGTCCCGGTCAGCCCGAGCTCGTCGCGCAGCGCTTCGGCGAGGGTCGTCCCAACGGGAACGTCCACGTCGTGTGCTTCGCCGTTGATCGTGAGGTCAGGCACGCGTCGTCACCGCCAGGATGTCTGCGATGTGAACGAGCCCGCGCGTAATGCGGGAGACCTCGTTCAGGTCTTCCTCCTCGACCTCGGGGAAGACGCGCCACAGGTCGCGGGCGGTGGTCAGCAGCTCGCGGACGCTGTCGAGCTCCTCGCCCGCGTAGCCGTCGCGCTCGTCGGCCGCGTTGAGCGCGAGCCCGATCACGCCGATCGAGTCCGCCTGCCGCATCCAGAGGAGCGGCGTCGCCATCGACAGGTACTGGTGGATGCGCGCCATCGTCATCGGCTGGGTGAATACCCCGTCGCCCGTCGGCCTAGTCGGTGCCTTCGGCGTCTCACCGGCGGCGATCCGGTTCGCGGTTCCCGCGAGCATGTCGCGAAGCTGGTCGTCGTCGAAGCCGGCGACCTTGGCGGTGCGGAGTGCGATCAGGAGTGAGCTCGGGGGCCGCCCGTACGGGTAGTCCGAGGCGTAGAGCACCTGCTCGGGCGCGACGAGATGGAAGAAGCTGAGCAGGTCGACGGCGCTCCAGACAGATGTGTCGAAGTAGACGCCGGCGCGTCCGCCGAAGCGGCCTGCGAGGCCTGTCAGGTCGGCGATGCCTGCGTGCGCGATGATGAGCTGCGCGTCCGGATAGCCGTCGACGAGGCGGGCGAGATGGTCGGCGATCGGCGGCAGTCCGCGCCCGCCGTGGATGAGGATCGGGACGCGCCGCTCGGACGCGATCGCGAAGACGGGAGCCAGTCGCTCGTCGTTGAGCATGAAGCGCTGTGCCCGCGGGTGGAGCTTGATCCCGCGCGCGCCGAGGTCGAGGCAGCGCTCGGCCTCCTCGATCGGGCTCTCCGTCAGGTCGAGCCGGACGAACGGGACCAGCCGTCCCTCGGAGCGCTTTGCGTACTCGAGCGTGCGGTCGTTCGGCGCTCGGAACGCCGGGTGACGGTCGGGCTCGTCCATGCAGAACATGAAGCAGTGCGAGACACCGGCCGCGTCGTTGATGCGCTCGAGCTCCTCGTAGACGCCGATCTGGCCGTCGATGTCATGGCCGAGATGGACGTGCGCGTCGAAGATCTCGGCGTTCGCGGGCAGCAGATTGAGAAGCTCGTCCTCGTACCGCGTCAGCAGCGCCTGGGCCCGCTCGAACTCCTCCTCCACGAGAGGTCAGTCTATGCAGAGGACAGTAAGATGCCGCGCGGTGCCCGACGTCCTGATCTTCTCCGACACCGAGACGTCCGCCGAGATGCGGCACGAGGTGCCGATCACGGTTCCGGATCCCTTCCTGTACGCGGAGAAGGACGGAAAGAAGATGACGGCCGGGACCGCGTTCGAGGTCGAGCGCATCAAGGCCGTGGGAATCGAGGCGCACGCACTCGAGGAGTTCGGCTATGACGAGCTGCTCGCGCAGGGCGTCCCCCGTTTGGACGCGGTCGCGCTGCACACGCCGTTGAATGCATGCCGAGAGTTCGGCATCGAAGAGGCAGTCATCCCCTGGGGCTTCCCGACGTACGTCGCCGACCACCTGCGTGCGAACGGGATCACGCTCACGCCCGATTTCGGATTTTTCTCCGCACGACGACGTGTGAAGAACGATGCGGAGCTCGCAGGGATCCGCAGGGCCCAGGGCGCAGCGACCGCTGCCATGGGCGCGGCGCGGGACCTGATGGCGCAGGCCGATGCGTCGAACGGGAGCCTGAGCATCGACGGCGAGCCGCTGACGTGCGAGCTCGTGAAATCGGCGATCCGGCGCGTCTTCACGGAGCACGGTGTCGCCAGTGACGACTTCATCGTCTCGCACGGTGCCCAGACCGCCATCGGGCACGAGCTCGGCTTCGGCGAGATCGCGCCTGACGAGCCGGTCGTGATCGACCTCTGGCCGAAGGATCCGGAGTCGGGCTGCTACGCGGACATGACGCGGACGTTCGTCGTCGGCACTCCTCCGGATGAGCTCGTCGAGTACCACCGTCTCGTCAAGGAGTCACTCGACCGGTCGCTCGAGGCGACGAAGGCGGGCGTGCCGGGTGTCGAGATCTACGAGCTGGTCTGCCGGTTCTTCGAGGAGAACGGCCAGCCGACGGTGCTCTCAAAGCCACCCGGCGAAGTGCTCGAGAACGGCTTCTTCCACGGCCTCGGACACGGCGTCGGGCTCCAGGTGCACGAGCAGCCGAGCCTCGGACGCGGCGGGACCGCAGAGCTTGTTGCCGGAGACGTCGTGACGCTCGAGCCTGGTCTCTATCGCCAGGGGTTCGGCGGCTGCCGGCTCGAGGATTTGATCCTCGTCACCGACGACGGCGCCGAGAACCTCACGGATTTTCCGTACGACCTGACTCCATGAGCTCCGAAGCTCGGTCGCCTGCGATCGAGACGATGTTCCTGGAGGAGCGGCGCTATCCGCCGCCGGAGGATTTCGCTGCGCAGGCGAATGCGCAGGCGGACATCTACGAGCGCGACTTCGAGGAGTTCTGGGAGACGGAGGGCCGGGAGCGCGTCTCCTGGTTCGCGCCCTTCACGGAGCTCTACGAGTGGGAGCCGCCGTATGCGAAGTGGTATCTGGGCGGGAAGTTGAACGTGTGCTTCAACTGCGTCGACCGGCACGTCGAGGCGGGTCGGGGCGAGAAGGTCGCGTATTACTGGGAGGGTGAGCCCGAGGACGAGCGTAGGACGATCACGTTCTCGGACCTGCGGCGTGATGTGGTCAAGCTCGCGAATGCGCTGAAGAAGCTCGGTGTGGGCAAGGGCACGGCGGTCGGGATCTACATGGGCATGGTTCCGGAAGTCCCGGTGGCGATGCTCGCCTGCGCGAGGTTGGGTGCGCCGCACACGGTGGTGTTCGGCGGTTTCTCGGCCGACTCGCTTTCCGGGCGCTTGAACGACATGGGCTGTGAGGTTCTGATCACGCAGGACGAGGCGTGGCGGAAGGGCTCACCGGTGCCGTTGAAGCGGAACGCCGACGAAGCGCTGGCCGACGCGCCGGGCGTCGAGCACGCCGTCGTCCTGCGCCGTACCGGCAACGAGGTGCCGATGGAGGACGGGCGCGACGAGTGGTGGCACGAGCTGGTCGCCGACGAGAGTGACGACGCCGCGACCTGCCCGTGCGAGCCGATGGACTCGGAGGACCTGCTCTACCTCCTGTACACGAGCGGGACGACCGCCAAGCCGAAAGGGATCGCGCACACGACGGCCGGCTACCTCGTCGGCGTGGCGACGACGCACCACTACATCTTCGATGTCAAGCCGGACTCGGTGTACTGGTGCGCCGCCGACGTCGGTTGGGTAACCGGGCACTCGTACATCGTGTACGGGCCGTTGTGTAATGGGACGACGGGGGTGATGTACGAGGGCGTCCCGGACTTTCCGGACCGCGATCGGTGGTGGGCGATCGTCGAGCGCTACGGCGTGGACATCCTGTACACGGCGCCGACGGCGATCCGGAGTCACATGAAATGGGGCACGGAGCATGCGGCGAAGCACGACCTGTCGTCGATCCGGCTTCTGGGCTCGGTCGGTGAGCCGATCAACCCGGAGGCGTGGGTCTGGTACCGCGACGTGATTGGAGCGGGGCGCGTGCCAGTCGTCGACACCTGGTGGCAGACGGAGACGGGGATGATCTTGATCACGCCGCTGCCGGGCGTGACGACGCTGAAGCCGGGGTCGGCGACGAGGCCGTTTCCCGGGGTGGACGCTGCCGTGTACGACGAGCAGGGGAACGAGGTCGCACCGGGCGGCGGTGGGTATCTCGTGCTGCGGAGGCCGTGGCCGGCGATGCTGCGCGGGATCTACGGCGACGACGAGCGCTACCGGGAGACGTACTGGTCGAAGTACACGGACACGTACTTCGCTGGCGACGGCGCCCGGATCGACGAGGACGCCGACTTCTGGCTGCTGGGCCGCGTCGACGACGTGATGAATGTGTCTGGCCATCGCATCTCGACGATCGAGGTCGAGTCGGCGCTGGTCGACCACCAGGAGGTGGCCGAGGCGGCCGTCGCGGCCCGCGCGGATGCGACCACGGGTCAGGCGATCGTCGCCTTCGTCTCCCTGAAGGGCGGCGAGGAAGGCTCGGTCGAGAAACTCGAGGAGCTCCGCAACCACGTGGCGCAGGAAGATCGGCCCGATCGCGAAGCCGGCGAACATCGTTTTCACACCCGAGCTCCCCAAGACACGCTCCGGCAAGATCATGCGACGCCTCCTCCGAGACGTGGCCGAGAAGCGCCCGCTCGGAGACACGACGACACTCGCCGATCCGACCGTCGTCGAGGAGATTCGCGACCGCGCCGTCGCCGAGGCGCCGGACGAATGAGCGAGGAGCGCCAGCGGGGCGTCGACCTCTTCAACGAGGCATGGCGCCTGATCGAGTCGCGAGAGGACGACGACCGGCTGCTCCACATCGCGCATGCGTCGCGCTACCACTGGGGCGAGGCCGAGGAGTGCACGCCGGCGAACCTCGCGCGCGGCGAGTGGCTGGTCTCGCGTGTCTACACCGTCCTCGGGCGGCCGGAGCCCGCGATCTGGCACGCGCGCCGCTGCCTCGAGCACTGCGAGGCCAACGGAATCGGCGACTGGGACCTCGCGTACGCGTACGAAGCGCTGGCTCGAGCGCACGCGCTAGCCGGCGACGGGGAGGCCGAGCAGTGGAAGTCGAAGGCACGCGAGGCGGGCGACGCGATCGCCGACCCCGGAGAGCGTGAGCACTTCGACGAGGACTACGCCACCCTGTAGCCGGGGTCAGACCCCGCTCCAAAAGCGTCACGTCGTTGTGGCGTGACTGTCACGGCAAGCGGCGAACGTCCCGCAAATTGCGTAGATCGGCCTCGCTTCCCGTCACACCTTTGTGACGGGGTCTGACCCCTACGAGAGGAGGTTTTCGAAGCGTTCCTGCTGGTCTTGCTCGAACGGGCCGATCAGGGCGAGGTTCAGCCCATGGCCGCCGATCACGTCCTGTGCGACCCGCTGCACGTCCTCGACCGTGACCGCGTCGAGCCCGGCAAGGATCTCTTCGGGCTCCGCGGCCTGGCCCTCGAGCACCTCGCGCCGCAGCCCGAACATGATCAGCCCGTGCGGGCTCTCGGTCTGGAGGACGAACCGCCCCTTCGCGACGTTGCGCGCCTTCTCGAGCTCGTCGGACGGCACCGCCTCGTCGGTGATCTTCTTCAGCTCGTCCGAGATCGTCGTGATCGCCTCGTCGACGCGCTCGATGTCGACCCCGGCCTGCGAGAAGAGCGAGCCGATGTCCGTGTAGCTGTGGTTGATCGCATAGATGTAGTACGCGAGACCCCGGCGCTCGCGGACCTCCGTGAAGAGCCGCGACGACATCCCGGTCCCGAGGGTCGTCGCGAGCAGCTGAAGCGCGTAGCGGTCGGGATGGTCGAGCGGGTAGCTCGGTACGCCGAGGCAGAGGTGAGCCTGGTCCGACGCCTTCGTGTAGATCTTGACCCGCGCGTCTCCGTTGCCCTCGAACTGCGCAGGAGCGGGAGTGCCCGTCTCGGCCTGCTCGAGGTCGCCCAGGAGCCGCTCGAGGTCCGCCTGCAGCCCGGCGTCGAGCTTGCCCGCGACCCCCACGATCATGCGCTCCGGCTTGTACCACTGGTCGATGTAGCCGAGGAACGTTTCGCGCGTGGCGCCCCGGACGGTCTCCTTGCGCCCGATGATGTCCCAGCCGATCGGCCGGTCGCCGTAGAGGAGCGAGTCGTAGACGCCGCTGATGTAGTCCCGCGGCGTGTCGAAGTACATGTTCATCTCCTCGATGATCACGCCCTTCTCGCGATCGATCTCCTCGGGGTCGAACTTCGAATGCCGGAGCATGTCGACGAGCACGTCGAATGCGACCGCGCGGTGCTCGCCCGCGCAGCGCACGTAGTAGCCCGTGTACTCCTTGCCCGTGAACGCGTTGAACTCGCCGCCGATGCCGTCGATCTCGCCCCCGATGTCGCGCGCGGTCGGGCGGTTCTCGGTGCCCTTGAAGAACATGTGCTCCGAGAAGTGGGCGATCCCGCTCGTGTCCTCGGTCTCGTAGCGCGAGCCGGCCGCGAGCATGATGAAGCACGAGACCGACTGGGCGTGGTCGATGGGCGCGGTCAGGAGCCGCAGGCCGTTGGAGAGTGTTTGTCGTTCGAACACGGGCATCAGGCGGCGAGCGCCTCCTTCCAGGTCTCCGGCAGCTCGATTGAGTGGCCGGTCTCGTAGTCGTAGGACACGATCACCGTCTTCGCCTCGGCGGCCACGGTGTCGCCGCTTCGCACCTGGTACTCGAGCTGGAAGCTCTTCGTCCCGACCGAGGCCGGCCGGACGCCGATCTCGAGCTCGTCGCCGGAGCGTAGCGGCGCTCGGAAATCGATCTCGGCGCGGGCCAGGATCATGTCCGTGACCCGGGCGTCGAAGCGGAGCAGGTAGGCGATCCGCGCCTCCTCGATGTACGTGAGGAAGACGGCGTTGTTCACGTGCCCCATCTCGTCGACGTCCCGAAAGCGGACCTGTTCGCGGTGCACGAAATCGAACCCCTCCACCGGCGTGATGCTACCGGCCGTCCCAGGCTTCGAGGAGCGCGGCCTCGCGCGCGGGGGAGAGGCCGGCGGCCTCGGTCGTCTCGGCGAGCTCGAGCGTCGCTTCGACGGTCTGTGCGAGCGGGCGGTGCGTGAGGCCGGTCTGCGCCGCCCTGGTGATGTCGGCGCGGTGCAGCCCCTTGTCCGCCTCGTCCTCGATCCAGAGCGGTAGCCCCATCCATTGCTCGATGCCCTGGTCGAGCAGGAACTGCCCGTCGATCCAGACGAAGCTCGCGTCGGAGCTCGAGACGTCGCGACAAGTCTCCAACAGGTCGGACCAGCTGACGCCTTCGTTCACGGCATTCAGTTCGCCACCTTCGCCGCGTTCGCAGAGCCCGACGATCCAGTTCGCGAGGTCGCGGACGTCGATGAACTGGACGCGATCCTCCGGCGGCGCCGGCGCCGCCACCCGGCCGCCGCGCGCGACGCGGTGGGGCCAGTAGGTGAAGCGCCCGGTCGGGTCGTGCGGGCCGACGATGAGCCCCGGCCTGACGTTCGCGTGAGTTTGGGGGAACGTCTCGGCGACGACCTGTTCGGCGAGCGCCTTGAGCGCGCCGTAGTTCGAGAAATCCTCGAGCAGGCGGTCGTCTGGCATGTCGCCGAGCTCCTCGAGCGCATCGCCTTCGACCATCGGCTTGCTGCGGTCGGCGTAGGCCGACAGGCTCGAGACGAAAACGTAGAAACCGACGGATTGGGCGAGCTTCTCGGCCGATGCCCGGACGACGCCTGGCACGTAGCCGCTCGGGTCGACGACCGCGTCCCATGTTCGGCCCGTGAGCGCGGACAGGTCGCTTTCCCGATCGCCGCGCAGCTTCTCGGTCTCAGGGAAGAGGTCCGCATTCGTTTGGCCGCGGTTGAAGAGGGTGACGTCGTGTCCGCGGGCCAGGGCCGCCTCGACGGTCGCGCGTCCGAGGAACTTCGTTCCGCCAAGCACCAGAAGGTTCATGCCCTGAACGCTATCCGTCCACAGGGCTGTGGATTTTTGACTGCACTGTCGGAAAGGGAGTACGGTGGCCGTCGTGAGGTTGCGCGCGCTGAGTGAAGCCGAGGCTTACGCGCGGTGTTACGGCGAAGGCGATGAGAGCGTGCTCTCCGTCAAGATCGAGCCGCGGCGGTCTCGCCTGTTCCACGGCGTATCCGGCGAGGATCTCCGGCTCGCGTTCGAAACGAGGCTGCAGAGCCGGGAGTCTGCTCACGAGGCGATCGCCGAGGTGCTGGGGGAAGCCGTCCCGGGCTCGGTCCCGGGCGGGGCGTCGAACGGGCACAAGCCGGCAGCTGCCGCCTAGTCTCTCACTCCAGTTCCAGGTACCCCCGACCTCCTCCCCACTGCGATCGTAACGAGGAAGTCGTGACGGGTGGGAAACGCAAGAGCACCGAATTTGCGCCAACGGAGAGCGCGGTTCCAGACGTGCTCGGGCCGGGGCTCGACGTCGTCTTCTGCGGCATCAACCCGGGCCGCGTGTCGGCGGCCGCGCACGCTCACTTCGCCAACCCGCGCAACGACTTCTGGCGCCTGCTCCACGACGCCGACCTGACGCCGCGGCTGCTCGATCCGACCGAGCAGTTCGAACTGCTCGACTACGGCATCGGCGCGACGAACGCAGCCGCCCGCACGACCCCCGGGTCGAGCGACCTCCGTCGCGCCGACTTCGTGGACTCGGCCGACCGCCTCAGGCGCATCGCCCTCGAGTTCCGGCCGCGAGCGATCGCGTTCGTCGGCAAGGAGGCTTACCGCGGGGCGTTCGGCACCCGCGCCGACCACGGGCCGCAGGAGCGATCGATCGGCGACGTCGGCCTCTTCGTGCTCCCGTCGACCTCGCCCGCGAACGCCGCAGTTCCTTATCCCGAGCGGCTGCACTGGTTTCGCGCCCTCAGGAACTGGCTCGGGCCCGTCGATCGGAACGCGGTCCGTGCGCTCGTGCTCGACGAGGAACGGCGCACACTGCTCGTCAAGTTCCGCGACGACGAGGGCCAGGTGTGGTGGACGACGCCCGGAGGCGGCATCGACGAAGGCGAAGACGTCGAGTCGGCGCTCCGCCGAGAGCTCGCCGAAGAGCTCGGGTTGGACGACTTCGCGCTCGGCCCTGAGATCTGGACGCGTGAGCACACATTCGCGTGGCGCGGCACGATCCACCGCCAGCGCGAGCGGATCTGGCTCGTCGAGATTCCCGAGCACGAGCCGGCCCCGCGGGTCGACCTCGCCGCCGAGCTCGTCGTCGACGTCCGGTGGTGGACGGAGGACGAGCTCGAGGCGTCCACGGAGACACTCGTCCCCGAGCAGCTCCCGCAGCTCCTACGCGATCTGAGCGCGAACGGCCCTCCCGCGGAGCCGCTCGACGTCGGCGTCTAGCTGCCCACGCCGATCGTGGCCAGGAACACGAGTACGACCGTCGTCACGGCGAGAATCCCGTGCCCCGCGACGACCACCACCGGGAAGTGCTGCTCCGCAGGCGTTCCCGGATCGACGGCCTGAGCGACTGCCGCGCGCTGACGCCGGCGCCACCAGATCGCGAACATCGACCAGCCGAGGACGGCGACGACCAGGAGGATCACGAACGCGATCCAGGCCAGCGGGTCCGAATCGGTCGCGACGTAGATGATCCAGAGCACGAGCCCGGTCGCAGCGAGCGCGAAGTGGCTGAGGATCAGCCCGGGCCGGATTCTCGAGCCCGGCTCTCGTGCCTGCTGCATGCCGCCGCGCGCGACCCAGATCGATAGCAGGACGAAGCCGCCGACCGCGGTGAGAAGCCACGCGATGAGCGCGATCCACTCCATGGTCCCTCCTCGTTCGTGGGAGTCGAGAAACCTATTCCCACGTCGGGCGAATTTCAGCCGCGCCAGCGGTTAGTAATAGGCAGGCGCCAGTCGCGGCCGAACGCCTTCGGGCGTAGCTTCACTCCCGGCGGCGCCTGACGGCGCTTGTACTCGGCCCGGTCGATCATCGCGAGGGCGCGGTCGACGACCTCGGGATCGAACCCGTCGCTCGTCAGGTCCTCACGCGACTGGTCGAGCTCGACGTACGCCTCGAGCACTCGGTCGAGATCCGCGTAGGGCGGCAGTGAATCCTCGTCGAGCTGGTCGGCGCGAAGCTCTGCGCTCGGTGGGCGCTCGATGATCGAGGCCGGAATCAATTCACGACCCGCTCGCTCGTTCAGGTGCCGGGCCAGCCGGAACACGTCCGTCTTGTACACGTCCTTGAGGAGCGCGAATCCGCCGGCCATGTCCCCGTAGAGCGTGGCGTAGCCGACCGAGAGCTCGGACTTGTTCCCGGTGGCGACGACGAGCCGGCCGAACTTGTTCGAGAGCGCCATCAACAGAACGCCGCGGATGCGCGCCTGGAGGTTCTCCTCGGTCAGATCCGGCTCGCGGCCGCGGAACGGCTCTGCCAGCGTCTCGAGGAACTGCTCGACGAGCGGCTCGATCGGCAGCTCGAGGAAGCCGGCCCCCAGCCGCTCGGCGAGGAGCCGCGCGTCGCCACGCGTTCCGTCCGAGCTGAACTTCGACGGCATCGACACGCACTGCACGCGCTCCGGGCCGAGTGCCTCGCAGGCGATCGCCGCCGTCAGCGCCGAGTCGATCCCGCCGGACACGCTGACGACGATCTCGCGGAAACCGTTCTTGTCGACGTAGTCGCGCAACCCGAGCTCGAGCGCCAGCCGCATCGATTCGAGATCGTCGAGCAGCGGCGCGACCGTTCCAGGTACCCGCTCAGTAACCGTTCGCGGGGAGCCGGCGTGCACGACCGGCAGCTCGGGAGCCGCCTCCCGCTCGCTCTCGAGCGACCGCCGGCGTACATCGCGCAGGCGCCGCCCGACGGCCTCCTCCGGCTCGACGTCGACCACGAGCAGGGCCTCCTCGAAGCCGGGCGCCCGCGCGAGCACCTCGCCCTCGTCGTCCAGCACGACCGAGTGGCCGTCGAAGACCAGCTCGTCCTGGGCGCCGACGGCATTCACGAAGGCGATGTAGCAGACGTTGTCGCGCGCACGCGTCTGCAGCATCTGCTCGCGCTCGCGCTCCTTGCCGACGTGGAACGGCGACGCGGAGATGTTCACGATCAGCTGCGCGCCTGCGAGCGCCAGGTCGGTCGCGGGCGGGCCGGGCTGCCAGATGTCCTCGCAGACGGTCGGTCCGATCAGCGCGTCGCCGTGCTCCAGGAGGAAGAGGTCGCGCCCCGGTGCGAAGTACCGGTGCTCGTCGAAGACACCGTAGTTCGGGAGGAAGCGCTTCCGGTAGAGCGCCTTCACCTCGCCCGCCGCGCACACGGCGCAGACGTTGTAGAGGTCGCGGTCGAGATGCGGCGTGCCCACGAAGGCGACGATCCCGCGCGCCTCGCGTGCGATCTCCGCCAGCGACTTCTCCGCCGCCTCGACGAAGCTGGGGCGGAGCAGGAGATCCTCGGGCGGATACCCGGTGACCGCGAGCTCGGGGAAGAGCACGACGTCTGCGCCCGCCTCCTTGGCCTCGCCGAGTCGCGCGAGGATCCGCTCACGGTTCCCGTCGAGGTCCCCGACCGTCGTGTTGATCTGAGCGAGTGCGAGTCGCATAGGTTTTCGACTACGAGTCTAAAACAGAGTCTACCGGCCGTCAGCGCTGTAGCCGGATCGCGTTCAGGTCGTTCGCCTCGATCTCGTCCGCGCGCGCGATCAGGTCCTCGATGTCGTCGTGCTCGGCGTGGAGGTATCGCCCGGCCAACGCGTCGGCGCGGCCGGTGGCAAGAACCCGTACGAGCTGCGGCGCCAGCTCCGGCGGCGTCCACGGCAGGTCGTCGCCCCAGTGCCCCGTCATCGCCGTCTTCACCAGGCCCGGGCTGAAGAAGAACACGGGGATCCGCCCGCGCAGTTCGTTCGCCAGCGTTTCGCCGTAGCGGCAGACCGCCGCCTTGCTCGTGGAGTAGGCGGTGCCGCTCGAGCCGGGAAGGTATGCGGCGCCGCTCCCTGTGATCACGATCCGGCCGCTGCCGCGCTCGAGCATCCCGGGGATCACGGTCCGGCAGCAGAGGTGCACGCCGAGAACGTTGATCTCCTGCACGTGCCACCAGTCCGCGGGGTCGACCTCCCAGGTGGCGCCATTGGGGCCGCTGACGCCCGCATTGGCCACGAGCAGCTCGACATCGCCCGTCTCGGCCACGGCGCGTTCGACGGCGCCCCGGTCGGACACGTCCAACTCGATTGCGCGGCCGCCGATCTCCTCGGCCACTGCGCCGACCTGCGTCTCGCGACCGCGCGGCGACGACGACCGACCAGCCGTCGTTCGCGAGCTCGCGGGCGATGTCCGCACCGATGCCGCGCCCGCCTCCGGTGACCAGTGCTGTTCCATGCTCAGACGGCATTTGCGATCTCCTCCAGCGATTCGGGATTTTCCAAGGACGAGAGGTCGCCCGGGTCGGTGCCGAGCGCCTGTGCGCGTACGGCCCGTCGGACGATCTTCGCGCTGCGCGTCTTCGGCAGGGCCGACACGAAGAGCACGCGATCCGGCTTGAACGCCTTGCCAAGGTCGCCGGCCACCTCGGCTGCAACCTCCGCCGCCAACGCGTCGTCGGCGACGACGCCAGGCGTCACGACGCAGAAGATCCACGCCACTTCGCCCTTCACGTCGTGCGGGACGCCGATCGCCGCGGCCTCGGCGACGGACGGGTGACCGACTGCGGCCGACTCGAGCTCCGCCGGCCCGATCCGCTTGCCGGCGATGTTGAGCGTGTCGTCGGAGCGCCCGTGCAGGAACCAGTAGCCGTCCTCGTCGACCGAGGCCCAGTCTCCGTGCGTCCAGATCCCGGGCCACCGGCGCCAGTACGTCTCCAGGTAGCGCTCCGGATCGCGCCAGAACCCGCGCGTCATCCCGGGGAACGGCTTTCGGCAGACCAGCTCGCCGACCTCGCCGCGCACCGAGTTGCCGTCCGAGTCGACGACGTCCATCGCCATCCCGAGCGCGGGCCCGCCCAGCGAGCACGCCTTGATCGGGATCGCAGGCGTCGGCGACAGGAAGCACGCGCCGACCTCGGTCCCGCCGGAGCAGTTGATGATCGGGCAGCGCCCGCCGCCGACCTCGTCGAACAGCCAGCGGTACGGGCCAGGGTTCCACGGCTCGCCGGTGGTGACGAGCGTCCGCAGCGACGAGAGGTCGGTCTGCGGCTCGCCGTGCGGGATCAATGCCCGCGTGAGCGTGGGGGAGATCCCGAGGACGGACACCTGCTCCGACTCGATCAGTTTCCAGAGACGATCCTGCGGCCAGTCGGGCGCGCCCTCGGCGAAGACGAGCGTCGAGCCCATCGCGTGTCCGCCGACCACGGTCCACGGCCCCATGATCCAGCCCATGTCGGTGACGAAGTGGATCCGGTCGTCGGGCCCCGCGTCCGCCTGGTAGCAGACCTCGCGCGCGATCGAGACGAGGAAGCCGCCCTGGACGTGGACGACGCCCTTCGGAGTGCCGGTCGTTCCGGAGGTGTACGTGAGCAGATAGGGCGCCTCGGAATCGAGCTCGGCGGCCGGCAGCTCTCCGGGCGAGTCCGCGATGAGCTCGTCCCACGGCGCGACCACGACGTGTTCCACGCTCGGAGCCTCGCGTCGCGCTTCCTCGAGGATCTCGAGCATCGGCACCTCGCGCCCCCGGCGCGTCGAAGCGCGCGTGGTGATCGCGACCTTGACCTCCGAAGCCTGGAGCCGTTGCGCGACGGCGGGCGCCGCGAAGCCGGAGAAGATCGGCACCTGGACCGCGCCGATGTGCGCACAGGCATGCGACGCGACTGGCACCTCGGGGGACATCGGTAGGAAGATCGCCACGCGGTCGCCCTCGCGGACGCCGAGCCGGACGAGCGCCTCGGCCAGACGCGTCACGTCACGCGAGAGCTCGGCGAACGTCTGCTCGCGCCGCGAGCCGTCCTCGTCCAGCCCGACCGATGCCACCGCGTTCGGCCGGCGTTCCGCCCAGCGGTGCACGCAGTTCCACGCGATGTTCACCTTCCCGCCCACGAACCAGGTCGCCCACTCGGGCCCGCGCGAGAGGTCGACGACCGCGTCCCAGGGGCGGGAGAACTCGAGGCCCATGTCCTCGATCGCAGCCGGCCAGAACCATTCGGGATCGTCCTGCGAGCGCGCGACGAGCTCCCAGTAGCTCTCGAACCCGTGCTTGCGCATGAGACGGACGACGTTCGCCCGCTCGAGAGTCGCCGCGTCCGGCTCCCAGATGAACTTCGTCGTTGCCTGCGCCATCGTTTGGTAACTTAGTGGGCGCTAACCATGTGAGGGGGCGAGAGCTTGCGCGCACGCATATTCGCAGAGGAGAACCGCAAGTGGTGGACGCTGGGGGCGGTCGCCTTCGGGCTGTTCATGATCATGCTCGACAACACGGTCGTCTTCGTGGCGCTGTCCTCGATCCAGAGCGACCTCCACATCTCACAATCCGAGCTCGAGTGGGTGGTCAGTGGTTACGCACTCACCTTCGCCGTACTCATGCTCACGGGCGGCAAGCTCGCAGACATGCTCGGCCGCCGGCGGATCTTCATCGTCGGCCTCGCGATCTTCACGGCCTCCTCCCTTGCCTGCGGCCTTGCCACCGGTGCGGGCTTCCTGATCGGCGCCCGCGTCGTCCAGGGCGTCGGAGCGGCGCTGATGAACCCGGCGACGCTTTCGATCATCGTCGCCACCTTCCCACCGCGCCAGCGCGGAACCGCGATCGGCATCTGGGTCGGCGTGTCCGCGATGGCGCTCGCGATCGGCCCGCTGATCGGCGGCATCCTCACCGAGCAGATCAACTGGAGCTGGATCTTCTTCATCAACGTCCCGGTCGGGATCGCGGGCATCATCGTCTCGCGCCTCGTTATCACGGAGTCCCGTGACGAGTCGAAGGAGCAGCGGCTCGACCTGCCGGGACTTATCTCGTCGGCGGTCGGCCTCTTCGGTCTCACGTACGGGCTGATCGAGGGAAACAACTACGGGTGGAGCTCAGGCCGGATCCTCGCCAGCTTCGCCGTGGCCGCTCTCGGGCTTGCAAGCTTCGTCGTGCTCGAGCACCGCCAGCGCGTGCCGATGCTCGACCTCTCGCTGTTCAAGAACTCGACCTTCTCCGGCGCCAACGTGACCATGCTCCTCGTCGCGCTCGCGATGTTCGGCGTCTTCTTCTTCAACTCGCTCTTCCTTGGCCAGGTCCTCGGCTACTCGCCGATCCAGACCGGCGCCGCATTCCTGCCGTTGACCGTCCTGATCGTGTTCGTCGCCCCGCTCGCCGGCCGTTTCTCGGACAAGATCGGCTCGCGCTGGCTGATGGGCACCGGGCTCGTGCTGCTCGCCGCCTCGCTGCTGAGCTTCTCCACGCTGGGCGTCAACTCGAGCTTTTGGGACATCGTCCCCGGCCTGGTTCTCGGCGGCTTCGGCATGTCGCTCGCAATGACTCCGACTACGGCCGCGGCCATGGGCTCGGTTCCCGTCGACAAGGCTGGAGTCGGCTCGGCCGTCCTGAACAGCATGCGCCAGGTCGGCGGCTCGCTCGGGATCGCCTTGATGGGCGCGATCGTCGCGTCGTCGGTAAGCGTCCTGCCGACGAACCCCGCCTATGCCGACCAGTTCGTCGAGGGCTACCACAACGCCCTGCACGTCGCCGCGGGGATCGCGATCGTCGGCGCCATCGTCGCCGTGGCCACCGTCCGCAAGGTTCGACACCCGGAGCCCGAAGCGCAGCCCGCGTTCGAAGGCGCATAGGACATGGCGACACGCCTGCCCGCGGAGCAACGCAAGGCTGCGGTGCTGGACAGCGCCTGCGGGATCTTCTCCTCGGGGAGCTACCGCGGGACGACGACCGCCCAGATCGCTCGCAAAGCAGGCGTCACCGAGCCGGTCCTCTATCGCCACTTCGCGTCGAAGCGCGACCTCTACCTGGCCGTCCTCGAGGAGTCGTGGCGACGCCTGCGGCTGCTCTGGGACGCCGCCGTCGAGGCCGAGCCGGACCCGCGGCTCTGGGTCGGCGCCATGGGGCAGGCGTACTTCGAGGCGAAAGACCCCAAGGTGCGCTGTGCGGACCTCTGGGTTCAGGCGCTGACCGAGGCGAGCGACGACCTCGTGATCCGGAAGTTCCTCCGCAAGCAGATGCGTGAGGTGCACGACTACGTGACCGACGTCATCCGCCGGTCCCAGGAGGCCGGCGGGATCTACCCGGATCGCGAGGCGAGCCCCGAGGCCTGGATCTTCCTCGCGATCGGCCTCCTCGGCACGGTCGGCCGCCGGGTCGGCGGGCTGATCCACGACGAGTTCCCCGCGATCGTCACGTCGCGCCGCCGCTGGATGACCGGCATCGAGGACACGCCGGACATCTCGAGCACGCTCGACATCTGAGCCCGCACGAGCTCGGGAGGCTCGCTCAGAAAAAGAGAGAGCCTCCGGCTGCGGCCCCGGAGGCTCATCCCTTAGCGGCGAGAAAACCCACCACCCCTGCGCACTTGGAGGCGACGGTCCGGAGGCTGTTGGCTCTGCGGCCCAGCCAATTGCCTCCGGACCTTTACGTCGCCACATCTGGCGCGCCCCTCCCAGGAACGGTCTGGCGTATGGCCGTCGCTGCGAGGTGGACTCAGAATAGAGACGGTTCCCCGGGAAGTCAAGTAGCTCAGTCAAGTGATTTCACATTCCACTACTTGACCGGGGTTTGCCCGTAATTAGCACCCTTTTGGGGGATCTCACCCGAACGGTGCTTGCGGAACGGTGAAGTGTACGCTTCACTGTGCCATGGAAGTAGCCGCCCCTTGAGCCGCCCCACGCCCCCGACGTCCGTCGCGCAGGCCGCGCGTCCCGCCGCCCTTCGGCTCGGCGAGCGCGTGCGCCAGCTGCGCATCGCCGCGGGCCTGACCCAGAGCGAGCTTGCCGGCGACCGGTTCTCGAAGGAGTACGTCAGCCAGATCGAGCGCGGGAAGACCCGCCCGACCGGCGAGACGATCGCCTGGCTCGCGAGCCGACTCGACGTCGACGCCGGTTATCTGGCGAACGGCGTCTCGACCGATGACCGCGGCCGCGTCGAGGCCACGCTGACCCGGGCCGAAGCGCTCGCCGGGGCACACCGGTACGAAGAGGCCGTCGCCGAGTTCGAGCAGATCCGCCCAGACGTGGCCGCGACAGGCGCCGCCGAGCTCGAGGCCCGTCTCCTCTCCGGCGAGGCCTGGGCGCGGATGCACAGCGGTGAGCTACGCGAGGCGCTCGAACTGCTCACACGGGCGAGAACGGTCACGCAGAGTGAGCAGTTCTCCGAGCTCGATCAGGCAGAGATCCTGTACCGGCTCGGCGTCTGCCGCTACAGGCTTTCGAGCATCTCGACCGCGATCGGCCTCTTCAACGAGGCGTACGCGATCGCCGAAGGATCGGGGCTGCCCTGCGACTTCCTTCGCTCGAGCATCCTGGCCTACCGCTCGCGCTGCTACCGCCGCCAGCGCGACCTCGAAGCTGCGCGCGAGGACGTGGAGCGCGCACTCGAGCTAGCGCAATCACTCGACGACAGTCCGATGATGGCCAACGTCTATGTCCAGGCTTCTCTCGTCGCCGAGCGCATGGGTCACTGGGTGCTGGCCCGTAACTATGCGGAGCGCGCGAAGAGTCTCTACGAGGAGCTGAACGACCAGCGCTACCTCGCCGGCCTGCTCAACAACCTCGGCGGCCTCAATCTCATGCTCGGCAAGCCCGAGGAGGCGATCGAGTACCTGAAGTCCTCTTACTCGACGGCTCTCGACGCCGACAGCACGGAAGAGGCTGCCCAGGCGACCGGCTCGCTCGCCGCCGTCCATCTCGAGTTGAACGACTTCGAGCAGGCCGAGCGGTTTGCGCGCCAGGCGTTGTCGCTCCTCGAGGGGCGCGTCGACTTCCTGCACGAGATCGGCCCGTCACAGCTCGTCCTCGGCCGGGCACTCATGGAACAGGGGCGCCTCGAAGAAGCCGAAGAGGCCTTCAAGGCCGCCGACGACAGCTTCGAGCAGCTGTCCTCCGCCAGCCACCGCGCCCGCGCATGGATTGCCATGGGCGACCTCGCCGCCCGCAGAGGCGACGACCGGACGGCTGCGCGTCACTACCGCAATGCCGCTGACGCGCTCCAGGACGTCAGGTTCTAAAGGAAAGGAGGTGAGCGGATTGCGCATAAGGCTCGTTTTCCTCGTGCTTCTGGCGTGCCAGCTGGCGCTGGTGCTTGGTGCATGGTGGCCGGGTAGCTGGTGGGACGGCGGGTAACGGACCGAGGGTTTCCGCGGCTGCAGCTCGTCTTCAGGGGTCTTTAGCGAGCGGCTCTGGTGTCAGGCCGTCGGCCTGTTCTCTTCCAAGGCTTGGGCGTACGCTTTCGTCTGCAAAATGACGGTTTCTAGGGGTGCCCGAAAAGCTCTGGTTTTGCAGTGCGGGCACCGGGAATTCCTCCTCGCGGATCCTCGTTTTTGCAGCTACAGTCCCCCGATTCCGGAGGGAGCCCTCTATGGAATTCAACGCCGCAGACGTCAAGCTCACCGATCTCGCCTCCTGTGGCGGGTGCGCCGCGAAGTACTCGGCCGCCCGCCTGGAGCAACTGCTCGCCGGCTTCGTGCCGGTCGAGGCCGAGAACCTGCTCGTCGGGCTGGCTCCGGCCGACGACGCAGCCGTGTACAAGCTCGACGACGAGCGCGCGCTGATCTTCACGCTCGACTTCTTCCCGCCGATCGTCGACGACCCCTCCGACTACGGGTCGATCGCGGCCACGAACGCATTGAACGACGTGTTTGCGATGGGCGGCACGCCGCTGCTCGCGCTTTCGATCGCCGCCTTCCCCGAGGAGCTCCCGATCGAGGTGCTGGGCCAGATCTTCTCCGCAGCGGACGAGCAGGTGCGCGCCTCGGGCGGTCTCCTGGCCGGCGGGCACACGATTCGCGACGAGGAGCCGAAGTACGGGCTCGCCGTCGTCGGCACGGTCCACCCGGACGGGATCTGGACGAAGTCCTCGGCGCAGCCGGGCGACGCGGTTTATCTGACGAAGCCACTCGGAACCGGCCTGATCATGACGGGCCACAAGAAGGGCGAGATCGGAACGCAGCAGCTCGAGCGCGCCGTCCGCTGGATGAAGACGCTGAACAAGGACGCGGCCGAGGTACTGCGTTCGCACAAGGTCAACGCGGTCACGGACGTCACCGGGTTCGGCCTCTTCGGTCACGTCCACGAGATGGCCGAGCGAAGCAACGTTCGTATCCGCCTCGAATCCGAGCGGTTCCCGGCGATCGACGGGGCGCTCGACCTGGCGCGGAAAGGCATTCGCACGAGCGGGGACCCTCGCAACCGGGACTTCTCGGGCCGACACCTGACGCTGCGCGAGGTCCCCGAGACGCTCGTCGCGCTCGGCTACGACCCGCAGACTTCCGGCGGGCTCCTCGTCGCGCTTCCATCCCAGCAAGGCGCCGTGCTCGAGGCGGAGTTCACGTCGCGTCGGCTCTTCCTGCGCCGCGTCGGCACGATTGAAGAGGGCTCCGGCGTCCTAGTCGTCTAGCTTTCTCCGCCATGAAGCGGGGAATGATCCACGGGCGCTTCCAGCCGTTCCACAACGGCCACCTCGAGTACATGCGCGGAGCGGCCGAGCGGTCCGACGAGTTGTGGGTTGGGATCACGAACCCGGACCCGGCGCGGATCCTGCCCGAGGCGAGCGATCCCGCGCGCCATCTACCCGAGTCGAACCCGTACACGTACGACGAGCGCCTGCTGATGGTCAAGGCGGCCGCCGGCGACCTCGGGCTCGACCCGGAGCGCGTGCACGTGATCCCGTTCCCGGTGAACGAGCCGGATCTGTGGGCCGCGTACGTGCCGGAGCGGATCACGCAGTACCTGCGCCTCTTCTCCGCGTGGGGGGGCGAGAAGCAGGAGCGCTTGCTCGCGGCCGGCTACGAGGTCGTCATCCTCGACGAGGGCGCCGAGAAGCAGTTGTCGGGAGCCGACGTGCGAGCCGCGATGCGCTCCGGGGCCGAGTGGGAGCCGCTCGTCCCGCCGGGCGTGGCGAGGGTCCTGCGCGACCTCGACCGCGTCGCCGTCTAAGGACCACCCGACGGGACAGTGAAGGCTCGCGCCCCTCTCAGCTGGTCTGTTCTTCGTCGGGGTAGTCGCGGTCGGCGGTCGCCCAGATTCCCAAGGCGATAACGGTCGCTAGAGGCACGGCACGCCATGTCCCCTCGTTGGTAGCGGCCAAATATCCCCCCACGATGATCAGAATGACTCCGAATCCGGCTGAACGGAAGGTGCTGCTCCCGGATTGCTGGTCGAACGCGGCGCTCAGGACACCGACGAAGCCCAACGCGAAGATCGGGACCGCAGCCAAGGTCGTCCAACTGACATCACCGGGTAGAAGGCGCTCGTGCAGGGGATCAGGGCGATGAAAAGTGCCACGGAAAGGGCAAGCCCGAGAGTCTTCGCCACTCCTCTTTTCATCGGCGGGTAGACCTACCATGCTCCAGGGTCCGGAGTCCATCGCAGGAACCTCACCGCGCGTGAGATACGCGGCGCGCCTGTAGCCTCACGCCTCCGTGTACCCGATCTTCGTCGTCCTCCTCGACGGGCTCGCCGACCGAGCGCACGACTCGCTCGGCGGGCGCACAGCGAACGAGATCGCCGAGACGCCGAACCTCGATCGGCTCGCCGCGCAGGGCTCGTGTGGGCTCATGTTCAGCCTCGGCCCCGGGCGCGCGCCCGCGAGCGAGCTGGCGCACTGGGCGATGCTCGGCTACAGCCCCGATGAGTTCCCGGGCCGCGCCGTGCTCGAGGCGACGGGCGCCGAGCAGGAGATCGACGCCGGGCACGTGTTCGCCTTCGCGGCGCTGCGTCCGGCCGAACGGCGCGACGACGGGCTCTGGCTCACGGGGCGGCCCCGCAAGGGCGACGACGAGCAGGACTCCGCCGAGCTCGTGGCCGCCTGCGACGGGCTCGAGGTGGACGGGTTCCGGTTCGAGCTCGCGCACCTGGAGCGCGGCGAGGCGATCCTGCGCGTGTTCCCGAGCGCGGACGATCGCGTCACGGACTCGGATGCCTTCTTCAAGGAGTGGTACCCGGTGCTGAAACCGCAGCCGCAGGTTCCCGAAGCCGAGCTCACGGCACGTGCCGCCGAGGCGTGGACGCGGCAGACGATCGAGCTGCTCGGGGGGCACCAGATCAACGAGCGCCGCGCCTCCGACGGGCTCCCGCCGTTGAACGTGATCACGCTCAAGTGGTGGGGGCGGCGGCGATCGAACCCGAGCTTCCGCGAGCGCCACGGCTTGCACGGCAGCTTCCTCGGCGACTCGAAGTTCCTGCTCGGGCTCGCGCGCACGATCGGCCTCGAGCCACGTCGCGTCGCCGAGACCGGTGATGCGGCTGCGGACCTGCGCGCCCGCATGGAGCTGGCGCAGCAACGCCTCGACAAGGGCGACACTTTCGTCTTCTCGCACCTCAAGGCGACGGACATGGCCGGCCACACCAAGGATCCCCAGATCAAGAAGAGCACGATCGAGGCACTCGACGCCGAGCTCGGCGACCTGCCGACCGACCGTGCGATCGTCTGCATCACCGGCGACCACGCGACGCCGACGTATCCGGACGTGATCCACTCCGGTGACCCGGTGCCGTTCATCGTGGACGGCCCGGGCGTTCGCGCGGACGAGGTCGAGGCGTTCGGTGAGCTCGACTGCGCGCGCGGGATCCTCGGCCACCTGCGGGGGCCGGACATGATGCCCGTGCTCCTGAACGCAGCCGACCGCCCGCTCTTCCTCGGCTCGCGACCGACCCCGTTCGCCGGCGCCGACGGCTATCCCGACCTCCTCGTGCCGCTCTAAATGGAAAGCGCAGCCCGCATCCGTAGCTTCGAGATCTCGCCCGTGCGCTTCGTCCAGGTCGCGTGGACGAACGTGTTCCTCCTCTGGCTGATCGTCGGCACGGGCGCGGCGGTGCGGCTCACGGACTCCGGGCTCGGCTGCAGCCACTGGCCCGGATGCGAGCGGGGAGCGCCTCTGCCCGAGAAGAACGTGCACGCCTTCGTCGAGTTCGGGAACCGCCTCGTCGGCGGCGTCGTGATCACGGTCACGCTGTTGACCTGGCTCGCGGCGCGGAAGACGCCGGGCCTCCCGGACTGGGCGCGGAAGCTCGCGCTCGCCGTCCTGCTCGGCGCCTTCGCCCAGGCGCCGCTCGGCTACCTCGCGGTGGCGAGCGACCTGCGCTGGCCCGTCGTGATGACGCACCTGCTGCTTTCGATGGCGCTCATCGCGGGCGCGGTCGTGATCGCGGTCGAGGCCGTCGGACTGCGCGACGGCCACTCGGAACCGATCGTCCCGCTCGAGCTGCGCCGCCTGGCGATTCTCTTCACCGCGGCGGGCTTCGCGCTCGTCATCAGCGGCACCTTCGCGACCGCGGCAGGCCCGCATTCCGGCGGAGGCGCGCACATCGACCGCTTCGGCTCGCTCCAGCCGACCGTCTACGTGCACGGTGTCTTCGTCGGCTTCTTCCTGCTCTCGTTCCTGCTCTCGATCGGCTATCTGGCCGCGTACAGAGAGCGGTCGCCGAAGCTGTTCCGGATCGCGCTCCTCACGCTCGGGCTCCTGATTGTCCAGATGGGCATCGGCGAGCTGCAGTGGCGGACGAAGCTGCCCTGGGAGCTCGTGCTCGTCCACGTGGCGCTCGCTGCGGCGGTCTGGGCGTGCACCGTCACGCTGGCTGCGCTGTTCTTCCGTCCACCTCGTTCTCTGCTACCCGGGAACACCTAGACTCAAGGCGTGTCCGAGGAGCTCCTTGTCTCGAGTCGCCCCGAGCTCGAGCGCCCGATTCTGATCGCCGCGTTCCGCGGCTGGAACGACGGCGGCCAGGGCGCATCGCTCGCCACCGGCTACCTCGCGAAGCTCTGGAATGCGAGGCGGTTCGCCGAAATCGAGCCCGAGAACTTCTTCGATTTCCAGGCCACGCGGCCGCACGTCTCGCTCGAGGACGGGGTCACTCGACGCATCGACTGGCCCTCGACCGTCTTCTACCACGCGCGCCCGCCTGACTTCGACCGCGACATCGTGCTTCTGCTCGGGATCGAGCCGAATCTCCGTTGGCGCACGTTCTCGGAGCTGATCGTCGGCTTCCTCCAGGATCTTCAGATCGAGCTGATCATCAGCCTCGGTTCGCTGCTCGCAGACGTCCCGCACACGCGACCCTGTCCGGTCACGGGGAGCGCCAGCGATCAGGAGCTCGTCGAGCGGCTCGACCTCTCGGCGTCGCGCTACGAAGGGCCGACCGGGATCGTCGGCGTGCTCCACGACGCCTGCCGGCAGGCCGACCTGCCGTCGGCGAGCCTCTGGGCAGCCGTTCCGCACTACGTCTCGTTGACGCCGAGCCCGAAAGCTGCGCTTGCACTCTGCGAGCGCCTCGCCGAAGTGATCGAGGCCCCGATCGACACGACCGAGCTGGCCGAAGCTGCCGAGAACTACTCGGAGCAGGTGTCGGAGGCGGTCGCGTCCGATCCGGACACCGCCGCGTACATCGAAGAGCTCGAACAGCGCGCGGACACGCTCGCCGAAGAGGCGGATCTGCCTTCGGGAGACGCGCTTGCGGCCGAGCTCACCCAGTTCCTGCGCGACCGCGAGCGTGAGAACGGCGACGACGTCCCGCCGGGTCCTCCGAGCTAGCCGAACGTAAAGGCGTACGCCTCGACGCCCGGGCTGAAGTGCAGCTCGAGCAGCTTGCTCTGATCCGTCGAGAGGCGGGCAAGGGTGTACAGGCGGCTGCCGCGGACCGGGACGACGCTGACGGGCTTTCCGTCGACGGTGACCGCGACCGAGCCGTGGCCCCCGAGGACGAGGTGCACGCTCCGGGCCTGGAACCGGAGCCGCAACTGGGCGCCCGGGCCGGCCACGATCCGCTGGCCCTGGACCTTCCATCGCCCTCCGTAGGCGAGCTCGTTCTGCTGGAGATCGTTGGGCGGGAAGTGGTAGGTCGCGAACCGATCCGGTGTGATCGACTTCTGCGCGAAGCGCGCCAGGCGCTGGTAACCGAGGTACGACTCGGGCGTCATCAGCCCCGTCGGCGTCGGGTCGGACAGCTCGTTCGCGACCGGAAGCATCCCGGCGTTTTCGCCGAGGAGCGTTCGGATGCGCGCCTCCGTCGTGTCGTAGGAGCCTTCGCCGAAGTGGTAGTAGCGCAGGTTGCCGTTCCGGTCGATCAGGTACTTCGCCGGCCAGTACTGGTTGCGGAACGCATTCCAGGTCCCGTAGTCGTTGTCCAGCGCAACCGGGTAGGTGACCCCGAGCCGGCGCACGGCGCTGCGGACGTTGCTCGGCACGTGCTCGAACGCGAACTCGGGCGTGTGCACGCCGATCACGACGAGGCCCTTGTCGTGGTACGTGTGGTACCAGGCCTTCACGTGCGGCAGCGTGCGCAGGCAGTTGATGCACGAGTACGTCCAGAAGTCGATCAGCACGACCTTGCCGCGCAGCTGTTTCAAGGTCAGCGGCTTGCTGTTGATCCAGTTCGTGAGCCCGGTCAGCTGCGGCGCCGGGCCGTAGTTGTGGAGTGACGTGGTCGCTGCGACCTGGCGCGTGTTCCCGCGCAGCTTCTGGAGCTGGCGCTGCGCGCTCGAGCTGTCCTCGACCTTGTTCTGGAGCGCCTGGGTGTAGCCGGGAATCGCCGTCTGGAAGTGGCGGTCGACGTTGAACGCGATCGCGAGCGCGGTCAGTCCGACGACGACGCCGAGCGCCTGCCTGATGCGATGCGCGTGCGGCCTGAGCCTGGTCATGCCGGCGCGGCCGCCGATCGCGACGAGCAACATCGGGATCGCCGCGCCGATCGCGTAGGCAACCGTGAGCACGACCGCGCGGAAGCCGACGTCCTGCGTTGCTCCGACGACCGTGATCGCCGCCAAGACCGGGCCGGCGCACGGCACGAACACGAGCCCGAGGCTCGCGCCGAGCAGGAGCCCGCCGCCGAGGTCGCCGCTGGGCCGCCTCGTCAGGCGGAGGAACGGGCGCTGGACGATCTCCTCGACCTTCGGGAAGAGCAGTGTCGCCGCCACGAGGAAGAGGAGCGCGATCGCGAGGTTGCGGAGCAGATCCTCGGGCAGTCCGAGCGTGCGCAGGAGCCAGACGCCGAAGAGCGTGAAGGCCGTGAAGCTGAGGACGAGGCCGGTGATGATCGCGAACGGCTTGCGCCGGCCGCCGGTTGCGCCGCCCGCGAAGACGATCGGCAGTACCGGGAGCACGCACGGCGAAATCGCCGTGATGAACCCGGCGGCGAGGCCGATTCCGATCAGGACGAGCATTCGCCTCTTAGCGTAGAGAGCAGGCGGTTAAGCGGGAATTACGACGCCTCGGCGGCCCGCGCGGACTCCGGCTCTCGATCGGGCGCGGCCTCGCCCGTGTCGGTCCTCGCCGGCTTGCGCCGCCTGCGCCGCTTCTTCGGCTGGGCGCCGTCCGGGGACTGCTGGCCGGCCTGCGCCTCGCCCGTCTGCTGCGCTTGCTGGCCGCCCTTCTTCTTCCGCCGCCTGCGCCTCCGCCTTCCGCTGTGGGCCTTGGGCTGCGGCAGGTTCTCCGCGAGCGCGTACGCAACCTCGGACAGCGTGCCGATCTTCTCGCGGGCGCCCTCGATCAACTTCGTCGCGCGTGGCGTATACCCGTCGGCCGAGGCGAGCAGAGCGACTCCGACCGCGATCGGCAGCTCGAGCGCGGCGTTCACGAGCTTCGCCGCGTTCTCCTCGTGACGGTGTCCGCGCGAGTTTGCGAGCGCGCCCAGCAACCGCTTCGCCTCCGGGAACTCGGCGCTCACGCGGCGGTCCTGCGCCTTGCGCGTCGCCCGGGCGAGCTTCCAGGTCCAGCGGGCGAGGATCTGCTCCGGCGCATCCGCCTTTCCCTCGCCGATCGCCCGCAGAAGAATCCGCGAGCCCT
This sequence comes from uncultured Actinomycetes bacterium, assembly GCA_963812695.1. Classification (GTDB taxonomy): domain Bacteria; phylum Actinomycetota; class Thermoleophilia; order Gaiellales; family Gaiellaceae; genus VAXT01. The sequence goes on from CAWEWD010000003.1 coordinate 173,234, forward strand.
GGATGCGGTCCTTGTCCCACGTCGCGCCCTGGATGACGAGCGTGACGAGGTCGTCGAAGTCCGCGCGCTCGACGGTCATCGAAACGCGATCGGAGAGCGCCATCATCCGCAGCCTGCGGTTCGGGTTCTCGGCCGCGGCCGTGGCGAGGAACTGCTCGAGGCAGGCCTTGCTCGCCTTGCCGTCGGACAGCTTCCTCACGAAGTCGGCACGTTCTTCGAAGCGCACCTGGCGGCCCGCGATCGACGCCCAGTACCGCTGCTCGTCCTCGTCGAGGTATCGCGGGTCGATCCGCTGCCACTCGCGTTGGATGACCGCGAGGCGTCGCCGGACATCGGGCGTCACGGGCACGAGCCACGGGGCGGGCGAGAGCTTGCGACGCGCACGGCGGTTCGGCCGGCGGCGCGGCGCCGGCGTGACGCGCGCTCCCTCGCGGTAGAAGTCGGCCCCGAGCAGGCTGTGCAGCGAGATCACGCGGTCGTTGTGCGTCGCGCCCTTGTTCACGAAGTCGACGACGATCCCGGCCTCCTTGCGCGGGTGCATGCGCATGATCCGGCCGATGCGCTGCTGGTAGACGCGGCGGCTCGCAGTCGGCGCGAGGTGCATGACCACGGTTGCTCGCGGCGAGTTCCAGCCTTCCGCGAGGAGCATCGCGTTGATCAGGATGTCGATCTCGCCCCGCTCGTACGCGGCGAGGATCTCCGCGAGCTTGACCGGCGGCGTGCGCCCGCTGACGGCTTCGGCCTTGAGCCCGGCGGCCCGGAACTCCTGGGCGAGGTTGTACGCGTGGTCGACTCCGGCCGCGTAGACGATCCCGGGCGTCGAGTCGAAGCGATCGCGGTACAGGCTCGCGGCCGCCTGGTTCAGAGCCTGGTGGTCGAGTGCCGCTGCGAGCGCGCGCTCCTCGAAGTCGCCGCCGACGATCGGCACCGAATGGATCGCGGCCGCGGGCGGCACGCGGAGGTTCCGCAGCGGCGCGATCAGGCCACGCCGCGCAGCGTCCTGGAGCGGAAGGTCGTCGACCGAGGCCGGGAAGACGTCAGACACCTGCTTCGCGATCAGCTGCTCGGTCGCGGTCATCCCGATGTAGATCGGGTCCGGGAAGCTGCGGATCGCGAGGCTCGTCTTCTCGCCGAGCGCCGTGTGCGCCTCGTCGGCGATCACGAGCTGGTACGTGTCGCGGCTGACCGAGGCGTGGTGCCGGGCGAACCACGCGTACGTCTGCACGGTGATCGGCGCCGGCTGGGGCGCGGTCTGGCCCTGCTCGACGATCGGGATCAACCGGTCGCCGTAGCCCTCGGCCGCGAGCTCGCGGTTGAACTGGGAAACGAGCAGGCGCCTGTGGGTGAGGATGAGAACGCCCATCGTGCGGGCCGCCTCGACGAATCCCGCGGCGGCGATCGTCTTGCCCGACGCGGTCGGGTGCCGGAACCGGTAGCGGCGGATCGCGCCCGGGTCCTCCGCGGGCGACAGCTCCTCCTCGAGCGGCTCCTCGTCGACGACGCCGAAGTCCGCGTCCTCTTCCTCCAGGTCGGCGGGCTCGACGTGGCCGTTCGCGCTGCCGTTGACCGGATCCTCGGCCTCACGCTGGTTGGCCGCGATCAGCTCGGTGAGCATCCCGGCGAGCGCATCCACCTGGTGGCGGCGCAGCTCGGTGCCGGACGCGAGGTGCGGAGGCTTCTCGGACAGCACGCGCTCGAGCCCGAGCATGAGCGCGAAGCGCACCTTCCACTGGGAGGACGGTGTCTTGTTTCCGGCCTCGATCTCGGTCAGCGCCTCGTCGAGCGCGTTGCGGCGGGCCGTTTCGGGCGCGAGTACCTGGGCCGGATCCTCGTCGCTGTGGAGCAGGGGCTCGCCGGCCCACGCTCCGGCCTTTTCTGCGGCTGCGACGAGGTCGTTCATCGCAGGACTTGGTGATCGCTGCTCGGTTGTTTCCTGCATGTAAGCGGCGCGAATGGGCCGCGATGCCTCCGAGTAATTAGAGAGAGCGCGCTCCGAATCCCCAGTGAGCGTCGCTTGACGAAGCATACCCCATGGGGCGGTTCTTCAAGCCTCGCGGGCGCTCAACTCGAAGGAATAGCCGTGCTCGCGCAGGTACGGCGTCAACCCGCCCATGAAGAAGGGAAAGCCGGCGCCGAGGAGGAGCGCGGTATCGACGTCTTTCGGCGAGGCGACCGCGCCCTCGTCGAGGATGTGGCCGACCTCGTCGGCCAGTGCCTCCAGAACGGCGTCGCGGATCTCCTCGACGGTTCGGACCGGCCCGTCCGGGTTGATCGCGAACCGGTCGGGGAACGCGGCCTGGAGCGTCTCGCGCACGTGGGTCGCGACCTGCTCGCCGACCATTTGCAGCAGCACCGAAGGCGCCATCGGCAGGCCGAGCATGAGGACGCCCGTGTCAGCCTCCTCGACCGAGTTGCCTCGCTCGACCGACTCGAGGACGACGAGGATCATGCGCGTCAGCAGCCGGTTGACGACGAAGCCGGGAGCGTCGTGGACGAGCACCGGACGCTTGCGGAGCTTGTCCGCGACGGCCCAGGCGGTCGCCAGCGCGGTGTCGTCGGTCTCAGGCGTGCGGACGATCTCGACGAGCGGCATCAGCGCGACCGGGTTGAAGAAGTGCATCCCGACGAGGCGCTCCGCGTGCTTGAGGTCCTCGCCCATCGCGGTCACCGAGAGTGCCGACGTGTTCGTGGCGAGCACGCACTCGTCGGAGACCACTTCCTCGAGCTCGCCGAACACCTGCCGCTTCACGTCGAGCTCCTCGAAGACGGCCTCGATCACGAGATCGCACTGCTCGAACCCGTCGTAGGCCGTCGTACCCGACGCCTGGGCGGCGAGGGAGAGTGCCTGTTCATGGTCGAGCCGGCCTCGAGCGGCAGCGTCGGCGAGCTCGTCGCGGATCGTCTCGAGTGCGCGGTCGACGATCGCCTGGTCGACGTCGCGCAGGACGATCGGGACGCGGAGCCTGCGCAGAAATAGGGTTGCGAGCTGCGCGGCCATGAGCCCGGCGCCTGCGATCCCGACCTTTGCCACGGTGCGCGGCTCGGCGGCTGGGCGGCCGGCTCCGCGGCGGGCGCGCCGCTCGACGAGGTCGAACGCGTAGAGCGACGCTTTCGCCTGCGGCGTGAAGAGCAGGTCGGCGAGCGCTTCCTCCTCGGCCCGGTAGCCCTCCTCGATCGTCCACGCCTGGGCGCCTTCGATCAGGTCGAGCGCCCGGTAGGGCGCCGGCGCCGCGCCGTGCAGGGAATCGTCGAGCTGGCTCCGGGCGCGGGCCACGAGCTCGCTCGTGGCGGAGAGATCGGCGGGGTCGCGGCTCGGTTGCTCGAGTGCGATCGTGATCGACTCGTCGATCAGCCGTTCCAGCTCGATCACGCGATCGACGAGGCCAAGCGCGTGCGCCTGCTCAGCGCTCAGCATCTTGTTCTGGCGCATCGGGTTCGTGACCATCAGCTTCACGGCCGCCTCGGGGCCGATGAGCCGCGGTGCGAGCTGCGTCGCGCCCCAGGCCGGGACGATGCCGAGCAGGCATTCAGGCGATGCGACGTGCCGAACCTCGTCCGCGATCACGCGGTAGTCGCAGTGCAGCGCCAGTTCGACGCCTCCGCCGAGGACGCCGCCGTTGATCGCCGCCACGGTCGGGTACGGAAGCTTGCGGATGCGTGCGAAGAGGTCGTGTCCCGCTCGGCTGCCCTCGATCGCCTGCTCGCCGGTTTCGATGCGCGGGAACTCGTCGAGGTCGGCGCCGCCGCAGAAGCTTCCGGGTTTGCCCGTGATGACGAGGGCCGTGAAGCGGCTCTCCTCGAGCTCGGGCAGAAGCCCGGCGAGCGATTCGAGCGCGCCGCGGCCGAGAATGTTCGGCCGGCCGGCGCGCGTCCCGTCATCCATCGTCACGAGCGCCACCGAGTCGCGCCGGTCGAGGTGGAACTGGGTCACCGGCTCGCCCACGAATGGAGGTTATCTTCCGGTGCATGCCCGATTGGGACGAGCATCTCGCGCGCGAGGTGGCCCGCTACGAGGACGGGGAGGCGCGGCTGCCCGACGACCCGGACGCGCGGCAGCGCCAGCTGACGCGGATGGGGAACGCCGCAGGCGGCGCAGGACTCGCGCTCCTCATGGCCGGGCGCGGCGAGGAGGCGTCCGACTGGCTCCACCGCGCTGCGCAGCGCTACCGCGAGAGCATCGACGACGCTCCACCGGGGAGCTGGGGCAGGCCGATCGGCGCGATGAAGGCGCTCGTTCTCGCCGCTGACTGGCCGCAAGCCGAGGAGGCCGCTCGCTGGGCGCTCGAGCTCGGGGTCGCCGAGTCCGAGTCGCCGATCGGGCGCTACGCGGCCGCGCTCGCCCTGCTCGTCCTCGGGCGAGACCACGACGCGGTCAGCCACGCGGATGCCATCCGCACAAGCGACAGCTTCCCGCACGATGTGGGAGATGCGCTCGCGTTCCTCGCCGCCGGGGACATCGTCGGCTACGCGTACGCCGTCGAGAGCGTCCTCGACTCGTTCGAGACGCGCGAGGAGTACCTCGAGGACATCCCAGTCGCCGACACCGTGCTCGTCCTGCAGGCGCTCGCCGCGCGACGCGGCCTCGCCTCAGAGCTCAGCTCGCCGCTTCTCCCCGCGACGTCGGCGGATGCATGAACGCCGTGATCACGATCGGGTCGACGGACGGGTCTTCGAGCTCCTGCGCCTTCTCGACGAGCTCGGTGATCATCTCGATCGCTTGCTCGGGCGTCACCCGGCCCGTCACCTGAGCGCTCCTGAACTGGGCCTTGTCCCGTTTCGCGAACCCGGCCTGGACTTCGTTCAGCATCGCCGCCTGGAGGTCGCCGGTCAGGCGTGACCCGAGCAGCTCAGGGCCGACGCGAACGGTGCTCGCGACTGCTCGGTAGGGCTTCTCGCGCCCCTGGCCGCCCTCGGCGCGTTCGATCAGGCCCGCGCGGAGCAGCATCTTGACGTGGAAGTGCAGGTGCCCGGGGTCGACGTCGAGCCGTTCGGCGAGCTCGCGGTTCGTCAGGCTCTGACCGCCGTCGTCGCCGAGCATCTCGAGCACGCGAAGTCGCAGCGGATGGCCGAGCGCCTTGAGCTGTTCGGCGCGCTCGATCGTGAAGACGTCTGTGGATTCGGTGGTCGGGGCCACGGTCATATAGATCCTACATATAGGAATTCAGCTGCCGTTGTCAAGCCTGGCGGCAGCGGCGCGATCCAGGAGCACGATCGTCTCGCCGTGCTCGGATCGCAACAAGCTGGCGGGGACAGCAGGATCGGGCTTGCCTGCGAACGCGAGCTTCACGGCCTCCGCCTTCGCTTCGCCGAGGACGAGGTAGACGACCTGCGCGGCTGCGGTGAACATGGGCAGCGTCATCGTCACGCGTTCGACGTCCTCGTTCGGAGCCGCGATCGCGCGTCGTTCGCGCTCGTCCAGCGCCGGCGAGCTCGGAAAGAGAGACGCCGTGTGCCCGTCCGGCCCGATTCCCTGGAGCGCGAGCCCGAGGCGCACGCCTTCGAGCTCATGGTCGTACTCGGCCGCGGCGGCCGCGCCGCCGAGCTCGCCGCGGATGCGGTGAACCTCGGCCGGCTGCGTCTCGAGCCGATCGAGGAGCGTGCGTTTGGCCAGGAGGTAGTTCGAGCGTTCGTCGTCCGGCGGCACGCACCGCTCGTCGCCCCACCAGAGCCGCGCTGCGCGCCAGTCCGGCTCGAGCTCGGCGGCGAGCTCGAACGCCGGGCCGGGGTCGTGCCCGCCCGAGAGCGCGAGGTGCTCGCCGGCCCGCGCAGCGGTGACGAGGAGCTCGGCGGCGGCGCGCTGCGCCTCGTGGGCGGTGTCGAAGACGCGTAGATCGGTCAGGAGTCGCCCTCGGCCAGTTCTTTCGAACGCTCCATCGCGGCCTGGATCGCATTCAGGAACGCGGCGCGCACGCCGGCACGCTCGAGCTCGCGGATCGCGCGAATCGTCGTGCCGCCCGGTGACGTGACCATCTCCCGCAGCTCGACCGGGTGCATCTCCTCGTCGCGGAGCAGCTTCGCGGTCCCGAACATCGTCTGGATGACGAGCTGGGTCGAGACCTCCCGCGAGAGCCCGAGCAGGATCCCGGCCTCGATCATCGCCTCGGCGAGGAGCGCGAAGTACGCCGGCCCCGAGCCCGAGACGGCCGTGACCGCGTCCATGTACGGCTCGGGAATCTGGACGACGCGGCCGACGTGACGCAGGACCTCGTCGGCCATCGCGAGATGGTCCTCGCCGGCATGCGCGCCGGCGCACAGCCCAGCCACGCCTTCGTGGACGGTGGCCGGAGCGTTCGGCATCGCGCGGAGCACGGGAACCCCATCGGCGACGTGCCGCTCGATCTGCGCAGTCGGAACCGCTGCGGCGACCGACAGCACCGTCTGCTCCGGCGTGAGCAGGTCGCCGACCTCGCCGAGCAGCGTGTCGAAGTCCTGGGGCTTGACCGCGATCACGATGAACGCTGCGCCGCTGACCGCATCGGTGTTGGCGAGCGTCGTCTCGACGCCGTAGCGCTCGGCGAGCTCGTCGACCCGCTCCTGCCGGCGGCCCGTGACGACGATCTCCTCGGGCTTGCGCCAGCCGGAGCTGAGCAGGCCCGCGAGGAGCGACTCGCCGATCTTGCCGCCGCCGAGGATCGCGATCCGCCGACCGTCCACAGCCATGGCTTGAGTCTATGCGGCTCTTCGTGCGCGGATCCGCTCGCGCCGGACTTCCGGCGGGCTCAACTTCAGCGGCACCATGCCGCGCGCCGCGCCGGCCATCAGGTACACGCACGCGAGGCCCGCCCACTCGTCATAGCGGCCGAGGATCCGGGCCGTGTCCTCGGGCTCGACCCAGCGGCCCTCGATCGCGGAGCAGATCTTGAGCAGCCCGAGGTCGCCGACGATGCCGCGGTCGTAGCGGCCGAGGCCCTGCGTCCAGACGAAGCCGACCGAGTACGGCCCGATGCCGCGTTCGCTCTCGAGCCTTCTGGCGGCGGCGTCGGCGGGCAGGCGCCTGAGCCGCTCAGGGTCGAACGTGCGGCAGATGCGGACGAGCGCGGTCGCCTTCCTTGCCGGCACACCGAAGCGCTGCAGCTGAGCGGGGGCGAAGCCGGCGAAGTGGTGGGGCAGAGGCGGCGCGACGAGCCGCTCGACGCGCTCCGTCGTCGCGTGCAGCAGGCGCCACTCGATCGCGCGAGCCTCGCGCGACGTGATCAGCTGACTGACGATCGCGCGCAGGAGCGCATGCGTGACGGTCGCCGTGCGAATCGGGCGCAGGCCGCGGAGATGGCGGATCGGGCCGGCGAGCAGCTCGTCGTCGCGGAACCGTTCGAGAAAGGCGCTGTGATCGTCGTCCGCGCCGAGAACGAAGCGCAGCTGGTCGATGCCGGCTTCGGACTCGGCGTGCAGGACGAGGGCTCCGTCGGAGAGCTGTCGCGCTCCGGCGCGCTCGCCGCCGGCCAGGAGGCAGGTGAGGACGCCGTTGCCGAACCGCCGCGTTGGATCAGACGCGCGCCGGCCGGACAGCGCGAGCGAGTAGGGCCCGCGGGGCCTGATCGTCCGCTCGACGGTCACGCTTCAACCCTACGCTCCTCGACGGCCGGGCCTGCTCCCGCAGACGGGCGGCGTGCTCCTTCGTGATCAAACTCTGTGTCTGGACGTCAACCGGGTACACTGTCGCCTCCTTCGAGGTAAAGTATCTTGAAATCGAACTACTAGAAGGTAGCAATCAAGAGTCTTGACGTCAAGAGTTATTGAGTAAAGAATATGGCTATGAAAGAGACTGATCAGCGAGATCACGTAGACAGGTGGCTCGATGAGGCCTGGCTCGAGGACATTCCGAACCTCGATCCCGAGGTCGAGGGCATCGTCGACCGCATGAACGGTCTCAACCGGCGCATCAGGCGCCGCCTGAACGAGGTGATCGCCGAGCACGGGCTCACGTACGAAGAGTGGGACGTCCTCGGCGCTCTGCGCCAGGCCGGGCCCCCATTCCGGCGTTCGGCCGGATTGCTTGCGAAGAGGACCGACCTCTCGAGCGGCGCGATGACGAACAGGCTCGACCGGCTCGAGAAGGCCGGGCTCGTCAGGCGGCTTTCAGATCCCGACGACCGGCGCGGCGTTCTGATCGAGCTGACCGACGAGGGCGAGAAGAAGTGGGTGGCGACCGCGGAGGTGCAGGCCTCCTACGAGAACCTGATCGGGGCGGCTCTGAACAAGCGCGAGAAGGAGCAGCTGAACTCCCTGCTCCGTCGGCTGATGCTCGAGTTCGAACGCAACGAAGCGGGCGACTCGAAGAAGCCGTAGTACCGTTTCCGGCATGACCCAGCTCGACCCCGGCGTCGACATCGGGCACGTCCATCTGAAGGTCGCCGACCTCGAGCGCGCGATCGGCTTCTACCGCGACGTGCTCGGCTTCGACCTCATGCAACAGATGGGCGACCAGGCCGCCTTCCTGTCCGCCGGCGGCTACCACCACCACATCGGCCTCAATACCTGGGAGTCGAGAGGCGGGTCGCCTCCGCCGCCGGGGACGACCGGGCTCTACCACGTCGCGATCCGCTATCCGACTCGAGCGGGGCTGGCCGACGCGCTGAAGCGGCTCGTCGACAATCGCGTGCCCCTCTCGGGCGCCTCCGATCACGGCGTGAGCGAGGCGCTTTACCTGCACGATCCGGACGGCAACGGGATCGAGCTCTACCGCGACCGGCCGCGGGAGGAGTGGCCGATGGCGCCCGACGGCAAGGGCGTGGCGATGATCAGCGTTCCGCTCGACCTCGAGGCGCTGCTGGCCGAGGCGTCCTGATGGCGAAGGGGTACGCGGAGGGCCCTGCAGCGGAGGAGGCCGAGCGCAGGCGGGACGAGCTCGAGCGTGGGCGCGACCGGGCGGATCCTGTGCAGCGGCTCGCTGTCTACGGGTCGACCGACGAAGAACCGGAATCGCACTTCATCGCCTGGCGCGACGACGTCGATCCCGACGACCTGTTCGAGTCCGGGAAGGCCTACGGGCTGAAGGTCGTGCGAGTCAGAGCGGATAGGACTTAGGGGGCTTACCCAGGTACCGCTCCGCTTCTCTTGATTGCGATCGTCGTCGCCCCTGTGATCACGGCCGCGTATCTCGGATACCGACTTCGGCGCCGGCCCGTGGATGCGGTGGCCTAGGCCGCCAGACGCTCGATCTCCCGCCTGGGCAGCGGGACGACCTGAGCCGGTTCCTGGCGCCGCCTGATCCGTGCCGACAATCGTGCGAGGAACCGCGGCGACGGCGTGTGGGCGGCCTCTCGAAGTCGCCGGTGACGATCCTCGATCGTCTCTCGTGTGATCTCGAAGTACATCGCTTTCGACGCTAGAGACAGCACTGGCCCGCTGGTGGGACGGGGTGGTGAAGATCCGGCCACGACCTGGTGCTATACCTCCCAGGAAGCGATGGCCAAGCCCGTCGAGCAGCTCCAAGACGTGATCATCCGCTTCGCCGGCGACTCCGGCGACGGCATGCAGTTGACCGGTGGGCGCTTCACGAGCGAGACGGCGCTCTTCGGGAACGACCTCTCGACATTGCCCGATTTCCCGGCTGAGATCCGCGCTCCGGCAGGGCTCGCTTCCGGGCGTCTCGGGCTTCCAGATCCACTACGCGGACCACGACATCCTTACGCCCGGGGACGCGCCGCACGTGCTCGTCGCGATGAACCCGGCCGCGCTGCGCACGAACCTCAAGGACCTGCCCGCGGGCGGGTCGCTGATCGTGAACAGCGACGCGTTCAACGACCGCAACTTGCAGAAGGCGGGCTACACGGCGAATCCGCTCGAGGACGGCTCGCTCGACGAGTACCGCGTCCACGAGGTCCCGCTGACGTCTCTCACGCTGGAGGCGGTCAAGGGAACCGGGCTCACGAACCGAGAGGCGGAGCGCTCGAAGAACATGTTCGCGCTCGGGCTCATGTCGTGGCTCTACACGCGTCCGACCGAGGGCACGATCGAGTTCATCGCCAAGAAGTTCGCCAAGCTGCCCGAGATCGCCGAGGCGAACACGCGCGCGTTCAACGCGGGCTACGCGTTCGGCGAGACGAGCGAGGGGTTCGCGACGCAGTACGAGGTCGCGCCGGCGCCGCTGCCGCCCGGGACGTACCGGAACATCACCGGGAACCAGGCGCTCGCGCTGGGGCTCGTCGCGGCGAGCGTCCAGTCGAAGCTGCCGCTCTTCCTGAGCGCGTATCCGATCACGCCGGCCTCCGACATCCTCCACGACCTCGCGCGGAACAAGAATTTCGGCGTCCGGACCTTCCAGGCCGAGGACGAGATCGCTGCCGTGGGGGCCGCTCTGGGCGCCAGCTTCGGGGGAGCCCTCGGCGTTTGCACGTCGAGCGGACCGGGCGTGATCCTGAAGCAGGAGACGATCGGGCTCGCGGTCACGCTCGAGCTTCCGCTGCTGATCCTCGACATCCAGCGTGCGGGGCCCTCGACCGGAATGCCGACGAAGCCGGAGCAGGCCGACCTGCTCGCGGTCATGTTCGGCCGGAACGCGGAGGCGCCGGTTCCGGTCGTCGCCGCCTCGACCCCCGGCGGCTGCTTCGAGGCGGCGATCGAAGCCGCGCGGATCGCGCTCAAGTACCGGACGCCCGTCTTCCTGCTCTCCGACGCGTACCTCGCGAACGGCTCCGAGCCGTGGCTGCTCCCAGACGTCGACGCGCTACCGGACATCTCGATCGAGTTCGCCGACCAGCCGAACGTCGACGGCTCCTTCATGCCGTACCAACGCGACCCGCAGACGCTCGCCCGCGACTGGGCGATTCCCGGGACGCCCGGCCTCGAGCACCGGATCGGCGGGCTCGAGAAGGAGGACGTGACGGGCAACGTCTCGTACGACCCGGACAACCACGACCACATGGTTCGGCTGCGCGCGCAGAAGGTGGCGGGGATCGCCGCGGACATCCCGGCGCTCGAGGTCGACGATCCCGACGGCGCGTCGCTCCTGGTGCTGGGCTGGGGCGGGACGTACGGGCCGATCCAGTCGGCGGCTCGGCGGCTGCGACACGACGGCAAGAAGGTCGCGCATGCGCACCTGACCCACCTGAACCCGTTCCCTCGCAACCTCGGTGAAGTGCTGCGGAGCTACGACCGGGTGCTCGTGCCGGAAATGAACCTCGGACAATTGCTCAAGCTCGTGCGGGCCGAGTTCCTCGTCGACGCGGTCGGTTTCAATCGCGTGCGCGGGTTGCCGTTCCGCTCCGACGAGCTGGCGGATGCGATGGAGGCGATGCTCTGATGTTCGAGAAGTTCCTCGAGCGGTTGCGCGGAAGCTCCCGTGAGGCGGACGACCTGGCGGTGGGCACGAAGCGGCCCGGGGACTTCATCGAGCCGGAGGAGGGCGAGGAGCTGATCCTGCCCAACCCACACGACGAGGACGAGGCCGATGGGAATCCCTAATTTCCTGAGGCGCTTCAAGCTGCGCTCGGTGCAGGCCGGCGACGGTCAGCGGTCCGTGGACAACGTCGACGCGATGGCGGCTGCGGCCTCGTCGCAGCGGTTCGACCCGCAGGGAGGGCCTGCACTCTTCGCGCCCGATTATGTGAAAACCGACGACGGAAGGCCCAAGCATTGAGCGAGAACGGCGGCAACGGCAAGCTCGTGCAGCTGACCGCGAAGGACTTCAAGTCCGACCAGGAGGTCCGTTGGTGCCCGGGCTGCGGGGACTACGCGATCCTCGCCGCGGTGCAGTCGTTCATGCCCGAGCTCGGGTTGCCGCGCGAGAAGATCGTCTTCATCTCCGGGATCGGCTGCGCGGCGCGCTTCCCGTACTACATGCAGACGTACGGGCTGCACTCGATCCACGGGCGCGCGCCGGCGATCGCGACCGGGCTGTCCACGTCCCGGCCGGACCTGTCCGTCTGGGTCGTGACCGGCGACGGCGACGCGCTCTCGATCGGCGGCAACCACCTGATCCACATGCTTCGCCGCAACGTGAACGTGAAGATCCTGCTCTTCAACAACCAGATCTACGGCCTGACCAAGGGTCAGTACTCGCCGACGTCGCCGCTCGGGACGCGGAACAAGTCGACGCCGATGGGCTCGCTCGACTACCCCTTCAACCCGGTCTCGATCTCGCTCGGCGCCGAGGCGACCTTCGTCGCCCGGTCGATCGACACGGACAAGAAGCATCTGACCGAGGTGCTCCGGCGCGCGGCGGCCCACAAGGGCGCGGCGCTCGTCGAGATCTACCAGAACTGCAACGTCTACAACGACGGCGCCTTCGACGCGGTCAAGGAGCAGAAGGAGAACCAGATCCGGCTCGTCCACGGCGAGGAGATCACGTTCGGCGCCGAGGGCGAACGCGGTGTGAAGCTCCGAGACGACGGCTCGTGCGAGCTGGTCGCGGCGGACGACGGCGATCTCCTCGTCCACGACGAGCACCAGGAGGACGGGTCGCTCGCGTTCGCACTCTCGCGAATCTCGCACACGCCCCACGGCCCGACGCCGATCGGGATCTTCCGGGACGTCGAGCGACCGGTCTACGACGAGCTGATGGCCGGGCAGCTGGAGACGGCAACGTCAGAGCGCGGCGAGGGCGACCTGAAGTCGCTCATCCACGCCGGCGACACCTGGGACGTCTAACCGGGACGAGTCGGCCCGCCGTCGATCGATAAGTCGCGTCACGCCCCGGCGAGCTGGTCATGCCGCCAAGACCATAGAGCTCGTCCGCGCGAGGAGGTCCCGATAGTCAGCGAGGGACCGAAGTCCCGACGATGACTGCTCCACGCGCGAGGCCGGGGACGCGACGCATGGAACGAGCCTAGGGCTCGGCCATGCGTGCGTCCATGATCTCTCAGGAGATTCTTAAGGAGCGGACTTCTCGAGCTGAATGGACGCCATCAGCTGCTCGACGTCCTTCACTTCGAGCAGTCGGCGCTGGTGCTCGTAATGGGCTCGCCTGGCATCCGCCCGCCTGCGCTCCGGCGACTTGCCGTCGCCGAGGTCGAGGAAGTCTGGTTGCGCTGGAGCTCGATGTCGTCTCAGTCGGAGCACGGCTGGACCCTCCGTGTTTCGGCGTTAGCCGCTTGCGCCTTTGGTTACCTGTCCCTACGCACTATCGGTGATCCCGGCTGCGCCGAGAATCCCCCGATCAGGTGAGGTAACCGACAGCCACCGCGAGGGCGAAGGCTGCGAGGGAGAAGACCGTGAGGACGGTGAGCGTCCTCGCGTACTCCGTCATCGTCATGCCGCGCTCGAGTTGGAGCTCGCTGTTCCGCATGGTTCAACCATCGGTCGCTCGCCGACTCGAGCGGATCCCCTTGTGGCGTGATCCGCATACCGCAAAGCGTGTCCACGGCAAACGAAAGCGGCGGGGCGGAACAAGAGTTCCAGCCCCGCCGCCAGGCCTTGCTGAGCGCGACTACGTGATGTAGCCGGCGACGCGGGTCAGCGCATTCGTGATGTTGCCCGAGAGCAGGGCAAGCGCGCCGAAGACCGCGATCGTGATGACAGCCAGCACGACGGCGTACTCGGCCATCGTCTGCCCGTCTTCACGTGTGAGCCAGTTGTAGAGCTTCTGCATCTGAGCAGACCTCCATGGACGAAGCGACGCCGACGTACGCGTCTGATTGCTCTCGTCTCATCGGCGGCAGGCGAAGCCGGGAACATCCCCCTGCGAGGTGATCCGGTCTACGTCGAAAGTGGAACGGGCGCGGCTCGGAATCCGGAGATCCCAAGCCGCGCCGCCGGGTGTTGCTCGAGCTCGACTACGTGATGTAGCCGGCGACGCGGGTCAGCGCGTTGGTGATGTTGCCCGAGAGGAGGGCAAGCGCGCCGAAGACCGCGATCGTGATGACAGCGAGGACGACGCCGTACTCGGCCATCGTCTGCCCGTCTTCACGGGTAAGCCAGTTGTAGAGCTTCTGCATTTGAAGCAGACCTCCATGGTCGAATCGACGCGGACGGACGCGTCTTTTGGTTGGCGTTGCTCCCGTCTCATCGGCCGGCGAACCGCCCGGTCCATCCCCCTCTGAGGTGATATCGGATACGCCAAAAAAGGAAGGCGCGGCTCGGATCAGGCGATCCAGGCCGCGCCTCAGGTCACTGCTGACTACTAGGTGATGTAGCCGGCGACGCGGGTCAGCGCGTTCACGATGTTGCCCGAGAGCAGGGCAAGCGCGCCGAAGACCGCGATCGTGATGACAGCCAGGACGACGCCGTACTCGGCCATCGTCTGCCCGTCTTCACGGGTGAGCCAGTTGTAGAGCTTCTGCATCGGTGCAGACCTCCATGGACGATCGGTACGGACGGCCGCACCGATGATTGCGTTGGTGGCAACATCGGCCCTCTGCGTCGCCCGGTCCATCCCTCAGCCGAGCGGTCCTTTTCAACACAGAACCCGCCGCGAGGGCGGGCTCTGTCGGAGCGAGGCTGAGGGAGGGGGAGATAGCCGTCGTCCTGTGCCCTCTAGTGAACCTTCCGCGCATGTGCACGGGGTTTGCGATCTCTGAGGATTCGGTAAGGCCTCAGCCCGAGCTGTAGTCGAAGGTCGCGGCGTATCCACACACGCCCGCGTACTCGAAGCGGAGTTGCGCGGCGTCGACGCTGAGCTCGTCGGCGACGATCTCCTCTCCGGATCGCTCGTGGCCCGGGATGACGCACGTGATCGTCTCGTCGCCTTCGTACGGGCCCGACACACGGACGGTGACGACGTCACGCACCCTGAACCACTGGCGACGCGGCGTGTGGTCGAGGTCGATCTGCGCCGGGTGGACGCCGAGAAGATGACTCGGCTTCCACGCCCACGGGAAGTGCTCGAGTTGCTCGCCGGCGACTCGGCCTGCCCAGATCTGCTCGAGTGCTTGGCGCTGCTCGGCTGAGCCGCGCTCGTCGAGGTAGAGGATCCAGCTCCACGGCGAGCCGTCCTCGTCGTCGCTGTAGCGCGTCGCCATCACGACGTTGAGGTCGGAGAGGTCGTGGCCGTCGGCTTCGCCGTCGACGATCCGCCAGCAGAGCGCGCCGTCGCAGATGCCGTGCGTGGATCGCCCGCCCGGCACGCCGTTGATGCGCCTGCACGGGCAGGGGGCGTCGCAGTTGCACGACTCGACGTACGTGCCGGCGACGCGCCAGCTCACGCTGCTTCGAGTGCGACCACCCGTTCGGCCCGATCGTCCCGATAGCTCTCGCCGAGCGCGTCTGTGAGCTTGCGCTCGAGCTCGCCGTTTGCGGCCAGCTCCTCGACGATGTCGGCGCCGCCGACGAGCTCGCCCTTGACGAACACCTGCGGGATCGTCGGCCAGCCGGACAGGTTCGTCAGCTCCTGGCGGAAGCGTGGGTCGGGGAGGATGTCGACGGCCGTGACGGGTGCCCCTGCGGCGCGGAGCGCGGAGAGCGCCCGCTGCGAGTTGCCGCACGCGACGAAGCTCGGCGTCCCTTTCATGAAGAGCGTCACGGGCTCCGTCTCGATGATGTCGCTGATCTGGCCTCTGAGGTCGGTCATGCAGTTCCTTTCGTCTTGATGCGGAGCTCGTGGATCGAGCCATTTGCGAGCGGCGCGGCGAGCGCGTCGTAGACCAGGCGGTGCTGGTCGACGAGGGACAGCCCCTCGAAGCGCGCGCTCGCGACGGTCACCTGGAAGTGGTCGCCGCCGCCCGTGCGGTCGACGACGGCGAGCTCCGTGGCGTCCGGAAACGCCATGCGGAGGAGCTCCTGGAGCGGTTCCGTCGCCACGCTCCGGATCGTAGCCTTCGGGCTCCGTCTCGGTTTTGGCTCTGTCTCGTGAGCCACGCGTGCGCTGTTCGCCAGTACGCTCGCAGTGGGGAGGAGGCCGGGAACGCCTTGACTAGGCGCGTGTACATCTAGCTCGTGTCCAGGTACGGGCCCAGCTCCTCCAGTTGCCACTCGCGGCCGTACGTCTTCGTTCTGCGCAGCGTCCGGTGGTGAGGGCTGCGGCGGGCGGGGAGCTGCGCGACGAGCCGCCCGCGGGCGCGCAGCGAGGTCTCGACTGCGGTCCGCACTGCGTGCGGCGGGTGCGGGAACCCGAACGCGTCGAGCAGTCGCTCGTCCATCAGCGCATAGATCGCCCGCGAGCCGAACCGCTTCGGCAGGCCCGGGAACCAGGACAGGAACATGTCCCTCGTCGCGCGGCCCACGCGCTCCGTCGCCCCGGTACGCCGGAAACGCGCTCGCTCGTACTCCTCGTTGAACTGCTCGAGCTCCGCGTACTGGGCCGGAATGTCCCGGATCGCCATTCGTCGTCCGACCTCGCGCCAGAACTCGAACGTCGCGAGCTTCTCGTTCTCGATCAGCGGGCGCCAGCCGAAGCGCGCGTTCCAGCGGATCGGCTCGAACACGAACGACGAGAGGACGTAGAGGAAGTCGTCGTTCGAGATGTCGAAGCGACCGTGGATCCGGTTCATGCGGCGGATCGCCCGCGTGCCCGCGTCGCTGTCGTAGCCGGCCTCGACGATCGTGGACAGGATCAGGTCGGTGTCGTCGTAGCGCTTCTGGGCGGCGCGGCCGAACTCGCCGGTCCGGTCGAGGAGCTCCGCGATCGACGGCACCGCGAACGTCCTGAAGAGCGCGAGCTCGAGCGACCGCGTCGTGTCCCAGGGGAACTCGAAGCACGTGTCGAGGTAGACGATCCGCGAGTGGTCGGCCACGGGGTCGAGCCCGCGAAGTTCTCGGAGATACGGCGACTCGCGCACGAACGCGGACGATAGACAGCGGTTCGAGTACCCGGCGGATGGGAATACCGAATGACCATGCCCTGGAGACGAAGGCAGGTCACTCACGAGGAGACTCCGCCCGTTCCCCGGCGGCGGCCCCTGATCTGGCCGTGGCTCCTGCTCTTGCTCCTGCTCGTGGCAGGGCTGATCGCTGCCGCGGTTTGCTCACCAGAAGCGATTCGAAACCGCGCGTGCCCGACGTCGTCGGGACGAGTACCTCGGGGGCGGTACGCGAGCTCGGTCAGCACGGCTACACCGCATCCGTCCGGAGCCAGGCGGTCGCCGGAACGGGAGCGGGCAAGGTCCTCTCCCAGGCGCCCCCGGCCGGCACGAAGCTCGCCCGTGGCAGCCGCGTGACGCTCGTCGCCGGGCGTGGGACCCGCGCCTCCGGCGTTCCCGATCTCGTCGGCCTTCCCGTCGACCGGGCTTTCGTCCAGCTGGAGACGGCCGGCCTCAAGGGGACGACGACACGGGTTGCCTCGAACCGAAGGCCCGACACCGTCCTCCGGCAAGACCCGGCGGCCGGCACGCGCGCGCAGAAAGGCTCGACCGTCGCACTGACCATCTCGAAGGGCGGAGCGCTGGGGACGGTGCCCAGGGTCGTCGGGCTCACCGAGGCGGCAGCGATAGCGAAGCTGACTGCGACGGGTTTTCAGGCCGGCGTCTCGCGGGTCTCTTCGACGAAGCAGAGTGGGCTCGTCATCTCACAGAAGCCGGCAGAAGGCGCGCAGGCGGCACGGGGCTCGATCGTGGCCATCGACGTTTCCGGGGGGCCGCCGACGACGACGCAGACGGGAACGACGACGACCCAGACCGGGACGACGACGACGACGCCCAGCACCGGGGCGAAGGTGCCCGGGGTCGTTGGGATGGGCCAGAGTGCCGCATTCCTGCAACTCGAGCGGGCAGGGTTTCGCGTCGACTCCTTCCCGGTGACGTCGAGCCGGCCTCGCGGCCTGGTCGTGCGCCAGCGCCCGGCGGGAGGTGTGCGAGCTGCGCCCAGGAGCGTCGTGCGCGTCGCCGTGTCGCTCGGTTCCGGCCCACGGCCGTTTCGGGTCGTCCCCGACGTGAGTGGCATGACCGAGACCGACGCCAAGCGCTTGCTCGTGCGGGTGGGGTTCACGGCCCGGGCTCTCCTGCCGGCCGACGACACCACGTCTGGCGGCGACGTCGTCGTCGACCAGAAGCCGAGCGCGGACGCCCGCGTGCGAGCCGGCTCGCAGGTCGCGATCTACCTCGGCCCGCCGCAGTAACCCCTTCCTGCAAGCTACGGGGATGAAGAGCCGTACGCTCTGGATGGCCGTCTTCGGCGGGATCGTCGCGATCGGGCTCGGGGCGGCGGTGGTCACGGCGTTCGTGACGGACAGCGGCGGATCGGCGTCGAGCACCTCGACCCGTTCGTCGGTGTCGGACACGTTCGACCTGCCGATCGGGCTGCAGAAGGACACGCTTGCGCTGGCCGAGCATCAGCGGGATCTGCTCGTCGGGCTCGCGGCTCAGCCGGGCGGGCCGGTTGAAGTCGCGGTCGTCCGCGGCGACACGCCTGTGGGGAGCGATGAGGTTCGAGTCTCGGTCGACGGCCATGACGTTCCGACCGAGTCCTGCGGAACGGGGTGTTCCCGCGTACAGGCCGCCGTCCTCCAGGGCCGGCCGAGCCGGGTGACGGTCAGCGCCAGCTCGAGGGCGCCGGTCTCGTTCCAGCTGCCGGGCTCGCTGCCCGCGTCCGGCGAATCGGCATTCGACCGGGCGAAGGCGACCATGGCGGCGCTCCACTCGTACCGGTTCAGCGAACGGCTCACGTCAGGCGGCCCCGTCGTGTTCACGCGACTGACCGTCCAGGCGCCCGACCGGCTCAGCCTGCGGACGAACAGCGGCTTCCGCTCGGTGATCATCGGGCAGAAGCGCTGGGACTACCAGGCCGGTCGCTGGCAGGAGGGCCCGTTCCCCGGCCTGAAAGCTCGCGAGGTCCTCATGTGGTACGACGCGAGGAACCCGCGCGTCGTGCGCCGCCTGCCGAACGGTGACGTGCAGCTCGCCGCGTACGGGCTCAACCCGGTTCCCGCGTGGTTCCGGTTGACGGTCGAGCCGTCGGGGCGCGTCGCCGAGGCCGAGATGGCCGCCCCCGCGCACTTCATGCTCCATCGATACAGCGATTTCAACAGCGCCCCCGCGATCAAGCCGCCGCAATGAGCCATCACCATCACGAACACGCATACCGGGCGCAGAGCCGGCGTGCGCTCGGGCTCGTCCTCGTCCTCACGGGCGCCTACACGGTGTGCGAGATCGTCGGCGGCTGGCTCACCGGCAGCCTCGCCCTGCTTGCGGACGCGGGGCACATGCTCGGTGACTCGGCGGCGCTCGCCCTGGCACTCGTCGCCGCGTGGCTCGCCGCTCGGCCCGCAACGCCCGAGCGGAGCTTCGGCTACCGCCGCGCGGAGATCCTCGCAGCGCTCGCAAACGGCGTCGCGCTCGCCGTGATCGCGATCTGGGTCTTCATCGAGGCCGTCCAGCGGCTCGACAGCCCCCGGGAGATCCTCGGCGGTTGGATGCTCGCGGTTGCGCTGATCGGGCTGGTCGTCAACGCGGTCTCGGCTGGGATTCTCTCGCGCGCCGGCGACAACCTGAACGTCCGGGCCGCTCTCCGGCACGTGTTCGCGGACCTCGCCGGCTCGGTCGGAGTCGCGATCGCCGCGCTCGTCGTCCTCACGACCGGCTGGGACCGGGCCGACCCCGTGGCGGGAATGGCGATCGGCGTGCTGATCCTCGGCAGCTCATGGTCGATCGTGCGCGACTCGGTCTCGATCCTGCTCGAGGCGACCCCATCGGACCTGGACGCGGACGAGGTCGGGCGGCGCATGGCGTCGGTCGAGGGCGTCGTCGAGGTGCACGACCTGCACATCTGGACGATCACGTCTGGATTCCCGACGCTCTCGGCTCACGTCCTCGTGCGGCGGGGCGACGATTGCCACCTGCGCCGCCGACAGCTCGAGCGGCTCCTCGCCGAGGAGTTCGACCTCGAGCACACGACGCTTCAGGTCGAGCACGTCGGTGAGCGGAGCGGGCTTCGGATCGAGCCCCTGCGCCGCCGCGTCCGCTAGCGCTGTTTCCGGCGGGCCCGGCGCTGGCTGCTTGCGGACGCCATCGCGTCGAGCCCGGCGAGGAAGCCCTTCTCGGCCGGGGTCGGCTTCTTCGGCTCCTCGACCTCGGCCCGCGCTGTCGACAGCTCCCGTTCCCGGGCGGCGAGCTCGGCGCTTTCGCGACGCGCGCGCTCGGCCTCCTCGACGCCTGCCTTCCTGGCCGCTTCGGCCAGGCGCTCTTGCTCGTCGACCGCAGCCGCCCGTGACTCGAGGTCGGCCTCCGCCCGGGCCACAACCTGCTCGCGCGACTCGATCGTCCGCATCGTCTCGGCCGCCGCCTGGTGCTCGCGCTCGACGTCCGCCTGGAGCCGTGTCAGCGTTCGCTCGATCTCCGTGAGCCTCGCCGCACGCTCGTCGAGCGCAGACTCCCGCTCGGCGATCTGCTTCTCCACGCCTTCGATCGCTGCCGTTCGCTGCTCGATGTCGCTCTCCCGCGCCGTCAACGCCGCCTCGGCGTAGGCGGGATCCTCGGGCTCCTGATCGGCCGCGGGCTCCTGCTGCCGACGTGTCCTGCGCTCACGCTCCTCGACCTCTGCATGCTGTGCGGCAAGCGCTGACTCGCGCTCGCCGATCTGCCGTTCCCGCTCCTCGAGCAGTCGCTCGCGCTCCGCGGCGATGTCCCCCGCGGCGGTGACGGCCGCCTCGCGCTCGATGACCGCGGCGACGGCGATCTCTCGGAGATCGACCTCGCGTGCGCGCTCGGAGAGCCTCTGCTCGGACTCGGCGAGCTGCTTGTCGCGCCGTTCGAGCTCCCCGAGACGGTTCTCGAGCTCGGCCCGGCGAGCGTTGAGATCGTCGGCGGCACTGCCCGTGAGAGCGGCCTCTCGAGCTGCGAGCTCTCGCTCGCGCCGCTCCAGGTCGGACCGGATTCGCCCGAGCTGCTCGACCTGAGCGGAGCCGGCGCGCCGGTTCTTCACGGGCGTGAACCAGCTGCGTTCCGCGCGGAGAGCCCGGAGCCGCCGACCGAGGCGGCGCTCACGCAGCGCGAGCTTCCGCTCCACCTGCTCGAGCTCGCGCTCGCGGACCGCGACGGCAGCGGCCCGCTCGCGCAGCATCTGCTTCAGGTCTTCGAGCTCCTCGTCGGCGCGAGGCTCGCCGTGACCGCGCTCAAGAGCCTGCTTCGCCACCTGGCCTCGAATGTACACGCTCTTTGCGGACGTAGCGCACAGCAATACGATCAGACGCCAGTGAGGAAGAACCGGGCCAGGGCCGCACTCGTCGCGATCGCAGGAACGCTGGTCGCGGCTGCGGCGGCCTCGGCCGGAAGTGTGGTCGCGACGCCGATCAGCTCCGACCCGTACACGAATCAGTCGAGCCAGCACCGGACTCAGGTCGAGCCCGACTCCTTCGGCTTCGGCAACACCGTGGTCGGCACGTTCCAGACCGGACGATTCAACGCGGGAGGCGGCGCGAGCAACATCGGCTGGGCGACGACGACGAACGCGGGACGGACCTGGACGACCGGCATGCTGCCCGGGACGACGGTGTTCGCGACCCCGGCAGGGCCGTGGGCGCGGGTCAGCGATCCCGCCGTGGCGTACGACCCGATGCACGACGTCTGGATGATCTCGACGCTCGCGTTCGGGACGGGCTCGGCGCCGTTCGGGTCGCCGAGCGCGATTCTGACCAGCCGCTCGACCGACGGAGGCCTGACGTGGGGCCTGCCGGTCACGACAGCCCCTGGGCCGAGCGCGTTCTTCGACAAGAACTGGATCACCTGCGACACGTGGTCGCAGAGCCCGCACTACGGGAACTGCTACACGGAGTGGGACGACTTCGGGATGGGCGGAGAGATCTTCATGAGCACGTCGACGGACGGGGGTCTCACGTGGGGCCCGCCGACCCCGACCGGGGGGCTCGAAACCGGCCTGGGCGGCCAGCCCGTGGTGCAGCCCAACGGGACCGTCGTCGTGCCGTACACGAGCGGGAACGAGATCCGGGTGTTTCACTCGACCGACGGCGGCGCCAACTGGACGAGGCCCGTCTCGATCAGTCTCGTCACCGACCACACGGTCGCCGGGAATCTGCGCACCTCGGCGCTTCCCTCGGCCGAGGTCGACGCCGAAGGCCGCGTATATGTCGTCTGGCAGGACTGCCGTTTCCGCTCGGGCTGCAGCTCGAACGACATCGTCATGAGCACGGCCACCGATCCGTTCACGTGGACGTCGCCGATCCGGATCCCGATCGATCCGACGACGAGTGGGGCCGACCACTTCATCCCAGGGCTCGCGGTCGACCGTGCGACCTCCGGCAACACGGCCCGGCTGGCGCTCGCGTACTACTACTACCCCGTCGCCGCGTGCAACTCGAGCACGTGCGACCTCTCGGTCGGCTTCGTCTCCTCCACCGACGGCGGCGCGACATGGACGCAGGCGCGCACGTTGGCAGGGCCGTTCAGGCTCGCCTGGCTCGCACAGACGGACCAAGGGCCGATGGTCGGCGACTACATCTCGACGTCGTTCGCCGCAGGACCGCTTGCGTTCCCGGTGTTCTCGATCGCCAAGCCGCCGACGAACGGAGTCTTCGACCAGCGTGCGGCCGCCGCCAGACTCGACGTCACGATTTCGCCGCGCGCAACGTCGGTCCCGGCCCGCCGCGACCCGATCCGCGTCCGGCAGCCTGCGCGCCTGCCGGTCGAGCTCGCGCCTTCCACTAGGCGCTAGCCGAAATCCGCCGAAAGGCGTACGATCAGGAGGCTCGTGGGGAGGGGAAAGCGAAGAAGGGTTGCGTCGGTCGCCCTGCTCGTGCTCGTGGGGGGCCTCGCGCTTGCTGCCAGCGTCTACGCAGGCAGCGTCGTCGCGACGCCGATCAGCTCCGACCCGTACACCAACCCGACGAGCCAGCACCGGACGCAGCTCGAGCCCGACTCGTTCGGCTTCGGCAACACCGTGGTCGCCACCTTCCAGACGGGCCGTTTCTTCGACGGCGGCGCGAGCAACATCGGCTGGGCGACGACGACGGACGCGGGCCGAACCTGGGCGACGGGCATGCTGCCCGCGACGACGGTCTTTGCGACCCCCGTCGGGCCGTGGGCGCGCATCAGCGATCCCGCGGTCGCGTATGACCCGCTGCACGACGTCTGGATGATCTCGACGCTCGCGATCGACGACTCCGTGTCGGGCGCCGCCGTGCTGACGAGCCGCTCGACCGACGGCGGGCTCACGTGGCAGAACCCGGTCACGACCTCGCTCTCGAGCGGGTCCTTCTACGACAAGAACTGGATGACGTGCGACACCTGGCCGCAGAGCCCGCACTACGGCAACTGCTACCAGGAGTGGGACGACTCGAGCCTGACGATGAGCACCTCGAGCGACGGCGGCCTGACCTGGGGCCCGCGGAAGTTCCCGGGCGGCACCGGAATCGGCGGGCAGCCGGTCGTCCAGCCGAACGGCAACGTCATCGTCACCTACGAAGGCGGCGCGGGCATCCGCTCGTTCCGGTCGATCGACGGAGGCGCCACCTGGCAGTCTTCGGTCGCGGTCGCAAGTGTCAGCGAGCACGGCGTGGCCGGCAACCTGCGGACGTCACCGCTGCCGTCGGCCGAGGTTGCAGGAGACGGGAAGGTCTACGTCGCCTGGCAAGACTGCAGCTTCCGTTCGGGCTGCACGTCGAACGACATCGTCTACAGCACCTCGCTCGACGGCGTCGCATGGACTACGAAGGCGCGGATCCCGATCGACGCGACGACCAGCGGCATCGACCATTTCATCCCTGGGCTCGCAGTCGACCGCTCGACGTCGGGGAGCAGCACGCACCTCGCGCTCGGCTACTACTACTACCCGGTGGCCGGCTGCACCTCGGCCAACTGCCAGCTCACGGTCGGCTTCACCTCCTCGACGGACGCGGGCGCGACGTGGTCGACGGCTCGCAAGGTCGCCGGGCCGATATCCCTGTCCTGGATCGCGAGCACGAACCAGGGCGTGATGGTGGGCGACTACATGTCGACCTCCTTCGCCGGCGGCAACTTCGCGTTCCCGATCTTCGCGGTAGCCAAGGCCAAGACGGGCGCGGTCTTCGACGAGCGGGCCTACAGTGCGAGGTTCGACGTGACGCTCCAGCCCGGGATTGTCCGCGCGCGGCACGACCGCATCCGATTCTCGAAGCACAACCTGGTGCCCGATCTCGAGCTACCTCCGGTCACGAAGTAGAAACGAAGGCCGGAGCGGATTAAGATCGGGGGCATCGTGGGGGAGAGAGGGCGCAGGTCGAGGTTGGTCTGGACCGCGGTCGCAGTTGCGGCGCTCGGCCTGTTCGTCGTCGCGACCGTCTCCGCCGGCAGCGTGATCCCGACTCCGATCAGCGACGACCCGTACACGGACGGCGGCAGCGCGCACCAGCACAAGACGCAGCTCGAGCCCGACTCGTTCGCATTCGGTCAGACGATCGTGACGGTGACGCAGTCCGGCCGCTGGTTCGGTGGCGGCGGCTCCAGCAATATCGTCTTCTCGACCTCGCAGAACGCCGGTCGCACGTGGACGACGGGCGGCTTGCCCGGAACCACGATCAACTCGGGCGGCCCGTGGCCTCGGATCAGCGACCCGTCGATCGCGTACGACCCGCAGGACAACGTCTGGCTCGCGCTCGGCCTCGGGATCGACGCCGGAGGAAGCGGTCACATCCTGCTCGTCAACCGCTCGATCGACGGCGGCCTGACATGGGCGAACCCGGTTGATGCCGGCCATTCGAACGGCGGCTTCTGGGACAAGACCTGGATCACGTGCGACACGTGGGCGCAGAGCCCGCACTACGGCAACTGCTACATCGAGTTCGACGACAACAGCGCGGGCAACGACATGAGCATGGTCACGTCGACCGACGGCGGCCTCACCTGGGGCCCGGTGCTCTCGGCGGGCTGCTCGTCGGGTCTCGGCGGCCAGCCCGTGGTGCAGCCGAACGGGAACGTGGTCGTGCCGTACTCGAACAACGGCGGCGCGGAGAGCTCGTTCCGCTCCACTGACGGCGGCGCCACGTGGGGCGGCTGCACGCTCGTCGCCAACGTCCAGGAACATGGGGTTGCCGCCAACATCCGGACGTTCTCGCTTCCGTCCGCGGAGGTCGCGGGAGACGGCAAGGTCTATCTCGCGTGGCAGGACTGCCGGTTCCGCACCGGATGCACCTCGAACGACATCGTCTACAGCACGTCGATGGACGGCCTCACCTGGTCGCCGGTGACGCGGATCCCGATCGATCCCGTCTCGAGCACGGTCGACCACTTCATCCCGGGGATCGCCGTCGACAAGAACACGGCCGGCAGCTCGACGCACCTGGCCGTCACCTATTACTACTTCCCGGTCAGCGCCTGCAGCACGAGCACGTGCCAGCTCACGGTGGGGTTCACGTCCTCCGTGGACGGTGGCGCGAGCTGGACGCCCGGGCTCAAGATCGGCGGCCCGATGAACGTTCCGTGGATCGCGCGAACGGACCAGGGCCCAATGGTCGGCGACTACATCTCGACCTCGTTCACGGGCGACGGCAAGGCGCACCCGGTCTTCTCGCTCGCCAAGCCTCCGGACTCGGGCGTGAACGGCTCCTGCTATCCGAACAACACCGGTTGCCACCAGCGTCTGACGAGCGCGACCTTCGACATCACGCTCCCGCCGCCGAGCCCTCGGGTGCGGACGCGCAGGGAGCCGATCGCGCGTGGGCTGCACAGGCATCCCGAAGACGCGCCGCTCGACTTCCGGACTGCGAACTAGCCGGCCGGCGGAATCGCCTGCTCGAGCCAGGGGCGGAGCTCGGCGAGGAACGACGGGTCGACCGTGTGGGGGAGCGGATACTCGCGGTAGAGCACGTCTGCGCCGGCCTCTTCGAGCAACTGCTTCGCCTGTCGGCCCCACTCGACGCCGATGACCGGGTCGAGGGTGCCGTGTCCGATCGCGATCCGCGGGAACGGTGGTGTGAGGTCGTACTCGAGGCCGTCGACGGTCGGGAGGAAGCCGCTGAGCGCGATCAGGCCGGCCGGGCGGGGCCGTTCAGAGGCCAGTCCGAGCGCGTAGCTCATCATCGAGCCCTGGGAGAAGCCGCCGAGCACGGTTCGCTCCGGCGGGACCCCCGTCTCCGCGGCCAGGCCGTCGAGGAACTCGGACGCTGCGCGGAACGAAGGCAGGAACGTGTCCGGAGGCGGAAAGCCGAGCTCGCCGAGCATGTACCAGTGCCGGCCGCCGGGCGGGAGCGAGAGGGGCCCGCGCGGCGTGACGCCGTGCAGCCGCCGCTCCGGGTCGAGCGCATCGAGGAGCGGGAACAGGTCGTTCTCGTCCGTCCCGCGCCCGTGGAAGAGGACGAGCGCGCCGTCCGGCTCTCCCGCGGCCGGGCGGGCTCTCGACTCGAGGCTCAGCGCGCGGCCCAGCTGTCGCGCGGATTCGTGATCGGCGTCAGCACCGGCTCGACCTGCTCCCGGAGGTGCTCGAAGTCCGGCGGGAGCGAGAGGTGCTCGCCGAGGGTCTCCAGCGGCTCGTCGGTCGTGA
Source organism: uncultured Actinomycetes bacterium (assembly GCA_963812695.1). Classification (GTDB taxonomy): domain Bacteria; phylum Actinomycetota; class Thermoleophilia; order Gaiellales; family Gaiellaceae; genus VAXT01. The sequence goes on from CAWEWD010000003.1 coordinate 199,508, forward strand.
AGCCCGGGCCCATGGTCGCGATCTCGAACAACACCCCGCTCGGTTCGCGGAAGTAGATGGACTTGAAGTAGAAGCGGTCGATCACGGGCGTCGGCCGTTCGCCGCCTTCGATCACGCGCTGGCGCCACGCCTCGTGCTCCTCCGGAGTCGACGCCCAGGCGACGTGGTGGACGGTTCCCGCGCCCGGGATCCCGGCCTGGTCCGTGACGTCGTAGAGATAGGAGCCGCCGCGCTGCTCGCCGCGCGTTTCGAAGCCGGCCTCGCCGCTTTGCGTGAACTCGAGCGACTCCTCGAGGAACGTTCGGCTCGACTCGGGGTCGCGGGTGAACGCGCGCACGCGGTCGAAGCCCTGGATGCGGTGCTCCGCCGGAATCTCCGGGTTCTCCGCCGTTAACGGCTCGTCGTCGGTCTCGACCACTGCCAGCTCGAGGCCGAGGCCCTCGGGGTCCGTGAACGTGAGGCTCCCGTCCGACCGCGAGACCGAGACGCTTTCCTTGCCCAGGCGATCCGCCCAGAAGTCGAGCGCCTCGTCGGATGCGACGCGGAAGACGACGCGGTGCACCATGCCCGCGCCCGCACGGCCGCGCCGCGCGCCGGGGTACTCGAAGAACGTGATGTCCGCGCCGGCTGAGCCGCGCTCGTCGGCGTAGAACAGGTGGTAGACCGTCGGGTCGTCCTGGTTGACGGTCTTCTTGACCAGGCGCAGGCCGAGCACGCGCACGTAGAAGTCGACGTTGCCCGGCGCGTCGCCGGTGATCGCAGTGACGTGGTGGATTCCCTCGAGGCGCATGACAGGCTCCCTGGTTGCTTTCCGACCAGAGAACCTACCGATCAACTCGTGGGCTGACGTGCATAGTCTTTCTCGTGGCCACCGCACGGTCGAAGCATCTGGTCCTGATCCTCGCGCGCGAGCTGGCGTCGAATCTCGCGACGCCGACGTTGATCGCCGACGCCGACGGCACGCTCGTCTTCTTCAACGAGGCGGCCGAGGCGATCGTCGGGAAGCAGTTCGGCGAGATCGGCGAGATGCCGATGGAGGAGTTCTCCTCGAGCTTCACGCCGCGGACTCGGAACCATTCGCCACTGACCGAGGATCGCCGGCCGACGCGAATCGCCCTCGAAGAGCGCCGCGCCGCGCACGAGCAGCTGTGGGTGACGAGCCGGGACGGCGTCGACCGTCAGATCGCGATCACCGCCTTCCCGCTCTTTGCCGAGGCGGACGAGTTCGTCGGGATCGTCGGGATCTTCTGGCGGGAGTAGGGATGGAGACGGCATGCGCGTGAGGGTCTGGGGCTGCCGCGGCTCCGTGGCGACGCCGGGCCCCGACACCGTCCGCTGCGGCGGGAACACCTCCTGCATCGAGATCGCGCTCGACGACGGCACCGTCTTCGTGCTCGACGCCGGCACGGGGATCCGCGAGCTCGGCAACGAGCTGGTGGAACGCGGTGTGAAGCGGCTGAACCTCCTGCTCACGCACCTGCACCTCGACCACCTCGAGGGACTTCGGTTCTTCGCTCCGCTCTTCGACCCCGAGACGACGATCGACCTCTGGGGCCCGCGCTCGCCCGTGCTGACGCTGAAGGAGCGGATCAGGCGCTCCTTCTCTCCGCCGCTCTTTCCGATCGACCTGATGGACACGCCTGCCGAGGTGGTCTTCCACGACCTGCCGAAGACGCAGTGGAGCATCGGCCACGCGCAGCTGACCGCGAGCCTCATCGTCCACCCGGGCCCGACGGTCGGGTACCGGATCGAGGCGGACGGCTCGAGCGTCGCGTACATCCCCGACCACGAGCCGGCCCTGGCCGGAGACTTCACGCAGCGCTCGCGCGACTGGATTTCGGGCGGGGCGATCGCACAGGACGTCGACCTGCTCCTCCACGACGCGCAGTACTTCGAGGCGGAGTACGACGGACGCCTCGGCTGGGGCCATTCGAGCGTCGAAGGCGCGGTTGCCTACGCGGACGCTGTCGGGGCGCGCCGACTAGTTCTCTTCCATCACGACCCGACGCACTCGGACGAGATCATGGAGCAGCTCGAGGCGGAGGCCAGGTCGCTCGAGTCGAAGACGGAGGAACCGCCGGTCGTCGCTCGCGAAGGCATGGTGCTCGAGCTCCCGAGCCGGTGAGCGGTCAGCGCAGGCGCCGCGCCGCGACGAGCGCGCGGCCGTAACCGGAAGCGGCGAGCCTCACGACCTGGACGCGTTCTCCCGCGTGGGGAGCGTGCACCATGCGGCCGTGGCCGACGTACAGGCCGACGTGGCCGAAGCCCCAGAAGAAGAGCAGGTCGCCGGGCCGAAGGCGTGACGAGCGAATGGGCCGGCCCCTGCCCGCGAGCGCGTACGAGCTGTGCGGGAGCGCGATTCCCAGGCGCCCGTAGGTCCAGTACACGAGCCCGGAGCAGTCGAAGCCGCTGCCCGGCGAGGTGCCGCCCCAGCGGTAGGGGACGCCAACTTCCTTGAGCGCGATTCTCGCTGCGCGTTCGCCGAGCGTTCTCTTCTTGTGTCGCAGTCGCTTCGGCAAGCGCCAGTGGCCGATCGCAACATGGAACGCCCTGTGCCTCAGATGCGGTCGCGGTGAGCGTTGAGTTGCATCCGCGGGCCCAGTGAGCGAGATCGCGCAGGCCAAGCCGCACACGGCAAGAGCGAGCGCAAGCAGGCGGCTGCGGAAGCGGTTCGGCATAGAGGCGAGCGGGTCGTCGGGCTGCGGAAAGTGGGCGGGCGCAGCCCTGGCCTGTTCGTGATTCCGCTGACCCTAGACGGACATTTCGGCCCGTTGACCCCCCAGATGGGTCATTTCGGGACCATGTGCGGATGGAGTCGATCCTCGAAGACATTTGTCTGACGGACGTCTTCCGGCTCGTATAACGTCGCCGCACAACGCGAATCAGGAGGGCTCTACATGCTGCTTGCTTCGAGCTACCCGTTCCTCGACGTCCTGTGGACGATGTTCATCTTCTTCCTCTGGATCATCTGGTTCTGGCTGCTCTTCACCGTTTTCGTCGACGTGTTCCGCCGGCACGACATCCATGGAGGAAAGAAGACACTCTGGCTGATCTTCGTGATCATCCTGCCGTTCCTAGGCGTCTTCATCTACATCATCTCGCAGAACGACGGGATGACCCAGCGCAATCTCGACCGCGCCAAAGCCCAGCAGGCCCAGTTCGACTCGTACGTCCGCGACACTGCGGGCGGCGGGGGCGGCGGAGCGGCCACCGAGATCGCGAACGCCAAGCAGCTGCTCGACCAGGGCGCGATCACCCAGGACGAGTTCAACGCGATCAAGCAGAAGGCGCTGGCCTCCTGAGGTACGGCGTCTGCTGAAGTAATCGCTACTCAGAGCACCATGACCAGGGGGGCGAGCGGGTCGATGCTCGTCCTCCTGACCCTGGCCGCCGGGCAGTTCTTGATGACGCTCGACAGCTCGGTGATGAACGTCTCGATCGCGACCGTGGCCGACGACGTGGGCACGACGGTGACCGGCATCCAGGGCGCGATCACCGCCTACACGCTGGTCATGGCTGCGCTGATGCTCACGGGCGCCAAGATCGGGGCCATCATCGGCCGCAAGCGGGCCTTCGCGATCGGGTGCGTGATCTACGGCTGCGGCTCGTTCACGACCTCGATCGCCCCGAGCCTGCCCGTGCTGCTCTTCGGCTGGTCGTTCCTCGAGGGAGTCGGCGCAGCGTTGATCATGCCCGCGATCGTTGCGCTCGTCGCCGGGAACTTTCCGACCGAACGGCGGCCGGCCGCCTACGGGCTGGTGGCTGCCGCAGGCGCTGTGGCCGTGGCGGTCGGCCCGTTGATCGGCGGCTTCTGCACGACGTATTTCTCGTGGCGCTGGGTCTTCGCCGGTGAGGTCGTCGTCGTGCTCGCGATCCTCCTGCTCACCAGGCGGATCGCGGACGCACCGGTCGAGGAGCGCCCGAAGCTCGACGTGGTCGGATCGGTGCTGTCGGCCCTGGGGCTGGGACTGGTCGTCTTCGGTGTGCTTCGCACGAGCGAATGGGGTTGGATCCAGCCGAAGCCGGATGGGCCGTCATGGGCCAACCTCTCGCCCACCGTGTGGCTCGTTCTCGCAGGCCTGCTCGTGATCTGGGTCTTCTTCCGCTGGGAGCACCGCCGCGAGGCGAAGGGCGACGAGCCGCTCTTACGGCCGGACATGCTCCGTAACAGGCAGTTGAGCGGCGGCCTGACGATGTTCTTCTTCCAGTTCCTCGTCCAGGCGGGAATCTTCTTCGTCGTGCCGCTCTACCTCTCGGTCTGCCTCGGCCTCTCGGCGCTGGCGACGGGAGCTCGGCTGCTGCCCCTGTCCGTGACGTTGCTCGCGGCCGCGATCGGAATTCCGCGCCTGCTCCCGACCGTCTCTCCGCGGCTGATCGTTCGCTGCGGGCTCCTCTCGCTGCTCGCCGGAACGGTCGTCCTGCTCGCCTCGCTCGACACGGACACGGGCCCGGAGATCGTCTTCGTCCCGATGCTCCTCGTCGGACTTGGCATTGGCGCCCTCGCCTCTCAGCTCGGCGCAGTCACGGTGTCCGCGGTTCCGGACGAGGACAGTCCGGAGGTCGGCGGCGTCCAGAACACCATGACGAACCTCGGCGCCTCGCTGGGCACGGCGATCGCCGGCTCGCTCCTGATCGGTGCTCTCGCGGTGTCGTTCTCGTCCAACATCGACCAGAGCTCTGCGATTCCGGCGCGTGTGAAGGAGCAGGCGCAGGTCACGATCGCGGGAGGCGTGCCGTTCATCTCGGACGCGGATCTGCAGACCGCGCTGGACGAGGCCGGCGTCAACTCGAAGACCGCCGACGCCGCCGTCGACGCCTACTCCGAGGCACGCCTCGACGGCCTGCGGGCGGCGCTCGCGATCCTGGCCCTGCTGGCTCTCTGCGCGCTCTTCGCCGCCCAACGCATACCCGAGACCCAGCCCGGAGGCGTAGAGTCCTAGCGCCATGTGCCGCTGGCTCGCCTATTCGGGAACGCCGATCAAGCTCGAAGAGCTGCTCCTCAAGCGCGAGCACTCGCTGATCGACCAGAGCCTGCACTCGAGAATGGGCGCGACGACGACGAACGGCGACGGCTTCGGCGTCGGCTGGTACGGCGAGGACGAAACGCCGCGCGTCTACCGGAGCACGCACCCGGCCTGGAACGACCGCAATCTGAAGGAGCTCGCGTCGGGGATCTCGTCGCCGCTCTTCTTCGCGCACATCCGCGCGTCGACGGGCTCGGCGATCCAGGAGACGAACACGCACCCGTTCCGGTACGGGAAGTGGCTCTGGATGCACAACGGATTGATCCGCGACTTCCCGAAGGTGCACCGCGAGCTCGTGAACAAGATCGACGACTCGGTCTTCAACTCGATCGAAGGAACGACCGACTCGGAGACGATGTTCTACCTCGCGCTGACGTTCGGCCTCGAGAGCGATCCGGTGGGCGCCGTCGAGCAGATGGTGGGCGTCGTCGAGGAGGCCGGGGAGCGTCACGAGATCGAGAACCCGCTCCAGATGACGATCGCGACCACCGACGGGACCTCGATCTGGGCGTTCCGCTACTCGAGCGAGGGCGACTCGCGGTCGCTCTGGTTCAGCACGCGGATGGACGAGCTGAAGCTGCTCTATCCGGCCGTGCAGGAGCTCGAGAACCTCTCGGACGAGACCAGGGTGGTCGTCTCGGAGCCGCTCGGAGACCTCCCCGGGGCCTGGAACGAGGCGCCGGAGTCGCACTTCGGGATCGTGCAGCCGGGCACCGACAAGCTCGGCCCGTTCACGCCCCGGCGCCCGTAGCGGGCTCGTTCGCGAGCAGCTGCCTGCACTGCTCCGCGTTTACGACGTTCCCTTTCTCCTCATGCAGGCTGATCGCCAACTGGAGCGCCTCCGAGGCTCCATGCGGATCGCCGTTCGCGCGGAGCACCTCGGCGAGGTGGACGAGGACCTCGGCATGCGCCGTGATGTTGTCGCCCCTGGCCATCTCAGCCGCCGCGTCCTGGGCCTCGGCGAGAGCTTCGTCGATGTGCCCGTGACTAGCAAGCGCACGCGCGCGGTTGCTCTTCCAGAGCGGTATGTAGCCGCCGCGCTCGCGAGCCTGCTTCGAGCTCGGCTGTCGCCTCAGCCTCTCGACCCTGATCGAGGAGCACGCTCGCCAGGTCGATGCGATAGAGCGCGACGTAGCGCGACGCACCCATCTCGATTCGCGATCCGAATCGCTTCTCGGAGCCTCCCGCTCTGCGGCTTCGGAGGTCGCCGGCGAGCTGCTCGATCTCGAAGCCGGCGCACATGCGCCTCGGCGAGGCCGTAGGCAATGCCGAGCTCGCGGCAGATCGCCTTCGACCGTTCGAGCTTGTCCCGGCCCTCGTCGAAGCGGCCGAGCCGCGAATCGAGGTACGGGCCGCCGAGAAGCGCGTCCGCCTCGATCGCCGCCAGTCCGTGCTCGCGGCCCCAGGCGAGCTCTTCGTCGAGGAACGCGAGCACCTCGGTGACCGGCGTCCGCCCGAAGAGCATTGATCCTCCGACCTCGTTCCAGGCCTCGATCTGGCGGCGCATGTCGCCGGATTCGATCGCGTACCGCCGTGCCTCGAGCAGTGCGCTGGAGTTGAGCACCTCTGTCCTGCGCCGCGAGCTCGGCGATCCCCATCAGCTGCCAGGCGTCCGCGAGGTGGGCGTGGTCGCCGGCAGCCCTCGAAGTAGCGATCGCGCGTCGGGCAACCTCTCTCAAAGCGTCGGGTGACGACACGCTCCTGCATGAACTGACCTTGGCCAGCTCGATTTCGGCCTGCAGCTCCGCGTGCTCGTCTCCGTCGCGATCGCGCGTCTGCGATCGCCTCGGTGAGGACGGCCGCCGCCTCGTCGACCGCGCCGCTGTCCCGCAGATGCGCGCCCCAGGTCGGGAAGCAGGCTCGCATGCTCCCGAGCCGTCGACCTCGAGCAGGCGGCTCGCGCGCCCGAGGAGCGAGACGGCCGCGTTTGGCTCGAAGCGATCGAGCGCCCGACGACCGGCTCGCGCGAGCAGCAGGCCTCCTCGTCGCGCCTGCTTCTTCCGCTGCGGGATCGATCCGGCCGAGCTCGACCCGGTACTCGTACGCCTGTTCCAGGTGGTAGCCGACGATCTCATCGACCGCGCCGAACTCGTCGGCGTGACCTTCGAGCCACGACGCGAGCCGCCCGTGGAGCTCGGCTCGAAGCTCCTTCGGAATGGACGAGTACGCGACGTCGCGGATCAGGACGTGGTTGAAGCGAAAGCCGTCGTCGCCGGCGAACAGGGAGCGGTCGGGGCGGACGAATTCTTTCCGCGCGAGCGCGAGCAGGATCGATCCGAGACCGGACGCTTCATCCGGTGGGGCGAGGTCGGCGACGGATCCTCGATGGAACTGTCGGCCCTCGACGGAAGCCCGCTGCAGGACCGTGCGCTCGCCCGGCTCCAGCCGGTCGATGCGGGCCGCGAGGAGCGCAGTGAGGGTCGCGGGGACTGCCTCTTCGCCTGCGTCCGGATCGTCGGCCAGCATCGCGAGCATCTGCTCCACGAAGAGCGGGTTGCCCTCGGCCGAAACGAGCACCCGTTCGCGCAGCCGGGCCGGCAGCTCGTGCTCGCGCAGTAGCTCGTCGACGAGGCTCTGCGCAGCGTCGTCGTCGAGTGGGTCGAGCGTGACCAGGCCCGCATGCTGCTGGGCGGCCCAGGACGGCCTCGTCTCGAGCAGGTCGGGCCGTGCGAGGCAGACGATCAGGATCGGGGCGGTGCTCGACGCGCCGACGACGTACTCGAGGAGGTCGAGCATCGTCGGCTCGGCCCAGTGAATGTCGTCGACGACGAGGACGAGCGGCCGTGCGCGAGGCGATCGTCTCGAACAGGCGTCTGAAGGCCCAGGCCGTCTCTTCGGGTGAACCTGTCGGGCTGTCCCCACTGACGGCGCCCGAGATCAGCCGCGCGGCGACTTCCCCACGCTCGACCTCGGCCAGCAGTCTCGCGAGCTCGGGCTCGGGATCCTCACCGGCGAGCTCACGCACCACCTCGCTCAGCGGGAAATAGGAGATCCCGTCTCCGTAGGCGACGCAGCGGCCGACGAGGATGCGCGCGCGCGTCTCGAGCGAGCCGACGAGCTCCCGTACAAGGCGTGACTTGCCGATCCCGGGCGTGCCGAGGATCGTCGCGAGCTCACAGGTTCTCGCCTCGACCGCCCTCTCGAACGCGTTGCCGAGAACGGTGAGCTCCTCGCTCCGACCGACGAACGGCGTCGCGATCGGGCGTGCGAACGCGGGCACGTCGGGCCTGACGGCGACGAGCCTCCAGGCCGCGAGCGGCTCGCTCTTCCCCTTCGCGTCGACCGGCGCTACTGCCTCGGCAACCACGCTTTCCCCGACGACGCTGTACGTGGCCGCCCCGAGCAGCACCTCGCCGGGCGCAGCCGCCTGCTCCAAACGAGCCGCGACGTTGACGGCATCGCCCGTCGCGAGCCGCTGGTCCGTCGCCGAGTCCAGGCCGCCGACGACGACCTCGCCGGTGTTGACCCCGGTCCTGGTCGTGATCCGGATGCCGTGCTCTCGGTCGAGCTCGGCGTTCAGCCGCTCGAGCGCGTCACGGAGCTCGACGGTCGCCCGCACTGCGCGGACAGCGTCGTCTTCTCGGACGACCGGTACGCCGAACACGGCCATCACGGCGTCGCCGATGAACTTCTCGACGGTTCCGCCGTGGCGCTCCAGGGCGGCCTGCGCCGTCGCGAAGTAGCGCGACATCACGCCGCGGAGGGTCTCGGGGTCGAGGCGTTCGCCGAGAGCCGTCGACCCGGCCAGGTCGGTGAAGACGACGGTCACGGTTTTCCGTGCGGCCGCGTCGGAGGGCCCCGCGAGGCGTGCGCCGCAGGCATCGCAGAACCGCGCGCCGTCGGCGTTCATTCGCCCACACTCTGTGCACCGCATGGCGGGAGCGTACGCCCGGTGAGCCGGATGATCTACGCGGGCGCGTCCGCTTCGAACAGACCCGTCTGATGGGCGAGCACGACTGCCTGGACGCGGTCGCGGAGGCCGAGCTTCTGAAGGATGTGCGTGACGTGTGTCTTGACCGTCGTTTCGCTGATGTAGAGGTCACCCGCGATTTCCCCGTTCGAGAGGCCGCGGGCCATGAGGCGAAAGACCTCTCGTTCGCGCTCACTCAGGTCGCCGAGCTCCTTCGGAGGTGCTGGACGCGGCATCCGGGCGAACTTCTGGATCACGCGCCGCGTGACCGTGGGTGAGAGGAGTGCCTCGCCGTCGGCGACGGTCCTGATCGCGGCGATCAACTGTTCCGGAGAGTCGTCCTTGAGGACGAAGCCACTTGCCCCGGCGCGGAGCGCTTCATAGACGTACTCGTCGAGATCGAACGTCGTGAGGACCAGGATCCGTGCGCCGCTGTCGGCCGCAAGGATGCGTCGGGTTGCCTGAAGCCCGTCGAGCTCGGGCATGCGGATGTCCATCAAGACGACGTCCGGATCGAACCGGGCGGCCTTGTCCACCGCCTCGAGCCCGTTACTCGCCTCGGCGACGACCTCGACGTCCTCCTCGCCCGCGAGCAGCATGCGGAAGCCGGCGCGAACCATCGACTGGTCGTCGGCGACCAGGACCCGGATGGTCATCGTCCGTTGCTGTCGAGCGGTAAGCGCGTGCTGAGCACGAACCCGCCCCCGTTGGCCGATCCGGCGCTCATCTCGCCGCCATAGATCTTGACGCGCTCCCGGACACCGACGAGACCGTGCCCGAGACCGTCGGTCGTCGAGCTGCCCTGGCCGTTGTCGCGGACCTCGATCTCGAGCTCTTCCGGCCCGTAGCGGAACGTCACGTCGGCATCGGAGGCGTGCGCGTGCTTGAGCGCGTTCGTCAGGCCCTCCTGGACGATGCGGTACGCGGACAGGTCGATCCCTCGCGGGAGCTGAACCGGCTCGCCGTCCACGTGCAGCTCGACCGGCAGACCGGCCCGGCTGATCTCGGCCAGCAGCGAGTCGATGCCGTCGAGCCCCGGTTGCGGCACGAGCTCGGCCTCTTCTCCTTCGCGACGCATCGCGGCGAGCAGGCGGCGCATCTCGGTGAGCGCAGTGCGGCCTGCGCGCTCGACGTCCTCGGAGCGCCCCGCGCTGCTCACCGAGCTCGTCGGCAAGCTGATGCCTGACCGCGCCGACCTGGAGCACCATCACGCTCACCGCGTGGGCGACGATGTCGTGTAGCTCGCGCGCGATCCGCGCCCGCTCCTCCGCGACCGCGACACGTGCGGCCGCCTCGCGGTCTCGTTCAGCCTGGGTCGCACGCATCTCCGCGACTTCCGCCTGCTCGGTGCGCTCACGCACCAGAAACCCGGCCGCCCAGGCGACGGCCTGGCGCATCGGAATGAAGATGAGGTAGCTGGCGGAATGTGCTCCAGGGATCTCGTAGACGATGAGAACGACGGCACCGAAGGAGATTGCGAGGCCGAGGATCGCTTTGCGGCTGTCGCGGAGGTTCCCGAGTACGAACGCCGCCGCCAATCCCACCAGAACGATGCTGGACAGAAACGGGACCAGGAGCGGATCGACGAACGAGAGCGCGGCCGCGAGGACGAAGTAGGCCGCCGGCCCCCCGAAGGGGAAGCGTCGACGGAAGAACAGCGGCACGGAGATGGCTGCGATTGCGGGGACCGAGAACCAGAGCGAGATCGTCGGCGCATCGGGTGCGTCGCGTCCGACCACGAGCTCGAGCATCGCCGCGATGGTCAGGACCGCCATCAACAACTCGAACAAGTACACGCGAGCGAGCTGTTTCACCCGGTTCATGCGTTGAAAGTACTCCACGTGCTCATTCCCCGCCTCCTACCTGAGTAGGAGTCGGAATCGTCGTCGAGTCGTACCCCGAATGCGGCCTTCCGACGATGCCGGTTGGACGCCGCCTCCCTAGCGTCAGTGGCGAAGTTCCCAAGCGTGAAGGAGGAAGCTCATGACTCCGACCAAGTCCAACAATCTGGCGGCCCGGATGGGGCGTTGGAGTGCAGACCACTGGAAGACCGCGACCTTCGGCTGGCTCGCGTTCGTGATCGTCGCCTTCGGGCTCGGCGGTCTGGCGGGCATGAAGTCGATCGATCCGAACAAGCCCGGGCCCGGCGAGTCGGGCCGGATGGACAGGATCCTCGACGCGGGCTTCAAGAAGCCTGCCGACGAGAGCGTTCTCGTCCAGAGCCGGTCGCTGTCGGCCACCGATCCTGCCTTCAAGGCCGGGGTCGCGGACGTCGTCGCGAGGATCTCGAAGCTAAAGGACGTTCAGAACGTGCGCTCGCCGTACGGCGCCGGTAACGCGGACCAGATCTCCGGAGATCGCCACGCGGCGCGCGTCGAGTTCGCAATCCGCGGCGATTCCGACAAGGCCGCCGACAAGATCGCTCCCGTCCTCGCCCAGGTCGACAGCGCGCAGAGTGCTCATCCCGGCCTGTTCATCGGCGAGTTCGGAGACGCAAGCGCGGTCAAGGCGGTGCAGACCGCGTTCGCGGACGACCTCGGGAAGGCCGGGCTCCTGTCGCTTCCGATCACGCTCGCAATCCTCGTGATCGCGTTCGGCGCGCTCGTGGCCGCGGGCATTCCGCTGCTGCTCGCACTGACCGCGATCTTCGCAACCTTCGGGCTGATCGCAATTCCGAGCCACATCCTGCCCGTGGCGCAGCAGGCGCCCGCGCTGGTGCTGCTGATCGGGCTTGCCGTCGGCGTCGACTACTCGATGTTCTATCTCCGTCGCGAGCGGGAGGAGCGAGCCGCGGGCCGCAGCGAGCGGGCAGCGATCGAAGCGGCCGCCGCGACGTCCGGCCGTTCGGTGCTCATCTCAGGGCTGACCGTCATGACCGCGATGGCCGGGATGTTCCTGACCGGCGACCAGATCTTCGAGTCGTTCGGCGTCGCGACGATCCTCGTCGTCGCCATCGCCATGCTCGGCTCGCTGACCGTGCTGCCGGCCCTGCTGTCGAGGCTCGGCGACGGGGTCGGCCGGGGCCGGGTTCCGCTCGTCAGCCGCCTGCGCCGCGACGACGGCGACGGCCGGATCTGGGGCGCGATCATCGATCGTGTCCTGCGCCGGCCACTGCTCTCGGCCGCGCTCGCCGGCGGGTTCCTGCTCCTGCTCGCCGTTCCGGCCATCCAGCTCAAGATGGCGCAGGCCGGCCCGGACACGTTCCCGAAGTCGCTCGCCGTCGTGAAGACCTACGACCGGATGCAGGGAGCGTTCCCCGGCACGGCGATGGCGGCGAGCGTCGTCGTCCAGGCGCCGAACGTGAAGTCGCCGCAGATGCAGTCCGCGATCTCGCGGCTCGAGCAGCGTGCCCTGGCGAGCGGTCGCATGTACCGGCCGTTCACGGTCGACGTCAACCAGGCCGGGACGGTCGCGAACATCACGGTCCCGATCGAGGGCAAGGGCTCCGATGCCGGATCCAATGCGTCGCTGGCACTGCTGCGCAACGAGATCGTGCCCGAGACGGTCGGCGCGCTTCCCGGAACCGACGCAGGCGTCACGGGCTTCACGGCCCAGTGGAAGGACTCGAAGGACGACACGAAGGCGAACCTGCCGCCCGTCGTCGCGTTCGTCCTCCTGTTCGCGTTCGTGCTCATGCTCGTCGCGTTCCGTTCGCTCGTGATCGCGGCCAAGGCGATCGTCCTGAACCTGCTCTCGGTCGGCGCGGCCTACGGCGTCCTGGTGCTCGTCTTCCAGCACGGCGTCGGCAAGAACCTGTTCGGGTTCACGTCGACGGCCGGGATCGATCCCGGTGGTCCCGCTGCTCCTGTTCGTGATCCTGTTCGGGCTCTCGATGGACTATCACGTGTTCCTCCTGAGCCGGATCCGCGAGGCGGTCCAGCGGGGTGCGTCGACCGACGAGGCCGTCGCGCAGGGAATCAAGTCGACGGCCGGCGTCGTCACGAGCGCCGCGCTGGTCATGGTCGCCGTGTTCTCCGTGTTCATCGCGCTCTCGATGCTGTTCTTCAAGCAGTTCGGCGTCGGTCTCGCGGCCGCGATCCTGATCGACGCGACGATCGTCCGCGGCGTGCTTCTGCCCGCGTCGATGAAGCTGCTCGGAGACTGGAACTGGTACCTCCCCAGCTGGCTCGAGTGGCTGCCCGACCTCGGCGTGTCCGAGGGCGACACTCCGCCCGAGACCAGCTCGAACCCGGTCTCCGCGTAGGGCCTCTGTCGAACCCCCGGGTGCCGGACCGGCCCGGGGGTTCTTCTTGCATTCCGTACTTAGGTACGGGTCTATAGTGGCCAGATGAGGGTCGGCGAGGTCGCAGAGCGCGCGGGTGTGAACGTCGAGACGCTTCGCTACTACGAGCGCCGTGGGCTCTTGCCGGAGCCGGAGCGCCTGCCCAGCGGGCATCGTCGCTACGACGACGAGACCGTTCGCTTCCTGCGCGCGATCAAGGAGGCGCAGTCGGTCGGCTTCACGCTCGCGGAGATCGGTGACTACCTGGGCGCGGCACGGCGCTCCGGCTCGCCGTCGGAGACGCTGCGCGTGCGGATGGCGGCGAAGATCGACGAGATCGACGGGCGGATCGCCGGGCTGCGGCGGATGCGGGACGAGCTCGCGCGGGTCGTCGGCTGCGCGTGCGACTCGCTCGACCACTGCACGTGCGGGGCCGCGTACCTTGCTCGTCGCGGGCGGGAGACGAGCGCGCCGCCCGCGCTCCTGCACGTCACGAACGGTGAGAGCGCGGGGAACACGCTTCGGCAGACGGGGCTCGGCGGAGCGGTCTTGCCCTGGCAGGACGTCCTTCATGACGGGCCGGTGCCCGACGTGTCCCGCGCGGAGCTGCTCCGGATTCGGGCGGCGTTTCTCTCAGAGTGCGGCTGGGGGCGCCGCGGCACGATCCGCTCGTCGCTCGAGCGGCGCGACCGCCAGTTCCGTGCAGCATTGCGGGACGGGCGCCGCCTCGTGCTCTGGTTCGAGCACGACCTCTACGACCAGCTCCAGCTGATCGACGCCTTGGCGCTCGCTCACGGCCTCGAGGGGGCGCTGGAGTCGATCGTCGTCGACGCCTTTCCCGGGAAGCCGTCGTTCCGGGGCCTCGGCGAGCTGACGCCGGACGAGCTCGAGACGCTGTGGCCCGAGCGCCGAGAGGTGACGGCCGCGACGCTGGCCGAAGCCGCCGACGCGTGGGCTGCCTTCCGTGCGCCGGATCCGGTCGGCCTCGCGGAGCTCGCCGACCGAGGCTCCGAGCAGCTCCCGTTTCTGGCGGCCGCGCTGGAGCGTCTGCTCGAAGAGCTGCCCGGAGTCGCCGACGGGCTCTCGAGAACCGAGCGTCTGACTCTCCAAGCGGTTGCGGACGGGGCGGGCTCGCCATTTCGCGCGTTCCTCGCCACGCAGGATCTCGAGGAGGCGCCGTTCCTCGGCGACGCGTGGTTCTACCGGTCGCTCTCCGCGCTCGGCCGGGGCGACGACCGGCTGCTCGAGACCGAGGACGGCGAGCCTGTGCCGGCGCCGCCGCCGCTCAGTGACGGACCGGAGTACGCACGCCTCTCACTCCGCGTCACTTCGTCAGGAGAACGGGTTCTCGAAGGTAAGGCCGACCGCGTCCAGTTGCTCGGCGTCGACCGCTGGCTGGGCGGCACGCACGTCACCGTTGAAAGCGGCTGGCGCTGGGACTCCGCGGCGCGAGAGCTCAGATCGTGACGAGCCAGACGGTGTACACTGTAAGTTAGACGTACACCGTAAGCCTGCGAGGACGAGAGATGGTCGCCGAACCCGAATCGAGCCCCCAGCCGCGCGTCCCGCTGACGCGTGACCGCGTGCTGCGGGCCGCGATCCAGATTGCCGACGAGGAAGGCCTCGATGCGCTCACCATGCGCCGGCTCGGCCAGGAGCTCGGCGTCCAGGCGATGTCCCTCTACAACCACGTCGCGAACAAGGATGACCTGTACCAGGGCATCGTCGACCTGGCGATGAGCGAAATCGAGGTCCCGTCGGCGCAAGCGGACTGGAAGGCGGCGCTCCGTCAGAGTGCGATCTCGGCCTACCAGGTGTTCGTGCGCCACCCGTGGGCGTGCAACCTGCACATGGCGACACCGAGCATCAACGACGACCGCATGCAGTGGATGGAAGGCGTGCTCAAGACTCTGCGCGAGGCAGGCTTCTCGCCGAACATGACGCACCACGCGTACCACGCACTCGACAGCCACATCACCGGCTTCACGCTGTGGATCGTGAACATGCCCTTCGACAGCCGCGAGGAGCTGCTCGACATGGCGGCGCAGTTCATTCCCCGGATCCCGGCCGATCGCTTCCCGTACGTGATCGAGCATGCGAAGGAGCATCTGGAGGATCCGGACCCGAACGAACCGAGCGAGTTCGAGTTCGGGCTCGACCTGATCCTCGAGGGGCTCGAGCGGCGACTCGACGCAGCCTGACGGCAAGACGTCACAGCTTTGTGACGAGGGTCGAACAGTTGCGAGACAACGACGGAGCGGGGGGTCGGCTCGTGTCTAGGTTGGCTGCATGGACAACTTCCCCAGGCACGTTCTCATCGTCGCGGCCGTGCTCGCTCTGGTTCTCGGAGCCGGTCTCGCGACGCAGGCGGCGGGCGGCACTGCTCGCGCTCCTGCGGTAACGCACCTCGTCCTCAACGAAGTCGACTACGACAACGTCGGAGCCGACAACCGCGAGTTCGTCGAGGTCTTCAACGGAACCGGCGCGCCGGTCGACCTCGCCGACAAGGCTGTCGTCCTGGTCAACGGCCTGACCGGCACCGGAGTACGCACGCGTGGCGTTGGGCCCGAACTGTCTCGCGCCCGATCAGTACCTCGTCGTCATGGATCCGCTCGTCGCTCCGGCTCCCGGTGCGATCTCGATTCCGTTTCCCGGAGCGGACAACCAGATCCAGAACGGCGCTCCCGACGGCGTCGCGCTGATCGACACGGCGTCCCTGACGCTCGTCGACGCGCTCTCTTACGAGGGTTCGATCACGGGTGCTCAGATCGACGGCTTCCCGCAGCCGGTCAGCCTCGTCGAAGGCTCTCCGACTCCGGTCGCGGACTCGAACGTCGACGAGGGGTCGCTCGACCGCGAGCCCAACGGCGTCGACACGGACAACGCCGTCGCCGACTGGGCGTTCGACGCGACGCCGACGCCCGGCGCGTCCAACGCAGGAGCCGGGATGACGTCTCGTCCGTCCCACTCGGCTGGCTGCGGTCCGCCGCCACCGCCACCGCCGCCTTCGCCACCGCCGCCTCCGCCTCCGCCACCGCCGCCTCCACCTCCTCCGCCGCCTCCGCCTCCGCCGCCTCCTCCACCTCCGCCTCCGCCTCCGCCTCCGCCTCCGCCGCCTCCGCCTCCGCCGCCTCCGCCGCCTCCTCCGCCTCCGCCTCCGCCGCCTGAGGTGTGCCGGGTGCCGAACGTCCTGGGCCTGGCCCTGCATCGAGCGAAGTCCCGGATCCGTATGGCGAACTGCTCGGTCGGCCGGATCTCCTGGAAGCGGTCACGCTGGGTCGGCCGCGTGATCAGGCAACACCCCAAGGCAGGTGCCGTAAGGCCCGCGGGAGCGAGAGTCCGACTCGTCATCGGGCGACCCTGAAGCTCAACGCATCGAACCGAGCGGGCGGCCCGATCAGCCGTCCGCTCGTCGTCTCGATGACGAAGTCCCGAACGGTGCGATGTAGGTCGAACCGGAGCGGGGCTCGCTGCGAATCAGTTCGGAACCTCTTCCGAGACACAAAGGAGCCCCACATGCGGTTCATTCCGACCAAGCTTCACGCGCCCCTCGACTACATCGTCGGCGCCGGGCTGATCGCAGCCCCGTGGATTTTCCAGTTCTCCGAGCACACGACGCCGACCGTGCTCTCGATCGTGCTCGGCATCGGGTTGATCGTCTACAGCCTGTTCACCGACTACGAGCTCGGCGTCTGGCGCATGTTCCCGATGGCCGTGCACAACCTGTTCGACATCGGCGCAGGCGCGCTGCTCGCGGCGTCGCCCTGGATCTTCGGCTTCGCGGACGAGGGCGCGAACGTCTGGGCGCCGTTCGTCGTCGTCGGCATCGCGGCCATCGGCCTCGGTCTGACGACGAAGCAGACGGGCGGCTACAGCTACCGCCGCACGACCACGGTCGCCGGCTAGCCGAACACGATTCTCTCCTCGGCGACGTCGAACGTGACCACGTGTCGACGAAGAAAGGCGTCGCCGAGGAGGCCGTCGTGGATGATCCGCTGGAACATGACGCTCGGGTCGTCCTGCGCCAGCGCCGGCGCTGCGGTCGGGTGGATCGCGCCTGAGAGCCGCGTGAACGTCCGCGTGTAGTCGTGTCCCGTTTCGTCCGTGCCGTTCACACGGCGCACGCCGTCACCGTCGAGCGGCGCACCTGTCTCTGCCGCGAAGCGCTCGTCGAGGATCAGCTCGTCGCTGCCCATGTCGACTTCGACGGAGATCGACCGGCCGCCCGGGATGGTCAGCGGCAGGAATACGGTCACCGAAGGCCCGTCGCGCTCGACCGTCACCGGAACCGACACGCCCTTCGGCGACTCGCTGGTCCCGTGGAACACAACTCGCCGCGTGTAGTCCACGGTCAGCGGACGCTCGGTCACGAGAGCGAGCGACAGAAACCCGCCGAGGCCGGCGAGCGCGTCCGGAAACGAGCTCATATCCAGGATCCCGACCTCGTGCCGCTCGCGCGTCGAGCCCCCGAGCTCGACCGACGCTTCGGCGAGCGGGAGCGTCACCGCCTGTCCCGACATCCGCCGGCCGGTGAACGATCCGCCGGTGGGCTCGATGCCTGCGGCCTGGGCGAGCTCCCTCCGCACCAGCGTCAGCCCGATGCCCGAGTCGAGGACGAAACGCGCATCGATGCCGTTGACCGAAGCCGGAACCGTGACGAGATGCTGGAGGTACTCGAAGCTCACCTCGGACATGCGGGACCTAGCTTCGGAGCTGCGCCAGCTGGATCGGGTTGCCGTCCGGGTCGGCGACCCACGCGAGGCGGAGGTTCGACAGCCAGTCGTGGGGCGGGCTGAGCGAAGGCGCGCCCTCGGCGGTCAGCCGTTGGTACTCGCGGTCGGTGTCATCGGTCCAGAGCAGGATCTCGATCGGTCGCCCGTCGAGGCTCGGCCGTAGCCCGTGATCGGCGCTGGCCGAGGCGGCGTCCGCGATCCCGATCGTGAAGCCGTCCAGGCTCACCTCGACGTGGATCGGCGTGCCCTCCTCCGGCGTGCGGAAGGTCTCCCGGAAGCCGAGCCCCTCGTAGAACTCGACGAGCCGCATGACGTCCTGCGAGTAGACGTTGATCGCCGGGTTACTGAACATCGTCCGTTTCCGGCTCGTTCTCCGCGAGCCATGCTTTCGCCACCCGCTTCTGCGCGCGTGTCAGCCACGCTTCGATGACGAGGTCGCGGAGCTCCTCGCGGTCGATCCTCTCCAGCGTCGGGATCGCCATCAGCACCGCCGGATAGCCGTTGAAGTGCGGCGTCGTGAAGAAGAGACCGCGCTCGTCGGCGAGCAGCAGGTCCTTCTCGTCGAGATCGGCGACTCGGAACATCAGCACGTCGGCCATGCGCTCGCCCGTCTCGGGATCGATCGCATCGGGCCGTTGTCCGCGGTGGAAGCAGAAGAGCTTCCCGTGGACGTGGTACGACGGCCTGCCGTCGTCGGAGACCTCCTTCGTCGCCTGCGGCATCGCGAGCGCGAGCTCGTCGAGGTCGGCCATCGTCGCCACGAGCCTACTTTGCCATCTGGAAGATTCGGCGCTGGTGGCAGCGCGCGGCTAGCCGCTAGTCTCGGCTCATCCTCGAGTTGGAGACTCCTGTCGGCGCCGCGCGGGCGCACCTCCATCTGGTCGACGGCGCCTCGGCGACGCTCGTCCTCGGGCATGGCGCCGGCGGCGGGGTCGGATCGCCGGACCTCGTCGCGGCGAAGGAGGCGGCCCTCGAGGCCGGGATCGGCGTCGTGCTCGTCGAGCAGCCGTACCGCGTCGCGGGCCGGCGCAGTCCGGCGCCTGCCCACCAGCTCGACACGGCGTGGACCAGCGTCCTCGCGCAGCTCCGCAAGGACGTACTGGGCGAGCTGCCGGTGATGTGCGGCGGTCGCTCGTCGGGCGCGCGGGTCGCCTGCAGGACAGCTGCCGAGGTCGATGCTGCTGCGGTGCTGTGCCTCGCCTTCCCTGTCCATCCGCCCGGCCGCGGCGACGATCCGACTAAGAGCCGGTTGTCCGAGCTCGACGCCGTCACCGTGCCGACCCTCGTCGTCCAGGGCGAGCGCGACCCGTTCGGCATCCCGCCGAATGGCCCGAACCGCACCGTCGTGCTCGTTCCCGGCACGCACTCGCTGAGGAGCACGGCCGCGATCGGCGCGGCGGTCTCCGACTGGCTTGGAAACGTCATGCCTTGACCACGCACGAGCTCACGAAGACGGAGGCCCGGCGCATCGCCGTGCGCGCGCAGATGCTCGACGCTGAACGGCCGAAGGACCTGATCGGGGTCGTCCGGCAACTGACGATGCTCCAGGTCGACCCGACCGCGGCGATCGCGCCCAGCGCGGACCTCGTCGCCTGGAGCCGCCTGGGGTCGTCCTACGAGCCGGCGGACCTCACGCGTGCCCTCGAGCAGGACCGCACGCTGTTCGAGCTGGACGCCATGGTCCGGCACATGGACGACCTGGGCCTCTACCTCGCGAGCGCCGCCGAGTTTCCCACGTACGAGCGGTCGCGAGCCTGGTTCCGCGACAACGATTCGTTCCGGAAGGACATCCTGAAGCTGCTCGAGAAGTCCGGGCCGCTCGTCTCGCGCGAGATCCCGGACACCTGCGCGGTGCCGTGGGCCTCGACCGGCTGGACGAACAACCGCAACGTCACCCAGATGCTCGAGTTCATGATGATGCGCGGCGAGATCGCGATCTCCGCGCGCGTCGGTCGCGAGCGCGTCTGGGACCTCGCCGCGCGCGTCTATCCCGATGTCGACATCCCGTCGGCGGACGAGGCCGAGCGCAGAAGGAACGAGCGACGGCTCGCGTCGCTCGGCATCGCGCGGCCGAAGGGACGCGCCATGCCGATGGAGCCCATCCACGTCGGCGATGCCGGTGAGCCCGCGGTCGTCGAAGGGACGAAAGGCGAATGGCGCGTCGATCCCGTGGCGCTCGATCAGGACTTCGACGGCCGGACCGCGCTGCTGTCTCCCTTCGACCGGCTGATCCACGACCGCCGCCGCACCGAGGACCTGTTCGAGTTCGAGTACGTCCTCGAGATGTACAAGCCCGAGGCGAAGCGCCGCTGGGGCTACTTCGCGCTCCCGATCCTCCACGACGACCGGCTCGTCGGGAAGCTCGACGCGAAGGCCGACCGCAAGGCGTCCGTCCTGCGGGTGAACGCGATCCACGAGGACGTGAAGTTCACGCGCACGATCACGAAGGCCGTGGACGCGGAGCTCTCCGACCTTGCGTCCTGGCTCGGCCTGGACACGGTCGTCCGCTAGTCGGCGTCGGCGAGCTCGAGCAGCTTCTCGACGGTCGTCCAGTTCCGCGCCGTTGCGGTCACCCCGAGATTCTTCCCGGCCAGCTTCGCCCAGAGCTTCGAGCGGGCGACGCCTGCCGGGTGCCAGGCGTAGATCTCCCGACCGATGCTGACGACCTCCTCCTCGTCGGCTGCAACGTCCTCGAGCTCGCGGACGACCTTGGCAGCGGGTTTCGTCTCCAGGAAGCTCACCTGGTAGCGCTTGGGATCCTTGACGACCTTCTTAAGGGGATTTCGCTTCGCCACCTTGGCGAGCTCGCTGCGCGTCCGCGCGACGACGGCGATCTCGAGGCCGAAGCGATCCGCGATCAGCCGCTCGCAGTCGCGCGCAACCTTCTTCGCCGATGCCGTGCTCGTGAGCACGACGTTGCCGCTCTGGAGATAGGACCGAACGTCGTCGTAGCCGGCGTCTTCGAGCGCCTCGCGAAGCTCGGGCATCGAGATCCGGTTCCGCGAGCCGATGTTGATGCCGCGCAGGAGGACGACCAGCCGAGCCATCGCTGAGACCTTACGCAAGGTCGGCGGATAGGTTCCCGCGCGTGCGGACGATCTCGATCACTGCGCTCCGCCGGCTCGTGATCGCGGCCCAGGGCTACGCGCCGCGGGCCGGGCGCGCGGACGCCGATGACGTGGACGCTGCGATCCGGCGGGCGATGTGCATTCAGCTCGACACGGTCACGGCTGTCGAGCGCAGCCACCGGATCGCGATCTCGGCCCGTGTCGGCATCTATCCGCGCGACACGGTTCCTCTCCTCCTGCGCGAGGGGCGCATCATCGAGAACTGGACGCACGCGTTGTGCATTGTCCCGGCCGAGGACTGGCCGCTTTACGCATGGGCGCGCGCACGCATGCGCGACGGGGTTCCGTGGCACGGCGACGTCAAGGCCCGCTACCCCGAGCTGGCCGATCGCGTGCTCGACGAGATTCGCGAGCGCGGGCCGCTCGGGTCGAAGGACTTCGGGGGGAAGGCCGACCCCTCGCCGCACCGGGTCGGGACCTCGTCCGAGGCGATGTGGAGCTGGAAGCCCGCGAAGCAGATGCTCGATGCGCTGTTCGCGTCCGGTGAGCTCGTGATCGCCGACCGCATCAACTTCCAGCGTCGCTACGACCTCCCGGAACGGGTCCTTCCCCGCAACATCCTGAACGCGCCGATCCCTTCCGAGGAGGAGGCGGTCAAGGCGCTGATCGTGAAGGCCGTTCGCGGCCGAGGAGCGTTGCGCGAGTTCGCGATCGCCGAGCACGTGCGGCCGATCTGGGGCTTTCTCGGCGGCGCCAAAGCTGCGCGCCCGTACGTCGACTCGCTCGTCGCCGACGGGAAGCTCGAGCGAATCGCCGTGGACGACGGCGGCGAGCCCGTCGTCGTGGAGGCCGGCGCCGAGCTCGACCGTCCGCGAACGGGCGCGGCCGTCTTGCTCTCGCCGTTCGACAACCTGCTCTGGGAGTTCCACTCCGTCCGCCGTGTGCTCGGCTACGAGCACGTGATCGAGCTCTACAAGCCCGAGCCGCAGCGCCGCTACGGCTACTACGTCCTGCCGTTCCTGTGGCGCGACCGGATCATCGGACGGGCGGATTTGAAGTCGGAGCGGAAGGAAGGCGCGCTCGTTGTCAAGGCCTTCCATTTGGAGCCGGGCGTTCGGCGCTCGAAGGCGCTTGACCAGGCGTTTCAGCGGGCTCTCGACCGGGTCCGCCGAATCGCCGGCCTGGAGCTCGTGACGAGGGCCGACCGCTAGCGTAGAAGCGTGCCGGCCGATCCAGCCGTCGAGACCAGCGGCCTCCACAAGAGCTACGGCGACGTCCAGGCCCTGCGCGGCGTCGATCTGCGCGTCGAGACGGGCAGCGTCTTCGGGCTGCTCGGACCGAACGGCGCGGGCAAGACGACCGCGGTGCGGATCCTGACCACGCTGCTCGACCCCGACGAGGGCTCGGCGCGGGTCGCGGGCTTCGACGTCGTCCGCGACGCGGCCAAGGTTCGCCAGCACATCGGGCTCGCGGGCCAGTACGCGGCCGTCGACGAGAACCTGACCGGCTTCGAGAACCTGGAGATGGTCGGCCGCCTCTACCACCTCGGGCGCGGGCACTCGCGCGACCGGGCGCGTGAGCTCCTCGCCTCGTTCGACCTGTCCGAGGCCGGTGACCGCCTCGTCCGCACGTACTCGGGAGGAATGCGGCGGCGCCTCGACCTCGCAGCCGCGCTGCTCGCCCGTCCACCCGTCCTGTTCCTCGACGAGCCGACGACCGGCCTCGACATCCGCAGCCGGCTCGGGCTCTGGGAAGCGATCGAGGCGCTCGTCTCGGCGGGGACGACCGTGCTGCTGACGACGCAGGACCTCGACGAGGCCGACCGCCTCGCCGACCGAATCGCGGTCATCGACCAGGGGCTCGTGATCGCGGAAGGCACACCCGACGAGCTCAAGACCCAGGTCGGCGGCGAGCGGCTCGACATCCATCTTTGCGACGGCGACCGCGGCCAGGAAGCGGTCTCCGCTCTGGCGTCGATCGCGAGCGACCAGCCCTACCTCGAGAACGGGACCGTCCGCGTCCCGGTCGCTGAGCGCCGCGGGACGATCGCCGATGCCGTCCGCCGCCTCGACGAGGCCGGGATCGCGATCGACGACATCGCCGTCAGCACGCCGACCCTCGACGACGTCTTCCTGACGCTGACCGGCCATGCGGCCGAGGAGGAAGCCGAGGAGACCGAGGTAGCCGCCCGGTGACCGCGCTTCGCTACGGAGTCTCGGACACGCTCGTGCTCGCGAAGCGGAGCCTGCTGCGGATCCCGCGCCAGCCGGACCTGCTCGTCGGCTTCACGGTGCAGCCGATCCTGTTCGTCCTGCTCTTCGTCTACGTCTTCGGCGGGGCGATCCAGACGCCCGGCTTCGACTACGTCGACTTCCTGATGCCCGGGATCATCGTCCAGTCGATCTGCTTCGGCGGCTTCGTGACCGCGCTCGGGCTGTCCGACGACCTGAAGAAGGGGCTCATGGACCGCTTCCGCTCGCTGCCGATGACCCGCTCCGCGCTGCTGACCGGGCGCACGCTCGGCGACGTCGTCACGAACGTCTTCCAGCTGATCGTGATGCTCGTGGTCGGACTGCTCGTCGGCTTCAACTTCTCGGGCAGCGTCGGTGAAGCGATCGCTGGGATCGCGCTGTGCTTGCTGATCGGCTACGCGTTCTCGTGGGTGTTCGCCTTCATCGGGCTCATGGCGTCCTCGCCCGAGGCTGCGAACGCATACGGGTTCACGATCCTCTTCCCGCTGACGTTCGTCTCCTCCGCGTTCGTGCCCGTCGCCTCGATGCCGAGCTGGCTCCAGCCGATCGCCGAGCACAACCCGTTCACGTACATGGTCAACGCGGTCCGCGCGCTGTTCCTCGGGATTCCGGTCGGGAACGACGTCTGGCTGGCACTGCTCTGGACGATCGCGATCATCGTCGTCTTCGCGCCGCTTTCGGCGTGGCGCTACCGACGCGTCGTCGCGCGGTGATTCGCCCGCTCACGGCGGACGACGCCGACGAGCTCGCGGCGCTTCTGGTCGAGAACCGCGCGTTCCTCGCACCGTTCGAGCCGGACCGCAACGAGCGCTTCTACACCGTCGAGGGCCAGCGAGAGCGGTTGGAGCGGGACGACAAGCACGCGTTCGCGATCCTGGACGTCGACCGGATCGCCGGGACGATCGTGCTCTCGAACGTCGCGCGCGGTCCGCACGAGAGCGCGAACCTCGGCTACTGGGTCGCGAAGCCGTCCAACGGCCGCGGTCTCGCGACGAGGGCTGTCGGCGAGCTGGTCCCGATCGCATTCGGCGAGCTCGGGCTGCACCGGCTCGAGGCCGGGACGCTCGTCGACAACCTCGCGTCGCAGCGCGTGCTGGAGAAGAACGGGTTCGAGCAGGTCGGAATCGCGCGCGGCTACCTGCACATCGGCGGCGACTGGCGCGACCACGTGCTGTTTCAGCTGCTCGCGGGCTAGGGCGCGATCCCGCGCCAGATCGTCTCGAGGAGCTCTTCGGCGTAGGTCTCGCCTGCGGCGGGCAGCCCGAGTGGCAGGAGCCGGAGCAGCAGCGCGCCGCCGAGGAGGTCGGCGACGAGCTCGACGTCCGCGTCCGGGCGCAGCTCGCCTCGTTCCCGCGCCTCATTCAGTCGTGCGAGCAGCGCCTCGCGCCGAGGACGGACGACCCGGTCGACGTAGACGTCCGCGAACACGGGGTTCTGCTGGAGCTCGCCGAGGACGCCCGCGAGGAGGCGGCCGTGCACCGGATCCGAGAACGTGCGTGCGAAGTCGCGGAGCCAGTTCAGAAGCAGCGAGTACAGGTCGTCGGCAATCAGCGCGTCGAAGTCGGTCGTCAGCTCGCGCAGCGCGTCGGCGATCAGCTCCTCCTTCGAGGGCCACCGGCGGTAGATCGTGTTCCGTCCGACCCCGGCGCGCAGCGCGATCGCCTCGATCGTCGCCGCCTGGAAGCCCCGCTCCGCGAGCAGGTCGAGCGCGGCGTGCGTGATCGCGTCGTCGGTCGTGGGGCGGCGCGGCCGGCCGGGGCGCCGCCTGGCCTTCGTTTCAGAGCCCGGCACCGAGCTTACGATACATTACGAGAACGGGTGTTCTCGTAACTCGCTCGACGCGAAGGAGACCGTGCGGAGCTCGGTAGTGACCCTCTGGCTCATCGCAGCGCTCCTGGTCGAGCTCGAGCTCATCCTGTGGATGTTCGATCGAATGTATTCGTGATGACAACCGAGAACGGGCGCCAGCACTACAACCTCACCCTGGCCATTCTGACCATGGCCGGGACCGCGTACGCCCTGCAGCAGACGATGGTCTTCCCCGCGTTGTCGACCTTCGAGCAGGAGTTCAACACGACTGCCGCGTGGGCGACCTGGGTGCTGACGGCGTTCCTGCTCACGGCCTCGGTCGCGACGCCGCTGCTCGGCAAGCTCGGCGACCAGTACGGGAAGGAACGGATCCTCATCGTCGCGCTGACGATCTTTCTCATCGGCACGATCGGCGGCGCGTTCGCGTGGAACATCGGCTCTCTGATCGGCTTTCGCGCGCTGTCGGGCACCGGCGGTGCGGTCTTCCCGCTCAGCTTCGGGATCATCCGCGACGAGTTCCCGCCGGAGAAGGTCAAGGTCGGGATCGGGCTGCTCTCGTCGGTGTTCGGCGTCGGCGGCGGCCTCGGGATCGTCTTCTCGGGCCTGATCGTCGAGTACCTCTCGTGGCGCTGGCTGTTCATCGCGGGCGCGATCCCGGTGGCGGCGGCGATCCTGCTCGTGCACCGGTACGTCCCGGAATCGCCCATCAAGACGCAATCCCGTCTCGACCTCCCGGGGGCGGTCCTGTTAGCCGGCTCGCTCACGGCGCTGCTCGTCGCGCTGACCGAGGGGGAGGGCTGGGGCTGGACGTCCTTGCCGTTCCTGGGCCTGATGCTCGCGAGCGCAGTCCTGCTCGCGACCTGGATCCTCACGGAGCTGCGCGTCGCCGAGCCGATGGTCGACATGCGGATGATGAGCCAGCGGCCCGTGTTGCTGACGAACACGACTGCGCTGATCGCCGGATTCGCGATGTTCGGGACCTTCGTGCTCGTGCCGCAGTTCGTGAGCGCGCCCGAGTCGGCCGGCTACGGCTTCGGCGCCTCGCCGATCGTCGCCGGGCTCTACCTCGTTCCCGCCTCGGTGATGATGCTGTTCTCAGGTCCGGTTGCCGGGATGTTCGGCCGCCGTTACGGCTCGAAGTGGCCGCTGGCCGTGGGGATGGGTCTCGTCGCGCTCGCGGCCCTGGGGCTCGCGACCATGCACGACGAGCCGCTGCCCGTGGTCGTGTCCATGGTGCTGCTGGGGGCCGGCGTTGCTGCGGCGTTCGCCGCGATGGCCGCTCTGATCACGGAGAGCGTGCGGCCCACCGAGACCGGCGTCGCGACCGGCATGAACACGGTCATGCGCACGGTCGGCGGTGTCATCGGCGGACAGATCGGTGCCGCGATCCTCACGTCGTACGCTGTTGGCGGGGGTCTGCCCGACGAGGAGGCCTACACGATCGCCTTCGGCCTGAGCGCCGTCGCCGCGGCTGTCGCGACCTGCGTCGCGGTCTTCATCACGGCTCCGTTCCGCGCCAGGCGTCAGCCGGTCCCGGCCGAAGCACTCGACTGATTACGATCGGGCCATGCCCGAGTCGGCGAGGTCTCCACTCGACCTCTCGCGGTCGCAGATCCTCGCCTTTCGGCGGCGCGTCGGCGCGCTCGACGAGCGCCTCCCGCGCGGCTCGCGGTCGCTCCGGCGTGCGGCGTGGGCGGGCCTGCAGGACAGCATGCCGCGGGCGGCGCTCCTCTCGATCCACGCGCGTGTCGAAGGAGCTCATCCATTCAGCTGGGAAGACCCGTCGCTCGTCCAGATCTGGGGCCCGCGGTTCAGCACGTACGTCGTGCCGGCACGCGACCATGCGGTCTTCACGCTCGGGAGGCTCGCGGACGAGGGGCCGGCGCGAACGAGGGCTGAGGACGTCGCCGCCCGTCTGCACGCCTTCCTCGACGGGCGGCGCATGGGCGACAACGAGGTGGGACGCGCCCTGGGGGTCAATTCGAATCTGTTCCGCTACGCCGCGCCGACGGGCACGATCCTGATCCGCTGGGAAGGCGCACGGCAGCCGACCATCTGGACCGTCGCCGCGGCCCGACGTCGACCCGCTCGACGCTCGCCGCGAGCTGGCCCGCCGGTTCCTGCACGTCTTCGGCCCCGCAACGCCCGCGTCGTTCGCCACCTGGGCGGGGATCGGGCCCGTCGAGGCGGCTGCGGCGTTCGACACCCTCAAGCGATCGCTGACGCCCGTGCGGACACCGATCGGCGAGGCGTGGATCCTGGCGCGCGACGAGCCGTCGTTCCGTGCGCCGTCCGAACCGGCGGCCGCGGCACGGCTCCTGCCGAGCGGCGACGCGTACTACCTCCTCCAGGGCGCCGATCGCGAGCTCCTGGTTCCCGACGCGAAGCGTCGCGGCGAGCTCTGGACCTCGCGCGTCTGGCCGGGCGCCGTCCTCGTCGCGGGCGAGATCGTCGGCACGTGGCGACGAGCGCAGGCGAACCTGACGATCCAGACCTGGAAGCGACTCTCGCGTGCCGCACGCGACGTGGTGGAGGCCGAAGCTGCGGGGCTGCCCTTACCTGGCGTCGAAGGACGGATCACTATCCGCTGGGACAGCTGATTCTCGCTCAGCGTCGGGCGCTGACAGCAAGACTGACCCTCGTGCCGATCAGGCGTTCGGCACGGGCCTGGGGGCGTTGCGAGACGACGATTCCGCGTGGGCCACGGGAGGCGGCGAGGCGAATCGCGCCTACCGAACAACTCGCTCGCCGAATCCGCTCGCGAGCATCCGCCAGCCTCAGCCCGGCCACCTTCGGGACGATGCAAGCTGTGAGCCACGAGTAGGCGAGCCTCGATCCGTCCGGCGACCAGGACGGCCTCGAGTAGGCGTCGCCGATCGCGCGGAGATTCGTCTGGGAGCTTCCGTCGGCATCCATGACGAAGAGCCGCGCCTCCACATGCCGGTTTCGCTTGCGCATGAAGGCGATCCTGCTTCCGTCCGGCGACCAGGATGGGTTCGAATCGAGCGGCGGGCTGTCAGTGAGGTTGGTCATCGGGCTCCCGTCTGGGGAGACGAGGTAGATGTCCCCGTCCCACAGACCCCGCGACGAATCGAAGGCGATCTGCCGGCCGTCGGGCGACCAGTCGGGGTTGCTGTCGTCGGCCGGACCATCAGTGACCCAGGTCCAGTCTTGGCCGTCGGCGCTCATGACGACGATGCCTTCGATGTCCGTGAAGGCGATGCGCCCGCCGTCGGGCGACCACGTCGGATCCTGTTCGCCGGGACGCTCCCCGTGCGTGAGCCTTTCCTCGCCACTGCCGTCTGCGTTCATGACGTAGATGTCGCACGAGCCTCCGCTGCAGCGGGTGAAGGCGATCCGACGGCCGTCAGGCGACCATGCCGCGTCGGACGCAGAGTTGTCGCCGTGCGTGATTTGCACCGGATCCGAACCGTCGGCGTTCATCACGAAGACCTGGTAGCGCTGTCCGTCGGAGCGTGAGAAGGCGATCTTCGTGCCGTCGGGAGACCAGGCCGGGTCGAACTCCTCCGCGGGATCTCGGGTCACCCGCCTCCTTCCGGTGCCGTCGGCGTTGACGACGTAGATGTCGCCGTTCCAGACGGTTTGGGCACGTGCCCGCAGCTGTGCGGCACGCGAGTCCCTTGATGGGGCAGCACAGATGACCAGGCCAAGGGCCACGGGCCATACCAAGCCGAGTATTCGGTTCATGCCGAAGCACAATGTAGGCACGATCGTGATCAGACCCGAGCGGCTGCGCGTGCGACGCGAGACGTGACGGACACTTCGGCGTGACGGCGGAGCAGGCCGGAGACGGCAGTTCGGTCTCTACTAACCGCGTGTAACGAGTGAGATCCCGTGGGACGGAAAGGGATTGCTCTTATTGGTTCTAAGTTGTACGCTCCCGTAGTGATCCAAAGAATGCTGCGGTTGGGTCCGTGCTCGGTGGAAAGCCCGACATTACAATTCCGATCAGTGAATTCGCTGTCGGCATTCAGTGCATGAGTTCACCCAGCAAACACCCAACGTTTCGTGCCGGGGACCGAGTAATCGTACGGTCTCCCGAAGAGATACTCGCAACGCTCGATGCCGACGGCACTTTGGATGGCATGCCGTTCATGCCCGAAATGCTGGATTGGTGTGGTAAGTCCTTTCGCGTCGATCGCCGCGCAGAGAAGACCTGCGTAGACGTACCACGTCCTGAACACCCGAATCGACGTTTCGCCGCAAACGACACGGTGTTCTTAGACGAACTACGGTGTGACGGTAGCGGCCACGACGGATGCAAGCGGGGCTGCAAGATCTTCTGGAAAGAAGATTGGTTGCGCCCCGATGATTCCGTCGACACGTCGACACGGGCGGTTTCGCGAACCGAAGGCGATGAGTTGCTCGCTCGCCTGAAGACGAAATTGGACGAGAACCGCTATTTCTGCCAGTCCACTCAGCTCTTCAAAGCCACGGAGGCTTTCCCCGGGAACCAGAAACTGTGGAGGCTTCGGATCATGTTGCGGGAGATCCGAAATGGAGATCGGTCCGTACCGGAGATGGCGAGGTTGGTGGCGCTGTGGTTCTGGCAGAGGTTCCTGGTGCGCGCTGTAGAGCGCGCTCTCCATGGCGACCAGTGGCTACGCGGACCCCACGAACGTGCGCCTGTTGTGTCGCTGAATCTCGAGCCGGGCGAAAGTGTTCGTATCAAGAGCCGCCCTGAGATCGAGGCGACTCTCGATCACGAGCGAACCAATAGAGGCTTGAGAGTTTGTTACGAGATGACGAGATGCTTTGGCGGACAAGCCGAGGTTCGACATCGTGTCGACCGGATGATCAATGAGCGGACCGGCCAGATGCTGGAGATCTCGCAACACCGTGGCACTACGGAACATTCGCAACGAAGAGGACGACAATGCCTGATTCGCAATGTCTTTGCAGGAACGAAACAGGCGACTGTCCGCGAGGCGAGCTGATGTATTGGCGGGAGATCTGGCTCGAGCGAGCGAACGCAGTGGGACATGAACAGGCGTGACAGACCTCCCTCGGCTTCGTGGGCGTTCGTTCTGTTTCTTCGATCACCTGACCGCGGTTAGCCCAGTAGCCCAGCAGGACTGAGCGATCTTCAATTCAATGGCGGTTCAGGGACTTGAGCTCGAAAAGGCGCGTTGTCTGTCCGAAGAGCAACCCTGCCTGGGCCACGAAACTGAGCAACGTTGATCGCTGTGCGAGGGCTTCGCAATAGTCGCGCCGGAACGGCGCGGCGTTCGCGCGATTGACGCCGTTGATCGAAACGGTCACCGACGGGCTCACGATCCGAGCGGTGTGCCACCAGCCGGAGGGCACGAAGAGGGTCTCCCCGGGATGAAGTGGAAACCGGAAGCCCTCGGCCTGGTCGAACAGCGGGAACTCCGCAAGGTCAGGATTGAGCAGGTCGTCGATCCGGGACTTGTTGGCCTGGATGCCATCCTGCGGGTACATGAACCTGGTCTGCTCGGGGCTGAACGCGATGTATTCCTTGTCGCCGTAGAGCTGCATCAGGAAGGCATGGGTGTGAAGGCCGTCGTAGTGGAGAACGGGAAACTGCGCGCCTTGGCCCCCGATGTATACCTCGACGGACGAAAGCTTCTCTCCCTTCGGGAAGACGCGGCTCTCGAGCCAATTGGGCTGTGTGCAATCCGGCATCGGGAACACGTCGGCGGAGAGCTCCGGCGGCCATTCGGCCAGGGCCTGGTTGCGCAAGTACGGTGCGGGGTTGTCGTCCGTCGACGCCTCGACGCGGTCGATCAGGTCGCCCAGGGCCATCGCCTCGCCGTCGACCTCGACCTCGAGGCCGCCGTATTCGTCCTTGAAGAACTGGGGGCTCCATCGCCCCAGGGCGCGCCAGTGGGAAATCGCGTCGGTCAGGATCACCGGCCGAAGTGGGCGCAGATACTCGCGGTCGAACTGGTCGCGGCTAAGGCCCGCGCGGCGGTCGATCTGATCAGCCAGTTGCATGTTGTCCCTCCTCGTCGCGGAACGCCTGATTCAGAAGGGCGGCCAGAACGGGCACGTGCGGCTCACGAAGCATGTCGTCCCCGTCGCATCCGTCTGGCCCCACGTGTTCGACCACCTGCCCGGCTACGCGCTTCCATTCGTCGGGCCGATCGCCCGAGCGGCGCCAGGCCTCGCTGGGGAGGAACACGTCGACCCGCCCGGCGTAGAACCCCGGCTCGTAGCGCTTGACGGCAGCCAGCGTCGCGTCCTCGATCCGGCGCCTGTTCGCCGAGAGCCGGATCGAGGCGCTCACCTGCCGTGGCCACGCGCGCAGCCGCGCGGCTGCGGATGTATTCGACACCCTCGGCAAGGGAGCCCGCGCGCTGGCGGCGGCGCCATGTGGCGCCTCAGCGCGGCCGGTGCGGTACACGGTGGGGAAAGGACTGCCGAACAAGAAGACCCGCGCCACGTCCTCTCCCGCATGGGCGAGCTGCCTCGCCGACTCGAAGGCGATGGTGCCGCCGGCGCAGAAGCCCGCGATGTAGTACGGCCCCTCGGGCTGGAATCGACGGATCTGCGCGACCTCGTACTCCGCGATTTCCTCGACCGTCTCGGGCGTAGGGCTGCCGTCAACACCCTTCGGCTCAACGCCGTAGAGGGGCTGGCGCGGGTCGAGATGCGCTGCGAGGGCTCGATAGCAGAAGACGTCGCCGTTGTGGCCCGGTCGGGCGAACAGCGGCGGGTGGTCACCGGTCGGTTTCAGGGGCACGAGAGAGCGCGGTGCGCCGAGAGACATCTCGGCTTCGGCGATCAGGGCTAGAAGCTCCTGCTTGCGCGCCGCGAGCTGTGCTTGCAGCCCGTCATCGAGGACTCCCGGCGGCGCATCGCACTTGAGCCGGCCATCCGCGACCGAAAGCCTCACACCCCGCTCACGCAGGCTCGACAGGAATTCCGCGGTCGTCATGGTCAGATCTCGACCTCCTCGCGCGCACTCCCGTCGGCGCGTTCCGGGCCTTCGGCCGAAACAGCCATGATGTCCACGATACTTGCCAGGCCTGCGATCGTGGGCTGCTCGAACAGGTGCCGCATCGCTACGTCGACACTCCAACGTCGAGCGCAGTGTCGTGACGATCTGAGCGGCTTTCAGCGAGTGGCCGCCGATGTCGAAGAAATTGTCGTCAACGCCCGGTGAGGCGATCCCGAGCGCGTCGGCCCAGACGGCCGCGATGCGGGACTCGGTAGGCGTGTTCGGAGCCACGTGCTGCGTCCTTGCGTCGGACGCTTCGAGATCGGGCGCTGGGAGTGCTTTGCGGTCGAGTTTGCCGTTGACGGTGAGTGGGAGTTTGGGGAGTGGGATGAAATGGGCCGGGACCATGTAGTCGGGGAGGTGGCGCTTGAGGTGCGTGCGGAAGTGCTCGGTGGCGGGTTGGTCGGTGACGAGATAGGCGACGAGGCGTTTGTCGCCGACGATGTCTTCTCGGGCGATGACTGCGCACTCGGTGACGTCGGGGTGTCCTGCGAGAACGGCTTCGATCTCGCCCAGTTCGATCCGGTATCCGCGCATCTTGACCTGGTTATCGATGCGGCCGATGTACTCGAGCTCGCCGTTCGAGCCGGCGGGCGAGGTCGCCGCTCCGGTAGAGCCTGCCGCCGGTGGCGCTGTAGGGGTCGGGAACGAAGCGTTCCGCGGTCAGTTGGTCACGGTTGAGGTAGCCGCGAGCGACGCCGGCGCCACCGACGTAGATCTCACCGGGCACGCCGACCGGCACAGGTGCTCCATGCGGGTCGAGGAGCAGCAGCCGCAGGTCTGGGCATCGGTACACCGATCACGCTGCCGGCTCCACTGCCTCTGTCGAGGTCGTCGACGGTGATCGGCCGGTAGGTGGAGTGGACGGTCGTCTCGGTGATCCCGTACATGTTCACCAGCCGGGGCCGGTCGCCGTGCGCGCTTGAACCAGGGCTCGAGGCTGGCGAGCTTCGAGCGCCTCGCCCGCGAAGATCACGTAGCGCAGGGCCGATTTCACGGGCGGGCCGGCATCCGCGTCGCCCGGACCAGCGGCCGGAACGCCGACGGGGTCTGGCTCAGGACGGTGACCCGCTCGCGTAGAAGCAGGTCGCGGAAGTCCTCGGGCGAGCGGCTAACCCAGTACGGAACGACCACCAGCCGACCGCCGTACAGCAGCGCACCCCAGATCTCCCAGACGGAGACGTCGAACGCGTACGAATGGAACAGCGTCCAGACGTCGTCCGGTCCGAACCCGTACCAGCTGTCGGTCGCGTCGAACAAGCGCGTCACGTTCGCGTGGGTGATCACCACGCCCTTCGGCTTCCCGGTCGAGCCCGACGTGTAGATGGCGTAGGCGAGATTCTCTGGCGTCACCCGGACGCAGGCGCTTGCGCAGCCTCGTCCCGCTCGCGATCCACCAAGACGAGCGTCGCGCCCGTCGCCTCCAGATCCGACGCGAATCCCGATTCGGTCACCACCACCTGCACGCCCGAGTCGGCCAACATGAACTGCACCCGCTCCGCCGGATAGGCCGGATCGAGCGGTACGTAGGCCCCGCCCGCCTTCAAGATCCCCACTACCCCGACAACGAGATCCAGCGAGCGCTCCATCCGCAACCCGACGAGAACGTCCGGCCCCACCCCCAGCGACTGCAACCGCCACGCCAACCCATTCGCCCGCCGGTCCAACTCAGCGAAGGTCAAGGACTCCCCATCACACACCACCGCCACCCGGTCCGACCGAGTTGCACCTGCTCCTCGAACCGCTCGCGCAAGCATCCCGCAACTCCGAACACCGACACGTCTTCACCGACCAAAAGGCTTCGCTCGTCCTCCGAAAGGAGTGGGAGCCGCGCGACTGTGTCATCCGGCGGGCCACGGCGCCACGGAGCAAGGTTTCGTAGTGCGAGAGCCATCGGCGAAGCGTGGACTTATCGAAGAGATCCGCGTTGTAATCGCATTCGAGCAGCAGGTCCGAGCCGCCGTCGACCACGTTCACCTGTAGCTGAAATTCGAGTACGACCTCGGCGGATGAGCGACGCGATGGTCACGTCGCCGAAGTCGAACGGAGCACCGACCTTGTCGACGCTGAACGTCATCCCTACGAGGGGCGTGCGACTCGGGTCACGGGGGAGCTGCAGTGGCGCACTAGGCTGCCGAAGGTGTGTCGCGAGTGGTCTTGGGCTTGGGCGAGCCGTCACGGACAGCACGAAGGTGCTCGGTAAAGGGGCGTCCGGGTCGAGGCGGCGCTCGCAAGGGAACGGTGTTGACGCAATGGGCGACGAGCGTCGAGTTTTCGAGCTAAGGCTGCCCCGCGAAGGGAATGCCCACTACGAAATCCGACTGGCCGGAGAGGCGGTAGACCAGGGCCTCCCACGCGGCAACCAGGGTTGCGAAGAGCGTGCCGCCGGATCGTGCTCCGGTCTGCTTGATCGCGGCGTACAACTCGTCGTCGATCAGTAGGTCCTCGCGGCCGCTGCGGTAGGTCTTCGTGGGGGGGCGGCTTCGGTGAGGGGTAGGTCGAGGACCGGCGCTCCGTCTTCAGACTGCGCGGCCCAGTGCTCCTCGTCCGCAGCGGCCGCGGCGACCTGGTCGTGGGCTCGATCTGCTCGGT
>CAWEWD010000004.1:0-104659 GCA_963812695.1 uncultured Actinomycetes bacterium
GCGGGGAACGGGAAACGCACGGGAGTGCGATCGGCCCGGCTCAGTCCAAACCGAATTACGCCGTGACCTCTGCCTGGCGCTGCTCGACGAGGCGGATCACCCGCGCCGCGGTCTCCTCGATTGAGAGCTCGGTCGTGTCGATCACCGGACACCCGAGCTTGCGCTGCACCGCGGCCGCGCTGTCCAGCTCCTCGTAGATCTCGAGCAGCTTCGAGTACCGGTGGTTCGACCCGCCCATGCGTCGTGAGCGGTTCTTGCGGATCTCGGCGAGGTCGCATCGATCTTCAGGCCGACGATCTTGTGGGGGTCGACGTCGAACAGCTCCTTCGGCGGCTCGATCCCCTTGACGATGGGCACGTTCGCCGCGCGGTAGCCGAGGTAGCCGAGGTAGATCGAGAGCGGCGTCTTCGACGTGCGCGAAACGCCCACCAGGACGATGTCCGCGTCGTCCAGCCCGCCTGCGATCCCGTCGTCGTACTTGACCGCGAACTCGATCGCCTCCATGCGCCTGAAGTACGTCTCGTCGAGCGGGTGCGACCGCCCGCCTGCATCCTCGCCGCGGTTCCGGAGACCTTGGCGACGGCCTCGATCGGCTGGCCGAGGAGGTCGCAGTAGTGGAGCCGCGCCCGGCGGCAGAGCGTGCGCATCTCGGCGCGGAGCCTCAGGCTCGACGAGCGTGTAGACGACGACCGCGGGCCGGCCTCGTGCGCGCCGCACGGCATCGGCGAGGTCCTCGACGCTCTCGACCATCGGATGCCGGATCTCCTCGAACGGCTGCTCGGGGAACTGGGCCTCGAGCGCGTGAACGAGGCGCGTCGCCGTCTCCCCGGTCGAATCGGAAACGACGTGCAGCTCGACCGCCTGCGGAGCCATGGTCGCAGCGTATCGCCGTGCCGGGCCGGACGTCCTCTGCGGCCTCTGAAGGTAGACGCCAGGGCCGGCTACGGCGTTCGCCGAGGAACTCGGCGTCGGAGACGACTGCGGCCGGTCGTCCCCGGAAGACGTGCGGCAACTCTTGGCCCAGAGGCGGCGAGACGCCGCAGCGCCTCACGCGTATGACCGGCATTTCCGGCAGCTTTCTGCATGCCTTACTCGGGTGGGCGTAGCCGAGTTCCCTCGAACGGGGCCTATCTGGGGATCTGCGAGAGCTCGCCGAGGCGGCCGAGCGTGTCGCGCACGTTCAGGAGCAGGCGCAGGCGGTTTGCCCGTACGGGCGCGATCGTCCGCCAGGACGAGCACATCCTCGAAGAAACGGTCGAGGAGCGGGCCGAGCTC
The DNA here is from genome assembly GCA_963812695.1 of uncultured Actinomycetes bacterium. Taxonomy (GTDB): domain Bacteria; phylum Actinomycetota; class Thermoleophilia; order Gaiellales; family Gaiellaceae; genus VAXT01. The sequence goes on from CAWEWD010000004.1 coordinate 1,276, forward strand.
GGCGCCGGCCTCGACGGCGGCGTTGAAGTCCCCCGCGTCGAGCGCGGCGGCGATCTCCGGGTCGACGCGCTCGAGAGCGGCTGCGACCTTGGCCTCCGCGTCCTCGACGAGGAGCGCGGCCTCCAGCTCCGCGGCTGCGCCCTGCTCCTTCTCCGCGAGCCGGCTGGCACGCGTGTACGCAGTCTGGATCGGGCCGAGCCGTTCGTCCGGGAGCGCCACGAGTGCTTCCGCGAGCCGGGCAACGCCGCCGAGGTCGCGCACCGAAGCCCGACGCGCGGCACGTACGTACTCGACCGGAGCAGTCAGGAGCCCTTCGAAGCGCTCCTCGACGAACTCGCCGACCTCGGCGTCCATCAGCTCGCGCGGGACCGAGAGGTTGCCCTCGGTGGCGAGGCGCCCGAGGCCGATCGCGGCGCGACGCAGCCCGTACGGGTCGCGTGAGCCGGTCGGCCGGTGCCCGAGGTCGAACGAGACGTTGAGCGTGTCGATCTTGTCCGCGGCGGAGAGCACGCGCCCGGTCTCGGTCGTCGGCAGAGGCGCCTCCGCCGCGTCGGGCAGGTACTGCTCGTCGAGCGCGGCGCAGACTGCTTCCGGGTAGCCGGCGACCCTCGCGTACTCGGCGCCGACGTGGCCCTCGAGCTCGGGGAACTCCCGCACGAGCTCCGACGCCTGGTCGGCCTTCGCGAGCCGGGCGGCCTCGAGCGCCGCATCGCCGCCGCCGAGCGCCTCGACGAGCTTCACCAGCCGCTCGGTCTTGTCCGCGAACGAGCCGGCGCCGTGGAAGAACGTGATTGCGCCGAGCCGCTCCGCAAGGGTGTCGATCCCGACCTTGAGGTCCCGCTCGAACGTGAACGACGCGTCCTCGAGCCGTCCGCCGACGACGTTCTCGACTCCTGCGCGGACGGTGGCCGCGTCCCCGCCGTTCGCGACGAACGCAAACCTGTTGTCGCCGAGCGGAAAGGCGCGGATGTGGTGCTGGATCGTCGTCTCGACGACCCGGCTCGGCAGCTGGAGGTAGCGCTCGTCGAAGCTGCAGTCGAGGACGACCGGCGACTCGACGAGGTACACGACCTCGCCCAGGACGCCGTACGGGTCGGTCCACCCGCCGAGGCCGTCGAGCGCGGCCACGATCTGCTTGCGGCGCTCCTCGCTGTCGGGCTCGACGTCTACGGCGCGCAGAGCCTCCGCGTAGCCGGCCGCGTCGGCGATCTCGATCGGGCCGGACGAGAAGCGGTGGCCGTACGAACGCTCGCCGACGATCCGCGTCGCGTTCAGCATCGCCAGCCGCCAGCGCACTGGCCGCGGAAAGCGGAGGCCGCTGTCGTCCCAGCGCATCGTCTTCGAGAACCCCAGGCCCCGGACGAGCTCGTCGACCTGGTCGGGCAGCACCTCGGCGAGCGGCTTGCCGGCCACCACGACGCCGAGGAAGCCGTCGCGCTCCTCGAGCTCTTCGACCGGGACGCCGTGACGCTTCGCAAAGCCCGCCGCCGCCTTCTCCCGCATCGCGACGGGCGGGCCCTTGACCCACTGGTCCGCGGTCTGCTCCGGGACGTCCTCCGCGAGGACGGCGAGCCGGCGCGGCGTCACGAGCACCTTGCTCGGCTCGACTCCGAGAGCGCGGCGCGCCAGCTCGGGCAGCTGCCGCTCGGCCTCGCGGCACGCCGCTGCGGGCAGCTCCTCGCAGCCGACCTCAATCAGCAGCGTCGCCATCGGTCCCCACGTAGAGCTGGGCAAAACGGCGCGCGAGCGTGCGGACGCGCCCAATGTAGGCGGCCCGCTCGGTCACCGACACGGCGCCACGCGCATCGAGCAGGTTGAACGCATGCGACGATTTCAGAACCTGGTCGTAGGCCGGCAGCGGCAGGTTCTTCTCGAGCAGCTGCTCCGCCTCGGCCTCGTGCTCGTCGAAGCGCCGCTGGAGCACGTCGACCGGCGCCTCTTCGTAGTTGTACCGCGACCACTGGCGCTCGTTTTCCTGGTAGACGTCGCCCCAGGTCACGCCCGGCGCCCACTCGAGCTCGAAGACCGTCGTCTTCTCCTGCAGGAAGAGCCCGAGCCGTTCGAGCCCGTAGGTCATCTCCGCGGGAATGACGTCGAGATCGATCCCGCCCAGCTGCTGGAAGTAGGTGAACTGCGTCACCTCCATCGCGTCGCACCAGACCTCCCAGCCGAGCCCCCACGCGCCGAGCGTCGGCTGCTCCCAGTCGTCCTCGACGAGCCGGATGTCGTGCTTCAGCAGGTCGATGCCGAGCGCCTCGAGCGAGCCGAAGTACTGGTCGAGCACGTCCTCGGGCGCCGGCTTGAGGATCACCTGGTACTGGAAGTAGTGCTGGAACCGGTACGGGTTCTCGCCGTAGCGGCCGTCGGCCGGCCGGATGACGGGCTCGACGTACGCCGCGCGCCACTCGGGATGCGCCGGGTCGAGGACGCGTAGGAACGTGGCCGGATTCGACGTGCCCGCTCCGAGCTCGGTGTGGTACGGCTGCATGATCACGGCGCCGCGCTCGCCCCAGTACGCGTTCAGGGTGCCGATCATGTCCTGGAAGTTCACGCGCCGAAGACTACGGATCCGGCTCGACAGGACATGTCCGGTGTCAGACGCCAGACGTGTTGGCTCGAGACATGTCGATCTTCATGACAGGGCTGGAGTGCGGCGAAATCAGGCGTACACCCGCAGACATGTCCAGCGTCTGACGCTGGGCATGGCTTCGTTGGACTAGGCCCTGTTGGCCAGGGTGCGCAGGCGGAAGCCGCCGTGGTACTCGTACGACGACGTGATCACGCGGAGCGCTTCGCGTGCGGCCCGCTTCGAGATCGCCGCGTCTGCGAGCGGCGTTCCGAGCAGGCCTTCGATGCCCGCGATGCCTTCGCCAGAGAGCGCGAGCGACCCTGCACCGCAGTTCTGGCAGACCGCACCGCCTGCTCCGGGCGAGTAGCCGACGAGCGGCCCCTCCGCCCCGCACTCGGCACAGCTCGTCAGATGCGGCAGGTACCCCGAGAGCCAGAGCAGCTTCAGCTGGAACGAGAGGACGAGCGGGTCGAGCGCGGGCTCGGCCTCGCGCACCTCGGCGTCGTCGAGTACGTCGAGGAACCGCGTCAGCGCCTCGAACGCCTTCGGGTTCCGCTCCTGCTCGGTGAACAGGCGCAGCATCGCCTCGAGCCCGACGAGCCCGACCGAGAGCCGGTACGACTCCTCCCGGGCGCCGCGATGCGCCCGCACGAGCGACGCGCCGGTCACGGTCCCCAGCTCGCCGCTCCCCTGGTGGAGCATCAGCTCGACGTGACTCAGCGGCTCGAGCCTCCCGCCGAACCGCGACTTCGTGCGGCGGATTCCCTTCGCCACAGCGCCGACTCGCCCGCGCTCCAGCGTGTACAGGTGCAGGACGCGGTCGGCCTCGCCGAACCGCAGCGAGCGCAGGACGACGGCCTCAGTCTTGTAGCCCCGCCCCGCCATCGACTCCAGTGTAGAGCCGGGTCGTGTCGGTAGCGGACGCCCTCAGGCGGCGCGCGACGACTCTTCGACCTCGTCGACCTCGTCGATCTCTTCGACGGGGATCAAGAAGGACGGCGTCTTCCACTCGGTGGCACCGGCTGCGAGCACGTAGATCTCGTTGTCGAGCATGAACCGGATCGCGTAGAGCGACTCCTGCCGGATCCAGTCCTGCACGTTCCGCAGGAGACTGGCGAGATCGCCGGGCTCGGACGAGACCGCGGCTGCGATGACGTACGGCTCACCGCCGAGCAGTCCGGCAGTCCACGTCTGGCCGAGCCGCTCGGTGAGGCGAACGGCCGCGTCGTAGTCGATGACTTCGAAATGCACTTGGTCGAGGAACATGGCCATAGACTCGCTCACGCGCGCCTCGCCCGCCTGACCCAGCTAGGTCAATTGCTAGCGAATGCTGACCGGCGTTCCGAGCGGCATCAACCTGAAGAGCCTGAGGATCGCCGGGTTCCGCATGCGGACGCAGCCGTGCGAGACGCGTCCGGGCAGGATCTGCGGCTCGTTCGTGCCGTGGATCCCGATGAAGCCGCCGCCGGGCCAGTCGGTCAAGATTCTCGACTTCGCGTTGAGCCCGAACGCTCGCGGCCCGTACGTGGGCGCGGAGTAGCCGGAGAGCTTCTCGCGCACGTAGAACTCGCCCCGCGGCGTCGGTGTGTGTGCCTGCCCGACGCCGATCCGCGCGGAGAAGACGGGCCGTCCGCGCTTGTACAGCGTGGCCCTCAGCGACCGCTGCACGATCACCATTCGCGTGTGCACCTTCTGGAACGAGGCCAGGGAGCCGCGCGGCACCCAGCCGGTCGTGCCGTTGGGCAGGACCGCGAGTCGGATCCGAACCCACGTCTTCCCGCCCTTGTACGTGACCTGGTCGAGGACCTGGATCGCGTTGCGGTAGAGCTCGGGTGTCCGAAACGTGATCGGCGTGATCGCGCGAGCCGAGCTGGACGGGCCGGTGCGGGCAACGGTGCGATGCCGAACGAACGCCCAGCCGTACGTTTCAGAGCGCCGGGCGCTGAGCGGCGCCTGCTGCGGATAGACGCCTGCCGGATTCGCATGCCCGGGCGGCGGCCTGTTCGCGCGACCGACCCGGATCACGAGCGTGCGCGTCGCGTTACCCGCGGCCGAGCTCACGGTGAACGTCACGCGGTGCACGCCGACCTGCGACACGGGCGGCTTCCATGTGTACGTCGCGCTGGCCGGGTCCCCGTCCGCGTGCCCGAGGACCGCGCCCTGCGGCGAGCCGTCCGAGTCCCGAATCTCGAGCGTCCCGCCGGATCCATCCGAGGTCGCGGCCAGGCGGAACGAGAGCGTCGTCTTCGCCGCCACGCCGAGAACAGTGCCGTCACCAGGGGTCGGAGTCGTCCACGAGACCATGTCGTCCTTGGCCGGCGTCGCGGCAGCCGGGACGAGCACCGACGCACCCGCAACAGCGAGCCCTACCGCGAGTAGACGCCGCAGAATGTGCATCCAGGAGTTCATCGGTCGTGGTGGCCCCGAGCCTAAGCCCGGAAACATCGTAACCGGGACGTCAGAAGATGGTGACCGGCGTGCCCACCGACATCAGCCGGGCGAGCTTCAGGATTGCCGCGTTCGGCATTCGAACGCACCCGTGCGACACGCGGCCGGGCAGGATCTCCGGCTGATCCGTGCCGTGGATCCCGATGAAGCCGCCACCCGGCCAGTCCGTCAGCACGTTCGAGCGAGCGTTCGTGCCGAAGGCGATCGGCCCGTAGATCGGATCCGAGAACCCTGCGATGCGCTCGCGGACGTAGAACTCACCCGCAGGCGTCGGCCAGTAGGGCTTGCCCACGCCGACCCGTGTCGTGAAGATCGCGCGGCCCTTGCGGTAGAGCGTTGCCGTGAACAGCTTCCGGTCGATGACGAGATGCGTCCAGATCTCGTTGTACGGGCCGATCATCCGACGCGGAACCCAGCCGGTCCGGCCGTTCGGGAGCATGGGCAGGCGCACACGGACCCAGTACTCGCCGTTCTGGTTGATCAGCCCGCTCAGCGTCTGGACGACGTTCATCGTCCCTTCCGGCGTGTATTGGCGCAGACGGATCAGCTTCTTCGCGCGGGAGCTCGGGCTCGTCCGCGCCGAGACATCCGCGTACACCTGCGCGTACCGTGACCTGCCGTTGATCCCGCCGAGCGGAAACTCGTCGTGAGGCCCGGCCGGAGTCGCCGGCAGGACGTAGACGAGAAAGCTTCGCGGCCGTGCATAGCGGCTGCCGTTCCGAGCGGCGAACGAGAGCATGTGCTCGCCGACCTCGCTCGCAGACGGCGTCCAGTCGACCTTCGCCCGCCCGGACGACATGGCGACCGAGACGCGTGCAGGGAGCCGCCTGCTCCGAATCACGGACCCGGGGGCCGCGGCGAGCTGGAAGCTGAGCGGCTCGCCCGCCTTGACGGAGAACGCGGTGCCGTCACGAGGCGTCGGCGCCTGCCAGCGCACCGTGAGCTGCGGACCGTGCGCATGCGTCGTGCCCGCTCCCGCGCCGACGGCCGCTGTGAGAGCCGCGAGGGTCGCGAATGCGATCGCTGTCTGCCGCAGTGTCTTCGTCATGTGTCGTGCCTAACCCCTGAGAGGGCGTGGAGCTTCGCTCCAGGCGCCTCTTCCAGGCCAATTGTAGGCGAGGTTGCTCAGATCTGGCAGTTCGGGCAGAACCAGGTGCCGCGGCCGCCCGCGCGTGTCTTCTCGATGGCGTGGCCGCAGCGGAAGCAGGGCTCGCCCTCGCGTCCGTAGACCCGGAACTCGGTCTGCATCTCCCCGGCGACGCCGTCGGCGTTTCGGTAATCGCGCAGCGTCGCGCCCTGGCGGGCAATGCCTCGCCTGAGCGCGCGCTTGATCCCGCGCACCAGCGCCTCGAGCTCCGTGAGGCCCACGTCGCAGGCCGGGCGCAGCGGATGGAGTCGCGCCCACCACAGCGCTTCGTCCGCGTAGATGTTCCCAACGCCCGCGAACACGCGCTGGTCGAGGACGACCGCCTTCAGGGGCGCGCGCCTGCGCGCGAGGCGGTCGACGAGCGATCGCGCCGTGAGCGACCTGCCGAGGGGCTCGACGCCGACCTTGGCCGCGAGGTACGGCTCGAAGTCCGGCGGCTCGAGCAGGAGCCAGGTGCCGAAGCGCCGCACGTCCCGGTACCCGACGTCCGATCCGTTGTCTAGTTTGACGACAGCTCTGCGATACGGGTCGTCGTCGTCCCCGGTCCGCAGCAGGCGCAGGCTCCCCGTCATCCGGAGGTGAATCAGGAGAACCCGACCAGTTTCGAACCGAACAACCAAATACTTGCCGCGGCGGTCCAGTGCGGCGACTCGCTCGCCTTCGAGCTCGGCCGCGATTTCACGCGGATCGAATGGCCGAGTCAGCCGGGGGTCCGAGATCTCGACGCGCTCGAAGGTCCGGCCGACGAGGTGAGGCTCGAGCCCCGCGCGAATCGTCTCGACCTCAGGCAGCTCGGGCACGCCGCCAGCGTAGCGCCGAGGCTGCGGGTCTAGGTCAGCGTCTCGAGCACGACCGGACGGGGCGGCTGCGCCTCGTCCGCGACCTCGATCAGCGGTCGGAGCTGCTCGGCTGCCTGCTCGGCGCTCGCCTCGTCGCGGGCGTGGATCTCGGCGAGCGGTTGGCCCTCCTCGACCGGATCGCCGCGCTTCGCAAAGCAGCGAATCCCGACGGCGTGGTCGATCGTGTCCTCCTTCGTCCGCCGGCCTGCGCCGAGCTCGAGCGCGACGCGGCCTACGCCGAGTGCGGAGACGCCTCCGACGAAGCCTGCTCGGTCGGCGGTGAGCTCCGTACGCACCGGTGCCTCCGGGAGGACGTCGAGCGCGGGGTCGCCGCCCTGGGCAGCGATCCAGCGCTCGTACGCGGCGAGAGCGGAGCCATCGTCGATCGCGCGCTCGGCGCGGCGCGCGCCTTCCTCGGCGTCGATACCCAGATCGGAGAGCGAGACGAGGCGCCCGGCCGCCTGGACCGCGAGCGAGAGCAGGTCGGGAGGCGACGCCTCGCCGGCGAGCAGGGACCGCGCTTCGCGGATCTCGACGGCGTTCCCGATCGCCCAGCCGAGCGGCTGCTCCATGTCCGTCAGGAGCGCGACGACCTTGCGGCCCGCTCCTCGCCCGAGTTCGATCATCGACTCGGCGAGCGTGCGCGCGTCCTCGAGCGACTTCATGAAGGCGCCGCCGCCGACCTTGACGTCGAGCACGATCGCGTTCGCGCCGGCGGCGATCTTCTTCGACATGATGCTCGCCGCGATCAGCGGGATGCTGTCCACGGTCCCGGTCACGTCGCGGAGCGCGTACAGCTGCTTGTCGGCGGGGACGAGGTCGTCCGTCTGCCCGATGATCGCGAGCCCGACGTCACGCACCTGCTCGACGAACTCCTCCTTCGAGATCTCGACCCGGAAGCCGGGGATCGACTCGAGCTTGTCGAGCGTGCCGCCGGTGTGCCCGAGACCCCGTCCGCTCATCTTCCCGAACGGGACGCCGCAGGCCGCGACGATCGGGCCGACGACGATCGAGGTCTTGTCGCCGACGCCGCCGGTCGAGTGCTTGTCGACGACCACCCGTCCGAGCTCGCCGCGGAGGTCGAGTGTCGTGCCGCTCTCGACGAAGGCGTTCGTGAGCGCGAGCGTCTCGTCGGCGGACAGGCCGCGGAAGTAGACGGCCATGCAGAACGCTGACAGCTGGTAGTCGGGGATCTCGCCGCGCGCGTGGCCGAGAACGAGCTCTCCGATCTCGGCCGGGCTCAGGCTCCCGCCGTCACGCTTCCGCTCGATCAGCTCCGCAGGGCGGATCACTCGTTATTTCTCGACGATCGCGACGCCGGGCACTCCCCGGCGCGGGGCCTTGCCGCCGAGCCAGGCGTTCACGGTCGCGCCGACGTCTGCGAACTCTCCCTCGTGAATACGCCCTGCAGCGTTCTTGCCCTCAACGTACGCGAGGAGCAGCGCGTGCTCGCGTGAGTGGTCGGTCGACGGCGTGGTCGGGTCGCAGCCGTGGTCGGACGTGATGATCAGCAGGTCGCCGGGCCGCAGCGCCGCGAGCAGGTCGGGCAGACGGCGGTCGAAGTCCTGAAGGCAACGATGGAAGTTGACCGGGTCGTTGCGGTGGCCCCAGAGCATGTCCGTCTCGACGAGATTCGTAAACACGAGGCCCTCGTCGAGTTGCCCGAGCAGCTGTTCCGTCTGGTTGATGCCGTCGACGTTCGACCGAGTCGGGTGTGACTCGTCGATATCGACCCCCGCGAAGATGTCGCGGATCTTGCCAACCGCATGCACCTTGTTCCCTGCCTCGCGGACGAGCGTCAGGTAGTTCGGCGTCCTCGGCTTCAGCGAGAAATCGTGCCGATCCGGCGTCCGGGTGTAGTTCCCGGGCTCGCCCTCGAACGGTCGCGCGATGACGCGACCGACTGCGTGGTTGCCGGTCAGGATCTCGCGCGCGGTCTCGCACCCCTTGTAGAGCTCGTCGAGCGGGATCGTGTCGACGTGGGCGGCGATCTGGAAGACGGAGTCCGCCGACGTGTAGACGATCCACTTTCCCGTGCGCTGGTGCTCCTCGCCGAGCTCTTCGATGATCTCGGTCCCGGACGCCGGCTTGTTGCCGAGCACGCCGCGGCCGGTGCGGTGCATGAACGGGTCGATCACCTCGAACGGGAAACCGTGCGGGTAGGTCGGCAGCGCCTGCGGCGTGACGATCCCCATCAGCTCCCAGTGGCCGGTCGTGGTGTCCTTCCCTTTCGAACGCTCGACGAGGCGACCCGCGACGGCCGGCGCACCCGGTTGCGGCGGGCAGCCCTCGAGCGGCTCGACGTTGCCGAGGCCGAAGGCCTCGAGATTGGGCAGGTCCAGCCCTCCGACCGCCCGCGCCACATTGCCGAGGGTGTCGGATCCTTCGTCGCCGAACTCGGCTGCGTCGGGAAGCTCTCCCGCGCCCACCGCATCCAGCACGATGACGCATGCGCGGGACATGGGGCTATTCTAGGTTGGTGATGGACACGATCCTTGGACTGCTCGGCCTGATCCTCTTCGTCGTCACGATCACCTCGCTCGCGGCCGGGGTGACCTGGCTCGTCGTGAGGCTCTTCCCGCAGCAGGACAAGAAGCCGAAGCCGCAGCCCGAGAGCTCGTAGCCGGTCAGACCGGCGACAGCGGTAGGACGTCCTCGAGCGGCGCGTAGTCGAGGTCGTGCGCTTCGGCGACAGCCTGGTACGTGATCTTGCCGTCGAGCACGTTCACGCCCCGCGCGAGAGCCGAGTCCCGGACGACGGCTTCCGGCAGGCCATGGGTCGCGATCGCCTCGACGTACGGGAGCGTGGCGTTCGTCAGAGCCTTCGTCGCGGTGATCGGCACGGCGCCGGGCATGTTCGCGACGCAGTAGTGCGTCACGCCGTCCACGACGTACACCGGCTCCGAATGCGTGGTCGGTCGTGCGGTCTCGAAGCAACCGCCCTGGTCGATAGCAACGTCGGCGATCACCGAGCCCTCCTTCATGCCGGCGACCATCGCGCGGGTGACGAGCTTCGGCGCGACCGCGCCCGGGATGAGCACCGCCCCGATGACGACATCCGCCTGCGCGACTGACTCTTCGATCTGGAGGCTCGACGACATGAGCAACGTGACGCGGCCGCCCAGCACCTCCTCGAGGTGCCGCATGCGGTCGATCGAACGCTCGATGATCGTCACGTTCGCGCCGAGCCCGAGCGCGATGACGGCCGAGTTGTAGCCGACCATCCCTCCGCCGATGACCACGACCTGGCCGGGTGCGACGCCAGGCACCCCGCCGAGCAGGAGTCCGCGGCCGCCGAGCGGCTTCTCGAGGAAGTACGCGCCGGCCTGTGCGGCGAGGCGGCCGGCGATCTCGCTCATCGGTGCGAGCAGCGGCAGCGCTCGGTTGCCCGTCTCGACGGTCTCGTACGCCACAGCGGAGATCCCGCTCTCGACGAGCGCGTCCGTCAGGCCCTTGTCCGCCGCGAGGTGCAGGTACGTGAAGAGGACGAGCCCGTCACGCAGCCGGCCGTACTCGGCGTCGATCGGCTCCTTGACCTTGAGCAGGAGCTCGGCGTCGCCCCAGACGTCGTCGACGGAAACGATTTGTGCCCCGACCGCCTCGTACGCGTCGTCGGGGAATGCGCTGCCTTCGCCCGCGCCCTGCTCGATGAGGACGTCGTGGCCCGCGTCCGCGAGCTCGCGCGCACCGGCGGGCGTCAACGCGACGCGGTATTCGTCGGACTTGATCTCCTTGGCGACGCCAATCTTCATCGCGAGCCGGGCAACCCTACCTTTCACACTCTCGGCGCATTCCTGCTGCAGACACGCGCCATTTTCGCGGATACGATCGAATCGGTGGGTGGCTCGCGGCCGGCCCCGAGTGCGATGTCTCGAAGGGTCAGGTCCGCGCGAGGCGTTCGACGAGCTTGCGCTCGTCGGGCCCGAACCACGGCGGAGTGCCTGCCGTTGCGTTCTCGCGGGCGTGCTCCGGGTGGCGGGTCGCAGGGATCACAGCGGCGATCCGCTCGTCCGAGAGCGCCCACTTGAGCAGCGCCTGCGGCCAGGTCTCGACGCCGAACTCCTCCAGCGGTTCGAGCTCCTCCGCGGCCGGCGGTTTCGGCAGACGCGACTTGTCGCCGAGCGGTCGCATCACGATCACGGCAACGCCCAACTCCTGCGCCAGCGGGAGCAGCTCACGAGCAGACTCCTGCTCGAGCGGGTTGTACGGAACCTGAAGCACCGAGAACCGGCCGGTTTTCAGCGCTCGCGCGAGCTCCGGAAACGCGGACGCCTGCCAGTGCGTGACGCCGATCCGGTCGATCCGGCCCGCGTCGCGCTCCTGCTCGAGCCATGGGAGGTGCTCCTCCCAGCTGACCAGGTTGTGCACCTGCTGGATCTCGACCCGCCCGAACCAGCGCAGCTGATTCTCGAACTGCGCCTTGCCCTCTTCGACCGACTCCGTCCAGATCTTCGTCGCGAGCACCGACTCCTGTCGCCGCGGCTCGAGAGCGAGCCCGAGCGCCTCCTCGGAGCCGTACATCGGCGACGTGTCGTAGAGCCGGTAGCCCGACTCGTCCGCGGCGTCGACAACGCGACGGGCGAGCTCGACGTCGGCGTCGAACGTCCTCGACGTGCCGAGGCCGATCACCGGACCGAGTGCGCGCTCCTCCATCTAACCCAGTTTGCCCCGTGCGAGCCTGCCCGCGGCGAACGCGGACGCGAAGAACCACGGGTCGTCATCTCGCCCGCGGCCCATGTGTTCGAGCGGCAGCCCCTCGCATGCCTCGCGCCAACCTGAGGCGTCTACCTCCTCGCGCTCTGCGAGCCACTCCGGCGCCTCGAGACCGGCGGGCCACGCAACCTCGCGCCGGCCGATCGCGAGCTCGAGCACCGCACGCGTGTGATGCGAAACGCCCCGATGCCTCTCGCGAGCATCACCCTCTGAGACGCGCACCGCCAGCACGGGCGAGCCGCCGAGGGCGCTCGCTGCGTTCGCGGCCTCCGCCGCGGCGAGGCCGCCGTGGCCGAGCGGAGAGCCGGTGCCGACGATGCCCGGGCCGATCGAGCAGATCGCGACGTCGAAGCCCTGCGCCGCCGCCCACGCGAGCGCCGACGCGACTCCGACCGCCTGCACGTCTCCGCCAACGGACGCACCCGCCGCGATCGCCGTCTCGACGAGCCCGCGCGACTTCAAGGCGCGCACCGAATCGGACAGCGCGACCGGCAACGCCCCGCCGGCGAGCTGGACGTACGCGACACGCACCCCCTCACCCACACCCGCTGCGGCCGGGACGACCTGCGAGTGGAGCGAGCAGCAGACGACGGGCATCCCGTCCAGGCTCTCGGCAAGCTCGCCGTCCTCCTCGACGAATCGCACCGCAGCTTGAACGGGCGTGTACGGAAGCGTCATCACGTGCGCGTCCGGCGCGGGCCTCAGATCGAGCCCACGCGTGAGATTCGCATGCAGGACGTCGAATCCGCCCGAGCCGAGCCCGAGCTCGCGCGCCTGAACGTTCACGAGCACGTCGTCTCCGACCTCGACCGCGCCCGTCAGCCGCGGATATGCGACGCACGACTCACCGTCGACCTCGATCCGCGCTAGCCCGTCCAACTCCTCGACGATCGCGGTCACGGTCCCGCGCCGCAGGCTAAGCGGCATCCGTCTCGCGGGCGACGTCAACGAGCGCGAGCGTGACGTCGACCATCCGCTCGAGATCCGCGACCGCGATGTGCTCGTCGGGGGTGTGGATCTCGGCCATGCCGTTCGCGAGGTTGACGCAGGCGAGGCCGCGCTCGTTGAGGACGTTCGCGTCCGCTCCGCCGCCACTCAGCGTGAACGTCGGCTCGAACCCGGCCCGCTGGAGACCCGCGCTGGCGATCCGAACCGCTTCGGCGTCCTGCTTGAAGCGGTAGCCGCTGTAGCTCTTGTGCACTTCCGTCTCGACCTGGCAGTCCTCGAGACTGGCCGCGAAGGTCACCGCCTCGAGCAACTCGCGGACGAGATCGGCCAGCTTCTGCTGATCGTGTGAGCGCACGTCGACGAGGAACGTGCACCACTCGGGGACGATGTTGCCCGCGGTTCCGCCATTGATCAGGCCGACGTTCGCCGTCGTCTCCTCGTCCACGCGCCCGAGCTTGAAGTCTGCGATCGCCTTCGCGGCGGCCGCAATCGCCGACCGGCCCTCCTCGGGGTACATCCCCGAGTGCGCCGCCCGCCCGTGCATCTTCACCCTCATCGACTGCGAGTGCGGCGCGCCGAGGATCACCTCGCCGATGGGGGCCGCCTGGTCGTACACGTATCCGATGCGCGCGTGGAGCCGCTCATGATCGAACGCCCCTGCTCCGTACAGCCCGACTTCCTCCATCGGCGTGAAGAGCAGCTCGAGCCCGCCGTGCGGCCGGTTCTCCGACAGGATGCGGCGCGTCGCCTCGAGCATCACGGCGACGGCCGCCTTGTTGTCAGCGCCGAGGATCGTTCCCGCCGCGTTGCGAACGACGCCGTCCTCGACGACGGGCTCGATCCCGGCCTCCGGCGGAACGGTGTCCAGGTGCGCGCACAGGAAGAGCGGCGTCCCGCCGTCGGTCGCCTCGATCCGCGCATAGAGGTTCCCTGCGTTCGAGCCGATCTGCGCGCCGACCGCGTCCTCGCTCACGTCGAGCCCGAGGTCGCTCATGTACGCGCCGACGCGATCGGCGACCGCGCGCTCGTCGCCGGGCGGGCTCGGCACCGCTGCGAGCTCGGTGAACAGGGAGACGACGTCGTCGTGCGCCACGCCGCGATCTTAGGTCGCGCTAGGCGCTGGTGACGGCAGGCACGGCAGTGCGATCCGCTACGCGCACGGCGGCTGCACCGACGAAGTCGCGGAAGAGCGGCGCCGGGCGCGTCGGCCGGGACTTGAACTCGGGATGGAACTGGCTCGCCACGAACCACGGGTGATCGGGCAGCTCGATGATCTCGACGAGGCGGCCGCCCTGGAACGTCCCCGAGATGACGAGTCCCGCCTTCACGAGCTGGTCGCGGAAGTCGTTGTTGACCTCGTAGCGGTGACGGTGCCGCTCGAGCACGATCGCCTGTCCGCCGTAGGTCTCGCGCGTCCGCGTCCCGTCCGCGAGCTCGACCGCCTGCGCGCCGAGCCGCATCGTGCCGCCGAGATCCTCGATCTCCTTCTGCTCGGGCAGCAGGTCGATGACCGGGAACGGCGTCTCCGGGTCCATCTCCGTCGAGTTGGCGCCGTCGAGCCCGACCACGTGGCGGGCGAACTCGGAGATCGCAACATGCATCCCGAGGCAGATCCCGAGGTACGGAATCCCGCGCTCACGGGCAACACGACAGGCGAGGATCTTCCCTTCCCAGCCGCGCGATCCGAAGCCGCCCGGGACGAGCACGCCGTCGACGCCCTCGAGCTCGGCCTCGGCCTCTTCGAGCGACATGCCCTCGGCGTCGATCCAGCTGACGCGGATGCCGCAGCCGTGATGGATGCCCGCGTGCTTCAGCGCCTCGTGAACAGAGAGATACGCGTCGTGGAGCTTCACGTACTTGCCGACGAGCCCGATGTTGACCTCGCCGCGGCGCTCCGCGATGCGCTCGGTCAGCTCGGCCCACTCGCCGAGCTCGGCCGACTTCGTCGCGAGCCCGAGCTTCTCGCAGACCATCTCGTCGAGGCCCTCGGCCTGCAGCTCCTCCGGGACGAGGTAGACGTCCGGCACGTCGCGGTTCAAGACGACGGCCTGCGGCTCGAGGTCGGCGAACATCGCGATCTTGTCCCGGAGGTCCGGCGCGAGCTCGTCCTTCGTGCGGCAGACGACGATGTCCGGGTGGATGCCGATGCGGCGTAGCTCGTTCACCGAATGCTGCGTCGGCTTCGTCTTCAGCTCGCCGGCGGAGTCTACGAACGGCACGTACGTCACGTGCAGGTAGAGCACGTTCTCGGCGCCGGCCTCACGCCGGAACTGGCGGATCGCCTCGAGGAACGGCAGCGACTCGATGTCGCCGACGGTCCCTCCCACCTCGCTGATCACGACGTCGGTCGGCGTCGCGTCCGACGCGCGGCGGATCCGCTCCTTGATCTCGTTCGTGATGTGCGGGATCACCTGAACGGTCGAGCCGAGGTATTCGCCCTTGCGCTCCTTGCGCAGCACCGCGTACCAGATCGACCCGGAGGTGTGGTTCGCGTTGCGCGAGAGGTTCTCGTCGACGAAGCGCTCGTAGTGGCCGATGTCGAGATCGGTCTCGGCGCCGTCCTCGGTCACGAAGACCTCACCGTGCTGGAACGGGCTCATCGTGCCCGGGTCGACGTTGATGTACGGATCGAACTTCTGGACCTGGACGCTCAGGCCGCGCGCCTTGAGCAGGCGCCCGAGCGACGCCGCGGTGATGCCCTTCCCGAGGGACGAGACGACGCCGCCGGTGACGAAGACGTACTTCGTCGGCGTCACGCTTGCCGCCCGAGGCGGTCGAGCGTGCCGAGGCCCGGCGTGCGTTCGATCAACTCGCCGAGAGAGCGGCGTTCACCGAGGAGGGTCAGCCCGGCCAGCGCCCCGATCGCCAGCCAACGGCTTCGTCCCGTGATTCGACTCACGGAACTCAAGCCTAGCATCGCGCCCAGCGCGTTCGACCCTGCGTCTCCGAGCATCACCTTCTCGCGGAGATCGTATGGCAGCAGGAAGACGGCGCTTCCGGTGGGCGCTCCGACGACCAGCGCGCAGGCGAGGTAGGCCTTCAGCGCCCGGCCTGGGCGGGTGTCGAGCTGGTTCAGGAGGTTGGCGCTGAGCCCGACGAGGAGCGCGCCCGAGAGCTTGCGCGTCGCAAGTAGGCCGGCGAGCGGGATGCCGACGAGCTTGAGGACGCCGGTCGTCTTGCCTGCGCGCAGGTGTCGGCGGAAGCCTCGCTCGGGGCCCGACCAGAGGTCGTCGGCGAGACCGAGCGCGGCGATGGCGGCAACTGCCGGCTCGCGGCGGAGCCCGAGCGTCCATCCGACGAGAGGCAGGCGCAGCCCTCTGTGGTTGACGGCGAGCGGGCCTGCGGCGAGGAGGGTGTCGACGAGCTGGCGGCCCCGGTGCGCGAAGCCGCGGAGGTCGCGGCGGGTCTCCATGTGGGACAGCGGCAGCACGAGCTCCGAGACGCTGAGGCCTGCACGCGCGGCGTCGATCGTCATGCGGACTTCGCAGCCGAATCCGGCGGCGACGGGGAAGGTCTCTGCGCGCGCGGCCGCGCTCAGGTGTCGCTGTCCGGACAGCGGTTCGCGCGCCTCGAAGGCGGAGCGCGCACGGATCAGCGTTCGGGCCATCGTCTTGGCAACTCCGAGGCCGCCGCCGCGGCGCTCGGCGAATGCCGCGATCGTGAGGTCGTCGCCGTTACGGACGAGCGGCCCGAGGTCCCCGACGAGATCTGCGTCTGCCAGCACGAGCGCCCCGGCCGGCGCAGCCTGTTCTCCGAGCGTCAGGGCCTGTCCCTTGCCTCGCCTGGGCAGCTCGAGCACGCGGGCGCCGGCGCGCTCCGCCTCGGCGGCGGTCGCGTCGCGCGAACCGTCGTCGGCGACGATCACCTCGGCTGCGGGGAACTGCTCCCGGAGCGCCTCTACCGTTTGCCCGATCGTGCCCTCCTCGTCGCGTGCGGCGACGAGAACCGCAACCGGGTCAGCCACTCGGCTGGGCCTCGATCGGCGGCACGATCCCGTCGTCGGCGCCGGCCTTCAGGCCGTAGTTCCCAGCCGAACCGCCGGCCAGGAGCAGCGCGAGCGCGAGGCGGCCCGCAGGCGCGTCGATGTCGTCGATGGTCGACATCCCGTCCTGGCTCCAGGTCGGAACGGCCGAGCGACTGACCTTCGAAGGCTCGACCCCGACCGTCGGGACCGCGGCGTCACCCAGGCCCGCATAGACGCCGGAGAGAAAGGTCGCCGTAGGACCGCTCTGAGGCTTGACGGTGCGTGCGACGACGACGCCGTCGACCGGCTTGCGGAAGCTCCCGGCCTTCTCCTCCACGAGCTGGGAGGTGAGGGCGTCCCAGGCAGGTGTGTCGCCCCCGTTCACGAGCTCGTGTGCAAACTCGCGGCCGAGGTCGTCGAGGCCCCCGGTCTTGTACTGGGCCAGGTCGCCGTCGAGGTGCCCGTCGAGGTTCGTCGGGTCGATCGGAACCTTGAGCGCGCGCAGGCGCATCGGTGCGGGGCCGCCGGCGTCCGAAACCGCCTGCTCGATTTGCTGCATCACCCCCGCATCGACCGGCCCGACGAAGAGGACCGCGACGCGCGTTCCGTGCAACCGGTTCGCGATCAGCTTCGGATACGCGTTCTTGATGAACGCACGCAGGGCCGTGTGCTCACGCGAGACCTTGGCGCGGCCCTCGCTCGCGGCGTTGAGCTGCGCCTCGAGGCGGTTCACGTCGCTCTTGAGCGCCTGCTTCTCGGCGTCGTCCACCTTTCCGCTCATGGCGACGCCGACGAGGATGCCGATCACGAGCGCGACGAAGACGGCAGCGAGGGATGCAACGTGATAGCGGAGGTCGAACATGGGCGTCTACAGAGTGGCAGCAGTCTGGCAAAGGGCGTGCAGTCGGGCGAGCGCCTGGCGGGGCAGCGGTCGCAGGCCCTCCAGTATGGCGCGCGCGCCGGGGCTGTCGATGGTCAGGGTCGCGCGGGTCATGCCGTCGGCGGCGGGCTCGAGGAGCAGCTCCGCGGTGAAGCGCTGCTGGATGTCCTGCCAGGCGAACCGGCGCTCGGGCTCGGCTGCGGTGATGACGAGGATCCCCTCCGACTCTGGCCGCCGGAGCAGCCCGATCGAGCCGCCGCGAGCGACCTGCCAGCGGGCGCCCTCCGAGAGGCCGCGGCGGTCGGGACGGATCGACGCGTAGGCGGGCCACCAGTCGGCGAGGTGTTCCGGCTCGGCGAGCAGCGCCCAGACCTCAGGGCGGGTCGCGATCAGCTCGGTCTCGGCTTCGATGCGCACAGGCCTCTGTGATTGTCCCGATTCCGGCGCAGACTGGGCACTGACGTGTGCGAATTTCCTCGATACGCTCGCAGTGGGGAGGAGGTTGGGGCTACCGGTCTTGTGGGACCTGTCGCTCAGCGCAGGCCGACGAGCTCGAGAAGCCGCGTCCCCAGCAAGTCGATCAACTCGCGGAGGTCCGGCGACACGAGGACCGCGACCACGATCGCGCCCAGGCCTGCCGCGATGAACGCCATCAACGGCCACACGCCGACCTGGCGGCTCACGAGCCGCGAGACACCCTTCGCGTCGACGAGCAGCTCCCCCACTCTGAGCCGCGTCAGGAACGTCGACGACATCCCGGCCCGGTTCCGCTCGAGGAACTCGATCATGTTGAAGTGCGTGCCGACCGCGACGATCAGCTCGGCACCTTTCTCGTACGCGAGTAGCAGCGCCACGTCCTCGCTGATGCCGGCCGCAGGCACGACCACGTAGTCGATCCCGAGCCGCTCGGCTCGCTCCGCCCCCGGAGCATCGCCCGCCTCGTACGCATGGATCAGAATCTCCGCCCCGCTCCGCAACGCGGGATCCGACACCGAGTCCATGTCGCCGACGATCACGTCGGGCCGGTATCCGGCCTCGAGCAGCGCGTCCGCGCCGCCGTCGACTGCGATCAGGACCGGCTTGAAGTCCCGGATGTACGGCCGGACGATCCGCAGGTCGCGCTTGTGCCCCGGCCCGCGGGCGACGACGAGCGCGTGCCGGTCGCGGAAGCGCGTCCGCAGCGGCGGGAAGTCGATTCCCTCCGAGAGGAATCGACCCTCCTCGCGCAGATAGCGCATCGTGTTGTCGGCGAACGACTCCAGCGCCTCGGTCACCCGGCTCTGCTGCTCGGCGAGCAACGCCGCGAGCTCCTCCGCCTCGAGCGCCCGTCCGGCCGCGACGCACGTGCCGTTCCGATAGAGGCTCGAGCCTCGCACGGTCAGCAGCTCGCCGTCGGACACGTCGTCGAACAGCGCGGTGCCCTGCGCGTCGATCAGCCGCACGCCTCCTCGCACGAGCAGAAGCGGCCCCGGGTTCGGGAATCGCCCGGTCTGGGACGGCGCCACGTTCACGACTACCCGCACGCCCGACTCGATCAACTCCTCTGCCGACACCCGGTCGAGATCGGTGTGGTCGATGATCGCGATGTCGTCCGGGCTCAACCGGCGCGCGAGGTTCTTGGTCCGGCGGTCGAGCCGTGCCGGCCCCGTGTGCTCGACGAACGTTCGCAGTGTGGTCATCGCACCGTTTGCAGGAACTCCTGGCCGCCGAGCATACGGCGGACCTCCTCCTGCCTGCCGTCCTCGTCCAGCTGGTCGATCCTCGTGTGCGTCGGATCGCCGGGGATCTTCTGGACGCTGAAGTGGCGGTCGGCGACGGTCGCGATCTGTGGCAGGTGCGTGATCGTGATCACCTGCGCCCGCTCCGCGAGGCGGCGCAGCGTCTCGCCCACTGCGTGCGCCGTCTCGCCGCCGATGCCCGCGTCGATCTCGTCGAAGACCATCGTCTCCCCGCCGGCGACAGCTGCGATCGCGAGCGCGATGCGTGAAAGCTCGCCGCCCGAGGCGGTCTCGGCGACCGGCGCGAACGGGAGCCCCTGGTTGGGCCGGATCAGGAACGACACCTCGTCCGTGCCGGTTGCGCCCGGATCGCGTTCTCCGACCTCGGTCCGGAACTCCCCGTCGCCGAGACCGACGCCGTGCAGCTCCGCTTCGACCGCGGTCGCGAAGGCGTCTGCCGCGCCGCGGCGGTTCTTCGCCAGACGGTCCGCCAGTTTCTTCGTGCGCTGTTCGGCCTCGGCCAGCGCAGCGGCTGCCGCCTCGAACGGATCGGCGCCGTCCTCGAGCGCGGCCAGCTCGGCGTGGGCTTCAGCCGCCCGCGCACGTAGTTCCGCGTAGCTCTCGCAGCGGAATCGTCGCTTGACGTCGGCGATCCGCTCCAACTCCGACTCCACCTGCTCGAGCCGGTCGGGCTCGGCGTGCAGCGAGTCGAGAAACCGCCGCAACTCGAGCGTCGTCTCGGCCAGCCGGAGCTCGGTGTCGCGAAGCTCACCCGCGGCAACCTCGAGCTCTGGAGCAATCCGCGCGACCTCGGCCAGGGACCGCTCCGCTCCTCCGATGAGCGCGGTCGCGCCCTCACCCTCGTCCGGCGCGAGCGCAGCCAGCGCCCGGCCCGCCGCGTCCGCGAGCTCGGTCACGTGCCGAAGCCGCTCACGCTCGGCGAGCAGCGACGCCTCGGCGTCCTCGGTCAAACCGTCAGTGTCCTCGACGAGAGCACGCAGCTCCCCGAGCCGCGCCTCCTCGGCCGCCGCGCCGCCCTTCAGGTCGTCATGCCGGCGGCGAGCCGCCCCGAGCTCCCGCCATGCGCCACGCAGCTGCGCCCGCAGCCGCAGCTGCTCCTCCCCGACGAACGCGTCGAGGACGTCGAGCTGATACGAGGGTCGCGCGAGCCGGCGCTGCTCGAACTGGCCCGACATCGCGATCAGCCGCTCCGCCGCTGCGGCCAGATCCTCCCGCGCGGCGCTCCTGCCCCACGCGTACGCCCTCGTCCGGCCGTCCGCGAACACGCGCCGCGCCAGGACAAGCCCTTCCTCGCCCTCCGGCTTCAGGTCGGCCAGCGCCTCGAGCTCGTCCTCGTCGAGCAATCCGGCCGGAACGTCGAACTCCGCCTCGACGTATGCCTCCGCCGCCCCCGGCCCGACAAACGCCGCGTCGCCCTTGGCGCCGAGCAGGAGCCCGATCGCCTGGGCGAGGATCGTCTTCCCCGCCCCGGTCTCGCCGGTGATCGCGTTCAGCCCCGATCCAGGCTCGAGGTCCGCCTCGCGGATAAGGACGAGGTTCTCGATGCGAAGCCTACGAAGCAAAGGTCTCCCGGTACCTCCTGAAGAAGGTCGCCTCGGGCAGGTGCGCGAGCCGCGTGCGCTCGTCCCCGAGTCGCGCGACGACCCGCTCCCCGCCGGCGAGCTGCGTCACCGGCCGGCCGTCGACGAGCACCTGGGCCGGCACGTCGGGAGTGCGATTCTCGATCTCGACGTCGCTCCCTCGCGCCACGACGAGCGGCCGCGCGTGCAGCGAGTGCGCCGCGATGAAGGTCACCGTCTGCGCGTCGAGCCCCCACACGAGCACCGGCCCGCCGTTCGAGAGGTTGTAGCCCGTCGAGCCGGACGGCGTCGAGCAGATGACGCCGTCGCACGCGAGGACGCCCAGGTCCTCACCGCCGATCGCCCAGCCGAGCTCGATCATGCGACCGATGATCGAGCTCGCGACAACCACGTCATTGACCGCCACGTGCTCTTCGTCACCGGCCCGGACCTTGATCGTGGGCAGCTCTGCGACGAGGTACTCGCCGCCGAACGCGCGCTCGAGCCCGGGCTCGAGATCGTCCGCGGCGATGGACGTGAGGAAGCCGACCGCGCCGTAGTTGACGCCGATCACCGGCGGCCCGGAGCCGAGCGTTCGCTTCAAGGCGCGCAGCATCGTGCCGTCGCCGCCGAGCACGACCACGAGGTCGGCGGCTCCGAGATCGCCGTCCGGCGACCGGTCGTGCTTTTCCGCCTCGTCCTCCGGATAGACGAGCTCGACGCCGCACTGGCCCGCGACGCGTTCGAGACGTTCGAGCGCCTCGCCGATCGCCTCCCGGTGACCGTGCGTGACGACCGCCGCAGTGCGAACGGGGTCAGCTGACGGCGTCTTCGATCCAGTCGTCGAGCTCATGTGGCAGCGAGGGGTCGTCGCGATGGACGAGGTGCAGGAAGAACTCCCGGTTTCCCTTCGGGCCGGGCAGGCCCGAGTCTACGACGCCGAGAACTTGGGCTGGCCACGCGAGAGCGGCTTCGGCGACATCGTGGAGCACGCGTCCGTGGATCGCGGGATCGCGGATCACGCCGCCCCGCCCGACCTCCTCGCGACCGGCCTCGAACTGCGGCTTGACGAGGACGAGCGCCTCCCAGCCCGGCTTCGCGAGCCCGAGCGCAGGCGGCAGCGCGACGCGGACGCTGATGAACGAGACGTCGCAGGTGACCAGATCGGGGGCAAACGGAAGCTCCGTCACCTCGCGGGCGTTCGTGCGCTCGAGCACGGTCACCCGCGGATCGTTCCGCAGCCGCGCGTGGAGCTGGCCCCGCCCGACGTCGAGTGCGATCACGCGCGCCGCGCCGCGCTGGAGCAGGACGTCCGTAAAGCCGCCTGTCGACGCGCCGACGTCCAGTACATCGCGGCCGGCCGGGTCGACGCCGAGCTCGTCGAGGGCATGCGCGAGCTTGTCGCCGCCCCGCGACACGAACCTCGGCGGCGCTTCGACGACGAGCACCGCGGATTCGTCCACCTGCTGACCTGCCTTCTCGTAGCCGTGGACGAGGCCCGCCATGACGAGCGCCTGCGCTTGAGCGCGGCTCTCGGCGAGCCCGCGTTCGACCAGCAGGACATCCAGGCGCTTGCGCACTCGCAGAAGGCTAGCCCGCCGAGCGCGCCGCTTTGCGACGCCTTTGGTCAGGATCGAATCCGAACCGAATACGCGCTCGTAGTACAGGCAGCCGTGAAGTCCCTCGCACCAAGGAGGCAACGATGACCGAAGCGAGTCTGTACGACCGGCTCGGCGGAGCGTTCGCAATCGCCGCAGTGGTCGACCACTTCAGCGACGCCCTCATCCAGAATCCGATGGTCGGCCAGACGTCCGACAACCCGGCCCTTCGGGAATGGCACACCAACAATCTCGGCCGGCTTCCGGGCCTCAAGTTCATGCGCACGCTGTGGGTGTGCGACGTGGCCGGCGGCCCCCAGGACTATGCCGCCACGAAGCCCGGCAGCACAGAGCTCGGGCTCGAAGAGGCCCATCGTGACCTCAAGATCTCTCCCGACGAGTTCGACGAGGTCGCGGCCGAGCTTGCGCGAACCCTCGACGCGTTCAGCGTGCCCGACCAGGAGAAGGAGGAGGTTCTCGGCGCCTTCGCCGCTCACAAGGGCGAGGTGACCGAGGGCTACAACTAAGCCCTTACGCGATCCGCCGTCTCAGGCCGGCCAGTAGCTCGGCCAGCAGAGACGTGTCCGCCCGGATCTCGTCGAGGCGCGCGCCGGCCCGGCCCTCGATCTCGTCCGCCAGGCTCTTCGCCCGCTCGCTTCCGAGCTCGGAGGCGAGCCCGTCGCCGTCGAGAAGGTCGTCCACGACCTGGTAGAGGAGGCCGAACTCCGACGCAAAGCTCCGCCAGGGCGCCCGCTCGGGCTCGGGGACCTCCGCGACCGCAAGTGCGCTTCCAATCGCGGCCTCGAAGAGGCGGCCCGTCTTCAGCGAGTGCCGCCGCGCGAGGTCGTCGTTCCCGCCGCGCACGTCGTCGAACTGGCCGCCGATCATGCCGATCGCGGCGCGCGAGAGCTCGTGGGCGACTGCCGTCGTCGGATACGAGAGCGCGAGGTCGAACGCCTGCGCGAGTAGCGCGTCGCCGTTGAGGATCGCCGTCGCTTCGTCGAACCGGACGTGCGAGGTCGCGCGCCCGCGCCGGACGTCGTCGTCGTCGAGCGCGGGCAGGTCGTCGTGGACCATGCCGAAGGTGTGCACGAGCTCGATCGCCGCCGCTGCGGGCAGCAGGTCGCTCGGATCGGCCCCCGCGGCCTCACCGGTTGCGAGGCAGAGCACGGGCCGGATCCGCTTGCCGCCGCCGTCGAGGCTGTACCGCATCGCATCGGTCAGCGCGCCCAGCTCGTCCGCGAACGCCAGCCTCCCGAGGTAGGTCTCGATCAGGTCTCGGTGTGCGTCGAGGCTACTCGGCGGCATCGCGGCGGGCCTGTTCGAGCTCGGCCTCGACCTGCTTGGCGATCTCCGCGAGCTCGGCGAGGATGTCGATCGCCTGATCGGGATCCTGCGTCGCCTCGAGCCGCTCGCGCGTCTGCTCGAGCCGCTCCAGGAGCTCCTCGGCGCGCTTGAGGGCCTCTTCGGCCGAGCTCACGCGACCTGCTCCCGTGCGATGCGCCCGAGGATCCCGTTCACGAGGCGCCCCGCCTCGTCGGACGCATAGCGCTTCGCCAGCGTGACCGCCTCGTCGATCGCCACCTCGACGGGCACCTCCCCGCGCTCGAGCTCGAAGATCCCGATCCGCAGGACATTCCGCTCGAGCGCACCGAGCCGGTCGGCCGGCCAACCCTCGGACGCGGCGGAGAGCCGTTCGTCCAACTCCTCCGCCTCCGCTGCGACCGCTTCGGCGAGCTCACGCGCGAACGGGTCGACCTCGCCCTCGTACAGCGATGCGAGCGGTTGACCGGTCACGTCCCACTGGTAGAGCAGGAACAGCGCCGTGCGTCGGGCTGCTCGCCGACCCGCCATCAGCCGGTGAGTGCGGGCAGCCGGCGGCCCGCCTCTTCGAGGAAGCTCGTCGAGTAGCGGCCGGCGGCGAACTCCTCGGTGCGGAGCACGTCGCGCGCCGCGGATGCGGTCGTCGGCACGCCCACGACCTCGAGCTCGGCGAGCGCACGCAGAGCGCGGTCGATCGCCGACGGTCGATCGGTGTCCAGGACGATCACCTTCGCGAGCAGCGAGTCGTAGTTCGGCGGGATCACGGCGCCGTCCTCGATGTGCGTGTCGACGCGGACTCCGGGGCCGAGCGGCGGCCGGAAGCGCTCGATTCGCCCCGGGGCGGGCATGAACTCGCGGGTGGGATCCTCGGCGTTGATGCGGATCTCGATCGCGTGGCCGCTCCGCTCCGCGCGGCCGGTCGTCGACAGGCTCTCGCCCGCTGCCACGCGGAGCTGCTCGCGGACGATGTCGATTCCGGTGACGAGCTCGCTGACCGGATGCTCGACCTGGAGCCGTGCGTTGAGCTCGATGAAGTAGAAGGAACGGTCGGGCCCGAGCAGGAACTCGAACGTGCCCGCATTCTCGTACTCGACGGCCCGCGCCGCGCGCTCGGCCGCATCCTCCATCTGCGCGCGCGTCGCCTCGTCGAGCGCAGGCGAGGGCGACTCCTCGATCAGCTTCTGGTGCCGGCGCTGGATCGAGCACTCCCGCTCGCCGAGCGTCAGCACGCCGCCCTTGCTGTCGGCCAGGACCTGGATCTCGACGTGCCGGGCAGGAACGATCGCCTTCTCGAGATAGAGCCCCGGCTCGCCGAACGCTGCCTGCGCCTCGGCGGCGGCCGTCTGGAACGCGCCTTCGAGCTCGTCCGGATCGCGAACCGTGCGCATGCCCTTGCCGCCCCCGCCCGCGACGGCCTTGAGCAGCACCGGATAGCCCGTTTCGTCAGCGGCCGAGCGCGCCGTCGTCGAGCGTGGTCACGCCTTCGGTCCCCGGCACGACCGGAACTCCCGCGGCGACCATCTCCTGCTTCGCGGCCGCCTTGTCGCCCATGCGCGCCATCGTCTCGGCGGTCGGCCCCACGAAGACGACCTCGTTGTCGAGACACGCTGCGGCGAAGGCCGGGTTCTCCGACAGGAAGCCGTAGCCGGGATGGATCGCGTCGCACCGCGTCGTCGTCGCGGCCGCGATCACCGACGGGATGCGGAGATAGCTCTCACTCGGCGGAGCGGGTCCGATGCAGACGGCGCGGTCGGCGAGGCGCGTGTGCAGCGCGTCTTCGTCCGCCGTGGAATAGACGGCGACGGCCTCGATGCCGAGCTCGTGGAGGGCGCGGATCACGCGGACCGCGATCTCCCCTCGATTGGCAATCAGGACGCGGTTGAACACCTAGAGGGCGTCGAGTGGTCTTGCCAGGACCGGTTCGAGGTCGAACAGCGCCTGGCCGAACTCGACGGGCTGCCCGTTCTGGACGTGGATCGTGCGAACGACGCCTTCGACCTCGGCCTTGACCTCGTTCATCAGCTTCATCGCCTCGAGGATGCAGAGCGTCTGGCCGGGCGCGACCGCGTCGCCTTCTTCCACGAAGGGCGGAGCGCCGGGTTGCGGCGCCCGGTAGAAGGTTCCGACCATCGGCGCCTCGATTCGGATCGCATCGTCGCCGGGCGGCTCTTCGGCCGCGGGCTCAACCGGAACCTCCGGGGCAACGGGGGCGGGCGCGCCCGCGGGCGCCTCGACCGTCGCGGGCTCCTCCGTGCGGCGGACCGAAACCCGCGTGCCTTCCTCCTCGACCGCGATCTCGGCGATGCCCGTCTCCTGCACGATCCGCACGACCTCGCGGATCCGCTCGGCCCGCGTCTGGTCGACCCCGCCGCCGAGGAGCGACTCCTCTCCACTCGAGCGGTCGCGGATCGCTCGCAGGAGCGGTTCGGCCTCCTCGCCGAACAGGGCGAGCAGGAGAAGCTCCTCCTCGCTGGCCGCGAGCCCCTTCGCCTCGTCGCGCACGTCGTCGAGCACGATCGGCTCGTCGCCCGTCTCCGCGTCGCCCGCGACGAGGGTCACGGCCCGCTGAACGGTGCTGTCGATCTCGCCGGGAGGCGTTCCGAAGCGCCCCTGGAGCAGGTCGCGCAGCTCGTCGACGACGGTCTGGTAGCGCGTCGCCGAGAGGACGTGGACGAGCGCCTGCGAGGCGAGGATCTGGCCGATCGGTGCCGCGAGCGGTGGTGACCCGGACTCGCCGCGGATGACGACGAGCTCGTCGAGCACCTCGTCGAGCCGGTCGGTGGCCCCATACGCACGCAGGCGCGTGTCGATCGATGCGACCAGTCCCGCCGGAAGCTCGTGCTGCGCGGCGCGGACGGCGATGCGCGGCGCGAGCGGCGTGACCGGGTCGTCGCCGATGAACTCGTCGACGAGCTCGGCGGCGGCCCACAGCGCAGCGATGTCCACGCCCGTGTCCATGCCCGCGCCTCCGAGCGCGCTCGCGAGCGACTCGCCGGACACGCGGTGGAGCATGAGCGCGATCGGGTAGACCGCGCAGGCCATGAGGTCGGCTCCTGCGCGCGCGGCTTCGAGCGCCGCCGCCAGTCCGCTGCCGCCGGCGCCCTGGCAGTAGAGGCCGACCGGAAGACCGCTTCCCTCGGCGAGCGCTGTGACGAGCTCGTTGGCGCGGTGGGGCTCGAGCGCGCTCGACGGGTCGTGGAGGAGCACGCGCGCCGCGCCGAGCTCGGGCAGCTTCTTCGCCTGCTCGACCAGGTGCTGCGTCTCGCCGCCCTGCCCGGGGCTGTAGATCAGGCCCGCGTCGAACTCGCGGTCGGCGGCGACGATCGCCTCGCCCGCCTCGCGCAGGTTCGAGACGTCGTTCAGCGGGTCTTCGAGCCGGAAGACGTCGATCCCGCTCTCGGCCGCGCTGGCGACGAAGCGGCGCGCGAAGTCACCCCCGACCGGTCGCGAGCCGACGAGAAAGCGACCGCGGAGCGCCATTCCGAGGGGCGTCTTCGTCCTCGCCTTGAGCGCGCGGATCCGCTCCCAGGGACTTTCGACTCCGCGCCGCACGGCCGTGTCGAAGACTCCACCGCCGGAGACCTCGAGGTACGCGAAGCCGACGCCGTCGAGCACCTCGGCGAGCCGCAGGAGCTCGGCGGTCGGCATGCGCCCGGCCAGCGGTTCCTGGCTGAGCAGCCGAATCGTCGTGTCTACGAGCGCAGGCACCCGGAGAGGGTAACGCGCCTTACGCGCGTGAGATGTAACGCCCCTCGCGCGGGTCGACCTTGATCCGGTCGCCCGTGTTCACGAAGAGCGGAACCTGAACCGTCGCACCCGTCTCGAGCTTCGCCGGCTTCGTCACGTTCGAGACGGTGTCGCCCTTCACGCCGGGCTCGGTCTCGGCCACGGTCAGCTCGATCGACGACGGCAGCTGCAGGCCCGACGGCTTGCCGTCCACGGTCAGCACTTGCACCTGCGTCGACGGCGGGATGAACTGCAGGTCCTCGGCCACCGACGTCCGCGGCAGGGAGAACTGCTCGTACGTCTCGTCCTCCATGAAGACGACGTCGTCGCCCGAGTCGTAGAGATACTGCGCGCTCTTCACCTCGGTGTGCATGCGCTGGAACTTCTCGCCGGCGCGGAACGTCCGGTCGACCACGGCTCCGCTGCCGAGGTTCTTGACCTTCGTGCGCACGAACGCGCCGCCCTTGCCGGGCTTGACGTGCTGGAACTCGACGATGCGCCACACGCCACCGTCGATCTCGATGTGCATGCCGTTCTTGAACTGATTCGTGTTGACGATCTCGGCCACGGCGGACAATCTAGTCGAGAGCTCGCAGCTCCTTCGGGAAGGTCGTCAGAACCTCGGGCTCGCCGTCCGTGACGACGACGAGGTCCTCGATCCGGATCCCGCCCAGTCCGGACAGGTAGATGCCCGGCTCGACGGTGACGACGTTGCCCGCCTCGAGGATGCTCCGAGACTCCTGTGCGAGCCGTGGATCCTCGTGCACGACGAGGCCGATGCCGTGTCCCAGGCCGTGGCCGAACGCGTCGCCGTAGCCTGCCGCGGCGATCCGGTCGCGCGCGGCCGAGTCGACCCCAGGCCCCGATGCGCCGGGGCGAACCGCCTCGAGCGCGGCGAGCTGGGCGTCGAGACACACCTCGTACGCGTGCTTCAGCTCGTCCGGGAGGCTTCCGGTGGCGAAGGTGCGCGTGCAGTCGGAGCAGTAGCCGTCGACGACGCAGCCCGCGTCGACGAGCAGCGTCTCGCCGGGCTCGATGCGGCGATCGCTGAGCTCCGTGTGCGGCCTGGCCGCGTTCGGGCCCGACGCCATGGTCACGGGGAACGAGACGCCCTCCGCGTTCGCTTCGTGCAGGAACTGCTCGAAGCGCCAGGCGAGCTCGCGCTCCGTGCGGCCGACGACGTCGCCCTCGTCCGCAAAGCGCTCGAACGCGGTGTTGGCGATCTCAGCCGCTCGACGGATCGCGTCGAGCTCGTCCTCGTCCTTGACCGCGCGCAGCTCCTCGACGAGGCCGTAGCGCGGGACCGGCTCGATCCCGCCGGCGTGGAGACGCGAGTAGCGCTCGAAGCTGAGCGAGGTCGCCTCGAAGCCGATCGTCCCGGCCAGCTGCTCGGCCAGGGTCTGGAAGAGATCGCGTTTCGCGTCGACGAACTCGAAGCCCTCGATCGCGCGGGCCGTTTCCGCATACCGGAAGTCGGTGTAGAGACGAACCCGCTCGGGCTCGACGAAGAGCGCCGCATTCGAGCTCGCGAGACCGCACAGGTAGCGGACGTTCGCCGGGTTCGAGACGAGGAGCGGCTCCTCGAGGCGCTCGCGGAGCTTGTCGACGCGGCCGTTCACGAGGCGCCGCCGAGGAACTCGAGCGCTTCGCGGTACCCGTCCGGCCCGTGCCCGAGGATCCGCTTCGCCGCGAGCGGCGCGATGACGGAGATGTGGCGCCAGACCTCGGCGCGCTCCTCCGGGTTCGAGAGGTGCACCTCGACGATCGGCCCGGCGTAGAGGTCGAGCGCGTCGTGGATCGCGTAGCTGTAGTGGCTCCACGCGCCCGGGTTGACGATCACGCCCTCGGCCCAGTCGACGGAGTCGTGGCAGAACTTCACGTACTCGCCCTCGCTGTTCGTCTGGCGGCAGCGGACGGTGTGGCCGAGGTCTTCCGCCCACGCCTCGATCCGCTGCTCGAGCTCGTGCAGAGAGAGGCCGCCATAGATCGCCGGGTCCCGGCGCTCGAGGACATCGAAGTTCACGCCGTTGAGGACGTCCACGCGCACGGCGGGAGACTAGTCGGCGATCAGCTCGTCGAGCGCGCGGCGCACGTCCGGCTCCGACACCTCGGTCACGAATCCGCCGTCGTCGCCGAGCAGCACGAGCCGCAGCCTGCCCTTCTTGTCGTGGAGGAGGGCGTCCCAGGCGCGGTCGCGGTCGACCCGCACCGGCTCGGGAGCGAGCACGTCCTCGACGACGTCGGTGGGTCGGCCGGAGAGGCGCAGCGCCGCGAGCAGGCCGAGCGCGACCGCGTCGCCGTGCCGCAGCTCGTAGCCGGAGCCGGCCTCGAGTGCGTGCGCGAACGTGTGGCCGAGATTCAGGATCGCCCGCCGCCCCTCACGCTCGTACGGGTCGGAGAGAACGACCGCGGACTTGAAGGCGGCGCAGGCGCGGATCAGCTCCTCGTCCGGCAACGACCAGAGCTCCTCCCCGGCGAGCAGGCCCGTCTTCACGACCTCGGCCATCCCGGCCTGCCGTTCCTCGGGCGGAAGCGTGGACAGGTACGTCGGGTCGACGAACACGTGCTGCGGAAAGTGGAACGCGCCCGCGAGGTTCTTGCCCTCGTCGGTGTTGACCCCTGTCTTTCCGCCGATCGCCGCATCGACCATGCCGACCAGCGTCGTCGGGACCGCGATCCAGCGAACGCCGCGCAGGTGCGTCGCCGCTACGAAGCCGGCGACGTCCGTCGTCGATCCGCCGCCGAAGCCGACGATCCACCCGTCCCGACCGATCGCGAGCTCGCTCCACACGCGCTCGACGACGGACAGGGTCTTCGCGTCCTCGCCGCTCGGGACGAATGTGTGGAGACGGCTTCGCGAAGCCTCGGCTCGTGGAGTTGCAGGACACGCTCGTCCGCAATGAGCGCCGCCTCGACCGGAACATCGCCCGAGAACGCGATCCCGAGCGCCGACAGAACGACGGTCTGGGCGTCGGCCCCCTCGGCTTGTGCAACCGCCTCGTAGACGGGCAGACGCTCGTCGTGCAACGCTCCGAACTGCCCGCGATCGCGGGCCAGCGGCCGGCCCGATCCGCCGACGCGCTCCCAGGCGGTCTCCTCGTCCACTTTCACCCAGACGACGAAGGCCGTGCGCGTCAGCCGCTCACGCGTGGCGACCGATAGGACCGCTCCGCCGCCCAGCGCGATGACCGACGGTGGGCCGGCCAGCGCCTCCGCGACGACCTGCTCCTCGATCTGTCGGAACTCGGGCTCGCCGCGCTCGAAGAGCTCGCCGATCGGGCCGAAGCGTTTCTCGATCTCCTCGTCGGTGTCGACGAACGCACGGTGCGTGAGGTGCGCGAGCTCACGGCCGAGCGTCGTCTTCCCCGCGCCCATGAAGCCGATGAGCGCGAGGTGCTTGTCTACCGCGCCGACCACGGGATGCGCTCGAGGTAGGCGCTGTGCGCGGCGACGAAGTCTCCGATCGCGTCGCCGCCGAACTTCTCGCCGGCCGCGCGGGCTAGCTCGAAGGCGACCGACGCTTCGGCGACGACCGAGAGCGCCTCGACCGCGGCCACGTCGCTGCGCTCGACGAGCGCCTCGGCAGGCTCGCCGGTCACGAGGTCCGCGGAGCGAAGCGGGCGCATGAGCGTCGGTAGCGGCTTCATCGCCGCGCGGACGACGATCTCTTCGCCGTTCGAGACGCCGCCCTCGAGGCCGCCCGCGCGGTTCGTCTCGCGGTAGTAGCCGCGGTCGTCGCGGAAGATCTCGTCGTGAGCCGCCGACCCGCGCTCGCCGGCGAGTGCGAACCCGTCGCCGATCTCGACTCCCTTCACGGCCTGGATGCCCATCAGCGCCGCTGCGAGCCGTCCATCCAGCCGATCGTCCTTCGACGCGTACGAGCCGAGGCCAGGCGGCACGCCGCGCGCCCGGACTTCGACGATCCCTCCGACCGTGTCGCGGTCGGCCTTCGCCGCATCGACGTCACCCATCTCGAGCATC
This sequence comes from uncultured Actinomycetes bacterium, assembly GCA_963812695.1. Taxonomy (GTDB): domain Bacteria; phylum Actinomycetota; class Thermoleophilia; order Gaiellales; family Gaiellaceae; genus VAXT01. The sequence goes on from CAWEWD010000004.1 coordinate 32,710, forward strand.
GTGCCGAGGACCTCGATCCCGATCTGAGCGAGCAGCGCCTTGGCGACCGCACCTGCTGCGACGGTGGCCGCCGTCTGCCGCGCGCTCGCCCGCTCGAGCGCGTTCCGCGCGTCGTCGAGCCCGTACTTGAGCGTCCCGGCGAGATCTGCGTGCCCGGGGCGAGGCAGCGTCACCGCCTTCGCGCCCTTCCCCGACGCTTCGCTCTCGGGCGGCCACGGGCTCATCCCCCACTCCCAGTTGACGTGGTCGCGGTTCCGGACGAGGAACGCGAGCGGCGTGCCGAGCGTGCGGCCGTGGCGCAGGCCGGCGATCACGTCGATCCGGTCCTGCTCGAGCTTCTGGCGCGGACTGCGGCCGTACCCCTGCTGGCGGCGCGCGAGATCCGCGTCGATCGCATCGCGGTCGAGCTCGAGCCCGGCCGGCAGGCCGCTGAGGATCCCGACCAGAGCCGGGCCGTGCGACTCGCCCGCTGTTGCCAGCCGAAGCGTCACGCGGACAAGCCTACGGCGCGCCGCATGACTTCGACAGGCGCCGAGACACCCGTCCAGAGCTCGAACGACGCGGCGCCCTGCGCGACGAGCACCTCGAGGCCGCTGATCACCGAGGCCCCCGACTCACGCGCCGCGATCGCGGTCGCCGTCTCCGGATAGGGAAGATCGACGAGCGTCTGTCCCTCGCGAAGCTCGACGAGCACCTCGTCGCGCTCCGAGGTCGCGTTGACGATCAGGTCCGCGTCGTCGATCTCGGGCGGCCACTCCGCCTGGCGCGAAAACACTCGTGCGCCGGGCAGGGCCGCGCGAAACGCGAGTGCAGCACCACCGGCGCCGACGATCACCGGACGCTCGGCCGTCACACCCTCGAGCACCGCGGCGTCGGTGGAGTGACCCAGGATCCGGCCGCCCTCGAAGACGAGCGTGTTCACGGAGCCGAGCTCGGTCTCGGCCACGGCAGCGGCTGCCTCCTTGTGCGGCGTCGTCACGTTCGCGCCGGCGAACCCGGCCGCGGCGAGCCCACGCATCGCGATCTCGAACGACTCCGCCGCCACGTCGCACGCGACGTACGCCCAATCGAGATCCCGCTCGGCGAAGGCGGCGTTCTGCATCTGCGGCGACAACGAGCCCGAGACCGGACGCCCGAGCAGGGCCACCAGCCGCGTGCGTCCGGTGATCACCCGAAGCCGTGGGCGTTTGCGTAGTTCACGAAGTCGCGCTCGCTCGCGGTGAAGAAATGGTGCACGTTGTCCGGCTTGCGCACGAAGTAGAGGTAGTCGACCTTCGCCGGGTGTGCCGCCGCCTTCATGGAAGCGAGGCCGGGGTTCGCGATCGGTGTCGGCGGGAGTCCCTTGATGTTCGGATTCCTCGTGTTGTACGGGTTCGTGCTCTGCAGCTGCGACTCGAGGAGCGGCTCGGTCCCGGGAACGTGCAGTCCGTAGCGTGTGGTCGCATCGATCCCGAGGTTCATGCCGTCGTGTAGGCGGTTGTAGATGACGGCGGCCACGAGCGGGCGCTCTTCGGGCGCGATCACTTCCTTCTCGATGATCGACGCAATGATCAGGACGTCGTACGGCGTGAGGTTCTTCGACTTCGCGTAGGCGAGGCCGACCTTGCCCCAGTTCTCCTGGAACGCCTGGAGCTGCCGGTTCACCAGCTGGCGCGAGGTCGTCTTCTGCTCGAAGTCGTAGGTCGACGGGAAGAGGAAGCCCTCGAGCTGGCGCCGCTTGTGGTCTCCCGCGAACCGGCCCGGGATCTTCGAGCTCGCCGTGGCTGCGAGGTAGGCCCGGGGCGAAAGCTTCGGGTTGATCTTCCGCTTCCGCCGCGCGATCTGGTTCACGGCCTTGATCCGCTCGGCCATCTGGGCGCGCGTGAAGCCTTCCGGAAAGATGATCTTGAGCGTCGGCGCCGCGACGATCGGCGTGGGCTTCGGCTTCGGCTGGCTCTTGTCGCGGATCGCACCGGCGATTGCGAGGCCGACCCAGCCGACGAACGCGAGCCCGAGCGCGAGCACGATGAGCGCGGCGATTCGCCTCGCCACGATCCGGCCCCGCGACGGACCCGGCGGGCGCTCGGGCGGCGGGGGCGCCGGCGTTACGGGCGCGTGCTGCTCGACCACGTCAGGTAGCTGGACAACAGATGGGCCGCGGCGCGGGCGTCTTCGGCATGCGTTCCGCCGTCCTGCTCGGCAAGGTCGGTCGTGAACCGTTCGTCGAAGCTCTCCACGGGCACGCTCAGAGTTTCACGGAGGCGTGAGACGAACCGCTCCGTCTCGGCTGCCTGCTCCCCGACCTCACCCCGCATCGTCAGCGGCTTGCCGACGACGACGCGTTCCGGCCCGTGCTCGCGTACAAGCTCGGCGAGCCGCGCAAGGCCGTCGTCACTCCCGGCTCGTTCGACGACGCCCACCGGACGCGCCACCGTGCCGGTGGGATCCGAGACCGCCACGCCCGTGCGCGCAGAGCCGTAGTCGAGAGCCAGCACCTTCACGACCCGAGCGTGGACGCGAGCTCGCTCCTTCCGATCTCGTAGGCCTCCGCGAGCCCGTCCGGGTTCTTGCCGCCCGCTTCGGCGAGGTTCGGGCGCCCCCCGCCCCCGCCGCCGATCTTCTTCGCAGCCTCCTTGACGATCGCGACCGCGTCCGCGCCCTGCTCGACCTTCGAGGCGTCGATGTTCACGACGAGGTACGCGCGGCCGTCGTCGACCGAGCCGAGCAGCACAGCGTCGGCCTGCCTCGACTGCCGGAGCTGGTCGGAGAGATCTCGCAGCTCGGATCCCTTCAGCGACCGCACCTCGGCGGTGACGATCCCGTTCGACTCGTCGAGCACGTTCACGTCTGCGGCGCCCGCGGTCTTGGCCTGTTTCGCGCCTTGCTTGCGCAGCTTCTCCGCCTCGGCGCGCAGCTCCTCCGCTTCCAGTGTCTTCCCGTGCAGAAACGCGTAGGCCTCCCCGGCGGTGAGCGCCTCGATTCTGCGCGCCCCCGCTCCGACCGAGCTCTCAGTGGTGATCACGAACGGCCCGATCTCGGCCGTCCACCTGACGTGAGTGCCTCCGCAGAGCTCGCGCGAGAAGCCCGGGATCTCGACGACGCGCACCTCGTCGCCGTACTTCTCTCCGAAGAGCATCATCGCGCCGAGCTTCTTTGCCTCGTCGATCGGCGTCACGAACGTATGGACCGGCAGGTTCTCGAACACCTTCTCGTTGACGATGCGCTCGACCTGCTTGCGCTCGTCCGCGGACATCGCCTGGCCGTGCGTGAAATCGAACCGCAGCTTGTCCGGCCGGACCGCGGACCCTGCCTGGCGCACGTGATCGCCGAGGACGTCCTGGAGCGCCTTGTGCAGGAGATGGGTCGCCGTGTGGTTCGCCATCGTCGGGAACCGCGTTCCCCAATCGACGGCCGCGCGAACCCGGTCGCCCTCGGCGAAGCCCTCGCCCTCGAACGTGAGCACCTGGTCGTCGCCGAGCCGGTCCGCCGACCGCAGCACCGCGCGCACACCCGTCTCCTCGTGCTCGATGAACCCCTGGTCGGTCACCTGGCCGCCGCCCTCGGCGTAGAACGGCGATTCGAAGAGCTTCGCCTGGAACGTCCGCTCGTCGAGCTGCTTGTAGGCGGAGATCGCCGTGAGCGACTCGGTCTTCTCGTAGCCGACGAAGTCCGCCGGCGGGCCGCCGATGTCGCCGACTGTTCGGGCCTCGCCCGAACGCGAGATCTCGCGGTGCTCGCCCATGCGGCGCGAGAACTCCTCTTCGTCGACCTCGAGCCCGCGATCGACGGCCAGCTCGCGCGTCAGCTCGACTGGGAAGCCGTACGTCGCGGCGAGCGTGAACGCGTCGTCCCCGCTGATCGCCCCTTGCGCGGCGATCTCCTCGAACACCTTGAGCCCGCGCTCCAGTGTCTGCGAGAAGCGCTCCTCCTCGGCCTTGATCGTGTCGCTGATCAGGGCGCGGTGCTCGACGAGCTCCGGGTACCAGGTGCCCATTTGCTCGACGACGATCTCGGTCACCCGCCAGAGATCGGACAGGCCGATCGTTCGCGCTTGCTGGACGGCGCGCCGGATGATGCGGCGCAGCACGTAGCCGCGGCCCTCGTTCGACGGCATGACGCCGTCGCCGACGAGGAACGTCATCCCGCGGCCGTGGTCGGCGAGGATCCGGTGCGCCTTGGTCGCGGCCTCGGAGTCGCCGTACGCGACCCCGCTCTCCTGGGCGATCCAGTCCATGATCGACTGGTAGCCGTCGATTTCGTAGACGGAGATGACGTCTTGCAAGACGGCGGCTGCGCGCTCGAAGCCCATGCCGGTGTCGACGTTCTGCTTCGGAAGCGGCGTGACCGAGCCGTCCTCGTGCAGCTCGTACTCCATGAAGACGAGGTTCCAGAACTCGAGGAAGCGTTCGCACTCGCAGCCGGGCGCGCAGGTCGGGCGGCCGCAGCCGATCTCCTCGCCCCGGTCGTAGAAGAGCTCGGTGTCCGGACCACAGGGGCCCGGGCCGCCGACCGACCAGAAGTTGTGCGAGCGATCGAGCCGGATGATGCGCTCCGGGGCGAGACCCTTCGCCTCCCACAGACGCACCGCTTCCTCGTCCTCGCCGAGCCCGAGCTCCGGATCGCCGGCGAAAACGGTGACCGAGAACTTGTCGGGGTCGACCTTCATGTGGTCGAAGACGAACTCCCACGCGAAGTCGATCGCGCCCTCCTTGAAGTACTGGCCGAACGAGAAGTTGCCGAGCATCTCGAAGAACGTGAGGTGAGTGCCGTCGAGCCCGACCTCGTCGATGTCCGGGCGTGCGGAAGACCTTCTGCACGGTCGTGAGGAGCGGCGCCGGGGGCGTCTCGCGGCCGAGGAAGTACGGCATCAGCGGCTGCATGCCCGCGCTGTTGAGCAGCGTCGAGCGGTCCCAGTCAGGCGGGACGAGCGAGCCGGACGGGTGCCGCTTGTGGCCCTTCGACTCGAAGAACGAGAGGAAGCCCTCTCGCAGCTCGGGGCTCGTGCGCATGCGAGTGATTGTACGAGTCGCCTTTGGCGCACTCGCGTCTCACACGCGCGCGACTTTCGGGATTACGATCGCAGCGGGGAGGAGGTGGACGGTGCCTTACCCAAAGGGAGCCGCTCAGCCGGCGGCGCGCTTTCGGCTCCGGCTCTTCGCCACCCTCGTCCCCGATCTCCTCCCGGATCCGCTCGAGCGCGCGGCGAATCAGCCGCGACACGTGCATCTGCGAGATGCCGACCTGCTGCGCGATCTGCGACTGGGTCAGCCCCTTGAAGAAGCGCAGGTGGATGATCAGCCGCTCGCGCTCATCCAGCGCCTTCAAGCCCGGGCGCAAGCATCGCGCGATCCTCCGACACCTCGTATTGCGGCTCCTCGGAGCCGAGCGACTCCAGCGGGTCGAGCTCGCCCTCGTCGTCCTGCCCGCCTCCGGTCGACAGCGAGACCGTGCTGTACGCGCGCCCACTCTCGATCGCCTCGACCACGAGCTCCTCCTCGACGCCCGCCACCTTGGCGAGCTCCGGAATCGTCGGTGAGCGCCCGAGCTCGATCGTCTGCTCCTCGATCAGCTTCGAGAGCTTGACGTTCAGCTCCTGGAGCCCGCGCGGCACTCGCACCGACCAGCCCTTGTCGCGGAAATGGCGCTTGATCTCGCCGATGATGTTCGGCGTCGCGTACGTCGTCAGCTCGACGCCGCGGTCGACGTCGAAGCGGTCGATCGCCTTGATCAACCCGATCGCGCCGATCTGGACGAGGTCGTCGAGCTGCTCGCCCCGGTACGCGTAGCGCCGGGCGAGCGACCGCACGAGCGACATGTACCGCTCGATCAGCTGGTCACGGGCTGCAATGTCGCCGTCCTCGTGGTAGCGGCGCAGGAGCGCTCGGTCGTCGACGTCCGTCACGCCTCTGTCGCCCGCCGCCTTCGTCAGCTTCAACCAGTCGCCCGCCGTCGTCCGCTTCGAGCTCCGCGCGGTCGACCAGTGTGTCGAGGATCCGGCGCAGGCCGACGTCGTCTCCTCCGTCCGCGGCCAGCTCTGCCCGCACGCCGTCGTTCATCGGCCCGACGAGCGCTTCGATCTCGACCGTCCTTGGCGCGGAAGCGTGACGGTCACGGAGTCGGCTCGCACGCGTTCGAGGACGGTCTCGAGCGCGAGCTGGAGGTCCTCGAGATGCTCGATCGTGAGATTGAGCCGAACGCCGAGCCCGCCCAGCACGAGATAGGCGACGCCGTACAGCGCGCGGTCGCGGGGGATGGTCAGCGTGATCTCGTCGGGCGGCGTCACGGGGTGCTTCCGGTGATATGCCCCGCACCGACGACAACGTCACCTTCATAGAGAACGGCCGTCTGGCCCGCGGCGACGCCGAAGGCAGGCTCATCGAGCCGGAGGCGGAACCCGTCGGCGGTCGTTTCGACGTCCGCGGCGACCGCCGGCGATCGATAGCGGAGCTTCGCGTCGCCGCGCGTGATCGACGCAAAGAGGCGCCCGGAAGCGGTCACGTCGCGCCGCGCGAGCGAGCCTCGCGGGCCGACCACGACGGTGTTCGTCACCGGATCGCTGCCCACGGCGTAGGTCGGCTCGCCGGTCGAGACGCCCAGCCCACGCCGTTGGCCGGGCGTGAAGCGCCAGAAACCCAGGTGGCGTCCCGATGGTCTTTCCGGTCCTCGTCGACGACTCGCCCCTCGCGGCCCGGCAGGCCATGCCGCTCGAGGAAGTCGCGGTAGTCGCCGCCCCCGATGAAGCAGGCCTCCTGACTCTCGGCGCGGCGCGCGACGGCCAGGCCGGCACGCTCGGCCTCGGCGCGGGTCTCCTCCTTCGACTGCTCGCCCGAGCGGGAACCAGATCCGATCCAGGTGACGCGGATCCAATCGCGCGAGCATGTACGACTGGTCCTTCTGCGGATCGACGGCGCGGGCGAGGAGCGACCGGCCCCGATGCTCGACGATCCGCGCGTAGTGACCGGTCGCCAGACGCGCCGCACCGGCACGCCGCGCGAACGCGAGCAGCTGCGCGAACCGAAAGCTTCCGTTGCAGCGCGTGCACGGATTCGGCGTCTCCCCGCGCGCATAGGCGTCCACGAACGGCTGCACGATCGCGCTGCGGAACGCCTCGCGCGCGTCGAGCGTCACGTGCGGGAGACCGAGTCGGTGACACGTCTCCCGCGCGGCGATCACGGCCTCGGGAGAGCAGCACGCTCGCTCCGACGCCGGCGCGTCGGGATCGATCCAGAGCCGTAGCGTGACCCCGATCGCGGCGGGACCGGCCCGCAACAGGGCCACGGCGCTGTCGACGCCACCACTCATCGCGACGGCGATCCGCTCGGGATCTGCGGAAGCTGTGAAGACCGGCCCGATCGCGTTCGCCAGCGCATCGACGACGAGGCGCTCGCCGGGCACGGCGGCCGCCTCGAGCAGGGTCAGTCCGATGAGCGACGCGTCGAGCCCGTCGGCATCGGCGTCGACGATCCGATCGCCGTCGACGACCAGACGAACGTACGCCCAGTCGGCCCCGCGAGTCGCGTCTCCTGCCACCTCGATCATCGAGCGCAGGCTAGCCGAGCAGGGTTGTGCCCCACCCTGCCGATGTTGCCCCGCCGCGTTGCGAACCTGGACGAGCCAGGTGGGTGCCCTGCCCCCTAGGCCGAACGCCTAGTCGGACTCGGGCTCCCTGTGCAGTGATGTTGGTTCAACTATTGCGACGAGGCCACGCACAGAGTCGAGCACGCCCTCAACTATACGAACTAGCGCGCGTAGCTCCAGCGAACCGTGACGGGCCGTTCGATCCCGAGGCTCTGTGCGAGAGCGGGCGTGAGCCCGAAGCGCGTTCCGGCCGGGCCGGGCCCGGTGGCGATCACCTGCGTCAGGACGTCCTCGTCGCCGTACCCCACGTAGATCTTGGCGCCGCACGGGAGCACGGGATCGGCCAGGCCCATCGTCTGGCGGCCGAGCTCGACGCCGCAGGCGGTGGTCGTGCCGTCGAGGTCGGCTCTCAGCGGCGCGGCCCGCGCCTGGTACCAGTTACCGACCCGCGCGGGGAGCTTCGGCCCCGACGGCGAGTCACGGAAGTGCGACGCGACGGCGAGGCCCACCAGGGCCGCGAGCAGCAAGCCGGCCGCCACGGCGATTCCCACGTTGTGCACTCGCGGAAGTGAGCCTCACGCTTCATTGTCGTCCTCGGCGGGCTCCTCTTGCCGCGCGTACGGACCGAAGAAGAGCCAGCGGCGGCGCGGCCGAGGTTTCAGCGGCTCGAGACGATGCGCGATGCGCTGCTCCTCCGCGGTGGCGAACGCGATCGCCTCCGAGTCCTCGACCGGAGCGCCAGGCTCTTCGGGAGCAGAAGGCTCTTCGGAGCGGGAGGCTCTCGACGGCCTCCTCTTTGGGCTCCTCCACGTGTTCCTCCTCGGCCGTCGGGGCCTCGACGATCGTGTCTTCGTCCGGCGGCGGCGGTGGGTGGCGGAGTCGGTGGTGGCGGCGGTGGAGGAGGCGGCGTGTCGTCGGCGACCATCTCGTTCACGCTCACGCCCGCAAAGGCCGGCTCGAAGCCGCGCATCATGGCCGACTGCGACTGCCGCCAGGCGAGGTACTCGATCAGCGAGACGAGGATCCAGCCGACGAGCATCACGAGGACGATCAACAGCGGATCGAAGTCGGCGACGCCCACCACGACGGCCAGCAAGACGAGAAACCCCGCTTCGAGCACGAATCTCGGCCCAGGTGCCGTCGGCATCGTCGGAAGACTAATCCTCGGCGGTCGGTTTCGTCTCCGGCTTCAACTGGATCCCGAGCTCGTTGAGCTGGTCGACCGTGACCTCGCTCGGAGCGCCGCTCATCGGATCGAACCCCGCCTGGTTCTTCGGGAACGCGACCGTGTCCCTCAGGTTCGGTTCACGGGCCAGCACCATTACCAGCCGGTCGATGCCGAACGCGATGCCGCCGTGGGGCGGCGCGCCCATGTTCAGCGCCTCGAGCAGGAAGCCGAAGCGGACCTTCTGCTCCTCGGGCGAGATGCGCAGGATGTCGAAGACCTTCGCCTGGAGCTCCGACTCGTGGATTCGGAGCGATCCGCCTCCGAGCTCCTCACCGTTGCCGATGAGGTCGTACGCGACCGCGATGGCGCGACCGGGATCCTTGTCGAGCATCGGCTCGGACCCTGGCGCGGGCCGGGTGAACGGGTGGTGCTCCGCGGCCCAGCCGCTGTCCTCCTCCGACCAGTGGAACATCGGGAAGTCGGTCACCCAGGTCCAGCGAAACGCGTCCTCGTCGACGAGCCCGAGCTCATGCCCGAGACGCGTGCGGAGCGCTCCGAGCACACGCGCGACCTGGTCGGGCTCGTCGGCGCCGAAGAGCACGGTCGACCCCGGTTCGGCGCGGAACGCCGCGAGCTCGTCCTCGGACAGGAACTTCGCGATCGGCGAGCGCGCCTCGCCGTCTTCGCCGTACACGATGTACGCGAGCCCCTTCGCGCCCCACTCCTTGGCGAATTCCTCGAGCCGTTCGAGGTCGGCCCGCGAATACTCCTGCGGAACCGTCAGGTAGCGAACCGCCGGCGCGCCGGCGAAGACCTTGAACTGCGAGCTGCGCGTGAGCTCGGTCGCGTCCTCGATCTCGAGCCCGAAGCGCAGGTCGGGCTTGTCCGTCCCGTACCTGAGCATCGCGTCGGCGTAGGTCAGCCGCTGGAAGGGAATCTCGAGCTCCACTCCGATCGTCTCGCGCCAGATCGCCTGCACCATCTCCTCCATCAGGGCCATGATGAACTCGACGTCCGGGAAGGCCATCTCGACGTCGAGTTGCGTCAGCTCGTTGAACCGATCCGCGCGCAGGTCCTCGTCTCTGAAGCAGCGAGCGATCTGGTAGTAGCGCTCGAAGCCCGCGATCACGAGCAGCTGCTTGAGGATCTGCGGCGACTGCGGCAGCGCGAAGAACTTGCCCCGCTGGAGCCGCGACGGGACGAGGAAGTCGCGGGCGCCTTCGGGCGTCGGCTTGAACAGGATCGGCGTCTCGATGTCGAGGAAGCCGGCTCCTTCCATGACGCGCCGGATGATCGAGACCATCTGCGCGCGGAGGCGCAGGTTCCGCTGCAGGCGCTCCCGCCGCAGATCGAGCCAGCGGTACCGGATGCGGAGCGTCTCGTCGACGCCTTCCTCGTCGAGCTGGAACGGGAGCGGCGGGCTCGTCGAGAGGATCTCGAGCTCGTCGACCTGGAGCTCGACCTCGCCGGTCGGGATGTTCGGATTCACGTTCTCCGGCGACCGCGCCGTCACCTCGCCGGTTGCGCGGAGGACGAACTCGTTCCGGATGTCATGGGCCGCTTTGGCCGCGTCGGGCGAGCGCTCGGGGTTGACGACGAGCTGGCCGATGCCCGTCGAGTCGCGCAGATCGACGAACACGAGCCCGCCGTGGTCGCGGCGGCGCGCCACCCAGCCTGCGAGCGTGCGCCGTTCGCCGACGAGGTCGCGGTTCAGCTCGCCGGCGCCGAGGTCGCGCCAGCTCACAGCGACTCCACCGCCTCGGCGAGCGACGCGAACTCGACGTCCGTCTCCTGCGGGCGGCGCAGCGTCGCGCCGTCGGAGCGCACGATCACGGTCGCCTTCGCACCGACGCGCCCGGCCTGCGTCAGCTGCCCCTTGAGCGAGCGGCCCGCGTAGTCCGTCTCGGCTGCGCGTCCGGCCCGGCGGAGCTCGGCCATCGACGCGAGCACCGTCGCCCGCACCCCGTCGTCCTCGACCGCGAAGAACACGTCGACCTCGGGCTGTGCGGCCTCGGCTCCCTGCTCGGCCAACGACAGAACGAGCCGTTCGATGCCGCTCGCGATCCCGACCGCGGGCGTCGGCGGTCCGCCGATCTCCTCGACCAGGTAGTCGTACCGGCCGCCGCCGGCGAGTGAGAGCGCGGCGCCGAGCGCGCCCGCCATGAACTCGAAGGTCGTGCGCGTGTAGTAGTCGAGCCCGCGGACGAGCGTCGGCACGAGCCGGTACTCGACGCCGCACGCATCGAGGTAGCCGAGTACGGCGTCGAAGTGGGCCTGGCACTCGGCGCAGAGGGACTCGCCGATCTTCGGTGCTCCGGCGAGCGCCTGCTGGACCGCTTCGGGCTTTTGCGGCAAGTTGTCGAAGACGCGCAACGGGCTCGTCTTCCGCTTCGCGAGCGTGTCCTCGTCGAGCTCGCCCGCGTGCTCCTCGAGCCACTCGTTCAACTGCTGGAGATATGCGGGCCGGCAGTTCCGGTCGCCGATCGAGTTCAGCTCGAGCCACCAGCCTTCGATTCCGAGCCTCCGCAGCAGCTCCGCGTAGAGCTGGACCACCTCCGCGTCGAGCGCCGGGTCGTCGGAGCCCATCGCCTCGACGTTCAGCTGCCAGAACTCGCGGAACTTTCCGCGCTGAGGTGCGGCGTACCGGTACATCGGCCCGATCAGGAACGTCTTCACCGGCTGCGGCGTGCGGTAGAGCCCGTGCTCGACGTACGCACGCGCCACCGAGGCCGTACCTTCCGGTCGAAGCGTCAGCGAGCGGTCACCGCGGTCCGTGAACGTGTACATCTCCTTCTGGACGACGTCGGAGCCCTCGCCCGACGTGCGCGTGAAGAGCTCGGTGTCCTCGAAGAGCGGGGTCGTGATCCGCCGGTAGCCGTACGCGGCGCAGACGTCTTCGGTCTCCCGAAGAACCCACTCCCACAGCGGCTGCTGCGCGGGCAGGATGTCCTGCGTGCCTCTCGGCGCCTCGAACTTCACGAGGCGCGGAGCTCGTCCAGGAACGGGTTGCGCTCGAGCTCAGCGCCGAGAGTCGTCTCGGGACCGTGGCCCGAATAGACGACGGTCTCGGGCGGAAAGCGCTCGATCAGGCTGCGGATCGACTCGACGAGCGTCGCCCAGTCGGCGTGCGGGATGTCGGTCCGCCCGACGGAGCCGGCGAAGAGCACGTCGCCCGAAAAGAGCGCACCGTCCGCGTAGTAGGCGACGTGACCGGGTGAGTGCCCGGGGACGTTGAGCGTCTCGAAGGAGATCTCCGCGAGCTCGAGCTTCTCTCCTCCATCGAGCAGGACGTCGGCGGTGTAGGGCTGGAGCGGGATCTCCGGAAACCAGTTTTGCGGCTGCGCGAGAACGGGCGCCTCCAAACGCGGCATGTAGACGTTCGCCCCGGTGCGTGCGGCGTACGTGGCGACGCCGCCGAGGTGATCCCAGTGCGAGTGCGTGATCAGAATCCCCGCGCACGCCTGGGGCAGCTCGGCGACGTCTGCGCCCGGATCGACGACGACCGCCGCCTCGGCTGCTGCGTCCAGACGCACGACGTAGCAGTTCGTCCCAACAGGGCCGAGCTCGCGCCGTTCGACGAGGAGGCTCATGACGGCGAGTCTAACCGTGGCTCCAACCCGGTTCGGAAGCCGGATAGGATCGCCTCGTGCGCAGCTGGCGACTGCCCGAGATCGAGACTCCGGACGGAAGCCGATCGCCCGTCGTCCTGCACTCCTCCGACGAGGGCCGCGCCGTCCTGATCGGGTTGCTGCCCGGGCAGAAGCTCGGCGATCACCAGGTCAAGGAGCACGCGTTCCTCGTCGTCGTGGACGGCACGGCGCAGATCGAGTCCGCCGGCGAGAAGCTCGACGCGGGTGTGGGCACGATGGTCGCCTTCGATCCGGACGAGCGACACGTCGTGGCGAGCGACTCCGGAGCGAAGATCTTGCTGATGCTGGCGCCGTGGCCCGGGGACGGCCATTACCGCGGCGACACGGTGCTCTAGCTCTGGCTCTTGCCCTGCGTGCGCCGCTGGTATGAGCGGTAGAGGAACGAGTCCATCACGTAGCTGAACGGGAGGAACACGAGCAGGAGGAAGACCGTGCTGAACACGGTTGCCTGAAGTGGTTGGCCGTGATTGAGGAGCCTGACCGTGATGAACATGAGCGGGCCGAAGATGAGCGCGCGCTTTCCGACCTTGTTCCACGACGGAGGATCGATTCTGCGGCCGCCGCGCGTCCGGACCGGCGCCTTTCCGTTCCTGCTCTTGGAGACGCCTGGCTCGGGCTCGTCGACCTCGACCTCGCGGCCTTCCTCGTCGACGTAGACGTACTCGTAGTCGTGGCGGCGCTCCTTGGCTCGCCGGCGGCGCTGTTTTCGGGTCGGCACGAGAACTAGCCTAGCGCTGCCACTCCAAGCGACCCGCCTGTACGACTGCGCTTACGACCTCGCCGCCGACGTGGTACGCGAGGTGCCGCCAGTCGGGCGCCGCGAGGAGGACGAGATCCGCGTCGTAGCCCGGCGCGAGCCGTCCGATCTTGTCCCCTCGACCGAGCACGTGAGCCGCGTTGACAGTCACCGCGCCGAGCGCCTCGCCCGGCGACAGTCCAAGTTGGGTGCATGCGAGTGACGTGACGATGGGCAGGCTTTCGCAGAAGGCGCTCCCGGGGTTGAAGTCGGTTGCGAGCGCAACCGCGGCGCCGGCATCGACGAGCTTCCGCGCCGGCGGCATCGGCCGGCCGAGAACCAGCGCGGCGACCGGTAGGAGCACACCGAGGACGTCGCTCTCGGCCAGCGCTCGGACGCCTTCGTCCCCGGTCGCCTCGAGATGGTCGACGGAGCGCGCTCCGAGCTCGACGGCGAGCGAGATCGCTCCCTGCTCGGAGAACTGGTCGCCGTGGAGCCGCAGCGCCAGCCCCGCGTCGCGGCACGCTTCGAGGTAGCGCCTGGCCTGGTCGCGATCGAATGCGCCGCGCTCGAGGAACACATCGGCCGCCTCGGCTATCTGGGCCGCTTCCGGGAGGACCTCGGCGAGCGCGAAGTCCAGATACGAGTCGGCGTCCTCGTACTCGGGCGGAACCGCATGCGCGCCGAGCCAGGTCGGGATTCCGCCCTCGGCTTTGATCGCGAGCAGCGAGGCGAGCTCTGTGTCGCGGTCGAGCCCGTAGCCCGACTTGGCCTCGAACGTCGTCGTGCCCGCGTGGAGCATCCACTTGCGATGCCGCCGCACCGCCTCACGGAGCCCGTCCTCGCCGGCCGCTCGAGTCGCCTCGACGGTCGACAGGATTCCGCCGCCCGCGGCATGGAGCTCCTCGTAGCTCGCTCCGCGAGCGCGTAGCTCGAACTCACCGGCGCGGTCGCCCGCGAAGCACGCGTGTGTATGACAGTCGACGAGACCGGGGAGCGCACACAACCCACGCCCGTCGAGCTCCTCGACGTCTCCGTCGAGCACGCCGAGGTCGGCCATCCGCCCCACTTCGACGATGCGGCCCTCGTCGCAGAGGATGAACGCACCTTCGACGACCTCGACCCGCCCGAGATCGGCGCCGCGAAGCGGCGTCTCGGCGCTCGCCGAGGTGGCGATTTGGTCGAGGTCGCGGACGAGCAGCCGCGGCGGAGCGTCCGCGGAGCTCACTCGCCGCGTGCGGGAGGCATCGGCAGCTCGAGGCCGTGCTCCACGGCAGCCTCGACCGCATCCTCGTAGCCGGCGTCCGCGTGCCGGAGGACGCCCATCGCCGGATCGGTCGTCAGCACGCGTTCGAGGCGCTCGGCCATCTCGTCGGTGCCGTCGGCGAGGACGACCATGCCCGCATGGATCGCGTTCCCGATCCCGACGCCGCCGCCGTGGTGCACGCTGACCCACGTCGCGCCGGCGGCGACGTTGACGAGCGCGTTCAGGATCGGCCAGTCGGCGATCGCGTCGGAGCCGTCCTTCATCGCCTCGGTCTCGCGGTACGGCGAGGCGACGGAGCCCGCATCGAGGTGGTCGCGGCCGATGACGACCGGCGCCTTCACCTTGCCCGTCCGCACGAGCTCGTTGATCGCGAGCCCGGCGCGCGCACGGTCGCCGAGCCCGAGCCAGCAGATCCGCGCGGGCAGGCCCTGGAAATGGACTCGCTCCGGCGCGAGCTCGAGCCAGCGCTGGAGAAGGTCGTCGTCGGGGAACAGCTCCTTCAGCCGAGCGTCAATGGTCGCGATGTCCTCTTCGTCGCCGGACAGCACCGCCCACCGGAACGGGCCGATGCCGCGGCAGAAGAGCGGCCGGATATAGGCCGGGACGAAGCCCGGGTATGAGAAGGCCTCCGTTACGCCGGCTTCATAGGCCTCCCCGCGAAGGTTGTTGCCATAATCGAAAACATATCTGCCCGCCCGGACGTACTCGAGCAGGCCCTCGACGTGTCGCACAATCGACTCGCGCGCGCGTCGGAGGTACTCGTCGGGGTCGCTCGAACGCAGCACCGCCGCCTCGTCGACCGACAGTCCCACGGGCACGTAGCCCTCGAGCGGATCGTGCGCCGCCGTCTGGTCGGTGATGAGGTCGAAATGCTCACCGCGGCCGGCGAGCTCGGGAATGATCTCGGCTGCGTTTCCCAGCAGGCCGACCGAGAGAGGACGCCCTTCGCGGGCGGCGTCGCGAACGAGCGCGATCGCCTCCTCGACCGAGTCCGTCGAGCGGTCGAGGTAGCCGGTCTCGAGCCGCCGCTCGATTCGGGATGGGTCGACCTCGACGCAGAGGATCGCTCCCGCCCGCCAGGGTCGCCGCGAGCGGCTGCGCGCCCCCCATCCCCCCGAGCCCGGCCGTGAGGATCGTCCGCCCGCTCAGGTCGGACGCGCCGAAATGCTGCTCGCCGGCCGCCGCGAACGTCTGGTACGTGCCCTGCAGGATCCCCTGGGTGCCGATGTAGATCCAGCTCCCGGCGGTCATCTGACCGAACATCGTCAGGCCCTCGGCCTCGAGCCTCCGGAACTCGTCCCACGTCGCCCAGCGCGGCACGAGCAGCGCGTTCGCGATCAACACGCGCGGCGCCCCCGGGTGCGTCCGCAGCACACCGACGGGCTTCCCGCTCTGCACGAGCAGCGTCTCGTCCTCACCGAGCGTGAGCAGCGAGCGGACGATCGCGCGCAGCGCGTCGTGGTTGCGCGCAGCCTTCCCCGAACCGCCGTAGACGACCAGCTCCTTGGGCCGCTCGGCGACCTCGGGATCGAGGTTGTTCAGCAGCATGCGCAACGGGGCCTCGGTCGACCACGATCTGGCGTTCAGCTCGGCGCCGCGCGGCGCCCGGATGTTGCCCAGGTCGCCGCACAGCGACTCGACCGTCTGGTCGAGCGTGTCGATCGTCGTCACGAAGACTCGCTCTCCTCTTCGAATCGCATGCGCTGCCTGAACTTCCACCACGCGTAGCCGGTCGCGATGACAAAGCACGCGAGGGCCACCGGGATCGCCAGGCTCAGGTCGCCCCCTGTGAGCGCGACGATGAGGACGAAGACGACCGCGATACCGGCGTAGACGAGCGCGCTGTCGCGGAACGGCCGCTTGGGAATCGGGGTCTTGGGCAGCGTCATTGCAGCTCACCCGCCTGCGCTTCCACAGTCGCGATCGCCGAACCGTCGCGGATCACCGTCGCGATCGCCTCGATGTCGTCGGACAGCGACCGATCGTCGCCGAGCCGCGGCGACACCGAGCGCACGAACTCCCGTGCGGCCCTCGGACCGACACCCGGCTCGAGTGGCGCGTGAAACTCGACCGCCTGAGCGCCTGCGAGGAGCTCGATCGCGACGACGCGCTCCGCGTTCGCAAGCACCTGCCACGCCTTCAGCCCGGCCGCGTTGCCCATCGACACATGATCCTCCTGGCCGGCGCTCGTCGGGATCGAGTCCACGCTCGCGGGGTGGCTGAGCGCCTTGTTCTCGCTGACGAGCGAGGCGGCGACGTACTGCGGGATCATGAAACCGGAGTTGAGGCCGCCGTTCGCCGCGAGGAACGCCGGCAGTCCATCGGAGAGCGCGGGGTTGACGAGCCGTTCGGTCCTCCGCTCCGAGATGCTCGCCAGCTCGCTGACCGCGAGCGCGAGAACGTCGAGCGCGAAGGCGACGGGCTGGCCGTGGAAGTTGCCGTTCGAGAGGACGACGCCGTCCTCGGGAAAGACGAGTGGGTTGTCGGTCGCGGCGTTCAGCTCGACCGATGCGGTGTGCGCGACATGCTCGATGAGGTCCCGCGCGGCGCCATGGACCTGTGCCGCACAGCGAAGCGAGTACGCGTCCTGGACGTGATCGCACCACCGATGCGCCTCGCAGATCGCCGAGCCGTCGAGCAGAGCGAGGATGTTCGCGGCGGCGGCTGCCTGCCCGGCAAGCGGACGGAGCTCATGGATGCGCGGCAGGAAGCTGTCGCGCGAGGCTTGCAGCGCGTCGACGGACAACGCGCACGCCACGTCCGCCGCCTTGGCGAGCCGTCGCGCACGCACGACCCCGAGTGCCGCGAAAGCGCCCATGAACTGGGTGCCGTTGACGAGCGACAGGCCTTCCTTCGCTTCGAGGCGCAGCGGTTGAAGGCCCGCCCGTTTGAGCGCGTCGCCGCCCTCGAGCAGCTCGCCGTCGAACCGGGCACGCCCCTCGCCGACGAGCGGAAGCGCGAGGTGGGCCAGCGGAGCCAGGTCGCCGCTCGCGCCGACGGATCCGCGACTCGGCACTTCCGGGACGACTCCGCGGCCCAGACAGTCGAGCAGCAGCTCCGCGACCTCGACGCGCGTACCGGAATAGCCCTTCGCGAGCGTGTTCGCGCGCATGACCATCGCTGCCCGCACGATCTCGCGTGGATACGGCTCGCCGACTCCACAGGCGTGGCTCCGGAGGAGCCGGAGTTGGAGCTCCTCGGCCAGCTCCTGGGGAATCCGCGTCGAGACGAAGCGCCCGAAGCCGGTCGTAACGCCGTAGGTCGGCTCGTCCTTGCGCAGTGCTTCTTCGACGACCGCACGCGCCGCGGCAAGCTTTTCCCGCGCCGCATCGTCGAGCTCCGCTGCTCCGTCCTCGACCGCAACGTGCCAGACGTCGTCCGGGGTGAGGTCCTCCCCGTCAGGTGGACCGCGGTCATCCGAGCCATGGCGGAGCCAGTGTAGTGCCCCATCCAGCAATACATACCGGCCCCCGGCCCGCGAGCACGCGGCGCGAGACCCAGGAGCTCGGCGGCATTACTGGACGGGGCACTGCCCGCTCCCCCACGGGGTAGAACACGCGCGTGACCGACCCTGCGAGCGCGACTCCGGACGAGCTGCTCCCGCGAGAGACGGCTCGACCCGAGCGGGCGTCCGCGCTCTTCCGGCGCAGCGACTTTCGGCGGACGTACGCGGCGGTCGCGGTCAGCGAGCTCGGCGACGCCTTCCAGTACATCGCGCTCATGTGGTTCGCGCTCGTCGCGGGCGGACCGCTCGGCGTGATCGCGGTTCGACTCGCCGACAGCGTGCCGGCGCTCCTCTTCGGGCTGCATGGCGGAGTCGTCGCCGACCGCTGGGATCGGCGGCGCGTGATGATCTCCGCCGACCTCGTGCGCGGGGTCGTGCTCGTCCCGGTGGCGATCGCCGGGCTGACGGGTCATCTATCGCTCCCCGTCCTCGTCGTGGCCGCTTTCGTGCTCACGGCCGCGACGAGCTACTTCGATCCCGCATACGGCGGGCTCCTGCCCGAGCTCGTCGACCGGCGCAACGTTCAGCAGGCGAACGGGCTGGTCCGGGCGACGGCGGATTCGCTCTCGGTCGGCGGCTGGGCGCTCGCCGGGCTCCTGCTCGTCGTGATGCCGATCAGCGCGTTCTTCGCTCTCAACGCGGCGTCGTTCTTCCTGTCGGCGGTCCTCCTGCTCGGCGTGCGGACTAAGGGGCGGGTCGGCGGACCTGACGCCGAGCGGCCGAGAATCTCCGAAGGCTTCGCCGCGCTCGGGCCGCTACCGGTGCTCGCCGCGGCCGTGGTCGTCCTCGGGCTCGCGGTCACGCTCTCGTCGGGGACGTGGATCGTCGGCGTGCCGGAGCTCGTGCGCTCGACGCTCGGTCTGGGCGCCGGCAGCTTCTCGCTCGTCGCGGCTGCGTACGCGTTGGGGTCGATCTGCGCCGGCGCCGCGCTGGCCCGCTGGCCGGTGCGCCGCAAGGCTCGCGCGAGCATGCTCGCCTGGGCGCTCTACCTTCCGGCCTACGGCCTTTTCGCCGTGGCGGGCTCGCTTCCGGTCGCCCTGGCCGCGGGGCTCGTATGCGGGATCGGCCAGGGCTCGTCATGGGTGCTGATCAACTCTGCGGCCCAGGAGGAGGTGCCCGACCGGTTCCTCGGGCGCGTGATGGGCCTCATCTCCCTCGTCCACCGAGGCGCGCACGCGACGGGCCTGCTGCTCGTCTCCCCGCTCTTCGCGGTCGTGGCCGCGCAGGACGTCTTCGCGGCCGCGGCGATCGCGATCCCGCTGACGGGCTTGGCCGGGCTCGCGTTCAGCGCTCGAGCAACCGAAGCTCGAGTACCCGCGACGAATCGAACCCCTCGATCCTGAGCATCGCCCCGGCCGCGGCCGCGGCGGCACCGGCGGGCATGAGACCGACGAGCTCCGCCCCCACGACGGTCGCCCCGCGGAAGAGCGCCTCCTGCTCGACACGCGCGACGATGTCGTGCAGCGCGGCCGCCTCCCAGTCCTCGACGTTCATGCTCACCTGGACGAGCCCCACGCTCGGCAGTTCGAGCCCGAGAGCGCGCACGCCGGGGAAGCCGCCGCCCGTCTCGCGAACGAGCTCAGCCACTTCGCGGGCGGCCGCGAGCTCGCCTTTGAGATTGACGTTGAACGCGATCAGCGGGCGGCGCGCGCCAACGAGAACGGCTCCGGGGGACGGGTCGAGGCGCTCCGGGCCGAAGTCCGGTTTCAGCTCGCCCGCGTCGATCCTCCGCTGAAGCTCTTCCGGGCCACCGCGCCTGAAGAACGACGGCCCGCGACCGGGCGCGAGCTCTCCGTACAGGAAGACGGGCAGGCCGATGTCGGCGCCGATGCGGCGGGCAACCGTGGTCGCGGTCTCCAGTGCGCGGGGCATGTCGTCGGGTGAGATCGGCACGACCGGGACGACGTCGGCGGCTCCGATGCGGGGATGGGCTCCTTCGTGAGCCCGCAGGTCGATCCGGTCACG
The DNA here is from genome assembly GCA_963812695.1 of uncultured Actinomycetes bacterium. GTDB lineage: Bacteria > Actinomycetota > Thermoleophilia > Gaiellales > Gaiellaceae > VAXT01. Next base: position 52,558 of record CAWEWD010000004.1, read on the forward strand.
GGCGCATGCAACTCCGGCGAGTAGCGCGTCGACCAGTTCGTCCTCTTCGCCGACGACGGTGAAAACCGACCGATTGTGATCGGCGTCGGCATGGACGTCGAGCACCTCGGCCGGGCCGCCGAGCGCGTCGCGCAAGGCGGTCAGCGTCGCCTGCTCGCGTCCCTCGGAGAAGTTCGGCACGGATTCGAGCGGCAACGCCACGCGCGTACTCTAGGAACCGTGAAGGCGTACTACGAGGCTCGCGCGCGCGAGTACGACGACTGGGTGTACGGCACGGGGCTCTTCGCCGAGCGGGATCGTCCCGGGTGGCACGAGGAGCGCAAACGGATGCAGGACGCTGTCGCGGCGATGGCGCCGGCGCGGACGCTCGACATCGCCTGCGGGACGGGTTGGCTGACACAGCATCTACGCGGCGAGATCGTCGGCCTCGACGCGAGCCCGTCGATGCTCGAGGTGGCCGCCGAGCGCATTCCCGAAGCGGAGTTCGTCGTCGGTGACGCGCTCGAGCTTCCATTCGAGGACGGCTCGTTCGGGCGGCTCGTGACCGGGCACTTCTACGGGCATCTCGAGGAGGCGGAGCGCGTCCGATTTCTTGCCGAGGCTCGGCGTGTGGCCGCGGAGCTCGTGGTCATCGATTCGGCCCTGCGTGACGGTGTCGAGCCGGTCGAGCAGCAGGAGCGCGTGTTGAACGACGGGTCGCGGTGGGAGGTCTACAAGCGCTACTTCGTCGCGTCGGAGCTCGCCGACGAGCTCGGTGACGGAGAGGTCCTCTTCGACGGGAACTGGTTCGTCGTCGTGCGCTCGCGCGGGTGACGCGGCGGCGTTCGTCGTACCGGTCGCTCGCCTCGCTCCAGCGTGACAACCGGTCGTGCCGTGCGTGCGCCGAGGCTGGGTTTGCGATCGAGTCGCGTCCGGTGGTCGAGGGCTATGCGGGGCAGCGCGCGTATCTCCTCGGACAGGCACCGGGCGTGGTCGAGGGCGAAGAGCTTCGGCCATGGCGAGGTCGCGCCGGCCAGACGCTGCGCCGCTGGCTCGGGCTCGACGAGGACGACTTCTACGGGATGTTCTACTGCGCCTCGGTCACACGGTGCTATCCGGGGCGTGTCTCGTCGGGCGGCGGCGATCGGACGCCGACCGCGTCTGAGCAGGAGCTCTGCTCGTTCTGGCGCGAATGGGAGCTCCGGTTGCTGCAGCCGCGGTTGATCGTCCCCGTGGGCGGGCTCGCGATCCGTCGGCTGCTCGGCCTTGCGAGCCTCGACGCGAGCGTCGGGCAGTCCTTCGACCACGGCGAGGCGGTGGCCGTTCCGCTCCCGCACCCGTCGGGCGTGAGCCGGTGGATGAACGACCCCGAGAACCAGCGGCGCGTCGAGCAGGCGGTCGCGCTCATCCGCGCCGAGCTCGAGGCGCTGAACGCCGCCCTGGGACCGGTACCGCCGACCTCCTCCCCACAGCGATCGTAACGAGGAAATCGTCACCCATGGGTGACGCGACAGCGCCGAAAGCGTGACGCTTACTTCCGGCCGACGACCGTCATTCGTCGGCCCTCGTGCTCCGCGGTCAGGCGCTCGCCGTCGTCGCCGTATGCGATCGCCTCGCGGAACCCCGCGTCGAGCATCCAGCTCCGCAACTCGACCGGCGTGAACATCCGCACCGAGAACTCGAAGCTCCGCCGTTTCCCGCCGCGGATGATCGTCCGCTCGTCGAGTGACCGGCTCGTCTGGACGTCGAACCGATGGCGGTCGATCATCCTGTCCTCGCCACGCTCGGTGACGACCTCGTCCGCGTACACCTGGATGAGTCGAAGCAGGTTGTTCATCTCGATCGCGAGCAGGCCGCCCGGCTCGAGCGCGCGGTACGCCTCCGCGAGCACCTGCCGGTTCTCCTCGTCGCTGAAGTAGCCGAACGACGTGAACCAACTGAGGACACGGTCGAAGCGATCCGTCCACGGAATCGACCGCATGTCGCCCTCGACGTACTCGACCTCCACACCACGTTCTGCCGCGTCGGCCCGCGCCAGCTCCAGGAACAGCGGCGTCGCGTCGAGCCCGGTCACGCGCACACCGCGCTCGGCCAGCGGGTTCGCGATCCGCCCGTGCCCGCACGCGAGATCCAACAGCTCGAGCCCCGGCTCCAGCTCGAGCAGCCTCCAGACAAGATCCACCTCGGCCGCAGTGCGCTCCGGGGTCAGCAGCTCCTCGTAGAAGTACAGGTAGTCCTCGTCGAATGCGTGTTCACGCGGGAACTCGGAGCCCATGCCGCCAGTCTGGCCGCGCACCAGACCACCGGGCAAGTACCGAAAGCTAGATTTTCGACCGTGGCAACGACGGTCCCGTATCGCCAGACGTTCTTCCGCCTGCTCGGTTTCCTCAGGCCCTACCGCGTCTCACTGATCGTTTCGATCATTCTCGCGGTCGGCTCCCAGGCCGCTGCGATCGTCATCGCGTACCTGACGGGCAGCGGCCTCGAGAACGCAATCACGGCGAACAGCCATCACGAGCTCTACGGAATCGCCGTCGCCGTCGTGGTCGTCGGCGTCTTCCGCGCGCTGTTCATGGCCGGACGCCGCCTGATCTCGGGCCGCCAGGCGCTCGCGGTCGAGTACGACATGCGGAACGCGCTCTACGCGAAGCTGCTCAGGCTCTCGTTCGGCTTCTACGACCGGCATCAGACGGGCCAGCTGCTCTCGCGCGCGACGGTCGACCTCCAGACCGTCCGCTTCTTCCTGGGCTACGGGCTCGTCTTCTTCTTCCAGAACGTGCTGACGATCGTCGGCGCGACCGTGATCATGTTCTTCGTCAACTGGGAGCTCGCGCTCGTCGCGACTGCCGTGACACCGCTGATCGTCGTCTTCGCGTACCGCTACTCGCGTATCGCCCACCCCGTCCTCCGCGACGTCCAGCAGAAGATGGCCGACGTCGCCACGGTGGCCGAGGAGAACATCGTCGGCGTCCACGTCGTCAAGTCGTTCGCCCAGGAGCAGAACGAGCTCGACAAGTTCGCGAGCCGGTCGGAGCGGGTCTTCCAGCGCAGCGTCGACGCAAACAAGCAGCGCGCCCTCTACGTGCCTCTGCTCTCGTTCCTGCCGCTGATCATGCAGGCGGGCGTCCTGCTCCAGGGCGGCCGGATGGTCGCCGACGGAACGCTCGACATCAAGACGTTCTTCTTCTTCAACGTCCTCGTGGTGATGCTCGTGGGGCCACTCCGCATGCTCGGCATGTGGGTCGGCCAGTCGCAGCGCGCGACCGCCTCCGGCGAGCGGATCTTCGAGGTCATGGACGAGCCCGAAGAGATCACCGACGAGCCGGATGCGACCGAGATGCCGCCGGGTGAAGGCCGCGTCCACTACGAAGGCGTGTCGTTCGAGTACGCAGCCGGCCGGCCCGTGCTCCACGAGATCGACCTCGAGCTGGAGCCGGGCCGAACAGTCGCGCTGATCGGTCACACCGGGTCCGGCAAGACGACGCTCGCAACGCTCGTCCCCCGGTTCTACGACGCGACCGAGGGACGGATCACGATCGACGGCGTCGACGTCCGCGACGTGAAGCTCCAGTCGCTGCGGCGCGAGATCGGCATCGTCGCGCAGGACCCGTTCCTCTTCTCGGCGACCGTCCGCGAGAACATCGCCTTCGGGCGCGCCGACGCGACCGAGGAAGAGGTCGAGCGCGCAGCCAGGCTGGCGCAGGCACACGATTTCATCGCGGCGCTTCCGGACGGCTACGACGCCGTGATCGGCGAGCGCGGGATCACGCTGTCCGGCGGGCAGCGCCAGCGCCTCGCGATCGCACGGGCGTTGATCATGGAGCCGCGCATCCTGATCCTCGACGACGCCACCGCGTCCGTCGACGCGACGACCGAGGCAAAGATCCGGCTCGGCCTCCGCGAGGCGATGAAAGGCCGGACGACGATCATCATCGCGCACCGCCTGTCGACGATCTCCCTGGCGGACGAGCTCGTCGTCCTCGACAGCGGGCGGATCGTGGGACGCGGAACCGACGAGGAACTGCTCCGGACAAATGCCGTCTACCGCGACATCCACGAGCACGGGTTGCTCGAGGCCGAGTTCGCGCACCGGGTGGAAGCGACCGCGGAGGCGACGGGGTGAGAGTCTGGCAGCCGGGCGGCCACCTGACGCGGAACCGAGAGGCGGTCAAGATCGAGGACTGGTCGTGGCAGCGAACCGTCCGCCGAGTCACGACCCTCGCCCTCCTGGCCGCGCCGTACAAGCGCCAGACCGCCCTCGCGATCATCTCGCTGCTCGCCGCCACGGCGACCGCTCTCGCCCCGCCGTACCTCGCAGGCCTCGCGATCGACAACGGGATCGCGAAGGACGACCTGCGAACGCTGACGTTCATCGTCGTGCTCTTCGTGATCGCCGGCGTCTTGAACCTCGGAACGAGCGCGGCGCAGACGTACTTCACGGGCTGGACCGGCGAGCGGATCCTGGCCGACCTCCGGAACACGCTCTTCCGCCACCTGCAGCGGCTCTCGCTCGGCTTCTACGAGCGCAACCGCGCGGGCGTGATCATCAGCCGGTTGACGAACGACGTCGAGGCCCTCGACCAGCTCGTCACCGACGGTGTGACGACCCTCGTCCAGAGCACGCTCTTCCTGTTCGGGACGGCGATCATCCTGTTCTTCCTCGACTGGCGGCTCGCAGTCGCGACCCTGACCATCCTGCCGCTGATGATGGTGGCGACGGCCATCTTCCGCGTGCGCTCGGCCCGCGCCTACCGGGCCGTCCGGGAGCGCCTCGGCCTCGTCACCGCGACGCTCGCTGAGGACATCAGCGGGATGCGCGTCGTCCAGGCGTTCCGCCGCGAGCGCGCGAACGAGCGGAACTTCCGGGCCGTCAACGCCCACTACCGCGAGGCGAACCAGGAGACGGTCATCCTGAACGGGCTCTACTTCCCGTTCGTCGACTTCCTCTCGGCGCTCGCGACCGCGATCGTGCTCGGCTACGGCGGCTACCTCGTCTTCGGCGGCAGCCTCAAGGTCGGCACGCTCTTCACGTTCGTGCTCTACATCTCGAACTTCTTCGACCCGGTGCAGCAGCTCTCGCAGCTCTACAACACGTTCCTGTCCGCCGTTGCAGCTCTGGACAACATCATGAACGTCATGGACGAAGAGCCCGAGGTCCGCGACAAGCCGGACGCCAGGGACCTCGACCGGATCGACGGCCACGTCCGCTGGGAAGACGTCCGGTTCGGCTACGGAACGGGTCCCGAAGTGCTGCACGGGATCGAGCTCGACATTCCGGCCGGGACGACGGTCGCGCTCGTCGGGCACACGGGCGCCGGCAAGTCGACGATCGCGAAGCTGCTCGGCCGCTTCTACGACCCGGTCGAGGGGCGGATCACGATCGACGGCGTCGATCTCCGCGACGTGACCCAGGAGTCGCTCCGCAAGCAGCTCGGCGTCGTGCCGCAGGAAGGCTTCCTCTTCGCGGGCACGGTTCGCGACAACATCGCGTTCGGCTCACCGGACGCAAGCCCAGCCGAGGTCGCGGCGGCGGCGCAGGCCGTAGGCGCCCACGAGTTCATCATGGCGCTCGAGGACGGCTACGAGACGAACCTCCAGGAGCGCGGGACGCGGCTCTCGCTCGGCCAGAGGCAGCTCGTCGCGTTCTCGCGGGCGCTGCTCGCAGACCCGCGAATCCTGATCCTCGACGAGGCGACCTCGTCGGTCGACATCGGCACCGAGCGCCGCATCGAGAGCGCGCTGCGCACGCTGCTCGCCGACCGGACGGCGTTCGTGATCGCCCACCGCCTCTCGACGATCCGCGACGCCGACCTGATCGTCGTCCTCGAGCACGGCAAGGTGATCGAGCAGGGAACGCACGGCGAGCTGATGGCCCGACAGGGCCTCTACACGTCGTTGTACGGCGACTGGGCGGAAGTCGCCTAGCTTTGCGCCTGACGACCGAGCGGCTCGTGCTGCGGCCGCCGACGCTGGACGATCTCGACGCGTGGCACGCGATCTACGTCGACGCGGAAGAGGTCTGGTACGGGGCGGCCCGCTCGTCGCTGGACGAGAACCGCGAGAAGCTCGAGCGGCAGATAGGGCACTTCGCCGAGCACGGGTACGGCATGTGCGCCGTCGACCTCACCGCGTCGGGCGAAACGGTTGGGGCAGCCGGGCTCCAGCATCTCGAGGGCGGCCCCGAGGTCGAGGTCGGCTACCGCTTTCTCAAGGGGTTCTGGGGGCAGGGCTACGCGACGGAGTCCGCTCGGGCGTCGATCGCGTACGGCTTCGACGAGCTCCGCTTGGAGCGGATCGTCGCCGTCGCGCTGGAGGCCAACGTCGCGTCCAGGCGCGTCCTCGAGAAGTGCGGGTTGAGCGAGATCGGCCTCGTTCACGCCTACGGGCTCGAGCACGTGAAGTACGAGATCGCCCGCTAGAATCGGGGCCGTTGCGGGGTCGTCTAATGGTAGGACGCCCGGCTCTGGACCGGGTAGTCTAGGTTCGAATCCTAGCCCCGCAGTTTTCCGCAACCCGCGTCCGCACGCGGGTTTTTCATTGAGTCGATGCCCGTTCGAGCCGCCCTCTTCTCCTACTTCGAGCTCGACGACCTGACGCGGCTGATGGACGCGATCTCCGGCTCGGGCATGCCGGCCGAGACGCGCGTCCACATCGGGACGTACGGCGTCAACCGCGAGGCGAGCACCACCGTCCACACCTACGGCCCGGGCCGGTACGCGCCGATGTTCAAGGCCGAGGTCCGCACCGAGGCCTGGGAGCAGCGGACGCTCACGCCCGAGGAGGAGCGCAAGGTCGGCCGGCGCTTCGCAGGACGAGTGCCCGACGAGCCCGCGCTCCTCGGGCTCTCGGCGTCGCAGCGCACTGCATGGGGCGTTGAGGTCGGCCGCCGCTATCGCGACACGATCCGCCACTCGCGGGCCGCCGGGATCACGGTCGACTCGTGGCAGCTGGACGAGCTGGGGACGCAGCTCGCGGGGCCGCAAGGGAAACAGCACCGCGAGTTCGTGAGAGGCGTCCTCCAGGGGATGACCTTCGGGCGGCGCGTGCTCGGCGACTCCGAAGGCAAGGGCTCGGTCTGGGCGACGCGGCAGGCGCTCAACCTGGCGCGGCTCCCGGTCACCGCGGAGCTCCGCACGTTCTGGCAGCAGCTCGAGCGCGCAGCGTTCCGCGTCGTCGGCGAGGAGTTCCCGAACTTCGTCGGGGACCCGGCCCGCGCCGCACGCACGCAGGCGGACGGCTGGCGCGCTCTCGCGGCCGGCGGCCCGGTCCGGCGCGCCCTCGCCGGCCGCTACGTCGCGGGCATGACGCCCGGGTACCGGATCGGGCACGGCCTCGGCGGCAACGTCGACGGCCTCTCCCGCGCGGAGCGTCAACCGCTGGCGCAACACGTACGTCGCCGAGCGAAACAGGATCGGCGTCGCCGGGTTCGGGGAGTTCCACTTCGTGCTCGAGAACAGCCGCACGGTGGTCATGGTCGACGCGGCGCGCGCAGTCGCCCTCGGCATGGCCGGTCTCTAACCCGTTCGGGGGGCGGCCCGAAGGCACGCGCGGCCGATATGGAGAGCACGTTTCCGCACGAAAGGACCGGGAACGCTTTCCATGACTGCGATGACTGCGACCACCCTGGGGACCGTCATGCTCGTCGTCGGCGTGCTCGTTCTCGCGTGGGGCTTCCCGAACCTCCCGCGCCGCTGAACACCGCCGTCAGCTGAGCGGCTGCAGCTTGTACGAGGCCGCTCTTCTCAGACAGAGTTGAGCGCATGGCCCACCGGACTCGCCTGCGTGTCGCGCTCTTCCTCGCCGTCGGCATGACGACGACCGGGCTGGCGCTGCTCGCCTACGGGAGCCACCTGATCGCGCCCGGCTCCGGCTGGGACGTCTTCGGCGGCGCGGAGCTGAGCAGCATCGACCGGCGCTTCGCGATTCGCGGCGAGCAGAAGCCGCCGAAGAACATCGTCGTCGTGAAGATCGACGACACGACGTTCAGCGACCTCGACAAGCGCTGGCCCTTCACGCGCAAGGTCCACGCGCAGGCGATCAAGAACCTGAAAGCGGCCGGCGCGAAGGTGATCGCCTACGACATCCAGTTCAGCGAGCCGACCGAGGGCCGACAAGGGGCCGCCCAGGACAACGCGTTCATGGACGAGAACCGCGCGGCCGGGAACCTCGTCTTCTCGACGACCGAGGTGAACGACAAGGGCGAGGGCAACTTCCTGGGTGGCCAGCAGGGCCTCGACTACGCGCGTGCGCGCCTCGGCAACGGGAACTTCGACACCGATCCGGGCGGCATCATCCGCCGGACGCCGTACCAGCTCCAGGGACTGAAGTCGTTCGCAGTCGCCACGGCCGAGCGCGCGACCGGGAAGACGGTGCACCCGTTCTCCAACGACACGAAGCTGATCGACTTCTCCGGACCGGCGGGGACGATGCAGTCGATCCCGTTCTCCCGCGTCTATCTGAACAAGTTCCCGCCGGGGTTCTTCCGCAACAAGATTGTGGTCGTCGGCGCCTCGGCGCCGTCGCTCCAGGACGTCCATCCCGTCTCCTTCGGACAGGCCGAGATGCCCGGGCCCGAGATCCAGGCCAACGCGATCGCGACCGTGCTCGACGGCCTGCAGCTGACACTCGTGCCGCGCTGGATCAACCTCGTGCTGATCATCGTGCTCGGCTTTCTGTCGCCGGTCGCAAGCCTGCGCCTGAATCTCTTTCGCACGCTGATGCTCGCGATCGGGGCAGCCGTCGGCTTCCTCGTCGGCACGCAGATCGCCTTCAACCACGGCTGGGTGATCTCGTTCGTCTATCCGATGGGCGCGCTCGTCGCGTCGTCCATCGGCGCGATCGCTGCGCACTACCTGCTGGCCGCGTTCGAGCGTGAGCGTGTCCGCGACGTGTTCTCGAGGTTCGTGCCCGAGACCGTCGTCGAGCAGGTCCTGTCCCGGACCGACCGCGACCTGCGGCTCGGAGGCGTCTCGCTCGAGAGCACGGTCATGTTCACCGACCTGCGCGGGTTCACGACCTTCTCGGAGGTGCTGCCCCCGGCCCGCGTGATCGAGTGCCTGAACGGCTACCTCGAGGAGATGACCGACGCGATCCTCGCGAACGGAGGCACGCTCGTCTCGTATGAAGGCGACGGGATCATGGCCGTGTTCGGCGCACCGATCGAGCAGTCCGACCACGCCGACCGGGCCCTCGCCGCATCGCGAGAGATGCTCACCGAGCGCCTGCCGAAGTGGAACCGGTGGCTCCGCGAGAACGAGCTCAGCGACGGGTTCAAGATGGGAATCGGCCTGAACACGGGCATGGTCGTCTCCGGGAACGTCGGCTCGGAGCGGCGGCTCGAGTACACGGCGATCGGCGACACGACGAACACCGCGTCCCGGCTCCAGGGCATGACGAAGGGGCAGTCGCACCTCCTCTTCTTCGCCGACACGACCCGCGAGCGCCTTCGGCACGATCCGGACGATCTCGTGTTCATCGACGAGTTCGAGGTCCGCGGGCGTCAGCAGCCGGTGAAGATCTGGTCGGTCGAGGCCGCGAGCGACGCGGCGTTCGAAGCGCTAAAGGCGAACGGTTACGGCGCTGTGGCCAAGTAAGTGTGGCCGGCGCGGACGTTGATCGTCTTGTGATGCCGGAAGTCCTGCACCTTGACGACGCCTCGTAGGACGCGCGTCAGCGTTCCGTCGCAACGGTCCTGGACGAGCCAATGCGTTCCGCGCACGGTGGCCGAGCTGTAGCGCCCCTTCGTCGTGAAGCGGCCCTTGCCGTTACCCCAGAGCCTGCGCACCTGGCGCTTCCGCTTGGCGTCGGCGCTGAACACGCTCAGCGCTCGGCTGCCCCGGCAGACGCCGAAGTTCCCGCCCTGGAGGACGAGCGTCATGTACGCGTTCCGCGCGTGGCTCTGCTGGATCTTGAACAGCCCGTCGTTGAAATTCGCGCTGTTCGTCTTGCCGCCGCCGAGGCCCGCGATCAGCTTGATCATGCCGTGCGTCGTGTCGACCACCGAGCCGATCTTGATCTCGGTCGCGCCGGTGAGAGGGACGAACTTGCCGCCCGGCTGCTTGACGAGCACCTTGCCGCTGACCTTCTTCACACCGACGATCACGCCGGGCTGAGGCGTCTGAATGACGTCCGTGTCGCAGTTGGCCAGGTCGCTCACGTCCTCACCGCCGGCTCCCAGGGCGTCGACGTCAACGATGTCGGTCATGTCCTCCGTGCCGGCGGTGTACGAGCCGGTGTACGTCCAGTGCTCGGCCGGGTCGAGGACTTGGTTGTTGTTGAGGTCGCCGCTCGCATAGGTCGGGGAGAAATCGTCGCTCTCGTCGAGCGGCGTCCCCGCGTCCGCGCTGATCCCGGTGACGTTGGGCGCGATCGTGAGCGGGACGTCTCCGGTGTTGGCGACCACGGCCTGGATGTCGACCCGCGACTTCGGCTTGACGCGCCCAGTGCAGGTCTGCGTGACGTCGATCCCGGCGGCGAACCCCCGCGCGGGTGCGCTACGAGCCGTTCCGAGCGCGAAGACGAGGGCGGCCGCGACCAGACCGGCCGCGAAAACGGCCGGAAGCCCAAGTCGTCTGACCCGCCTGTTCGTCATCGATTCACCAACCCCGTCCTCTGGGTCCCAACCCGGAGGATCAGTCAACTTGTACTCCCAATCGCCGCTTTCCGCAATTGCCGCTTGAGTGCCGTCCGCGTATCGGTGTAGTGTCCCGCTTCGCGAATGGCGCCCTCCCGCTCAGAAGTGCTCGGCCCGGCTCCGCCACTCGGGGATCTGGGACGGCGCACGTTCGTCGAGCTTCTCGGAGCGTTCGCGCTCGTCTTCGCCGGCGCCGGGACGATCATGTCCATCGGGCCGCAGGCGGATGCCGGGACGCTCGACGTCGCGCTCGCGACAGGCCTCGCGGTCGCGGTCATGGTGACTGCGGTCGGCCACATCTCCGGCGGCCACTTCAACCCCGCGATCACGTTCGGGTTCCTGCTCACGCGACGGATTGGCGTGGTGCTCGGCCTCGCCTACATCGTCGCCCAGCTGCTCGGCGGCGTCCTGGCAGCGCTGCTGCTCCGCTGGATCTTCCCGGCGGCCAATCGCAACGCGTCGAACCTCGGGGCGCCGAGCGTGCACACGATCGACATCGGCGCGGCGCTCGTCGTCGAAGCCCTGATCACGTTCTTTCTCATCTGGGTCGTCTTCGCGATGACGACGGACGCGCGCAACGCGTACACGGGTATCTCGGGGCTCGCGATCGGCCTCGTGATCGTGTTCGGCATGCTGCTCGCGTATCCCATCACCGGCGGCTCGTTCAACCCGGCGCGCGCATTCGGGCCCGAGTTGGTCTCGGGCACGTGGAACGACGCGTGGATCTACTACGTCGGTCCGCTCGCCGGCGGAGCGATCGCGGCGCTCCTGTACGACGAGGTCTACCTCCGCCCGGCAGCCCCGGCTCCGGTCGGCTCGGCCGATACCGGCGTCGAGCAGCCTGGTCTGGGCAAGCCGCCGAGCGACACTTAACGACCGCGTCCTCTTCCGGTCCACGGCCCCGAGCTCGTCGCGGCGGGCGGCTATAAGAGAGGCATGAGCGAGCCCGAAGCACCGATGCGCGAGGAACGCAAGGCCGTGACGGCGTTGGACGCCGACGTCGTCGGTTCCACCGCGCTCGGAGAGCGGCTCGACGCCGAGGAGGTGAGGCTCGTCGTCGGCGAGGCGATCGCCAGGATGGTGGCCGCCGTCGAGGCGCTCGGGGGCACCGTCAAAGATCTCGCCGGAGACGGGATCCTCGCGCTGTTCGGCGCACCCGTGGCGCACGAGGACGACGCGGAACGGGCCGTTCGCGCGGGTCTCCGGATCGCCGAGGAGATGGCGGATTACGGATCCGAGGTCGCCAAGGGGTGGGGCATCGACGGCTTCGCGGTCCGGGTCGGCGTGAACACCGGATCGGTCGTCCTCGGCCCGGTCGGCGGGGGCTCGCGCATCGAGTACGGCGCGACCGGGGATCCGATCAACACGGCCGCCCGGTTCCAGAAGGCCGCGGCGCCGGGGACGGTGCTCGTCGGCGAGTCGACCTACCAACTAGTGGAGACGCTTTTCGACTGGGAAGGGCCGGAGCAGTTCGAGGTCAAGGGCAAGCAGGACGCGGTCACCGCGTACACGGCAACCGGCGTGCGTGCGGTTCCGGGCCGGGCGCGCGGCGTGCTGGGCGTCGAGACGCCGTTCGTGGGCCGCGACGAGCAGCTCGCAGCAGCGCGAGAAGCCGCCGACGCGGTGCTCGGAGGGACCGGCGGCATCCTCTTCATCACCGGCGAGGCCGGAATTGGCAAGAGCAGGCTCAGCGCCGAGGTGCGTGGGCTCGTCGAAGCCGCCGAGTCACCGCGCGGAGCGCCGCTCTGGCTCGAGGGCCGCTGTGTGTCGTACGGCGAGTCTCTCCCCTACTGGCCCTACCGCGACGTGCTCCGCGAATGGCTCGGCGTCTCGCTCCAGGAACCGGAGCTGCGGCTGCGCATCTCGCTGCGTCGCGAAGTCGAGCGCCTCTTCGGCGAGCGGGTGCTCGAGATCTACCCGTATCTCGGCGCCATGCTCGGCCTGACGCTCGAGGCTGAAGCCGCCTCGCGCCTGGCCGAGCTCTCGCCCGAAGCCGTCCAGTACCGAACGTTCGAGGTCGTCGGCGAGCTGATCGCGCGCCTGGCCGACGAGCGTCCTGTCGTGCTCGCGATCGACGACCTGCACTGGGCCGATGCGACCTCGCTCCAGCTCACCGAGCAGCTGCTCGGGCTCACCGACACCGCCGCGGTCCTGATCGTCATCAAGCACCGGACGGAGCCGGACCACCCCTCGTGGCGCGTGAAGACGATCGCGGCCGAGCAGTATCCGCACCGCTCCCGCGAGCTCGCGCTCCGTGCGCTCTCGGGTGACGCTCATCGAGAGCTCCTCGTCTCGCTGTTCGGCGAGGGCACGATCCCGCAGCACCTCGAACAGCAGATCCTCGAAGGAGCCGAGGGCAATCCGTTCTACCTCGAGGAGCTCGTCGGCACGCTCGCCGAGACCGGCGTGCTCGTCCGCGACGGCGACGGCTGGCGGTTCGACCACGAGGCGAAGATCGTGATCCCGCCGACCGTCGAGAAGGTGATCCTCGCCCGGATCGACCGGCTCTCCGCGCGCGATCGCGACGTTCTGACTGCGGCCTCGGTCTTGGGTCGACGCTTCGGCGTTGCCGCTGCTCGAGGGCGTGACGGGCGCGGACGGCTCGCTCCAGGAGTCGCTGAACGCGCTCCAACGGGTCGACCTGATCCGGGAGGCCCGCCGTTGGCCCGAGCCGGAGTACCGCTTCAAGCACGCGCTGATCCAGGAAGCCGCGTACAGGACGCTGCTCGCCGCCGACCGCGAGGAGCTCCACCGCAAGGCGATGCGCTGGCTCGAGGAGCGCTACGCCGAGAACCGCGACGAGGTCCTCGGCCTGCTCGCGTACCACGCGCTGGCCGGGAACGCCGAGGACGAGGCTGTCCTCTACCTGACTCGCGCCGGCGACCGCGCCCGCCTCGAATGGGCGCTCGACGCGGCGATCGGCCACTACCGCGCGCTGCTTCCGCTGCTCGAGCGGCGCGGCGCCGACCAGGAGATCGCGCTCGTACTCCTGAAGCTCGCAATCGCCCTCCACACCTCGCTGCGTTTCGCCGAGGCGAACGAGACGTACCAGAGGGCTTTCCAGTACTGGAAGCCGCCGACTCCCGGGACGCCGACCGCGACCCTGCGCATGAGCGGCAGTTACGTGCCACGAGTCTTCGACCCGCGCGACGCGGGCTTCTGGCCGGACATCAACCTGTGCATGCAGCTCTTCGACCGGCTCGTCGAGGCGTGGCCGGACCGGACGATCGTCCCGTCGCTCGCGGAACGCTGGGAGATCTCGGACGACGGTCTCCGCTACGTCTTCCATCTCCGCGAGGGCCTGCGCTGGTCGGACGGCGAGCCGCTCACCGCCCACGATTGGGTCTTCGGCCTGCGGCGGGTGCTCGACCCCCAGCGGCCCGGACCCTCGGCGCCGATCTACTTCGTGCTCGAGAACGGCGAGGACTACTTCCTCGGGCACAATGACGACGCCGAGGCGATCGGCGTGCGAGCGCTCGACGACCAGACGGTCGAGTTCCGGCTAGTCGCGCCGGCCCCGTACTTCATGAGCGTCGTCAACCGCCCGGACTCGGGCCCGGTCCCGCGTCACGCGATCGAGCGGGACGGCGACGACTGGTCGGCTCCCGAACGCCAGGTCGTCAGCGGCCCGTTCCGCCAGCTCGAGCGCAGCGACGAACGGCTCGTCCTCGTCCGAAACGAGTCGTACACGGGGCGGCATCCGGGCAACGTCGCCCGCGTCGAGATCACGCGCGCCACTGCGGACGAGGCCGCGGCGCCCCTCGAGCGCGGCGAGCTCGACCTCGTGCGCGTCATGTACACACCGCGGACGTCCGACCACGTCCGCGGCCACGATCGTGGCGAGGGCCCGCTGACCTGGATCGCGTTCCTCGCTTTCCGCCACGCCGACCCGGCTGTTGGAAACCGCGACCTGCGACTCGCGCTCGCGCATGCCATCGACCGCTCCGCGCTGGAGCCGTTGATGCCGGCGAACCTCGAAGTCGCAACCGGCGGGATCGTGCCGCCCGCACTTCAGGGGCACACGCCTGACATCGTCCTTCCGTTCGACCCGGAGCGCGCCCGTCAGCACCTGAAAGACGCCGGGGCGCCGGGCGCGCTGACGATCGGCGCGCAGGACGTCTGGCAGCCGCTGCTCGACGAGATCACGCGGTCGTGGCGCGAGATTCTCGACATCGACGTCGCCGTCAAGACGTGGACAGCCGAGACGGTCGACGACGTGGCGCCTCTCGGATGGCCGCTCGAGCTGACCGAGATCGCCGTCCTCGGCTGGCTCCCCGGGTATCCGGATCCCGAGTACTGCCTGCGGCTGATCCTGCACTCGCACGCGAGGGCAAACGAAGGCCGGTACGCGTATCCGCCGTTCGACGTCCTCATCGACTCGGCCCGCCACGCGGAGACGGGCGCCAAGCGGCTCGAGCTGTTCCGCCAGGCCGACCGGCTCGCGGTCACCGAGGAGGCGGCCGTGATCCCGCTCGTCTACGGGCGGAGCATGGCGTTCGTCCGCCCGGGCGTCGAAGGCTGGTGGGAGTTCGCGAAGTCCTCGGCGTCCTTCGCGGATCTCGCGATCGGCTGAGCCCACGGCCGCGGCTACAATCCGGCCTCCGGCGCATTCGTCTAGTGGCCTAGGACACCGCCCTCTCACGGCGGCGGCACGGGTTCGAATCCCGTATGCGCCTTTCTACGCGCTTCGCTACACCGGACGTTCCTGCCCGACGCGGCGGAAGAGCGGCACCAGGACGTTCGGCGCCCACCGCCGCCGGCCGAGGAGTACGTGGAGATCGGCTAGGCCGGCGTTGCGGGTGGTGGCTCTTCCGGCGGCGTCTCCGCCTGAGGCTCGTCGGCCTGCGGCGCCGCCGCTGCAGGTGCGACCTGCTCCGCCGCCGCGCTGAGCCTGAAGTAGAGCACCGTCAGGACGAGCGCAAAGAACGGCGCGGTCAGCGTTCCGGAGACGATCGTCGAGACGAAGTTCTTCAGCCAATCGGCAAGCGGGCTGAGGATGAGCGAGAGAACGATCTCGAAGCCGAAATAGATCAGGACCGCGAGGACGATGATGCCCAAGACGCGCCAGAAATGGCCGCGCACGAGCTCGAAGCTTCGCCCGAACGACTCGCCCGCACTCTTCCCCTCGATCACGATCGCGGGCACGATCACGCACCAGAAGGTCAGGAGCACGAGCCCGGGGATGATGAGCAGGACGAAGCCGATGGCGATCCCGATTCCGGCGATCAGCCCGGCAACGAGAACCGCAGCGAGATGCGCTCGCGCGGCCTCGAACGTGGCGCTGACCGAGAGATCCGCGCGGCCGTCGCGAATGTCGTCGACCGCCTTCACGAGCGTCGCTTGCAACCAGAAGAGCGCGATGAGCGAGACCAGCACCGCGAGGATCGCTCCGAGCCAGGTCAGGAGTGCCACCAGCAACACGCCGATGAGCGCTACGGCCAGATAGACGATGAACGAGATCGACAGCAGGTGCCGCCAGTGCGCCTTGTACAGGTTCCAGGCCTCGCCGATGACGCCGCTGGTCGGGCTCATGCCCGCCGGACCCTATGCGTTGCCGCCGAGCGAAACAACCTGCCGGACGGTCCCGGCCCGCTGGTGCCGCGCCTCGATCCCGAGCTCCCCGCCGCCCGGCGCCTCGATCACCCACTCGAGCTTGGTCAGGTCGGCGGTCGAATCGTCGCCGCCCCACCACAGAACGCTTCTCTTGTGCACGCGGCCCTCGAGCTGGCCGGCTTCGGTCTTCGGCTCGCCGACGACGAGCTGGGCGCCCTCGGGGAGGGTCAGCTCGACCTCGAGCGGCCGCACCGCCTTCCGCTCGACCGCCTTCTGTGTCACCTGCGTCGGCAGCCAGCCCGTGTTCTGGAGGACGAGCCGCACTTTGTACGTCCCCTCCCCCACGTCGTCCACATCGAGCGACTTCACGTCGAGTCGCGGCGAGATCAGCAGATGCCAGAGCGCCCAGTCCGAGTGCGGAGCGATCTCCTTCTCGAGAAACTGCGGCGGGACGTTCCCCCAGCAGTACATGACGTCCCAGCCGCCGAGCTCGACCTTGCCGAGCTGCGGATGGTCGAACTCGTACCAGTCGACGTAACCCTTCCCGTCGAGCTGCTCGTCGTTCCAGCGCAGCAGCTTGAGGTCGTCCTCCGGCGGGTGCTCCTTCATCCATTCGATGTAGCCGTAGTCCTCGATGCCCGCCTGGCGCGGCGGCGCCCAGAACTCCGTGGTCCACGAGTAGACGCCGATGTGGTCGTAGAACCAGTCGGTCGTCGAGCCCGTGATCGACTGCTTCGGCTCGTACTTGAAGTCGTGGAAGATCGAGATCGCGGGATAGCCCGTCAGCTTCGTCGCCTCGGCGCCGATCAGCTTGTACGCGCGCAGGTCGGGGGTCGGGAAGTGGTCGTCGTCGTAGCCGCCGTACGGGCGGAGATGGACGCCGGAGAACGTGTGGTACGCGATGTAGCCGGTGATGTTCGGCCGCGCGACGATCGCCTCCATGTGCGCGCGCGTCTCCGGCTCGGAGAGCGGAAACGGCCCGGCGCCGAACTGCTCGCCCTCGGGCTTCCACTCGACCGGGAAGTTGCGGTTCAGGTCGAGGCCCTCGAGCGGGGGCGCGACCTTGATCTGCACGCCGTCGTAGTTCCGGATCAGGCCCTCCCAGAGCACGCGGTAGAACGTTCCGTCCTCGGGCCCCTCGTCAGGATCGCGCGGCGTCATCAGGCGCGCGTCGTCGGGATGCGCCTTCCAGGCGCCGTTTGTGTCCTCGACGCGCATCATCAAGATCCGCCCGTCGCCGTCGAGGTCCTCCTCGTACGAGCCCGTCCTGCTCGTCGAGCCGTGGATAGGGCCGCAGGCTCGAGCGGACGAAGCGCGGCTTGTCCGCGAGGGCCGCCTCGGCGCCGTCCGGGCTCAGCCGCGGCACGACGTAGAAGACGCGCGTGTCGAGGCAGCGCGTCACCTTCGGATCGCTGCCGTAGCCGCGCAGCAGCTTGTCGAGGAGGTGCAGCGCTGCGGTCGTGCCGGTGACCTCGAGCGCGTGGATGTTCGCCTCGACGAGGAAGCCCGGCTTCTCGAGATGCAGGCCCGGTCTCGAAGTTCGTGACCGTCGCCAGCCAGATGTCGCGGCCTTCGTACGACTTGCCAATGCTTTCGACACGGAAGAGCTCCGGCTGCTCCTTGGCCCAGCCCTGGAGGATCTCGGTCAGCTCGTCGTACCGGTAGAACCGGTCGAATGCGACGTCAGGCATCCGCGGAGCCTAAGCCGAGAGCTCGGAGACGAGCGGCTTGGTGTCGAGCGGGTCGAAGCCGATGCGCGCCGCGATCTCCTCGCTCGCCGGCTTCGTGCCTTCGCTGAACAGGTCGCGCAGCCGGTCGCCAGTGTCGGCCGAGCGCCACCAGTCTGAGCCGATCTCGTGCGCCAGGTATTCGCGCAGCTGCGCCGAGCGGATCCAGGCGCGGAGGTAGTCCGCCGAGTAGAAGCCGGCGTCCATGTCCGCAAGGTAGTTGTCCGAACGGTAGTAGACCCCGGTCGCGTCGCTGATCTTCTCCGAGTAGCCCTCGGGCGTGCCGCCGTCCTCGTTGAAGCGTCCCCAGAAGTCGAGCTCGAAGCCGAGCTTGGCCGCGTAGCGCCGGTAGAGCAGGGCCTCGAGGAACGTCGTCGCCTCGGCGTTCCGCTGCGCCTCCTCCTCCGAGAGCCCGAAGTACTCCGAGTGCCAGCCGGGCTCGCGCGAGATCGCCTCGAGGATGAACGAGTAGATCTCGGTCAGCGCGTGGTCGCGCGAGAGGTTGCGGAACGTGTACGAGAGGTTCGGGTCGCAGCCCGCGTAGTGGAGCGCATGGCCCGCTTCGTGCAGGAACGCCTGGTAGTCGTGGAGGCCGCCCTGGGCGCGCGTGATCAGGTGGACGACCTCGGGGGCGTCCGCGGCGATCACGCAGGCGCGCGGCGATTTTTGCGGACGGTCGTCGAGGTCGAGCCTGATTCGCGAGTCATTCGCGAGATCGAAGCCGAGCTTCGAGAGCGTGTCCATGCAGACCTCGACGGCTCGGTCCTTCGTGTACGTCGCCTCGAGCGGCGAGAGTCGCCGCATGTACGAGACGTGGAACGCCGACGGCCGTTCCTCGCGCTCGTCGCCGAGCAGTCGCTCGAACCAGCGATCGCGGAGCTCGGCGTATGCGCCGGCGCTCTCGTCGCTCGCCTGCCTGAGCCGTTCCGCGAGGTCGCGCAGCGAGATGCCCTTCTCCTCCTCGTTGCGCGCCACGGGATCCGTGACTCCGGACAGCTCGCCCGCGAGCGCGTTCTCGTCGCGGATCAGCTCACGCCGGCCCTCGTTGAACTCCGCCGACACGTCGGCCTGGAGCTCGCCCAGCTCGTCGCGTTCGGCATAGTCGGGGAGCACGGCCAACTTCGCTTGTGCGGTCCTGAGCGGCATCTCCTCGCCCTGGAACGTGACTCGCGCCGCGAGAATCGCGTTCTCGAGCTCGTCCTTGCGCTCGGAGAGCTCCTGGTCTGCGACACCCGCTTCGCATTCGAGGCGCAGACGGAAGATCCGCTCGTGCTCATCGCCGGTTGCACCTTCCTCGGCGACGCGAAGCGCTTCGAGCTGGTCGCGGTTGAAGAGGTCCCGCGTACCGAGCCACGATCTCGGCGCGCTCGGAGATCTCCTTCTCTCCGACGCGCACGGCGCGGACTTCCTCGGCGCGCTCGAAGAGGTACTTCCGCAGGCGCTCCTCGTACTCCGCAGGGGTGCGAACCGTCGCGACGTCCACTCTCGGCAATCTACATCGCCAAGGTTGATATTGTCAACTATATTCTGCTCAGTGTGTGACCGAGCTCGAGCAGAGGCGCTCGACGGTCGTCCGGAAGACGTCGAGATCGAACGGCTTCCTGATGAAGTCGTCGGCGCCGGCGTCGAGCGGAGGATCGCTCACCGAGGTCCCGCTCAGCAGGCAGATCGCCGCGTCCGGCTGCCGCGACCGGATGACCGGGACGAGCTCTCGTCCGTCCCTGCACCCGACGTGGAGGTCGAGCAGCACGAGATTGACCGGCTCCTTGGAGAGGAGCTCGTCGGCGAGGTCCACGCTTGCGGCTTCGAGCACGCGGTAGTTCTCGAGCTCGAGGTTGACGCGGCAGAGCATGCGGAGCGCCGGGTCGTCCTCGACGACGAGAACCGTTGCCACCTCATCCCCCGCAGGCCGCTGCGAGTTGATCGACATTCCCATACCTTTGTCGACCGCTAGACGCCTCCACCCTACTCGGCCTTGCGTTCGGCCCTCGAAAAAACCCGCTCTTTGCGGGTATTTGTGCCGTTGAAGCAGTACCTCGAACGAGCGATGGG
Organism: uncultured Actinomycetes bacterium; assembly: GCA_963812695.1. Taxonomy (GTDB): domain Bacteria; phylum Actinomycetota; class Thermoleophilia; order Gaiellales; family Gaiellaceae; genus VAXT01. The sequence goes on from CAWEWD010000004.1 coordinate 72,502, forward strand.
CCGTTTCTGGCTCAGACGTGGGAAACGAGAGCTCAGCGGAATGGGTCGAGAGCGTCCTCCGGATCTACCTTCGGCGGTCGGTCCCGGCACCCGGATTCCGGCGCCGCGCGTGGCGCGAGTTCCAGCGCGCACTCGATCCGCTCGCGCCGCCTAAGCCGCTCCCGCCCGGGCGTTCCTGATCCGCTCGAGCGTCGGCTCGCGGCCGAGCAACTCGATGCTTTCGAAGAGGCCTGGAGAGATCTTCGAGCCGGTGACGGCGACGCGGATCGGCTGAAACGCCTCGCGCGGCTTCAGGTTCAGGCGCTCGGCGAGACCGCGGAGCGCCTGCTCGATCGAGTCGCTGATGAACGGCTCGGTGTCCGCGAGTGTCTGCTCGGCCTGTTCGAGCACGGCGCCGTCGAGCAGGGCCGGGTCCGGCTCGACGTCACGGAAGAGAAAGCCGGCGAACGCCGGAAACTCGGCGAGCGTTGCGATCTTCTCCTGCACCAGCGGAGCTGCCTTGCGGACGAGCGCCTCGTCCCAGTCGTAGCCCCGCGCGCGCAGGAACTCGACGAGCCGGCCTGCGTACTCATCGGACGGGAGCTCGCGCAGGTAGACGCCGTTCAGCCACTCGAGCTTCTGGAAGTCGAAGACGGCGGGGCTCGCACCGACGCGGTCGAGCGTGAAGCGCTCGACGAGCTCGTCGCGTGACATGACGGTCGTCTTGTCGTCGTAGCTCCACCCGAGGAGCGCAAGGAAGTTGACGAGCGCCTCCGGGATGTACCCCTGTTCGCGGAACTCCTCGACCGACGTCGCGCCGTGGCGTTTAGAGAGCTTCTTGCCGTCCGGTCCGAGGATGTTCGCGAGATGCCCGTACTCGGGCAGAGGCGCGCCGAGAGCCTCGAGGATCTGGATCTGCTTCGGCGTGTTCGAGATGTGGTCGTCGCCGCGCAGGACATGGGTGATCTCGTCGAGCCAGTCCTCGACCGGCGAGGCGAAGTTGTAGGTCGGCCGCCCGTCTGCGCGAACGATGACCACGTCCTCGATCTTCTCGTTCGGATACTCGATGCGGCCGCGAATCAGGTCTTCCCAGGCAGTCGCGCCCTCGTCGGGCATGCGCATCCGGATCGCGCCTTCGTCCTCGTAGGCCCTGCCTTCGGAGACGAGGCGTTGCGCCTCTTCTCTGCAGCGCTCCATGCGGTCGAGCTGGAAGGTGAGCTCGCCGTCCCAGTCGAGCCCGATCCAGCGGAGCGACTCCTGGATCTGCTCGGTGGCCGTGTCGACCTCGCGACTCGTGTCCGTGTTCTCGATCCGGAGGCGGAACTCGCCACCTTCGTGTCGCGCGAAGAGCCAGTTGAAGAGCGCGGTGTGGACGCCTCCGATGTGGAGGAAGCCCGTGGGGCTCGGGGCGAAGCGGACGACCGGTGGCATGCGCCGTATCGTAGGGACCGTGTTCATCGGAGCTCACGTCTCGTCGGCGGGCGGGATCCACACGGCGATCGACCGGGCCGAGGAGATGGGCGCCGATTCGGTGCAGGTCTTCACGCAGAGCCCGCGCATGTGGCGGCCGACGAACCATCCGCCGGAGAACTTCGAGCGGTTCAAGGAGCGGCGAGCCGAGGCGGGGATCGACGGCGTCCTGTGCCATGCGCTCTACCTGATCAACCTCGCGAACCCGAAGGACGACTTCTACGACAAGTCGGTTGCGGCCTTGTCGAACACGGTCGACGTCGGGTGCGCGATCGAGGCCGACGGGGTCGTCTTCCACGTCGGCTCGCATCTCGGCGCGGGGATGGACGCAGGGCTCGAGCGGGTCGTCAAGGCGATGAAGAAGGTGCTCGACCGCTGCTCGGACACGACATGGCTGCTGATGGAGAACTGCGCCGGCACGGGGGCGACGATCGGGCGGTCGATCGAAGAGCTGGCCGTGATCTTCGACCGGCTCGGCGGACATCCGCGGCTCGGCGTCTGCCTCGACTCGTGCCACCTGTACGCGTCCGGTTACGACGTAACGGACGCGGCGGCGCTCGACGCGATGCTCACCGAGCTCGACGACTCGATCGGCCTCGACCGACTGCGCGCCCTGCACGTCAATGACTCGGCGGCGCCGTTCGGCTCGAATCGCGACCGGCACGCGAACATCGGCGACGGGTTGATGGGCAAGAAGCTGAGCGTCTTCCTGCGCCACCCGAAACTCCAGGGCTTGCCCGCCGTGCTCGAAGTGCCGGGTGAGGATGGGCACGGCCCGAACGCTGACGAGGTCAGCAAGGCGAAGAAACTGGCCTCGAGCCGGCCCCGCGCGTCGAAGGCAAAACGGTGAGCCAACCGCCGCCCATCCGTGTCGGTGCCAGACACGCTCTGAGAAGACATCGCCTCCGCGGGGTCCGGCCGCGGGCCTCCCTCCTGTTTTCAGCCTATTCGAGAAACGCGCACGTGTCTGTTGCCGAACAGTGCCAGCTTCGTGTCAATTCGCGTAGAGGCGCCGCCTCTCTCTCCGGGGGAACCTCCCGGTTCCCCCGAGACCCCCTCCACTGGTCCGCTTCGCGGACAGAGCGCTACGCGCTCGGACTGACCTGCGCGAAGATCCGGAAGCTCGGCTCGCCGACCGGGAGCTCGTGGAACTCCGGGTTGACGCACCCGATGTCTTCTTCCCGGCCCTCGTAGCAGGCCTCGACCTCGACGTGGCACATCGGCAGCGACCGCTTGCTCGCACGCACAGCCCCGAACTGGCCGCGCTGCTCGGCCTCGAGCATGAGCACGAGGTCGATCTCGACGTCGAACACCTTCTGCAGGCACCCGACGTACGTCCGCCCCACTTCCTCGAACGAGTAGAGGAACGGACAGCCACGAGCGACACAAGCCGACGGGTACACCACCTTGTCGCAATGGACACCGCAGCGCCTGCAACCGACCTCGTCCTGTGGATGGAGAGGGAGCCCCTGCGGAACGACCTCCAGGCGCCGCATCGTGCGGACATTTTCGGGGCGACCGGCCCGATCCGCAAGACTTGACAACCGCATTTTAAAATGCTTGGTCAGCCCGAGTCGAGCAGCCGATCGGCGATGTTCAGCACGTCCATCTGCGTGAACGCCTGGTGATCCGGCTCGGCCCCGTCCGGGTTCTCGTCGGCGCGGAACCAGAGGGCTTGAACGGTCGTCATGCCGAGCTGGCCGGCGCCGCGGACGTCCTCGAACAGGCGGTCTCCGACGAAGAGCGACTCGTCAGCCGCCGTATCGAGCGCCGTCAGCGCCCGTTCGAAGATCTCCGGGTGCGGCTTGCGCTTCCCGACCTCCGACGAAAAGACCGCAAAGTCGATCCTTTCTGCGATCCCCATCTGCTCGAGATCGCGGCGCAACAGCCAGCCGGGGTCGAACGCGTTCGAGACCAGCCCGAGCCTCAGACCGCGCGACCGAAGCGACTCGAGCATGGCGTGCGTCGTCGCTCCGAGCACACGTGCCGGCTGCCACGCTTCGTGCTCCGCCTCGAGAAAGCGGTCGAGCTCCTCGTCCGAAACTTCGACGCCGAAGTGCGCGAGCGTCTCGCGGATTACGCCCGGGTACTCGATCTCCTCGAGCGTTCCAGGCACCCAGAACAGCGGTTCGAACTGTTCCCGGAAGAGCGCCCGGACCTCGTCGGCGGGAGCGAGGTCGTCGCGACCGAGAGCCTCGAGGCCTGCCCGAAACGCCGTGTCCATGAGCTCCTCGTCGAACCGGAACTCCATCAGCGTGTCGCCCCAATCGAAGAGAACCGCCCGGAGCACTCAGAACCCTCCGTGCCGGCTCCGCAGTGGCGTTCCCAGGCCGGAGGCGGGCTTTGCCCGCCGCAGGCACAGCAGTGCTTGTCCAACGAGTGGTGCCAAGGAGGGGGCACACGGGGGAACCCTGGGTTCCTCCGTGATCAGAACCGCGCGGAGCATCGCGATAACCTAGCCGCGTGGCGCGGAAGATCCTCTGGGGCTCCCTCGCCCTCGCGCCCGTCACGTTCGCCGCGGATCTCCTGCTCGATCTCGGCGACGTCGAGCTGTTCGTCCTCGCATCGCTCTCGCTCGTCCCGCTCGCCTGGTTGATCGGCGAGGCGACCGAGCACGCGGCGCACCACACCGGGCCGGGCATCGGCGGCTTCCTGAACGCCACCTTCGGCAACGCGCCTGAGCTGATCATCTCGCTGCTCGCGATCAACAAGGGCCTGACGGAGGTCGTGCGCGGCTCGCTGACCGGGAGCGTCGTCGGCAACATCCTGCTCGTCCTCGGCTTCTCGCTCCTCGTCGGCACGGGCGACATGCGCCTCGACCGCGATTCGAGCTTCGTCTGGCTCGGACTGATCCTCGTGGCGACGGTCGCGTTCCTCGTGCCCGCAGTTCCGAGTTGGGACGGCGACCCGTCACGTCACTCGCTCGCCGTTCTCTCGATTCCGATCGCGATCTTCCTGCTCGTCCTCTACGTCGGCGTCACGTGGTGGCAGCTCCGCCGGCACCGCGCGCACCACGTCGCGGCCGAGGACGAGGAAGGCGTCTGGGCGTTGTCGAGCGCAATCGGCGTCCTTGCTGCCGCGACCGTGGTCACTGCGCTGATCGCCGAGATCCTCGTCGGGTCGATCGAGACATTCGCGGAGAAGGCGCACCTCTCCGACTTCTTCGTCGCCGCGGTGATCGTCGCGATCGTCGGCAACGCCGCCGAGCACGGCGGAGCGGTCGTCGTCGCACACCGCGGCAAGGTCGACCTCGCGGCGGAGATCGCGCTCTCCTCCGGCGCCCAGGTCGCGGTGTTCCTCATTCCAGCGGTCGCGCTTCTTTCGTGGGCGATCAACCCTCTGGCGCTCTCCTTCAGACCGGTCGAGATCGCCGCGCTCGGAGCATCGGCCCTCGTCGTCGCGACGTTCTTCGTCGACCGGAAGTCGAGCCGACGAGACGGTGCCGCGCTGATCCTGCTCTACGTGGTCGTCGCCGCTGCGTTCTTCATCGCGGGCGATCGCTGAGCGCCCAGCGCGCGAGGGATTGCATCGACGGCGTGGTCGATGTCCTCGTCGACGATCCCGAGATGCGTCACGGCGCGCAGCACGCCCGGCAGGAGCGTTCCGGACACGCGCACGCCCTCGGCCAGCAGCCGCTCGGTCGCATCGCTCTCCGTCAGCCCCATCGAGCCGACGTCGAGCTGGATGAAGTTCGTCTCGACACGCTCGAGATCGACCGAGACGCCCGCCCCGTGCAGCGCCTCGGCCAGCCGGCGCGCACGTGCGTGGTCCTCGGCCAGCCGGTCGACGTTGTGATCGAGTGCGTACACGCAGGCGGCCGCGACGATCCCGGCCTGCCGCATGGCGCCGCCGAACTGGTGCTTGAAGCGCCGTGCACGCACCATGCGCTCCGCCGAGCCGGCGACGATCGCGCCGAGCGGGCAGCCGAGCCCCTTCGAGAAGCAGACCGTCGCCGTGTCCGCATGGCCGGCGATCACCGACGGCTCCACGCCGCTCGCGACAGCGGCGTTGAAGAGCCGTGCGCCGTCCAGGTGCAGGCTGAGGTCGAGCTCGCGACACGTCTCGGCCATCGTTTCGACATCCGAGAGCGGCCAGACGCGCCCGCCCGAAGCGTTGTGTGTGTTCTCGATCGCGACGATTCGGGTCGTCGGCACGTGCCCGAGGTCGCCCCTCCGGGCAGCGGCACGCACCTGGTCGGTCGTGAACCGCCCTGCCACGGACGGAAGCGGGCGCGTCATCAGCCCCGCATGCACCGCCGGGCCGCCGAGCTCGGCGATCAGGATGTGCGACAGCTCCTCGGCGATCAGCTCGTCGCCGGGCTCGCTGAGCACACGCAGCGCGATCTCGTTCGCCATCGTCGCGGTGGGCACGAAGACCGAGTCCTCGTGGCCCAGGACCTCGGCCGCCCGCCGCTCGAGCTCGTTGACCGTCGGGTCCTCCCGGATCTGCTCGTCACCGACCTCGGCGTTCGCCATCGCCTCGCGCATCGCCTGCGTCGGCTTCGTCGCCGTATCGGAGCGGAGGTCGATCACAGTCAGTTGCCCGCCGTGGTCGGGTACCGGTCCGTGATCACGAGCAGGTAGGCATACACCTGGGTCTGATAGCGCAGGCAGTACAGGCCGAGCTGCTCCATCCCGCGCGGAATCCGGCCGAGGAAGATCGCGATCACCCAGGCGAGCAGCGCGATCACCTGCAAGACCTGGCTCAGCACCCAGCTGAGCACGAACGCGGGAATGACGAGCACGAGCCGGAACCCGGTCACGAGCCGGCGCTGGTCGTCCGGCCCTTCGACCTGGAGGTCGATCCTGTAGCTCCGGTGGTCGCCATGGAACGGCGGGTACGGGTCCGCGAGCACGTAGAGGTAGGAGTACACGTAGACGGTGTAGCGCAGATAGCGCACGAGCCAGCGGTGCATCCGCGACGGCGATCGCCCCTTGATCAGCGTGACGATCCAGTTGGCAACCGCGACGAACAGCGCGACCTGCGTGTAGAGGAGCAGCCAGATCAGGTGCGGCAGTACGAGCGCAGCCCGGACGAGCACGGTCAGGCGCGAGCGTTTCAGGTCGTCGTGATCGATGAGCCGGACGGTGTGCGGCCGCGGAGGCTCGATCGGCGGGATCTCCGGCGGTTGCTCCTCCGATGCGACGACGTCAGTCATCGGTCGGCGATCCTAACGTCGGCCCCCGCATAGGGGATAGACGTTTCCCACGGGTGCACCGATCATGTGAGCGACCGCAACCCAAGTGAGGGCGCATGAATCTTGCCGTCTCTCTGTGGCGCCTGTTCCAAAAAGACCGTCTGTTCCGCTGGGCAACGTATGCCTCGGTCGTCGTGTTCTGGTTCGCCCTCGCGTGGGCGGACGTCCGACTGCTGGTCGGCCTCGTGTTCGTGGGGATCGCCTACTGGTGGCTCCGCCGCCAGCGCGAGCGCCACGGCTGGCTGACCGAGCCAGAAGTCGACGTCGATCTGCTCTAGGCGCCTTTCTGAGCTTCGAGCTGTCTGGGGCGGCCGCCGTCGTCCCCGGACAGGTCGGGGTGATCTTCGAACAGGTAGCGGACGACCGCGCGCTTCGCGGCCTTGACCTCGTCCACCCGTCCGACGGGCCGGTCGTGAGGCGCCTCTTTCAGCACCTCGGGACGCTCGGACGCGTCGCGCACGATCTCGAGCATCGCCTCGACGAACTCGTCGAGCGTCTCCTTCGCCTCGGTCTCGGTCGGCTCGATCATCAGCGCCTCCGGGACGTTGAGCGGGAAGTAGATCGTCGGCGGGTGGAAGTCGTAGTCCATGAGCCGCTTGGCGACGTCGAGGGCCGTGATCCCGTCCCGGCGCTTGAGCGTGCGCGCCGAGAGCACGAACTCGTGCATGCAGAGCCGGTCGAAGGGCAGCTCGTACGCATCCTTGAGCTGCGCGAGCAGGTAGTTCGCGTTCAACACGGCGACTTCGGACATCTCGCGCAGGCGCGGCCCGTAGGAGCGGATGTACGCGTACGAGCGGACGAAGACGCCGAACGGACCCGCGAACCCGCGCACCTTGCCGATCGTCTGCGGCCGGTCGTAGTCGTAGCGGAATCGCTCGCCGTCGCGGACGACCGCAGGCACCGGCAGGTACGGCTCGAGCCGGTCGCGGACGGCGATCGGTCCTCCGCCGGGGCCGCCGCCTCCGTGCGGCTGCGAGAACGTCTTGTGCAGGTTGAAGTGGACGATGTCGAAGCCCATGTCGCCCGGCCGCGAGAGCCCGCAGACGGCGTTCAGGTTCGCGCCGTCGTAGTACATGAGGGCCCCGGCGCCGTGGAAGATCTGCGCGATCTCCTCGATGTTCTCGTCGAACAGGCCGAGCGTCGACGGGTTCGTGAGCATCAGCCCGGCGGTCTGCTCGTCGACCTTGGTCCGGAGGTCGTCCACGTCGATGTTCCCGCGCGGGTCGGTCTGGACGGGCGTCACCTCGTAGCCGGCCATGGTCACGCTCGCCGGGTTCGTGCCGTGGGCAGTGTCGGGGATGACGATCCTGTGTCTCGTGTCGGACTCGCCGCGCTCGGCGAAGTACGCGCGCATCAGCATCAGCCCGGTCAGCTCGCCCTGGGAACCCGCCGCGGGCTGGAGCGAGACCGCGGGCAACCCGGCGACCTCGGCGAGGATCTCCTGGAGGCGCCACATGAGCTCGAGCGCGCCCTGCGCGCCGTCCTCCTCCTGGAGGGGGTGGAGATCGCGGAAGCCGGGGAAGTTCACGACCCGCTCGTTGACCCGCGGGTTGTGCTTCATCGTGCACGAGCCGAGCGGATAGAAGCCGGTGTCGACGCCGAACGTGCGCGTCGAGAGCTGGGTGAAGTGACGGACGAGCTCGGGCTCGGAGATCTCGGGCAACCTCGGCGGCCGCTCGCGCCGGAGCTCCTCGGGGATGTCGGGGACGGGCAGGGTGCGTGGCGGCAGGCTCGACGCCCGCCGGCCTTCCTGCGACTTCTCGTAGATCAGCTTCACGCGGCCAGCACCTCCGCGAGCCGGTCGATGTCGGCCTCGGTGCGCCTCTCCGTCACGCAGACGAGGAGCGCGTCTTCCATGCCCGCGTAGTCGCGGCGAAGCGCGTAGCCGGGGTGGACGCCATGGGCGCGTGCCGCCCGGATCGCCTCGTCCGCGGGTCGTCCGACCCGGATGGCAAACTCCTTGAACGTTGCCCGATCTGAAAACACGAGTGGGAGACCGAGCCGCTCCTGTGCGTACGCGGCGAGGGCCATGCAGGTCTCCCCCTGCTCCCGCAGACCCTGAGGCCCGAGCCACGCGAGATGGGCGAGCCCGGCCAGCGCGAGCAGCGTCTGGTTCGTGGTGATGTTCGACGTCGCCTTCTCGCGGCGGATGTGCTGCTCGCGGGTCTGCAGGGTCAAGACATAGGCGCGCCGGCCTTCGACGTCGGTCGTCTCACCGACGATCCGGCCGGGCATGCGTCGCACATACTCGGAGCGCGCGGCCATGAACCCGTAGTGCGGTCCGCCGTACGACTGGTAGTTGCCCGCCGCCTGGCCTTCGCCGATCGCAATCGCGCAGCCGTAGACACCCGGTGCCTCGAGCACGCCGAGGGAGACCGGGTCGACATGGGCGACGGGGAGCGCACCGGCGTCGTTCGCGGCGGCCGCCAGATCCGGCGCCGGCTCGAGGCAGCCGAAGAAGTTCGGCTGCTGGAAGATCACGCACGCGGCGTCACGAGCTGCCTCGCGGAGCTCGTCGGGGTCGGTGACACCGTCCCGATGAGGTACCTCGACGACCTCGAGCCCGAACCCGGGGGCGTAGGTCTTCACGACCTGGCGGACCTGCGGGTTGAGCGTCTCGGCGAGCACCACGCGCGAGCGGCCCGTGACGTGCTTCGCGACGTAGCAGGCGTCCGCTGCGACCGTCGTCCCGTCGTAGCCGGACGCGTTGGAGACCTCCATCCCGGTCAGCTCGCAGATCGCCGTCTGGTACTCGAAGATCGCCTGCAGGACGCCCTGGCTCATCTCGGGCTGGTACGGCGTGTAGCCCGTCAGGAGCTCGCCGCGCTGGAGGACGGCGTCGACGACCGCAGGTACGTAGTGGTCGTAGATACCGGCGCCGAGGAAGGACAGCTCGCGGCCGGTGTCGACGTTGCGCCCCGCGAGCTCCTCGAGGTGAGCGACGATCTCCTGCTCGGAGAGCGCCGGCTCGAGGTCGAGCTCGCGGTCGAAGCGAACGCCTGTGGGGATGTCGCGGAAGAGCTCGTCGATCGAGTCGACGCCTATTGCCGCGAGCATCTCGTCGCGGTCGCGCTCCGTCAGAGAGAGGAAGCTCACTGCTCGGCCACGAGGGCCTTGTAGGCCGCAGCGTCCATCAGGTCGTCCACCTCCGAGGCGTCGCCCAGGCTGATGCGCACGAGCCAGCCTTCGCCGTACGGATCCTCGTTGACCGTCTCGGGCTCCGAGACGACCTTCTGATTGACCTCGATCACGGTGCCTGAGAGCGGCGAGATCAGATCCGAGACCGCCTTCACCGACTCGACCTCGCCGTAGGAGGAGCCCTTCGTCACAGCGGCACCGTCCTCGGGCGGCTCGAAGTGGACGAGGTCGCCGAGCGAATCCTGCGCGAACCAGGTGACGCCGAGGGTCGCCTCGTCGCCCTCGATCCTGGCCCAGTCGTGCTCGGCGTTGTAGCGGAGCTCGTCGGGGTAGCTCTCGGCTGCGGGCACTCCTTATGCCTCCTTGTTGTAGATCGGTTTCTTGACAACTTCAGCGCGTCGCGGCTTCCCGCGGACGTCGATCGTCAGCGTCGTCCCGGGGGACGTGTGCTCCGCCGCGACGTAGCCCATGCCGATGCCGCGATCGAGCATCGGCGAGTGCGAGCCGGAGGTCACCTCGCCGCCTTCCTCGATGCCCATGCCCTGCCTCGGGATGCCGGGGTCCTGCATGACGAACGCCACGAGCTTGCGGGCCGGCCCGTCCTCCTTGATCCGGCGAAGCTCCTCGACGCCCGTGAACTCCGTGTCGAGCGCGCACACCCAGCCGAGACCGGCCGAGATCGCGTCCGTGTCCGGGCCGATGTCGTTCCCGTGCAGCGGGTAGCAGACCTCGAGCCGCAGGGTGTCGCGCGCTCCGAGCCCGCACGGCCTGGCCCCGCGCCCGACGATCTCGTCCCAGAGCCGCCCGGCGTCCTCGGCCATCACCATCAGCTCGACGCCCTTCTCCCCGGTGTAGCCGGTGCGGTTGACCATCACTTCGATCCCCGCGACCTCGCCCATCTCGAACGTGAAGGGCGGAGCCTCGTCCAGTTCGAGGCGCTCGAGCGAGCGCGGGCCCTGCACGGCGAGCAGCGCGAACTCGTCGGTCTTGTCACGCAGGTCGGTGCCTGCGCCGCCACGCCCGTCGATCCATTCGAAGTCCGCCTCGCGGTTGGACGCGTTGACGACGAGGACGAAGCGACCCGACTCGACCCGGTAGACGATCAGGTCGTCGATGATTCCGCCGGTCTCGTTCGTGAGGAGCGTGTACTGAGCGCCGCCCAGGTCGACCTTGTCGATGTCGTTCGAGAGCAACCGCTGAAGCGCGGCGGGCACCTTCGGGCCTTCGAACTCGAACCGGCCCATGTGTGAGACGTCGAACACGCCGCAGTCCTCGCGCACGGCCCGGTGCTCGGGAATGACGCCCTCGTACTGCACGGGCATCTCCCAGCCGGCGAACGGAACCATGCGCGCGCCGAGCGCGACGTGGCGTTCGTAGAGAGGCGTACGGAGGAGGGTCTGCATGCCGAGCGGATGCTAATGAAGGCGCCCATAAAGGGGTCAGCCGCTCGGCGGAGCGGCTGACCGTGCCATGGCGAGCCCTTGGAGGCTCACCTGGAGGGCACGCAACCAGGTACCTCCGGTGAAGGTTTTCTAAACGGGCTGCCGGCCGAGGTCAGGCGTCGCGCAGGAAGGACGGGACCTCGAGCACGTCGTCGGGCACCTCGAAGGCGCCTTCCTCTCTCGTCGGCGTGCGTCGCTCGGATCCCTCTTCCGCCGGACGCTCCTCGCGCCGGCGGCGCCGGTACCGCTCCGGACCGAAGCCCGTTGCGACCACGGTCACACGCACTTCGTCCTTGACGCCCTGGTCGATCACGGCGCCGAAGATGACATTCGCGTTCTGGTCGGCCGCGCCGGTCACGACCTCTGCCGCCTCGTTCACCTCGAACAGGCCCATGTCCGGCCCGCCGGTGACGTTGAGCAGGATCCCGGTCGCGCCCTCGATCGAGGCCTCGAGCAGCGGGGACGAGACCGCCATCCGCGCCGCCTCTCCCGCGCGGCCCTCGCCCGAGGCGACGCCGATGCCCATCAGTGCCGAGCCGGCGTCGCGCATGATCGTGCGCACGTCGGCGAAGTCGAGGTTGACGAGCCCCGGGATCGTGATCAGGTCGGTGATGCCCTGGACGCCCTGGCGCAGCACGTCGTCGGCCATGCGGAACGCGTCGACGATCGACGTGTCCTTGTCGACGACCTGGAGCAGCCGGTCGTTCTCGATCACGATCAATGTGTCGACGTTCTCGCGGAGGTCGCGGATGCCGAGCTCTGCCTGCTCGGCGCGCTTGCGCCCCTCGAACGAGAACGGTCGCGTGACGACGCCGACGGTGATCGCGCCGATCTCCCTCGCGAGCTCGGCAACGGTGGGAGCTCCGCCCGTCCCGGTGCCGCCGCCCTCGCCCGCGGTCACGAAGACCATGTCCGCGCCCTTGAGCGACTCCTTCAGCTCGTCGCGGCTCTCGTGCGCCGCGGCCCGACCGACCTCCGGGTTGGCGCCGGCGCCGAGGCCGCGCGTCGACTCGGTGCCGACCTGGAGCTTCACGTCCGCGTCGGTCATCAGCAACGCCTGGGCGTCGGTGTTGACAGCGATGAACTCGCAGCCGGTGAGACCGGCGTCGACCATGCGGTTGACGGCATTCGAGCCGCCGCCGCCGACGCCGACGACCTTCAGGACTGCGAGAAATTTCTGGGAGGGATCGCGCATGCTCATGGATTCTCGACCTCAACCTGTAGTGGAGCGTACGGCTGCTGCCGGACGCAAGGCCGCCCCAGAGTACGTCCGTCGAAGCCCCATGTCAACGCCTACTCTCACCCATAACACTAACCCTAAACCTAAGACTTGAGGTTACTGAACGACCGCCCGTTGCGGGACGCTGACGTCGACGTACTGCTTGCCGGGGCCCGTCGCTTCGAGCACACGCTCCGCGACAGCGAGCTGCAGCGCAAGATCGTCCGCGTCTCCGAGCCGGATCTCGGTCCCACTCCCGAGGACGAGCGAGAGGTCGCCGTCCACGTACCGCGCCTCGCGGACGTGACGGAAGAGACCGGAGTCTGCCGAGAGCACGCCGCCGAGCAGGCGGGCAGGGCGAAGCGCCTCGTCCGTGGTCAGCATCTCGCCTGCGCTCGGAATGGGTGCGTCCGCAGCCCAGATGCGCGGGAGACCCGACGCTCGCGGATCGCCCATCGGCTCGAGCACGCGACCGCGCTCGGTGACGATCCACGCCTGCGAGCCGCGCCTGAGCACGGCGACGGGCCGCTCGGCGGAAACGACGACCTTCGCGGTGTGCGGGAACGCCCGGTCGTAGGAGATGAGGCTGACGTCGCGGAGCCGTGAGAGGCGCTCGTCGAGGTCCGCGGCGTTCAAGGAGAGCAGACTGGTTCCGTCGAGCGGCGCGAGCGCTGCGTCGACGCGCTCGATGACAGAGGGCCGCGCGCCGGTGACCTCGATGCGCTGAACGGCGAACATCGACGTCTCTCTGGCCGCGAAGTACCCGCCCACGATCGCAGCCACTGCCGCGAACGCGACGAGCAACGCGCGGCCCGACGGCAGCGGGATCGAGAACGGCGCCGCCCGGGTGGGCAGCGGGAGCACGGCGGTACGCGAAACCGGCTTGCGAGACGCAGGCACTCAGCCGAGTTCGGCGTGCGAGGCGGAAGCCCTACAGGGTCTCGCCGGCCGGCGGGAGCTCGAGCCCACCGACGAAGCGCACCTCGTGGACGAGCTCGATCCCGAACTCCTCGAGCGCGCGCCTTCGCGCCTCGGCCATCAACGCGAGCGCGTCCATCGCCCGGGCGTCGCCCGCGTTCTCGATGAAGTTGCCGTGTCGGGGAGAGATCTGGGCGCCGCCGATCCGGTGCCCCTTGAGTCCGACCGCCTCGAGCATGCGGCCCGCGGACAGCTCGTGCTCGGGGTTCTTGAAGACGCTGCCGAACGTGCGCTTGTTCGTCGGCTGAGCAGCCTTGCGCTTCGCCTGGAGAGCGGCGACTGTCGCCTTGATCTCGTCGGGCGGCTTCGGGCCGAGCCGGAACTCCGCCTGCGCGACGACCTCGCCCGGTTTGAGTGCCGAGCGACGATATTCGAGGCCCAGCTCGTCGGGAGTGCGCCAGTACGAGCCTTCGGCCGCGACGACGAGGGCACGCTCGAGAATCCCGCGCCAGTCGCCGCCGTACGCACCGGCGTTCATCCGCACACCGCCGCCGACCGTTCCGGGAATCGCACAGGCGAACTCGAACCCGCCGAGCCCGGCCGCGCGCGTGCGATGCAGGCACACGGCATTCGCAGCGCCGCCGCCAGCAACGAGGAGGCTGTCGCGCGTCTCCGCCGCCGCCAGCTCCCCCTCGAGCCGGAGCGCGAGCGAATCGACGCCCTCGTCGGCGACGAGCACGTTCGAGCCGAGCCCGATCGTGAACACATCGAGCTCCTCGGTCGCAGCCCAGCGAAGCGCCTCCTCGAGCTCACCCACGGTCGCCGGCCGTGCGAAGTGGCGCGCAGGCCCGCCGATCCCGACGGTCGTCAGTCGTCCCAGCGGGACGCCCTGCTCGATGTTCACGCGAGCTCCGCGAGCAGGAGCGGAACAGCCTCGTCGACGTTGCCGGCGCCCATCGTCAGCACCACGTCGCCGGCCCGTGCGCGCCGGGCGAGGAAGCGCGCTCCCTGCTCGACGCTCGGCGTCCAGCCAACGGTCATCCCGGCCCGTGCCTCGGCCATGGCGTCGACGACGAGCTTGCCGCTCACACCTTCGACGGGCTCCTCGCGGGCGCGGTAGATCTCGGTCACGGCGGCGACGTCCGCCGTCGCGAGCGCTGCGCCGAGCTCGTGCGCAAGATGACGCGTGCGCGAGTAGAGGTGCGGCTGGAAGAGAACGAGCACGCGATGGCCGTCGCGGACGGCCTCGATCGTCGCGCGGATCTCGGCCGGATGGTGTGCGTAGTCGTCGAGCACGCGAACGCCGCGGGCCTCGCCGCGGGGCTCCAGGCGCCGACCCGCTCCTGCGAACTCGGCCAGGTGCTTCGCGGCCTTTTCGCGGTCGACGCCCGCCAGTTCGAGCGCGGCGAGCGCGGCCGCGGCGTTGAGCCGGTTGTGCTCGCCGGGCACGGCCAGCTCGACATCGGCCGGCTCCAGCTCGTCGGCGCGGACGACGTGCGGCACCTCCGCGAGCCAGCGCTCGAACAACTCCTCCACCTCGGCGCGGGACGCGAACTCGGAGTGATGGTCGAGATCGACGTTCGTGACGACCGCGATCTTCGGACGCAACAACTCGATCGTCCGGTCGGACTCGTCACCCTCGACCACGAGCCAGCCTTCGCCGGCTCGCGCGTTTCCGCCCAGCTGGGGGATCTCGCCACCGATCAAGAACGACGGGTCGTGCCCGAGCCGATCGAGAACGAACGCCACCATCCCGGCCGTCGTCGTCTTGCCGTGCGCACCCGAGACGACGATCGCGTCCTGCAGGGAGACAAGTTCCGCGAGGAACTCGGCCCGGCTCTTCGAGACATGTCCCAGTGCCTGGCACTCGGACATGTACGCGGTGGACACGACCGTTTCGTAGCCGTCCGGAGGAGGCTCGATCTCGTTCGACACCGTGACCGGGATCCCGGCGGCGCGTACGTGCTCGAGGTACGGCGTCTCGTGGCGGTCCCAGCCGGCGACCTCTGCCCCCCACGCCTTCGCGAGCACGGCGTAGCCCGAGAGGCCGGCGCCCCCGATTCCCACGAACCAGAGCCTGCGGCCTTCAAGACGCAAGCTGGATCAGGCCCTCCGCGATCTCCTCGGCCGCGTTCGGCTTCGCGACCCGCTTCATCGCGTCGCCCATCTCCTTCAGCCGGTCCGGATCGCCGATCAGCGATCGCGCGAGATCGGCCACGCGCCCGAGCTCCGTTTCTGGGACGGTGATCGCCGCGCCTGCGCGCTCGAAGAAGCGCGCGTTCTTCGCCTGGTGGTCGGCGGTCGCGAACGGGTACGGGACGAGGATCGCGGGCTTGCCCGCTGCAGCGACCTCCCAGACGGAGCCGCCCGCCCGCGCGACGACGAGGTCCGCCGCCCCGACTGCAGCGCCGAAGTCGTTCGTGAACGGAACCAGCCGGTAGTCGTCGCGCCGGACGCGATCGCGCAGCCGCTCGAAGTCGCGGTCCCCGCACAGATGCAGCACGGCGGGCCCGGCCGCGCCGAACGCCTCGACGATCTCGTCGTTCAGGCTCCTCGCACCCTGGCTGCCGCCGAAGACGAGTAGCACGCGCGCTCGCGGCGGCAGGTCGAAGACGCGGCGGCCTTCCGCACGGGAGGTTGCCCGGTTTCGTGCCGGGATCGGCCGGCCGGTGACGCGGTACTTCGGCCGCTCGCGGCCCTCGATCGGGAAGGCCAGAAACACGCGCTCGGCGAACGGCGCGGCCAACCGGTTGGCGAGCCCGAGGTGCGCGTCGGCCTCCATCAGCGCGGCGGGGATGGCGAGGCGTGACGCGGCGTAGACCATCGGCCCGGCGACGTAACCCCCACCGCCGAGCACGACGTCGGGCTCCCGCGCGCGCAGGATCCGCTTGCACGCCTTCGGCGCGCGCATCGCCTTCCCGACGGCGCGCGCCTGAGCGGGCCCTGGACGGCGCGGGAGCCCGGAGACCTGGAACGTGTCGAGCTGGAAGCCGGCCTCAGGAACGAGCCGCGCCTCGGCGCGATCCGGCGACCCGGCGAACGTCACCGTGACTTCCCGCGCGACGAGCGCCTCCGCGACGGCCAGCGACGGCAGCACGTGGCCGGCGGTCCCGCCTGCTGCGATCAGGCACTTGAGCGCTCTTTGCCCCGGCATGTCCCGCGATGTTAAGGAGCACGCCGACCGAGGCGAGCGACACAACGAGGCTCGACCCGCCGTAGGAGACGAACGGCAACGTGATTCCGGTCAACGGAGCCAGTCCCAGGACCGCGGCGAGATTGACCAGCGCCTGTCCGCAGACGAGCGTCGTCAAGCCCGCAGCGAGGCGCTTCCCGAACGGATCGCGGCACCGCAGCGCGACGCGCAGCCCGGCGTACGCGAATACGCAGTACGCGGCAATCACCAGCGCGGCGCCGATGAGCCCGAGCTCCTCGCCGATCGTCGCGAAGATCATGTCCGTGTGCGCCTCGGGCAGGTAGTTCACCTTCGCCACGCCCTGCCCGATCCCGGTCCCGAAGATCCCGCCGGAGCCGAAGCCGATGATCGCCTGCAACGTCTGGAACCCGGCGCCCTGCGCATCGTGCCTGGGATCGAGGAAGCTGAACAGGCGCGCGCGGCGGTACGGCTCGAACCAGATCGCGGCGAGCCCGAGCGCGACGGCGATCGAGCCGCCGGCTGCAAGGACGCGCAGCGGCACGCCGGAGACGACGAGGATCGCCCCGAGGACGATTCCGATCGCAATCACGGTCCCGAGGTCGGGCTCGAGCAGGATCAGGCCCGCCATGAGCCCGGTCGTGAGCCCGATCGGACGCAGGAGCTGCTTCAGCGACTGCGGAGCCCGGTGCCGCGCCAGGTACGCCGACGCCCAGATCGCGAGGCTGATCTTCGCGAGCTCCGAGGGCTGGAACGCGAGCGGCCCGACGCCGAGCCAGCGGCGCGCTCCGTTCACCTGCTCTCCGAGGACCAGCACGGCGACACAGAGGCCGAAGCTCGCGAGCATCAGGAACGGCGCGAGATGGCGGAGCGTCCGGTAGTCGATCCGCGACGCGACCAGGAGCAGGACAACCCCGATCGCCGCGTAGATCGACTCCCGCTTGAGGTAGAAGATCGAGTCGCCTCCGCCGATCGCCGCGGGCGCCGAGGTCGCGCTGTAGACCATCACGAGCCCGAACGCCGTCAGGCCGAGCGTGACGAGGACGAGGATGTGCGAGTCGAGCTGGCCGCGCTTCAACCGGCGACCTCGGCGACGAGGCGCTTGAAGGCCTCACCGCGCTCTTCGAAATCGTGGAACTGGTCGTAGCTCGCGCACGCGGGAGCGAGCAGCACGATCTCCCCCGGGCGGGCGTTCCTCGCCGCGGAGCGCACCGCGGTCTCGAGGTCGCCGCTCAGCTCGTGGTCGACACCCGCGAGCTCGAGAGCGACGTCCATGGCCCGCGCCGTCTCGCCGATCAGATAGGCGCGCCGGGCACGGCCCGCGAGGTCGAGCGCGAGCTCGGTGTAGCTCTCACCCTTGCCGCGGCCGCCGAGGATCACGTGCAGCGGTTGGTCGTACGCGGCGACGGCCCGCCGGGCGGCCGCGGTGTTCGTCGCCTTCGAGTCGTTCACGTACAGGACGCCGTTCGCATCTGCGACGGGCTCGAGCCGGTGCGCGACGCCGGGGAACGTCTCGAGCGCGTCGGCGATGCTCGCGTCGTCGACCCCGAGCGCCCGCGCCGCTCGTACGGCGGCTGCGGCGTTCTCGCGGTTGTGTGCGCCCGGGATCAGCGGCTCGGCCGGAAGCTCGTCGTTCGACGCGAACTCGAGCCGTTGCGCGCGACCCGGGATCTGTTCGAAGCGCCGCGGGACGACCGCGACGTCGTCCGCGTCCTGGTTTTCGAAGATCCGCAGCTTCGCGTCGGCATAGGCCTCGAAGCTGCCGTGGCGGTCGAGGTGGTCCGGCTCGAGGTTCAGCAGGACGGCGACGTGCGGCTTGAACTCGTGGATGTCCTCCAGCTGGAAGCTCGAGACCTCGCAGACGACGACCTCCCCCGGCCTGACGCTGCCGTCCAGCTCGGTCAGCGCCCGCCCGACGTTCCCTGCGACGGGAGCCCGCAGCATCGCGCCGAGCAGCTCGCTCGTCGTCGTCTTCCCGTTCGTCCCGGTCACGCCGACGATCGTCGTTGCGAGCAGCCGCGACCCGAGCTCGACCTCGCTCCAGACGGGAATCCCGCGTGTCCGCGCAGCCTGAACCAGAGGTGCCTCACCAGGCACCCCGGGGCTCTTGACCAGTGTCTCGACGCCGTCGAGCAAACGCTCCTCCTCGGTCCCGAGGTGGACTTCGACGCCCGCCTCGGCAAGCCTGCCCACGTCGAGGCTCGGCGACGCATCGATTCCGATCACCTCCTCTCCGCGTCGCCGAAGCGCGAGGGCCGCCGCCTGCCCCGAGCGCGCCAGCCCGAGGACGAGCCAGCTCATCGCAGTGCGCGGAAGTCGAGGTAGAAGCGGTAGTACAACGCGAAGGCCGCAGCGCACATGATCGCGGCGAGGATCCAGAAGCGGACCATGATCTTCGTCTCGGACCAGGCTTTCATCGCGAAGTGGTGGTGGATCGGCGCCATCAGGAAGATGCGCCGGCCCCAGTAGCGGAACGAGACGACCTGGAGGATCACCGACACCGCCTCGATGACGAAGATCCCTCCGATCAGGAGCAGCAGCAGCTCCGTTTTCGTCATCACCGCGAACGCGCCGATCGCGCCCCCGAGGGCCATCGAGCCGGTGTCGCCCATGATCACCTCGGCGGGGAACGCGTTGTACCAGAGGAACCCGATCGCGCCCCCGGTGAGGGCGGCCCCGAGGATCGCGAGATCGAGCGCCGACGCGTCGCGCAGGTCGATCGCCTGTGCCGAGCGGATCCACGTGACCACGTTCATCGCCGCGAACGTGATCAACGCGATCATCGCGACGCCGACCGCGAGCCCGTCGATCCCGTCCGTCAGGTTCGCGCCGTTCGACGCTCCAGCGATGACGATGAAGAGCAGCAGGTAGAAGCCGAACGCCGTGAGCGTGATGCGCCAGTCGAGGATGGGCGCGTAGACGTCTGTCGAGAGGCCGATGTCGTGTGCCGACCAACCCACGCCGACCGTGATCGCGGCGAGGAGCAGGAGCTTCCAACGGCCGTTGAGCCCAAGCGATCGGCGGTGACGCACCTTGAACCAGTCGTCGACGAAGCCGATCGCCCCGCAGGCGAGCGTGACGAAGAAGACCGTGAGACCGGCCTGGGTGTATTTCGAGAGCGCGAGGAATGGGATCGCCATCGAAAACAGGATCAGCAGGCCGCCCATCGTCGGTGTGCCCTGCTTCAGGTGGTGCTCGGCCGGTAGCTCCTCACGGATGTGCTGGCCGAACTCGTTCCGGCGCAGGAAGTCGATGAACTTGGGGCCGGCGAGGATCGAGATGGCCATGGCGAAGATCCCGGCCGCAAGGACTCGTTCCACTAGGCGGTGGCTCCCGAGAGGGCTTCCGCGACGACTTCGAGGCCGACCGCGCGCGAGCCCTTGATCAGGACGACGTCGCCGGGCTGGACGAGCTCCGGCGCCCGTTCGGCCGCCTTGTCTGCGTCCGCGACCCACTCACCGCCGTACGCACGAGCGAGCTCCCCGACTCCGAGCACGACGTCGATTCCCAGGTCGCTCACAAGCGCGCCGATCTCCTGGTGGTACTCGGGCGACGTCGGACCGAGCTCGGCCATTTCGCCGAGCACCGCGACGGTGCGGCCCTCGTGCGCCGCAAGGTGTTCGAGCGCTGCGCGCATGGAGGTCGGGTTCGCGTTGTACGAATCGTTGATCAGCAGGCCACCGCCCGGAAGCGGCGACTCCTCGCCGCGCCAGCGCGAAAGCTCGACTTCGACTCGCCCCTGCGGCAGCGGGAGGCCGAGCGCCTTCACCGCGAGCAACGCCGCGACCGCGTTCTGCGCCTGGTGCTTCGCGGTGAACGGGAACTCGAGCTGGAGCGTCTCGCCGTCGAGGTCGAAGCCGACCCGACTGCCACCCTCGATCAGCTCGAACGCCGTCACGTTCTGCTTGCCGAAGCGGTGAATCTCGATGTCGTCACGGCCGAGATACGGCTCCAGCAGGGGATCGTCGGGCACGACCGCGGTGCCGCCCGCAGGGAGTGCGCCGACGACCTCGGCCTTCGCCCGCGCGACGTTCTCGACCGTCCCGAGCAGCTCGAGGTGCACCGGGCCGATGCTCGTGATCACTCCGACGTCCGGACGCGCGATCGCACACAGCTCGGCAATCTGTCCCAGCCCACGCATGCCCATCTCACAGACGACGAGCTCGGTGTCGGGCTCGATGCGAGTCAGCGTCAGCGGCAGGCCGATCTCGTTGTTGTGACCCCCCTCGGCCGCGACCGTCTTCGCGTGCGGCCGGCACATCGCTGCCAGGATGTCCTTCGTCGACGTCTTGCCGGTCGAGCCGGTGATCGCCACGACGCGCGCGGCGCTCCTCCCCCGGATCTCGCGGCCGAGCGCGCCGAGCGCCGCGAAGGCATCGTCCGGCGCCAGGCTCGCCGCTGCCCCGCGAGCGAACGCGTGCCGTGCGAAGTCTCCGCCGCCGCTGACCTCGACGAACAGGTCGCCCTCCTCGATCCGGCGCGAGTCGATCTGCACGCCGGTCACCTCGTCCGCCCAGGGCGCACGGTCGAGCTTGCCGGGGCAGAGCTCCGCGACCTCGTCGAGCGTGAGCGGGATCACGTCGTGGCGGCCCCGAGCCGTCTCAGGGCCTCGCGGGCGACTTCTCGGTCATCGAAGGGAACTGTTCGGTCACGGAACTGCTGACCCTGCTCGTGTCCTTTGCCGGCGATGACGACGACATCGCTCGGCTCGGCGGTCTCGATCGCGTGCGCGATCGCGGAGCGGCGGTCCTGGATGATCTCCGCGTCGCCGTCGATGCCCGCGAGGATCTCGTCGATGATCGCGCCGGGGTCCTCGCTGCGCGGATTGTCGGACGTGACGATCGGGACGTCGGCCAGCTCGGCGGCGATCCGACCCATGATCGGGCGCTTCTCGCGGTCGCGGTCGCCCCCGCAGCCGAAGACGCAGATCACTCGGCCCGACGTGAGCTCGCGCGCGGTCGTCAACACGTTCTCGAGCGAGTCGGGCGTGTGCGCGTAGTCGACCAGCACGGTGAACGGCTGCCCTTCGTCGACCGCCTCGAAACGCCCAGGCACTCCGTCGACGGCTTCCAGCCCGGCTGCGATCGCAGCGTCGTCGATCCCGAGCAGGCGGCAGCTCGCCAGCGCCGCGAGCGCGTTCTCGACGTTGAAGCGGCCCTTGAGCTTGAGGTCGATTCCGTCGAGCGCTTCGGGCCGAATCTCCGCGTCGTCGGCGAAGCCGTAGGTCAGCGCGTCAGGACGGTCCTCGGCGAGCTTCCGTCCCCACGCGTCGCCGACGTTGATCGCCGCCGGCGGCCGTCCGTCGAGGAACAGCCGGCGTTTCGCCTCGAAGTACGCCTCCATCGTCCCGTGCAGGTCGAGGTGGTCCTGGGTCAGGTTCGTGAAGGCGAGCGAGGAGAAGCGGATCCCGGCGAGGCGCCCGAGCTCGGAGCCGTGCGAGGTCGCCTCCATCGCGGCGCTGCGGTCGCCCGCGTCGAGCATCTCGCGGAAGGCCCGCTGCAGTTCGATCGCCTCGGGCGTGGTGCGAATTGCCGGCCGCGTCTCGCCGCCGATTCGCGACTCGATCGTCCCGAGCAGGCCCGGGCTTGCGGCCCGCGGCCTCGAGGATCGAATAGAGCAGGAACGCGGTCGTCGTCTTCCCGTTCGTGCCGGTGACGGCGGCGATCTGGAGCTCGTCCGACGGGTGCTCGAAGAACTCGACCGCTGCGGTTGCCATCGCGCGCCGCGAGTCCGCGACGACGATCTGCGGCACACGCGAGGCCACGGGCCGCTCGACGACGAGCCCGGCGGCGCCGGCGTCGATCGCACGGTCCGCGAGCTCGTGGCCGTCGAAGCGCGCCCCGCGCACGCAGAAGAAGAGCGCGCCCGGAGTTACAGCGCGCGTGTCGTACGCGAGATCCGAGATCTCGACGGCGGTGTCCCCGACGATCTGGCTCGGGGACAGCGTTTCTGCGATGCGTGAAAGCTCCACTGAGGCCGCGCCGAGCCTAGCAACGTGCTCCGCTGCTACTGCGGTGGCAGTGTCGACGGATCGTCGGGTGGAATCTCGAGGTACTGCAGGTCGAACCCGGCGATCTGCTGGAACGCCGGCGCCGCCACGACACCGCCCCAGATAGCGGCTGCGGGCTCGTCGACCGTGACCAGGATCACGAGCCGCGGGTTGGTCGCCGGGACCATGCCCACGAACGAGGCCACGTACTTCGTCGTCGAGTAACCGCCTTGCGGATCGGGCTTCGCGGCGGTCCCCGTCTTGCCGGCGACCTTGTACCCCGGAACCTTGGCCTCCTGACCGGTGCCCTCGATGACGACGTCCTGCATCATCCTCAGCACCTGCCGCGACACGCCGGGCGTGAGGATCCGGTGCGCGCCGCCCGGCCGCTCCGTGTGCGAGCCGATGCGGTCGACGATGTGCGGCCGCAGCCAGACGCCGTCGTTCGCGAGCGCCCCATACGCCGCGGCCATCTGGACCGGGGTGATCGCGATCCCGTGGCCGATCGGAAGCGTGCCGATCGTCGAGCCCGACCACTTGTCGAGCGGCGGCACGATTCCGGGCGTCTCGCCGGGGAAGTCGATCCCGGTCAGATGGCCGAAGCCGAAACGGCTGATCCACCGGCTGAGCCGCTCCGAGCCGAGCTTCTCGGCGAGCGTGATCGTCCCGACGTTCGACGACTGCGAGAGGATCTGGTCGACGGTCAGGCGCTCGGTCGGTCGCGGGTGCGCGTCCTTGATGATGCGGTCGGCGACGTGGATCGAGTAGGGCAGCGTGAAGGCCGTCGACGGCGTGACGAGCCCGTCCGAGAGCACCGCGCTGACCGTGACGAGCTTGAACGTCGAACCGGGCTCGTACGTGTCCGTGACCGTCCGGTTGCGCTGCCGGTCCTTGGGCACGATCGGGAACAGGTTCGCGTTGTAGCCCTTTTCGACCGCCATCGCGAGGATGCCGCCGGTCCGCGGATCGAGCACGATCGCCGACGCCGCCTTCGCATGCCACTGGTCGACCGTGTTCCGCAGCACCGCCTCGGCCTGGGCCTGGATCGTGTGATCGAGCGTCAGCGTGACGCTCTCGCCCTCCCGGGCGGGGGTCGAGTGCAGGACGTCGATCGCCTGGCCCGCCGGGTCGCGGATCACGGTCTCGCTGCCCGGCGTCCCGGACAATGTGTGGTCGAGGCCGAGCTCGAGGCCCGCGAGGCCGTGGTTGTCCGTCCCCGCGTAGCCGACGACCTGCGACGCGACCTGGTCGAGCGGGTAGACGCGCTGCTCCTCGTTCGTGAAGCCGAGGCCCAGGATGCCGGCCTTCTTCAGGATCGCCGCGCGCGCGGGGTCGGCCTTGCGCTTGATGTAGATGAAGCCGTGCGACCGGTCGGAGAGCTCTGCCAGCACCTGGTCCGGATCCATCCTGAGCGCCCGCGCGACCACGTCCGCGGTCGACTTCGGGTCGCGGATCAGCTGCGGGTCTGCGAAGACCGTGGTTGCCTGCCGGCCGATCGCGAGCTGGACGCCCGTGCGGTCGAAGATCGTCCCGCGACCCGCAGGCTCGACGATCGTCGCCTTGTGCTGGCCGGATGCGAGCCGTTCGTAGCTGCCCGCGTGCACTCCCTGGAGCCACGCAGCGCGCGCGAACATGGCCAGGAACGCGAAGGCGAAGACGGCGAGGACGAGCCGGATTCGCCGGTTCGTCAGCTTCATTTCCGCAGGTCGAGATAGTCCGGGTTCGTCGGTCGCAGCCCGAGCCGGCCGCTCGCGAGGCCGAGAATGCGGCCCGAGGCCGCCTTCGCCGCGATCTCGGTGTTGAGCTGAGCGTTGTCGGCGCGGAGCTGGTTCCGCTCACTCTGCGTCTGGTCGAGCCGGACATTGAGCCGGAGCACGGCGACGTTGAGCGCGACGACGCCCGCGAGCAGGGCGGCGACGACGCCGATCCAGACGACGCCGCCGGCGACTCGTCTGCGCGGCTCGACCTGCCGCTTAGCGCGAGGCTTTGGCTGCGGCTTCGGACGCGTTCGCTGGCGCGCCGGGGCCGGAAGCGCCCTGGCTGTCGCCGCCCGGGCCATCAGGCTTTCTGGGCGGCGCGCAGCCTGGCGGAGGCCGCGCGCGGGTTGTGGGCCAGCTCGTGGGCGCTCGGCCGGATCGCCTTCCGGTTCAGCCGCCTGAGCTCGGGCTCGCGCCCGCACACGCAGACGGGGAAGTCCGGCGGGCAGACGCAGCCGCGCTCGAGCCGCTGGAAGAAGCGCTTGACGATCCGATCCTCGAGCGAGTGGAACGCGATCACTGCGAGGCGGCCGCCCGGGCGGAGCATCTCGAGGGCAGCCGGCAGCGCCTCCTCGAGCTCGCCGAGCTCGTCGTTGACGGCGATCCGGAGCGCCTGGAAGACGCGCTTCGCCGGATGACCGTCGCCGAATCGGGCCGGAGCGGGAATCGCGGCGCGGATGATGTCCACGAGGTCGCCGGTGCGCTCGATCGGCTGCTTGCGGCGCCGCCGTCCGATCGCGCGCGCGATCTGCTTCGCGTAGCGCTCCTCGCCGTACTTGCGGAAGATCGTGATCAGCTCGCGCTCCGACGCCTCGTTGACGAGCTCGGCGGCGGTCAGCTCGCGCGGTCGGGTCCATGCGCATGTCGAGCGGCGCGTCGGCCGCGTACGAGAAACCGCGCTCCGGCCGGTCGATCTGCATGCTCGAGACGCCGAGGTCGAGCAGGATCGCGTCCGCGTGGACGCCGTTGTCGGCCAGCTGGTCGAGGACGACCGAGGCCTCGCCGCGCAGGAAGCGCGACTGGACGCCCGCGTGGCGCTTGAACCCTTCGAAGTACGGGCGCACGGTCGGGTCGCGGTCGATCGCGATGAAGCGACCGTCGCCCTTCAGGTCAGCAGCGAGCACCGCGGCGTGGCCGCCGGCGCCGAAGGTGGCGTCGACGACGGTCTGCCCGGGCTCGATCGCGAGGAGCTCGCGCACCTCCTCGGCGAGGACGGGAACGTGATCAGTCTCGTTTGGTTGCAAGACGTTCGGCAACATCTTCTGCGCTCCCTTCCACTTCTTTCAGCTCCTTGCGCCAGGCGGCGCGGTCCCAGATCTCCAGGTGATCCCTCACGCCCGCGACGACGACGTTCCGGCCGAGCCCTCCGTGCTGGATCGAGAGCGGCCGGGATCATCACGCGCCCCTGGCGGTCGAGCTCGGCCTCGATGGCCCCGGAGAAGAAGAAGCGCTGCATCCGGCGGCCCTCCTGGCTGAGCGGGTCGAGTGCGGCGAGCCGCGACTCCACGAGCGTGTCCCAGTCGTCGCGGCGATAGGCGTAGAGGCAGCCGTCCATCCCGCGGGTGAGCACGACGCCGGTCGCAAATGCCGTCCGGAACCGGGCCGGAAGCGTGAGCCGGTTCTTGTCGTCGATCGTGTGCTCGTGTTCGCCGAGAAGCATGTCTGGGGCCGTGAGGGTGATTCCACGTTCCCCCACTTTAGACCACTGACCCCCACAACGCAATACCTGTGAACCATAGGGTTCAGCCGGTGGCGCGGATGCACGTCGACGAGCTCGGGATCGACGACGCCCTCGTCCATGGGTTGCTGGCAGAGCAATTCCCCGACTGGGCGAACTTGCCGCGCGAGCGAGTCGAGCCCCAGGGAATCGTGAACGCGGTCTTCCGTCTCGGCGACGAGCTGGCCGTGCGACTCGCGCGGCGCAAAGGGCCGACGGAAGCTGGCGGAAAGGCGCTCGAATGGCTACCGAAGCTGGCGCCGCTCCTTTCCCTCGAAGTCCCGGTCCCGGTCGCGCATGGGAGCCCGACAGCCGCGTATCCGTGGTACTGGGACGTCTACTTTCGGGTCGACGGCGAAACCGCGCCGGTCGATGAGATCGACGCGATCCAGGCTGCGCGCGACCTGGGCCGGTTCGTCGCAGCGCTCCAGGCGGCGGATCCGGCGACGCGCCGCAGGGACGCGGCATCCCACTTGGCGAACGCGATCGCGAAATCAGACGCTGGCTGGCCCGGTTCGACGATTCCACGGTGACCGCCGAGTGGGAGCGCGCGCTCGCGGCTCCTCCGTGGGACGGGCCGCCGGTCTGGCACCACGGGGACCTCGACGTCCGCAACTGGCTCATCCGGGCTGGGCGCATCAGCGGCGTGATCGACTGGGAGGCGATGGGCGTAGGCGACCCGGCATGCGACGTGATGGTCGCCTGGAAGCTGCATTCGGGCGCTGCGCGGGACGCGTTCCGCGAGGCGCTGGCGACCGACGATGCGACGTGGGAGCGGGCCCGCGGCTGGGCCCTCTCGCAGGCGGTCGCCGCGCTCGCCTACTACACGCCCGAGAACAACCCGGTCTTCTACCGCGAAGCGGAGAACTGGCTCGAGCTGGTGCTCTCCGAACGGCGCGAGGGAACCTAGTACGACTGGGCGCCGGCTCGATCGGGGCTCGCGCGATGCGAGCCATCGCTCCGAGGCTACCGATTGCCGTGCGCGCCGCGACGGGTCATCGCAACGGCGCCGCACTTCGCGGCGAACTCGACCGCGCCTTCG
Organism: uncultured Actinomycetes bacterium; assembly: GCA_963812695.1. Classification (GTDB taxonomy): domain Bacteria; phylum Actinomycetota; class Thermoleophilia; order Gaiellales; family Gaiellaceae; genus VAXT01. Next base: position 99,521 of record CAWEWD010000004.1, read on the forward strand.
GGCGAACGGCCGCTCCCGAGTGCGAAGGTCAGGCCTGCGGCGAAGGAGTCTCCGGCCCCGTAGGCGTCGACGAGCGGCCCGGGAAGCTCGACCGCGTCGTCCGTCTCCTCTTCCCCTGCGACGGCATAGGAGCCGCCCTCGCGCCCCATCGTCGAGACGATCATGCTCGGCTCCGGATCGATTAGGCCGGGCTCGTACGACTCGCTCGGGTCGCGTCCGCTGCGGACGAGCGCGTCGAGCTGCACCTGCGCCACGACCAGGGTCGGCAGCTCGCGGGCGGTCGCGACGAGAGCGCCCGCCTGCCGCGCCGCCCGCAGCGCATCCGGGTCGCCCGCGGTGAAGTAGACGGCGTCCACGCCGGCCAGCTCGGCCCACGGCAGGGGGTCGGCGCCGTGCGGGTGCAGCTTCGAGCCCATGAGCGTGATCGTCCGCTCGCCGTCGCCGTCGAGGTAGGTGAACGCGCGCCTCTGTGGCTCGTCGCGCATCGCCGCGTGGACGCGGCAGCCGAGCTCCTCGAGAGCGTCGCGCGCCCGCCGCCCGAGCTCGTCGTTTCCGACGGCGACGAAGAAGTCGACCTCCGCGCCGAGTCGCACGAGCTCTCCGACCGCGACCGCTCCGCCGCCCGCCGGCTCCTCCCACGTGTCCACGGCGGTGACGATCTCGCCCTGCGCGGGCACCCGCTCGACCTGCGCGAAGCGCACCCACTCGACGTGACCGACGACGGCCGCCCTCACAACTGCGCCCCCTGCCGCGTTAGACAAGATGATGGTTCTCGTGAATGTTCCACCGTTCGAATCTTTCTATGAGGAGCACCGCGATGCGGTTTTCCGCGAGCTCAGGCGGCTCGTGGGCAAGGACGCGGAGGATGCATACCAGGAGACGTTCCTGCGCGCGCTGCGAGCCTACGGCCGGCTCAAGCACACGGAGAACCTGCGCGCCTGGGTGTTGACGATCGCGCGGCGGGTCGCCGCCGACCACTACCGGCGACGCGAGGCGGCACCGATCGTCGTCGAGCCCGAGACCGATTCGCGCCCGGCCTATGCCGAACTGGGCGAGCTCGCGGACGGGCTGCCGCGCAAGGAGCGCGCCGCGGTCGTGCTCCGCTACGGCTACGACATGTCCTACGCGGCGATCGGCGCAGCGCTCGGCTCGAGCGAGGACGCGGCGCGCCAGGCCGCCTCGTCAGGTGTACGACGACTTAGAAGGAGGATGCAATGACCGTCTCCCCCACTCTCGACGCGCGGTTCCGGGAAGCAGCTGCCGCTGCCGGCCTCCTCGACGTCGCGTACGACCTCGCAGAGACGCCGATCGGGACGCTGCTCGTGGCGACGACCGACCGCGGGCTGTGCAGGATCTCGTACGACCCGCAGCCGGAGCGCGAAGCCGAGTCGCTCGCGGAGACATTCGGGGTGCGCGTGCTGCGCGCGGCGAAGCCGATCGACCCGGTGCGCCGTCAGCTGGACGAGTACTTCGAGGGCAAGCGGACCGAGTTCGAGCTGCCGATCGACCTCCGCCACCAGGCGCCGTTCAGCCGCGAAGTGCTGAACCGTCTCGCACGCGTGCCCTACGGGCATCTGACGACCTACGGCGCGCTGGCCGCAGAGGCGCATCGCCCCAAGGCCGCGCGGGCGGTCGGAACGGTGATGAACCGGAACCCGGTGCCGATCGTCCTGCCGTGCCACCGCGTGGTCGGCGCGAACGGCTCGCTCACCGGCTACGGCGGCGGCCTCGAGCGCAAGGAGCTGCTGCTCGAGCTCGAGGGCGCGATTCAGCCCCAGCTTGACATGTGACCTTTTGGTCACCTATCCTCGGCGCATGACCGACGACGACCTCGTCTTCAAGGCGCTCGCCGATCCCGACGCGCAGGCATCTCCTCGACCGCCTCTTCGAGCGTGACGGCCGAACGCTCACCGAGCTCGAGTCCGAGCTGGAGATGACGCGCTTCGGGGTCATGAAGCACCTGCGCATCCTCGAGGAGGCCGGGCTCGTCGTCACGCGCCGGGAAGGGCGGCAGAAGCTCCACTACCTGAACCCCGTCCCGATCCGGCTGATCCACGACCGGTGGATCGACAAGTACAGGGAGCGCCAGGTCTCGGCGCTCGCGTATCTCAAGTCCGAATTGGAGGAGACTGCATGACGACGATGACCGAACAAGCGACACAGGTGTACTCCGTCTTCATCCGCGCCACGCCCGAGCAGGTGTGGGACGCGATCACGAAGCCGGAGTTCACGACGCGCTACTTCCACGGGACGAGGATCGAATCGACGTTCGAGCCCGGAGCCCCGTACCTGAGCCTCGCCGGAGACGGCGACGAGACGCTCGTCGACGGCGAGGTCCTCGAGTCCGACCCGCCGCGGATGCTCAAGCACACGTGGCGAGCCCTCTACGACCCCGAGACCGCGAGCGAGCCGTTCAGCCGCGTGACGTGGGAGATCGAGCCGCAGGAGGGCGGCGTGACGAAGCTGACCGTCGTCCACGACCAGCTCGAGGCCGCGCCGAAGACGGCCGAGAGCGTCGCCGGCGGCTGGAGCTACGTGCTGAGCGGCCTGAAGACGCTGCTCGAGACGGGCGAGCCGCTTCAGGGCTGAGACCCGAGACGACCGCGGGGCGGGCTGTCAGGTGGCCCGCCCCGCCGGTTCGAAAGGAGCGCCGATGGAGTTCGATCACCTGACAGTCACATTGCTCGTCCGAGGCCGGATGCACCGAAGCTCGACGAGGAAGCGGCCGCGCGCTGCAGGACGCGCACATGGCGCACCTCGCCGACCTGCACGAGCAGGGCCACCTACTCGCGGCGGGGCCGCTCTCGGACGAGAAGTTCCGCGGCCTCTCCATCCTGCGCGTGGACGTGGACGAGGCTCGGCGGTTGAGGGAGGGCGACCCGGCGGTTCAGGCCGGGCGGTACTCGGTCAAGGCGATTCCGTGGACAGTCCCGGCCGGAGCGATGTCGTTCACGCCGACTCGCTTCCCGCGCTCGATCGCCGAAGCCAGCTCCGGCTCAGTCCCCGAGTAGGCAGTAGCCGACGCCCCACACGTTTCGTACGTAGTCGCCGCCGAGGCGGCGACGCAGTCGCGAGGCGTGCGAGTCGAGCGTGCGCGTCCGGCCGGTCGAGCGGAAGCCCCAGACGTCGCGCAGAAGAGCTCGTCTGGTGAACACCCGACGGGGATCGCTCGCGAGCTTCAGCAACAGCTCCTACTCCTTCGTCGGCAAGAGGACGCGCTGCCCGGCCACGGTTACGCGCCTCGTCGGGCGGTCGATCTCGACCTCGCCGGCAAACATCCGTCGGGATCCGGTGCGTTACCCGCCGCAGCACCGCCCTGATCCGCGCGACGAGCTCGTCGTAGTGGAACGGGCGGTCGAGGTAGTCGTCGCAGCGCGGTCGAAGGCGCGAACCCGATCGACCGGATCGGACTCCTGCGCACCGAGCAGGATCACAGGCACCTCGCGGTCACGCTCCCGGAGCCGGCGGCAGAGCTTCGAGGCCCTCGGGGTCGCCGATCAGGACGGGATCGGGCACATCCGCTCGATCAGCTCGAGCGCTTCTCCGTCCCGGACCGCTACGACCTCGAACCGTTGCCCTGGGCGAGACGGCGCCATCGAGGAAGCTCCGCGCGGCCTCCTTGGCTCTTGCGGAGCAAGCACTGCACTCGACATGCAATCGACGCTAGCGAAACGACGTCCCCAGGTCGCCAGATGCCTTCCGGCCGTGCTGGCGACGAGAATCGACAGCCCGCGGAAGGAGCCGTGGCTGGGTGGCTGGTCGAAGTACGCCGCCGAGCTTCCTGGGTCGCAAGCACCAGGTAGAGGCCGCACTCGACGCGGCGAAGGCTCAGCAGCCTTGGCAAGGGCGAGGGTGACTTGGCGCCGCGTGATCGTGGCGAGAAGCTGGATGCACCGCCCTGGACGAGCCAGATCCGGCCCGAGCGGAAGACCCCCCACAGGAGCCAGAGCCTGAGCACCCCGGAGAAGAAGCCGAACGCGGAGATCAGTTCAGCCCGAGCACGGGCCGGACGTCGCGAACACCCGATCAGGCTCCGGAGCCGATCAAGCCGGCCGCGACGACGAACGCGATGATCAGGCGGTTCGTCGCGAGGTCGATCTTCGCATGAACTCGTCGAGCCCCGTGCACGAAGCCGACCTCGATCTGCCCGTCGCGCGCCTGCTCGAGTATGTGGTGCAGCGGTAAGGGTACTCGCGAAGACCGAGGCAAGCTTGAAGGACTGACGCCGCGCGCGGTCAGCTTGCGCTGCGGGCGTAGCGGTTGACGAGCAGGCTCCGCGGCGTAGGGCTTCGCAACCTCGAAGACGTTGAAGTCGGATACAGCTCGACACCGGCCGACGCGAGCGTCGCGATCGCCTTGTCGAGCATGATGGCCGCCGTCCGGCAGCCTGAGGTTCAGCGAGTAGATGACGCCGAACACTTCGCGGATCACCTGGAGCGGGTCGATCTCGGAGAGGCTCGCGCCGGTAGTACTGGTAGTAGAGGTCGTGGATCGCGTGACGGAACTCGGCCTCGCGCTCCTTCGGTAACGCACGCCGAGGTCACTGAGCCGCTTCGGAATGGCGTCGATGTTCTGTTCGCGACATCGATGAACAGGTGGTGTCGCTTTCGTCAGGTCGTCATCGGTCAGCTTCCGGCGAGCCGAAGTCGACGAGTCCGATCAGGTCCGGGCGGATGACGAGGATGCTCGCCGGGTGCGGGTCGCCGTGGAAGAAACCGTCCCGGAAGACCATCGTCATCGAGGCCTCCGCGATCGACCTCCGGACGGCGTTCTCTTCGTCTCGAATCGAGTAGAGGGCCTCGTCGATGTTCGAGGGCGAACCTGGCACACCTCGATGAACTTCGAGCGTTCAGCACATGTGCGCGCGTGTACGTCGAGTAGACGCGCGGGCACGCGCACGTGCGGGTGCCCGGCAAAGGTGCGGTGCAGGGGTCTCACGCTGCTGCCCTCGAGCCGGTAGTCGAAGCCACCCCTACCTGGCGGATCGCGCGGGCGAACTCGTCGACGACCTGGCGCGGCCTCAGCAAATCAAGGGGCCCAAACCTCGCCTTCTTGGGAATCCCGTGTCCGCCCTCGGTGGAGCGAGACCTCGCGCTCGCTCAATCCTGGGCGCGCCTGGGCGCTGAACCTAGGCCCCGA
>CAWEWD010000005.1:0-144611 GCA_963812695.1 uncultured Actinomycetes bacterium
CGGGTCTACGGCCAGGCGATCGCCGGCTGATCCATGTCGAGGTGGGTCTTGCGTCGCAGAAAGCAAGACCCACCTCTCCCGGTTTCCTGACGCGCGCCTGAGTGCCCGTAGGCCGGGGGGACAGTGCTGCACGGCACGGCCCGCCGGCTGGAGGGCGCTCAGGCGCGCGAGGCGATCCGCGAAGCGGATCGCCGGTCAGGGAAGCGGGAGACGGAGAGGGAGGGATTCGAACCCTCGACCCACCTTTCGGCAGGTACGCGATTTCCAGTCGCGTTCCTTCGGCCACTCGGACACCTCTCCAAGCGCTCAGAGGCTAACGTAGCGATCCTCTAACGCATGGGAGTCGGAGCTAGGCTCGGCTGCACGATCCTCGCTGTGCTCGTGCTCGCCGTCGGCGGGCTGGTCGTGGCTCCGGGGCCGCACGCGGGCTCGACCTCGGGCTTCTCGACGGGCTTCTGGTGCGGCCCGCCGCTCGAGCAGTCCACGCGCGACAGGTTCATCCAGGTCAAGGACGCGGGGTTCACGTTCAGCATGCCTCCCTGCGGCGACGGAACGGGGTTCACCGTCTCGCAGAACACGCAGATCCTCGACGCGGGGCAAGCCGCAGGGATACCTGTCGTCGTCTTCGACAACCGCATGCAGCGGGCGCTGGACGATCCGAGCGCTCGAGCGCAGTTGCTCGACGGGATCGCCGGCGCGTACCGCTCTCACCCGGCCCTCGACGGCTACTACGTGTACGACGAGGTGCCGCCCGAGGACCTCGCGGATACGGCTGCGGTGGTCGCGGGCCTGCGCGCGCGGGATCCTCGGCACCCGGCCTTCGTCAGCCTCTTCCCGAATTACGCCCCGATTCCGGATTACGACCGATACGTGCGGGACTTCGTCGCGCAGATCCGCCCGGAGACGATCGTCTACGACTACTACCCGTTTCTCGCCGACGGAACTGACCGAACCGGGTTTTTCGCCAACCTCCGGTCGGTCCGGCGCGCCGCGCTCCGGTCGTCGACTCCCTTCTGGTTCTTCGCGCAGCTGACCCAGCTCCCGGGATTACGCCGCGCGAGCGAGAGCGAAAAGCGGTGGCAGGCGCTGCAGGCCCTTGCCTATGGAGCTCGCGGAGTCATGTTCTTCACCTACTGGTCGAACGTGAGCGACGAGTTCCCCGAGCCCGGCGTGATCGATCCGCGGACCGGGCTGCCCACCGCTCACTACGCGGAGGTCGGGCGGGTCAACGACCAGGCGCGCGCATTCGGCCGCGCGCTCGTCGCTGCAAGATCGCGGAGCGTCTTCCACAACGGCCCGCTGACGGAAGGCGCGGTGATGCGGCCCCCGCGCGCTCAGGTCTATCTCCCGAGTCGTGCGCCGATCACCGTCGGTTTGTTCGAGTCCGCCCGCTACCGCTACGCGTTGCTCGCGAATCGCGACTACCGCGCCAAGGTCTCGGCGACGGCCGCGCTCACTTCGGGGACGAGCCGGCCCGAGCGGCTCGACCTCGCCAGTGGCCGCTGGGTCCGTGTCCGCGCCGTTCGCATGCGGGCGCATTCGGTCACCGTCCGGCTTGCTCTCGCACCGGCCGCCGGAGCTCTGTTCCGGATCCGGAAGCCCATGCCGCCTGGTCCGCAGGGCGCGGAAGTGGTGTTCGGCCAGGTGCGAGCTGATGTCGCCCGTTGGTACCTGGTGGACTCCCATGGAGCGACGTACGAGCTCCGTCGTGCGAGCTGGCGCGAGTGCCCTTCCGGGTTCGTCCTGGTGGGCGAGAAGGCCGGGTCGAACGGATTCTGGCTGTGCGCCAGAAGGGATCTGGCCAAGCGCGCCTTCTCCGTCGGCAACATCCTGCCCGGCTCTGTTCGGAATTACCGCGTCCGCTCAGGGAAGCTCAGGCGTTTACCGCTCAGGCGCCGGTTCTCGTGCCCCCGGCGGAGCAGGCTCATCGGACGGCTGGTCAGGCCGGACGGCTTCTGGCTTTGCTTGGGGCCTCCGCCCTCGAACTGACTGCACTCCACCGGTCGTGGCGGATCATCTCCGTCCGCCGAGGCGACCGCTACGGTCTCGCGCGTGGACGAGGTCGTCGTGCGGCGGTCACCGCGGGCGCGGCGGTGGCGGCTGGAAGTGCCGTGGGGCGAGCCGGCGCGGCTGACCGTGCCGCGCTCGATGAGCCGGGTCGAGGTGGAACAGGTGCTCCGCGAGAAGCGGGCATGGATCGAGGAGCAGCGCCGGCGACAGGTGCCGCGGCTGGGACTGGAGCGGCTCGCGGTCAGCGAGTCCGAGGCGCGCATCGGCGCCCGGGAGCTCGTCTCGGCGCTCGCCGAGGAGGAGGCCGAGCAGCTCGGGGTCGCCTACCGGCGGATCCGGATCGGCGGTCAGCGCACGCTCTGGGGCTCGTGCTCTCCCTCGCGGCACGCTCTCCTTCAACTGGCGGCTCGTGCTGGCGCCCGTCGAGGTGCTCGACTACGTCGTCGTGCACGAGCTCTGCCACTTGCGCTTCCTCGACCACTCGCAGCGCTTCTGGAGGCTCGTCGAGCGGCGCCGTCCGCACTGGCGCGAGCAGCGGGACTGGCTGCGCGAGCACGGGCCTGAGCTGCTCGCCTTCAGAGCGTCCGAGTGATCTGCTCCGAGCTAAGTGGCAGCGCAGACCGACGCCGCGTAGCCGAGCGGTTATCCGTTGTTGATCCGCCTTCGCGGGCGGCGCTGGGACTTACGCGGCATCCGCGTCAGTTCTCGCTCGAGGCCGCCCAGATGTTGATGCCGCTGTCGGTGGCGCACCGGTCGATCTCTTCCAGTTCGACCGCGGTGAAGTCCGGCTTCTGGAGGGCGCCGAGGTTCTGCTCGAGCTGCTCGATGCTGCTCGCCCCGACCAGTGTCGACGTCATCCGCGGGTCGCGGAGCGTCCAGGCAAGCGCGAGCTGGGCAAGTGTCTGGCCGCGACGCTCGGCGATCTCGTTCAAGGTGCGTACCTTGGCCATCGTCTCCTCGCTGAGCTGGTCCGGCGACATCGAGCCGGGCCGGCTCGCGCGCGACCCCTCGGGGATTCCGGTGAGGTAGCGATCAGTGAGCACGCCCTGGGCGAGCGGCGAGAAGCAGATGCAGCCGACGCCGAGGTCGCCGAGCGTGTCCAGAAGCTCGGCCTCGATCCAACGGTTGAGGAGCGAGTAAGACGGCTGGTGAATGAGGAGGCGCACGCCGAGGTCGCGGAGGATCGCCTCCGCCTCGCGGGTCTTCTGAGCCGAGTACGACGAGATGCCCACGTACAGCGCCTTCCCCTGGCTGATCGTCGCCGCGAGCGCTTCCATCGTCTCCTCGAGCGGAGTCTCGGGATCGAAGCGGTGCGAGTAGAAGATGTCGACATACTCGAGCCCCATGCGGCTGAGGCTCTGGTCGAGGCTTGCCAGCAGGTACTTGCGGGAGCCCCATTCACCGTAGGGGCCCGGCCACATGTCGTAGCCCGCCTTCGTCGAAATGACGAGCTCGTCGCGGTATGGCGCGAGGTCAAGACGGAGCACGTCGCCGAACACCTGCTCCGCCGAACCGTAGGGCGGCCCGTAGTTGTTCGCCAGGTCGAAGTGGGTGATCCCAGAATCGAACGCGCGGCGGAGAATCGCGCGGGACGTTTCGAACGGGCGCTCGTGACCGAAGTTCTGCCAGAGGCCGAGGCTGATCGCCGGCAGTTTCAGGCCGCTAGCCCCGCAGCGGCGGTAAGTCATCTCCTCGTAACGGCCGGCGGCCGCGGCGAACCCCACTGTCGGAGTCATACACGCAGCGTCGAGTTGCCTCGGCTGTTGGCAGTCGCTATGTCCCGTGATTTTCAACCGTCGAAGGTCGGTCAGGCAGTTGCTCGGCCCTTGTGTGGTCCTTGATCTGCTTCGACGTGATCAGCTTCGTCACCCCGGCGGCGGCGCTGGCCGTGACGATCACGCTCGCGATGATTGCGGCGATGACGGCCCTTACTTCAGCCTTCCGTCGCGTCTCTTCGACTGCTGCACCGCAGGGATGAACTTGAAGAGCCGGATCACGTAATACGCGGCGAGGGCGAGGGACACAGCAACGAGGATGAGGTCAGCCATCTCCGGGAGTGTCGCCCGACTCCCATTCGACGGCTATGACCCGGACGCGTCAAATCGTCCTGGCTGCAGGCAGAAGGCAACCTGGCCTCATAACCCAGAAAGCGCGGGTCCAAAGCCGCCCGGGCTGGTCGTGATCGGGGGAGGGGGCACACTGCTGGCAGCAAGCTGGCCCTGGGGCCGCTCCCCTCATGGCATCGCACCCAAGCCGATCGGACGCGACCCCCGCCACCACATCGCGCACGTGCCAGCAAGAAACCCTCGCCGACCCCAACGAGGTCACGGATGCCGTTCGCTTTCTCGTCAACCAAGGAACCCGGGACGCGACCCACGAGCTCCAGCTCACGCCACTCGCAGAGACGTGGATGCCGTAGCGCGACCCGTAGCGACCGCGGCGGCGATCGGCGGGGCCCGTCGCCCCCGCACAGCAGTCGCAAGAGCGCGTGGCGCGCGAATCCTGGCGTTAGCGCTCCCGCCGTCACCCTCCTCGACGGCAGTACCATCGGCGAATGAGTCCGGTCAGGCCAACGGTGCAAGTCGTCGGCCGGCGGATGGACGCCGAGCACTACCGGCTGCGCGACTTCCTCACCCGCACCGCCCAGCCCTACGACTGGTACGAGGCGGGCTCGCCCGACGCCGAGCGCTTGCTCGAAGGCCTCGGGCTCGCGGAGGCCGCCCTCCCGGTCCTCGTCGACGGCGACGAGCGCCACCAGGCGGCGACGGTCGAGTCGATCGCGAGAGCGTGGGGCGCGTTCCTACCGGCGAAGCAGAAGCACTACGACTTCGTCGTCATCGGCGCCGGGCCGGCAGGTCTGGCCGCCTCGGTCTACGCCGCGTCGGACGGCCTCTCGACGCTCGTCTGCGACCAGGATGTGCCCGGCGGCCAGTCGTCCTACGCGACGATGATCGAGAACTTCTTCGGCTTTCCGGACGGGATCGGCGGCGCCGAGCTCTCGCGGCTGGCGGCCCGGCAGGCAGAAGGGTTCGGCGCGGAGCTGATGCTCTTGCGAGGCGTCCGCGGCAGCCGGATGAACGGACCTGACGAGCCGGTAGGGCTGATTCTCGAGGACGGCTCCGAGGTGACGGCGTCTGTGGTGCTGGCGGCTCCCGGAATGGACTGGACCCGGCTCGACCTGGACGGCATCGACGATCTGGTCGGCGACGGCGTCTACTACGGCGCGGGCCGCAGCGAGGCAGCTCAGTGCGCCGGCCAGGACGTCGTGGTCGTCGGGGCGGGAAACTCCGCCGGCCAAGCCGTTCTGAACTTCGCGAACCAGACGGCTCGCGTGACGATGCTCGTCCGCGGTGACCGGCTCAGCACGAGCATGTCCGCGTACCTGATCGAGCGAATCGAGGCGCATCCGCTGATCGACGTCCACCTCGAGACGCAGCTGACCGAGCTGCACACGAGCGGCGATCAGCTCAGCGCGGTGACCTTCGCCGACGGTGCCGGCAGGTCCGAGACGCGCACGGTCGACGGGGTCTTCCTGTGCATCGGCGGCACGCCTCACACCGAGTGGTGCACCCGCGAGCACGTGATCACCGACGCGCGGGGCTACATCCTGACCGGGCAGGACATGTCGACGGACGGCCGCCTTCCCGACTGTTGGCAGCTCGAGCGCGATCCGCTTCCTCTCGAGACCAGCCGGGTTGGGCTCTTCGCCGCGGGCGACGTCCGGCACGGCTCGACGAAACGCGTCGCCGCGGCCGTCGGCGAGGGGTCGATGGTCGCGTCGCTCATCTTCAGCCGCCTCGCCGAGCTCGGTGTCACCTACTGAGCTCGCGGCTGTTCTCGAGCACGCGCGCAAGCGAACCGAGGCGCTGCTCGAGCCGCTAGACGACGAGCAGTTGACGCGCCAGGTCTCGCCGCTGCAGTCGCCGCTCGTCTGGGATCTCGCCCACATCGGCTACTTCGAGGAGCTCTGGCTGCTCCGGAACGGCAACGGCCGCGTCCGGCCTCGGACGAGCTCGACGATCTGTACGACTCGTTCGCGCACGACCGCGCGGAGCGGGGCACGCTCCCGATCCTCTCGCCGGAGGAGGCGCGCGCCTACGTCGGAGACGTACGCGAACAGGTCCTCGAGCGGCTCCCGGAGCTTGCGCGGGACGACTTCCTCGTCGGGATGGTGGCGCAGCACGAGCTTCAGCATGGCGAGACGATGGCCCAGACCCTCGCGCTCGCCGGGCTGCCGGGCCCGCCGCCGCACGGCCCACCCGAGGTCGAGGCGAGCGGCGATGTCCTCGTCGAGGCCGGCCCGTTCACGCTCGGCTCGGACGACCCCTGGGCCTACGACAACGAGCGGCCCGAGCACGTCGTCGAGCTGCCGGCCTTCCGGATCGATCGCGCTCTGGTGACCAACGCGGAGTACGCGGAGTTCGTGGCGGCTGACGGAGCCGAGGCGCCGCAGCACTGGACGGTCGACCAACAGCCGGCTCCGCGTCAGCCGGTCCAGCACGTCTCGTTCCACGACGCCGAGGCGTACGCGCGCTGGGCCGGCAAGCGCCTGCCGACCGAGCCCGAGTGGGAGAAGGCGGTGAAGACCGTCGGCGGCGAGCTCGAGCACGCGCAGGGAGCCGTGTGGCAGTGGACGTCGTCCTTCTTCGACGGCTACCCGGGCTTCCGCGCCTTCCCGTACGCGGAATACTCGGAGGTCTTCTTCGGCGAGGACTATCGCGTGCTGCGCGGCGGGTCCTGGGCCACCGACCCGCTCGTCGCGCGACCGACCTTCCGCAACTGGGATCTCCCGCAGCGGCGGCAGATCTTCTCCGGCATCCGGTGCGCGTCCGATGCCTAGCACGGCGATCTCTGCGAGGCCCGACCTCTACGAGGAGACGCGGCTGAGCCTCCTCGCGGTCCCGAAGGAGCTGCCGGCCGTCTGGCTCTACGACGCGCGCGGCTCGCAGCTCTACGAGGAGATCACCCGGCTTCCGGACTACTACCTCCCGCGGCGCGAGGCGGAGATCCTCCGCGCGCGGTCGACGTTCATCGCCGAGCGGTCGAGGGCGCGAACACTCGTCGAGCTCGGGTCCGGCAGCGCAAGGAACACGCGGTTCCTGCTCGACGCGCTGAGCGGAACGCTCGAGCGCTTCGTTCCCTTCGACGTGAGCGAGCGCGCACTGCGCACGAGCGCGCAGGAGATCGGCGCGGCGTACCCGGCGATCTCGGTCGACCCGATCGCCGGCGACTTCGTGCGCGACCTCGGCGCGCTGCCGAGCTCAGGGCCGCGGCTGGTCGCGTTCCTCGGCAGCACGATCGGGAACCTGTATCCGGAGCAGCGCGCGCGGTTTCTGAGCACACTCGCGCTCCGAGCTGGGCGAGGAGGACCTGCTGCTGCTCGGCGTCGACCTCGTCAAGGACGCCGCGCCGCCTGCAGGCCGCGTACGACGACACTGCGGGGCGTGACGGAGGCCTTCGTCCGAAATGCGCTCGACGCCGCGAACCGCGAGCTCGACGCGACGTTCGAGCAGCGCCAGTTCGCCTACGAGCCGCGCTGGGACCGCGCGAACGAGTGGATGGACATCGGCCTTCGCGCGTCGCAAGCGCACACCGTCTCGGTGCGGCGACTCGGGTTGGAGCTTGGGTTCGACGAGGGAGAGCGGCTGCGCGTCGAGGTCAGCTCGAAGTTCCGGCGACCGAGGTTCGAAGTGGAGCTCGAGCGCGCGGGATTCACCGTCGAGGCCTGGTGGACGGACGCGGCGGGAGACTTCGCGGTCGTTTTCGCCCGGCCCGACAACTGACGTTCAACGAGAGGAGAGACGATGTCTTCGAGCCCGGTTTGCACGCCATCTCGACCAGATCGAGATCACGGAGTTGCCGGAGAGAATCGAGGGCTGCGAGGAGTGCCTGAAGATCGGGAGCAGCTGGGTGCACCTGCGCATGTGCATGAAGTGCGGGAAGATCGGCTGCTGCGACTCGTCGCCGAACCGCCACGCGACCGCCCATGCCGGCGAGAGCGGCCATCCGATCATCCGCTCGGCCGAGCCGGGCGAGGACTGGAGCTGGTGCTACATCGACGAGTTGGCGTTCGCGGTCGCCGCGCAGTAGGGACTCGCGCAAGGACGCCTGTACTAGCTCGGGAGTAGGCTCGGGAAGTTCCCTTCGATCCGAAAGGAGAACCATCATGAGTGATGGCTCAGCGGGGACCGTGGTCCTCGTCCACGGCGGTTTCGTAGACGGCTCCGGTTGGCAGGGCGTCTACGACGAACTGAAGAAGGACGGTTACAACGTGACGGTTGTCCAGAATCCGACGCTCTCGCACGCCGACGACGTGGCCGTGACCAAGCGCGCCATCGACGCGCAAAGCGAACCCGTCATCCTCGTCGGCCACTCCTACGGCGGGGCAGTCATCACCGAGGCCGGAAACCATCCCAACGTGGCAGCGCTCGTGTACATCGCAGCCTTCGCGCCGGACAAGGGGGAGTCCGTGAACACGCTGATCGCGGACCCGCCGCCCGACGCACCCGTGCCGCCGATCCTGCCGCCGCAGGACGGGTTTCTGTTCCTCGACCGGGAGAAGTTCCACGAGTCATTCGCGGGCGACCTCAGCGCCGAGCAGGCCGCCTTCATGGCCGACTCGCAAGTCCCCTGGGGCGTAGAAGCCCTGAGCGGCACCATCAGCGAGCCGGCGTGGCGGAGCAAGCCGAGCTGGTACCTCGTCTCGACCGAAGACCGGATGATCCCTCCACCGGCCCAGCGCGAAATGTCTGCGCGGGCAGGCTCGACCGTTGTCGAGGTCGAGGGGAGCCATTCGATCTATGTGTCGAAGCCGGAAGCGGTGGCGGACCTCATCAAGGAAGCCGCTTCGAACTAGAGGCGTGGGTCGAAGCCGCTGAGAGTGCCCCGAGACGCCGAGACCCGCCTAGCAGAGCGGGTTTCGGCTTTGTTGAGCGGAGGGGGAGAGATTCGAACTCTCGCGAGACGTAACCGCCCCGAACGGTTTTCGAGACCGCCGCATTCGACCGCTCTGCCACCCCTCCGGTGGCGACAAGAGTAGCCCAGGGATTTCTCGGTTTCCTGACGCCGTGCTGAGTGCCTGTATGCCGGTGGGACAGTGCTGCGCCGCACGGCCCGCCGGCAGGAGGGTGCTCAGCACGGCGAGGCTTCGGCGCAGCCGAAGCCGGTCAGGGAAGCGAGAAAACGGAGAAGGAGGGATTCGAACCCTCGAAGGAGGAAATATCCCCCTTAACGCCTTAGCAGGGCGCCGCCTTCAGCCACTCGGCCACTTCTCCGGAGCAGCACAGGATAGCCGCTTGACCTGACCGATCCAGAAAGGGCAACGCCCGCCTCGAACCTCGTGGAGCCGCAGTTCGTTGGGCGGGCGCCGCATGATTGCCGGGCATCGAGAGGGGGAGCCGGCAAGCTCATTCTCGTCTCAGCGAACGGCTCGACACATGCCCCCGAAGGGTGATTTCTCGATACTGGCGACATGCAGCTGAAGGTCGGGCGGCAGGACGTCAACGTCTCCAACCCGGGCAAGGTCTTCTTTCCAAAGCGCAAGCTGACGAAGATCGACCTCGTCCAGTACTACGTCGATGCCGCGCCATACGCCCTGCCGCACTTGCGTCGTCGTCTCTTCCACATGAAGCGCTTCCCGAACGGGGTCGACCACGACTTCTTCCACCAGAAGCGGGTGCCGGAGAACCATCCACCGTACGTCGACGAGCAATACGTCGAGTTTCCGAGCGGCCACTCGACGGTCTTCGCCGTCGTCGACAACGCGGCCGCGCTTGCGTGGGTCGCCAACCTGGGGTGCGTCGAGCTGCACACGTGGCACTCGCGCGTGCCCGACATCGAGCGGCCCGACTATCTCCTGATCGACCTCGACCCAACCTTCGAAGGGCAGTGGCGGCACGTTCGGACGATCGCTCTCGTCGTGAAGGAGGTGATGGACGAGCTCGGGCTGAAGAGCTTCCCCAAGACGTCCGGCTCGACAGGGCTGCATGTCCTCGCACCGATCAAGCCGGAGCTCGGCGTTCCCTGAGGTGCGGCGGCTCGCGAAGGCAATGGCGCAAGAGGTCGAGCGGCGGATCGGCGATCAGGAGGTCGCGACGACGACATGGAAGGTGGCGGACCGGCGCGGCGTGTTCGTCGACTACGGCCAGAACGCGCGTGACCGGACGATCGCGTCCGCGTACTCGATCCGGCCGACTCCGGACGCGCGCGTCTCCGCGCCGCTCGACTGGGAGGAGGTGCGCACCGTCAAGCCCGAGCGGTTCACCTTGACGACGATGCGGAAGCGGATCGACGAAGTGGGTGACCTGACCAAAGGGATGTGGCGGTACAAGCGCAGCCTGATCCCGCTCTTCCCGAAGCTCGACCTGGAGCCGGCCGACCTGAACAAGCTCGAGAGCGGCCGCCGCCGCGGGTCGGCTCAGCGCTGGGAGAGCGAGCAGGGCGGCTGGCAATCCCGCCGAGCAGCCCAGCAGGAAGCCTTACGCCGCGCCAAGAAGTGACACCACATCTCTAACCCGGGGTCAGACCCTGTAAAGCGTCACGGGGTCAGACCCTGTTAAGAGGCCGGGGTGAGTGGGGCGTGTCCACTTCAGCCGAGACCTTGTTCGGTGAACGCCTGGTACCTGGATCGTGCGAGTTGAGCATCGGCTGCGAAGACGCGCAGGAGCTCATGGGATGCGACGAACGGTCGCGGCGATCTCAGACCAAGCGTCTCGGCGTAGCTCGACCAAGGCCAGTTCGCCGGCGAGTCGACGATTCCAGCGCGCACGGGGTTCAGTGCGATGTATCGGCAGACCTCGAACATGTGCGAGTCCGTCTGAATGAACGCGGAGTGATACCGCCTCTTGAAGACGTGTCCCGAGGAGCCATGGCGACGGTTATAGGTTTGGCCATAGAAGCCGTTGAGCCATTGCATTCCGGCGGCGAGATTGGCCTTAGGTGTCACGACGAGCAGGTGGTAATGCGTGTCCATCAGGCAGATGGAGAGGCACGACCATCCGCATCGAGTGACCGTTTGGGCGACGAGAGCTTCGAATGAGCTCTTGTCCGCTGAATCTGAAAAGAGATCGCGGCCCGCGCACGCTGAGGCGTTCACGTGATACATGCCCGACTCCACCTGGATGCGGGGTTCGCGTGGCACGTATTCGAAGCTAGCCGCGGCGGCGCGCGTACCCTTGGCACCGTCACAGTTCCGGCGCACATTCCTTACAGGGTCTGACCCTGTGAAGGTTTACGGGGTCTGACCCAGTTAGGGCGCTGCGAGGAGGGACTCGACCGTCGGGTCGCCGCGGCGGCGCGGCGGGCGCACTTCGCGCCACGTGCAGTCCTTCGGATCCTTGTCCGGCCGGAAGCGCAGGAAGCGCGTCCCGTGGCGGAAGCGGTTGCGCTCGAGCTTGTCGTAGCGCACCTCGCAGACGAGCTCGGGCCGGACCGGGTTCCAGTCGAGCTCACGCCCCTGCGTCCAGCGGCTCTGCCCGCCCGGGATCCGCTTGTCGCTGACGAACCCCGGAGCGCGCAGCTTCGGCAGCGCCTCCTCGATCTGCTTCCGCACCCCGGCCGTCAGCCCGGAGCAGTGCCCCACGAAATCGAGCTCGCCGTCCTTGTCGTAGAGCCCGAGGAGGAGCGTCGAGATCCGCCCCTCCGCCTTCTCGCTGTACCGGAACCCGACGATCACGCAATCGGCCGTCTTGTACTTCTTGACCTTGGCGACGGCCTCACGCGACCCCGCCCGGTAGGGCGAGTCGAGCCGCTTCGCGACGACACCGTCCAGCCCGGCCGCCTCGATCCGGTCGAGCCAGCGCGCCGCTTCCTCGGGGTCGCGCGTGTACGGCGAGAGCTGGAACCGCTTCGCCTTGCGCTCGAGCTCCTTGCGCCGCTTCTCGAGCGGGAGCTCGTGCAGCTTCTCGCCCTTCCAGAGCAGGATGTCGAAGACGATGAACTGCGCCGGGATCTCGGCGGACAGCTTTCGAATCCGGCTCTCCGCGGGGTGGAGCCGGAGCTGCATCGAGTCGAAGTCGAGCTTGCCCTTCTTCGAGATCACGATCTCCCCGTCGAGCGCGGAGTGAGGCGGAAGCAGCTTGCCGAGCGGCTCGAGCTCCGGGAAGTAGCGAAGCAGCGGGCGCTCGTTGCGCGACCAGAGGGCAAGCTCGCCGCCGTCGTTCTCGAGGATTCCGCGGAAGCCGTCCCACTTCGGCTCGTACTGCCAGCCGCCGGTCGGCAGCTCGGCAACGAGCTCGGCCTCCATCGGCGGGAAGGGGACGTTTCGGCCGGGCATGCGGCCACTAAGCTAGCCGCAATGAGGAGAGTCGCGGTCACGGGCCTGGGAGCCGTCACACCGCTGGGCAACGACGCGCCTTCGACCTGGCGCGCCGCGGTCGCCGGCGAGAGCGGGATCGACTTCATCAAGTCGTTCGACGCGAGCGAGTTCCCCGTCCGCATCGCCGCCGAGGTCAAGGACTTCGACCCGTCCGGTCTCGTCAATCCCAAGGAAGCGCGCCGACTCGACCGCAACGTCCTGCTCGCCGTTGCGGCCGCGACGGAGGCGAAGGAGGACGCGGGGCTGAACGGCTACGACCCGGCCCGCGCCGGCGTCGTGTTCGGCACCGCGATCGGCGGCTTCCTCGGGATCATGGAGCAGAGCGACATCCTCGACGAGCGCGGCCCGGACCGCGTCTCGCCGTACTTCATTCCGAGCGTGCTCGTCGACTCGGCGAGCGGCCAGATCGCGATCTCACTCGGCATGCGAGGCCCGAACTACGCTCCGGTCTCCGCCTGCGCAACCGGATCGCACGCGGTCGGAGAGGGCGCCGAGATCATCCGCCGGGGCGACGCAGACGTCATCCTCGCCGGCGGCGCCGAGGCCTGCATGCACCCGTTGATCCTGGCCGGCTTCTGCGCGATGCGCGGGCTCGCCGCAGAGGACGAGCATCCGCCCCGCGCCTCGCGCCCCTTCGACGCGACGCGGGCCGGGTTCGTGATGGGCGAAGGCGCCTGCGTCCTGGCCCTCGAGGACCTGGACGCCGCCCGCGCACGCGGCGCGAAGGTGTACGCGGAAGTGCTCGGCTACGGCGCCTCGAACGACGCGTACCACATGGCGGCGCCGGATCCCGCTTCCGTCGGAGTGGCCGAGATGATGCAGGCGGCCCTCGCGCGCGCGCGCGTGGACCCGTCGGACGTCGACTACGTCAACGCGCACGGAACCTCCACGCCGCTGGGCGACCTGGCGGAGACGAAAGCGCTGAAGGACGTCTTCGGAGAGCACGCGTACGAGCTGGCGGTCTCCTCCACGAAATCGATGACGGGCCACTGCTTCGGGGCCGCCGGGGCGATCGAGGCGATGATGTGCGTGCTCGCCATCCACGAGGGCACGATCCCGCCCACGATCAACTACGAGCACCCCGATCCCGAGTGCGATCTCGACTACGTCCCGAACGAGGCTCGCGAGGCGAAGGTCGACGTCGCGCTCTCGAACGCAATGGGCCTCGGCGGCCACAACGGCTGCGTGTTGCTCGGCCGCGTAAACCGCTAGCCTCTCGGGCCGAGATGGCCTTCATCGTCAACGAGCCGGTCGAGGAGTACGCTGCCGAGCACACGACCCAGCTGGGCGAGTTGTTCGACCGGCTGGCCGCGGAGACCCGGGAGAAGACGACCGCTCCGCAGATGATGGTCGGCCGGATCGAGGGCGGCTTCCTCGCGACGCTCGTCCGGCTCACCGGCGCGAAGCGCATCCTCGAGCTCGGCACGTTCACCGGCTACTCGTCGATCTCGATGGCGTCGGCTCTCCCGTCCGACGGCCGGATCACCACGTGCGACGTCGACCCCGAGGCGACCGCGATCGCGCGCCGGTACATGGACGAGAGCGGGCACGGCGACAAGATCGAGATCAAGCTCGGGCCCGCGTTGGACACGATCTCGACCCTGGACGGCCCGTTCGACATCGTCTTCATCGACGCGGACAAGCCGAACTACCACGCGTACTACGAAGCGGTGCTGCCGCTCCTGGCCGACAACGGCCTGGTCATCGCCGACAACGTGCTCTGGTCGGGTCGCGTCGTCGAGCCCGACGGCGACGAGTCGACGCAGGCGATCAAGGCATTCAACGAGCACGTCCGGAACGACGACCGCGTGATCTCGGTGATGCTCACCGTCCGCGACGGGATGACTCTCGTCCAGTTGCGTTCCGGTGCTCTGTTGAAATAGGCATCGCGAAGTTGTAGAAAAGACCCAGCCCTCCGAATTTGGGGGCGGTCGTCTAATGGGTAGGGGAGGTCCGGTGAAACAACCAGTGCGTTCGCGCAAGCTTGGGCTTGCCGCGCTGCTTGCTCTGATCGTGGTCGTGCTGTCGGGCACGATCGCGGCGCAGGCAACGACCGGCAAATCGCAGCCCGGGATGTGCGCATCAATCCAGAGGCTTGGCATTGAGAAGCAGATGAACGCCCACGCAGCGGAGATTCTCGCCGCGTGCGGTCGTGTGCCGGCGAGCTCGACAAGCTCCTCGGTTCAGTTTTCCTCGCTGCGGCTCCTGAACCCCCAGGTCTACGGGGGTCCGGACGTCAACGAGATCACGGGCGGAGAGGGCACCTTCCCGAACGTGACGCAGTCCGAGACGCAGACCTGGGCCCAGGGCAACACCGTCGTCACCACGTACAACGACTCGCGGTCGGCGCCCAACTGTTACTCGGGCGGCTCGTACTCGACTGACAACGGAGTCACGTTCACGAACCTGAACACCAGGCCCTTCTGCTCGGGTCACGGCACAGGTTTCGGCGACCCAGTCGTCGTCTACGACCAGGCCCACGCGAAGTGGATCGCGGTCTTCCTGGCCTCCGGTTGCGGTGGTCAGGGCCTCGCTGTCTGGACATCGCCTGACGGAAGCACGTGGAGCACCGGCCCATGCGCCCACAACGGTTCGCAGGACGACCGTGAGTCCGGGACGGTGGACAACAACGCATCGAGCCCGCATTTCGGCCGGATGTACGTGAGCTGGAACGACTTCAACATCGGCCAGGGCGCCCTCGAGATCACCCACTCTGACGACGGCGGCGCGACGTGGAGCGCTCCGACGGTCGTCTCCAACACCTCCACCTTCATGCGCGACGTGCAGGTGACCACCGGCCAGGATGGGACGGTCTTCGTCGCCAGCATGAATGAAGAAGGCGGTGGCATCGGAACCCGCCAGAACGTCATCTACCGCTCCTCCGACGGGGGCGCGACCTGGAACTCGTCCGCGACCGGGCCTGTGTTTGCAGGCGCGGGAGTGTCGACGTGCGGCTACTTCGCCGCGATGTTCCCGTCGTACTGGCGCCACATGGGCTGGGGCGATATCGCCGCCGGCCCCAACGGGATCATCCACTACGTCTACACGCAGCACGGTACCGGCGCTGACGCCGGCGACATCTACTACGTTCAGTCCGCAGACAACGGAGTGACGTGGAGCACGCCGATGAAGCTGAACACGGACGGCGGCACGCGCTCGCAGTGGCAGCCGTCGCTCTCGGTCTCGCCGGGCGGCAATCTGCTCGCCAGCTGGTACGACGCCCGAAACACCTCGGGCACGGCCTACGAGCGCTTTGCCCGCCTCTCGCCGGACAACGGCGCGTCGTGGGGCAACGACGAGCCCATGAGCGATACCCAGAGCCCGCTGCCTGCGCAGCCCGACCCAGGGGTCCAGCCCTGCTACACGGGTGACTATGACCGCAGCTACAGCAACACCGCGGCCCACTACGTGTCGTGGGTGGACGGGCGTGTGCTGATCAACGGCCAGTCGCAGCAGGACGTGTTCTTCGACAAGCAGACGGTCGGCCCACCGCCGCCGCCCGCACCCAACCTCGTCCACGATCAGACGACGTTGTTCGGCGGGAACGGCGACCAGAACATCGACCCGGGCGAGAGCTTCGGGCTCGACGAACGGATCCGGAACGCGGGCAACGCCGGAGCCACCGGGATCAGCGCCGTCCTCACCTCACCGACGCCGGGGATCACGATCACGCAGGGGAGCTCGAACTACCCGGACATCCCCGCCGGAGGCAACGGGACGAACGCGACGCGCTTCACCGGAAGCGCCGACAACACCATCGGCTGCGGCGGCACTGTCCAGTTCCACCTGGCGGTGACAACCGCTCAGGGGCCGTTCAGCATCAACTTCACGGTTCCCGAGGGGCCGTGTCCGAACTACGTGATCACGACGGCGACCGGGCAGTCGATCGTCCCCGGTGTCGATAGCGCTGGGATCAATTGCGACGACTGCACGGGGACGATCACGTTCCCGTTCCCGGTGTACATCTACGGGCAGTCGCATACGACTGCTGAGGCCTCGTCGAACGGGAACATCCAGTTCAACTCGGCTAGCACGGCGTATTCGAACGAATGTCTGCCGACGACGATTGCGCCGATGCAGGCGACGTTCTTCCCGTACTGGGACGACATGCGCACCGACGGTCCGAACGAGGGTGTGTTCACGACGACGACCGGTTCGGCTCCGAACCGGGTCTTCTACATCGAGTGGCGGGCCGAGTACTTCGGCGTCGGTGGAACCGCCAACTTCGAGGCCGTGTTCAACGAGAACGATCAGGTGTTGAAGACGGTGTATGGGACGACGACCAATGGTGGGACGTCTTCGACGGAGGGTGTGCAGGACAACCAGCCGGGCGGCCTGTTCAAGGAGTACGGCTGTAACGGGGCTGGCGGATCCATCACGCCTGGGTTGGCCGTGATCTACACGCCACCGGGTGGTCCTCCGCCTCCGCCTCCACCGCCTCCACCGCCACCGCCACCTCCGCCACCTCCGCCTCCACCGCCACCACCACCGCCACCGCCACCTCCGCCTCCGCCGCCACCTCCACCGCCACCTCCGCCTCCACCGCCTCCGCCGCCGCCACCGCCGCCACCGCCGCCACCGCCGCCACCGCCACCACCTCCACCGCCACCTCCGCCGCCGCCACCGCCTCCGCCTCCGCCACCGCCTCCTCCGCCTCCGGCCCGCTGTCGTGTCCCGAGAGTGCTCGGGCTGCGTCTGAGGCCGCGAAGCGCAGGATCCGGGCGGCTCACTGCTCGGTCGGCAGGGTGCGTCGCGTTCGTTCGCGCCGCTCGCTGCGTGGCCGCGTGGTCAACCAGTCACCGCGGCCCGGCACGATCAAGCGCCGGAACTTCCCGGTGAAGCTGGCGGTCGGCCGGTCGTAAACGACGAAGCAACGTGACCAAAGGGGACGCCTGCATCAGCGGGCGTCCCCTTTTCATTTCCGGACGGTTCGTGAGAAGCTCCTCGAGCTGAACGCCGTGAAGCCATCCGCCGCCACCGTCGCCGTACTCGTGCTCGCCGCGCTCGCGTTCTGCGCGGCCGCGGGCGCGTCACCGGGCGACGTGCTCTACGACCAGTACGACCACGCCGGAGCGATCGGTGCGGGCTCCCAGAACTTCGAGGCGGCGCTCGACCCCTACGACGACGAAGCGGCCGACGACTTCGACGTCCCCGCGGGGCCGGGCTGGAACGTGACGGGCGTCGAGGTGCAGGGGACGTACTTCAACGGCCCAGGGCCCGCGACGTCGGTCAACGTCGCGGTCTACTCCGGACTCGGGCGGCCTGCCCGGCACGCTACTCGCGTTCCGGCCGAACCAGAGCTTCACGGGCGATCCGAACTTCATGGTCACGCTCGGCCCGTCGATCGGACTCTTCGAGGGCCGTTACTGGATCTCGGTGCAGGCGAACCAGACGTTTTCCTCCGCCGGCCAGTGGGCCTGGCTGGACCGCACCGAGCAGGCGACGTCCGGGGCGGCCTGGGAGAACCCCGGGGGCGGGCAGGGCACGAGCTGCTCGGGCTGGACGTCACGGACGACGTGCATCGGCGACGGTGCCGCACCCGACCAGGTGTTCCGGCTCACGGGATCTCTCGGGGCACCACCGCCTCCACCACCTCCGCCGCCCCACCTCCGCCGCCTCCACCTCCGCCACCTCCACCTCCGCCGCCACCGCCGCCTCCTCCGCCTCCGCCACCGCCTCCGCCACCTCCGGTTCGCTGTCGCACGCCGAGGGTGCTCGGGATGCGCCTCGGAGCCGCGAAGCAGAAGATCCGGCGGGCGCACTGCTCTGTCGGCAGGGTGCGACGCGTGCGTGCCGGGCGATCGCGATGGGGCCGCGTCGTCAGCCAGGCGCCGAGGCCGGGAACGGTCAAGCGCCGGGGCTTCCCCGTGAGCGTCGCGCTCGGCCGAAGGTAGGCCCGACCTTTCGAAGCCTCGAGACGAGGCCGTACAGCCATTTCAACGGACGACTTGGCTTTTAGATTCGAAAGGTGTAAAAACACCCCAACGGGTGCGAGGTGCGCACCCAAAGGAACGGGAGGGGAAAACGTATGGTGAGTACTCGCCGGCGCCTGGCGTTACTGGGCGCATGTATTGCAAGCCTCCTGCTCGCTGCCGCGTTCTTTGGCTCTACCGGCAGCGCCTCAGCTGGACCGAACAAAGCTGGGGGCAGGAGTTTGTCGAGGTCCGATGCGGCTGTCCCGGCTAGACCGACAGCCCTATCGCCGTCCTCCGGAAGGCAGCACGCCGCGCCGCGCCACGCCAGGGCTGCGCGAACGGCTCCTGAGGACGCCCACTTCTCGGGCGCGATCGACGGCTCGGACCCGACGCAGACCGACCGGCTGTTCCGAAGCGGCATCGCCAGCACGTGTGCGGCGCCGACCTCGGCAGCGGTCTTCGGGGACGGAGCCCAGCACCACTACGACATCTACGAGGTAGTCAACAACAGCGGGTCGACCTCCTGCGTCGAGGTGACCGCCAGCTCGGACACGTGCACGGGAACCAACTACATCTTCTCGGCCGCATACAGCCCGACATTCAACCCGGCCAACATCCTCCAGAACTGGGTGGCGGATGGAGGCTCGAGCCCCGACATCGGCATCCCAGCCGTCTACTCGTTCAACCTCGCCGCGGGGGCACATGCGTTCATCAACGTGGACGAGGTAACCGCCAACGGCGGCTGCCCGGGCTATACGGTCGACGTTACGGGTGCCGACCCGGTCGGCGGACCTCCACCTCCACCTCCGCCTCCGCCACCACCTCCGCCGGGTCATTACACGATCACGACCGAAACCGGACAGTCGATCGTGCCGGGCGTGGACGACACGGGTAATCACTGTGACGACTGCGTGACGCCGATCACCCTGCCGTTCCCCGTGTACATCTACGGGACGCCGTACACCTCGGCGAACGTGGACTCGAACGGGACGCTGCAGTTCGGCTCGCCCGTAAGCATCTTCTCGAACACCTGTCTGCCGAGCACGTCGCAGGGCCCGACGTTCTTCCCGTACTGGGACGACCAGCGGACCGACGACATCACCGGCACCGGTGAGGGGATCTACACGACAACGACCGGCTCGGCACCGAACCGCGTCTTCTACGTCGAGTGGCGGACCGAGTACTTCACCGGCGGGGCCCCGGCCAACTACGAGTTCTCGTACAACGAGAACGACCAGGTGCTGAGGACCGTCTACGGCGGGCTCGCGAACGGCAACACCTCCTCGACGGAGGGTGTGCAGCAGAGCGGTTCCGGCCCATTCGACCAGTACGGCTGCAACGGCGCGGGTGGCGCGCTCGACCCGGGCATGGCCGTCGTCTACACACCGAATGGTGGGCCGCCTCCGCCTCCGCCGCCTCCACCGCCGGGAATCCTGTACGACCAGTACGACAACGCCGGTGCCCAGTCGACCAGCTCGCAGAACTTCGAGCCGGACTTCGACATTTACGACGACGAGCTGGCCGACGACTTCGTAGTCCCCGGTGGGGCTACGTGGAACATCGACCAGATCGACGCCGCGGGCGTCTACTTCAACGGCCCCGGGCCGATGGTCAGCGCGAACGTCAACTTCTACTCTGACGCGAGCGGACTGCCCGGAACCCAGGTCGCCACACGGCCGAACCTGACCGTCGGCGACACCGGCGGCTCGTTGACGATCCCGATTCCGACGGCAGTCACGCTGCCCGAGGGCCACTACTGGGTCTCCGTCCAAGCGAACATGGACTTCGGAGTCGGCGGCCAGTGGGGTTGGACAGACCGCACCGTCGGAGCGGGCAACGAGGCGGCCTGGCAGGAGCCGGGCGACGGCCTCGGAACCGGCTGCGTCACCTGGGCCCCCCGCGGCACGGTCTGCGGGATCGACCCAGGCGTACCCGACCAGGTCTACCGCATCCATGGCTCGGGCGGCGGCGGTCCGCCACCACCTCCACCACCACCTCCGCCACCTCCGCCACCTGGCTGGAATGCCGCGGCGCCGTATCCACAGACCATCGTTCGCTACGGCTTCGCACAGGTCGGTGAGAACATGTACGTGCTCGGCGGTGTCTCGGACGGCGCCATCGTCAACACCGTCAATCGCTACAACACTGCCACGAACACGTGGTCGCCTCTCGCGCCTATCCCAGGGGTGCCCGGCGAAGCGCCGTGCGCCGCTGTCTTGAACGGCAAGATCTACCTCCAGCAGGGTGCCCAAGGCGACAACACGTTCCGGATCTACGACATCGCCAGTAACACGTGGTCGCAGGGAGCGACGCGACCGGGCTTCGGCGACGGCTACGGCTGCGCCGCGGGTGCCGGCAACGGCAAGGTGTACGTCATCGGCGGAGACTCTGCGCCGCAGACGACACTCTCGGTCTACGACATCGCGACCAACACGTGGTCCACGGGAGCGTCCGCACCGGAAGGCGTCTTCCTGAGTGGCTACCAGACGGTTGGGCAGTACCTCTACATCGTCGGCGGGTTCGGAAGCGGACCACGCCCATTCGGGCATCTGGACACGTCGGCTCTGTTGGGCCCGGTTCTCGATGCCGCAGCCCCAGACAACACGTCGGAGACGATGCGCCTGAACCTGAACACGGGCGCATGGGACTCGGGTCCCTCGTTCGCACCAACGCGTGCGGACTTCGGGCTCGCATCCGACGGGTCGAAGCTCTACGCGATCGGTGGAGACACACCGGGCGGAGGCTTCTTCGACAGTACGACCTCGGTTGACCAGCTCGACCTGAGCTCGTGGCCGAGTGGAACGTGGGTGGCTTCGCCGCCGAACCTGCCGGCTCCGCCACGCCAGGCCAACCAGGCTGGCTTCTTCACCACCGGTCTGACCGGAGGCGAAATCTGGTCGACGGGTGGAATCAACGGAGCCACGTTCCAGTTCCTGTCTGACAACCTCTATCGGTCGACAAGCGGCGGTCCTCCGCCACCACCACCTCCGCCACCTCCGCCCCGCCACCGCCACCTCCGCCACCTCCGCCACCTCCGCCACCTCCGCCACCGCCACCTCCGCCTCCGCCACCTCCGCCACCTCCGCCACCACCACCGCCGCCGCCACCACCGCCACCACCTCCGCCACCTCCGCCACCGCCACCGCCACCACCACCGCCTCCGCCACCACCTCCGCCACCTCCGCCTCCTCCGCCTCCGCGTCCGCTGCCGTGTCCCGAGAGTGCTCGGGCTGCGCCTCGGAGCCGCGAAGCGCAGGATCCGGGCGAGACACTGCTCGGTCGGCAGGGTGCGTCGCGTTCGCGCGCGCCGCTCACTGCGCGGTCGCGTCGTGAACCAGTCACCGCGGCCCGGCACGATCAAGCGCCGGAACTTCCCGGTGAAGCTGGCAATCGGCCGGCGGTAAACAACAACGCAACGAAGTGAAAGAGGGCGCCCGCACCAGCGGGCGCCCTCTTCTTTTTTGGGCCCGAGACCTCGAGCTTCGCCGCAGCCACTTGAACTGGCCCGCTGCACGTTGTAAGAACGTCCGGTAACCAACGCGTGGGGGAGGGGAGAATGACGACTGCGCGCCCGCTGGGCCGACGAAGGACGCTGTTCGCCGTTCTGGCAACCGGGGCCATGCTCTTCGGTCTCGTCATCGCTGCGCGGGCTGGAGCCGGCACGAGCTCGCCACAGCTCACCTCGCACGCGTCCGTCCGCTCCGTCTCTCCCAGCACCGCCCCGTCGCACGGCACGGGGAGCGCGCTCTACGACCAGTACGACAACCCGGGGAGCTTCTCCTCGAGCTCGCAGAACTTCGAGGCTGCGAACAACTCGTACGACGACGAGCTCGCAGACGACTTCGTCATTCCAGGCGGCATCGGCTGGAACATCCAGACCGTCGAGGTCTCAGGCGAATACTTCAACGGACCGGGGCCGGCGAGCAGCGTGAACGTGAAGTTCTATTCGAACGGCGGCAGCAACCGACCCGGGTCGCTGATCGCGGCGCGTCCGAACCAGGCGTTCACGAACGGCCCGAGCTTCTCGATTCCGCTGGCGACCGAGGTGTCGCTCGGCCCGGGCACGTACTGGCTCTCCGTCCAGGCGAACCAGAACCTCATTCCGTCGGGGCAGTGGGGCTGGAAGAACCGCACGGTCCAGTCGAACATGGACGCCTCATGGCAGAACCCGGGCAACGGCTTCGGGACCGGGTGCACGACGTGGGGCTCGAGGACGACCTGCATCGCGAGTGGTGAGCAGAACGCGCCGGATCAGGTCTACCGGCTGCTCGGCAACACGGGGCCTCCACCGCCGCCTCCGCCGCCGCCTCCACCGCCGCCTCCGAACTACGTGATCACGACCGCGACCGGGCAGTCGATCGTCCCTGGGGTCGACGATGCCGGAATCAATTGCGACGATTGCACGGGGACGATCACGTTCCCGTTCCCGGTGTACATCTACGGGCAGGCGCATACCACTGCCGAGGTGTCCTCGAACGGGAACATCCAGTTCAACTCGGCTGAGACGGCGTATGCGAACGAGTGCCTGCCGACGACGGTTGCGCCGATGCAGGCGACGTTCTTCCCGTACTGGGACGACATGCGCACCGACGGTCCGAACGAGGGTGTGTTCACGACGACGACCGGTTCGGCTCCGAACCGGGTCTTCTACATCGAGTGGCGGGCCGAGTACTTCGGCGTCGGTGGAACCGCCAACTTCGAGGCCGTGTTCAACGAGAACGATCAGGTGTTGAAGACGGTCTACGGCACGACGACGAACGGTGAGACGTCCTCGACGGAAGGCGTGCAGGAAGACCAGCCGGACGGCATGTTCGCGCAGTACGGCTGTGACGGCGCAGGTGGATCCATTACGCCTGGGCTGGCAGTGATCTACACGCCACCGGGTGGCCCTCCTCCACCGCCTCCGCCACCACCGCCGCCTCCGCCACCGCCTCCGCCACCACCGCCGCCTCCGCCTCCGCCACCGCCGCCTCCACCGCCACCACCTCCTCCGCCGCCACCACCTCGCCTCCCCGCCTCCGCCACCGCCTCCGCCGCCTCCGCCACCGCCGCCGCCGCCGCCACCGCCTCCGCCTCCGCCGGTGCGTTGTCGTGTCCCGAGGGTGCTGGGGCTGCGGTTGAGCGCTGCAAAGCGCAGGATCCGGGCGGCGCACTGTTCGGCCGGCAGGGTGCGACGCGTTCGTGCACGGCGCTCATTGCGTGGCCGCGTCGTGAACCAGTCGCCGAGGCCCGGGACGGTCAAGCGCCGGAACTTCCCGGTCAAACTGGCCGTCGGGCGCCGTTAGGACGCTTCACTTAGGATCGAATTGGTGCTAGAAACTGCGAGAGCCGCCCTTTCGGGGGGCGAATCGGGGAGCCAAGGAAGGGGAGGGAATGAAAAGTCGTAGCCGGCGCGTGCTGTGCCTGACCGTCGTGGCAGCAGCGGTCACTGTCGTATTCCTCGCTGCGCCGAGCCTCGCCTCGGCCGGCGGTGTGAACTACGTCACCACGACGCAGACGGGCCAATCGATCATCCCGGGAACGACCGATATCGGGAACCACTGCGACGACTGCACGACGCCCGTCACCTTCCCGTTCCCGGTCACGGTCTATGGCAACGCGTACACGAGCGCGAACGTCGGGTCGAACGGGAGCCTGCAGCTCCTCACATCGAACGGCGGCGCCTCCTCGGGCTGCTTCGAGCTCCCGATCAACGGCTTCGACCTCTCGCTGATCCCGTACCAGGGCGACCTGCTCACGGACGGGGCCAACGACGGAATCTTCACGACGACGACGGGCAGCGCACCGCACCGGCAGTTCGTGATCGAGTGGCGGACGACCTACTTCCAGAGCGCCGGCACCGCAAACTTCGAGATCATCCTGCCCGAGGACTCCGGAACCCTGTCCGTGATCTACGGTCAGACGGCGGACAGCGGCTCCGCGGAGACGAGCGGAATCCAGACCTCGGACAACGGGCCGTTCACGCAGTTCTCGTGCGGCGAGGCGACTCTCACCAGCGGCCTGCGCGTGAACTACATACCGAGCGGCTGTCCGGCTGGGTCGACGCAGATCGCGATCGGAGATCTGTTCTTCAATCCGGCCGACATCACCGTTCCGGTCGGGACGACCGTCTGCTGGACGAACACGGGCCAGATCACGCACACGACCACCTCGGACACAGGCGTGTGGGACTCCGGTTTCCTCGCGAACGGCGACACGTTCACCTACACGTTCAACACCGCCGGTACGTATCCGTACCACTGCACGGTCCACCCCGTGCAGATGACGGGGACGATCACGGTCAACACCGGCCCGCCGCCGCCACCTCCGCCTCCGCCACCTCCGCCACCTCCGCCGCCTCCGCCGCCTCCGCCTCCTCCGCCGCCTCCTCCGCCGCCGCCTCCACCTCCACCGCCGCCTCCACCGCCTCCGCCACCGCCACCGCCGCCACCGCCGCCCCTCCGCCACCACCACCGCCTCCTCCTCCACCACCACCACCACCGCCTCCGCCGCCGGTCCGGTGCCGCGTGCCGCGAGTCCTTGGGCTCCGTCTCGCCGCCGCGAAGACGAAGATCCGGAGGGCGCACTGCTCTGTCGGCAACGTGCGTCGCGTGCGTGCGCGCCGCTCGCTGCGCGGCCGCGTGGTGAACCAGTCGCCGCGGCCCGGCACGATCAAGCGCCGGAACTTCCCGGTCAAACTGGCCATCGGGCGCAGGTAACAGGCGCTGCGAAGAGCAGCTTTCCCGCTGGCGATCGCCCTGATCGCCACGCTCTCGGCTGCCGCTAACTCGGCGGCGGAGCGGTCGAGCGCCACGATCGGGCCGATCCTCTACGACCAGCTCGGCAACCCGGCGGGCGGCAATCCGTACGACATCACCTCGCAGGAGTTCGAAGCGAGCCTCGACGCAGCCGACTCGGAGGCCGCGGACGATTTCGCCATCCAGACGGGGCTCAACTGGACGCTCGACGGGATCGACGTGGACGGCGAGTACTTCAGCCGCGACGGCGAGACGCCGGCGCCGACCGGGTTCAACGTGCGTTTCTACGCCAGCGACCCGACGACGAACCTGCCGTCGTCACTCGCTTCGGGAGGCGAACGGTTGAACCAGCCGTACGAGAGCTTCGGCACGTCACCGGGAGACGTCCAGATCACGCTCAGCCCGCCCGTCACGCTCGGCGCCGGGACCTGGTGGGTTTCGGTGCAGGCCCGGCTCGACTACGGGTCGTCGACGGATACGCGGCAGTGGTTCTGGCATCACCGGTCGGTGCAGACGTATCAGGGAGCCGTCTGGCGGAATGCGGGCGACCTCCTGCACATGAGCTGCCCGTCGTGGTCGCGCCGCGGCGTCTGCCAGGCCGGTTCGGCGGCGGTCCCGGACGAGATGTTCCGCCTGCATGGCACCGCCGCCCCGGCGACCGGCCCGCCGCCTCCACCTCCGCCGCCGCCGCAGACCCGCTGTCGCGTGCCAAGGGTCGTGGGCAGAACGCTCGGCCGGGCGGCGACGATGATCCTCCGCGCGCACTGCCGCGTGGGGCGCGTCTCGCGCAGGCGCTCGGTGCGGCGGAAGCGAGGCAAGGTCCTCGCTCAGAGCCCGCGCGCGGGCACAGCCCTGGTGCTCGGCGCTCGCGTCAAGCTCGTCGTCGGCCGCCGCTAGCCGGCTTCGATCGCCTCGGGCGTGAGCTCGGCCGGCGACTCGAGCACGACGCCGGCCAGCGCCAGCGCCTCCGGGCTCGGCGGAAAGACGCGGTTCGGGATCGCGACGACGCGCATACCGGCGGACGAGGCCGAACGGATGCCGTTCTCGGAGTCCTCGATCGCCGCACAGCGCTCCGGAGCGACCTCGAGGCGGGTCGCGGCCTCCAGGTAGACGTCAGGGGCCGGCTTGCCGTGCGCCACTTCCTCCGAGGAAACGGTCGCCCGGAAGAGCTCCTGCGTTCCCGTGAGCTCGAGGAAGAGGTCGATCAGCGGCCGGTTCGACGAGGAGGCGATAGCGAGCGGCCAGCGTGCGCCGATTCGCCGGACCGCCTCGACCGCGCCGTCGATGAGCGGAAGCTGTCGCCGGTAGAGCTCCGCCAGTCGCTCCACGACTTCCTCCGAGATCCGTTCGGGCGGGTCGGGCAGGCCGATCACGTCGTGCATGTACCGCGACCACTCCGGCGAGCTCATGCCCATCATCGCCCGCTGGGCGTCGGGCCGCCAGCGCCCGCCTCGCTCCTCGGCGATCTCGCGCCGGGCCTCGTCCCAGAGCTCCTCGGTGTCGAGCAGGACGCCGTCGAGGTCGAAGACGACGGCCTCGGTCACGTGTACGTCCGGTGCAGGTGGACGAGGGCCTCGCGACCCGGCCCGCGCTGCACCGAAACCGCCTCGCCCACGAAGAGCGTGTGGTCGCCCACTTCCCGCTCGAACGCGAGCCTGCACTCGACCCAGCCGAGTGCGCCGTCGATCAGCGGCGCGCCGAGCTCGCCGGGCGTCGTCTCGATGCCCGTCCAGTGCGCGATCGGGGGCACGCCGCGGGCGAAGTGCTGGGCCAGGTGCTCCTGGCCGGCCGCGAGGATGCTGATCGCGAAGGATCCGGCCTCGCGGAGCAGCTCGTGCAGCGCCGCGTGTCGTCCGAGCGCGATCCCGACCAGCGGCGGGTCCACCGACAGAG
This sequence comes from uncultured Actinomycetes bacterium, assembly GCA_963812695.1. Lineage (GTDB taxonomy): Bacteria > Actinomycetota > Thermoleophilia > Gaiellales > Gaiellaceae > VAXT01. The sequence goes on from CAWEWD010000005.1 coordinate 26,871, forward strand.
AGACGAACGAGTCGACCGTGAGGCCTGCCGATTCACCGGCGAGCGCGACGGTGACGACGCCGACCGGCGACGGGACTTCCCGAAACAGGGCTCGGAGCTCGTCGCCCGGCACGAATGAATCCTATGCCCGAAATGGGCTTTCTTTTCAGACGCGAAAGTGATAAGAGAATGTGCTCGGGCGCGATAGTCGCGCCCGCTGAGACGAGGGAGAACGAATTGGGGCTATCGAAGAAGCGTTTCGCATTGCTGCTCGCGTTTCCAGCAGTGATCGCGCTCGCCGTGATGCTGATCGCGGCCACGGGCGCGGGCGCCGCGAGCAAGCAGGTGTCGCCGACCGCACGGGGGGCCAAGTCGTCGGTTCCGTCCGCCTCGGCCCGCGGGCTTGGCGCGCCGAGCGGGACCTGCACCGTCAGCGAGGGGTTCGACGACATCACGAACCTGCCCGACTGGGCGATGATCAACCACAGCGAGCCGCTCGGCGTGACCGACTGGTTCCAGGGCAACGACACGGTGTTCCCGTCGCACTCGGGCGACCCGACGTCGTACATCGGCGCGAACTTCAACAACACGACCGGCGACACCGGCACGATCAGCAACTGGCTGCTGACCCCGGTCGTGACGATCCAGAACGGGAGCTCGGTCACGTTCTGGACACGGACGGTCGCGGGGAGCATGTACCCCGACCGGCTGCAGGTCCGCGCGAGCACGGCGGATGCCAGCATCGACGTCGGGACGACATCCATGGACGTCGGTGACTTCACGCATCTGCTGCTCGACATCAACGACACGTACCAGGTCGGCGGCTATCCGGAGGACTGGACGTCCATCACGGCAACGGTCTCGGACGTTCCGACCGCGACGACCGGACGCTTCGCGTTCCGGTACTTCGTCGAGAACGCCGGGCCGACCGGGGTGAACTCGAACTACATCGGCATCGACGACGCGTGCGTCGCAGCCGGTGGGCCACCGCCGCCACCTCCGCCGCCTCCGCCTCCGCCACCGCCTCCACCGCCTCCACCGCCTCCGCCTCCGCCTCCGCCTCCGCCACCGCCACCTCCGCCTCCGCCTCCGCCGCCGCCACCGCCGCCGCCGCCGCCACCACCACCACCACCACCACCACCTCCGGCTCGCTGCCGTGTCCCGAGGGTCCTCGGGCTGCGCCTCGGAGCCGCGAAGACGAAGATCCGCCGAGCGCACTGCTCGGTCGGAAACGTCCGCCGCGTTCGCTCCAGGCGCTCACTGCGCGGCCGTGTCGTCAACCAGTCACCGCGGCCCGGCACGATCAAGCGCCGGAACTTCCCGGTGAAGCTGGCGGTCGGCCGCTCGTAGAGCAGCACCGCTGAACGGAATGAACCGAGGGCGCCGGACAACCCGGCGCCCTCGTCAGTTCGGGGCCGCTACTTGTGGCGGCACTTCGCGTTCGTGAAGATCGAACGCTGTTCCTGGTTCGCGAGCTCGTCGAGTGCAGGGTCGAACGGCCCCGGCGCCGCGCCCTGCCAGAACAGGATCGGCGTCACCCCGGGCCCCATCACGGTCGCGCGGTACTCGCGTCCCTTGCCCACCGGCCGGTTCCCGTGGGGATAGAACCCGTAGCAGAAGCCTCCGCTCCAGCGATGCGTCAGGAAGCCGTTCTCGCGCTTCCAGCCGCGGCCGTAGCGTGAGTCGTACGTGTCGACGAAGACGTTCCGGCCCCACTTGTCGAGCGGCGCGCCGTACTTCGTCGCGCGGAAGCCGTAGACGCCTTTGTCCTTGTACTTGAGCCAGCCGTAGAGGTGGTCGTAGTGCCGGTAGACCCAGTCGACCTTGACGACGAACTCGGGGAGATCGCCGGCGAAGTGGGAGAGCTGCAGCTCGGTCGCGCGCTGGGCGAACGTGGGGCGGCCCCCGAACGGGGGCAGTAGCCTCCGCCACTTCTGGACGACCCAGTGCGAGCCGTCCGGCGCCGTGCACGCGGCGACGACATAGTTCAGCTCGGGGCCCTGGTACGGGCCGCACGCGTTCTTGAAGCCGCGCCAGAGGTCGGTCCGGCGCGACCCCCAGCCGCCCGAGTAGTCGAGCCTGAACGCGGCCTGTCTCGCCCCGCGCTTCGGGGTCCGCGCGTTGATCGCGCCCCAGGCGAGCGTGTGGTGCACGCGGCCCTCGCTCCGGTAGGTGAGCAGCGCGACGCGGTTCTTGCTCACGGCCAGGCGGACGTGGGTCGCGTTACGCGCGATCGTCTGCGACGCGGATGCCGGCGCGGGGGCGGCCACGATTGCGGCAACGACGGCGAGACTGACGATCAGTCGGCGATGCACGAAGAAACCCCCTGGTAGGAAAGTGGCCGGGCCTGCCTTCCTACATCGGCGCACGGTAGCAGCCGATCTGCCCCGAAATCGAGGGATCCGCTCAGTCTTCGACGAGCACTTCGCCCAGGAGCGTGCAGGAGAACCAGCGCCAGGCGAGGGCGTCGTCGTCCGCGAGCCGCTCCAGGCGCGCTGAGACGTGCGCGAGGCCGTCGACGGTCGGCCTGAGCGATTCGAGGCCGGACTCGAGCGCAGCTTTGCGCTCCGGCGTCCTCATGTCCTCGGCGAGCGCGGTCACGGCGCGCCCCTCCGGATCGAGGTCGCGGCGCGGATCTCCACCTGCTGCGAGCAGCTGAACGGCGCGGCGGCGGGCGGCGTGGAGCTCGTCCTCGTCGAGGTCGACGCCCCGTCCCGCGAGCAGGACGAGCGAGACCTCGACCTCGACCTGATCGCCTTCGCGTAACCGCTCCTCGAGCTGTTCCAGGAACGCGCGCTCAGGAGAATCGTCCATCTGAGCGGAGCATACGACGGCCCTTGCCCAGTGTCAGACGCAAGCCATCCCTTAAAGTGGTACTGGACCCATGAGCACCGAGCAGATCACAGCCTTCGTCGAGCACGGCGCCGAGACCGGATGTGTCGAGATCTCGGAGCTGAACGAGCTCGCCGACACGCTCCACCTCGGCGACGAGGAGGTCGCGAGCCTGTACGAGCAGCTCGAAGAGCACCACGTCGAGGTGAACGACGACTGCGGGCGTGAGAAGGTCGAGAGCACCTACATCAACGGCGACCTCGCGCACCAGACGACCGACGCGCTCCAGCTCTTCCTGAACGAGATGGCCCGCTACCCACTGCTGACGGCCGAGGAAGAGGTCGAGCTGGCGAAGCGGATCGAGCGCGGCGACAAGGCGGCGAAGGACCGGATGATCAACTCGAACCTCCGCCTCGTCGTCTCGATCGCCAAGAAGTACCAGGGCCACGGCCTCTCGCTGCTCGACCTGATCCAGGAAGGGATCATCGGGCTGATCCGCGCCGTCGAGAAGTTCGACTGGCGCAAGGGCTTCAAGTTCTCGACCTATGCGACGTGGTGGATCCGCCAGGCCGTGCAGCGCGGCGTCGCGAACAAGGCGCGGACGATCCGGATGCCGGTGCACATCGTCGACCGCGAGCGCAAGATCTCGAAGGCCGAGCGCGAGCTGCACACGAAGCTCGGCCGCGCGCCGAGTCTCGAGGAGATCGCCACGCATGCGAAGCTGCCCCTCAAGCAGGTGCGCGAGGTGCAGAACGCGGCCCGTGCCGTCACGAGCCTCGACCGTCCCGTCGGCTCGGAGAGCGACACGTCGCTCGGAGACCTGTTCTCGGGCGAGGACGCCCCGCCTGAGGAGGAGCTCGAGGTCAGTTTCCGCACCGATGCTCTGCGCCGCGCGATCGCGGAGCTCCCTGACCGGCAGCAGGACGTGCTCAAGCTGCGCTTCGGCCTCGACGGCGACCCGACGCCGATGTCGCTCGAGCAGATCGGGAAGACGTTGGGACTGACCCGCGAGCGCGTCCGCCAGATCGAGATCCAGGCACTCGAGCGGCTCGCGCTCGACCGCGAGCTCGACTCGCTCCGCGCCGCCTAGCTCCTAGTCGCGCCGCTCGTCGAGGTACTTCTTCAGCCCGAGGAACGGGAGGATGAACGCCGCGAGGAGCGCCGCGACCCACACGACCACGGTCGCGGCGATCCAGGTGCCGACGCCGTCGATCGTGAAGCCGTCGGAGAGGATGTCGGTGACGACGAGTGCGACGAAGGTCGCGATGAGCGCCACGCCGCCCTGAGCCGCCGCCCTCGACCGCCTGAACTGCGAAGCCAGGAACGGCTGCATCAGCGCGAACACGACCGTGAAGATGATGACCGCGAGCAGGAAGCCGCTCACGTTCATGTGCAGTCCGCTGAGCACCGCCGCGGCAACGATCAGGCCCACGGCGTTCGCGGCCAGTGCGACGAGGGTCCGAACGATCAGCCGGATCACGCCCGGAACCTACAGTAGGCCCCGGCGGTCGTCTCGTCGGCGGCCCTCAGGTGAACGCGTACGTGATCGTCAGGCCGAGGAGGATCGAGGCGCCGACGAGACCCACGAGGAGCGACGCGGACAAGCCCACGGTCTCGCTCTTGGGGAGAGACGCGGCCGCTGCGAGCAGCGCGACTCCGAGGGCGAGCAGGCCGAAGACCCAGAGCGGAACTGTCCTCGGCGGCCGAAAGGACTGCCTTGCCGAACCTGGCTCCCAGCACTCCGTGGTGGCGCGCGGCGTGCCGTGCGCCTTTGGGCTGGGCCGGATCGCTGAGAGCTCCGGCCGGTGGTCGAGGCGGGTCAGAAGTCCCCACACTCGAGGCTTGCCCCACACGAGTTGGCGTTCCGGGCCGCTCGGATCTGGCCTCGGCTCGCGCGATCGACGACGACGAGCCGCGCGCGTCCGACCGTTCGACCGCTCGGAATCGCTCGCGCCACGACCGTGTACGTCCCCGGCGCCAGTCGTTCGCCGCCGACCCGGGCGGGGATCCGAACACGGTTTACTCCCCGGTGGCCCCGGACCCGGAAACGTCCGACGCGGCGGCAGTCGGGCGCCAGCTCGAGGACGACGAACTCGACGAGTGCCGGCCTTCGAAGGATGAATACGAGCTTCGTGCGGCGGTGGGGCCCGGTGCGGGAGATCCAGTCGCGCGCCAGGCGGAGGCGGCTGACGCCACTCGTGCCAGTCCCGGCCTGCCGGCCGCCGCTCGTCCCGCCGGCGCTCTGGCCCGAGGCACCCGAGCCGGTTCCGGCTGATCCACCGCTGCCCTGGCTTCCGCCGCCGCCGCTCGACCCTCCGCCCCCACCGCGTCCAGGCGGCGGCGGCGGATGTGCCGACGGAAGCGTCACGCCCGGGACGGTTATCGGTGCCGGCGGTGCAGGCGGCAGCGGAGGAGGCGGAGGCACCGGGGGCACGGTCACCGTCGGCGTCGTCACCGTCGGCAATGTGACGGTCGGCAGTGTGACCGTCGGGAGCGTGACCGTCGGGAGCGTGATCGTCGGCAGCGTGAGCAGGGGCGCCTGGACCGCGCCGGCAGACGCAACCCATCCGCCCATGAGCGCTAGGCCCATCAGGGCAACCTGGACTACCCGGCGCCGCAACATCGATCTCACTGCGAGAACAACGGACGAGAGCCCCTCGGAGATACGGCCGAAAACGATCAGAGCCTCAGATCGATGCCTCGAGGCGCCATTTCTTGCGGCTTGCTACGGCGTTGTGAGCGGCGGGGGTGAGATTCGAACTCACGGAAGGTTGCCCTTCAACGGTTTTCAAGACCGCCCCGTTCGACCGCTCCGGCACCCCGCCGAACGGCCATCCTAGCCCCGTTAACGGGGTCAGACCCTGTAAAGGCTTACGGGGTCAGACCCCGTTAAGGAGGTGTTAGCTCTGGGGATCGATTGTTGCCGGGGCGCCGTAGGTTTGGAGCACTTCCGGCACCTCGCCCTGGAAGTTCTCGAGGACCGCGAGCGCCCAGCGGTCGGTGACCGCAGTGCCGTTCAGCGTGTGCACCTGCTCGATCGAGCCGTCGCGGCGGTAGCGGATCCCGAGGCGTCGCGCCTGGAAGTCGGTCGTGTTCGACGCCGACGTCAGCTCCTTGTAGCGCTCCTGGCTCGGGAACCAGGCCTCGAGGTCGTACCGCTTCGCCGCCGCGGAGCTGAGGTCGCCGGCCGCGATGTTGACGAGCCGATACGGAAGGCCGAGCTCCTGCGCGTTCGGCCTCCTCGAGGCCGAGGATGCGCTCGAACTCGTCCCACGAGTCCTCGGGCCGCGTGTACGCGAAGAGCTCCACCTTGTTGAACTGGTGGACGCGGAACATGCCGCGCGTGTCGCGCCCGGCGGCGCCGGCTTCACGGCGGAAGTTGGTCGAGAAGGCCGTGTAACGCAGCGGCAGCTGCTCGGCGTCGAGGATCTCGCCCATGTGCAGGCCCGCGAGCGCGACCTCGGAGGTGCCCGTCAGGTAGAGGCCGTCTTCGCCGATCTCGTAGACCTCGTTCTTCTCCGCGGGGAAGAAGCCGGTGCCGTACATCGCCTCCTCGCGCACGAGCACGGGCGGGAGGACCGGCTTGAAGCCTGCGGCGGCCGCGCGGTCGAGCGCCCAGCGGTAGAGCGCCAGCGAGAGGAGGGCCGTGTCGCCGATCAGGTAGCCGAAGCGCGATCCGGAGACCCGGGCGGCGCGCTCCATGTCGAAGCGGCCGAGCTCGAGGTGCTCGGGCCCGGCCGGCGACGGGTCGCCGACCGTTCGCTCGATGTGCCCCTCCGAGTCCTCCTCCTCGGCGTCCGGGACCGACTCGTGCGGCGGGTTCGGAACCTGCTGCAGGAGCTCGTCGCGCTCCGTCTCCGCGGCCGCGAGCTCCTCCTCGAGCGCGCGCAGTTGCTCCTTGACCTGCTTCAGCTCCTCGACCTGCTCGGGCGTCGGCTTGCCCTGGATCTTCTGCCGCCCCCGCAAGTCGTCGACCTGCGGGATCAGCTCGCGCCAGCGTGCGTCCGCCTCGAGCAGCCGGTCGAACGCTTCTCCCGCGCCCTTGCGCGCCACGGCGGCCCGGAAGAGCTCCGGCTCCGCCCGCGCAGCCTTGAGGTCGATCACCCTGTCTGGAGGAACGCTACGAGATCGTTTATCTGCTGCGACGTCAGCTGCGATCCGTAGCTCTGGGGCATGATGTTCGGCTGGAAGCCCGATGCGATCACGGCGTTCGGATCGGTGATCGACGTCTTGATGAACGTGGCGTCCTTGCCCTTCAGCGCCTCGTCGAGGTCGGGCCCGATCTTCCCGGTCGCGCCGGCCGGCTGGAAGGTGTGGCAGCCGCTGCAGCCGCTGTCCGCGAAGACCTTCTTGCCCGCCGCGGGATTCGCCTTGCCGGCCTTCGGAAGCGTTCCGACGACGGGCCCGGTCGGCTCGACGGTCTTCTCCCCGCCGCAGCCGGCGACGAGCAGGACGGCGAGCGCGATCAGCAGTGCCCGGGCCATGTGCGGCGAGTCTACTGAACGCGCCGGGTCTCTTCCCAGAAGCGCAGCGCCGCACACGAGAGGGCTCCGTACGCCACGACGTCGCGCGGAGAATCGTTCACGAGCAGCGACACGGCCAGTGCGACGAGGACCGCGTCGACCGCCTCGAATCGCGGCCGCCGCAGGGCGATCCAGACGAGCACGAGCAGCGAGAACGTGATGATCGCGGTCGCCTGCCAGGTGGCGATGTAGCCGTCGAGCGAGACGCGCCAGCGATGGGCCAGCTCCCCGGCGAGCGCACCCGGGCCGTCGCCGAGCGTGCGCGTGACGTGGCTCGAGCCTCCAACGGCCGCGTCGAGGCCGACGAGGAGGAGCCCCGCTCCGATCGCAGCCGCGCCGGCGAGCACGAGGTTCCGAACCGTGAGCGCGACGCCGCGGAGCCGCAGCCAGAGGATCAGGTAGCCGACGGCGAACACGAGCACCCCGCCGCCGTCCGCACCGAGCCCGCTCGCCCCGATCACCACCAGGACGCAGACCGCGACCAGCGGGAGCAGGCCGACGCCAAGGATCGCGCCGCCGAGCAGTGCGGGAACGAGAAGCAGCGTCTCGACCTGGTTCGAGATCCCGTAGAACCGAACCCCGCCGTCGGGGTGCGGGCCGAGCGCGGCGAGCGAGCTCGTCTCGGTCGAGAACGCGAGCACGCCCGCGTAGACCGCGAACACCGCCAGCAGCGCCGCCGCGAGGGCCAGGCGGGATCGTGTGGCCGCGGCGAGCGCCGGAGTCACGAGGCCGACGACCACGAACAGCGCCAGGCCCACTGACCGTGGCCGCGCGATCTCGAGCCCGCTGAGCGCCAGCGCGGCGGCGAGCGCGACCGGCCCGGCGAGGAGCGCCGCCCGGCCCCAGAACTCGGACCGCAAGCCGAGCGCAAGCAGGGCGAACAGCGCGACGAGCCCGAAGACGACGTAGGCGGCGGCTCCGCGCGAGTCGTGCGCCTCGGTCAGTCGCCGATCGAGCCGCTGCAGCGTGTCGTGCACGTTCGCATCCGGGCGCGAGGTCAGCGGTGGTGTCTCGCCCTTGGCGAGCGCCTTCACGGTCGGCTCGAGGTCGTAGAGCGAGACGAGGCCCGGGACCTTCGTGCGGTCGGAGAGGAGGAGCCCGTGGTACCCGCCGCCGACGATCGCGATCCGGTAGCGCCGGACGTTGTGGACACGCTCGCGCGGCAGCGTCACGTAGATCGTGATCGGGCACGGGCACTGCCCTTTCGGGACCTTGTTGAGCACCCGCGCGGCGTCCTCGCCGCTGACGGTCTTCCCGCGCCCGGCGATCAGGAGCCCCTGCGCGCCGCCCGCCGGCGGTTCTCCGACCACGACCCGAACGTGGTCAGCCAAGGCCGACGGCGCGACCACGAGCGCGGCCACCGTCAGGCCCACGGCTAAACTCCGTCTGGTACCCCACTGCTTCAAGGAGCGCGATTCTCGATGAAACGCAAGGCTTACGGGCGCGACTTCGGCCTCTCCAGCCGGATGTTCCTGACGATGTTCACGCTCGGACTGCTGTACATCGTCTTCTTCGTGGTGCTGGTGAACATCCTCAACGTGGGGATCTTCGCCGTCATCCTGATCATCGGCGTCATCGCTTTCGTCCAGTACTACACGTCGGACAAGATCGCGCTGATGGCCTCCGGTGCGAAGATCGTCGAGCCCGACGAGGCGCCCGAGCTGCACGCGATGGTCGAGCGCCTCGCGGCGATGGCCGACCTGCCGAAGCCTCGCGTCGCGATCATCCCGACCGAGATCCCGAACGCCTTCGCGACCGGCCGCAACCAGAAGCGCGCGGTCGTCGCGGTCACGCACGGGCTCTGGAACCGGCTCGAGCCGCAGGAGATCGAGGGCGTGCTCGCACACGAGCTGACACACGTCGCGAACCGGGACGTCGCGGTGATGACGATCGCGAGCTTCTTCTCGATGGTCGCGGCCACGCTCGCGCGCTTCGGGCTGTGGGGCGGCATGTTCAGCGGCGGCAACCGCGACCGGAACTCCGGCGCCCCCGTCTGGCTGATCATGTTCGCCGTCTCGCTGCTGACCTACGTGGTCAGCTGGGTGCTGATCATGATGATCTCGCGCTACCGGGAGTACGCGGCCGACCGCGGCTCCGCGCTCATCACCGGGGCTCCCGAGCACCTGATGTCCGCGCTGCAGAAGATCGCGAGCCGCATGACGCAGATCCCGCAGCAGGACCTGCGCGAGGTCTCCGGCATGAACGCGTTCTTCATCTTCCCGGCCGGTTGGAAGAAGAATGCTTCGGAGCTCTTCCAGACGCACCCGCCGCTCGAGAAGCGCCTCGCCCGCCTCGCGGACATCGCCCGCGAGATGGGACGCCCGGTCGACCCCGGCTCGTTCTAGGCGTTTGGGCCTGACCGACGTCCTTTTCGGGCGTAAGAAGCTTCCGAAGGCGCAGCAGGAGAAGCTCTTCGCGATCTCGACGGCCCGGATCACGCTCGAGACCGAGCTCGGGCTGAAGCCGACCGGGGACGGCGGGGTCATCTTCAAACCACTGTCGGCGGCCGAGTTCGTGCGAGCCGAGAACGAGCTCCAGGAGCTGCTCGACTCGGTCGCGCAGGAATCCCAGTCGAAGATCGAGCGGCGCGGCGACGAGTTCGGCTTCGAGTGGCTGATCGTGCGCGACAACGACTTCGAGGAGCTCGTGGCCGGCGTTCACCTCGTCGCCTCGGAGCTCGCCGCGCACGGCTTTGGCGAGCAGCTGCTCGCGGCGGCCTTCAAGTTCTCGGGCGGGAAGCACCCGGTCTACTTCATCTACGGCTTCAAGCGGGGCGCGTACTGGCCGTTCGTGCCGAAGGGTGACGGCAAGGAGCGCGACAACGCCGAGGAGCTCGAGCTGAAGGCGAAGCTCGAGAAGGAACTGCCGATCGAGCAGGACCTGACGCGCTGGCTCGCCCTGTTCGACGCGCCGATCTAGGTGACGCACGGCGTCACTGTCGCGCTGGCCGTGCTCGGGATCGCGGGCCAGGTGCTTGCGGTCTGTCTTGCTGTCGTCGGGCTCGCGGCGCTCGTCGGCGTGCGTGGGCCGCTGGCGGCGCTACGGCGAGCCGTCTCGGGTTACGAGCTCTGGCTCGCCTTCGTCGTCTCGGCGACGGCCACTGCCGGGAGCCTGTTCTTCTCGGAGGTGGCCCACTTCGTGCCGTGCGAGCTCTGCTGGTACCAGCGCATCTGCATGTACCCGCTCGCGCTCCTGACGCTGCTGGCGGCCCTCGCCAACGACTACCGCGTCGCCCGCTATCTCCTTCCGCTGCCCGTGATCGGCGCCGGCTTCTCCGTCTACCACCTGCTGGTCGAGAACGGTGTCGTGCACGAGAGCCAGGGCTGTCAGATCTCGGCGCCGGGGGGATGCGCGATCAAGTGGATCAACGAGTTCGGCTACGTGACGATCCCGACGCTCGCCCTGACCGGATTCGCGCTCGTGTTTGCGTTTCTCCTGCTGGCAACCTTCGAGCCGGGGCTACCCTCTGAGGTGGAATGACGAGTGCGAAAGCTACGAAGCGCAAGCGGCGCGAAGCACAGAACGCCCCTCCGCCGGTAAGGGCTCCCGGGCAGCGCCGCCAGGCGTCGCCGAAGGTGCTGATCGGAGCGGCGGCCGCTGCAGCGCTGATCGTGCTGGCGATCGTGCTCGGCTTCGTCCTCACCGGCGGGAAGTCGTCGTCGGGCTCCACCGCGGCGCGCGGGTCGCTCGCGAACGCGCTGCCGGGTGCAGCCGAAGCGGACAGCCTCTTCAAGGGCATTCCGCAGCACGGCAACGTTCTCGGCTCGCCGAATGCGCCGGTGACGATGGTCGAGTACGTCGATCTCCAGTGCCCGTTCTGCCAGCAGTTCGAGACGCAGGCGATGCCCAAGCTCCTCCAGCGCTACGTCCGCACCGGCAAGGTGAAGATCGAGGCGCGTCCGATCGCGTTCATCGGGCCCGACTCCGAGCGCGGCCGGGCCGGTGCGCTTGCCGCCGCCGAGCAGAATCGGCTGTTCAACTACATGCAGGTCCTCTACCTCAACCAGGGGACCGAGAACACCGGCTGGCTGGACGATGCAATGGCGAGTGCCGCGGCCGCCAGCATTCCCGGCCTGGACGTCCACGCCTGGTCGAACGCGCGCGGCTCGTCCGCCGTCAAGGGTCAGGAGAGCCAGTTCGACAACGAGGGGAATGCCGACAACGTGACCGAGACGCCGACCGTGCTCGTCGGGAAGACCGGCGGCAGGCTGAAGAAGGCCTCCGTTTCGCTGTCGAACATCGACTCGCTCTCGGCGGCGATCGAGGCCGCTCAGCGCTAGCCGGGCGGCTCGCCGTCCCAGTAGTCGAGCTTCTCGATGCGCCCGATGACGCCGACGCCGAAGAAGGCGATCTTGTTCGAGCGCGGGTAGTAACAGATCTCGTTCGGCTCGTTCGTCCCGTACGTGAGGAGCGTCAGCGGCCCGCGGAAGGCGTGAGCGACACCCGTTCCTGGCGGGCGCCCGACGATCGACCCGGGCCGCAAGGGGTGCTCCTCGTCCCCGAGTAGGCACGTGCCCTCGCCGTCGAGGACGAGGAAGAACTCCTCTTCTGAGCCATGGCAGTGCGGCGGACAGTTGAGCTTCCCTTCGGGGACGACCTCGTGCCGCATCCCGGTCCGGACAGCCCCGGCGAGGCGTCCAAGGGGCCGTTCGACGCAGCTGCAGTCGCCTTTCTCCTCCTCCTCGGCCTCGGCTTCGTCGATGTTCACGATGTTCTTCGGCCGGGGAGCCGGGTCGCCGAACTCGAGCGGCTGGGCCTGCGCCTCGATGTCCCACGGGTCGTCGGTGCGCCCCTCGACCCACGGCCAGCCCAGGCGGATCGCCTTCGACCGTGGCAACCAGCCCAGCTCCGTGGGATGGCGCGTCCCGCAGATCAGCACCTCGAGCCCGTCCGGGCCGCCGCGCAGCGTGTGCTCCTCGTGATCCGCGAGGTGGACGACGCAGTCACCGGGGCGCAGCTCGTAGACCTGCTCGTCCTGCCAGGAGAAGCCCGAGCCGCCGAGCACGAACACGATCTCCTCGGAGGCGCCGTGCGAGTGGGGCGGGGTGGACAGGCGTCCCGGGTCGATCTTCACCCGGCTGACGCCGAACCCGGAGCAGCCGACCGCGTCGCCGAGCCGCTGCCAGCTCGCCGCCATCTCGCCTTTCTCGGACCGGCGCGGCTCGGCCTCGTCCCAGTGCGAGAGGTGCTCGCTTCCGGCTACTGCGAGATCTCCTTCTTATCGGAGTCGGGCCCGGATCCGGTACCGAGCTCAGCCTTCATCTTCGCCAGTTCGTCGTCGACCTTGGACTGGGAGGTCAGCTGTGCGAGCTCGCGGTCGAGCTGCGTGTCGCCGCCGGCCGTGTAGTCCTCGAGGGTGCCGGACGCGATCAGCTCGTCCATCGCCGATGCGCGCGCCTGCATCTCCTCGGTCTTGTCCTGCGCCCGCTGGATGGCGGCGCCGGTGTCGGCCATCTGGTCGCCGATCCCGGTCGAGGCCTCGCCGATCCGGACCGACGCCTCCGCGGCCGAGTACTGGGCCTTCATCACTTCCTTCTGGCTGCGGAACGCCTCGATCTTCGCCGAGAGCGTCTTCTCGTTCGCTTCGAGCTTCTGCTGCTGCTGGTTCAGCTCGCTGACCTGCCGGTCGAGATCCTGGAGCTGCGCCTGAGCCGCGGTCTTGCGCTCGAGTGCCATGCGGGCCAGGTCCTCGCGGTTGGCGCCGAGCGCCTCACGCGCCTGCGACTCGAGCTTCGGAACGCTGGTCTCGAGCTTGCCCGCCTGCAGTTCCAGCCGCTTCTTCGCGGTGACGACGTCCGCGACGCCGCGCTTGACGTTCTGGAGCAGCTCGAGCTGCCTCTCGTACGAGTAGTCGAGTGTCTCAGCCGGGTCTTCGGCGCGGTTCAGCAGAGTGTTCCACTTCGTCTTGAAAAGCGTCATCGTGCGATCCCATAGACCTGCCACTTCGTCCTCCTACTTGGGTATGCCAGTAGCCTAACGAGACATGTTGGTCGAGCGGAGCATGGATCCGGGCTGGCTCTCGAACTCGTACCTCCTCGCGGACGAGGAGGGCGGGACGGCGGTCTACGTCGACTCGGGCGCCCCGCTCGAGCCGCTGCTGGAGGCGGCCGAGCGCTGGCAAGTCCAGCCGGGACACGTCCTGCGCACGCACGGCCATGCCGACCACGTCGTCCACGAGCCGGAGCTCGGCCTGACGGTCGTCACCGGTCCGCTGGATGCCGGTGGACTGCACATCGAGGCGCTGGAGACGCCGGGCCATGCGGACGACCACCTCGCGTTCGTCGTCAACGGCGAGCTCTGTTTCTCGGGCGACATCCTGTTCAAGGACGCCGTTGGGGGAGGGAGCGACGTGCCGGCGATCCGGAGCTCGGTCATGGACGTGCTGATGAAGCTGCCGCCCGAGACACGCGTTCTGCCCGGTCACACGGACGAGACCACGATCGGACGCGAGTGGGAGGAGAACCCGTTCGTTCGCTTCTGGCGAGGCGTCGAGCCGGGTGGTGAGGAGCGAGGCCGCGTCGGGGGGGATGAGGTGACGGTCCTCGTCGACTCGCCGGACTACGACGGCAAGGGCAAGCTCCTCGTGCGCTTCGACGACGGCCGCGAGGCGATCCTCGGCGGCTCGCGGGTCGAGCGCGGCTAACCCGCGGCGCGCGCTTCGTCGAGGAGCTCGAGGACGGCCACCGCGTCCCGCGGATCGACCGGCGGGGGTGCGCCGTCGCGGAGGCTCCGCGCCACGCCGGCGTAGAACGATCCGTACGAGCCCGGCTCCGTCGGCACCTCGCGAGACTCCGGGCCCATGACGAGACGGCCCCAGCGCTCGCGCGGCTCCTTGCCCCAGTCCAGGTCGGTCTGCGAGCCGCCGGCGCGAAGCTGCTCCTCCTGGATGTCGAGGCCGTGCTTCACGTACGCCGCGCGGTCTCCGAGCACACGGAAGCGAGGGCCGGGATCGGCCGCGAGCACACTCGCCCACAGGTGCGAGTGGACGCCGGATTCGTGCTCGAGCGCGAGGAACACGTCGTCGTCCGCGACGGCGCCCTCGCGCCGCGCGTCGACCTCCGCGTAGAGCTCGCGCACCGGCCCGAAGAGCTGCACGGCCTGATCGACGAGGTGGCTGCCCAGGTCGAGGAGAAGGCCGCCGCCTTTCGCCGCGGACGTGCGTTCGCGCCAGCCGTCGCCTGTCTCCGGGCGCCAGCGGTCGAAGCGCGACTCGAACCGGTGGACGCGTCCAAGCTCCCCGGTGTCCAGCAGCTTCCGCACAGTCAGGAAGTCCCCGTCCCAGCGCCGGTTCTGGAGCGCGGTCACCATCAAGCCCCGCTCGGCGGCCGCGTCGACGAGGGCGCGCCCCTCGTCCGCGTTCAGCGCGAGAGGCTTGTCGACGACGACGGCCAGCCCCGCCTCGAGCGCGGCCAGCCCGAGCGGGAGATGGCTCTGGTTCGGCGTCGCGATCACGGCCAGATCGAGCTCGGGCGCTCGCTCCCAGACCTCATCCGCAGTCCCGACGACCTCAACTCCGGTGTGCTCCCGGAGCGCCTGGTCGCGGCGCTCTTCGTCACCGGTGACGACTACCGACAGCCGCAGCCCCGGGGTCGTGGAGATGAACGGAGCGTGGAAGACGGAGCCCGCGAGGCCGTAGCCGAGGAGTGCCGACGTTCGCAGTCATTCGTGGAACGCGCCGAGGCGCTCGGCCTCGTCCTCGAGCTCTTCGCGGACTGACTTCGACAGCCGACCGAACGGCTCGATCTTGACGCGGCCCTTCTCGTAGCGCCACATGCCCGCGACCTGGCCGTCGACGAGGAACGTGTTCACGGACTGGGGGTTCCGGTTGTTGAAGATGCGAGGGCGGTGGCGCTCGGGAAGGATCTGGGTGCTTCGCGCGTGGACGAGCAGCGTCGCGTCCCAGACGGGCAGGAAGCGGACGGGGGCCGGAGTGTCGGCGTCCGGCAGCGGCAATCGAGGGAGGTCGACGAGCTCCTTGCCCTGCTCATCCCGGAAGCGTCGCAGCTCGATGCGCTCGAGCGCCTGTTTCGTCGACGTCACGTCGAGGCTCGCCCAGTCGGCGATCTCGGCGGGGCGCGCGGGGCCGAAGCCCTGCAGGTAGCGGCGGACGAGCAGCTCGATCCCCTCCTTCTCGGTCGCGGACTCGGGCCCGACCCAGTCCTCCGCGAGCGCGTACAGATCGGCGCGGCGGCGCTCCCACGTCCCCGAGGGTGGAACGCGAACCAGGTCCACGAACAGGCCCGCAGAGCCGAGCCGCTTCCCGACGACCTCCTCGAGCTCGGCGCGCTTCAGCGTGCCGCCGTCGAACGCGCGCCGAACCTTGCGGTCGTTCGCGGCGACCTTCTTCGCGTCGAGATCGCGGCCGTGCGTGCGCATCCACCACTTGCGCTGCGCGCGCCGGATCCCGACGACGAAGGGCCAGTAGTCGCGTTTCGAGACGAGGTGGATCGTCGCCCGCATCATCGACGCCTGGATGACGCTGCGCCGCTCGAGCGCGCGGGTCAGCTGGTCGCGCTCGAAGCTTTGGAGGCGGGTCCAGAGCCCGATGTACATCGACGGCGCGTATTGCGCCTGAATCCCGCCGATCCGCTCCAGCGCGCGGGGAAGAGGCGTCTTCGCGCGTTCGAGCAGCAGCTGCCGTGCGAGCAGCGCCCGGTTCAGTTCCCGCTCCGTGAGCGTGCGCGTCACTTCACGTGAGCCTAATCGGATTCAGAAGAACGTCTTAGGCCCGGCTTAGCGCGTTCTCAGGTCGCCTTGATCTCCTGGGGATGTCCAGTCATTCCCAACAGGAAGGAGATCTATGACGGACAGAGTCAAGAACCTGCTGCTGATCGTTCTGTCGATCACGGCCCTCGCGCTCGGAGGGTCGGCGCTCGCCGGCGCCGCATCCGGCGGGAGCGGATCGAGCAGCAACGGCAGCGGCAACGACAGCGCCGCGGCCAGGCCCCAGTTCGGCGGGCCCGGTCAGGCGGGGCTGCCGCCACAGCGTCCGGACGAGACGCTTCTCACCGGTGACACCGCGGCGAAGGTCCGTGCGGCCGCGCTTGCGAAGGTGAGCGGCGGCACGATCGAACGGGTCGAAACCGACGCAGACGGCCATGCCACGTACGAGGCCCACATGACCCGCAGCGACGGGTCGCGGGTCACGGTGTACGTGAACAAGTCGTTCGACGTCGTCGGCACGCAGTCCGGCCCGTAGGTCGACACTCCCCCCGAACACGAGAGCCCGGCGCCGTCCGGGCTCTCGTGCGTAGGAACCGTTTCGTGTCCGTCGAACCGGCAGACACCGTGAACGCTGTTCATTAACAGCGTCCTCACGACTCGACGCAATAGTGTGGGCGTGCGTCTAGTTGCCGTCGCGATCGTCGCTGGGGTCGGTTCTTGCTCTAGCAGCGCCCGCTTCAACGGCCACTCGGCCGCCAAGCCTCCTCCTCTTCAACGCCGCCTACGAGGTCGAGACCGCGTTCGGCGTGGTCCGAGCCGGACGGGAAAGGTCGTCACGTCCTCTCGCACGAATACACGGCCGAGTCCTGGTCTCCGCACGGCCGTCGCATCATTGCGTACGGCGGCCCGACCAATCTCGCGATCCTGGACGACCGCGGTCGGCTGGTTCGCGCATTGCCGGTCGGGGATCGATTCCTGACGAGGCCGCCTGGTCGCCCGACGGGAAGTGGGTCGCCGGCTTGTCGGAGAGCTGTCCTCATCCTGAGTTCTGCGCCGACCTCCGAATCCTGCGAACGGACGGCAGCGAGGAACGGACACTCGTCGCTGGAAGCGTGCTTCCGCCCAGCGTCGATTTGGTCTTCGACTGGGCACCGGGCTCGAAGTCGATCGCCTTCAACGGGTCGGCGAGCCCCGTCCAGGGCGGTACCCCCGGATACCAGGGGATCGTCATCGTCTCGTTGAGCTGGGCGCACGCTCACTCCGGAGGCACTGCGGAACGCCTCGGACCCGAGTCTGGGCGCCGAACGGCAAGCGCCTGGCGTTCAGCCGTGACGGCCAGATCTACACCGCCGGCGCCGACGGAAGCGGTCTCAAGCAGCTGACCCGCAGTGCGATCCACTCGTTCGGCCCGTCGTGGTCTCCCGACGGCGGTCGGATCGCCTACGTCCACGGTTCGCGAGTCGAGGTGCTCGACTTGGGCCGTCACCGTGTCACTCGCCCCTACCGAGCGACCCGCGGGTTCGTCGGTCACCGGACGGCACGCGCCTCGCCTTCGGCGGCGACTACCGAGGCATGACCTACATCTTCGTGGCGCGGGCCGACGGGCGGGGGAAACGCCGTCCGATCGCCGAGGGCGTAATCGCGGACTGGCGCTAGCGGAGCAGGTCTCCGAACCTTGCGCGCGATCACGAGGTCTTCCCGCGCCGGGACGACCTCGACGCTGAAGTAGCCGAGCAACAGCAGCGTGCTCGGCGATCGCGTTTCTCACGTCCGCTCGGTTCTCACCGACGCCGCCGGAGAACGCAAGGACGTCGATGCCTCCCAGGGCCATCGCCATGTGAGCCACTGCTCCGGCGATCCGGTACGTGTAGACCGCGAACGCGAGCGGGTCGTCGAGGCCGCCGAGGGCCGCGAGCCCCGACTCGTGCTCGAGCGCCGCGTCGAGCTCGTCGACGCTCAGGCCGCGCTCGCGCAGGAGGTAGAGGAGCGCGCCCGGATCGACCGAGCCCGAGCGCGTCGTCATCGGCACGCCCTCGAGCGGGGTGAAGCCCATGGTCGTGTCGACCGAGCGGCCGTCCAGCACGGCGGTCACCGAGCAGCCGCCGCCGAGGTGGCAGACGACGAGCCGCGCGGCGACCGGCACCTGCTGCGCGACGCACCACTGCACCGAGAGCCCGTGGAAGCCGTAGCGGCGGACGCCCCATCGTCGCGCCACTCCCGCGGGACCGCGTACGTCGACGCCTCCTGGCGGAATCGTCGCGTGGAACGCCGTGTCGAAGACGGCGACGTGCGGCACGTCCGGGAACGCGTGCGCGCGCCTCGCTCGATCGCCGCGAGGGCGGGCGCGTTGTGGAGCGGCGCGAGCTCCGCCAGCTCGTCGATCGTCTCGCGTCGACCGCGTCGTCGATCAGCACCGGCTCGCGGTAGCGAGGCCGCCGTGCACGACGCGATGCCCGACGGCGTCGATCCTCGCGCGGCCTCCGCGAGCGATCGACGGTGCTCGCGACTCGTCGCCCTCGACGACGGCGCAGCTTCAGGCTCGTCGAGCCGGCGTTGACGACGAGGATGGGCTCGACGCGTCAGTACGGCCAGACCCAGTCGCGACGATCTCGGCTCGTCCTCGCCGTGCTCGCGCGTCCAGACGCCGGCGCGCAGCCGCTCGTCGACCATGTCCTGCCGGAGGTCCGCAGCCTTCGCCGCCGAGTCCGGGCACACGGTCGATCACGTCGATGACGAGATGGAAGCGGTCGAGGTCGTTGAGCATGACCATGTCGAACGGCGTCGTCGTCGTGCCCTCCTCCTTGTAGCCGCGCACGTGCAGGTTGTCGTGGTTCGTGCGCCGGTACGTGAGCCGGTGGATCAGCCACGGGTAGCCGTGGTAGGCGAAGATCGACCGGCCGGTCGGCGGTGAAGAGCGCGTCGAACTCGCGCATCCGACAGGCCGTGCGGATGCTCGCTCTCCGGCTGCAGGCGCATCAGGTCGACGACGTTCACGACGCGCACCCTCAGGTCGGGCAGGTGCTCGCGCAGGATCGCCGCGGCGGCGAGCGTCTCGAGCGTCGGCACGTCGCCGCAGCACGCCAGCACGACGTCCGGCTCGCCGTCGTCGTCGTTCGACGCCCACTCCCAGATGCCGACGCCGCGCGTGCAGTGCATGATCGCGTCGTCCATCGACGAGGTAGTTGCAGCGCCGGCTGCTTGCCGGCGACGATCACGTTCACGTAGTTCGCGGCTGCGCAGGCAGTGGTCGGCGACGGAGAGCAGCGTGTTCGCGTCCGGCGGCAGGTAGACGCGGATGATCTCGGCCTTCTTGTTCACGACGTGGTCGATGAAGCCGGGATCCTGGTGCGAGAAGCCGTTGTGATCCTGCCGCCAGACGTGCGAGCGTGAGCAGGTAGTTGAGCGACGCGATCGGCCGCCGCCACGGGATCTGCGCGTCACCTTCAGCCACTTCGCGTGCTGGTTGAACATCGAGTCGACGATGTGGATGAACGCCTCGTAGCAGTTGAAGAGGCCGTGCCGGCCGGTCAGGAGATAGCCCTCGAGCCAGCCCTGGCAGAGGTGCTCGGACAGCACTTCCATCACGCGACCGTCGGGTGCGAGGCGCTACGTCGGTCGGCTTCGTCTCGGCGTCCCAGCTCCGGTTCGTCACGTCGAAGACGTCGCCGAGCCGGTTCGACGCCGTCTCGTCGGGACCGAAGAGCCGGAAGTTGTCCGGGTTCTTCGCGATCACGTCGCGCAGGAACGTGCCGAGCACGCGCGTCGCTTCGCTCGTCGACGTTCCCGGCTTCGGCACCTCGACCGCGTAGTCGCGAAAGTCGGGCAGAACGAGCTCTCGCAGCAGCAGGCCGCCGTTCGCGTGCGGGTTCGCGCTCATCCGCCGCTCGCCCTTCGGCGGGAGGTCGGCGAGCTCGGGGAGCAGCGCCCCGTTCTCGTCGAACAGCTCCTCCGGCCGGTAGCTCCTCATCCAGTCCTCGAGCAGCCGCAGGTGCTCGGGGTTGTCGCGCACGTCGGCGAGCGGGACCTGATGCGAGCGCCACGTGCCCTCGACTGGCAGGCCGTCGACCTCCTTCGGGCCGGTCCAGCCCTTCGGCGTGCGCAGGACGATCATCGGCCAGCGCGGCCGCCTCGACTCGGCTCCCGTCTCGCGCGCGTGCGTGCTGGATGGCCGCGATCTCGTCGAGCGCGTCGTCGAGCGCGGCGGCGAACCGCTGATGCACGGCTGCCGGCGCCTCGCCGTCGAAGCCGCCCGTGACGAGGATCGGCGTGCAGCCGTAGCCCTCGAGCAGCGACACGAGCTCCTCGCTCGGGAATGCGCGCGAGCACCGTCGGGTTCGCGATCTTGTAGCCGTTCAGGTGGAGGATCGGCAGCACCGCGCCGTCGCTGCGCCGGGTTGAGGAACTTGTTCGAGTGCCAGCTCGCCGCGAGCGGCCCCGTCTCGGCCTCGCCGTCGCCGACGACGCAGGCGACGAGCAGATCGGGGTTGTCGAAGGCCGCGCCGTACGCGTGCGCGAGCGAGTAGCCGAGCTCGCCGCCCTCGTGGATCGAGCCCGGCGTCTCGGGCGCGACGTGGCTCGGGATCCCGCCCGGGAACGAGAACTGCCGGAACAGCTCGCTGCATGCCCGCCTCGTCCATGCTCGACGTGCGGATAGACCTCGCTGTACGTGCCCTCGAGGTAGGCGTTCGCGACGAGCCCCGGCCCGCCGTGGCCCGGGCCGGTCGACGTAGATCACGTCGAGGTCGCGCGCCCGGATCACGCGGTTGAGGTGCGCGTAGACGAGGTTCAGCCCCGGCGTCGTGCCCGAAGTGGCCGAGCAGGCGCGGCTTGATGTGCTCCGAGCGCGAGCGGCTCGCGAAGCAGCGGGTTGTCGAGCAGGTAGATCTGGCCGACGGAGAGGTAGTTCGCCGCGCGCCAGTACGCGTCGATGAGCCGAAGCTCCTGGGGCGCGAGCGGGCCCTGTTCGGTCTCGACGCCGGCCGGGGTCTCCACGACCCCGACACTACCCGCGTCACCGGCATCGAAGCGGCTTCACAGCTCGGATTCGCGATGCTGTACGCGATGGCCGAGGTCATCCGCGCGGAGCAGCTGACCAAGAGCTACGGACACGCACCGGGGGATCGTCGACGTCGACTTCTTCGGTCGAGGCCGGCGAGGTCTTCGGCTACTTGGGCCCGAACGGGGCCGGCAAGTCGACGACCATCCGCCTCCTGCTCGACCTGATCCGGCCGACCCGCGGGCGGCTCACGCTCTTCGGTCTCGACTCGCGCCGGGACAGCGTCGCGATCCGCCGGCGGATCGGCTATCTGCCCGGCGACCTGCGGCTCTACGAGCGGATGACCGGCCGAGATCTGCTCGACTACTTCGGGCACCTGCGCGGGCTCGACGGCACGGAGCGCGGGCGAGGAGCTCGCCGAGCGCCTCGACCTCGACCTGGGCCGCCGCATCAAGGAGCTTTCGCGCGGCAACCGCCAGAAGGTCGGCATCGTCCAGGCGTTCATGCACGAGCCCGACCTGCTCGTGCTGGACGAGCCGACGAGCGGCCTCGACCCGCTCGTCCAGGAGACGTTCTACGAGCTCGTCGCCGAGGCGACCGGGCGCGGCGGCACCGTCTTCCTGTCGTCGCACGTCCTCTCCGAGGTCCAGCACATGGCCGACCGAGTCGGCGCTGATCCGCGACGGGCCGGCTCGACCTCGTCGACAGCGTCGAGAACCTTCGCGCCCGCGCGTTCACGCACGTGGAGGCGACGTTTGCCGAGCCTCCTCCGCCTGACGCATTCACCTTGGTGCCGGGCGTGCAGCGGGCTCGACCACGACGGCCCGGTCGTCCGGTTCGCACTCGAGGGCGAGATCGACGCGCTGCTGAAGGCTCTCGCTCGCTTCCACGTGAAGGCGCTCGACGTCCGCGAGGCCGATCTCGAGGACGTCTTCCTGGCCCGCTACCGGGGCGAGGAGCCGGATGCTCCGTAGCATCGCCCTCAAGAGCCTGCGCGACATCCGCCGGAGCTTCCTCTGGTGGAGCCTCGGGGTGATCGGCTTCGTCGCGCTGATCGTCTCCGTCTACCCGACGGTGCACTCGAACCCGAGCCTGAACAAGCTCTCCAAGGATTATCCGCAGGCGCTCCAATCGTTCCTCGCCTTCGGCGGCGCGGTCGACTACTCATCGGCGGCCGGCTATCTGGGGATCGAGCTCTTCTCGCTGATGGTGCCGCTGCTGCTGCTGGTCGCGGCGATCGGGACCGGCGCCGGGACGATCGCAGGCGAGGAGGAGCGCGGCACGCTCGAGCTGCTGCTCGCCAACCCGGTCTCGCGGACGAAGGTCGTGCTCGAGAAGACGGTCGCGCTCGTCGCCGAGATCGCGGGCCTCGGCTTCGTGCTCTGGCTCGCGCTCTGGGTCGGCGCGCTCCTGACGAGCATGGACATCTCGGCGGGGCACCTCGCCGCCGCCACCCTCAGCGCCGTGCTGCTCGCGCTCGCATACGGCGCGATCGCGATCCTGCTCGGCGCTGCTACGGGGAAGCGCTCGCTTGCGATCGGGCTGACCGCAGCCGCCGCGGTGGCCGCGTATCTCGTCAACGGCCTCGCGCCCCTCGTCGACGCGCTCGACAGGGTGCAGAAGCTCTCGCCCTTCTACCACTACGCCGTGGGCGATCCGCTGCGCGAAGGCATCTCGTTCACGCACATGGCAGTGCTCGTCGCAATCGCGGTCGTCGCGACGGCGCTCGCGCCCTGGTTCTTCTCCCGGCGCGACGTCGCTACTTGAGCGGCGCGCGGATCTCGAGGAAGTGCTTGTGGAGCTCGACCTCGAGGTGCTCCATGTCGGCCTCATCGGGGAGCGCGAGCTCGTGTCGGAAGCCCGGGCCCTCGACGTCGATCGTGTGATCGCGGGGCGTCACGTCGAGGTCGACCAGATGGGAGCACGGGACTCTGCAGGTGACGACGAAGGTTCTCGTCATGTCCGAGTTCCGCGCGAGGCTGCGAGCACTGCGACGTAGCCGGCTGAGGCGATGAGTGCGATCCAGGCGACCATCGCCACGGCCATCCAGGTCGAGTTGACGAAGTTCATCCACTGCTGCACGTCTGCCTCCTTTCTTCACTCGAGAGCATGCGAGTGCCGAGCGCGCAAAGCATCCGAGCGGTGCCTGATTCGGATCGGTAGTTCACCCCGGCGAGATCCGCCGGAACCCCGATGCCTCTGGTTCTCGCGCGCCCGACGATCGAAGCGAGACAAAGGAGGAAACGATGAAGAAGATCCTGATCGCAACCGACGGCTCGCCCTCGGCGCTTCAGGCGGTCGAGTTCGGGCTCGAGCTCGCCGAGGAGCACCAGGCGGAGCCGATCTTCGTGCACGTCGCCCCGGCGGCGGATGTGCTCCCGGTCGCCGGCTTTGCAATGGCCGGCCCGGTTTCGGTGCCGCACGAGCTCAGGGAGGCCGATCGATCGTCCCTCGACGAAGCGTACGAAATTGCGGAGGAGCGAGGCATCGAGGCGCGGACGAAGCTACTGGCCGGTGATGCCGCAAAGCAGATCGTCGCCTATGCGGACGAGGTCGACGCCGATCTGATCGTCGTCGGCTCACGCGGCCTGGGTAGGGTCTCGGGCGCCTTGCTCGGCAGTGTCTCGCGAGCAGTGCTCCGCGACGCGAAGCGTCCGGTGCTGATCACCCGCGAGGTGCACATGCCGGCGGAGGTCGTCGCCTAACGGCTTCAGGAACCGACCCGTGCTTTCCGGGAAACGGGAAAGCACGGGTCGACTTGCTTCCCGGCGGCGCTGATAATTGACGCCACGTGTCCGACATGGATCGACTGCGCGCCATCGTCGACGCGGGCGTCGCCCTCGCCTCGGAGCTGTCGCTCGACGCCGTCCTGAAGAAGATCGTCGAGACCGCGGCCGAGTTGACCGGTGCGCAGTACGCAGCGCTGGGCGTCATCGATCCCACTGGCCAGGCCCTCGAGCGGTTCATCGTGACCGGCATCGATCCCGCGACACAGGAGGCGATCGGCGAGCTCCCACGAGGCCGTGGCATCCTCGGTGCGCTGATCGACGAGGCCAAACCGCTGCGCCTCGACAACCTCGCCGACGATCCTCGGTCGGTCGGCTTCCCGCCGAACCATCCACCGATGCGCTCGTTCCTCGGCGTCCCGATCCTCTTGCGGGGCGTTGCCTACGGCAACCTGTACTTGACCGAGAAGGCGGACCGCGCCCCATTCACGGACGAGGACGAGGAGCTGACGACCCTTCTGTCGTCGCAGGCTGCCGTCGCGATTGAGAACGCGCGGTTGTACGAGGCGGCGACCCGTTGGCTCAAGCAGCTCGAGTCTCTGAACGAGATCTCGAACGCACTCGCCTCCGAGGTCGACCTCTCACGCCTGCTCGACCTCGTCGCTACACGGCTCCGCGAGCTCCTGCACGCGCGCCTCGTTCTGATCGCGCTTCCCGTCCCGGACGGGAGCCTGATCGTCCGCGCCACCGACGGAGAAGGGTCGGAAGAGCTCCGTGGAATCCACCTGGAGCGTGAGACGTCGAAGACAGGGCGCGTCCTGGAGCGACGGCGAAGCGAACGGGTCGACTCCCTCCTCGACGACATCGAGATGGATCAGGAGGCAGGCCGGAAGATGGGCGCGCGGACCGGCATCTTCGTCCCGATGATGCTGCGCGACAGGGCGATCGGCGTCATCTCCGCCCACGACAAGGAGGGCGCTGACGTGCGGTTCAACGACGAGGACGTGCGCCTCGCCGAGGCATTCGCAGCCCGGGCGGCCGTGGCCGTCGACCTTTCCGA
Source organism: uncultured Actinomycetes bacterium (assembly GCA_963812695.1). GTDB lineage: Bacteria > Actinomycetota > Thermoleophilia > Gaiellales > Gaiellaceae > VAXT01. Next base: position 51,651 of record CAWEWD010000005.1, read on the forward strand.
GCGCGTCGCGAGCGACGCGCTTCGCCGAGTCGTCGGGGCTCAGGAACTGGAGCGGAAGCGACTTGCGCGAGAGCTGCACGACGAGACCGGACAGGCTCTGACGTCGATCCTCCTCAAGCTCAAGAGCTTCGAGGACCTTCGAGACCCGTCGAGCGTCGTGGATGCGATGGGCGAGCTACGCGAGCTCGTCGTCACGACGCTCCAGGACGTGCGCAGGCTGGCGGTCGAGCTGCGCCCGAAGGCGCTCGACGATTTCGGGCTCGTTCCCGCAATCGAGCGGCTTGTGGGAACCTTTCGCGAGCAGACCGGCATCGAGGTCGACCTCGAGTCACGGCTCGGGAACGACCGCCTGCCGCGTGAGATCGAGACGACCCTCTACCGGATCACCCAGGAGGCCTTGACGAACGTGGTCAAACACGCCCAGGCCAAGCGCGTGAGCATCGTGCTCACCCGCCGTGACGGGAGCGTCGCGGCGGTGATCGAGGACGATGGTCGCGGAATCACTGAAGCTGACGGCGACGGGCTCGGCTTGCTCGGAATGCGCGAGCGCATCGCGCTAGTCCACGGGCGACTCGAGGTCGAATCCTCGCCCGGTTCGGGAACCACGCTCTCGTTCGAGGTTCCGGTCGCGTGACGATTCGCGTCCTCGTCGTCGACGACCACGCGGTCGTGCGCTCGGGCCTCCGTCACGTGCTGGAGGCCGAGGACGACATCGAGGTCGTGGCCGAGGCCGGCGATCTTCGGGGAGCCGTTTTCGAGGCGCGCGCGCACAACCCCGACGTGATCCTCATGGACGTGGTCATGCCGGGTGCGAGCGGCATCGAAGCCACTCCGGCCGTCCTCAAAGAGGCGAAGGATGCAAAGGTCCTGATGCTGTCCATGCAGGACGACCCGCGCTACGTGCGCGAGGCGTTCGCGGTGGGCGCGAGCGGCTACGTCCTGAAAGAGGCGGCGGACGCGGAGGTCGTGGACGCTGTGCGCGAGGTGGCGAACGGCGGGCGTTACGTCCATCCTGCGCTTGGCGCGCGGCTGATCCAGGCCGAAGTTGAGGAGCGGGCCCAGGCCGACGAGGACCCTTTATCGGAGCGCGAGCGCGAGGTGCTGCGGCTTCTGGCCCTCGGCCACACGAATCAGGAGATCGCCAAGATGCTGTACCTCTCGGTGCGCACCGTCGAGACGCACCGCGCGCACGTCATGCAGAAGCTGCGCCTGACGACGCGGGCGGAGCTCGTCCGGTACGCGATCGACCAGGGCCTTCTGGAAGAGCCCGGCGAATAGCGGCCGGGTTGCGGCTTTTCCGCAATGAGATGAGGGCGGTCACCGAGGGCGAAGCGCGCCGCCGGGTCGATGATTCCGCGCATGTCGAGTTACGCCGTGACCTGGCAGCACGGAGATCATGAGGCGCGCTCGGGCCGCCTCGAGCTGGTTCCGCGTGGCCTCGAGTTCGAAGGTGCGGGAGCGACCGGGGTGGCCTCAGAGACGGTCGACATCGACGATCTGCGAGAGGTGCGGGTCGCTCGCTCGCTCGCTGACCGGATCTCGGGCCGCCAGACCCTGGTGCTCGAACGGCGCAACGGGGAGCCGATTCGCATCGCGAGCATCGTCCATCCGGGCATCATCTCGGAGCTCGCAGAGCATCTCGCAGCCCAACTCGGAGAGGAGCACTCCATGAGCCGCGCAGTGGTCGTCGTTCCCTTGCGGGAAGGCGCGAGCCGACGGGCGGCCGAGTTGCTGCACAAAGGCCCGCCGTTCGACCCCGAGGAGGTGGGCCTCGAGCGGCACCACGTGTTCCTCACCGATCAGGAAGCCGTGTTCGTCTTCGAGGCCGACGATCCCGGTGCGGCCGAGCGGCTCGCGGCTGACGGAAGCCTTTGGTCGGCGGCCGCTGTCTGGAAGGATCTCGTCGCCGGGCCGCCGCGGCTCGCCGACGACGCCTACTCCTGGCTGAGGCCGCACGTACCCGATGACCTCTCGTTCGCGCCCACTCCCGGGCCCGGCGACAGTGACGGCGGCGATCTGTTCTAGTTCCTCCGTGGACGCGCTGGACATCGAGGCGACCAGGCGCCGGCTCGAGCAGGCGGGAGGCGGGTACGAGATCGTCCACGAGTCGCCGGGCCTCGAGATCGGCGTCTACGTGCTCGTCGCACCGGAGCCCGACCGGCAGCAGCCGCACGTGGACGACGAGGTCTACGTCGTGCTCGACGGGCGCGGAGTGCTCGAGATCGAGGGCGACACCGTCGAGTTGACCGAGGGCAAGGCGGCTTTCGTGCCGGCGGGAGCCGATCACCAGTTCACCGGCTACGAAGGCCTGAGCGTCCTCGTCGTCTTCTCGCGGCCGCACGACGCGGCCTGACGCTCACCAGGTCTTGACGCGGCGGTCCTGGGACGGCCGCGCGATGCGCACTCGCGCGTCGACCACGACGCAGCCGTCGGGGCCGGCGAGCACCGGATTGAGATCGAGCTCGGCCACCGCGGGCAGGTCCTCGCCGAGCTTGGAGAGCCGGTGGATGAGATCGGTGAGGGCGGCCGTGTCGGCCGGCGGGGCTCCGCGGTAGCCCGCGACGAGGAGCCCGGTCTTCTCCTGCTGCAGGAGCTCCGTCGCGTCGACGTCGGTGAGAGGCGCGATCCGGAAACCGGCTTCGCCGATCAGCTCAGCGAGCACTCCACCGGGCCCGAACGCGACGAGCGGGCCGAACGTCGGGTCCTGGACGATGCCCGCGAGGAGCTCGGTGCCGCCTTCGACCATCTGCTGGACGACCACCGGCGCGCCGATTCGCTCGGCGGCTTCGCGGACGGCGGTCTCGTCGCCGAGATCGAGGGCGACGCCTCCGGTCTCGGTCTTGTGCGCTCCGGCCACTGCCGACTTGACGACGACCGGAAACCCGACCTCTCGCGCGGCGTCGACGGCCTGCTCGACTGTCTCCGCGACCCGTTCTTCGACGAGCGGGAGGCCGTAGGCGGCGAGCAGCTCTCTCGTCTCCGCTGGTGTGAGCCAACGGTCGTCGGCCGTCGAGACGATGCTTTCGGCGGCGGCAGAGTCGATCCCGCCGATCTGCGGGACCGTGCCCGCGGGCCGGCGCAGCCACTCGGCGCGCTCCGCCGCGAGGCCCAGGGCCCTCGCCGCCGATTCGGGGTACGTGAAGAGCGCCGCCGGCGCGGGCGTCGTGCGAAGAGCCGACGGAATCCCTTCGGCGCTGAGGAGAGCCGCGAGCACAGGCTTGTCCGTGGAAACGGCCTCGAGCGTCCGAACAAGGCCTTCCGCAACGTCCTCGGCGCCCGCGGTCGCCGGCGGCACGAAGAGCACGATCACCGAGTCGACGGCGGGATCTGCGAGAACGACCGGCAGCGTCGCCTCGTAGCTCGCGGCGGTCGCCGAGCCAAGCATGTCGACCGGGTTGGCGAGACTGGCCTCTTCCGGCAGAAGCTCCGCGAGCGTGCGCCATCGTCTCGGTCGAGAGCTCCGACAGCTCCAGCCCCGCCGCCTCGCAGGCATCCGAGCAGAGGATCCCGAGACCGCCCGCATTCGTCAGGATCGCGACCTGCCGGCCGCGCGGCAGCGGCTGCGTCGAGAGCAGCGCCGCCGCGTCGATCAGCTCCTCGAGCGTCCCGGCGCGCAGCACGCCTGCCTGGTGGAACAACGCCTCGACGGCCTGCTCCGACCCGGCGAGGGCAGCAGTGTGCGAGCTCGCAGCGCGGGCGCCGGCAGTCGACGTCCCGCTCTTCATGGCCAGGATCGGCTTCTTCCGGGCGACCCGGCTCGCGATCCGCCCGAAGCGGCGCGGGTTCCCGAACGACTCTAGGTAGAGCGCGATCAGCCCGGTGTCGTCGTCCTCTTCCCAGTACTCGAGCAGGTCGTTCGAGGACACGTCCGCCTTGTTGCCGATCGAGATGAACGACGAGAAGCCGAGGCTCCGTTCGGACGCCTTCTCGAGGAGCGCGAGCCCGAGCGCGCCGCTCTGCGACGAGAACGCGATCGACCCGGGCGGGAGGGCGCGCGGACCGAACGTCGCGTTCAGCGACGGCGCGGAGACGGCGATGCCGAGGCAGTTGGGCCCGACGAGCCGGCCGCCGTGCGCGCGGACGAGCGCGAGCAGCTGCTCCTGGCGCTCGCGTCCTTCTTCGCCGATTTCCGCGAAGCCCGCGGAGATCACGCAGAGCGCGCGGATGCCCGCCTGCGAGCGCGGACCGCGCAGCGTCGAGCACGTGGGCGCCCGGCAGGCAGATGACCGCGAGGTCGAGCTGCTCGGGCAGCTCTTCGATCGATGTGTACGCCCTGACGCCGGCCACTGGCTCACCGGTGCGGTTGACCGGGTACGCGGCTCCCTTGAACTCGCCAGCCGAGGATGTTCCGGAAGACGATGCCTCCGATCGCCTCGCGCCGTGTCGACGCACCGATCACGGCCACGCTCGCGGGCGCGAAGAAGGGACGCAGCGAGGCGACGACGGCGAGATGGTCTCGCTCCTCGACGTGACCGCGGTAGGCGTCCGTCGCCTCGATCGGGAAGGTGACCTCGAAGGTTCCGCGGTCGAGGGCGCGCGACACGCCGAAGCCCGCGTCCTCGAAGACGCGCATCATCGCGGCGTTGTCGCCCATCACGTCCGCGACGAAGCGCTCGATCCCGACGGCGGCCGCGCGCTCCGCGAGCTGCTCGAGCATGCGTGTGCCGATCCCGCGTCCCTGCTGGTTATCGGCGACGGAGAACGCGACCTCCGCCGAGGCCGGGTCGCGTAGACGGGCGTAGCTGGCGAGCGCCACGATCTCGCTCCTCGTCCCCGCTGGCGAGGGTGCCGACGAGGGCGCCGCGCTCGTACCCAGTCCGGCTCGAGGAAGGGCTCGACGAGCGACGGTCTCAGCGTCGGTGCGCCGTGGAAGCGGAGGTAGAAGCTCCGCTCCGAGAGACCGCTGAAGAAGCCGAGGAGCGCATCCGCGTCCTCGCTGCTGGGAGGCCGTAGCCTCAAGGTGCCGCCGTCGCGGAGGATGACGTCCGCGACCGAGGGGAGGGGGGACCGGGCGCCCGCTGAGCGCCCGGTCCCTGATGTGTCAGACAGCTGCTCCGGCAAGGGTCTCTGAATCTTGCTGCCTTGCGGCCGGCTGTGCTGGATCCCCGCTCAAGACGACCTTGAGCGCGTTCGTCGAGGCGGCGTCGGCGAAGGTCTCATACGCCTCTTCCGTGTCGGCCAGCTCGAAGCGATGAGTCGCGAACGGTGTCGGATCGAGTCGTCCGTTCGCGATCAGCTCGAGCAGCCGCGGCGTGGTCGACGTATCGACGAGTCCCGTCGTGATCGTCACGTCCTTGATCCACAGCTTCTCCAGGTGGAGAGTGACCGGGGCTCCGTGGACGCCGACATTCGCGACGTGCCCGCCGGGCCTCACGATCTCGGTGCAGAGCTCGAACGTGTCCGGAATGCCGACCGCTTCGATGGCGACGTCGACTCCGAGCCCGTCCGTGAGCTCCATGATCTCCGCGATCGGGTCCGTGCTTGCGTTGTTGATGACGATGTCGGCCCCGAACGCCTGTGCATGCTCGAGACGAGCATCCGCGACGTCCAGAGCGATGATCCGGCCGGGGCTGAAGAGCCTGGCCGTCATCACCGCGGCCAGGCCGATCGGGCCTGCGCCGACGATTGCGATGGTGTCGCCGGGGGCGACGCGACCGTTTAGCACGCCCACCTCGTACGAGGTCGGGAGGATGTCCGCGAGGAACAGCGCCTGCTCGTTCGCGATCTCCGGCGGCAGCTTGTGCACCGACGTGTCCGCGAACGGGACGCGTGCGAACTCGGCCTGGAGGCCGTTGATCAGGTGGCCCAGGATCCAGCCTCCTCCACCGGTGCAGAGGCCGTAGTGGCCTTCCCGGCAGAAGCGGCAGCGGCCACACGAGGTGATGCAGGACACGAGGACGCGGTCCCCCTCCTGCAGCGTCGTGACTGCGCTTCCAGTCTCGACGATCGTGCCGACGGCCTCGTGGCCGAGGATCGTGCCGGGCTCCACCTCTGGGACGTCGCCCTTGAGGATGTGGAGATCCGTGCCGCAGATCGTCGACGAGTCGATGCGCACGATGGCGTCGGTCTCGGCAGTGATCGCCGGATCCGGTACGGAGTCCCAGGAGCGTTGCCCGGGACCGTGAAAGACGAGTGCGTTCATTGGTGTGCCTCCTTTTGTTGGATCGAGCTTCGCCGAGAGCGACCTCCTGGGCATCGGTGCCCACGCGGGTCGGCTTCCGGGGTTTCTACGGAGGGCTCGCTCGGGCGGCTTAGTCGAAGCCCGGCTCGCGGGCGACGAGCGGCCGAGGCCCGTCTTCCAGCTTCTCCCGGAGCCCTAGGAGGAACTGGGCGAGCGGCGGATTGGTCGCCAGGTCCGAGCGCAGTCCTGTGAGCAGACACGTTTCGTCCCACAAGGGGCACTGATCACCGGGACAGGGCTCGAGGATGTCGACCGCTTCGAGCAGGTGACAGGTTGCTGGGTTCATGGCTCGCAGTCTTCAGCCGGCCGGTCCGGAATCCGTCGGTGAAGACGCGGTTCTGCGGCTCGGCTTTCTACGGAGCAGAGCTCAGATCGACGCCCACTCGCCGGCCGGACCGCGGTCGAGCTCGACTTCGACCTCGAGGACGTCCGAGCGTGGAGGCGCCTGCGAGACGTTCAAGTGGGCAGCGAGGAACGGCGCCAGGTGCCGGCCGACGATCTTCGCGGGCGGCCACCAGAGAGGCTCCGTGTCGACCTGCGATTCCTGGCTTCCAACCTCGGCGCGCATGAAGCGGGGGCTAAGGCCGGTGAGCAACAGGCCGCGGAGAACCGGCCTGAACGGGGTCGGGGTGATCTCGGCTCCGGCCGCGGCTGCGATCGCTTCGGCCGCGGCGTCCGCCTGCTGGGCGGCCAGCCCACCCTGCTTGATCGGAAAGTTCGTGAGGTCGCCGGCGGCGTAGACGTCCTCGACGTCGAGCACGCCTCCGTGGTCGTCGATCGGGACGAAGCCATTCGCGTCGTGAGGAACGCCAGGTAGCCGCGGGCCTTCGATACGCGGCAGCGCAACGACCCGGTCCGCCTCGACCTCGCCGGTGCCCACGAAGCGGAGCACGTTCTGTTCCACGGCGGCCGGGATGGTGTTGGTCCGGAGTCCGATTCCGTGTCGATCGAGGAGCTCGACGACGACATCGCTGGCCGCAGCGCCGAACAGCTGCAGCGGCCGGGGCTCAGGAGTTACGAGCTGGAGGTCTACATCTGCGCCCGAATCGGCGAGGTGGACGGCCGTCAACAGGGCCAGCTCGTAGAGGGGCAGCGGCCAGGAGATGCCGGCCGGCATGGTGAACACCAGTCGCCGGACGCGTCCTTCTGCCGCGTCGCGCAGGACCTCGCCAAGGGCTCCCTCGTCGCCCGGGCCGCGGAACGTCACAGCTCCGGGAATGGCCGGCACCGGTTGGGCGCCGAGCGCAAGCAGCAGGAGGTCGTACGAGAGCTCGTCCCCGGCAGAGGTCTCGACCGTCTTCCGTGTGGGATGCACGGCTCGTACGGCCGCTCCCGTCAGATCGGCGCCGGCCTCCTCGGCCAGCCGGCGCACAGGGAAGCGCTTGGCTTCCCCGACGCGGAACGGCGCGGCGACGGAGAGCGGGCGGTAGACGAACTCCGGATCCGGCGAGACGAGCTCGACCGAGACCCGATCCTCCGCCAGTGCCCGGAGCGCAAGCGCGGCTTCGAGGCCCGCTACCCCGGCTCCGGCTATGAGCACGTGTGTCGGCATGTCGACCTCGTCAATCATCGCTCACAGCACAGGGTGGTGAGATCCGCACCGGGCCGGACCGTGCATGCGGGATTCCCGCACCGCCGATAGGTCGCTGCCCCGATGTCGCGACGACCGGCCCGCTCGATGCTTCGAGCACGCAAAGGAGGATCCAATGAGAGAGTTCCTGGTTCCGATCGACGGCTCCGAAGGGAGCAACGCCGCAATCGACGAAGCACTCGAGCTAGCGCACCAGGTGGGTGCGCAGGTCACCTTCGCCTTCGTCCGCAAGCCGCCCTCGTCGCTGCTCGGCTCTCCCTACTATGAGCGCCTGTTGTGCACCGAGCTCCGAACCGCGCATGCGGTCACCGATGCGGCCAGGCGCAAGGCGTGGGAGGCAGGCGTCGGTACGAGGACCGAGATCCTCGAGGGAGATCCGGTTGACGAGATCCTGAGCTTCGCCGACAACAGAGGTGCCGACTTGATCGTGATGGGCTCACGGGGCCGTGGTGCATTGGCAGGAGCCTTGCTCGGAAGCGTTTCGAGCGGAGTCGTGCAGCACGCGAGCGTTCCCGTGCTCGTCGCCAAGGAGCGCTCAGGCCGGCAGCTCGCCGCCGCCTAGTTCGGACTCGCTGCCGCGTGGATCTCGTCGTCCTAGTCCTCGCCGCAAGCGCAACCGCTCTCGCGACGGGGCTCGGCGCGCTGCCCGTCTTCTTCATGGGCTCGAAGGCAGAGCTCTTGCGGCCGATCCTGCTCGGCACCGCGATCGGCGCGATGACCGTTGCGTCTTTGCTCGGCCTGCTGAAGCCGGCCCTGGAGGAGGGCGGAACGGTCGAGATCGTCCTGGGGCTGCTTGCCGGGGTCGTGCTTGTCGTTGGCGCGCACCGGCTACTCGCTCGGCGTGACGTGCATGTCGGAGACCTGCGCGGATCGGGAGTGCGACTCTCAGTCCTGGTCTTCGGGGTCCTGTTCGTGCACAGCCTTCCGGAGGGGCTCGCGATCGGGACCGCGTACGCCTCCGACCTGGCAGGACTGAGCCTGTTCGTGATCCTCGCGATCGGGCTCCAGAACATTCCCGAGGGGACGAGCGTCGCGATCCCGATGGCCGAGGCGGGGTTCAGCCGCTCCAGCCAGTTCTGGGCGGCGGTTCTGACGAGCGCACCTCAGCCCGTGGGGGCGGTGCTCGCGTTCCTCGTCGTCGAGCACGTGCGCGGCCTCTTGCCGGCCTCGTTCGCGTTCGCAGCCGGAGCGATGCTCGCGCTCGTCGCCTTCGAGCTCGTGCCGCAGGCCTTCGGGCCGAGCCGCTGGCTACGCGCGGGCCTCGGGAGTTTCGCCGGGGCCGCCGCGATGCTCGTACTGGCGGCAGTTGCAGGCGTCTAGGGGCTGCGGTCTGTCACAGGGACGGATTGCGGCAATCCCGCATCAGCTCCACGGTCTGCCACCGATGGCGTCGGAGCGCAGGTCACCGAGAGTTGAGCCGCATGAACACAAGCGAAAAAGGAGTCGCCATGAGGAATCTCTTCAAATACGGTGGCATCGCCGCCAGCGTGGTTCTCATTGCCTTCGGGGCCGCTTCCATCGGACTCGGCGCCTGGGGCATCAACAACGTCCGCGACAACCTCAAGCTCGAGCAGATCACGGGCACGCCGGACATGACCCCCGCCGCGATCAAGGCGGAGGGCCAGAAGGCCGGCCTGACCGGGGTCACGTATCCGACCAAGAGCGTCGCCGGCGAGACGATCGACACCGGGAGCGAGGCGCAGGTCTTCGCCAGCTACATGCGAATCCACGCGCTCGAGGCAACCGGTGGACAGCCCTACTCCCAGATGGGCCGCTTCCTCGATGCGAAGGGCAATCCGACTTCGGACGAGACGAAGGCCGCGAAGGATCCGAAGACCGGCCAGCCGGTCGAGAACGGGCTTCGCAATCTCTGGGTGACCGAGACCTCACTCACGACCGCGCTCAACATGTCGTTCTTCGCAGAGCGCGTCGGGATGTTCGGGATCGTGATGGGCATTGCCCTCCTGCTGACGGGGATCGGGTTCCTGGTCCTGACACTGGGTGGGGCACTGGAGCGGAAGCCGGCCGCAGCACGTGAAGCGGCGCCGAAGACCGCGCCAGCAATGAACTGAGCGGCGACTCCGCTCGGCAGCAGAGGGCGGCCTCAGGGCCGCCCTCTCGCGTTGGGTTGAAGCTCTAGCTTCGGCCCACTTTCCGAGACGTCGAGAGCGGCGATCTGCTCTAGTTGGAACCGATCGAGAAAGGAGCCGCTGTGCGAGGCATTTTCAAATGGGGCGGCATCGCCGCCAGCGTGATTCTCATCGCCTTCGGGATCGGTTCGATCGGCGCGGGCGTTTTCGGGATCCACTACACGCGGGACCAGCTCAAGCTCGAGCAGATCACCGGCACGCCGGACATGACGCCGAGTGCGATCAAGACCGAGGCCCAGCAGGCTGGGCTGACGAACGTCGACCTGCCGACCTGCAGCGTCGCCGGCGAGAAGGTGGACACCGGCAAGGAAGCCAAGTGCTTCGCGAGCTACATGCGTATCCACACGCTGGAGGCGTCGGGCGGTCAGACCTACGCGCAGATGGGCCAGTACCTGGACGCGAACGGGAACCAGACGTCGGATCCGGCGAAGGCGGCCAAGGATCCGAAGACCGGGAAGCCGGTCCCGAATCAAGCGCGTGACGTCTGGGTCACCTATACCGCGCTCTCGACCGCGCTCAACACGTCGTTTTTCGCGGAGACCGTGGGCGTGTTCGGGATCGTGATGGGCATCGCCCTGCTGCTCGTCGGGATCGGGTTCCTGGTGCTCACGCTCGGAGTGATCGAACAGAAGCCTGAAGCCGACGCGGCGCCCGGGGCGGCCAACACCTGAGCAGCGACTGCGCTCGTGGATGGGGGAAAAGCCGCACCGCAGTTCAGCGTCGTCGCTGATTGCCCGGCTCGGAGCTCGACCGAGACTCCGTCTAGTCGAATCAAGGAGCCGGTCATGAGAAGGAAGAAGCACATTCGTCGTCTAGTCGCAGCCCTTGCAGCGTGCGCGGCGGCGCTGCTCGTGTCGTCGGCCTCGGCCCACGGAACTGCGGCGACGATGACGATTCGCCACCAGATGCACGGCTGCCACGCCTGGTCGTTCAACAGCGGCACGTACAAGGCGGCCCAGTCGATCACGCTGTCGCGGGGAGCGACGCTGGCCGTGAAGAACAACGACGTCATGTCGCACAAGCTCGTGCGGACGTCGGGTCCGGCCGTGCAGCTCCGCACGCCTGCCATGAACCGCATGGGCGCGGTCGCCCGCGTGCAGTTCACGAAGGCGGGCGTCTATCACTTCAAGACGAAGCCCGGTGAGGACTATTCCTGGGCATCGCACATGGAGACGAAGGGCGAGGACAACGTGCTTCGCCTGACCGTCACCGTCCGCTGATCTCCTCTCCAGGCCGGCGGAGAGCAACCCGCTCGTCCGCCGGCCGCCCTCCCCGTCGATGAACTCGGGCGACAATGGCCCGGTGAGTCTGGAAGAGCGCAATTCTTTCGATTGGGGCGGCCTCGAACGGATCCCGGACGAGGACTGGGTGTCGCAATCCGTGGATGCGTTCGGGCTCCACTACGACACGGTCGAGAACCACGGCTGGTACCGGAACCTCGACCTGACCGTGGAGCAGTTGGCGCAGGACCTTGGTGACGGCCAGGTCCTGATCGACTACTCCGGCGGAACGGGCATCCTGCTCGCCCGCCTGCGCCTGCAGATCGGCGACCGCCCGATTGGAATGGTCATCGTCGACAGCTCGCCGAAGTTCCTGCGCATCGCGCTCGACCGCTTCAGGTCGGACGACCGCGTCGCCTTCCGCAGGCTCCGCTACCTGAAGGAGGCGCGGCGGCTCCAGTACGTCGACGAAGTCCTGCCGCCCGGTTTCACGGCCGACGCGCTCGCCTCGACGAACGCGATCCACCTCTACGACGAGCTCGAGAGCACGCTACGGGCCTGGACGCGGGTACTCCGGCCGGGAGCGATGGCGCGGATCAACTCCGGGAACATCCGCAATCCGCGCGCGCGTGAGAACGAGTGGATCATCGACGACACGGTCTACCTCGCTCATGAGGCTGCGAGCGGGATCGTTCGCGCCGACGAGCGCTACGCGCCGTATCGCGCGGTGCTGGACGACGATGAGCGGCTGCGCCCGTATCTGGACTACCGAGACCGCGTCTTCCTCGCGCCGCGGCCGCTCGACTACTACCTCGATGTTCTGCGGGCAGCGGGGTTCGAGATTGCGGAGGTAACCGAGCGAACGATCAAGGCCGAGGTCGACGAGTGGTACGAGTTCCTCGCGGCGTATGCCGATGCCGTCCTCGGTTGGGTCGGCGGATCGGCCAAGGTTGACGGCGAAGGCGCTTCGGAGGAGGCTGCCGCCGATCGGCTGCGGCTCCTCCGCGAATCCCTCGCCGTCGTCTTCGGCGGCCGCTCGACGTTCGACTGCTGCTGGACCTACATCTCGGCTAGGCGCGCGTAGCCGAGAGAGCGCCGGCTGTGAGCCGACGCCCTCTCTGGAGTTCGTCTCGAGCTATCGCCTGCCGACTGCCAGCTTGACCGGGAAGTTCCGGCGCTTGATCGTGCCGGGCCTCGGCGACTGGTTGACGACTCGGCCGCGCAGCGAGCGGCGCGCACGGACCCGCCGGACGTTGCCGACGGAGCAGTGCGCCGCTCGGATCCTGCGCTTCGCGGCGTTGAGTCGCAGCCCGAGGACTCTCGGGACTCGACAGCGGGCCGGAGGCGGCGGAGGCGGTGGCGGTGGCGGCGGAGGCGGAGGTGGCGGTGGCGGAGGAGGCGGTGGTGGCGGAGGAGGCGGTGGTGGCGGAGGAGGCGGTGGTGGCGGAGGAGGCGGCGGTGGCGGCGGTGGCGGCGGCAGCGTGGCCGAGATCGTGAAGTTCGTGTTCGAGACGTCGAAGAAGACGTTCCCGACAGCTTCGACCTTCACGCGGGCGCTCGTGGTCTCCGTGTTCGGAAGCGTGACAAGCTCGGAGCCGTCGTTCGGCGTGCTCGCGGCGAGCACGGTCGGATACGTGTGCCCGCCGTCGGTCGAGAGCGAGATCTCCACGTTCGCGGTCGAGACCGGCGGGACATCCGTGTTCGCCGTGTTCCACGTGACCGTCTGCTGTGAGCCCGGCGGATACGTGACCGCGGTGTCCGGCGAGGTGACGCGGAACGGGCCTGCGCCCGGGGCGAGCGTGACGGTCACGTCGCCGAAGCTGTTCCCGCCTTGGAGGTCCCGCGCGGTCAGTCGGAAGTGCATCGCGCTCGGCGTGTAGTCCGAGGTCGGCAGGAACTCGGAGAAGCACTCCTTGGCCGGAATCGGCACAGGTGGCGCGATCGGCCCCGCGGCGCACGACCCGGTATCCGCGTTCGTGTTGTTCGCAAGGATCTGGTCGAGATCCGGGAACACGCGGGTCGGGCTCGTCGTCAGGTGGTTCTCGTGCGGTGAGTTGTAGAGCAGCGTGTCCTGCTCGCTGACCGGCGCGGAGAACGGGAACATCGCGAACAGCGGCCCATTCGCCTTCGTGTTGCTCAAGAGCGAGATGCCTGCTCCGCTGCCCGCGTCGTTCTGCTCCCACGAGTAGTAGATCGGGTCGCCGTCTTCGTCGGTGGCGCTCCCCGTGAGGGCGAACGGCGTTCGCAGCGGGATCGTCGAGCCGCTCGGAACCGTGACCACCGGTGGATGGTCGCCGGTCGCCGAGACCGTTCCTCCGTTGTCGACCGGGCCGCCCTTGTCGGTTTCGCCCGCGAACCCCGACGCGCCGGACGTGAAGTCCTGGACGCCGATCAGCACCGGGTTGTTGAGCAAGCCGAGCGTGCCGCCGTAGGTGATCTGGAAGCCGGTGATGTCGAAGGCCCCGCCGCCGAACCCGGTGACGGTCGCCGTGCCTCCCGCCGGAAGGAGCGGGGCGAGTGCCGCCTGGACTCCGGCGGCCGTGTAGTTCGTCCCGTTCACGATCGAAGCGGACAGGTTGCCGTCGTAGTTCAGCCGGAACGAGTCCAACGCGCCGCCGTGATTCGTCTCCTCGACGGACGCGAAGCAGCCGCAGTTGAGCTCGACCAGTTGGATGTTCGGCACGTCGACGCCTGCCGACGCTCCGGAGTAGGCGAGGTTGAAGCCGGTCGCCGCGGCACTCGTGACGGTGACCGTGCCCGCGAAGCCGGAGATCGCGTTGATCGCCGCCGTCAGGTTCGCGGCCGAGTAAGGAAGGCCGGTGCCGCCGATCAGCGCCGAGTCGTTGCCGCCGATGCGCACCTTGAACGGCGAGTAGTACGTCGCGGACCCGCCGCCCGAGTTGGCCTGCTGGCTCGCGATCGTGTACTGGAACGTCGTCGGGCTCGGAACGGCCGTGATCGTGAACGTGCCGTTGTAGCCGCCGACACCGACGCCGCTGATCACCACGATGTCACCGACCGAGCGCCCGTGCGGCGTGCTCGTGTGGATCGTCGCCGTCGTGCCCGACGAGCTCGCGCCGGGAATCGCCGGCGTGACGGTGCCGCCGCCCGAGACGGGGAGCCCCGAGACCGAGTTCGTGTACTGGAACGAGCGTGTCGACGGGACAGCCATGACCGTGAACGTGCCGTTGTAGCCCGGCTCTGCGACGCCGGACACGGTCACCGTGTCGCCGACCTGGAGCGTGTGCGGATTGCTCGTCGCGATCGTGACCGTCGTGCCGGTCTCCTGCGCGCCGCCGCGCGACCCTGCGCTCGGCGCCGAGTTGATGGACAGGCTCAACGGCGTGATCGACGCCGTCTTCGCGTAGCCGGGCCCGAAGGTGACGATCTGCGTTTCGTTCCCGCCCCCGAAGTGGCGGAGCGACACAGTCTGCACCTCGTTGATCGGCGATTGGCTCGACGAGACGTACCCGTTGATCTCCTGCTGGCTCCGCTCCGAGAAGTAGCCGTCGCTGTGCGGCTGCTCGTCGTCGGTCAGGCAGATGCCCGCATAGGCCATGATCGACTGGCCGCTGCCGGGCTCGACCGAGGTCGGCCCGTTGCGGTTGCCGCCGGAGCAGTTCAGCTGGTTGCCGTTGAACGTGTGATCGCCGCCGAACTGGTGGCCCATCTCGTGCGCGACGTAGTCGATCGCGTACAGATCTCCGACCGGGGTCGGGACGCCCGTGCAGCCGCCTGCCTTGTTCGAGCGGCCGACGACGCCGAGATTGGCGACGCCGCCGCCGGGCTCGCCGAGCGCGAGATGGCCGATGTCGTAGTTGCTCGCGCCGATGATCTGGCCGACCACGTAGCGGGCTCGCGTCGTGCTCGAGCACCCGGTCACCTGAGCCTGGGTGAAGCACGCTGCCGCGCCGCACGGGCCGTTCGGCGCCGTCGCCTGGCCCCACGTGTCGAGATTGAGCAGGTCGTTGTTCGGGATCAGCTGGAGCCGGATGCTCATGTCGTCCTCGTAGACCTGGTCGACCCGGTTCATGAGCGCGACCTTGGCCGGCGTCACGTTCGGCGGGCCGCCGAAGTAGTCCGAGTAGCCCGGGTCGGTGATCAGAGCGAGCCGGTACGTGCGGAGCTGCTCGCCGATCTCGGGGTGCTCCGCTGCGTTGAAGCGCGGGCCCGACACCGGCGCGCGCTCGACGAACACGCCGTCTGTGTTCTTCGCGTCGTGCGCGTAGTAGCTCGCATAGGGCGTCGGCGCGCGGCCGACGTAGAACGGGTCGATGTACCACGTGCCGTTTGCAGACCGAACCGAGGCGTGGAAGCCGAGCGGCGTCAGGTCGGCGTGGATCGTGGCCGCCTGGTCGGTTAGCCCGAGCCCGCTGTAGGTCTTGATTGCGGGATGCCGCGCCGCGAGGCCCGGCGCCATCACCGACGACTCGTGGAGCGCGAACAGCTGGAACCGGCCGTTCGGGGCCGGGAGCGAGACGACGAGCGGGCTCGTCTCGGCGCGCAGGGTGTTCTCGCCCGGCGCGAGCGCGAGAACGGACCGCAGCGCCGCCGTGTCCAGCGTGAGCGACCGGGAGCGCGCCGCGTGGACGGCGACTGTCCTGCCCGGTGTCGCGACGGGTTTCGCCGCTCTCGTCCAGAAAGACTTGGTGTTGTGGGCGTCGACGGGGTGCACCGTCGGCCGCGCCACGGTGCCTGCTGCCCCGACCACCGTCGCCGAGGCTGCGACCGCCAGAACCAGCCCGATCAGGGTGGCGAGGCGCGCACTCTTCTTTCGCCGCGAACCGCGGCGTTCGTCACTCGAGCCGGTCATGTCCCCCTCCTCAGCTTGTCTAGATATGGGGGAGTGTATTCCGGCCTCTCGCGCTTGAACAGGGGGCCGAGCCGTTCACGAGGCCGGTTCACGATCGGCACCACCTGGCCCCCCGAGGCGCAAGGGGAGTCGACCCGGAGGTTGAACTCCGAACGGATGCCTGAGAGCCTCATCCGACCCGGGAAGAAGCTGGTCCTTGATCGAGCGCCAGATCATGCGGATCCTCAACGCGCGCTCCGTGACGTTCGGGCTGGCCCTGACGTTCGTCGGCCTCTCGTTGCTCGGAGGAATCCTCATTCGCTTCGTCGATCACGAGAACTTTCCGTCGGTCGGGCTGGGGATCTGGTGGGCGCTTCAGACGGTGACGACGGTCGGCTACGGGGATGTAGTGCCGACGACGCTGGCTGGCCGTGTGATCGGCGGGCTGGTGATGGCGATCGGGATCGCGTTCATCTCGTTCGTCACCGCAGGTGTGACGAGTGCTCTGGTTCAGCGCGCGGCCGGGGTGGCTCACGAAGCCGACCTCGCGAATCAGGAGCAGAACAAGCAGCGGATCGTCGACGAGCTGGGCAAGACGAACCACATGCTGAACGAGCTGCGACAGCGTCTGGACGCGATCGACTCCAAGCTCGCCGGCTAGCTAGCCGAGCGCCACACAAACATTGATTTTCCGCTATTCGGGTGGTAAGAAGCTTCGGTTACTAGTAGAACTGGCCACTAAGGCTCGTCGGCGGTTCGCTGCGGGCTGGGAAAAAGGGGAGAGGGGCGCAATGAAACGAAGGCAGGTTGTCTCGGCCTTGGTCGTCGGCCTGATCGCGGTTGGAGTGGCCGCGGTCGTGCTGGCGGTTCCGGGCCATCACTCGTCGAGGGCCACGGCACCGCCGTCCGCCGCCGCGTACATGCCTGTTCCAGGCAGCGGCGAGGGCGAGCAGTTCGGCGCCATGGACACGTACTGGAACGACCGGCTGACCTATCCGACCGGTCACTTCAACCCGGCCTGGCTGCGTGCCGCGAAGACACAGGACACGCGCATCGCAAGCCGCAGGCCGCGAATCGGCGGCGACCCTCCGGCCACCTGGACGGCTCTGGGTCCGCAGCCGGAAAGGATGACCGGCTGTACGGGTTGCTACGACTACGGCTTCACCGAGGGTCGCATCAATGCGATGACAGTCGATCCGACGACGACCACCCCGGGCTCGATCGTCGCCTATGCGGCCACGGTCGGCGGCGGGGTCTGGAAGACGACCAACTGCTGCAGCAACTCGACCGACGTGGACCGCTATGACCGAAGACCCTCTCATCTCCACGCTCGCGGTCGACACCCTCAACATCGATCCGAACGACCACAACACGGTTTACGCAGGTACGGGTGACCTCAACTACGGCTCCTTCTCGATGGGCAGCCAGGGCATCCTCAAGTCGACCGACGCCGGAGCGCACTGGACCGTGCTCGGCGCCGATGTGTTCGGCCCCGCGCTACACGGAGCCGGCTGGCCAGTTCCCGCAGTACGACGCAGTCGGCAAGGTGCGCGTCGACCCGAACAACAGCCAGAAGGTCCTGGCCGGAACGAAGAAGGGGATGTTCATCTCCTACAACGGCGGAACGGACTGGACAGGGCCGTGCTCGACGAACAGCTTCCCGACCCAGCGGCAGGACATCACCGGCCTCGAGCTCACGAACATGGGCAGTGGGACGACGCGGATCATCGCCGCGGTCGGCGTCCGCGGGTTCGCGACCACCGTGCAGTACGACCTCGGCAACAACGGCGCGAACGGGCTCTACAGCGCCAACGTGCCGTCGAGCGGCTGCCCGAGCTTCACGTCGATCGCGTCGAACGCGAACGGCTTCGTCTACGGCACCGCGATCGCCGGCAGTCCGTACACCACCGGCGCGGCGATGAACGCCGGAACCGGGACGCCGTACGCGAACCCGACCACGGGCGACCAGCTCGGCCGCATCGACATCGCGGTCGCGCCGAACAACCCGCAGGTCATCTACGCGCAGGTGCAGTCGATCGCCCCGAACACGGGCGGTTGCGGCAACACGGCCGGGTGCCAGCTCGGCGTTTGGCAGACGAACAACGGCGGCACCTCCTGGACGTACATGGGGGGCTCGCAGGGCCCAGCGCTCGACAACGACGCCTGCGGCTTCGACTACCCGCAGAACTGGTACGACCAGGGCGTCGCGGTCGACCCGAACAACGCCGACCGCGTCTTCATCGACACGTATGACGTCTGGTTCGCGACCCGCACGGGCGGCACGATGACCGACCTGACGTGCGGCTACAACGGCACCAGCGGCCACGTCGTCCACGTCGACCAGCATGCGCTCGCCTTCGTGCCGGGCTCGTCGAGCATCCTCCTGATCGGGAGCGACGGCGGGGCCTTCTCGACCTCGAACGCAGACATCGCGGGGACGGGGACGCCGACGTTCGTGAACATGGACAACGGCCTGAACACGATCGAGTTCTACTCGGGCGACATCAGCGGCTACTTCGCGACCGACCCGAACCCGTCGGCGGCCGCCGGCGCCCAGGACAACGCGCCGAGCGTCGTGGGCTTCAGCTGGCTCCCCGACCGGCCCCGCGCAATGGCAGATGACGGTCGGCGGCGATGGGTTCTACGCCCGCATCGACCCGGTCGGAACGGGGTTTAGCCCGCGCTACTTCGTCGGCAACAACAACGGCAACATGTCGCGCTGCGTCACGAACTGCCTCGCCGGCGGAGCCGGCTATCAGGGCGTCACCGGCGGCTGGGGCAACGACACCCGGTCGTTCACGCAGCCCTTCGACCTCTTCCACGGCGGGGTTCCCGGAGGCGACGACTGTGCTCCGGCAGGCACGCCGGGTGGGTGCGGTCACCTCGTCGACGGGACGACACGCGTCTGGGAGTCGATCAAGGGCGGCGACGCCAGCATGAGTGGTAGCTGGTACGTCACGAACAACCCGGCGACCCAGAACATGACCAAGCAGTCGCTCGGCAACCGCTCGTTCATCAACCAGGTCAAGTACTCGCCCAAGTGGTCGAGCCAGGCGATCGTCGGCACGAACGACGGCAACGTCTGGATCGGCTTCGGCCTCGGGACTGGCATCGCCTCCCAGGCGAACTGGGTCAACGTGACCGGGAGCAACACTGTCCTACCGAACAGGCCGGTGCTGGGGATCGCGCTCGACGCCTCAACGCCGACGCGCGACCTCGCGGTCGGCTACGCGGCGATCGGCGGCTTCGACGAGAACACGCCGTCCACCCCGGGACATGTCTTCCAGGTGACCTGCGCCTCGAACTGCACAACGTTCACGTGGCTCGACAAGACGGGCAACCTGCCCAACATCCCGGTCGACTCGATCATCCCGAACCACAACATCCCGGGACAGGTCTTCGCCGGGACGGACTGGGGCGTGTACTACACGGACGACATCACCGCCGCGTCGCCGACCTGGTTCCGATACGACAACGGCATGCCGCACACGATGATCTGGGATCTGCAGATCGACCGCGGCGCGACGACGCTCTCGGCGTGGACGCGTGGGCGTGGCGCCTGGGTGTCGCCGCTGGCCGGCTCAGGGCCTCCACCTCCACCACCGCCTCCGCCTCCGCCACCGCCTCCGCCTCCGCCGCCGCCGCCCGGGCCCCCGAACGACAACTTCGTCGACGCAGTCACCCTGTCGGGTGACGGAACGATCGGCGGCACCGTCGTGGACGCAACCGGTGAGGTCGGAGAGCCTGCGCAGCCTGACCAGGAGCCCATCACCTCCGTCTGGTATCGCTTCACTCCGACTGCCAGCGGGACGGCGCACTTCGATACGTGTACCGACGTCCTGTACGACGGGTTCATGGCTTCCTACACGGGCAACGCGGTCGACAACCTGACCAACATCGTCTTCAACGACGATGGCTGCGGCGGTTCCGGAACCGGAAGCGTCCTCGACTTCCCCGTCGATGCCGGCACGACCTACTCGGTCGCTGTCGACGGCTGGCAGAGCGAGGTCGGGGACTTCACGCTCACGTACTCCATCCCTGGCGGCCCGCCGCCACCTCCGCCACCGCCGCCTCCACCACCTCCGCCGCCACCTCCGCCTCCGCCACCGCCGCCACCGCCACCTCCGCCGCCACCTCCACCTCCGCCACCGCCACCGCCGCCACCACCACCACCGACTCGCTGCCGTGTCCCACGCGTGCTCGGGCTGCGTCTCGCGGCCGCGAAGACGAAGATCCGCCGAGCGCACTGCTCGGTCGGCAACGTCCGCCGCGTCCGCTCCAGGCGTTCGCTGCGCGGCCGTGTCGTCTCGCAGAATCCGAGGCCCGGCACGATCAAGCGCCGGAACTTCCCGGTCAAGCTGGCGGTCGGCAGGAGCTAGGCCACCCACAGCAAGCACGAACAAAGGGCGCCTGCGAAAGCGGGCGCCCTTCTCTTTGGCCTTGACAACCTTACGCTGTACGTTTAACTTACGCCGTACACTTACAGTGTAGGTTTACAGCGCAGGAGGTCATCATGTTCGTCATCGACTCTCGCGACACCCTCAGCTTCGCCCGCGAGCATGCGGCTCGCCTCAAAGACGACGCCGCGTCGGATCGCAGCGGCCGCACAACGTGGAAACGGCATTCGCTCGTCGCGTGGCTCCGCCGCCATGCCTGTCGCTGCACCATCGACACCGCGCCGCTGGCGCAGCACTCGGCATGAGGGCGATCCTCCACCAACGCTACGGCCGGCCCGACGTCCTCGAGCTACGGGACGTGGACAAGCCGACGATCGGGGACGACAAGGTGCTGGTGCGCGTGCACGCGTCGTCGGTCAACCCCGTCGAGTGGTACGGCGTGAGCGGTCCCTACTTCGCACGCGTCGGAAACGGGATGCGCAGGCCGAAGGACCAGACCGTCGGCGCGGACCTGGCGGGAACGGTCGAAGCGGTCGGCCGCAACGTCACGAGCCTGCGACCCGGCGACGAGGTGTTCGGTGTCTCGGGCGGGTCCTGGGCGGAGTACACGATCGCGCGCGAGGACCGGCTCGCGAAGAAGCCGTCGAACCTGTCGTTCGAGGAAGCCGCCGCGGTCCCGGTGGCCGCGGTCACGGCACTCCAGGCGCTGCGCGACAAGGCGCAGGTGAAGCCGGGGCAGAAGGTGCTCGTCAACGGCGCCTCGGGCGGCGTGGGCACGTTCGCGGTCCAGCTCGCCAAGCTCTTCGGGGCGGACGTGACCGCCGTCTGCAGCTCCGGAAACGTCGAGCAAGCCCGCTCGCTCGGCGCGGACCGCGTGGTCGATTACACGAAGGAGGACTTCACGACCCTGGGCGTCGAGCACGACGTGATGCTCGACATCGCCGGCAGCCGCTCGTTCCTCGACTTCAGGAAGGTGCTGACCCCGGAGGCGACGGTCGTCCTGGTCGGCGGCCGCATGACGTATCGCGGCCTCGGCCCACTGCCGCATCTCGGCGGGACGATCCTGAAGTCGCGGTTCCGGAGCCAGACGGTCGCGTTCTTCGTCGCCAAGGTCACGACCGAAGAGCTCACGTACCTGGCCGAGCTGCTCGAGTCCGGGACGCTGAAGTCCGTGATCGACCGGAAGTACGAGCTGCGCGAGGCACCGGTCGCGCTCGCCTACCTCGGAGAAGGCCACGCGAAGGCGAAGGTCGTGATCACCGTCTAGAGGCGGTGACTGAGCGCGAGCACTCCGGCCACGTACTGCCGAGTCTCTCGAAGCTGGCCCTTGCGCCGGACGGAGCGTGGGCCCTGCACGTAGGCGGCGAGCGCCAGCCGGACGTCGCCGCGGAACTCGCGCAGAAGCTGGTGCAGAAAGGCGACGCCGACGTGGACGTTGCCGCTCTCCGTGCGAGGGATTTGTCGCCCCACGAGCACCGTCTCCACGTAGTTCCAGGTCGACGGGGTGACCTGCATGACGCCGCGCGCGCCGGCGGCCGACACGAGCGAGTTGTTGTAGCCCGACTCCCAGCGGGCGACGGCCCGGACGAGATGCACGTCGACGCCGTAGGTCCTCGACCAGTAGTCGATCGCCGCGTGCACGGAGCCTGACCGCGCGATGCGGACCCGGGCGCTTCCGTGTGGCCGCCACGCGCACGCGGGCTGTGAGCAGAGCCGCCTCGCCGTGTGCGGGCCGACGACGCCGTCCGGCCTCAGCCCGGCCCGCCGCTGGAACCGGCGCACCGAGGTCGCGGTCCTCGTTCCGAAGCTCCCGTCGAGGCCTCCGGGTCGGGCGTGGTGCCTCTTGAGCAGGAACTGGAGCACGCCGACGTCGTAGCCGCGCATCCCGCGCCGGATGATCCGGGTACCGAAGAGCGGCCGCCCCTGCGGCCCGAGCGCGGCGCGCGTGTGCGGTCCCGCAATGCCGTCGGCAGCGAGGCGGTGCCTGCGCTGGAACGTGCGAACGGCTCGGACCGTCCGCGGCCCCTGGACCCCGTCGACCGAGGCGCGGTAGAGACCGTGCTGGCGGAGCGCAATCTGAAGCCCGGCGATCTGCGGGTTGAAGGCCCCTGTCGAGGGGGCGAGAGCGAGCGCGACCGATGCGGCCGCGACCAGGAGGGTCAGGCGGCTCATCTGCCAGGGGTTGGCGACCTGCCTCTAGTTTCCTGCTGTCAAGTGCTAGGAGAGTCGTCCTAACTCCGGGAAACCGCCAACTGGCCGCACGCCGCTTCGATGTCGCGCCCTCGCGTGAGCCGCACGGTTGCCGGGACGTGTGCGCGGTCGAGCTCGTTCTTGAACGCCGCGATCACCGGCCGAGTCGAGCCGTCGTAGCGGCCGGTCGGGTTGTAGGGAATGAGGTTGACCTTGTACGTCTCCCGGCCCAGGAGCCGGGCAAGTAGCCGAGCGTCTGCGGGCGAGTCGTTCACGCCGGACAGGAGCACGTACTCGACGAACACCCGTCGTCGGCGTAGCTCCGCATACCGGCGGCATTCGGCGAGCACCTCGGCCAGCGGGTACCGGTCGTTCACGGGCATCAGCTGCGACCGCTTCGCCGGGTCGGCGGCGTGGATCGAGAGAGCGAGCCTGATCGGCGCCTCGACCTCGTCGACGAAGCGGCGGAGGCCCGGCATCCAGCCGACCGTCGAGATGGTCGTTCGGCGGTGCGTGATTCCGAGCTCGGGCAGCCGTCGCGCCGAGGCGAGGACGGCGTCGAAGTTCAAGAACGGCTCGCCCATGCCCATGTAGACCGCGTGATTCACGGGCTCCTTGCGCCGGAAGTGCAGCGCCTGGTCCAGGATCTCCGACTCGGTCAGGTTGCGCCCGAAGCTCATCGCGCCGGTTGCGCAGAAGTTGCAGGTCAGAGGGCAGCCCGACTGCGAGGACAGGCACAGCGACCGCCGTCCGTCGCGGTACCGCATGAGAACGGCCTCGACCGGGTGGCCGTCGGCCGTTCTGAACAGAGCCTTCACGGTGCCGTCACGCGACTCCTGTTCGGTGACGAGCTCGAGGGTCGAGAACGGCACGTTCTCCTCGAGCGTGGCGCGGAGCGGCTTGGAAAGCGACGTCATCGCGTCGTAGGAGCCCGCCCCGCGTGCAGTCCACTCCCAGACCTGCCGCGCGCGATATGCCGGCTCGCCCAAGTCGTCGAGCAAGCTCTCGAGAAGGATGACGTCCATCGGGCTTACGGTCGAGCTAGCGGGACTCGAACCGGCGACCTCACGGGTGCGAGACCGCGATCACGCGCGCCCGCCAGGAGCCTCGCGGCGCGTTGACATCGACGATGTCCCCAGGGCTCGCCCCGAGCAGGGCGGCGCCGAGCGGGGAGTCGGGCGAGACGCCTCCGACGCTCGAGATCTCGACGGTCATCCGTTCTCCGGTCTCGTCCTCGACGTCGACCGTCGATCCAACCCCGACCTTGCCGCTCGCCGACGACGCCTCGTCGACGAGGACCGCCCTGTCCACGCGATCGCGAATCGTCCGGATCCGGGCCTCGAGCATGCCCTGCTCGTTCTTCGCCGCGTGGTACTCGAAGTTCTCGGACAGGTCGCCGAACGCCCTGGCCGTCGCGATCGCTTCCACGACCTCTTTGCGGCGCGGCCCCTCCAGCTCGGCGAGCTCCGACTCGAGCCGTTGCTTCTGTTCAGCAGTCATCGGCTCCGGCTTGTCGCGAGACATGCCGCGGAGGGTACCGCCGCTAGTGTGAGTCGTGTGCCTGCCCGCGCTTCATCGCTCGCGCGCCGCAGCGACCTGAGAAACGTCGCGATCGTCGCGCACGTCGACCACGGCAAGACGACACTCGTCGACGCCCTGCTCTGGCAATCCGGCTCGTTCCGCGCCAATCAGGAAGTGGCGGAGCGGGTCATGGACTCGATGGACCTCGAGCGCGAGAAGGGCATCACGATCCTCGCCAAGAACACAGCGGTTCAGATCGGCGACACGAAGGTGAACATCGTCGACACGCCCGGCCACGCCGACTTCGGGGGCGAAGTCGAACGCGGACTGACGATGGTCGACGGCGTGCTCCTCCTGGTCGATGCGAGCGAGGGGCCTTTGCCCCAGACGCGGTTCGTCCTCCGCAAGGCGCTCGAGGCGCGGCTCCCGGTCGTTCTCGTCGTGAACAAGGTCGACCGGCCGGACGCCCGTCCCGAAGCGGTCGTGAACGAGGTCTACGAGCTCTTCCTGGACCTCGACGCGGACGAGACGCAGATCGACTTTCCGATCGTGTACGCGAACGCGCGCACCGGCCAGGCCGGCCTCGAGCCGGATGAGCTCTCCTCCGACCTCGAGCCGCTCCGGGAGACCCTGCTCGCAACCGTTCCGCCCCCGTCGTACGACCCGGATCACCCGCTGCAGGCGCTCGTTACGAACCTCGATGCGTCGCCGTACGTCGGGAGGCTGGCCTTGCTGCGCGTTCTGCACGGGACGATCCGCAAAGGCGAGCAGGTCGCGTGGTGCCGGGCCGATGGGACGATCGAGAAGGCGCAGGTGACCGAGCTCTACGTGACCGAGGCGCTGGACCGGATCCCCGCCGAGGAAGCCGGCCCCGGCGAGATCGTCGCGCTCGCCGGCCTCGCCGAGGTCACGATCGGCGAGACGATCGCGGACGCCGACGACCCACGCCCGCTTCCGGTCAGCACCGTGGACGAGCCGTCCCTGGCGATGACCCTCGGGATAAATACCTCCCCGCTCGCCGGCACCGAGGGCGACAAGGTGACGGCCAGCGCGCTGATCGCCCGCCTCGAGCGCGAGCTCGTCGGGAACGTTTCTCTGCGCGTGCAACCGACGACGAGCCCCGACGTCTGGGAGGTACAAGGGCGCGGAGAGCTCCAGCTCGCCGTCCTCGTCGAGATCATGCGGCGCGAGGGATTCGAGCTCACCGTGGGGAAGCCCGAGGTGCTGACGCGCCTGATCGACGGGAAGAAGCACGAGCCGGTCGAACGGGTCGCCATCGACGTCCCGGAGGACTACATCGGCGTCGTCACGCAGTTGCTCGCGCTCCGGAAGGGCCGGATGCAGCAGATGGTCAACCACGGCACGGGCTGGGCGCGCATGGAGTACCTCGTGCCGGCTCGCGGGCTGATCGGCTTCCGCACCGAATTTCTCACGGAGACGCGCGGGGCGGGGATCATGCACCACGTCTTCGAGCGCTGGGAGCCGTGGCAGGGCGAGCTGCGAACTCGTCCGACGGGCAGCCTCGTCGCCGATCGAAGAGGTCACGCGACCGGGTTCGCGATCGCGGCGCTCCAGGAGCGTGGGTCGCTGTTCATCGGCCCCCGCGTGGAGGTCTACGAGGGCATGGTCGTCGGCGAGAACGCCCGCGGCGAGGATCTCGACGTCAACGCCACCAAGGAGAAAAAGCTCACGAATATGCGCTCCTCCACCGCAGACGAGCTCGTCCGGCTCATTCCTCCACGCCCGCTCTCTCTCGAGCAGGCACTCGAGTTCATCCGGGACGATGAGTGCGTCGAAGTGACGCCGAAGAGCATCCGCCTGCGGAAGGTCGAGCTCTCAGGGACGAAACGCCAGTCGATGGCCTCGCGCCGCAAGCGCGACGCCACCCCGGCATGACGAACCTCGATCCGAAGTGCTGGCAAGCCTCCAGGCGTCGTCACCCGATAACAACGAAAAGCCCTGTCACCAGGGCTTTTCTCGTTGGAGCTAGCCGGGCTCGAACCGGCGACCTCCTGGGTGCGATCCAGGCGCTCTCCCAGCTGAGCTATAGCCCCGCGAACGGCTCAGTGTAGCCACGCCCAAGGCGCCCGGCTGTGCGTCCCGGGCGCTTCGTCAAGCGAGGGCGCGGGCGACGATCTGCTCGACGACCTCGGTCTTCGCGTCTGCGTAGTCCTGGACGAACTCCCAGTGCTGCGAGGCGAGCTCGCGCTTCGTGCGCTCGTAGAGCTCGCGGTCGGACGTGTTCGTGCGTAGATGGTCACGGAACGCGAGCATCCGGTCGATCTCCGGGCAGCCTTCCGGGAAGACGTGGAGGTTGACGTTCGGAACGGTCTTCTTCAGCACGCGGTGCTCGTACCAGTCGGGCTCGCGGATGCGCAGGGCGTAGCCCTCGGCCTCGAGCGCGGGCACGTACTCGTCCTCGTTCGAGGAGTCGGGCACGGCGAGGACGATGTCGATGATCGGCTTCGCAGCGAGGCCGGGGACCGAGGTCGATCCCGCGTGTTCGAGCAACATGGCGCGCGTCCCGAGAGCGGCGCGGATGCGGTGCGCTTCGCGTTCGAATCGCAGCGCCCACTTGGGGTCGTACTCGACGAGCACGATCGGGCCGTCGTGCCGCGGGCGCCTGTCGATCGTCACAGCGGCCAGGTCGCGCGCACGGGCTCGAATTCACCCGGCCAATCGCTGTACGCCACCCGCGGCGTGTCGGTCTCCTCGGGCGCGGACGCGCCGTAGCGCCCGGCGACCTCGCTGACCGGATAGTGCAGCTCCTTACCCTCGCCGCGCACGCCGGCCATGAGGATCGCGCACGGCCCGTCGCCCGCGCCGACGATGATGTGGTGCGTTCCGGCCGGGCAGTGGAAGAAGTCCCAGGCCTTCAGGTGCCGCTCCTCGTCCTCGACGATCAGGATGCACTCGCCGGTCAGCACGAGGAAGTCCTCCTGGACGTTCTCGGCGTGGTACTTCCCGTTCGGCTGGCCGGGTTGGAGGACGTGGATGCCGATCCCGTACTGCTCGAAGCGCTCGGCCGGCTCGAAGTCCGTCCACTGGCCGCCGATCTCGCTGCGCATCCAGCGTGCGTCCGCGACGTTGAGCACGAACCAGCCGGCATCGGCCGCCGCGAGCCCGTGCTCTGTCCGCTCGACTCTCGCCTCTTCGGCCCCCACGTGGCGAGACATTACTGGCCGAACTCTAAGATCGGCCGGTGAGCAGGAGGTCCCTATTCGTCGCAGCGCTGCAGAGCGCCGGCGTTCCGAATGACCCCGCCGCGACGCTCGACGAGCTCGAGCAGCAGGTCCGGGCGCTCGCCTCGCTGTTCGACGGCGTCCAGCTCGTGGTCGCGCCCGAGCTCCACCTGATGGCGCTGCCGCAGCTGCTCGCGGACGAAGGGCCGCCTGAGGAACGAGCAGTGCCTGTCCCCGGGCCGCTGACCGATCGGCTCGGCGCGCTCGCCCGGGAGACTGGCCTCTGGTTGATTCCCGGCAGCGTCTACGAGCGGGCCGAGGAGGGCGTCTACAACACCGCGCTCGTCTTCTCGCCGGCGGGCGACCTCGTCGCGAAGTACCGGAAATGCTTTCCCTGGCAGCCGTACGAGACGACGCTGCCGGGGCGGGAGGCGGTGGGGTTCGAGATCGACGGCGTCGGGCGCGTCGGGCTCGCGATCTGCCACGACGGCGTGTTTCCCGAGCTCTTCCGGCAGCTGACCTGGGACGGCGCCGAGGCGATCGTCCAGGTGAGCCTCACGCCCACCAGCGACCGCGCGGTCGAGATCGTCGTCGCGCGCGCGAACGCGTACGTGAATCAGGTCTACGTCGTCAACGTCAACGCTGCGGCGCCGGTCGGAAACGGTCGGAGCGTGGTCGTCGACCCGGAGGGCACCGTGCTGTACGAGGCCGGAGCGAGCGAGGAGGTCGTGACCGCGATCGTCGACTTCGACGCCGTCGCTCTCGTCCGCGAGCGCGGCGCCTTCGGCCTCAACCGCATGCTCGAGCAGCTCGACCGCCACGGCAGCGAGCTCGACCTGCCCGTGTACGGGGGCCGCTACCGGCCTCGTCCGGGCAGCCGGCCCGCCTGAGCCAGCAGCTCCAGCGTCTCGTCGTGGGGAAGCGCCTCGACGACGCGGCCGTCGCGTCCGGTCGCGTCCTCCGCCGCCCAGAGCGAGTTGAGGACGGCTTCCTCGGTCGCGTCGACGGCGGCCTCGAACAGCGGATTCAGCTCGTCGTCGCCGACGGAGCGCTCGTCGTCGGTCGCGAACGCGACGAAGATCTCGCCGCTGCCGTGGTAGGCGACCGAGCCCGTGCGCGCCAGCCCGAGGCCTGCGCGGCGGGCGATCCGCTCCAGCTGGTGCGGTGAGAGCTGCGCGTCGGTCGCGAGGACGACGATGCAGCTTCCGGCCTCGTTCGGCGGCGGTGCGGGCTCGAGCATCCGGCGCACCGGAACGCCGTCGATCCGCAGGCTGCCGCCGAAGTTCGTCAGCGCGAGCACTCCGAGCGTGGCGTCGAGCCTGGGCACGACGCGGCTCGAGGAGCCGATGCCGCCCTTGTAGCCCAGGCAGGACATCCCCGTTCCGGCTCCGACGGCGCCCTGCTCGAAGTCGGCGTGGGCTGTCGACACGGCCCGCTTCACGTCCGCTGCCTCGACGTGCACGATCCGAGCGTCGCTCAGCCAGCTGTCGTCGCATTCCCCGACGACCGGGATCACGACGTCTTCCGTGCCGACAGTCGAGTCCGCCTCGACCGCGATCTCGACGGCGGCGTCCATCACCCGGCCCACCGCGTGCGTCGACGTCAGATAGACCGGCGTCTCGAGGATTCCCCATTCCCGGATCTGGATCGAGCCGGTCAGCTCGCCTGCGCCGTTCAGCACCGCCGTCCCCGCTGGAACCGGGTGCTCGAGGAGCTCGGCGACCCCCTTGGGCAGGATCGCGGTGACGCCGGTGCGCGCGACGGCCGGCTCGTCTCGCCGGATCGTGGCCTGGCCGACGAGGACGCCGGGCACGTCGGTGATCGCGTTGCGCGGCCCGCTGTCGAGCTCGCCGATCCGGAGGCCATGGTCGCGAAGGCTCTCGCTCACCGGCCGACCATATAGTCGCCCGCGATGGTTGCGATGCCGATCGTGTGGGACGAGCGCTGCCGGCTGCACGAGCCGGGCGCCGAGGTTTTCGTCGGCCTCGCGACGCCCGGGACGGAGGTGCCTGCCCGCGCGGATGCGCTGCTCGCGGCGCTCGGCGACACCGTTCCGGCGCAGCCGCACGACGACGAGATCCTGCGCGAGGTCCACGATCCTGAGCTCATCGCCTACCTCGAGTCGGCGTGGGAGTCGTGGAACGCCGCCGGGATCCCGGACGATCCCGGCCAGCGCCGCGTCGTCCCGTACGTCTTCGCCCATGAGGGGATTCGGGCTCGCCGTGCTCCGGCCGCGCAGTGGGCGCGACCCGGCTACTTCGCCTACGACACGATGACGCTCATCGGCCCGGGGACGTGGGAGGCGGCGCGGGGAGCCGTCGACGCCGTGCTGACCGCCGTCGATCTCGTCGCGGGCGGCGCGCCGCACGCGTACGCGCTGTGCCGCCCGCCTGGGCATCACGTCTGCCGCGCCGCTTACGGAGGCTCGTGCTACCTCAACAACGCCGCGGTCGCGGCCGAGGCGCTGCGCCGTCACGCGGGCCGGGTCGCCGTTCTCGACGTCGACGCGCACCACGGCAACGGGACGCAGGAGATCTTCTGGGACCGGGACGACGTCTGCGTCGCATCGGTGCACGTCGATCCGGCCGAGGGTTGGTTCCCGCACTTCCTCGGCTTCGCGGACGAGTCGACGGAGTCGAACCTCAACCTGCCGCTCCGCCCGGGAACCGGCGATGACGGCTGGCTCGCGGCCGTGCGCGAGGCGACTGAGTGGCTCGGGGCCGAGGCGCTCGTCGTCTCCCTCGGCGTCGACGCGGGCGAGAGTGATCCCGAGAGCCCGCTACGTGTGACGGCGTCCGGATTCCGCGAGGCCGGGCGCGTCGTCGGTGCGCTCGGCCTGCCGACGGTGCTCGTCCAGGAGGGCGGTTACGACCTCGAGGCGCTCGGACCACTCGTGCTGGAGTTCCTGAGCGGTGTAGAAAGCGCAGGATGATCGAGGCGACACTCTTCGGGAAGCCCCTTTCCGACGGCGGCACGATCGGCGTCGTCGCCGCGGCGAGCCCGCACGAGGGCAAGTCGGACGTCTACCGCGGTGTCGAGTGGTGGGAGTCCCACGGCTACCGGGTGAAGCTCGGCGACGGGGTCTTCGCGATCGACGACTACGTCGCCGGCGACCCTGAGCAGCGCGCCGCCGACCTGAACGCGCTCTTCGCGGACCCCGAGGTCGACGTCGTCCAGGTGCTCCAGGGCGGCTACGGCTCGGCTCAGCTGATCCCGTACATCGATTTCGACGTGATCGCCGCCAACCCGAAGCCGTTCATCGGCTACTCGGACATCACGGCGCTCCATGTCGCGATCCGCCAGCGCACCGGGCTCGCGACGCTCTACGGCTACGGGCTCGCGGGAGTCGGAGACAGCGACTCGACGCCGTTCTCGCTCGACCGCCTGCTCGACGTGCTGCGCAGCGGGGGCACGGGCGACGTCCCTCGCGATCCCGACGATCCGTACGTGCGCGCGATCAGCCCGGGCAAGGTGACGGCGCCGCTGGTCGGCGGGTGCTTCTGGCTCCTGATCCAGACCATGGGCACGCCGTGGGAGGTCGAGCTCGAGGGCGCCATCCTCTTCTTCGAGGACGTCAAGCTTCCGCCGTATTTCCTCGACGGCTTCCTCAACCAGCTCAAGGACGCGGGCAAGCTCCAGCAGGTGGCCGGCGTCGTCGTCGGCGAGATGAAGGACTGCGAGTACGGAGAC
Source organism: uncultured Actinomycetes bacterium (assembly GCA_963812695.1). Classification (GTDB taxonomy): domain Bacteria; phylum Actinomycetota; class Thermoleophilia; order Gaiellales; family Gaiellaceae; genus VAXT01. Next base: position 82,565 of record CAWEWD010000005.1, read on the forward strand.
ATGCGCGACTCGTCCGAGTGGCCGCGCTCGCGCACGCTCGAGGACGTGCTCGAGCAATATCTCGAGCCGCTCGGCGTGCCCGTCCTCTACAAGCTGCCGCTCGGACACGGGAAGCACCTCGCTTCCCTCCCGCTGGGTGTTCGTTGTACGCTCGACGCCGACATGCGGACTCTGAACGTGGACGAGCCCGCGTTCAGGGAGTAAATCCCCGGGAGGGCGGACTGGTGAGGAAGACCTCGGCGGCGTTGTTCCTGTTGGCGATTCTGGCTGCCGGGTGCGGCGGCGGGTCGAGCTCGAGCAGCCAGGAAGGCGGGACCTTCAAGATCGGCACGAGCTCGCGGATCGACTCGCTCAACCCGTACGTCGCCTTCAACCAGGACGCGTACTCGACCTTCGAGTACATCTATCCGACCCTCATCCAGTACGACAAGGAGAACGCGAAGTTCATCCCCGACTTCGCGAAGTCGTGGTCGACCTCCGCCGACGGCAAGACCTGGACGTTCAAGACCGCCGAGGGCGCGAAGTGGTCGGACGGCCAGCCGCTGACCGCCGAGGACGCGGCCTGGCGGATCAACACCGACATCAAGTACAAGAGCACCGGAGCCGCGAACGACGCGGGCCTGATCGCCCACATCACGCGCGCCGAGGCGCCGGACCCGAACACGCTCGTCATCCACTACGCGGCGCCGGCCGGGAACGTGCTCGGACAGTTCCAGCAGTACCCGATCATCCCGAAGCACATCTGGGAGTCGCACACCGGCAACAAGGGCAACGACTTGAAGACGTTCCCGAACAACGCGCCGATCGTCGGCGCAGGCCCGTTCACCCTGGACGAGTTCAAGAAGGACCAGATCGCGCTGTTCAAGCGCTACGACGGCTTCTACGGGCCGAAGGCGAAGGTCGACGCGTTCGGCCTGCGGATGTTCTCGAACGACGATGCGCTCGTGGCTGCGCTCAAGGCGCACGAGATCGACGCGATCGAAGAGGTGCCGCCGACCGCGATCGACACGCTGAAGAAAGCGGGCTTCGACGTCAACGACGTGCCGGGCACGGACCAGACGGACTTCATCATCAACTCGAGCCCGAACAAGAAGAGCCACCCGGAGCTCCAGAACCTGCAGGTGCGCACTGCCTTCGACAACGCCATCGACCGCAAGCGGATCGTCGACGTCGTCTTCCTCGGGACCGCGAAGCCGGCAGCCTCGATCATCCCGAACGCGACCGGAGACTGGGCCAATCCGAGCGTCCAGCCGACCGCGTTCAACATCGACAAGGCGAACTCGATCCTCGACGGGCTCGGCTACAAGAAGGGCGGCGACGGAATCCGCGTCGCGAACGGCCAGAAGATGTCCTACGAGGTGATCACCCCGACCGACCTCTCGAGCGCCAATCGGACGTTCGAGATCCTGCAGCCGGACTTCAAGAAGATCGGCGTCCAGCTGACGCAGAAGTCGCTCGACTCGTCCGCTGCATTCGACGCGATGACTGCTCCCGACGGCAAGTACGCGAACTTCGACCTCGCGCTCTGGGACTGGACGGGACTGATCGACCCCGACTTCATGCTCTCGGTCGTCACCTGTGACCAGTGGAGCGGCTGGAGCGACACCGGGTTCTGCGACAAGAAGTACGACGCGATGTACTCGAAGCAGCAGCTGACGCCCAACCAGGACCAGCGCCGCGACGTCGTCTGGAAGGCGCAGACGTACCTGGCCCAGAAGAAGCCCTACCTGTGGCTGGCCGCGCTCGATCACGTCGGCGCCGTCTCGACGAACTGGACGGATCTCGTCGATTCGCCCCAGGGGCCGTTCAACTCGCTGTCGAAGCTGAGCCTGTCGAGCGTCCACCAAGCCGGCTGAGGCCTCTCCGCGACGGGGCGGATGAGAGGCGCGGACTACTTCATCAAGCGCTTCGCGTTCGCGGTCGTCACCGTCTTCGTCGCGATCACGATCAACTTCGCCCTCTTCCGGCTTGCGCCCGGGAGCGCCGTCTCGAACTTGTCCCGCGTACCCCACGCGACTCCCGAGACCCGTAACGCGCTGAAGAAGGAGTTCGGCCTCGACAAGTCACGCGGCGAGCAGTACGTCCTCTACCTGAAGCAGCTCGCGCACGGGAACCTCGGGATCTCGTTCGCGAACCAGCAGCCGGTCTCGTCCAATCTGACGACGGCGCTGAAGAACACGATCCCGATGGTGCTCCTGGGGACGCTGTTCGCGATCATCCTCGGCACCCTGACGGGCGTCATCTCCGCCTGGCGCCGCGGGACCGCGACCGAGGGGATGACCCTGGGCACGGCGCTGACCCTGTACGCGATGCCCACGCACTGGCTGGGGCTGATGCTCGTGATCCTTTTCGCCGGGACGCTGCCGACCGGCGGCATGTCCGACGAGTTCCTGATCAACCCGTCGTTCGCCGAGCACGCTCAGGATCTGGCGCGCCACATCCTGTTGCCCTCGCTGACGCTAGGGCTCGTCCTCTTCGGCGAGTACACGCTGATCGTCCGCTCGGCGATGCTCGAGACGCTCGGCGAGGACTACATCCTCACGGCCCGCGCCAAGGGGCTCAGGCCGTGGGCGATCATGCGCAAGCACGCGCTTCGGAACGCGCTGCTGCCGGTGACGACGCTGATCGCGCTCTCGCTCGGCTACATCGTGGCCGGGGCGATCCTCGTCGAGACGGTCTTCTCCTGGCCGGGCATCGGGCGGGCCGTGTACGACGCCGTGCTCCAGCGCGACTATCCGATGCTGCAGGGCGCGTTCCTGGTCCTGACGGTGTCGGTCGTCTTCTTCAACCTCGTCGCCGACCTTCTCTACTTCAAGCTCGATCCGAGGATCACCGAGTGAGCGTCGTCCTCCACGAGCCGGGCGCGGTCGAGGAGACAGAGGTTAGACAGGTACGGCGCGGCGTCGTTCGGCGGACGCTCAGCCGACGGCCCTCGGCGATCGTCGGGATCGTGCTGCTGACCCTCATCGTCCTGATCGCCCTGCTGGCGCCGTGGATCGCGCCGTACGGCCTCCACGAGCAGGTCGGCCCGCCCTTCGGGGCGCCCTCGCCGGCTCACCCGCTCGGCCTCGACGACGGCGGCATCGACATGGTCACGCTCCTCATGTGGGGGACGCGGATCTCGCTCCTCGTGGGCTTCGCGGCGACGGTCGTGTCGATCCTGATCGGCGGCACCGTCGGCCTGACCGCGGGCTACTTCGGCGGCAAGGTCGACACCGTCCTGATGCGGATCACCGACTACTTCATCGTCATCCCGGACGTGCCGCTGATGATCGTCGTCGCGGCGATCTGGGGCCCGAGCATCGGCCACATCATCATCGTGATCGGGATCCTGCTCTGGACGGGCACGGCGCGGGTGCTCCGCGCGCAGGTCAAGAGCGTGCGCGAGCGCGTCTACGTCCAACGCTCCAGGGCGCTCGGGGCGAGCCACTGGCGGATCGTCGGCCGGCACGTGCTGCCCCAGGTCGCGCCGCTCCTGATCGCGAACACGGTGCTGACCGTCGCCGTCGCGATCTTCGACGAGACGGCGCTCTCGTTCCTGGGGCTGGGCGACCCGAGCGCGATCTCGCTGGGCAAGGTGATCGAGAACGCCTTCGAGCGCGCGGCGATCTCGTCCGGGGCCTGGTGGGCGATCGTCCCGCCGGGCATCCTCGTCGCGCTGATCATCCTCAGCTGCAGCCTGATCGGCGGAGCGCTCGAGGATTCCCTCAATCCGCGCCTGCGCGTCGCGCACCTCGGCGCGCGGACGTTCCGGCTCCGGCCGCTCGTGGGCCGCTCCCCGGAGGCGCTGTGACCCCGCTCCTCCAGATCGAGGACCTCCACGTCTGGTTCGACATCGAGGACGCCCCGGAGCTCCACGCCGTGCAGGGCGTCAGCATGTCGCTCGCGGCGGGCGAACGGCTCGGCCTCGTCGGCGAGTCGGGCTGCGGAAAGACGACCAGCGCGCTGGCGGTGCTCGGCTTGCTCCCGCCGACGGCGAGCGTCTCCGGGCGGGTGCTCCTGGAAGGCAAGGACCTCCTGGCCGACGGTGAGGACAGCGTCCGCCCACACCGCTGGGTGGACATCGCGATCGTCTTCCAGGGAGCGATGAACGCCCTCAACCCCGTGCGCACGATCGGCTCCCAGATCGTCGAAGCGCTCGAGCTCCACGGCCGCGCGACAGGCTCGGCGGCGCGGGCGCGAACCTCGGACCTGCTCGAGTCGGTCGGCATTCCGTCGAGCCGTGCCGAACGCTTCCCGCACGAGCTGTCCGGCGGCATGCGCCAGCGGGCGGCGATCGCGATGGCGCTCTCGTGCAACCCGAAGGTGCTGATCGCGGACGAGCCGACGACCGCCCTCGACGTGATGGTCCAGGCGCAGATCCTCGAGTTGCTCGACAGCCTCTGCCGCGAGTTCGGGTTGGCGCTGATCCTCGTCACCCACGACCTGCCCGTCGTGGCTCAGCTCTGTTCGCGCGCCGCGGTCATGTACGCGGGCGAGATCGTCGAGAGCGGCCGCGTGGACGACCTGTACCACGCGCCGCGGCATCCGTACACGCGGCTCCTGTTCGCCGCGACGCCCGACCTCGCCGCGAGCGTCGGCGGCATCGCCTCGATTCCAGGCGCTCCACCGCGGCTCGACCGGCCGCTCACGGGCTGTCCGTTCCGGGAGCGCTGCGACAGCTCGTTCGAGCCGTGTGCCTCGGAACGGCCGCTGCTGCAGTCCGTCGGAGTCGGGCACACGGCGGCCTGCCACCTCAACGACCGCGCGACGGTGCCGGCATGAGCTCGCTGCTCGAGATCGAGGACCTCGTCGTCCGGTATCCGTTGCCGCGCGGGCTCTTCGGGTCGCTCGCGAGGCGCGAGGCGCAGTCGGTGCACGCAGTCGACGGCGTCACGCTGACGTTGGCCGAGGGAGAGCTCGTCGCACTCGTCGGCGAGTCCGGCTGCGGTAAGACGACGCTTGCGCAGGCCGTCCTCAGGCTCGTCGATCCGGAGTCCGGCGCCATTCGCTACGAGGGCCGTGACATCGCGCCGCTCGGCTCGCGCGAGCTCCGCCCGCTCCGGCGCGAGATCCAGATCGTCTACCAGGACCCGTACGAGTCGCTCGACCCGCGCCTTCGAGTGCGCGACGCGATCGAAGAGCCGCTCCTCATCCACCGGATCGGAGGCTCGAAGGCGGCGCGCCTCGATCGTGTGCGCGAGGCACTTGCGCGCGTCGAGCTGGCCCCGCCGGAGCTCTTTCTCGACCGCTATCCGCACGAGCTGTCCGGAGGGCAGCGCCAGCGGGTCGCGATCGCCGCCGCGCTCGTCCTCGAACCGCGGCTGCTGGTCGCCGACGAGCCGGTCTCGATGCTCGACGTCTCGGTCCGGGCCGGCGTGTTGAAGCTCCTCGACGGGCTGCGGAAGAGCGGGCTCACCGTCCTGATGATCACGCACGACCTCTCGACGGCGGCGCTGTTCGCGGACCGGATCGCGGTCATGTACCTCGGCCGGATCGTCGAGCTGGGGCCAGCCGCAGAGGTCGTTCGGAGCCCGCAGCATCCGTACACGAAGGCGCTCCTGTCGGTTGTGCCCGCCGCCGACCCGCGTGAGCGGAAGCAGCTCCAGATTCTGCGCGGCGAGACCCCCGATGCGGTCCGGATTCCGAGCGGCTGCCGCTTCCATCCCCGTTGTCCGGTTGCGATCGAAGAGTGCAGCTCGCGTGATCCCGCGCTTCGAGATCCAACCGGGACGGCCCCTGGCCACGAGGCGGCGTGCATCCTGCTGACCCCGCGCGAGTAAGAGCTCGACTCGGCGCTCCGGCTTGACATTTCGCCGAGCACGGGCGCAAGCTTTGACCAAGACAACGAAAGAAGGGCAACGCGTTGTCTGCGGCCCCCGCGCCTGCCCGCGAGGAGGAGTCCATGGCCAGTTCAGGCGCGACTCCTGCGGCACAATCGATCGCACTTCGACCGCCCGCGCGTGAGCGCGATGCTGTCAGCGCATCGGAATCAGTCACGTTTCCAGAGCTCGTGTGGGCGCATTTCCTCCATCAGCGCGCACTGCGCGAGAACGGAGAGCTCCACGGGCCCGCGGAGGACGAGTTCCGGCAGCAGCTCGACCGCTTCACCGCAGAGCAGGGGCCGATCATCAACGCCTACTGGTGCACGCGTGAGGCATCGGCCGTGGCGATCACCGAGCAGAAGGGCGAGAAGTGCCTCGGGCTCAGGTTCCTGTGGCGCGGCCGACCGAACATCCGCTTCCACGCGGCGACCGACTGGGCGACGCGCGATGCACCTGAGATCGCCTATGCGCTCCACCAGACCGAGACCCTGGCGATTCGGGTCAGCGAGGTCCTCTCGTGTACCGGGGAGCGGATCGCCATGCAATGGCTGCTCTCGATCGGCGGCTCTCTGCTCAGCGCAGTCGACGGCACCGAGAAGAAGGTCAACCGCCAGGAGTTGAGAAAGGTCGCGAACCGCTCGCGTGCAGAGCTGAAGCAGGTCGAGTCCTACTACGACCGTGCGGGCGAGAAGACAGGCCGGCTCGTCTACTTCTGGGGAATGCTGATCGGAATCATCGTGCTGGCGTTGCTCGCAATTCCCGGCGCGCTGCTCTACGAGATCTTCGGGACGCACTCTCTGAGCAACGAGGCGCCGAAGACGTTCTTCGTTTGCTACGGGATGGGCGCGGTCGGTGCGATCGTGAGCGTGATGATGAGGATGGCCGCGAAGAGCGCGACCGGTTTCGTCGACTACGAGGTGGGCAGGCCGTCGTTACGCCGGGTTGGGAGCTTCCGGCCGATCATCGGCGCCGTCTTCGGGGTGGTCATCTACTTCGCCCTGAAGAGCGGCATCGTCCAGCTGTCGACCGGGAACGGTCCCGTCACGATCTACTTCTACGCGACCTTCGCATTCATCGCAGGGTTCAGCGAGCGCAAGGCGATGGTCATCCTGGGAGGGACCCAGAAGATGCTCGGAGGCGCGGATCCGCCCGCGGACGACGAGCCGAAGGAGACCAACCGGGAGAGGGCCCACAACGGGCAGGCAGCCGGAGGTCCCGTTTGAGCGTGGCGGGTGCAACCGCCACGCTCGAGAGCGTCGTGCCCGACCTTCCAGACGAGATCACACTCGAGGTCGGCGGCGAGCAGACGTTGCATCCTGCCGAGCAGCGCCGGAGCCGGCTACGTCTGGGAAGCGGCGGTCGACGACGAGGCGGTGGTCGAGGTCTCGACGAAGTTCCAAGACGCCGACGCGAAAGGCGCCGGGAGACCGAAGTTTGGCGAGAACGAGCTGCTGACCCTGCGGGGTCGTGCAGAAGGGAGAACTGCGGTCCGCCTGGTCCAGCGGCGGACCTGGGAGGAGGGCGTCGCGCCGATCGCGGCTCACGCCCTGACGGTCAACGTCGCTGCTGCGGAGGCGACCGAATCAGGAGGTAGCAAGTGAGCAATAGAGTCAACGGTGGCCTTCGCGCCCGGCCGATCGAGCGGTTCGGCTGGGTTCCAGATTTGCCGGACGCACGGGACTTCATGTTCTCGACGCCCGAAGCGATCCTGACGAAGATGCCGACCAAGGTCGACCTGACCTCGAAGATGCCGCCGGTCTACGACCAGGGCCAGCTCGGCAGCTGCACGGCGAACGCGATCGGCGCCGCGTTCGAGTTCGACCAGGTGAAGGAGGGCTACAAGGACTTCATGCCGTCGCGCCTCTTCATCTACTACAACGAGCGCGCGATGGAGGGCACGATCGACACCGACAGCGGGGCGATGATCCGCGACGGGATCAAGAGCGTCGCCAAGGTCGGCGTGTGCGCCGAGGACACCTGGGCGTACGACATCTCGAAGTTCACGGAGAAGCCGCCGACCAAGGCCTACACGGAGGCGAAGAAGCACCAGGCGCTGCTCTACAAGCGGATCATCCCGACGCTGCACCAGCTCCAGGGCGCCCTTGCCGCGGGTTACCCGTTCGTGTTCGGCTTCTCGGTCTACGAGAGCTTCATGAGCGCCGACGTGGCGAAGACGGGCGAGGTGCCGCTCCCGCCGCGGAACGAGCAGATGATCGGCGGCCACGCGGTCGTGGCGGTCGGCTACGACGACAAGATCCAGCGCTTCATCGTCCGCAACTCGTGGGGCAAGAGTTGGGGCAAGAAGGGCTATTGCACGATGCCCTACGGCTACCTGACCGATCCGCAACTCGCGCGCGACTTCTGGTCGATCTACACGGTCGAGCCGGACGCAACCGGGACGAAGACGAGGCGCCGGCGGACGACGGCCGGGAAGAGGACGACGGCCAGGAAGAGGACGACGACGAGGAAGCGCACCGCGGCCAAGCGCTGACGTGGCTGTGGACTTCGACCGGGGGCCTTCGCAGGCGATCGCCTCGATCTGCCTGCGTTGCCCCCAACCCGGCAAGCCGAAGGCGTTCTGGACGGCGTGGGGGCCGATCTTCTACCGCGGGCGTCTCGATGGGTCGGCGCGGCTCCTGTGCATCGCGTCCGACCCCGGGCCGACCGAGCGGATCGCGCATCGCACGCTCGTCGGTGACGCGGGCCAGCGCGTCCAGGGCTTCCTCGCGAAGCTCGGCCTCACCACGTCGTACCTCTGCGTGAACGCGTTCCCGTACGCGCTTCATCCGAGCTATGGCATGTCCGCCGACGAGCTTGCTCGCGGACCCGGTGCAGAAGCAGTGGCGCAACGACTTCTACGACGCCGTCAAGCCGGACCACGTGCAGGCGATCGTCGCGTTCGGCGTCGAACGCGCAGAAGGCGTTCGATCTCTGGGACGGGAAGCCGAACGTGCCCGGTCGAGCGCGTGCCGCACCCGAGCAGCCGTGACGCGGCGGCGCTGGTCCAGGCGTGGCACGATGCGATCGAGCGGCTCCGCGGTGAGGTGACGCCCGATCCCGACGGGCACGCGGACGGGCCGAACTACGGCTCCTCGTTCAAGGAGACCGACTACGCCGCGATTCCGAAGGGCGACCTGCCGTTCGGCGTGCCCGGCTTCCTCGGCGACGACGCGGCCGGCCGGCAGCGGGCATCCGCGGCACAACAACTCGCGTCGTCCCGTCCGACCCCCGACGACGGCCACACGCTGATCTGGAACGCGCCGGCCGGTTGAGCGAGTTCCTCGGCACCCCGGTCGATCCGCTCGACGGCCCGACGTTCGCGCTCGCCGGCCGCGTCGTGACGATGGACGCCAAGGACGCCGTCGTCGACGACGGGGTCGTCTACGTCGCGCCGGCTCGATCGTCGCGGTGCGAGAAGGCGAACGCGGATCCACCGCCCGAGTTCGCGGGCGTCAAGGTGCTCGAGACCAAGGGCACGATCTACCCGGGCCTGATCGACCTGCACGACCACCTGAGCTACAACGCGCTCCAGCTCTGGGACGTGCCGAAGCAGTACACGAACCGTGACCAGTGGGCGCAGGGCGACACGTACCGGAAGCTCGTCACCGGCCCGATGAAGGTGCTCGCGCACACACCCGAGCTACGTGCCGGCGATCGTCCGCTACGTCGAGGCCAAGTGCCTCGTCGCCGGCACGACGACCTCGCAGGGGATCGCGCTCTCCAGCTACGCGGGCATCCAGCGCTTCTACAGCGGGATCGTCCGGAACGTCGAGCAGACCGACGAGGACGACCTGCCCGAGGCGGCGACGCACATCGCCGACGTCGTCGCCAAGGACCGGGAGAAGTTCCTGAAGCGCCTCGAGCAGCCTCGACTGCCTGCTCCTCCATCTGAGCGAGGGCACGGACGACAAGGCGCGCGCGCACTTCCTCGCGCTTCAGGGATCCGTCCGGACGACTGGGCGGTCACGAGCTCGCTCGCCGGGCATCCACTGCGTCGCGCTCCAGAACGACGGACTTCGAGGTGCTCGCCAAGGCCGGCGCGTCGATGGTCTGGTCGCCGCTCAGCAACCTGCTCCTCTACGGCCAGACCGCCGAACGTGAGCGAGGCGCCGGGACGCCGGAGTCCTGGTCGCGCTCGGCCCGGACTGGTCGCCGAGCGGGAGCAAGAACCTGCTCGGCGAGCTGAAGGTGGCGCGGCTCGTCGACAGCATGAACGGCGGCGGCCTCTCGGACTTCGACCTGATCGCACTCGCGACGCGCAACGCGGCCAAGATCCTGCGCTGGGACACGAGCACCTGGGCTCGATCGAGCCCGGCAAGCGCGCAGACCTGCTGGTCGTCTCCGGAGCCACCGGCGACGCGCACGCACACCTCTTCACCCGCAGCGAGCACGACGTCGAGCTCGTCGTCGTCAACGGCGTCCCCCGCTACGGCGCGAGCACGGTCATGCGAAAGCTGTTGGGCCAGTCTGCGGCTCAGGCGGAGGCGGGCTCCGCCGGGGGCAGGGCCCGCCTCCTCTTCCTCGCGCAGGCGACCGGCGACCCGGTCACCGGTCAGGTGAGCCTGAAAGAGGCGACAGACCTGCTCACGGACGGCCTACACCGGTTGCCCGAGCTGGCGAAAGAGATGGACAAGCAGAAGGTGAGCCCGGAGGACACGTTCCTCGTGCTCGACCACGAGGATGAGGACGGCGTCGATCAGAGGCCGCATCTCCCCGGCCCGGACGGCGACCTGACGGCGATGATGGACGTATTCGCCGCGGCCACGCCGCTGTCCGACCTGCTCGTGCCCTTGACCCTCGACCCGCTGACCGTGTTCGACGACGGCCACTTCGTGGACACGCTCTCCGCTGAGAAGAACCTTCCGAAGGAGGTAGCCGACCATGTACCCGACCTCTTCTGACCATGGCTAGGGCTCGACGCGCATCCGCGCCGGCCTCGGCCGACCCGACTCTCGCCAACCTGAACAAGATCGATCACATCGTCGTGCTGATGCTCGAGAACCGGTCGTTCGACCACATGCTCGGGTACCTCACGCTCGAAGCGGCGCGGACCGACGTCGACGGGCTGAAGGCGAGCATGTCGAACGCATACCGCGGCAAGAAGTACAAGGTCCGGCACCTCCAGCGGACCGCGCTCACGAAGGACGAGGATCCCTGCCACGGCGGCGCGTGCGTCGCGGAGCAGGTCGGCAACAACATGGGCGGCTTCGTCGCCAACTTCGCGAAGCAGCGCACGAAGGCGAAGCTCGTCGACGTGGTCATGGGCTACTACCACGGCAGCGACCTGCCCACCTACGACCATCTGGCGCGCGAGTTCGCCGTCTGCGACCGCTGGTACTGCTCGGTGCCCGGCGCGACGTGGCCGAACCGGCTCTACGCGCTCTGCCGGCCAGGCGGCCGGGAGCAAGGACCCGAAGAAGGTTCCGGTCTACGACGTGCCGTCCTTCGTGCGCCATCTCGAGTCCAACAAGGTCTCGTGGCGCTGGTACACGCACGACGTCGGGACGCTCCGCTTCAGCGACAGCAAGTTTCGTCGTCGGCTACCTCGACAAGTTCGCCTACTTCGACCGCCGCAGCCTGCTCGCGCCGCGCAACTTCATCGACGACGCCAAGGACGGGAAGCTGCCCGCCGTCTCGTGGATCGACCCGAACTTCGTCGACGTCACTTCGTCGGCCCGTCGGGATCGAACGACGACCACCCGCCCTCGGACATCAAGGCCGGCCAGGAGCTCGTGCTCAAGACCTACACGGCGCTCGTCAACAGCCCGAACTGGAAGAAGACGATGCTCGTCGTCACCTACGACGAGCACGGCGGCTTCTTCGACCACGTGCTCCCGCCGGCCGCGCACGACGACCGGCCCGCCTTCAGCGACGTACGGCGTCCGCGTGCCGGCGATCGTCGTCTCCCCGTTCACGAACGCGGGCGAGCGTCTCGAACACCGTCTACGACCACACGTCGATCATCAAGACGATCCTGCTTCGCTTCTGCCAAGAAGAACGGCCAGATCCCCGACATGGGCGCGCGGGTGACCAACGCGAACCACCTGGGCGACCTGCTGACGCTGGCCCAGCCGAGGCCCGCCGACGCCCGTCGCAGGCCTACCGAGACGCCGTCGACCGCCTCACCGCGTGGCGCACCGAGGTCTTCCGCGACGCGTGCTCATGGCAAGGCCGACCGGGACCCCGGCCGACCCCGCCGACCTGAACGACCTCCAGAAGCAGGTGCTGGCGGCGAACGCGAAGATCCGCGCGGAAGGGCTTCCCGTCGGTCAGCCCTAGAATCGGGGCGTGGCGGCTGTCGCTGGGCTACGCGAGTCGGTCGAGTCGGAGGCGCGCGAGGCGCGCCGTGCCGCAGCGAGCCTGACCGACGAGGCCGTCGCTTCCGCGCTCGAGGGCGCGGCCGCGCTCGTGCGGGAGCGAAGGACGGAGATCCTCGCTGCGAATGAAGCCGATTGCGAGGCGGCGGCGGGCCGCATCGACGAGGGGATGCTCGACCGGCTGCGCCTGGACGACGCCCGCGTCGAGAGTCTCGCCGAGCAGGTGGAGGCCGTCGCCGGGATCGAGCCGCTCGAGCGCGAGATCGGCTCGTGGACGCTCGAGAACGGCCTCCGGGTCAGCGAGCGCCGGATCCCGATCGGCACGGTCGGCGCGAACTTCGAGGCCCGGCCGAACGTCGCGCTCGACGTCGCCGGCCAGCTGCTGAAGAGCCTCAACACCGCGGTCCTGCGGACCGGCGGCGCCGCGCTGGGGACGGTCACGGTGCTCGTCGACGACGTCCTGCGGCCTGCGCTCGAGTCGGCGGGCCTCCCGCCGGGCGCCGTCGGTCTCGTCCGCTCGCCCGACCGGGAGGGCGCGCGCATCCTCGTCGACGATGCCCAAGCTGGTCCCGCTCGTCATCCTGCGCGGCAGCGGCGCGACGACGGCGGCGCTCGCGCGCCTCGCCGCCGGGCAACGGCGTGCGGACACTCGCGCACGCGGAGGGCGGCGGCGTGCTCTACGTCCACTGCGGCGGCCGACCGTGAGCGCGCGCTCGCGATCGCCGAGGCAAGCCTCGACCGGCTCGGGCGTCTGCAACCGGCTCAACCTCGCGCTCGTCGACCGCGGCGCCGCGGAGCTGCTTGCCCGACCTGCTGGCGCGTCTTCCGAGAGAAGGGCCTCGAGGTGCGCGGCACTCCCCGTGCGGTCGAAGCGGCCGGCAACGGGGTTCTGCCGCACGACCGGACCGCCTCGGCCACGAGTGGGCGAACGAGCCCGACCGGGTCGCGACCGTGACGCTCGACGTGGTCGACGACCTCGACGACGCCGTGCGGATCGCGAACGAGGAGACGTCGGGGCTCGCGGCCGGGATCGTCACCGAGGACGGAGAGGCCGCGAACCGCTTCCTCGACGGCTACCGCGGGACAGCCGCTTTCTGGCACGCGACGACGCGCTTCGCGGACGGCTTCGAGCTGACCGGAGCGCCCGAGACGGGGATCAACGTCGACGCCGTTCCCGGGCCGCGCGGCCCGGTGACCTACCGCGACCTCTGGCTACGCCAGTACCGCGTGGTCGGCGACGGCACGCAAACTCGTTGACACAGCCCGTCGTCGTCAAGCTCGGGACCGGGCTCGTCGTGGGGGAGGACGGCGAGGTGCGGACCGATCTGCTGGACGCGCGCGCGAGCGAGATCGCGGCGATCGTCGCGCGGCGAGCGAGCCCGTGTGCGTCGTCTCGTCCGGTGCGATCGCGCTGGGTCTGCCGAAGCTCGGGCTCACGCGCCGCCCGTCCTCGCTGGCGCGGCTCCAGGCGGCCTCGGCCCTGGGTCAGGCGCGGCTTCACGCTGCATGGGAGGAGGCGCTCGGCGCGCACGGGCATGCCCGCAGCGCAGATCCTGCTCGCCGCCGGCGACATCGCCGACCGCCTCGCGTACGTCAACGCCCGTCAGGCGTTCGCGGAGCTGTTCAGGCTCGGCGCGGTTCCGGTCGTGAACGAGAACGACGCGACGGCGACGGACGAGATCACCTTCGGCGACAACGACGCGCTGGCCGCCCAGGTCGCGATCCTGGTCAAGGCGCGGCTGCTCGTGCTGCTGACCGAGGTCGAGGGTCGTCTACTCGCGTGCCCCCGGAACGCCGGGCGCAGAGCTGATCGCCGAGGGCGAGCTTGCCGGCGAGGCCGAGCTGGGTGCCGGAACCGAGCTCGGCCGCGGCGGAATGGGCAGCAAGGTGATCGCCGCTCAGATGGCGTCGGGCGCCGGGATCCCGACCGTGATCGCGAGCGGGCGCCGGCGACGACGTGCTCGGCCCCGATGCTCGCCGGCGAGAGCCGCGGGACCCGTTTCACGGCCGGAGGAGCAGGGCGCGTCGGCATTCAGGCTGTGGCTCCGCTTCGCGAAGCCCGCGACCGGTCGCCTGCACGTCGACGAAGGGGCGCGTCGAGCGCTCGTCGACGAAGGGGCGAGCCTGCTCGGAGTCGGAGTCGTCGGCTGTGAGGGTCGCTTCGAGCCCGGGGCCGCGGTCGAGCTCGTCGGGCCGGACGGGACCGCGTTCGCCAAGGGCATCGCCGCCGCCGACTCGGAGCGGCTCACGAACCGACCGCGCGGCGTCCTGGCCGTGCACCGCGACAGAATGGTGCTGTACACGTGAAGAAGGTCGCCGTCATCGCCGACGTGCACGGGAACGAGCCTGCGCTCGCAGCCGTCCTCGCGGAGATCGAGCGCGAGCAGCCCGACCTGATCGTCTCCTGCGGCGACCTGACGTGGGGGCCGCTGCCGGAGGAGACGTACGAGCTGGCGCGCAGCCTGAACGCCCGGTTCGTGCGGGGGAACGCGGACCGAGCCGTCCTCGAAGGCGTCTCCGAGACCGAGCGCGAGCAGTGGATGCAGGCGCACCACACGGAGGCGGTGCGCGACTTCCTCGGCACGTTCGAGGAGAAGGTCGTCGTCGAGGTCGACGGGCTCGGAGCGGTGCGCTTCTGCCATGGCTCACCGCGCAGCGACGAGGAATGCGTCACGCCCGAGACGCCCGAGCAGCGCGTCCGCGATTTCAGCGCCGGCGTCGACGAGACCGTGATCGTCACCGCGCACGTCCACATCCAGTTCGACCGCGAAGTCGCCGGCATCCGCAGCGTGAACGCGGGCAGCGTCGGCCTTCCGTACGAGGGCCGCCAGGGCGCGTACTGGGCGCTCTTCGGGCCGGACGTGGAGCTGCGCCGCACCGAGTACGACGTCGACTCGACCGTCGAGCGCTTTCGGGCGAGCGGCCAGCCGAACGTCGAGCAGATCGTCGAGATGATGCTGACGCCGCCCGAGCCGCGCGAGGTGATCGACCACGCCGAGAAGCACGTCTTCGCGGGCTAGTGCCCCTTCCGGCAATACATGCCGGCCTCTGGCCCGCGATCACGCGGCGCCAGAGTCCACCCTCGCACTTGCCAAGGCTGCGAGCCTTGGCCGCGGTCGAGTGCGGCCTCTGGCTTGGTGCTCGCGACCCAGAGACTCGGCGGCATTACCGGAATGGGCACTAGGCGACGCATCGCCTCGATTCGCGGTGCGACCTCCTGGGTCGACCGGGTCGGCCTTGCCGCGCTCTTTCCAACGGACGATCTCGTGCTGCCGTCGCTCTGGGAAGCGGTCACGGGCAAACCGGTGGTCGACCGCGATTTCGCCCCCGATGTCGCGCTCGTCTGGGGCTGGAAGGACGAGCTGCCGGGCCGCGAAGCTCGTCTGCGCTGGGAAGCACCTCGGCGGCCGCGCGTCATTCGTCTCGCTCGAGCTGCTGCCCGTCCTCTACGCGCTCACCGGCCGGAGCGGGCAGCCGGCCGACTTTCGCGACGAGGAGCTCTCGCCCGTCGAGCGGGACGTCGCCGAAGCGTTGCTCGAGTCCGGCCCGATCAGCAGCGCGGAGCTGCCGAGCTTCGCCGGGCACGAGCGGAAGCGGGTGAGCGCGGCGCGCCGCGCGGCTCCAGCGGCGCCTCGTCGTCACGTCCGCCGGCCGGCAGGAGCACGATCAGGGCTGGCCCTCGGTCGTCTTCGACATCCTCCCGCGGCGCTACGGCGACCGGCTCGACGCTCTTCCGGATCCGGACGACGCCCGCGCCGCTCTCGCCGGGACGATCTTGCAGGCGGCCGGCGAAGTCTCGGCAGCGGACGTCGCTGCGGTCATCGGCGGCACCCGGAAGCAGGCCGCCGCGGCTCTCGAGCGGCTCGCCGTCGAGGGCAAGGCGCGGCAACGCGATGCAGGCGAATACCTGCTCTGGGCTCTCTAGTTCCGGCCCTTCGCTGCCGACACCACATCACTAGCGGCCTTCAACACCATGGGCGACGAGTCGACATTCCAGCCCTTCGACCAGAACGGCCTGCTCCGCCGGGCAGCGCCGTTCCTCGGTGCGATGTGGCTCGCCCTCGTCATCTACCCGTTGCCGCCGCACGGCGGGGACTCGGACATGTTCGTCCCGGCCGTCGCCCTGAACGTCATCATCGTCCTCGCCGTGCTGATCGTTCCCTGGCGCCGGCTGGGGCCGACGGCCGCGGTCGTGCCGCCGCTCGCGTACCTCGTCGTGATCGCTCTCCTGCGCCAGGCCGACGGGGGAGGCGCCTCGTCCTACGGTGCGCTGTTGATGCTGCCGATCTTCTGGCTCGCCCTCTACGGCAGCCCGCAACAGCTCGCAATCGGCTTCGCGGGCCTCGCCGCCGTGTTCGTCGTGCCCGTCTTTCTGATCGGCGCTCCGGCCTACCCGTCGAGCGAGTGGGCGCGCGGGCTGGTGTGGCTGTGCGTCGCGCCGATCATCGGTTTCACGGTGCAGTCGCTCGTGCGCGAGCAGCGGAAGCGCGCCGAGGAGAACCTCCGCCGCGCCGACGAGCTGCAGGTCAGCCAGGAGGAGACCCGGAAGCTCGTCGTCAGCATGGCCGCGGTCACGGAGGCGACCCGTGAGCTGGCCCGCACGACCGATCCCCAGGTTGCCCGCGGAATCATTTGCGCGGCCGCCTGCACGGTCACGGGCGCTCGCTTCGCCAAGCTCATGGAACGGAGCCCGGACGGCGAGCTCGTGATGACCGCGAACCACGGCCTCGACAGTGGGCCGCCCCTGACCGTCCCGCTCGGCGACGAGGTCTCCGGCGCGGGCTCCGTCTTCCTGTCGAGGAAACCGCTCTTCGTCCAGGACGCGCGCGGCGACGATCGGATCTCCCAGCGCGTCGTCATGGCGACCAGCGCCGTGTCGATGCACTTCGAGCCGGTTCTGCGCAACGAGGAGTCCGTTGCCGTGCTCGTCGTCGGCTGGGCGCACGTGGTCGACGGCTCGAAGCGGATTGCCGCGTCGATGCGGATGCTCGCCGCGGAGACTGCGATGGCGCTCGAGCGCTCCGACCTGCTGGCACGGCTCGAGGAGGTCGCCCGGACCGACGATCTGACGGGGCTGCTCAACCGGCGCGGATGGGAGGAGGAGCTGCCCCGCGAGCTGGCACGCTCGCGCCGCAACGGCGATCCGCTGTGCGTCGCCATGCTCGACCTCGATTTCTTCAAGAACTACAACGACCAGGGCGGCCACCAGGCAGGCGATCGGCTGCTCAAGCAGAGCGCGTCGGCCTGGGACCGGGAGCTTCGCGAGAGCGACACGCTCGCCCGCTACGGAGGCGAAGAGTTCAGCGTCGCGCTCCCCGGCTGCCGGCTCGAGAACGCCAAGGACATCGTCGAGCGCCTGCGCGCGGCGATGCCGGGAGACCAGACCGTGTCGGCGGGCGTCGTCTGCTGGAACGGGCGCGAGACCGCGGAAGAGCTCGTGGGCCGCGCCGATGCGGCGCTCTACGAGGCGAAGCGAATGGGACGCGACCGGCTCGTCGCGTCCGGCGATGCGACCCCGGGCGACCTGAGCTCCGTCGACCTGTAGCCCGCTCCGGCCGACGGGTTGATTGTGCCTCTCCGAGGTTGTATGAACGTCACGACAACCACCGTCTTCTGGGGAGGGGCTCGAAATGAACTCACTTGTCCGGGCGACCCGCAAGGTCGCTTCAACACGTGCTGCTCTAGCGGCCGTCGTGGCAGCCCTGGTCGCGGCTGCTGCGCTCGCCGGCAGCATGGCGAGCACGGCCGCGACGAGCACCGGCCCGCGCACGTCGGTCAATGGCATCCCGACCGGCGCCACGTGGGTGGACGTCGCCACGCTGCCGCAGACCCTCTTCGGGCCTGCAACGGCAAGCGATGGGACGTACGTCTATGCCTTCGGCGGCTACCACTTCCCGGAGGCCATCGGCTCGACGCTGGACACGGTCTACCGCTATGACCCGGTCGCGAACACGTGGACGACGCTGGCTCCGATGCCGCATCCGGCGCTCATCGCCTCCGCGGTCTACTACCCGCCGACGAACAAGATCTATGTCTTCGGTGGAGCGAACCGGACTCCGGATCCGATCGTCGACTACGACACGACGCTGATCTACGACGTCGCGACGAACACCTGGCTATCGAACGGTGCGCCCATGCCGGGCCCGCGGTCCCAGATGGCCGCCGCCTACAACTCGGCGGACGGGAAGATCTACCTGAACGGCGGATATTCGGATTCGACACAGGGGATCAACGCGGTTCAGGCGACGACCTGGAGCTACGACCCGGTCGCGAACTCGTTCGCCGTGCTCGCCGACAGTCCCCAGGCGCACGGAGGACCGGCAGCAGGGATCATCAACGGCCAGTTCCTGGTCGCAGGCGGCCGAACGGGGATTCCGGCCGACGAGACGCTGGTCGCGACCTGGGACTACGACATCGCGTCCAATACGTGGACGCAGAAGCAGGACCTGCCGCAGCCGACGAACGTGCCGGGCTCAGCGGTTGCGCTCGGCCAACTGTGGGCGTTCGGAGGGTGTACTCCGACTCCGTGTAACCCGTTCCCGGGAATGACCAATGCCGAGAGCTTCGATCCCGTCGCGAACATGTGGACGCCCGTGGCGAGCCTCAATCACGCGCGGTCGTTCCCCGGCGGCGCGGCGGTCGGCAACACGCTGTACGCCGTGGGCGGCCGAGACGGCGTCGACGTGTCGCTCGACACGGTCGAGCAGCTGCAGCTTGCTGGGCCTCCGCCTCCGCCACCTCCACCACCGCCGCCTCCGCCGCCTCCGCCGCCTCCACCTCCACCGCCACCTCCGCCTCCGCCTCCACCACCGCCGCCTCCGCCTCCACCGCCGCCACCACCGCCGCCACCGCCTCCACCGCCGCCTCCGGCGCGCTGCCGCGTCCCGAGGGTGCTCGGGCTGCGTCTGGCCGCCGCGAAGACGAAGATCCGGCGGGCGCACTGCTCGGTCGGCAACATCCGGCGCGTTCGCGCGCGCCGCTCGCTGCGCGGCCGTGTGGTCAACCAGTCACCGAGGCCCGGCACGATCAAGCGCCGGAACTTCCCGGTCAAGCTGGCGATCGGCCGGCGCTAACCAGAGAGACAGACGACTGATCGAGCGGGGCGCCGAGAGGCGCCCCGCTCAGTGTTCCGGGGGCCGGAGCACGGCGAACTGGTCCGTGACCTCGAGCTCGGGCGTGCTGAACCGGAAGAGCGCGGCCGGCCGGCCGCCGGTCCGTCCCGGCTCGCGGCGTTTACCGGTCGCCTCGAGGACGCCGCGCCTGACGAGAATTCGCTGCAGGTTCGTCGCGGAGACGTCGTGCCCGAGCGCCGCGACGTAGATGTCGCGCAGCTCGCTCAGCGTGAACGTCTTCGGCGCGAGGGCGAAGCCGATGTTCGTGTACGAGAGCTTGGCGCGGAGGCGCTCACGGCCGGCGAGCGTGATCTCGCGATGGTCGAACGCCAGCTTCGGGAGCCGGTCGACCGAGTGCCAGTTCGTGTCCTCCGGCAGAGCCGGGTCGACGCCGAGTGGGACGACGCCGAGGTACGCGGTCGCGAGTTGCCGCTCCCGGGGATGGCGGCCGGGCTCGCTGAGCGTCTCGAGCTGCTCGAGGTGCGAGAGCTCGCGGACGTCCACCTTGGCGGCGAGGTGCCTGCGGATCGACTCCTCGAGCGTCTCGTCGGAGTCGAGATAGCCGCCCGGAAGGGACCATGCGCCCGCGTGCGGATCCTTGGCTCGCTGCCAGAGCAGCGCCTGCAGCTGCCCCGCGCGCACCTGGAACACGACCGCCAGCGTCACGTGGGCGGACGTTTTCGACCCTGAAGCGGAAACTTTGGTAGACTCGGTCACAGTTATCGACTCTGAGGCGAAAACTAGCAGAGGCAGATGCAAAACGTGACACGGCGAGCACAAAGAACCGAGTGCGATCTCCTCGTCGTCGGCGGCGGTGTCGCTGGCTTCTACGCCGCCCTCTGCGCCGCCAACGAGGCCGATGTGGTCGTGCTGACGAAGGGGCCGATCAAGACGACTGCGAGCTACCTCGCGCAGGGTGGAGTCGCCGCTGCTGTCGGGCCGGACGACGATCCCGCTCTGCACGAAGCGGACACGATCGCGGCCGGGCGCGGCCTCAGCCGACCGAGCGCCGTCTCCGTCCTCACGAGCGAAGCCCCCGCGCGCGTCGCCGACCTCGCCGATCTCGGAGTCGAGTTCGACCCGGGGCTCGGGCTCGAAGGTGGACACTCGCGCGCCCGCGTCGTGCACGCCGGCGGCGCGGCGACCGGACGCCAGATCGCGCATGCGCTCGCCGAGCGAGTGCTCGACCATCCGCGGATCTCGGTCCGTCAGGGCGAGCACGCGCTCGGGCTGTGGTCGACGGGCTCGCGCTGCGTGGGAGTGACGACCGAGAGCGGAGGGATCACGGCACGGGCGACGCTGCTGGCGACGGGCGGGGCGGCCGCTCTCTGGGAGCGAACGACGAACCCGGCGGGCGCGGTCGGGGACGGGATCGCGATGGCCTACCGCGCGGGAGCGGGAGTCGCCGATCTCGAGTTCATCCAGTTCCACCCGACGGCGCTGCGCGGCTCGGGCGTCCTCCTCAGCGAGGCCCTGCGCGGCGCGGGTGCGCTCCTGCTCGACGACAGCGGGCAGCGCTTCACCGACGAGCTCGCCCCGCGGGACGTCGTTGCGCGTGAGATCGGAGCGCGGGGCACGGCGCTGCTCGACCTCCGCCTGGTCGACCGGGATCGCTTCCCGTCCGTGATCGGGTCGATCGAGGATGCGGGGTTCGACCCCGCGGTCGAGCCGATTCCGGTGGCGCCTGCGGCCCACTACACGATGGGCGGCGTCGTCACCGATCTCGCGGGACGCACCGAGCTGCCCGGGCTCTTCGCGGCCGGCGAGTGCGCGTGCACCGGGGTTCACGGTGCGAACCGCCTCGCGTCGAACTCGCTGCTCGAATGCCTCGTCTTCGGCCGGCGGGCCGCGCTCGCCTCGCTCGAGGAGCCCGATCCTCCCGTCCAAAACGGCGCGCCGCCGACGCCTGAGCGGCTCGAAGTAGTCACGCCTGACATCCGCCGAGCTCTCTGGCAGGACGCGGGCCTCGTCCGCGACGCGGCCGGGCTCGAGCGCCTCCGCCGGGCACCGCACCTCTTGACGAGGCTGATCGCCGAGAGCGCGCTCGCCCGGACGGAGAGCAGAGGCGCCCACTTCCGGGCCGACTGTCCGAGCGAAGATCCGGAGCTGGCCGGCCATGTCGTCCACCGACCCGGGCAGGAGCCGGTCCTGGAGCGATGGTCGTAGCCCAGGAGCTCGATCTCGAGCGCATCGCGCTCGCCGCGCTCGCCGAGGACGTCGGACGCGGCGACGTGACGACCGAGGCCACGGTCGCCGCGGACGCGACGTGTACCGCCAGGCTGCTGCTCAAGGAGCCGGGCGTCGTGTGCGGCCTGCCGGCTGTCGAAGCCGTCTTTCGGTCTCTCGACCCGAACGTCTCCGTCGCGGCGTCCGCGCACGAAGGAGATCGTTTCGAGCAGCCCACGGAGCTCGCGCGCCTCTCCGGCCGTACGCGAGCGGTACTCACCGGAGAGCGCACCGCGCTCAACCTCCTCGGGCGCCTGTCCGGAATCGCAACGCTGACTCGCCGCTTCGTCGACGCGGTCGAGGGCACGGGCGCGGAGATCCTCGACACGCGCAAGACGACGCCGGGTCTTCGGGCGCTGGAGAAGTACGCCGTGCGCTGCGGGGGCGGGCGGAACCACCGCTTCGGCCTCGACGACGGAATTCTCGTCAAGGACAATCACCTGCGCGCCGCGGGCGGGGTCCGACCGGCGGTCGAGCTCCTTCGCGCCGCCGGAAGCGGCCTGCCGATCGAGGTCGAGGCCGAGACGCTGGACGACGTGCGCGAGGCGGTCGCAGCCGGCGCGGAGCAGATCCTGCTCGACAACATGCCGCCGGCGCTCATGCGCGAAGCGGTCGAGCTCGTTCAAGGGAAGGCGACGCTCGAGGCCTCCGGCGGAGTCTCGCTCGAGACCGTCCGCGAGATCGCTGCCACCGGCGTCGACTTCGTCTCGGTCGGCGCGCTGACCCACTCGGCCCGCTCCCTCGACGTCTCGCTGGAGCTGGAATGACTACGGCCGAGATCGCGACGCTCCACGAGGAAGTCCGCGCACTGGCAGCCGAGCGGGAGGCCGTGATCCTCGCGCACAACTACCAGGTGCCCGAGGTGCAGGACGTGGCCGATTTCGTCGGCGACTCGCTCGGCCTGTCCCGGGAAGCCGCGGCCACGGACGCCCAGGCGATCGTCTTCTGCGGCGTCCACTTCATGGCCGAGACGGCCTCGATCCTGGCTCCCGACAAGACGGTGCTGATCCCCGACCTCGACGCCGGCTGCTCGTTAGCCGCGTCGATCACGGCCGACCAGCTACGAGCCTGGAAGGCGGAGCACCCCGGTGGGGTCGTCGTCTCCTACGTGAACACGACTGCGGAGGTCAAGGCCGAGAGCGACTACTGCTGCACGTCGGGCAACGCGAAGGCCGTCATCGAGGCGATTCCCGAGGACCGCGAGATCCTGTTCCTGCCCGACCTCTTCCTCGGTGTCTGGCTCGAGCGCACGACCGGGCGCAAGCTGAAGATCTGGATGGGCGAGTGCCACGTGCACGCGGGCATCCGGCCGGCCGACATCGAGCGCTGGCAGGACGAGGCGCCCGACGCAGAGCTCCTCGTCCACCCCGAATGCGGCTGCGCCAGCCAGTGCATGGCCTTCGGCAACGACCGGACGCACATCCTCTCGACCGAGGGGATGATCAACTTTGCGAAGTCGTCGCCGAAGCAGCGGTTCCTCGTCGCGACCGAGACCGGGATCCTCCATCGCCTGAACAAGGAGGCGCCGGAGAAGCGGTTCGAGGCCATCTCCGAGAAGGCGATCTGCAAGTACATGAAGATGATCACGCTCGAGAAGCTCCGCGACTCGCTCCGCGACTGGAAGCACGTGGTCACGGTCGAGCCGGAGATCGCGGCGCGTGCGCGAGGCGCAATCGACCGCATGGTCGCGATCGCTTAGCCGCCGGCTACCGCTGCGACGACCCTGATCGCCTGGCCGTCACTGAGCTCGGTGTCGACGCCGCTCTTGGCGCGGATGTCCTCTCCGTCGACGTAGACGTTCACGAGCGGACGCAGCTCGTTCCGCCCGTCGAAGAGCAGGTCGCGCACCGGCAGGGCGCGGAGCGCGGCGCCGACCGTGGGCGCGTCGAGCTCGAACTCCTTCCGACCGCCCGCCTGATCGGCGAGCAGGCCAGGAAGCAACACGGTTACCACTCGGCGTATTCGACCGAGAGCACCGCCGGAAGGTGGCGCGCCGCCTCGATCCACTCGTCGCCCTCGTTCGGGGAGACGAAGACCGAGCCGCTCTTCGTGCCGAAGTAGATCCCGACCGGGTCGAGCCGATCGGACGACATCCCTTCGCGCAGAACCTCGACCCATGCCTGCTCCGGCAGCCCGTTGGCGGCCAGTTCCCAGCTGCTGCCGCCGTCCTGGGTGCGGTAGACGCCCAGACGACCGTCCGACGTGACCCGGTCGCCGCCGCCGACCTCGCCTGCAGAGCCGCGCGCCGAGTCCTCCGGGATCACGAAGGCCATGTCCGGGTCTCGGTGGTGGATGGCAATCGGAAAGCCGAAGCTGCTGGGCAGGCCGTTGTCCTCCAGCCGCTCCCAGCTCTCGCCGCGGTCGTCTGTGCGGTAGACGCCGCAGTGGTTCTGCTGCCAGAGGCGGTCGGTCTTCGCCGGGTGGACGAGCACCTTGTGCACGCACTGGCCGACCTCGGGGAACGGGTCGTCGGGGCTGAAGTCGGCCGCGGTTCCCTTGTTCGCGGGTGTCCAGGAGACGCCGGCGTCCTCGCTGCGGAAGACGCCCGCCGCGGAGATGCCCACGTACATCGTCTGGTCGTTCTCCGGGTCGAACTGGATCGAGTGGGTGCACATCCCGCCGGCGCCGGGATTCCAGCGCTCACGGGTCGGATGGTCGATCAGGCTCGTGACGGGATCCCAGCTCTGGCCGCGATCGGCCGAGCGAAACAGGAGGCCGGGCGCGCCGCCGAGCCACAGCGTCCCGTTCGGACCTGCCTCGATGTGCCACGTCTTCTCGAGCGTGAGCTCGTGGTCCTCGGGCAGGCCGAGATCCTCGCTCCGCTCCCATGTCTGGCCTCCGTCGTCCGAGCGCTGGACGGTTGCTCCGTAGACGGCGTGATTCGCGGCGGCGAAGATCGAGCCGTCGTCCCTCATCGCGTGGAACACGTCCCATCCGGCCAGATACGGGCCCTCGACGTCCCATTCGCGTCGCACTTCATCGCCCTTCAGGAGGAAGAGCCCCTTGCGAGTGCCGACCAGAATCGACGGAGCCATCGCTGGGTAGCCTACTCAAGCGTGGTCAGGCTCACCGAGCAGCAGGCACAGCTTTTTCTGGGCAAGAACTTCGGCGCCGTGGCAACGATCCGCCCGGACGGCACGCCGCACGTGACGCCCGTGTGGCTCGACTACGACGGCGAGCGCGTCCTCTTCAACACGGCCACCGGGCGCGCGAAATGGCACCACATGCAGCGTGATCCGCGCGTGACGATCGAGGTCTACGCGCAGGACGACCCGTACGACTACGTGACCGTCAGCGGCACGGTCGAGCTCGAAGAGGGCGAGGCGGCCGACCGGCACATCGACAAGCTGTCCGAGAAGTACACGGGCAACCCGAAGTTCCAGAGCCACCGCCCCGGAGAACGCAGGGTGATCGTCCGCGTCACGCTCGAGCGGGTCGCTTGATCACGATCTGCGAGGTCGGGCCGCGCGACGGCCTGCAGAACGAGCGCGACGTCCTGCCTCCCGAGACCCGGGCCGAGCTCGTCAACCGGCTCGCGGCAGCAGGGTTGCCGGTGGTCGAGGCGGTCAGCTTCGTCAGTGCCGAGCGCGTGCCGCAGATGGCCGGCGCGGAGGAGGTCGTCGGCGGGCTGCAGCGGCGCGACGGGACGGTCTATGCGGGGCTGGCGCTGAACGAGAAGGGCTACGACCGGCTGCGGGTGGCTGAGCTAGACGAGGTTCGCTTCGCCCTCGCCGCCACGGAGAGCTTCAGCCGGCGGAACGCGAACGCGTCCGTCGACGAGGCTCTGGATGCAGCAACCAGGGTTCTCGCGCGCGCGCGCGAGGACGGCGTCCGCTCGACGGCCACGATCAGCGTCTCGTTCGGCTGCCCGTTCGAGGGCCGCGTCGACCCAGGCAAGGTGGTCGAGCTGGCCGAACGGCTGTCAGCGGCCGACGACGTCGTCCTCGCGGACACGATCGGTGTCGCCACGCCGGGTCAGGTGCGGCGGCTGGTCGAAGGCAGCGGTGCCTCGGGCTTCCACGGTCACAACACCCGCAACACGGGCTTCGCCAACGCCTACGCCGCGCTCGAAGCCGGCGCGACGACCCTCGACTCGTCGATCGGCGGCCTCGGTGGCTGCCCGTTCGCGCCCAGGGCGACGGGGAACATCGCCACCGAGGATCTCGTGTACATGCTCGAGGGCGACGGTGTCGAGACCGGCGCCGACCTCGACGCGCTGATCGCGACCTCCCAGTGGCTCGAAGGCGTGCTCGGACGGCCGCTCGAAGGCCAGCTCTACCGAGCCGGAGACTTTCCCGGCTAGCCGTAGCGCTCGATCGACCTGACGCGGTCGTGGCGGTCGGTCACCCCGCGGTCTCGCCCGGGGCCGCCGTTCACGAGATCGCGCCGCCCGTCGTAGGAGTCGATGAAGTCGCGGCCGGGCCCGCCGAAGAGCCGGTCGGTTCCGGGGTGAGCCGAGAACGGGACGTCCCCGACGATGATGTCGTTGCCGCCCAGACCGTGGACGACGTCGTTGCCGCCCTTGGCGAAGATCAGGTCGCCCTTCGCCGTCCCGACGAGCACGTCGTTGCGCTTCGTGCCCTGGAGGACGCATGGGCGCAAGCGCGTAGGCACTGGAGCTGCGGGCCGCCACGAAGGGCCCCAGGCCGGAACCCCGCGGGGCGCGCGGAGAATGTGCCTGTTCCGGCCGTCAGCGCTCGCGACGTACATGTGATCGCCGGGTCCATTCCCGACCTTCGGGTCGGTGTCGTCGATCGCGACCCAGACCAGCCGTGCGCCGTCCGGCGAGAACGAGGCTCCTCCCTCTCCGAGGCGCGGCGTCCGCGTGAGGAAGGAAACGTCCGTGCCATCCGACCGTGCGAGTGCGAGATCGTCGCCGCGCGTGAAGACGATCTTCGTTCCGTCGGGCGACCAGTCGAAGCCTGCGGCGTCCGCGAGCAGGAGGCGTAAGCCGGCCCCATCGGATCCGATGACATGGATGCCGTCGGTGAGCGTGAACCCGAGAACGTTTCCGTCCGGGGACCACTGCGGGTCGCGAAGCTGGTTCGTCGGGTCGACGGCTGTGTTGGGGACGACCTCGGCGCCGGAGCCGTCGGGGCGCACCGTGACGAGTCGCTCGACGTTCGGATCGGACGCCACGTAGACGATGCGCGTTCCGTCCGGCGACCAGTCCGGAGCCCAGCTGAACTGCGCGCTTCCTCGAGTGAGATTTCGCAGATGGCTGCCGTCGGCATCCGAGACGAAGACGTCGGCGGTGAGCGGCCCCGTCTGGCGGAAGAAGGCCACGCGGCTCCCGTCGGGCGACCAGGCGATTCCTCCGTCGGCCGCCGGGTCCGTGACGCGCCGGTCGCCGAGGCAGATTCCGCCGCCGAGCGGTGCGAAGCCGGAGTCCGAGACTCCAGGGGCGACGGTGAACGAGAGCGTCGGCGTGCGAGCGACCGGCGACGCCGAGGCGCCCAAGCCACCCGCGAGCGCCGCGGCTGCGGTGATGATCACGACCCACCTCACGACCGCAGGCTAACCCTGGGCGATGAGGGTTCTGTTAGGCGGTGAGTGAGTAGAGGTCGACGGTGATCCTGAAGGCCTCGCCGCCCACGTCGCGCCGCTCGAGCGTCTCGCCGATCTTCTCGGCGACGCGGATCGACGCGGTGTTCTCGGGCGCGATCAGCGAGATCACGCGCTCGCGCCCCAGCTCGCGCGAGAGCATGGTCCCGGCAGGCCATTGCCGCCTCGGTCGCGTAGCCGTTGCCCCAGAGCGAGCGGACGACCGTCCAGCCGATCTCGAGCTCGAGCTCACCGTCGAGCTGCTCGTGCATCGCGTTCACCCAGCGGGCGGGATCCCAGAGGAGGTAGCCGACCCGCCCGACGAATTGGTCGTCCTCCTTCCGCAGGACGCTGAACAGCCCGACGCCGTGCCGCTCCCACTGGCCGAGCATGCGCTCGATCGCACGCGGCACCTCGTCGCGCGGCAGCGTCGTCCCGCTCAGGTAGCGCACGACCTCGGCGTCGCCCCACAGCTCGGCGTAGCCGTCCAGGTCATCGAGCGTCGGCTTGCGTAGGACGAGGCGCTCGGTCTCGAGCCGCATCCGGCTTAGACGGCCACCTGCTGGCGCTGCGTGAAGTTGAAGATCGAGAAGAAGCGCTCCAGATCCGCCGCCTTGCCGGTCTCGATCGTCACGTGGCCACCGGTGACCGCAACGCGGGGATCGAGCTCACCCGAGGCGAGGCCGAAGAACGTCTCTCGATCCATCGTGAAGTCGAGGTCCGCGTCGTCCGCAGCTCCGACCTCGACGTGGACGGCGCTGTCCTCGAGGTGCACCGTGTAGACGTCGTCGGCGACGCGCACGACGTACGTGGCGGTGAGCCCGCTCGCCGCGTGGGGGTCGAGCAGCGCAGCGAATGCGTTCAGTCCCCAGTCGGGGTAGAAGTCCTCGCCTTTGGCCGGGGGCGGAAGAGAGCGGGCGCCCCAGCGAGCGAGCGCATACAGAGGCTCCTCGAGCTCTTGCGCCGTAGTCGGTGAGCTCGTAGACGGTCGAGGCCGCGGGGGGCGGGAGCCTCCGCTTCTGCACGATCCCGCCGGCCTCGAGGTCGCGCAGGCGCGCGGCGAGAATGTTCGTCCCGACTCCGGGCATGCCGTCGATTAGGTCGGTGTACCGCTTCGGCCCCTTGAGGAGCTCGCGGACGATCACGAGCGACCACCGTTCGCCTACGAGCTCGAGCGCATGACAGACGGGGCAGTACTGGTCGTAGCGTCGTGGCTTGCCCATCGCGAACGCATCATAGCGCACGTACTTCTAGTCGAGAAGTGGATACTTGCAAAAAGAAAGTAAATCGTGCTAGGTTGCAAGCTAGTGATTGCTAACGAAGAAAGGAACGAGACCGTGATCGCATCTTCCCGACGCAAGTGGTTCGGGCTGGCGCTGCTCTTACTCGTGCAGTTCATGGTCGTGCTCGACATCGCGATCGTGAACGTGGCGCTGCCTTCAATCAAGATCGACCTGGGCTTCTCGCAGGAGAACCTGCAGTGGGTGATCAGCGCGTACGCGCTCTTCTTCGGCGGCTTCCTGCTGCTCGGTGGGCGGCTGGCCGACCTCCTCGGACGACGCAAGCTCTTCCTGACCGGAGTCATCCTCTTCACGTCCGCCTCGCTGGTCTCGGGCCTCGCCTGGGGCGAATCGCCTCTGATCGGCGCACGCGCCATGCAGGGGCTCGGCGCGGCGATCATCACGCCCGCTGCGCTCTCCATCCTCATGACGACGTTCGCCGAGGGTCGAGATCGGAACGCGGCACTCGGCGCCTGGGGCGGAGTCGGCGCGTTCGGAGCCGTCGCCGGCGTCCTCCTCGGAGGCGTCCTGACCGACCTTCTGAGCTGGAACTGGATCTTCTTCGTCAACGTGCCGGTCGGAATCCTCGCGCTCGTGCTCGCCCCATTCCTGATCAACGAGAGCCGCGACGCGACTGCCGAGAGCTACGACGTGCCCGGCGCCGTCCTGGTCACCAGCGGCCTCGTGACGCTCGTCTACGCCATCACGCAGGCCAACCACTTCGGCTGGGGCTCGGCCACGACGATCGGCCTCTTCGTAGCGGCCGGCGCACTGCTCGCTGGGTTCCTGGGCTGGGAGGCCCGAGCCAAGGATCCGTTGATGCCGTTCTCGATCTTCCGGCTGCGCACGCTCGTGGGCGCGAACATCGCCGGCTTCATCCTGGGAACGGCCCTGTTCGGGATGTTCCTGATGTTGACCCTCTATATGCAGCAGGTGCTCGGCTATTCGGCGATGAAGACCGGCGTCGCCTACCTGGCCGTGGCCGGCTCGGCGATCGTGACCTCCGGCATCGCAGCGCAACTGGTGAACCGGGTCGGCGTCAAGCCCGTGCTCATCGTCGGGATGGCGTCACTGACTGGAGGCCTGCTCTGGTTCACGCAGGTCTCGGTCGGCGGCTCGTACTGGACGGAGCTGTTCCCCGGGCTCCTGCTCGTGGCGGTCGGCCTCGGCTTCTCGTTCGTGCCGATCTCGATCGCGGCGCTCGCCGGTGTGCAGCCGGCCGAGGCGGGTCTCGCCTCGGGGCTCCTCAACACCTCGCAGCAGATCGGCGGGGCGCTCGGAATCGCCGCGCTCTCGGCGATCGCGACGTCGACGACGACGAGCGACCTCTCGAGCGGGCAGGCTCCCGCGTTCGCGCTCACGAACGGGTTCCAGGACGCGTTCATCGCAGGCGCGATCGTCGCCTTCGTCGGCGTCCTCGTCTCGGTCTTCGTGGTCAGCCGCCGCGACCTGACCGAGGAGGAGGTTCCGCAGGCGGAGCCCGCCTTCGAGCAGGCCGCCTAGCTTCTTCGAGTGGGCCGTCGGGCGATCCGGCTCGGCGGCCCGCTCAGAACAGGACCGTCTTCACGAGCCAGATGATGAGCAGCAGGGTCAGGACGACCAGCACCAGCTCGATCAGGCCGATGACCGTGAACCGGAGCGCGTTCACGTGCTCCTTGCCCGAATCCTTTCCCTTCCCCTTCCCAGTGAGCGACGCCTCGACCATGTCCAGGACGTGGCGCTCGATCCGGTCGCCGAGCTCGTCCGAGGCGCTCTTCGGCGTGTCCGTCTTGAGCGGCGGGAACTTCTGGTCGCCGTCGACCGCCAGCTGGTAGATCCGCTCGTGCTGCACGTCCTTCAGGTGCTGCTGCCCGAGGTCGACGATCGCGACTCCCTCGGGGAGCTCGTTGCCGAGCAGGGCGCGCGTCGTCTCGGAGAGCAGGACCTGGCCGCCGTGGCCGGCTGAGCAGATGCGCGCCGCGCGCACGACGTCGAGCCCGAGGTAGCCCTCGTCGCCGACCGACGGCTCGCCGGTGTGCAGGCCCATCCGCACGCGAACCTCGCTGCCGCCCGGCCACTCGTGAGCCGCCAGCGCGCGCTGGGCAGCGACCGCTCCGGCGACGGCGTCCCGCGCGCGCGGAAACGAGTAGAAGAACGCGTCGCCCTGCGTGTCGACCTCGGTGCCGCCCTTGTCGCCGAGGCTCTCGCGGAGCAGCTGCCGGTGGTCGCGGACGACCTCCCCGTAGGCGTCGCCGAGCTCCTGGAGCAGCCGCGTCGAGCCCTCGATGTCGGTGAAGAGAAACGTGACGGTGCCTCCGGGAAGCGTTGCCATGGTGCGGGAGTGTAGGGTCGAGGGGCGATGAACGCAGTCGCACCGGACCCTCGCCGCTGGAAGGCGCTCATCCTGATCTGCACCGCGATCTTCGTCGTGGTGCTCGACATCGCGATCGTCAATGTCGCGCTGCCGTCGATCGGCGCCGACCTCCACTTCGCCGAGCGGAACCTGCAGTGGGTGATCACGGCCTACGGGCTGACGTACGGCGGCTTCCTGCTCCTGGGCGGCCGCGCCTCCGACCTGATCGGGCGGCGCGTCATGTTCATGATCGGGCTCGCGCTCTTCGGCGCTGCGTCGCTCGTCTGCGGTCTGGCGACGTCGTCCGGAATGCTGATCGTCGCCAGAGGCGTCCAGGGGCTCGGCGCCGCGATCGTTACGCCGGCTGCCCTCTCGATCATCTCGGTCACGTTCACCGAGGGCAGCGAGCGCAACAAGGCGCTCGGCGCCTGGGGCGCGGTCGGCGGCAGCGGCGCCGCGGCGGGCGTCCTGCTGGGCGGCGTTCTGACGAAATACCTCGGCTGGGAGTGGATCTTCTGGGTCAACGTCCCGGTGGCGGCGATCGTTCTGATCCTGACGCCGATCTACGTGCGTGAGAGCCGCCGCGAGGACGTCGTCCACGACTACGACTTGCCCGGCGCGATCAGCGTCACCTCCGGCCTGATCGTGCTCGTCTACGCGATCTCGCAGGCCCCGGTCGACGGCTGGGGATCGTTCCGGACGATCGGGTTGCTCGTCCTCGCCGGCGCGCTGCTCGCGTTCTTCCTGATCTGGGAGTGGCGCGAGAAGGAGCCGCTGATGCCGCTCTCGATCTTCCGGATCCGACTCGTCGCGGCCGCGAACCTCGCCGGCTTCCTACTTGCCGGCGGCATGTACGGAACGTTCCTGCTCTTGACCCTGTACATGCAGCAGGTCCTGCACCTGTCGGTGCTCCAGACCGGAGTCGCGTTCCTCGCCACGGCCGGCACGGCGGTTGTCATGGCCGCGCCGGCGCAGGCGCTGACGACGCGCTTCGGGGCCAAGCCCGTGCTCGTCACCGGCATGGCGCTCCTCGTCGCCGGCTGCCTCTGGTACACGCAGATCAGCGTCGACGGCACCTACTTCAAGGATCTGTTCCCGGGCTTCCTCGCAGTCGGGATCGGCATCCCGTTCGCGTTCATCCCGGTCACGATCGCGGCGCTCGCCGGCGTCACCCCCGAGAAGGCGGGGCTCGCCTCGGGCCTGATCAACACCTCGCAGCAGGTCGGCGGAGCGATCGGGACGGCCGTGCTCTCGACTGTCGCGTTCACGCACGCGAAGACGCTCGTACAGCAGGGCGACTCGCCGGCCGCGGCCACGACCGCCGGGTTCCAGTGGGGCTTCTGGGTCGCAGCCGGGATCTGGGGCGCCGGCCTGCTGGCCTCGATCATCTTCGTCCGGCGCGAAGAGGTCGCTCAGGCCGGGGCCGCGGAGCTTCCCGTCTCGCAGACCTGAGCGGGATCCCGGTCACCGGCCTCAACGAGCTCGTGCTCGAGGTCGCCGATCTCGACGCGGCCGTACGGTTCTACGGCGAGGTGCTCGGGCTGCCGGCGCAGAGCCGCTCCGACGATCGAGCATGGTTCCTCGTCGGCGAGCGCTCGCGGATCGGCCTCTGGACGCCGCAGGTCGGGATCGCCGGAGGCCAGGGCGGCGCGCACGTCCACTACGCGATGCACATCGGCGAGAACGACTACGAGGCGGCGGTCGCGCGCCTGCGAGAACACGGGCTCGGGGTGCACGAGGAGGACTTCGAGGGCACTCGCGCCGTCTACGTGGACGACCCGGACGGCAACGTCGTCGAGCTGTGGACGTGGGGGGCGTGAACCGCCTGGCCCAGGAGACGAGCCCGTACCTCCTGCAGCACGCGGACAATCCCGTCGACTGGTACCCGTGGGGCGACGAGGCCTTCTCGAAGGCGCGCGCGGACGACAAGCCGGTCCTGCTCTCCGTCGGCTACGCGGCCTGCCACTGGTGCCACGTCATGGAGCACGAGTCCTTCGAGGACGAGGCCACGGCGGCGTTGATGAACGAGCTGTTCGTCAGCGTCAAGGTCGACCGCGAGGAACGGCCCGACGTCGACTCCCTGTACATGGACGCGGTCGTCGCGCTCACCGGGCAGGGCGGCTGGCCGATGACCGTCTTTCTCACGCCCGAGGGCGAGCCGTTCCTCGGCGGCACGTACTACCCGCCGGAGCCGCGGCACGGGCTACCGAGCTTCCAGCAGGTGCTGACCGCGGTCTCCGACGCGTACCGCGAGCGTCGCGGCGACGTCTCGCGCCAGGCGTCGGCGATCGTCGAGGCGGTTCGCCACTCGGCCGAGCTTGCGCCCTCGACCGATCCGCTCACCGAGAGCATGCTCGGTGAGGCAACGCGCGCGCTCCGCAGGCAGTTCGACCAGGACTGGGGCGGCTGGGGCGGCGCGCCGAAGTTCCCGCAGGCCTCGACGCTCGAGTTCCTCCTGCGCATGCACCTGCGCGGGGACGAGGACGCCCTGCCGATGGTCACGCAGACGCTCGACGCGATGGCCGCCGGCGGCATGTACGACCTCGTCGGCGGCGGCTTCCACCGCTACTCGGTCGACCGCGAGTGGCTCGTCCCGCACTTCGAAAAGATGCTGTACGACAACGCGCTCCTCGCGGCGGCGTACCTCCACGCCTGGGTCGTGACGGGCGACGAGCGCTATCGGCGCGTGACCGAGGAGACGCTGGACTACATGCTTCGTGAGCTGCTCCTGCCCGAGGGCGGTCTCGCCTCGGCGCAGGACGCGGACACGGACGGGGTCGAGGGGCTGACCTTCACGTGGACGGCCGACGAAGGCGTGCGCGAGGAGCTGCTCCAGCCGTTCGAGCACGGGCGATCCGTGCTTCGCGGCGAGTTGAGCGACGACGAGCGGGCGCGGCTGTTCGAGCTCCGGGAGCAGCGACCGAAGCCGCTGCGTGACGACAAGGCGATCACGGCGTGGAACGGGCTGGCCCTGGCTGCACTGGCCGAAGCGGGCCGTCGGCTCGAGCGAGCCGACTACCTCGACGCGGCGCGCCGGCTCGGCGAGTTCATCCTCGGTCCGCTCTCCGACGGAGATCGTCTGCACCGAACGTTCCGCGCGGGCGAGGCGAAGGGCACCGGCTACCTGGAGGACTACGCCGACGCGGCCCACGGCCTGCTCGAGCTGCATGTGGCGACAGGCGAGCTCCGCTGGCTCCAGGAGGCGAACCGCCTCGCGCGCCTCGCGGTCGAGCTCTTCGCCGACGACGAGCGCGGCGGCTTCTTCCTCTCGCCCGCCGACGGCGAGCAGCTCGTCGCGCGCAAGAAGGACCTCGAGGATCACCCGACGCCGTCGGGCAACTCGATGCTCGCCTCGGTGCTGCTCCGCCTCGCCCGGATCTACGGCGACGACGAGCTCGAGCACCGCGCGGTCGGCGTCTTCCGGCTCGTCCACGGCGCGGCTGACGAGAGCCCCGTCCGGGTTCGGCCACGCGCTGTCTGCTCTCGAGCTCCATTTCTCGCCGCCTCGAGAGATGGCAATCGTCGGTTCCGTCGACTCCCCGGTCGCGAAAGCGGCGCTCGAACCGTTCCAACCGGACACCGTCATCGCGGTCGGCCCGTCCGAGGACGTGCCGCTACTGGCCGGAAAGGGCCTGGTTGACGGAAATCCGGCCGTCTACGTCTGCGAGCGGTTCGCCTGCCAGGCTCCGATCACGTCGAAAGAAGGTTTCACAGCCCCATAACAAAACCCTCACGCTCTCTTGGAAGGCTCCCAGGCATGGCAGCCTCGACCCGGTGGATCGTCCTGGCAGCCCTCGTCGCAGGGGTGGCCGCGGTGGGCGCGCTCAACGGCGCCGCCTCGTCCGGCAAGTCGCAGTCCTCCTCGGCTGTCCGCCCGAACGTCGTCGTCCTCATGACCGACGACCAGACGGTCGAGTCGATGCGCGTCATGCCGAACGTGAAGGCGCTGATCGCCGACCAGGGTGTCACCTTCGACAACAGCTTCGTTTCGT
Source organism: uncultured Actinomycetes bacterium (assembly GCA_963812695.1). Taxonomy (GTDB): domain Bacteria; phylum Actinomycetota; class Thermoleophilia; order Gaiellales; family Gaiellaceae; genus VAXT01. Next base: position 117,172 of record CAWEWD010000005.1, read on the forward strand.
ACTCGCTCTGCTGCCCGTCGCGCTCGACCTTCCTCACCGGCCAGTACGCGCACAACCACGGTGTCTGGGGCAATACGGCGCCGAACGGCGGCTACTACAAGCTCGACTCCACGAACACGCTGCCCGTCTGGCTCCAGCGCGCCGGCTACCAGACGATCCACCTGGGCAAGTACCTGAACCAGTACGGCACCAAGAACCCGCGTGAGATCCCGCCGGGCTGGGGCCAGTGGTACGGCACGCCCGATCCGTCCACGTACCGCTATCTGAACTACCAGTTCAACGAGAACGGGAACCTCGTCCAGTTCGGCAATGCCGCCGCCGACTACAAGACCGACGTCGAGTCCCGGCTCGCGGTCGATCTCATCTCGCGCCAGGCCGCAGATCCGCGCCCGTTCTTCATGTGGGTCGCGTTCCTCGCCCCGCACTCGGGCGGCCCCGCGCGATGCCGACGATCCGAGCGGGCTCGCGACGCCGTCACCTGCGCCGCGCGACAAGAACCGCTTCGCGAACGAGCCGCTTCCGATGCCGCCGTCGTTCAACGAGGCCGACGTCTCCGACAAGCCTGCGGCGATCCGGAACCGCCCGCTGATCGGTCCGGCGAGGATCAACGCGATCCGCGAGAACTACCAGCAGCGGCTCGAATCGCTGCTCGCGGTCGACGACGCGGTCGCCCAGATCGTGAACGAGCTGGCCCGAACCGGGAAGCTCGACAACACGTACATCATCTTCACCTCGGACAACGGCTTCATGCACGGAGAGCACCGGCTGCAGACCGGAAAGGTCGTCCTCTACGAGCCGTCGATCCGTGTGCCGCTGCTCATCCGCGGGCCCGGGCTCCCGCACGGCCAGCGCCGCTCGCAGTTCGTCGCCAACACCGACCTCGCGCCGACGATCGTCCAGGCGACGGGCGCTCAGCCGGCCCGCGTCATGGACGGGCGCTCGCTGATCCCGTTCGCCAAGGACAAGCTCCTGCAGTCGGGCCGCGACATCCTGCTCGAGACGCCGACGTACGCCGGCGTGCGTTCACCGAATTGGCTCTACGCCGAGTACGTGACCGGCGAGAAGGAGCTGTACAACCTCGCTCGCGACCGGTACGAGCTGAACAGCCTGCAGACGAACCCGGCCTACGACGCGATCGAGAAGAACCTTGCGGCGCGGCTCGCGCGTTTGCGGCAGTGCAAGGGCGCGGTGTGCCGCCGGGGCGTTCAGCTCTCGCTGGCCACCCGGCTCGAGCACAGGGGTCCCGGCTGCCGCGCGTCCAGGCTCCTCGCCAGGGTCGGTGGCCCCTCGACGCGACGCATTGCGAACACGGCGTTCTACCTGGACGGGCACCTGCTGAAGCGGGACCGCCGCGCCCCGTTCACGGTCTTCGTCCCGAAGCGCTTCGCGAAGCCGGACGGCTCGCTGCTCGAGGCGCTGACGACGCTGACCGACTCACGCCGGCAGACGGTTGCGCGCCACATCGCCGGCTGTCGCTTCTAAGCCGGGCGAGACATACGAGAATGGCGGGGTGCGAGTCGCCAGCTACCGCGCGCCGAACTTCGTCTTCACCGAGCACGAGTTCGAACTGCCGCTCGACCACGCGCAGCCGGGCGGGCCGACGATCACCGTCTTCGCCCGCGAGGTCGTCACTCCGGCCCACGAGCACGACGACCGGCCGTGGCTCGTCTACCTTCAAGGCGGGCCGGGCTTCGAGGCGCCGCGACTCCTGAAGCTGATCGACGAAACCTGGTGGGAGCGCGCGCTCCAGGACTACCGGCTTCTGCTCCTCGACCAGCGCGGCACCGGCCGCTCGACTCCGGTCGGCTCGCTTCCGGACATGTCCCCGCAAGACCAGGCCGAGTACTTGACCCACTTCCGGGCCGACTCGATCGTCCGCGACGCAGAGGCGATCCGCATGGAGCTCGGGGTCGAGAAGTGGAGCGTGCTCGGCCAGAGCTTCGGCGGCTTCTGCATCGTCAACTACCTCTCGCAGGCGCCCGAAGGCCTGCGCCGAGGCGCTCGTCACCGGCGGCCTGCCCCCGCTCGAGCGGCACCCGGACGACGTCTACCGCGCGACCTACGAGCGGACGCGCGTCAAGAACGACGCCTACTACGAGCGCTACCCCGAGGATCGAGACCGCGTGCGCGGCATCGTGGAGCGTCTCGAGAGAGAAGACGTCCGCCTTCCCTCCGGCGACCGGCTGACCGGTAGGCGCTTCCGCCAGGTCGGGCACATCCTCGGGATGAGCTACGGGGCCGAGACGGTCCACTACATCGTCGAGCTGCCGTTCGGGTCGCCCGCGTTCCTGCACGACGTCGAGCTGTTGCAGTCGTTCCCGCGCAATCCGCTGTACGCCGTCATCCACGAGGCGTGCTACGCGACGGGAGCCGCGACGCGCTGGTCGGCGGAGCGCGTCTTCCCCGAGGACGTGCGGGACGACCCGACCTTCCTTACGGGCGAGCACGTCTATCCATGGATGCTCGAGGAGTACGGCGCGCTCGAACCGCTGGCCGAGGCGGCGCAGATCCTGGCCGACCACGAGTGGCCGGCGCTGTACGACGTCGACCGCCTGGCCGCGAACGAGGTTCCGGCCGCGGCTGCCATCTACGCCGAGGACATGTACGTCCCGCGCGAGTTCTCGGAGGAGACCTCCGCCGCCGTCCGCGGCCTTCGGCCCTGGGTGACGAATGAGTACGAGCACGACGGCCTGCGCGCGAACGGCAAGGGCGTCCTCGGGCGGCTGCTCGACCTCGTCCAGAACCGGGCCTAGCCCTTTGGCGCTGCTCGAGCTCGATCACGTCACACGGCGCTTCGGAGGCTTGGTCGCGCTCGACGACGTCTCGTTCTCGGTCGAGCAGGGCGAGATCGCAGGGCTGATCGGGCCGAACGGCGCCGGCAAGACGACGGCCTTCAACGTGATCACGCGGCTGTACAAGCCGGACAACGGCGAGGTCACGTTCGACGGCGAGAGCCTGCTCGACACGCCTCCGCACGGAGTGATCCGGCGCGGCATCGCCCGCACGTTCCAGAACGTCGAGCTGTTCCCGTCGATGACCGTTCGCGACAACGTCCTCGTCGGAGCGCATTCGCGGCGCGCCGCCAGGTCTGGTGTGCACGAGATCCTCGAGTACCTGGGACTCGAGCGACTCGCGGAACGGCCCGTCTCCGGACTGCCGTACTCGACGCGCAAGCGCATCGAGCTCGCCCGGGCGCTCGTCTCGGAACCGCGGTTGCTCCTGCTCGACGAGCCGGCGGGCGGCCTCAGCCACGAAGAGGTCGAGGCGCTCGGTGAGCTCATCTCGCACACTCGCGACCGCTACGACCTGACCGTGCTCCTGGTCGAGCACCACATGAACCTCGTCATGCGCGTCTCCGACTCGGTCACCGTGCTCGACTTCGGCAAAAAGATCGCGACCGGGGCGCCCGCCGACGTGCAGCGGGACCCAGCCGTGATCGAGGCGTACCTCGGGACGGCCGACTAGGTGCCGCCGCTCCTCGACCTCGACGACGTCCACGCGCGCTATGGGCCGGTGGAGGCGCTCCACGGCGTGTCGCTGAGGGTGGGGGAGGGCGAGGTCGTGGCCGTCCTCGGTGGGAACGGCGCCGGCAAGACGACGACGCTCCGCGCGGTCTCCGGGCTCGTGTCGACCTCGGGCGAGGTCCGGTTCGCCGGCCGGCGCATCACGCGTGCCGCGCCGGAGCGGGTCGCGCGCGCAGGCATCGCGCACGTCCCCGAAGGACGCGGCATCTTCGAGGAGCTCACGGTCTACGAGAACCTGCGGCTCGGCGCGTACCTGCGACGCAAAGGCTTCGCCGAGAGCTACGAGCGGGCATGCGGGCTCTTCCCGTTCCTCGAGACGCGCCGCCAGCAGCACGCCGGGACGCTCTCGGGCGGAGAGCAGCAGATGCTCGCGATCGCCCGGGCGCTCATGTCGCGCCCGCGACTCCTGCTACTCGACGAGCCGTCGCTCGGGCTCGCGCCGATCGTTGTCCGCGAGATCTTCACGATTCTCGGCGAGCTGAACGAGAAGGAAGGGCTGGCCGTCCTCGTCGTCGAGCAGAACGCAAAGCTCGCGCTGCGCTCGTCGAGCCGCGCGTACCTGCTCGAGGTTGGCCGGGTCGCGCTGGAAGGCCCGAGTGCCGAGCTGGCCGAGGACGAGTCGGTGCGAAAGGCGTACCTGGGCTATTGACCGAGTTCCTGCAACAGGTCGTCGCGGGGCTCGCCTCGGGCTCGATCTACGCCCTGCTCGCCCTCGGGATCGTGATCATCTACCGCTCGACCGGAGTCGTGAACTTCGCCCAGGGCGAGATGGCCACGTTCACGACCTTCATCGCCTGGACGCTCGTCGACCACGGCCTCGGCTACTGGGGCGCGTTCGGGCTGACGGTCCTGATCGCGCTCGTCGGCGGGTTCGCGCTCGAACGGGTCGTCGTCCGCCCTGTCGAGGGGAAGCCGCCGATCAACGGCGTCATCCTGACGATCGGGCTCTTCATCCTCTTCGGCGGCCTCTCGAACTGGATCTGGAAGGCCGAGGTGCGCTCGTTCCCGCCCAGCCGGCCGTTCCCGACGAGCGCCTGGGACCTCGGCGGAGTCGCGGTTTCGAGGCAGGACGCGGGGATCCTCGCCGTCACGCTCGTCCTCATGGCGCTGCTCGCGTGCCTCTTCCGGTACACGAAGCTCGGGCTCGCGCTCAGGGCCTCGGCGCTGAATCCGGTCGCGAGTCGCCTCGTCGGAATCCGCGTCGGCTGGATGCTCGGGCTCGGCTGGGGGCTGGCGGCCGCGATCGGCGCGGTGGCGGGGCTCTTCACCGCTGCGGCCGCTCCGCCGCTCGACCCGAACATGATGCGGCCCGTCCTGATCTACGCGTTCGCGGCCGCTGTCGTCGGCGGTCTCGAGAGCCCGATCGGCGCGGTCGTCGGCGGCCTCACGATCGGCGTCGTGCTGAACCTGATCTCGACCTACGACACGCATCTTCACCTCGACCTCGACCGCGTACGGCTCCCGGTCGCCCTCGCCCTGATCCTGATCGTGCTGCTCGCGCGGCCGACCGGCCTCTTCGGACGGCAGGTGGTGCGGCGTGTCTAGGCTCGCCGTCGCCCGCGCAGTCGCGGTGGGGCTCGCGTTCGCCGTGAGCGTCGCGTTCATCCTGGTCGCCCCGCACTGGGACAAGGTCGGCGACATCAAGGGCGCGCAGATGGGCACGTACTTCATCGCGATCGTCGGCCTCAACATCGTCACGGGCTATACGGGTCAGATCTCGCTCGCGCAGGGCGCTTTCATGGCGGTCGGCGGCTACACGACCGCGTTCCTCGTCACCCACGGCGTTCGCGACCTCTGGACGATCCCGCTCGCGGCGCTCGTCGCCGGCGTGTTCGGCTTCCTGCTCGGGATCCCGGCGCTCAGGCTCTCGGGGCTCTACCTGGCGCTCGTCACGTTCGGCCTCGCAGTCGCGATGCCCGATCTGCTCGCCTGGGACAAGCTGAGCTCGCTGACGAGCGGCGGCCAATCTGTCCAGCTCTTCGGCAGCAAGCACCTGCTCGGCCAGGGCTTCAACGACGTGACCGTCCGCGGACACACGATGTCGTTCAACCGTGCCGTCTACTACCTGACGTGGACGCTCGCGCTCGTCCTGTTCGCGCTCGCCTGGCTCCTGCTGCAAGGCGCCCCCGGCCGTGCCTTCCGCGCGCTCCGAGACAGTGAGGTCGCCGCGGCATCCTCGGGCGTGCACATCGCGGCCTACAAGACGGTTGCGTTCGCGATCGGCGCCGCGTACGCAGGAGTCGCCGGCTCCCTGCTCGTGATCGGGGTCGCCTTCGCCGACCCGCAGTCGTTCCCGGCGAAGCTGTCGCTCACGATCCTCGTCGGCGCCGTGATCGCGGGGCTCGGATCGATGTGGGGCGTGCTCCTCGGGGCCGCGTTCGTAGAATTCCTACCCGTCGCCTCGGTGCACATCTCGAAGGCACAGGGGGTGCCCGATGCGATCTACGGCGCGGCCCTGATCCTGATCGTGCTCCTGCTTCCGGCGGGCGTCGCCGGACTGTTCAGGCGTGCGGCTTCTCCGCTAACAACCCGCTTATACACTCGGTCTTAGACCAGGTGGCCCGGCTCTTCCTCATCACAACGGCGGCGCTCCTCGCGCTCGGTATCCCCGTCGCCTTCGGCGGCACGACGTCTGACCCGGGGATCACGTCGACGTCGATCCACATCGGCGGGACAGCGCCTCTGACCGGCGTCGCGCAGGGCTTCCGCTCGGTCGCCGACGGCGCGAACGCGTACTTCAAGTACGTGAACGCGCGTGGTGGCGTGAACGGGCGCAAGATCAACTACGAGTACGAGGACGACCAGTACATCCCGTCCGAGACCGTCCGCGCAACGCGCGATCTCGTCGAGAACAAGGACGTGTTCGCGATCTTCAACTCGCTCGGCACCGAGCAGAACGAGGCGATCCGCCCGTACCTGAACCAGAAGCAGGTGCCGCAGCTCTTCGTCGCGACCGGCGCCACCGAGTTCGGGCGCGACTACCGGCAGTACCCGTGGACGATCGCGTACCAGCCGACGTACATCTCCGAGGGAGCCATGTACGGGACGTACATCCGGCGGACGATGCCGCGGGCGAAGATCGCGATCCTGTACCAGAACGACAGTTACGGAGCCGATCTGATCGCCGGCCTCCAGCGCGGGCTCGGCCCGAAGAAGGGCAACATCGTCTCGAAGGTCGGCTACTCGGCGACCGACGACAACGTCCAGTCGGAGATCGCACAGCTGCGCGGCTCGAAGGCGGGCATCCTGATGCTGTTCGCGACGCCGAAGTTCGTCATCCAGGCGTACCAGTACGTGAACAGCCTCGGCTGGAAGCCGAAGATCTTCGTCAACGCCGTCTCGAGCGCGTCGAACGTGATGGTGCTCTCCTCGAGCCGCGGCCAGAACAAGCGCGTCGAGGGCTCGATCTCGATCGTCTTCCTCAAGGATCCCAACGACCCGAAGTGGAAGCGCGACCCGGCCGTCCTGCTCTACCGCAAGATCATGAAGCGCTACAACCGGAGCGGAAACGTCAAGGACGTCTACAACCTGTACGGCATGTCCGCGGCGTTCACGTTCGTCGACGCGCTCAAGCACGCGGGCAAGAACCCGACCCGCGCGTCGCTCATGCGCGCGGCCACGCATCTGAACGAGCGGAACAACCCGTTCGTCCTGCCGGGAATGACCGTCCGCACGACGGCGACCGACCGCTATCCGATGGATCAGGCGCGGCTCCAGCGCTGGCACAGCGGCCGCTGGATCTCGTTCGGCGGCCTGCTCAAGGCGCGCTCTTAGCCACGGGACGCTCCCGGCTCCGCGTCATCTTGGGGAGCGTCGGCTTCGTGTTTCTCGGCGGGCCGATGATCGTCGCCGGGATCGTCCCGTGGCTCATCACCCGCTGGGACGCAGACGCCCAGCCTCTTGCGCTCAAGATCCTCGGAGTCGTCGTGCTCCTCGCAGGTGGGGCGATCGTCTTCGAGACCACGGCGCGCTTCGCGTTCCACGGACGCGGCACGCCCATGCCGTGGGCGCCGCCGGAGCGGTTCGTCGAGCGCGGCTCGTACCGGTTCGTGCGCAGCCCGATGTACCTCGGCGTGCTCCTGCTGGTCGTCGGTCAGGCGCTGCTGCTCGGCCGCGAGATCCTGTTCGCGTGGGCCGTCGCCGCGTGGCTGATCTTCTCGGCGTTCCTGGCCTTCTACGAGGAGCCGCAGCTACGCCGACGCTTCGGCGCGTCGTACGACGACTACCGTCGCCGTGTCAGGCGCTGGATTCCGTCTCGTCCCAGAAGTTCTCGATATTGACCGCGTCGCCAGGCCCGCCGGGTGCGCCGATCGCGAGCATCACCACGCCCTCCGGGCCCGCCCGGAAGCCCCGGGGCGTGTCGTGCGCGACCCGAATCGCATCCCAGGCCCCGAGCTCGTGGATCCCGTCCGGCACCTTGACCTCGACGCTGCCCTCGAGGACGACGAACACCTCTTCCTGCGTCTTGTGCGTGTGTCCCCACGGCACGGTCAGGTTCGGCGCGAGCCGCTGGTACGTCAGTCCGACCAGCTCGGCCTCGAGTGCCACTCGCGCGAAGCGAGCCTCGAAGTCCGGCGCGAGGCCGAAGTTCGGCGCCTGGTCCTCGACCTCTTTCAGGTTGACGATCGTGTATCCGCTCATGGCGTCGATTCTGTCAGCTTGGTACAGTCAAAGTGGAATGCAGCAGGAGCTCCTTCTCTAGCGCAGGAAGCGAACGCGGCGAGAGCCGCGCGGAGCTTCCCATGGCCTCTCAAAGTTGAGAGGCTTTTTTGTACCCGGAGGCAGACATGGACGCGTACGAGCCGAACACAATCGAGCGGAAGTGGCAAGAGGTCTGGGAGGCCGAGCGGGCCTTCTACACGCCGAACCCCGAGCCCGGCAGCGAGCCGGAGCGGAAGTTCTACATGCTCGAGATGCTCCCGTACCCCTCCGGGACGCTGCACATGGGGCACGTCCTCAACTACACGCTGGGCGATGTGATCACGCATTACCGGCGGCGCACCGGCTGGAGCGTGATGCGCCCGATGGGCTTCGACTCGTTCGGCCTGCCCGCCGAGAATGCCGCGATCCGCGAGGGCGGGCATCCGCGCGAGATCGTGGAGCGGAACATCGCGCACATCCGCACCGAGATGCGACGCCTGGGCTGGGTGATCGACTGGGACCGCGAGGCGTCGGCACACGAGGTCGAGTACTACCGCTGGACGCAGTGGCTGTTCCTGAAGTTCTTCGAGGCGGGGCTGGCCTATCGCAAGGAGGCGCCGGTCAACTGGTGCCCGAAGGACCAGACGGTCGTCGCCAACGAGTACGTGATCGACGGCAGGTGCGAGCGTTGCGGCACGCCCGTCATCGCGCGGAACATGGTGCAGTGGTTCTTTCGGATCACCGCGTACGCCGACCAGCTGCTGGACGACCTCGACCTGATCGACTGGCCCGAGAAGACGAAGACGATCCAGCGCAACTGGATCGGTCGCTCGGAGGGCGCGGAAGTGTTGTTCCGCGACGAGGAGCTGGACGTCGACATCCCGGTCTTCACGACGCGGCCCGACACGCTGTTCGGCGCGACGTTCTTCGTGCTCGCGCCCGAGCATCCGCTGGTCGAGCGGCTGGCGACCGACGAGGTGCGCGAGTACGTGCAGAAAGCCGGCACGCGCTCGGTCGAGGAGCGGCAGACGAAGGACAAGGACGGCGTCTTCACCGGCCACTTCGTCGTGAACCCGGTCAACGACGAGCGGATACCGGTCTGGGTCGCCGACTACGTCTTGATGGACTACGGGACGGGCGCGATCATGGCCGTGCCGGCGCACGACGAGCGCGACCGTGAGTTCGCCGAGCGCTACGACCTGCCGATTCGGCCGGTGATCGACGAGGAGACCGACGTCCTGATCGACTCCGGCGAGTTCAGCGGCCGGCCGGCCCGCGAGGCCATGGCAATGATCGTCGAGTCGCTGCGCGAGAAGGGACGCGGCGCTGCGGCGATCTCGTACCGCCTGCGCGACTGGTCGATGTCGCGCCAGCGCTACTGGGGCTGCCCGATCCCGATCGTCTACTGCGAGGACCACGGCGCCGTGGCCGTCCCCGAGGATCAGCTGCCGGTCGTCCTGCCGGAGGTCGAGGAGTATCGGCCGCAGGGCATGGCGCCGCTCGCCGCCAACGAGGAGTGGATGAACGTCCCCTGTCCGAAGTGCGGCAAGCCCGCGACGCGGGAGCCCGACACGATGGACACGTTCGTCGACTCGTCCTGGTACTTCCTGCGCTACTGCGACCCGCACAACGACCAGGCGCCCTGGGACCGCCGGATCGTCGACTACTGGATGCCCGTCGACCAGTACATCGGCGGCATCGACCACGCGACCGGCCACCTGCTGTACTCGCGCTTCTTCGTCAAGGCGCTGAACGACTTCGGCCTGCTCGGGCATCCGCGAGCCGTTCCAGCGGCTGTTCCACCAGGGCTGGGTGCGCCAGGGCGGGACGAAGATGTCGAAGTCGAAGGGGAACGTCACCAGCCCCGACGCGCTGGCCAACCGCTACGGCGCCGACGCAGTGCGCGCGTACATCCTGTTCATGGGCCCCGCCGACCAGGACATGGAGTGGACCGAGGAGGGCGTCGAGGGCATCTCACGCTTCCTGCGACGGCTGTGGCGGATCGTGAGCGAGGTGGCCGAGCGCGACGCGGGCGCCGTGGAGGTCACGGACCTGACGCGCGCCGCGCATCGGACGATCGCCCGGGTGAGCGACGACATCGGCCGCCGGTTCCAGTTCAACACGCCGATCGCGGCCGTCATGGAGCTCGTCAACGAGCTGGGACGATCACCGGAGGATCCGGGAGCGCGGTTCGCCGCGGAGACGGCCGTCTCGCTGCTTCAGCCGTACACGCCGCACATCACCGAGGAGCTGTGGTCGCGGCTCGGCCACGAGCGGCTCTGGGAGGAGCCGTGGCCCGAGGCCGACCCTGTGTTGCTGGAACGCGAGACGTTCGAGCTCGTGATCCAGGTCAACGGGCGCGTCCGGGACCGCGTGGAGGTGGCAGCGGACCTGTCGGAGGACGAGCTGATCGCGCAGGCGCGCGGATCGGCGCGGGTTCAGGAGTTTCTGGACGGCAAGGAGATCCGCAAGGAGATCGTCGTCCCCGGGAAGCTCGTGAACCTCGTGGTCGGCTAGCGGAGACCGGTGTCGATCAGGAAGTCGCGGCGGATCATCCGGCCGCTCCGCGCGGTCGCAGTGCGGGGGCCGAACGCGGATCCCTTCGCATTCACGCTCACGGTGTAGCGGCCGGCGCCGAGGACGACCCGGTACCAGCCGCGGTCGTTCGTCGTCGCCGTCGCGGCGATCTTGCCCGCGCGAGAGAACCTGATCTTGACCCCTCGTGCCGGCGCGGTGCAGGGCACGCCGACACGGCAGACGGGCATCGTCGGGCCGCGCTTCACGTAGCCGCGGAATCCGGTCGCCGCGGTGCTGCCGCCGGCTGAGCCGCAACCGATGGCCAGAGCCACGAGTGCGCCGAGCGCAACGATCCTCGTCATCCGGTCTCCTCGAGCAGTCGGTGGTCGGCGCGCCTGCGACGCGTGCGCTCCATGAGGAGCAGGAGCGCGGCGATGAGCACGAACGGCCCGGCCACGACGAGAGCGTAGAGCACTGCAATCAGTTCCCTTACCCAGAATGTCGCCAGATGTATCCAGGAAACGGTCGAACCGGCTTGGCGCCACGTGTTGCGCCGCGTGCTTCGTGGTCGTCAGTTGGAGCGAGACACGTGCGTAGGTGCCTTCGCGGATGAGGGCGTCGCGCCTGCGCTCGAGCCGCGTGACGATTCGTGCATGGCCGGCGTGGCGGGCCTTGGCGATCCGTGCGTCGAGCCGGTCGAGCCCGCCCTGGAGGTCGGCGACCGAGATGTGCTGGGAAAGGATCGTTCCGAGCTGAGTGAAGCTGGCAATCGCTTTCTGGAGGTTCGCGACGGGCACTCGGAGCGCCAGCCGGGAGTTGCCGTCCTTCGTGTTGGTCGAGTAGTCCGCTGCGGCGATGAAACCGCCGAGCCGCCGGGTCGTGCCGACCGCCTGTTGGGTCGCGGCGGAGAGGTCCTTCACGCGAAGGCTCATCGAGACGTCTTGCCGCTGCAACCGCGATTTCGCGGTGAGGCTCGGGCCTGGCGCGTACTGCCGGCCCTCCTCCGTTTGGGCATTAAATGCTGAATGCGGTGCGAGCGTACGCGCGCCTTGGGCAAGAGCCGCCTGACTGACTCCGTGCCTTTCGCTTCCTGAGCCCGTCAATCCGCCGATCAACGCCCCAGCCAGGGCGATCGCCAACGCGATCGCGGCCGCCGCCACCAGAGCCGGGCGGAGCAGGGATTGTTCGGGGCCGTCCAGGTGCGGGCCTCGTCCGGACGAGCTCGCGGAGCCTGTCCGGAGCCTTGGGCGCCGCCTCTCGTAACTCGACCAGGTAACTAGCCTCGGACATCGCTCACCATCCTCTCCTCGAGCTTCTGCAACGCCCGGCTGAGCCGGGTCGAAACGGCAGTCGGCCTGATCCCGAGCACGCGTGCGGCGGTCTCGCCGTCCAGTTCGAGCACGACGCGCAGCACGAGCACCTCGCGCTCGGCCGCTGACAGGCTGCGAACCGCCCGGTCGAGCGCGGGCGAGAGGCTTTCGCCGAAGACGGGCTCGTCGATCTCGGGAATGTCCGATGCGTATACGCCCTCGCGCTTCCGGCGGCGGCGATCCGCGCGGAAATGGTCGAGGGCCGCGCCTCGCGCGAGTTGGCAGAGCCACGTCCGTGCCGCGCCACGGCGCGGATCGAAGCGACGCCAACGCCGAAGCGCTCGCTCGAACGTCTCGGCGGCGAGGTCTTCGGCCAGGTGCGGGTTTCCGGTCATGTACAGCAGGTAGCGGTAGACGTCGTCGAGGTGCTCCTCGGCCACGTCGGCGAAGCTCCGCTTCTCACGGAGTGCTCGCTTGCCTGTTGGCCACGAGGTCGGCACCGCGCTCACATCTCCCTCTACGCCGCTGCGGATCGTTTCGTCACATCGCTCGTTGACACAGTTTCGACGCAATTCGGCCACCCACGCGTCGAACATTCGTTGTCACAGTTGGCGACGTGCTGGACACCCTCCCCCCAACGCGCCGGCGACTCGTCGCCGGCGCGGTCCTTCTGGCCGTCGTCCTCGTGCTCGGAGCGAGACACATGCTCGGCGCAGGGACGGCGAGCCAGGCGGCTCCGGTGCCCGTGGCGGCTGTGCGAGCAGACGCAGGCCCCGCGCTCGTCGTCCACGTCGTCGGCGCGGTCCATCGGCCCGGGCTGTACCGATTCGCGGGGCGTTCGCGCGTCGCGGACGCGGTGGCTCGGGCGGGCGGAGCGACCCGTCACGCCGATCTGACGCTGATCAACTTGGCGGCTCCACTCGCCGACGGCACCCAGGTTGTCGTCCCAGTGAAAGCGCCGGCCGGTTCCGCGGGCAGTGGCGGTAGCGGGGCGACCGCACCAGCGGGTCCAGTCCACCTGAACGTTGCGACGCTCGAACAGCTCGATTCGCTGCCCGGAGTGGGGCCGGTGACGGCCCAGAAGATCCTCGACTATCGCCAGAAGCACGGCGCCTTCAGCTCGCTCGAGGAGTTGGACGCCATTCCCGGCATTGGGCCCGCTCGGATCGAGCAGTTGCGCGACGTGGCGGCGCCGTGAAGCGCCTCCTGGGTGCTCGCCCGCACCTGCTGGCGGCCTGCCTCTGCGTTGGGCTGGCCGGCGCCAACCTCGCGCGAGACGCCACGCCCATGGTCGTCCTTTCCGGCCTCGGCCTGGTCGCGGTGGCCGGTGCTCTTCCGTCGGCGTGGAGGCTGCCTGCGCTCGGGGTAGCACTCGCGCTCGTCGGGTGGTGGTGGGGGAGCGCGCGCCTCGACGCGCTCGACCGAAGCGCTCTCCTCCCTCGGGTCGGGACAGCGGAGCGGGCGATCGTTGCCGTGACCGGGCCAGCTCGGCGTTCGCAGTTCGACGTCCGCGTGCCGGCGCAGATGCGGCGCTTCGGCACGGACGAGATTCGCGAGCCAGTGTTGCTTCGACTTCCACCGGGTCGCTCGCCTCCGCAGGGAGCGATCCTCGACGTGATCGGCGAGATCCGGCTGCCTCGCGGACCGAAGGACGGCTTCGACGAGCGAACGTGGCTGCGCCGTCATGGCGTGCACGTCGTCGTGCGCGCGGACCGCTGGCGAATCGTCGGTCGACGAGGCGGCCTGTCGGGCTTCGCGGACCGCCTGCGCGCACATCTGTCCGCAGGGATGGCTCCGGGCCTGCACGGCGAGCGGCGCGCAGTGATCGCCGGAATCGTGCTCGGAGAGGACGAGGGTCTCTCGGACGAGTTGCGCGCGAACTTCCGCGCTTCGGGGCTCTACCACCTGCTCGCGGTCTCCGGTCAAAACGTGGCGCTGATCGCGGGCGGCGCGATCATGCTCGTCTATCTGATCGGACTGTCGCGCTTCGTCGGCCAGATCCTGGCGCTCGTGGCTATCGGTGGGTACGTGCTCGCAGTCGGCTGGCAGCCGTCCGTCGTCCGGGCCGGCGTCGCAGGGGCCCTCGCCTCGCTGGCCTGGCTTGCCTCCAGGCCGAGTGATCGCTGGTACTTCCTGCTGCTCGGCGCGGCTCTCTTGCTCGCGTGGAGCCCGTACTCGCTCCTGGACGCTGGCTTCCAGCTGTCGTTCGCGGCCGTCGGGGCGATCTTCGTCGTGGTCCCTCGCCTCCAGCGGACGCTTGCCGGGTATCCGGTGCCTCACTCGCTCGCCGAAGTGGTCGCGATCTCCGGCGCGTGCGGGCTCGCAACGGCGCCGATCCTGCTCACGCAGTTCGGAGTCGTTCCGCTCTACTCGATTCCGGCGAACGCACTCGCCGCTCCGGTCGTCGCACCGCTCCTAGGCATCGCGCTCATCACGGCGATCGTGGCTCCGGTCGCGCCGCCGCTGGCTGCCTTGCTCGCCTGGGTGAACGGCTGGCTGGCCGCGTACCTCTCGCTGTGCGCTCGGATGGTCGGCGGGCTGCCGTATGCAGCCGTTTCCGCTCGTGCCGCGGTCGCGATCGCCGCGGTCGTCCTCTGCGCCGCCTATCTCGTCACTCGGCTCGGCCGCCCGAGGGGGCGGGCGTACGCGACGATCGCCGTTGCTGCGGCTCTCATCGCAGGAGGCTGGCGGCTCCATGGAGTCGCGGGCGCTGCCGCCCTCCGACCGGCCTGCGCATCACGTTCCTGGACGTCGGCCAGGGAGACGGAGCGCTGATCCAGGTCCCGGGCGGCGCGGTCCTGGTCGACGAAGGGCCGCCTGAAGCGGAGATGGCGTCCCAGCTTCGGCGCCTCGGTGTGACGAGCCTGTCGCTCATCGTCCTCACGCACCCGCAGCGCGATCACGTCGGAGGCGCCGCCGAGGTCCTGAAGAAGCTGCGTGTGGGTGCGGTGCTCGATCCGGCGATTCCCAGTGAGAGCCCGGACGAGCGTTCGGCCCGCGCCGCTGCGAGGCAACGCGGAGTCAGGATGATCGTTGCGCGGGCCGGGGAGGCGTTCAGGATCGGCGCGCTAAGGCTCCGCGTCCTGTGGCCGGACGGGCCTGGCACGCCGGGTGACGACCCGAACAACCACGCCGTCGTGCTCGTGGCGTCATACGGGCAGACGGACGCGTTGTTCACGGCCGATGCGGAATCGGATGTCACAGGTCGCCTCCAACTCCCTCCGGTGGAGATCCTCAAGGTCGCGCATCACGGATCCGCCGATGACGGGCTGGGCGACGAGTTGAAGGAGCTACGGCCGCGGATCGCGGTCATCTCGGTCGGCGCCGGCAACGACTATGGGCACCCGACGCCGTCCACACTCGCGACGCTCGGCGCCGTCCCTGGCCTCGCGGTCTATCGCACCGACCTGAACGGTCGAGTCGTGGTCGAGTCCGACGGCCGGCGCATCTCGGTGCGGACGAGCCGCTGACTATGCTTGGCCGCGATGTCCGCCGAGCCGCTGCTGTCGGTCTATCTCCTCACCGGCAGCGACCGGCCGAAGCATCTGCGCGCGCTCCGCCGCCTTCGTGGGCGCTTCGGCCCGGAGGCCGTCGAGCAGCTCTCGGCCGAGTCGACGACCGGCGCCGATGCCGTGGCTGCATGCAACGCGCTCGGGCTGTTCGGCGGGCACGACGGCGGACGGCTCGTCATCGTCGAAGAGGTCGAACGCTGGCGAAAGGCCGACCTCGAGGCGATCGAGACGTACCTCCGCAACCCCGTTGAAGGAGCGGTCCTCGCGCTCTATACGGAGGGCCCGCTGCGCGGCACGACGCTGGCCGATCTGGTTGGGAAACACGGCCAGGTGCTCGACTACAACGTCCCGAAGCCGAACAACCTCCACCGCTGGGTCGCGGGCGAGTTCAAGCGCCTCGACATCAAGGCCGACGCGGACGCCTCCCGCGCGCTCGTCGAGATCGTCGGCGACGACACGATGGCGCTCTCGAACGAGATCCTGAAGCTCGGCGAGTGGGCCAGCGGAGAGCCGATCGGGCGCGCAGACGTGGAGCGGCTCGCCGCGCCCGCGCGAGAGTCTGCAGCGTGGGCGCTGAGCGACGCCTGGGGCGCGCGCGACCTGCCGACGCTCCTCGAAGCGTGCGAGCTCTCCTTCGAACACGACGACGAGCCGTTTCTCCTCGCCGTCAGGCTCGCCTCGCATGTCGGTCGCGTGCGTACGGCACAGGCGATGGCGGAGGAAGGGCTAGGCGCGCGTGACGTCGCGGCCCGTCTGAAGATCAAGGACTACCCCGCGCGCAAGGCACTCCAGCACGCTGACCGCTATTCGCGCGCCGAGCTCGACACCGCGCTCGTGCGCCTCGCCGACCTGGACGCGGCGATCAAAGGCGCATCGAGGCTGTCGTCCGAGCTCGAGCTCCTGCTCGCGCTGATCGACGTCACTCGGCCGGCCGAACAGCCGGTTGCGTCGGGCTAGCTCTTCGCGACGAGCCGCGCGGCCTGGGCCTTCTTCCGCGCCGCGGTGTTCCGGTGGATCGCGCCTCGTGCAGCCGCCCGGTCGATCCAGCGCTGAAGCGACGTGTGCTCGGCCGCGACCGTGTCCTTGTCGCCGGCCTCGACCGCGATCTCGAGCCGACGCGTGATCGTCTTCACGGTCGACCGGTAGCGCAGGTTCTCACCGCGATCGTCGGCGGACGTGCGCACGCGCTTCTTCTGCTGCTTGATGTTCGGCATCCGTAGAAAGGCCCGCAACGAAGCGGGCTCGGGCGATGGTACCAGAGGTCTTCGGCACTCAATCGCCACGCAACGGTCACCCACGCGTGCGCTTTTCGAAACTAGACTCGCAGTGGGGAGGAGGTCTCGGGTACCAGGGCTGACCTGTCGCCAGAGGACGCGGCCCCGACAGACGTCGTTCCTATACTCGCCGCGTGGATGAGCGGGCCTTGGGCCGCGTAGATGAGCGGGCCTCGGGCGGCCGACGACTCGCGTGGAAGACCGCGGTCTTCTCGGTCGCGACGGGCCTCTCCCGCATCCTCGGCCTCGTCCGCGAGATCGTCGCCGCCTACTACTTCGGCGCAACCGGCAAGGTCAACGCGTTCACCGTCGCCTTCCAGGTGCCGAACCTCATCCGCTCGCTCGTCGCGGATGCCGCGCTTTCGTCCGCATTCGTTCCGGTCTTCAGCGAGCTGCTCGAAAAAGGCGAGCGCAAACGCGCCTGGCGCGTGGCCTCGACCCTCTTCTGGCTCCTCCTGCTCGGCCTCGGCGCGATCACCGCGCTCCTGATCGTCTTCGCGCCGCTCGTCATTGCCCCGTTCGGCGATCCCGGCGGCGACAAGCAGCTCGCGATCACGCTCTCGCGAATCCTGTTCCCGATCGTCGTCCTGCTCGGGGTCTCCGGGATCGTCGTCGGGATCCTCAACAGCTACGAGCACTTCACGGTGCCGGCGCTGACGCCAGTCTTCTGGAACCTCGCGATCATCGCCGGACTCGTGCTCGGTGTCCCGCGCGCGGAAACGCTGGACACGAAGCTCTACGTCTACGCGGTCTCGATCGTGATCGGGACGGTGATCCAGGTGCTGCTCCCACTGCCGTGGCTGTACGGGCTCGACGACCGCCTGCGGCTCGTCTTCGACTGGCGAGACCCGGCCGTGCGCCGGGTCTTCGTCCTGATGCTGCCCGTGACGATCGGGCTCGGCCTCATCAACTTCAACCTCGTCGTCAACACACTCTTCGCCTCGAGGTTCATCGACCCGGACCTCGCGCCCCGTGCGATCGACGCTGCCTTCCGCATCTACATGCTCCCCCAGGGGATGTTCTCGGTCGCCATCGCGACCGTGCTCTTCCCGCGCCTCTCGCGGCTCTCGGCACGCGAGGATCTCGACGGCTTTCGGCACACGGTCGCGCTCGGCGTCCGTCAGATCGCGTTCACCCTCGTGCCGGCCAGCGTCTTCAGCGCCGTCCTCGCGACACCCATCGTCCGGATCGTGTACCAGCACGGCAAATGGACGGTCGAGGACACGACGGTCACCGCCAGTGCGCTCGCGGCGTTCTCGCTCGGGCTCACGTTCAACGGCGTCATGCTGATGCTGAACCGCGCCTTCTTCAGCCTCCAAACGCCGTGGACGCCTACGGCGATCGCGGTCGGCAACCTCGCCGTCAACACCCTCCTCGCAGCGGCGCTGTACCACGTCGGCACCTGGGGCATCCCACTCGCCACCTCGCTCGCCAACATCTTCGGCTCGGCGGCCTTGCTGATCGTGTTCCGGCACCGGCTGGGACGGATCGAGTTCGGTGACACCGCGCGCACGTTTTTACGCGTCGCCGTCGCCTCGGCCGCGCTGGCCGTGGTCGCCTTTCCGGTCTGGTACGTGCTCGACCAGGCGCTCGGCCGGTCGGTCCTCGCCCAGACGGCGTCACTCGGCTCGGCGTTCGTCACCGGCTTCGCCGTCTACCTGATTTCGTGCCGTTTGCTGGGAGTTCGTCGAGTTGAACGCGTTGCTATCGTTGCGGAGCCGCTTCCAGCGCGGCTGAACTCGCATGGACCAAGAACGAATCCGCAACTTCTCGATCATCGCGCACATCGACCATGGGAAGTCGACGCTCGCCGATCGCATCCTCGAGCTGACGAACACGGTCACCGGGCGAGACATGCGCGCCCAGGTGCTCGACTCGATGGAGCTCGAGCGCGAGCGCGGGATCACGATCAAGGCGCAGGCCGTTCGCGTGACCTGGAAGGGGCACGAGCTGAACCTGATCGACACGCCCGGGCACGTGGACTTCACGTACGAAGTGTCGCGCGCGCTGCAGGCGTGCGAGGGCGCGGTGCTCGTCGTCGACGCTGCCCAGGGGATCGAGGCGCAGACGGTCGCAAACGCGTACCTCGCGATCGAGAACGATCTCGAGCTGCTGCCCGTCGCGAACAAGATCGACCTCCCCTCGGCAGACGCAGAGGCCGCCGCGCGTGAGCTGGCGAATCTCGTCGGCGACACGCCCGATCATGTGCTCCGGGTCTCGGCGAAGACCGGGGCCGGGGTGGAGGAAGTCCTGGATGCGATCGTCGAGCGCATCCATCCGCCGAGCGGCGACCCGCACGCACCCGCTCGCGCGCTCGTCTTCGACTCGTCGTACGACCAGTACCGCGGCGTCGTCGCGTTCGTCCGTGTCGTCGACGGTGCGTTCCGCGCGCGCGAGAACGTGCTCGCGATGGCGCAGGGCACGCGCTTCGAGACGGAGGAGGTCGGCTTCTTCTCGCCGACGATGAAGGCGGCCGAGACGCTCGGCGCCGGCGAGGTCGGATACATCGTCACCGGCCTCAAGGACGTCGCAAAGCTGCGCGTGGGGGACACGCTGACGACGCAGGCGCACCCTGCGAGCGACCCGCTGCCCGGCTACAAGGACGTGAAGCCGATGGTCTTCGCGGCGCTCTTCCCGACGGATTCGGACGAGTACCCGCAGCTCCGCGACGCCCTCGAGCGGCTCCGGCTGAACGACGCCTCGCTGTCGTACGAGCCCGAGACCTCGCAGGCGCTCGGCTTCGGCTTCCGCTGCGGGTTCCTCGGCCTCTTGCACATGGAGATCGTCCGCGAGCGGCTCGAGCGCGAGTTCGACCTCGACCTGCTCGTGACGGCGCCGACGGTCGCCTACAACGTCACGACCCCCGCGGGCGAGGTCGTCGAGGTGCACAACCCCGCCGAGATGCCGCCGGAGCGCGAGCGCGTCGACGAGCCGTACGTGCGCGCGTCGATCGTCGTCCCGAAGGACGGCGTCGGCCAGGTGATGGAGCTCTGCAACGACCGGCGCGGCCGCTTCGACCACATGGAGTACCCGTCGCCGGAGCGCGTGCTGCTCATCTACGAGCTGCCGCTCGCGGAGATCGTCTTCGACTTCTACGACCAGCTGAAATCGCGAACGAGCGGCTACGCCTCATTCGACTACGACTTCGCCGGCTTTCGCGAGGGTCAGCTCGTCCGGCTCGACGTGCTCGTCGGCGGCGAGCCCGTGGACGCACTCTCGCTCGTCGTCCATCGCGACGAGGCGTACTCGCGCGGGCGCGCGCTCGTCGACAGGCTGCGCGAGGAGATTCCGCGCCAGATGTTCGACGTCGCGGTGCAGGCGGCGATCGGCTCGCGGATCGTCGCGCGCGAGACGATCAAGGCGAAGCGGAAGGACGTGCTCGCGAAGTGCTACGGCGGCGACATCACGCGCAAGCGCAAGCTCCTCGAGCGCCAGAAGGCGGGCAAGCGGCGCATGAAGCAGGTCGGCGCTGTGGAGGTGCCGCAAGAGGCGTTCCTCGCCGTGCTCAACCTGGACGACACGAAGCGATGAGCGGGCGCGTCCGACATCTGTACGTGCACCTGCCGTTCTGCGCGCACCGGTGCGGTTACTGCGACTTCGTGACCGTGGTCGGACGCGACGGCTGGCATGCGCGGTACGTCGACGCGCTCTTGGCGGAGCTCGAGCTCGAACGGGGCGTGCTCTCGGATCGGGTCGAGACCGTGTTCCTCGGCGGCGGGACGCCGACGCTGACCGACGGTTCGGAGTTGCGTCGGCTCCTCGATGCGCTGCCCGCTGCGGCCGAGGTGACGGTCGAGGCGAACCCGGAGACCGTCACGCCCGATCTCGCGCGCTTCCTTCGCGAAGCGGGGGTGACCCGCGTTTCGCTCGGCGCGCAGAGCTTCCAGCCGGAGCTCTTGCAGGTGCTCGAGCGCCGCGCGTCTCCGGACGCCGTCCGAGCGGCCTTCTACCATCTTCGTGATGCCAACTTTGACAACATCTCGCTCGACCTACTGCACGGGATTCCCGGCCAGAGCACCTCCGCGCTCGAGGCTGACATCGACGAAGCGCTCATGCTCGCACCGGAGCATGTCTCGTACTACGAGCTCGAGGCCAAGCCCGGCACGAGGTTCGCCCACGCGCACGGGGCGGAGCTCGCGCGCCAGGCCGAGGCGATGGAGGGCTACTTCGATCTCGTCGTCGAGCGGCTGAACGCGGCCGCGTATCGCTGGTACGAGACGGCGAACTTCTGCCTCGCGGGCGATCACGCCGCCGGACGTGACCTGCGCGCGCAGCACAACCTCGCGTACTGGCTCGGGCGGGACTACCTCGGCCTCGGGATCGGCGCCGTGTCGACGCTCGGCAGCGAGCGTCGACGAAACACGCCGCGGCTCAAGGCATACGTTAGCTCGCTCGCGCGGGGCGAAACGCCGGCCCGAGAGGTCGAGAAGCTCGACGAGCTCACGCGCGAACAGGAGCGGCTGATGCTCGGCCTGCGGCTCGACACGGGGCTGCCGCTGGCCGAGGCGGAGCGCTCCGTCGACCCGGCTGCGCTCGGCCGCGTCGAGCGGCTCGGCCTCGCGACCCTCCGTGCCGACAGGGACGGTCAAAGGACCCTGGTCCTGACTCCACGCGGACGGCGGCTCGGCGGCGCCGTGACCGTGGAGCTCCTCGCCTAAAATTTCCTGCATATGGACGAAGCAGGCACAACGCTGACGGAGCGCCAGGCAGAGATCCTGCGGCGCGTCGTCGAGGAGTACGTCGAAAGCGGCGAGCCCGTGGGCTCGAGGAACCTCGTCGTGCGCGCCGGCATGACCGTCTCGCCGTCGACCGTACGGGTCGAGCTCGCCGAGCTCGAGCGCTTCGGCCTGCTCATGCATCCGCACACGTCGGCGGGACGCGTGCCGACCGAGGCCGGCTATCGGCTGTACGCAGATTCCCTGCTTGCCCGGCTCGAGCCGCGCCCGAGCCCGTTCCCGCTCGACCTCGCCGCAGCGCGCAGCGAGCTCGAAGCCGCGCTCCAGGAGACGACCGAAACGCTCTCGCAGGCCACGCGTCTGCTGGCGCTCGTCTCCGCGCCGCGGCTACAGACGGCGACCGTGCGGCACATCGAGGTGCTCGTCCTCCAGCCGCAGGTGCTGATGGTCGTGATGATCACGTCCACCGGTGGAGTGTCGAAGCGGCTCTTCGCGCTGGCCGACTCCGTCGACACGGGACTTGCATTGTGGGCGGGCGAGTACCTGAACGAGGAGCTTGCGGGGCTCGAGCTCGGGAGCGCCGCGCTGCGCCGCCGGCTCGACGACCCGGTGCTGTCCGCCCGCGAGCGCGCCTTCCTCGAACTGCTGCGCCCTGCGTTCACCGAGCTGACGGGCGAGGACGAGCAACGGCTCTATGTGGGCGGTGCCGCGAACCTGCTCGGCGAGGTGAGAGCTGACGAGCTCGAAGCCTGCCAGCGGCTCCTCGAAGCGCTCGAGAAGCGGGCCGCGATCCTCGAGCTGCTCGGTGAGACGCTCGGCTCGCGAAGGCCCTTCGTGCGCGTCGGCGTCGAGCTCGAGAACCCGGCGCTGCGCGACGTCGCGCTCGTCGGCGCGTCGTACGGGCTCTCGACGCGCACGCTCGGAGCGGTCAGCCTGGTCGGGCCGCTCCGCATGGACTACGAGAAGGCGATCCGCTCGGTCCGAGCGGCCGCGCATGAGCTCTCTCGCTTCGTCGAAGCGGTGTACGAAGAGAACTGATGGCGACGACCGGTCGCGACTACTACGAGGTGCTAGGCGTCGGGCGCTCGGCCAGCGAAGCCGACATCAAGCGTGCATTCAGGCGGCTCGCGCGCGAGTTGCACCCGGACGTCTCGGCTGCGCCCGACGCGGACGAGCGGTTCAAGGAGGTCGTCGAGGCGTACGAAGTGCTTTCGAAGTCCGAGACCCGCGAGCTGTACGACCGCTTCGGTCAGGCGGGGTTGCGCAGCGGCGGGTTCCAGCCGACGGCCTTCGACTTCGGAAGCCTCGCCGACATCTTCTCGGCCTTCTTCGGCGACGACGTCTTCGGCGTGGCGACCGGGCCGCGGCGCTCACGCGGAGCCGACATCGCGGCGGAGATCGAGATCGACCTCGAAGACGCGGCAACCGGCGTCACGCGCAACGTGCCGGTTCAAGTTGCACTGCGCTGCGCCGAGTGCGGGGGCGACGGCGTCCAGCCGGGCACTCCGGTCTCGACGTGCGACGACTGCGGCGGTACGGGGCGCATCCAGCAGGTGACTCGGACCGCGCTCGGGGAGTTCATCCGCGCACAGCCGTGCCCGCGTTGCCGTGGAACCGGGCGGATCGTCGAACATCCGTGCGAGGCCTGTTCCGGCGCGGGGCGGACGCTCGAGGAGCGGGGTCTCGACGTCCAGGTCCCGCCGGGCATCCACGACGGACAGCGCATCCGGCTGTCGGGCGAGGGCCATGCGGGCGCACTCGGCGGGCAGGCGGGCGACGTCTACGTGCTCGTCCGGATCCGCCCACACGAGCGACTCGTGCGTGAGGGCGACGACGTCTACTCGACCGTCGACCTGACGATGACCGAGGCCGCACTCGGGACGCGGGCGACGATCTCGACGCTGGAGGGCGAGGAGGAACTCGACTTCGAGGCCGGGACCCAGCCCGGCGCCGTGCGCGTTCTTCGCGGCCGCGGCATGCCGGTGCTCCAGGGCTTCGGCCGGGGCGACCACCGCGTGCTGGTCAACGTCAACGTGCCGCGGCAGCTCACGGAGGAGCAGCGGCGGCTGCTCGGCGATTTCGAGCAGACCGCGACCGAGGAGACGTACAAGCCCGACGAGGGCTTCTTCGAGAAGCTGAAGAGCGCTTTCCGCTGAGCCTCCTTCGCGCTTCGGTCGTCGTTCCCGGCGAGCTCCTAGAGGAGGCGACCGCGGCGATGATCGAGCTCTTTCCGGAGGGGTTCGCCGAGTCGGACGGCGCGGAGGCGACGGAGCTGGTCGCCTTCACCGACGAGGCCGGAGCCGAGCGGGTGCGTGCGACGTTCGGTGACGTGCTCGTCGAAGTCGTCCCCGACGGATGGGAGAGCGAGTGGATGCGGTTCCACCGCCCGGTCGAGGTCGGCGCGCTCTGGATCGGGCCGCCCTGGGAGGAGCCGACGCCCGGTCTCATCCCGGTCGTGATCGACCCCGGTCTCGCATTCGGGACCGGTGCGCACCCGACGACGCAGCTCTGCCTCGAGCTGATCCAGCCCCTCGAGCGCTCGAGCCTCCTCGACGTCGGCTCGGGCTCGGGAGTGCTGGCGATCGCGGCGTGCAGGCTTGGGTACGAGCCGGTCGTGGCGATCGACGACGACGAGGTCGCGGTCGCGGCTACGAGGTTGAACGCGGAGGCGAACCGCGTTCCCGTGCAAGCCGCGCTGGCCGATGCGGCGGTCGACGCGCTGCTCGACGCCGAGACCGCGGTCGCGAACATCGACTTCATGACCGTTTCGGAGCTCGTGCTTCCGCAGTCATGCGGTGTACTCGTTACGTCGGGGTACTACGAATCCGACCGGCCGGTCATCGCCGGGTTCGCGCACGTCGAACGGCTCGTGAAGGAGCGGTGGGCGGCCGACGTGTTCAGGCGCGAGTAGCATCCGCTTCCCGTGGCGACGTTCTCCGTTCGCTTCCTCGGCTGCAAGGTTCGCATTCGGACGCGCACGCGATCCGTGAGGCGCTGGTCCGAGACGGCCACGAGGAGCGCGGCGGCGCCGAGATCGCCATCGTCAACACGTGTTGCGTGACGAACGAAGCCGTTCGCAAGTCTCGCCAGGCAGCAGCTCGGGCCGCCCGCACACACCGGCGCGTGTACGTGACCGGGTGCACGGCCAACCTCGAGCGCGCGTTCGCCGGTCTGCCCGAGAACGTGACCGTCGTCTCGCGGAGAGCCGAGGACACTGCGGCGTTCGTCGCGGGCGACGTTGGCGCGATCGGATGCGTTCAGGCCGATGCACGGCTCGACCGTGTCCGCGCGTTCGTACGCGTCCAGGACGGGTGCAGCTTCTCCTGCAAGTTCTGCGTGATCCCGCTCGTGCGTGGGGCTTCGCGAAGCCGCAGCGCCGGCGCGGTCCTGCGGGAGGTCATCAGACGGGTCGAGCAGGGCCATCGGGAGGTCGTGCTCACGGGCATCAACCTAGGCTGCTTCCGCGATCGCGAGCGCGGCTACACGCTGGCGCGGCTCGTCCGCGACGCCGGCGCGACGCCTGGCCTGCAGCGTCTGCGCCTGTCGTCGATCGAGATGAATCATGTGAGTGACGAGCTCGTGGTTGCGTTGCGGGAGACGCCGACCGTCTCCAGGCATCTGCATGTTCCTCTGCAGTCGGGCGACGACCGTGTGCTGAGCGCGATGGGTCGCCGCTACACGGCCGCGACCTACCTCCGGCGCCTCGAGCCGCTCGCGGACTTCAACCTGACGGCCGACGTGATCGTCGGCTTTCCGACCGAGGACGAGATGGCTTTCGAGCAGACGCGTCGTGTGCTCGCTGCTGCGGGTGTGACGAAGGTGCATGTCTTCCCGTACTCGCCGCGGCCCGGGACGGCGACGGCCGCCGAGGATCCCGTGCCGGCAGCGGTGAAGAAGCGCCGCGGCGCTCGGTTGCGCGCCGACTCGCACGAGGCTTGCGTCGAGCGCTGGCGCTCCAAGCTCGGCGCGAGCGACGAAGTGCTCGTCGATCGTCCCGGGCGCGGATACGGGGACGACTACTCGCCGTGGCTGGTCGAGGGCTCGGCCCCGGTCGGCAAGCTCGGTGCGCGTACGCGCGGTGGACGTCGCGGACGAGGGGATCGTCGGTGTCGTCTGACTGTCTCTTTTGCAAGCTCTACGCGGAGGGCGACCACGTCCGGAAGGGCGACGGTTTCGTTGCGATCGCCGACATCAACCCGCGCGCCGACACGCATCTGCTCGTCATCCCCGAGCGCCACGTCGACACGTTCCGTGACATCGGCGAGTTTCCGGCGGAGGAGACGCAGCGCATGCTCGAATTCGTCGCGGAGACGGCGCGCGAGGTCGGGCTCGAGGACTATCGCGTCGTCGTCAACGTCGGGCCTGGTGGGGGGCAGACGATCTTCCACCTGCACTGGCACCTGCTCGGAGGGCGGATGATGGGGATTCCGGGATGAGCCTGATCGCCGAGATCGAGGAAGAGCTCGCCGTCGCGATGCGCGAGCGCGACGCTCCGCGCCGCGACACGCTGCGGCTGATCCTGTCGAACCTCCGCTCGGCGGAGAAGGAACTGCAGCGGGAGCTGAACGACCAGGAGGAGCTTCAGGTGCTCCAGCGCGAGCGGAAGAGAGCGCATCGAGGCCGCGGAGGCCTACCGCGCGGCCGGCAACGAGGAGCGGGCCGAAGCCGAGGAAGACGAGCTCGACGTGATCCAGGAGTTCATGCCCGAGCCCCTGTCCGAGGAGGATCTCGAGTCGATCATCGACGACGCGATCGCCGAGTGCGGTGCGACGAGCATGCGCGACCTGGGGCGGGTCATGGCCGACGTGATGCCGCAGGTCGCGGGTCGTGCCGACGGGTCGGCGGTGAGCCAGCTCGTCCGCGAGAAGCTGGCCTGAGCGTCCCCGCCGCGGGGCCGCCTCGTATTCAGGTAGCCCCAACCTCCTCCCCAAGGCGATCGTATCGGGGGAAAGCGCACGTGTCTGTGCCGGATTCGGGTCGAAAGGGTCGCGGCCCGGGCTCAGTGGCGCGCCTACACTTCGGGTGATGCAGCAGGTGCTGGATGTCTCGAACGATGTCGCCGCCGAGCTCGCGGCGATCGGCGACGGCGTGCTCGAAGCCCTTCGCGATCGCCTTCGGGTCACCGTTCGCCTGCGCGGAAACCGGCTGACGATCGAGGGCGACGACGAGCGTGTGACGGAAGCCCGCGCGGTCGTCGACGAGTTGGTCGAGCTGGCCGAAGGCGGGCACGAGATCGGGCCCTCGACAGTCGACGCCGTGCTCGGCGCGCTCGACCAGGTCGAGGACGTGCGCGAGGTGTTCGAGGACGTCGTCTGGCGCCATCGCGGCAAGAAAATCGCGCCGAAGACCGTCACCCAGAAGCGCTACGTGGATGCCATTCGCGACCGCGTGGTCACGTTCGGAATCGGCCCGGCCGGAACGGGCAAGACGTATCTGGCGGTGGCGAGTACGCGGTCGCTTGCGCTCGCAGACCGGCAGGTGGGGCGGATCATCCTCACGCGTCCGGCGGTCGAGGCCGGCGAGCGTCTCGGGTATCTGCCGGGGACGATGCTCGAGAAGGTCGACCCGTACCTGCGCCCGCTCTTCGACGCCCTCTACGACATGCTTGACGCGGACCGGCTCGCCTCGTACATGGAGAAGGGCATCGTCGAGGTCGCGCCGCTCGCGTTCATGCGCGGCCGGACGCTGAACGACTCGTTCATCATTCTCGACGAGGCGCAGAACACGAGCCCCGAGCAGATGCAGATGTTCCTGACGCGCCTCGGGTTCGGCTCGAAGATCGTGGTCACGGGCAACGTGACCCAGGTCGACCTGCCGCGCGAGCAGGCGTCCGGCCTGATCCAGGTGCAGGACATCATCGGCTCGCTCGACGGCGTCGCGTTCATCCGCTTCGGCCACGAGGACGTCGTCCGGCACAAGCTCGTCCAGCGCATCGTGGAGGCGTACCGCAAGCATGCAGAGGAGACCGGCACGCAGCGTCGGAAGT
>CAWEWD010000006.1:0-85497 GCA_963812695.1 uncultured Actinomycetes bacterium
GGTAGCCAGTTGTAAGGTGGCTGTGCGCACCTGCGGTGGACAATAGGGCACGCCACCTAAAAGGAGGTCTTCGATGAAGACGCTCGCTGTGGGCGCACTGCTCCTGGTGCTCCTCATCCCATCCGCTTTCGCCGGCTCGCAGAGAACCCACGCGGGGAGGTCCTCTGGGGTCGAAACCCGGGGCAACAAAGAGACGATTCGCGACGTCAAGTTCCGAAACACGAGCAAGTGCAAACGCGGCGAGCAGAAGATTGCACTTCCGCGTGGCCTGAAAGGCCCACGTCGTCCTCGCGGGCCAGCAGGGCCGCAAGGAGCAGCCGGCGCAGCGGGGGCTGCCGGGGCCAAGGGCGACAAGGGCGACCCCGGGCTTCCGGACCTAGCGCTCCTGGTGTGGTCGTGACGCACTCCCTCCGGTCCCGACTCCACCACTGCGGCGGCGACTGGGCGAATGACGTCTACACCCGGACGGCTTCACCTTCATTCCGCAAGACGACGGGACGATCCAGGTCGTCCGTACCTACAACGGAACGTTCACGACGATCGCGGATATCATCACAACCCAATCCTCCTTCGTGCCCCGGCACGCTGCAGACGGGCGGCGCTAACAGGAACGTTCAAAGGCTTCGACGTCTGGTTGTGACGGGCGGCGTGTTCACCCCGGACGCCACCTGTCCCGATCCCTGCACCACACCACTGATGTTCGCGACGTTCTTCCCAGCTCGCGGTGGCACTCAGGGGACCGGGACGGTCACCAACGGTTGGGAATACCAGTACGAGGCGGGTGCTAACAACCTCTGGGTCAACCGCTCAACGCCGCGCGGTGGAGACATCGGCAACGTAACCGGCGGTTAGTGGACGACGGTGAGCGGCATGACCCGTGCTCACTGTCGAAGACCGAAGTCAGACGAGCGCCGTCCCATAAAGGGCGGCGTTTCGTGTTCACCCGCTGTGGCGCGCGTCGCGCGGGGGTCGCGCCACGCTAGCGAATGACGCGATAGTCGACGAGCAGATAGCCAGTCGGTGAGGTCTCGCTTCGGATCGATTCGAGCTGAATCGATGGCAAGCCGTCGAGGAGTCGTCGTCCGCCGCCGGCGATCGTCGGCGCGATCGTGAGGATGAGTTCGTCGACAACGTCCGCGGCGAGCAGTGACTGCGCGACCGAGATGCTTGCGTGGACGCCGACATCGCCTCCGCGCTGCTGCTTGAGATCCGAACGAATTCGACCAGCCCGCCGTCGATCATCGTCGCGTTGGCCCAGTCTTGGTCGAGGGGCGTCGACGTCGCGACGTACTTCGTGACCCCGTTGATGAATGTCGCGAATGGTTCGATGTCGCTGCTCGGCCAGAACTGCGCCCACTCGGTGTAGCTACGGCGGCCGAGGATGACCGCGTCCTGTGTCGCCACACCGCGGCAAGTTTTGCGTCTATCGCGTCGTCCGAGCCGAAGAACGTCTCTGGGGCCTCGGCAACTCCGTCGAGGGACAGCAACTCGCACACGACGATCTTTCGCACGTCCTGCACCTCCGTTTGGTCTCGTTGCTGCTAGTTGACTGATCGAGCCGCCGAAACTCATCGCTGCGAGGGGACGACGCGGTAGGGCGCGCAACACAACGGCGCTGAAGCGCCGAAACATGCTTATGGCTGGACGCGACGAGCGTCGCTACGGGAAGTCCGTTTTCGCGTAGTCCCAGATCTTCAGGTCGTCCACCGCGAAGGTGCCGGCACAGGTGTCGTTGCAGCCGACGACGTCGTCCCAGCAGCCCACTTTGCGCATGCTGCAGGTGACCCTTCCCCAGTTCCGCTTGTGCGAGATCGCCACGACCTTGTCGTTTACGTACAGGCGAATCGTGTCGGTGCTGTCTTCGATGCCTTTCCGGTCCCACGCCGCCGCGACGTGGATCCACTGGCCGGTGTAGCTCGAGATGGGAAGCCGATGCGATGATCCACGACCGAGCGAGCCCAGATGATCGTCGGGTGCGCCTTGTTCCGGCCGAAGAAGATCGAGAAGAGCAGCCGCGGGTCGCCGGAGTCGACGTCGATCCTGCACCTGAAGGTTCACATCGCCGGCGCCGCCTAGGTTGTAGCCGCCCGCGAAGATCCGGTGTGGGTTGTCGACGAACGGTTCCGGGTCCTTCTTCTGCCAGTACCAGGCCTCGATCGCGCCATGCTCGGGGTTCAGGATCGACTTCCGTAGCAACGCCGTATGCACGCGCGCCTCGGGGAAGTAGGGCCCGCCGCCGATCGTCGCGGCCTTGTTGGAGAGGTGGCTGCTGGAGGGGCCGTGGACGAAGGTGAGCTCCCCTGGGATGTCGATCGAGCAGCGAGGCCCGAAGTGCGGCGCCCGCTTCGCGTGGCAGTTGAACAGCTTCAGGTTGGGTCCGAAGGCGCTGTGCGTCACCTCGTAGGTGCTGCCGAGGGTGTTCCACAGGAGCAGCCCCTTCGGCGTCGGCGGCGAGTTCCCGGCCGACCCGGCGCCGACGAGCAATGCAGCTCCGAGTCCGGAAAGGAGAACGGCGGAGAACCGTTTCGCGTGTTCCACCTCACCCCTGAACGTACGACCTGCTCGTTACGAAAGGATTAAGGCCGGGTTAGCGTTTTCGCCCAAGACGCGCAGACCTTACGGGGCCATGGCCGAAACAGCGTCTAGCCGGCGACGAGCTCGCGGCGGTGACGCGTGAGGCCGAACGCTCGAGCGGAGCTCAGGGCAGTGGCAGAGGCTGCGGCCTTCGGCACACGCCCCGGATCTAGTTCGAACAGTTGGGTGTTGCTGTGGCGTTGTCCATGTGCCCCTTCAGACGCGGTCGGCAGTCGTCAGTCTCGGAAACAGAAAGATCCCCGTTTCCGGGGCCTTTCGAGTGTGGAGCGTACCGGGATCGAACCGGTGACCTCCGGCTTGCAAAGCCGGCGCTCTCCCAGCTGAGCTAACGCCCCGCGCGGGAAGAGTGTGAGAGCGCAAACGGAAGTCGCGGCTCAGCGATGGCGGCGAGGGGTTCCGCTCTGCTCGAGCTCGATGCAGAGCTCCTGCGCCAGCTCGACGAACGCCTTGGCCGCCGGCAGTCGGTAGCGGTCGCGGTGCCACGCCAGGGCGATCACGCGCGGCGGCACTCTCGGCCCGAGCTGGACGACGGCGACCCGCTCGTCGTTCGCGTCGACCGCCAGCTCGGGAATGAGGGCGAATCCGGCGCCGGCGGCGACCATGCCGTGGACGATGTTGTTCTCGTCCAGGTGGTAGACGTAGTTCGGCTCGAGCCCGCGTGCCCGGAAGTGCGCGTGTATCTGCTCGAGGCTCGCGCACAGCCGCGGTGCGATCAGCGGCAGGCCGGCAACTTCACGAAGCGTCGGAGGGTCGGGCTGCGTCCGCGAAACGGCGAATCGCGCGGAACGAGCAAGACCCACGGGTCGCGCATCAGCTCCACCATCTCGAACGGGCCTTCCTGCAGCGGCGGCATCGCGAAGGTGAGGTCGAGGTCGCCGCGTTCGACGGCGCTCAGCAACACGGGGTCAGAGGCCGACTCCTCGAGCTGAACCTCGACACCCGGCCAGGCGCGCCGAAGCGGCCGAAGCAGCGCCGGCAGGATGCGCGCGCCGGCGCTCTGGAACGTGCCGACGCGGAGCCTCCCGGCTCCGCCGGCGACGATCGCAGCCACGTCGGCCTCCGCGGCCTTCAGACGTGCCGATGATCGCTTCGGCGTGACGCAGCACGCAGCCGGCCGGCTTCGGTCAGGGACACGGCGCGCGGACCTCCCGGTCGCTCGAGCAAGCTTCGCCCCGACGAGCCGCTCGAGGGTCGCGATCTGCTGGGAGATCGCCGACTGCGTGTACCCGAGGTGCGTCGCGGCGCCGCGGAAGCTGCCCTCCTCGGCCACGGCCTTGAGGGCGGCGAGATGCCGCAATTCGATGCCCGAGCCAGCGATCGAGTTCCATGATCAACATGAACGATAGCTGGAGTTGTGCTTATCAAGCGTGACCAGGCACTCTGTGTCCATGGGAGCCTTCTTCGTAGTGGTGTTCGTGCTCGCGGTCGGACCGCTGGCACTCGTGTACGGCGTCGATTCGCGACGCTGGGACGAGCGTGGCCAGTGGCCCGGAGCGCAGCGCAAGCGCTAGGTCGAAACCGACCACCACCGTTCGCACGCGCCGCTCGGAGCGTGCAAAGTTGAGCGGACATGACCGGCACTCTCCTGCTCGGACTCGGAGCGTTTCTCGCCAGCGCTGTGGAAGCGGTCGAGGCGCTGACGATCGTCCTCGGGGTCGGCGTGGTGCGCGGCTGGCGCTCGACGCTGATCGGCGTCGGGGCTGCACTGATCGTGCTCGCAGCCCTGATCGCCGTCCTCGGGCCCGCTCTCGGACGCATTCCGATCGACGCCCTGCGTCTGGTCGTGGGTGCGCTCTTGCTCGTGTTCGGCCTGCAGTGGCTCCGCAAGGCGATTCTGCGCGCAAGCGGTTACAAGGCCCTTCACGACGAGGACGAGGCGTTTCGGGACCAGCGCGACCGCGCGGCCGCAGCAGGCGCCGACCAGCGCGGCGGGCTCGACTGGTACTCGTTCACGGTCGCGTTCAAAGGCGTGCTGCTCGAGGGGCTCGAGGTCGTGTTCATCGTCATCGCCTTCGGCGCGGGACAGGGACGGTTCGACGTGGCAATCGCGGGCGCCGCAGCCGCGGTCGTGCTCGTAGCCGTCGTCGGCGTGCTCGTGCGCAAGCCGCTCGAGCGGGTGCCGGAGAACACGATCAAGTTCACGGTCGGAGTGATGCTGACGAGCTTCGGCTGCTTCTGGGCCGCCGAGGGCGCCGGCGTGTCATGGCCCGGAGACGAGCTCTCGCTGCTCGGTGTGATCGCGTTCGTGTCGGCGCTCTCGTACGGGCTCGTGCGGATGCTCCGCCGCCAGCGGCTCGCGACCGTCACCGCGGGTGCCCGAGCATGAGCCGGCTGCGCGCGTTCGGGCGCTTCTGGTGGGACTTCGTCGTCGGCGACGACTGGCTGGTTGCGGCAACGGTCGGAGTTGGCCTCGCGATCACGGGACTCCTGACCGGGCTCGGGGTCGATGCCTGGTGGCTTCTCCCGGTCGTCGTCGCGCTCGCGCTAGGCGGCTCGCTCAAGCGTGCGACCCGCAGAGAGCTCGCGCTAACCGAGAACAAGTAGCGGCCGACCCGGGCGGGCGCAGTGCGACGACGGTCGCAGTGTGATCGCGCCGGTCGAGCGCGCGCAGGAGGGCCGCGACGCAGTCTGCGTCGAACTGACCGCCGGCTCCTCGCTCGAGCTCGTGTCGCGCGTCCTCCTCGGAGAGCGCGCTGCGGTACGACCGATCCTCGCTCATCGCCCGGTACGCGTCGCAGACGGCCACGATCCTGGCGCCCAGCGGGATCGCCCTGCCGGCGAGCCCGTCGGGATAGCCGGTGCCGTCCCAGCGCTCGTGGTGGTGTCGCACGATCGGGAGAATCGCTTTCAGGGACTGGATCGGGCGGAGGATGTGCTCGCCGACCTCGGGATGCGTCTTCATGATCTCCCACTCGCTCCCGGTCAGCGGTCCCGGCTTGTTGAGGATCGACTCCGGCACCCGCACCTTGCCGATGTCGTGGAGCACTGCGCCGAGCTCGACGTTGCGCACCGCATCGAGCTCGAGCTCCAGCTCGGTCGCCACGGCAACCGCCAGCCGGACGACCTCTTCGGTGTGGCGGCTCGTGCTCGCATCCTTGGCCTCGAGGGCGTTGGAGAGTGACGCGAGAGTCTCGCCGTACAGGCGTTGAGCGCGCTCCTCGTGCTCGTAGGAGGCCAGGAGGGAACCCACCTGTGTGGCCGCGACCTCGGCCAGATGACGCTCCAGGCCCGAAAAGACGCGTGGTCTCGTGTCGTAGATCTCGATCAGGCCCCATCCGGATCCTTCGACCACGATCGGCACGAGCAGGACCGCTTGCATGTCCATCTCGCGGAGCACGAAGAGCTCGGCGGGGTCGGCGCCGAGATCGTCGGAGGAGACGGAGCAGACCTTTCCGGTCATCAGGACCGATGCGGTGGTCGGATAGTCGGTGAGGTAGTAGCTGAGCCCTCGCGCCACCTGGCCCGTGGCGCAGGCATAGTCGGCGACCTCGCGGAGAAGGCCGTCCTCGACCTGTGAGATGAGACAGGCCTTGGCGTTCAGCAGCGTCGTGAGGTGCCGGCTCGCGATACGGAGCATCCGCTGCGAGACCTTCTCCGCTGCGATCGCCCGTGAGAACGCGACGAGCCCGGACAGAGGCTCGGACGCGCCGGTCAGGGCGACATGGAGACCAACGACGTCGGCTCTGCCGTGCGACTCGGCGCTCATGCGCGTGTTTCTGCTCGCTGCGAGTGGGTGTCCGTCATGAGCCGCAGGTCCCGACGACCGATTCGCAAACCATTGCCCAGCTTGCTCAGCCGGGCATCACCCGATCGGGTAGCCCTCGTTCAGGGCACGTCGGGACGCGGGCACGCCTCGGAGCCGCTGGGGTCTGACGCGGCTCCGAGGCGTCGGGTTAGGAGAAACAGCCTTACGCGGCTCGTTCGAGGCGCTCTTCGAGCCTTGCGCGCTTGATGATCGCGTCGCGGTCGCCGAAGCGGCCCCGCACCTTCGCCTCTCGGTACTCGTCCCAGAGGCGTGCGATCTCGCCTTCGAGCTCGGCATGCTCGGCCGCGACGGTGTCGTCGTGGCCCTCAGCGAGCACGTGCAGAAGCTCGGCACGCCGCTCGGTGGCGCGCTCGATCTCGAGCCTGATGTCATCCAGGGTTCTCATACGACTATGTAAACGACGAGCTAGTGCTCACTAATCCCGGCCGCCGAGGAAGAACAGCACGAGTACGACCACCCCGACGAGGCCCGCGATGACCGCGATCGCGTTGAGAGCAAGATCCACTAGCCGTACCCGAGCTCGGCGATCCGGTCCTCACTGATACCGAAGTAGTGCGCGACCTCGTGGAGGACCGTGATTCGAATCTGGCGCTGGAGCTCGGCCGGGTCGGGAAACGCCGCGAGGAGCGGCCTGCGGTAGACGACGACCTGCGCGGGCAGTGCGCCCGAGGGCACCACGAAGCCACGCGGATACCCGATGAAGCTGCCCAGGATCGACGGGCTGTCCGGGCTCTCCTCCTCGACCACGACCGCGACGTTCTCGAGGCTCTCGGCGATGTCGTCGGGGAGCGAGTCGAGAGCGGCGCGAACGTGCTCTTCGAATTCCTCGTCGGTCATCAGTACCTCGGTCTCAGCGGTGGCCGGACCATGAACAGGCGCACGGTCAGCACGCCGAAGGTGAAGCCGCCGATGTGCGCGAAGAACGCCACGCCTCCGCCGGTCTGCGGCTGGACGATCGAGAAGCCGCCCTCCCAGAGCTGGAAGCCGAACCAGACGCCGAGGAAGAGGAACGCCGGCACCTCGAGCAGCAGAACGAAGATCAGCGTCAGCACGCGTGCGAATGGAAGCAGCACGAGGTAGGCGCCGAGCACGCCCGAGACGGCGCCGCTCGCACCGAGGCTCGGAACCGCGGCGGCGGCAGTCGTCCCCAGTGCGAGCGTGACGACGGTCTGGGCGGCGACTGCGGTCAGGCCCGACAGGAGGTAGAAGACGAGGAAGCGCAGGCGCCCCATCGCGTCCTCGACGTTGTTCCCGAAGATCCAGAGGAACAGCATGTTCCCGATGATGTGCAGCCAGCTGCCGTGCATGAACATCGAGGTGAACGCGGTCACCGGCCAGCTGTGACCGACGGCGGCACCGGGCGGACAGGAGGACACGACTTCGCACGGCTGGTAGGCGTACTCGACGACCGAGCGGTTGAGATGCGGTAGCTGGTAGAAGATCCAGACCGCGAAGTTCGTCGCGATCAGAACGACCGTGACGATCGGGAACGACCGCGTCGGGACGTTGTCCTTGAGCGGGAACAACTAGGGAACGATCAGCGCCAGCAGAGCCTTCTGGGCGTGCAGGCGGTTCTCGGCCTGGTCCCAGACGGCCGAGTGCGGCCCGTACAGGACCTCCTCCGTGATCTCCTCCCCGTAGTGCGCCGGCAGGCAGTGGAGCACGATCGCGTCCGGGCTCGCGTGCGCCAGCAGCTCGTCGTCGATCTGGAAGCCGGCGAGGTCCTTGCGGCGCCGCTCTGACTCCTTCTCCTGGCCCATGCTCGTCCAGACGTCCGTGTAGACGACGTCCGCCTCGCGGGCGGCCTCACGGGGGTCGCGCGTGAGCTCGACCGTCCCGCCCATCTGGACCGCGGCCCGACGAGCCGCGTTGACCGCGTTCGCGTCCGGCTCGTAGCCCTCGGGCGTGGCGGCGACGAACCGCATCCCGAACCTGGCCGCTCCGACCATCAGTGAGACGCAGACGTTGTTCCCGTCGCCGAGGTACGCGAGCCGCGCGCCGGAGAGCCGGCCGAGCCGCTCGCGAATCGTCATCAGGTCGGCGAGCGCCTGGCACGGATGGGCATAGTCGGTCAGCCCGTTGACGACCGGGATGTCGGCGTGCTCGGCGAGCTGCTCGACGTCCTCCTGCTCGAAGGTGCGGATCATGATCGCGTCCAGGTAGCGCTCGAGCACGTGTCCCGTGTCCTTGATCGTCTCGCCGCGCCCGAGCTGGAGATCGTTCGCCGAGAGATAGAGCCCGTAGCCGCCGAGCTCGACGATGCCGACTTCGAACGAGACGCGGGTGCGAGTCGACGGCTTCTGGAAGATCATCCCGAGCGTGCGGCCCGGGAGGAGCGCGTGCGGCTCGCGCTGCTTGCGAAGCTCTTTGAGCTCGTCCGCGAGATCGAGCGCGGTCTTCAGCTCCTCGGAGTTCCAGGTGCCGATGCGGACGAAGTCCCGTCCTTTGAGGTGCTGAGCGACCTCGACCATGCGAGGCCGGAATGCTACGTGCTCTCGTACCCCGCTTCCGCGAGCAGCACGCGCAAGCGCTGGAGGCCGGTGAACATGCGGCTCTTGATCGTGCCGAGCGGCTGCTCGAGACGTTCCGCGAGCTCGGACTGGGTGAGGCCGGCGTAGTAGGCGAGCTCGATCGGTTCGCGCTGGTCGGCGGGGAGGCGGCGCAGTGCGCCCTGGACGATCTCGCGGCGCGAGCGCGTGACGACCACTTCGTCGGCACCCGGGTCCGAGCCTTCCGGCTCGCTCGACGACCGGAGATGTGCGCCGGGCCTGCTCGCGGCGGACGAGATCGACGGCGCGGCGGTGCACGAACGTGAGGAGCCACGTGCTCGCCTTCGCGCGCTCGGGTCGGTACGAGCCGGCTCCCCGCCAGATCTGGAGGAACGCCTCCTGGACGGCGTCTTCGGCGAGTGCTGCGTCCTGAAGGATCTTGTACGCGAGCCCGTAGGCGACCTTGCCGAAGCGGTCGTAGAGCTCGCCGAGCGCGTCCTCGTCTGCGCCTGCGACGGCTTCGACGAGCTCCTCGTCGGTGCGCTGCGGGACGGCCCGGCTCATCGGCTCCTCATCCCAGGGGGCGCTGCGCTCCACCACGGAAATGGCGATCGGGCTCTGAGCGGCGGCGGACACGTCAGGTCGCTTCCGCCCTGAAGAGGATTGGCAGCGTCGGCGAGGCCGCTCCGCCGGCCCGCTCGAGCGTGACCGCGACCGTCGCGTTCTTCGGGACCCGCTGCGTGAGGAAGAACGGGCTGCAGCCGCTCCCGCCATTGAAGAGGCCTGCGGGCTCGGGCGTCTTTCCGGTGATCACCCAGGCCTCGTAGGTCTTCGCGCTCGGTGCGTCGGCCAGTCCGCAGGCGAGGATCGCGGCCCGGCCGTTCCGGTTGACGATCAGCGACCCGTTGGCGCCGATCAGCGGTTTGGCGGTCGCGTTCTGGCCGAGGAGCTGGTCGAGGGCGGACCTGGCGCTCCGCTCATGGTCGAGCGAGTTCGAGAGCGAGTTCGCCCACAGGCCAAGGCCGATCGCGAGAGCCGCAGCTGCGGCTGCGACGCCGGCGACGGCGCCGAGGGCCCAGTTTCGTCGCGGCAGCTTGATGACCGCTGCGCGCGGTTCCGCGCGGGCGCTCTCGATGATCCGGTCGCGCAGCTCTTTACGAGGGACAGGCCCTTCGGCCGCGTACGCCAGGGCCGCGACGGGCTCGCGAAGCAGCGCAAGCTGCTCCGTGCACTCCGCGCAGTCCGGAAGATGCCGCTCGAAGCGCTCGCGCTCGTCGTCGTCGAGCGCGTCGAGCGCGTAGGCGGCTAGGAGATCGTGTGGGTCGCTGCTCATCTGGGCTTGGGTGTATTCGCCCTGGGCTGCCGATCCGGTTCGACTAGAAATAGTACGGCAGCAGATTCTGGGCTCCCAGTGCGTACCAGAGCCCGAACGCGAGACTGGCCATGCCGAGCGCAGGCGCGAGGCGGCCGAGTGAGCGCCTGCCGAGCGAGAGGCCGAAGCCCGTCGTCAGCAGCGTCATCGAGACAGCGGTGAACGCGGCGAGGATCCCGAGCGCACCGATTGCGAGCGCCGTCCCGTCGATCGTGCTGACGAGGAGGATGCCGACGCCTGCGCTGCCGCCGATCCCGTGCAGGAGCCCGACGGCGAATGCACCGAGCGGCGTTCGGCTCCGCGCGTGCTGGTGGGGCCCGGTCGCCTGCGAGTGCAGGTGGGCGTGCGAGCGGTCGCCGTGATCGTGCGCATGTGCGTGGAACGCTCCTCGGCGCCAGCGGATGAGCAGCCAGACGGCGAGGCCGGCGATGAGAAACCCGATCGCGGTCTCGGCGGCGCGCTGCACCGTTTCGGGCAGATATGCGCGGTAGAGGACGATCGGCACGCCGAGCGCGAAGAGCGTCAGCGCGTGCCCGGCGCCCCAGGCCAGTCCGAGCCTGGCCGCGTCGCGCGCCCGCCGTTCGGTCGAAGCGAGGAGCGTCGTCACAGCCGCCAGGTGGTCGGGGTCGGTGGCGTGGCGGAGGCCGAGCAGGATCGCGACGGCGGCCACGAGCACGAGCGTCGTGCCGTCCGAGAACGAAGCGAGGTAGTGGTCGAGGCCGAACATGTCAGCTCACTTTCGGGATGGCCCGCACGGTCATGGCCGCGCCGGCGATGACGATAACGAGCGCGCTGATTGCCGGGAGCAGGCCGATGACGCGGCCCTGGAGCTCGAAACGGCGGAACGTGCGCTTGGCGAGGATGGCGGTGAGCCCGATCCCCGTGATCGCGAGTGCGAGCCCGGCGCTGAAGGCGACGATCAGACCGAGCCCGAGGGCGATTCGGTGCAACGAGATGGCCGCGAGGAGCACGACGAGCGCGGACGGGCAGGGGAGGAGCCCGCCCGAGATGCCGACGGCGGCCAGTGAGCGCCAGCCGAGCTCCGTATGGCCATGGCCGTGATGGTGATGGTGGTGCCCGTGGCCGTGCGCGTGGCGGTGCCGGGCTCGCCCGATGAGCACCGACGCACCGACGCCGATCACAAGGAGCCCCGAGACGAGCCCGATCCATGGATAGAGCTCCTCCGGGACGATGAACTGCGAGAGCGCGAGCGTCACGAAGCCAAGGGTGAAGACGCCGATCGTGTGCGTCGCGGTCACGATCAGCCCGAGCGCGGCTGCGTGGCGAGGCTTCCCGCGCTGGCCGACGAGGTACGCCGTGACGATCGTCTTTCCATGGCCCGGCGAGAGCGCGTGGGCCGAGCCCCAGAAGAACGCGAGCGCGAGCGAGATGAGGATCACACCGACGCCGAGGTGGTCGCGGGCGATCAGGCTCGCGAAGCCGCCGTCACCCGTCGCTCGCACGGCAGCGCGCGCCGAGAGCTGCGCACGAGACTCGAGCCTGGGCGGATCGCCGCCGTCGTTACCGGGCCGAACGGTCGCAGACGCACTCGTGACCTCGAGCGGGCTGCTGAGCAGATCCTTCGGGTAGGCAGCGAGCTCGTGGCTCACGCTCCTCGACGGCACCGAGGACGCCGTCGCGCTCGCACCGTCGCGGGCCGTCAGCACGACCTCCTTCCAGCCGATCCGGTTGGCGAAGTTCGTGTCGTGGA
The DNA here is from genome assembly GCA_963812695.1 of uncultured Actinomycetes bacterium. GTDB lineage: Bacteria > Actinomycetota > Thermoleophilia > Gaiellales > Gaiellaceae > VAXT01. The sequence goes on from CAWEWD010000006.1 coordinate 11,934, forward strand.
GCTCGAGCCGGCCGGAGCTTGCGGCCGCCGCATAGACGGCTTCGAAGCGGAGCGTGCGCAGGCCCGCGGCCCCAGGTGGGAACGCGAGCGCGTGGTCGAGCGGAGTGAGCGCGAGCTTCCGGCCGTCGATCCGCAGATCGAGCCCGCGGCCGATTCGAGCCGTCAGATCGCGCTCGTACACCCGCTCGTCCGTGATCTTCTGCCGTTCCTGGAAGGCCGGTATCTCGGCCATGTCCAGGACGTACTTGACGTAGACGCGGTCGCCCGAGAGCTCGATCCCGCTGAAGCGGTTGACCGTGAAGTTCCCGAGCGGATGTGCCATCGCAGCAGCGGGAGCAGCGAGCGCAACGACGATCCCGAGTAGGAGGACGAGGCGCTTCACGACGCGTACCTCCTCGCGAGCGGGCTCCAGAGCACCGAGAAATGCGGGTTCAGCCGCACCGCTTTGACGAACCACGGGCGCGAGTCGTGTCCGAGGCAGCGCTCGATCATTCCGCGATGGAAGTACTTGAGCGCGTCGTGCGTGCCGAGTCGCAGCGCCCGCCGCGAGTAGGGGAGCGCCTCGGCGCAGCGGCCGTTTCGCTCGAGCGCCCACGCGAGGACGTCGTCGCCGTCGATGCTCGGGCGCGCGCGTCGCGCGTGCCGCGCGGCCGCAAGCGCGCGCCCAAGCCTGACGCCGTGGTCGGCGTCGAACTGTGCAATCTCGAGGTCGGTTCGCACGCCGTTCGCGACGAGCAGCCGCCGGATCACGTCGACGAGCGCGTACTGCCGCTGTGCCGCGCGAGGATGACCGTGGCGCGCGTACAGATCGCCAAGCGTCGCGACTGTCTGTGGAAGCGGAAGCACGTCGGCCGCGCGTTGCGCGAGCGAGAGCGCGGCGCCGTGGCGGCCCTTCGCCTCCAGGACGAGCGCGAGTGGCTCGAGCGCGTAGACGTAGCCGGGAAAGATCGACAGCGCGGTGCGGTAGTGCGACTCCGCCTCGCCGATTCGGCCGCGCGACCACGCGAGCTTGCCGAGCTGCGTCTCGACCCAGGCGGTCGGCTCCGGCTGGCCGCCGGCCGCGTCGAGCGCCAGCGTCATCGCCTGCTTTGCCGCATCCGGCCGGCCGAGCAGCTCACGTGCGTACGAGACACGCGAGTACGAGGAGAGGTCGGGCCGCAGCGAGCTCATGTGGTCGAAGGTCCGAAACGCCTCGTCGTATTGGCCAAGCTCGATCAGCGAGTCGCCGACGACGCCGTAGTTGCGTGCCGTGTAGGGAGCGAGGCGCACCGATTCGCGTCCGAAGACCAGCGCCTCGCGGAACCTGTGCCGGGCGAGGGCGAGCGATCCGAGGGCGCTCGCCGTCGCCGAATCCTGCGGGTCGAGCGTGCGGGCGCGGTCGAGCGCCTGCTCGGACTTCGTGTAGTACGCGGGATTCCCCGTCTCGCGGGCGCGCTGCTGGTAGGCGAGCCCGAGCAGCGTGTAGCTCTTCGCATCGGCCGGGTGTGAGCGCAACTCGTCCACGAGCCGCCTGACGAACGACGCCGTGTCGCCGCCAGAGAAGCCCGCAGCGAAGGTCTCGTCGGCGGCCGACGCCTTCACGGGCACCGCGTCTGCCGATCCGCCGGAGCCCCGGAGCGCCCCGCCGACCAGGGAGACGGCGGCGACGAGTGCCGCCGCCGTCCCTGCGAGAACGAGTCTCGTCTGCTTCGTCACGTCCCTACGGGTTGTCGTGGTGTCGGTTTCGCCCGTCGAACGGCGTGGCCAGGAACGGGAAGCTGCCGGAGAGCGCAGCGTCGTCCGTGTTCACTCCGTCGGATGCGCGGGCCGCGATGTAGTTGGGGCCGCCGACGACGCGGATTGCGATGTCGGTGACGTCGTCCTTCGGGCGCCGTCCGTTCGGCCAGCCGGCCGGGTCGGGCGTGTCCGCGAGGACCGTCATTCGCTTCTGATCCGCGAACGGCGTGGGCGGGACCAGCAGGTTCAGCCGCAGGAGCTCCGAGAGCCGCCGGTCGCTCGGCTGGTACTTGAGCAACAGGTCGCGGAGATCCGTGCGGTTCGTCTTCGCCGCGGGAACGCCGAACACGAGCTCGAGCGCCAGGGCTAGGCGCGGGTTGAGGTAGTAGTCCTCGAACCTGCTCTCCTGGTCCGGCTCGAGCGAGTTCCAGCGGTCCTTGTCGACGGTGCCGATGATCGCCTCGTTGACGAGCGGGTTCGCGAGTCGCTGGACCTGCCTGAACCCGCCGTGGCCGTCGCCGTCGACCTCGACGTGCGGCCGGCTCGTGCTGGCATATCCGCCGATCGTCGTCGCGCCGGTGTCGCCGGTCAGCATCGACGCGGGCAGCTCGACCGCGATCGAATGGACGTTGAAGCCCGACAGCATGTCCGTGCCGAACGGGTTCACGTTGTCGTTCGCATCCTCCGCCGGGGTCTCGATCGGAGGGATCCGCCTCAGGTTGAGCGTGTCGAAGACGCCTCCGAGGTCGATGTAGAACGGGTCTTCACGCTGGCCTGCGAAGACCTTGATCCCGTTGCCCAGGTCATACGTGCCCTGAGCCGCGAGTGCTGCGTAGTTCGGCATCGTCCGCGGGCCGACGTTCGACGGGACGGCGATCAGTCCGTCGGCGACCTGCGTGCGGTGGTGGCCGCGAACGAGCGTGACCGTATAGCGCTGGCGCAGACCGAGGCCCTCCGAGCCTGGGCCGTCGAGCGCCGTGATTGGCGGCAATCCGCCCGCTCCGCCCACGTACGAGAACGGGAGCGTGAACTGGCGTGCGATGCCGCGGACCGGCTCCGTGCGGAAGCGGAACTCGAGCTCGACGTCGTCCGCCTTGCCGTCCCCGTTGTTGTCGATCGAGAACTTGTAGAGGACGTTCGGGTCGAAGTTCCAGTAGTTCGGCCCCGAGCTCGGCTCCTCGCCCGGGATGACGTTCATGATCAGCGCGACCTTGTCCTGCTGGCCGGGCTCGTAGTCGCGGAACATGAAGAAGTCCGTGATGTCCGCGGTTGGATCGAGCGCGATGAGCGGTGCTTCTCGATGGCTCGCCGCCTGTGCCGCCTGCGGGCCTGTTCCGCGCGCGAAGAGCACGAGGAACAGGGCGCCGAGGGCGAGCCCCAGTGCGATGAAGATCTTTCTCCTTTCGACGGCTGTGTTCATTGCCGCCTCACCTCCCTGACCCCGTTCGTTTCGCGTTGTTCGCATGAGTGGCTCCTCCGGTTCGATGGAGAGCCCGCCCGCGAGGACGGGCTCTCCGAGGGACGGCTACTTGCCCTTCTCGTTCGCGTAGCCGGAGGCGGGGTCCGCCTCGTAGGGAAAGACGGCGAGCCGCGGGCGGTCCGGGCCGTCGACGCCGTCGCCGAGCGGCACCTTCTTGCCGACGAGGGCGCCGGCCACCGCCTGCTCGGCGATGTCGATGACGTCGTCTCCGAGGCGCCGCCCGTTCGGCCAACCCTGCAGGTCGCCGCCGAGCACGCCGAGCCTGCTGAAGCCACTCGGAGGCGTGACGGGAACCGAGAGGTTCACGCGCAGCATGTCCGCGAGCGTGGGGCCCGTGTAGTTGAGCTTCGGGTCGTTCACACCCGTGAGCAGGACCGAGACGAGATCCTTGCGGTTCTTCTCGGGCACGCCGAGGTGGTAGAGCTGGTTCATCACCTTGGCGAGGATCGGAGCGCGGTAGTAGCGCTGGAAGTACTTGTCGCGCGAGGGCGTCCAGTGGTTCCAGAGATCCTTGAGCGCGGTCGGGATCACGACCTCGTTCACGAGCGGGTTGCCGAGGCGCGAGACCTGCGACCAGCGCATCCGTGCGCGGCCGTTGTGGACCTTCACCTGCTGGCGGTCCGTCGTTGCCCAGACGCCGATCACGTGGTTCTTCGTGTCGAGCTCCGAGATCGGGATCTGGAGCGCGATCGCGTGGACGGCGTAGCCGGCGAAGAAGTCCTTGCCGCCGCCCTGGTTGCCCGTGCCCTTGCGGATCGCGAGCAGGTCGAAGATCGCCCCGATGTCGCCGTAGAACGCGTCGTCGCGCTGGCCGGCGAAGACCTTGCCGCCGCCCGCGAGGGCGGTCACGCGCGACGCGGATAGCTGTCGGTAGTCCTTGCCCTTCAGCGTCCGCGGGCCGATGTTGTTCGGCGGTGTCTTGCCGCGGGCGACGATCTGCGTGTGCGTCCCGACGATCTTCTCGACCGTGTACGGCTGAACGGTGTTGCCCAGGAAGAGGTCGCCGGTCTTACGGCCGAAGTGGAAGCGGTAGACGATCTCCGGCTTCCCGTCGCCGTTCCGGTCGATCTTGATGTTGTAGCGGGCGCGCGGCGAGAACGTGTAGTAGTTCGGCCCCGCGGCGGGATCCTCACCCGGGATCCAGTTCGAGACGATGGTGAGGGTGTTCGGCTTGTCCGGGCTGCGGAACGCGTAGAGGTCTGTGTTGTCCGCAGCCGGATCTTCCGAGATCAGCGGCGCTTCCCGGTGGCTTGACGCCTGGCTCGCCTGCGGCCCCGCGTCTCGCGTTGCTGCTGCGAGAACGGCGGCGCCGGCGATTGCCAGGGCGATGAGTGCGAGCTTGCGCATGGAGTTGCGGCTCCTTTCGTTTTAGGTCGCCGCTTGTTCGCGCGACCCCGGCGCGCGGTTCAGGAACTACGCAGGGACGCGTAACGCAGAAGTGCGTTTCAGGCCTGGCGACGGAGCCAGTCGGCCAGGAACGGCTCCGCGATCCGGTACTCGTTGTCGGACCGAGTGACGAGCTCGTTGCGGGTCAGCGCCTGGAGTGCCCGCTGGACCGTGGATGCTCCCGGCAGCCTGTGACGGCGGCGGTAGTCGCCGCTCAGCGGGCGTCCGCGCTCGTGCGCGAGAGCCTGGAGCGTCAGTCGTTGCGCCGCCGACGCCTGGTCCCAGATCAGCTCGAAGTGGGCGTGCTCCGCGCGGAGGACGTCCGCGAGCGCGCGCTCGTACTCGGCGGGCCTGGCGACGCGAGCCTTCGACGTCTCTTCCCAGAGGAAGTAGCAGAGCTCCTGGGTCGCGTAGGGATGGCCGCCCGTGGTGTCGAGCACGGCGGCGATCGTCTCCGGGGCGATCTTCTTGCCGGTGCGCTCGAAGCTGGTCGAGAGATAGCCCTCGAAGCGGGGCGGGTCGATCACGCCGAGCTCCATCTGCCGGGCGCTGCGCCAGAAGGGCTCGTTCTCGTCGTTGAAGATGCGCTCCATCATGTGGCGCTTGCTTCCGAGGTAGACGTGCGCCACTTCGGGCTGCTCCTGGAAGACGGAGCGCATCAGCTTCGGGAGATCCGGGTCGATGTCGACGACCTCCTGGAACTCGTCGAAGACGAGCGCGACCTTGCGCTTGCGCTCCGCGGCGAGCTGCCCGGGGAGCTCGAGCAGGCGCTCGATCGTCGCGTCGACGTCCTGCCTCGGATAGCCGGCGTCGAAGCTGAAGCTCGGCGCGCCCGTCTCGGGGTCGACCGTGACGATCGGACGGATGCGCAGGTCGGCGAAGATCCGCAGTCGCTCGCGCGCGCGGAAGAGGGCGGAGGCGATGTGCTCGTAGATCGTGTCCGCGAGCTTTTCGGCGAGCCGCTCCTTCGTCGGCGTCGTCATCAGGTTGACCTGGGCGACGAGGACCTTCTTCTTGTCGACCTCCTGGATGACCCGCCAGACGAGTGACGTCTTGCCGTAGCGGCGCGGGGCGAGGACGACGACGTCCTGGCCGTTCAGGATGTCCCGCGTCAGCTCGCGGATCTCGTTCTCTCGGTTCGTGAACGCCTCGTCGAGGGCGAGGGCTCCGTACCGGAACGGGTTCATCGCCGAAGCGTAACAGTGATTACGCTAAGTTGCGTTACGCACCGATGCGTAATCGATCACACGAGTGCTGCGTGCTCGCCGATCAGGCCGTAGCTGGCGAGCACGTCGGCGAGGGTCGGCTCGCCGACTTCCTGCAGGCGATACGTGATCCGCAGCGCAGGGCGGCCGAAGTCGATCAAGGTGCGGAGGTCGATCGGCGTCCCGATCAGGACGAGGTCGGGATCGCAGCGCTCGATCGTCTCGCGAAGGTCTTCCCGCTGCTTCTGGCCGTAGCCCATCGCGGGGAGGAGAGCGCCGACGTGCGGGTACTCATCGAACGTCGCGGCGATCGAGCCGACGGCGCACTCGCGCGGGTCGATCAGCTCGGCGGCTCCGTTCGCCTTCGCGGCGAGCACCGCAGCGCCGTAGGTCATCTCGCCGTGCGTCAGCGTCGGGCCGTCCTCGATCGCGAGCACGCGCTTGCCGGCGATCTGCGAGGCGTCGCCTTCGACGTGGAACGGGGAGTTGGCGAGGACGACCTGCGCTTCCGGGTTGTGCGTCCGGATCGAGCCGAGCACTGCGTCGATGCCTTCCTGCGCCGCGCTGTCGACCTTGTTCACGACACAGACGTTCGCCATGCGCAGGTTCGTCTCACCTGGGTGGTAGCGGAGCTCGTGTCCGGGCCGGTGCGGGTCGACGACGACGATGTGGACGTCCGGCTTGATGAACGGCGTGTCGTTGTTGCCGCCATCCCACACGATCACGTCCGCCTCGCGCTCGGCGGCCTCGAGGATCGCGGCATAGTCGATGCCGGCAAAGACCAGGTTGCCCTCGGCGAGATGCGGCTCGTACTCCTCGCGCTCCTCGATCGTGCAGTCGGCGGCCTCGAGATCCTCGTAGCGCTCGAAGCGCTGGACGACCTGCTTCGTCAGGTCGCCGTACGGCATCGGGTGCCGGAGGACGGCCACACGCTTGCCGTCCTCGCGGAGCAGCTGTGCGACCCGGCGCGTCGTCTGGCTCTTGCCCGAGCCCGTGCGCACCGCGCAGATCGCCACGACCGGCTTCGAGGACGCGATCATCGTGTCGTGCGGCGACAGGAGCCGGAAGCTCGCACCGGCCGCAAGCGCGCGCGACGCGATGTGCATGACGTGCTCGTGCGTCACGTCCGAGTAGGCGAAGACGACCTCTTCCACCTCGTGCTCGTGGATCAACGCCTCGAGCTCGGCCTCAGGACTGATCGGGATGCCGTCGGGATAGAGCTCGCCGGCAAGCAGCGGGGGGTAGACCCGCCCGGCGATGTCCGGGATCTGCGTCGCCGTGAAGCCGACGACGTCGTATTCGTCGCGGCCGCGGTAGACGACGTTGAAGTTGTGGAAGTCGCGCCCGGCCGCGCCGGCGATCAGAATCTTCGTCCGCATGTATAGAGAGTATGCACTTACACACCGGATAGAGTCGCTCCGATGGCCTCGTTCCCGGAAAGACTGAACGACCAGGTGGCCTACGAGTTCGCGGCCTCACAGCAGTACGTCGCGATCGCGGTCTGGTTCGACGGCGAGACGCTGCCGCTCTTGGCCGCGCACTTCTACCGGCAGGCGGTCGAGGAACGGAACCACGCGATGATGATCGTCCAGTTCCTGCTCGATTCCGACCACGAGGTCGTCGTCCCGGCCGTCGAGGCGCCGAAGACGACATTTGCGGATGCCCGAGAGCCTGTGGCGCTAGCGCTCGACCAGGAGAAGCGCGTCACGGAGCAGATCGCCGCGCTGGCCGCGCTCGCCCGCGAGGAGAACGACCTCGTCGGCGAGCAGTTCCTGCACTGGTTCCTTCAGGAGCAGCGCGAGGAGGTGTCGAGCATGTCCGCGTTGCTGAGCGTCGTCGAGCGAGCGTCGGAGTCGAACATCCTGCTCGCGGAGGACTACCTGTCGCGGAACCCGGTCGGCGATCAGGGCGAGGCTGCGAACGCGCCACCTGCGGCCGGCGGCGCGCTCTAAGACATCTCGGTCGGCAAGGAGCCAGGCGGAGCCCGCCGCGGTTCGTGGGGACGTGCTAGCCGTCGAGTTGGCCGGCGATCTCCGCAATCTGAGGCCTAGTCGCGTGTCCCGCTTCTTGAAGGATCGCCGGGACCTCGGGGTCGGAGATGAAGTTCTGCCAGCCCTCGGCGTCCCAGTCGAAGAGCACCCAGATCCGGCCCTCCTCATTCGGGTCGCGAAAGACGTGCGAGCCCTTGGACCCGTGCTGTTTTCGCTTCTCGAGGCTCGTGGTTGAGAAGATATTCATCCAACGGTCGAAATCCTCGACCTTGCTCGTTGCGAGAAACACTCTCTCCTCCTCCGTCGCTTTCGGCGCCGCAGCGCGATGCCGATGGTGCGGCGAGTGTATGGCCTCAACGCTGGGCGGCATCCCCGCCAAGCGTTTAGGACGGGCTCGAACGCCCATCGCTGCATGAGGTGCGCTCGAGCCTCTGCGACTGGGGGTTTGTCATGCTCGGTGCATGAATTTCCAGAATCGGGCCGGCAGGCTCGGCGACATGGCCTTCTGGCTCTGGGCGCTCGTCGGAGTGGGCTTCGGCTTCGGGATCAGCGTGATCGGGCTCTTCACGATCCCCGCCAGCGTCGTGGTCGCGATCGTTCTGCTCACGCGGCCGCGGTTGCGCGCCTCGGCCTACGGCGTGCTCGTCGGAATCGGCGTGCCTCTGCTGGTCGTGGCGTACTGAACCGCGAAGGGCCGGGAACCGTCTGTCACTCGTTCGACGCGGGCCGCGGTGTCCAGTGCGACGATCTCTACGACCCGCGCAAGTGGGCTGCCGTCGGCCTCGCGTTCGTCGTGGCGGGCGTGCTCGCTCAGATGTTCGCGACCGGTCCCCGAGCCTCGCGCGCCTGACGACTAGCGCGCGGTGACGATCGCGATCACCGCGAGCACGCCGCAGACTACGATCACGCCCGCGAGGCCGGTGAAGATCGCCGCGACGATGACCAGCGGAATCGACAGCGCCATCCCGCCGAGCACCATCTCCTTCTGGTGCTCGCGCTTGCGCCGGAGCGACTGCTCGCTCTCACGCTGCCGTTTTCCGAGCTCCTTCTCGATGCGGTCGACGAACGCCTCGATCAGCGCCGGCTCCGCTTCTTCGCCCAGCTCCTTGCGCGCCTCGATCGTCGCGCGCACCTCGTCTCGCGGTACGAGCTCTTCGCTCATGGCCTAGCCCATCGGTTGGATGTCGGTGATTCGGTGTCGGTTCGTTCCGACCCAGAAGCCCGTGGAGCTTCGTCCTCCGCCTACGGGGTCGCACTGATAGTCGACGTTTCTCATTGCGATGCTCCCGTCATTGTGAACACGGGTGCAACGAAAGTGAACGTTGCTTTGCAGGCGCGGATACTCGGTCCGGATCTGAGCGGGTAGCGCCCGCTCGACAGCTCGAGCCGACATGTTCGAGCTCCACGGTCGCCAGATGAGGAGAACGGCCACCAGACCGGCAACTGCACCGGCGATTGCCAACGTTCTCATGCCTCTGGGCCTCGTCTACGCCGTCAGGACGCCGCGGGTGAGCTGGGCGACCGCGTCCATCTCGAGCTCCTGGCCGGCCACCTCGTTCAGGATCTCATCGGCGGTCATGCTCATGCCGGTCTCCCAGAGCTCGCGGACGAGCGAGCCGGCCTCGCGCTTCGTGAACCAGTCGTTGCCGAAGCGCTCGCGCATGTGCGTTCGGAACTGCGCCTCGAACGCCCACGAGCGCAGGTAGCCGGTGACGTAGAAGCTCGAGTCGATGTCGGCCAGGTAGTCGGCGGCGGATGGCTCGATCTTCAGCGCGTCGCCGAGTAGCTCGACGTAGCGGTTCGAGAGCTGCGTCGGGTCGTCCGCCGAGTGGAACTCGATCTCGTATAGAAGCTTCGCCGAGTAGCGGCGCACCATGTACAGGAGCTGGGTCACGCCCTCGCGCTCGAACTCGTCGGGCCGCGGGAAGTCGAGGCGCCGCGTGAGCCAGGCCGGGTCGTCCGTCAGGTGCTGCATCAGCATCGCCCAGCCCTCGGTGACTGCGACATCGCCGAGTCGCTTCTCCTCCATCGAGAGGTCGGCGGAGGTGTTCGCGTAATGCTCCGTGTGTCCGGCCTCGTGGAAGAGAGCGCGCCAGTCGTCCGCGCCACCCATCGGCTGGATCACGAGCATGACGCGGCCCGGGATCTCGATCGGCGCGCAGAACGCGCGCGGGCTCTTCTTGGGCCGCTGCTCGACGTCGAGCTCCACGTTCTCCTGGGACTTGAGGTCGACTCCCATGTCGGCGAGCGTCGCCTCGAGCGCCGGCAGCATCTTCTCGGCCGGGAACTGTGGATCCCATTCGGGCGCGCGGAACATGCGGATCACGTCCCAGCGGCGGGCCCCGTCGAGCCCGATCCCGACGCGGGCGCGGAAGAGCCTGTCCGCCGACTCCTCGAACACCTTCTCGGTCGAGTCGAGGAGGTCGCGGCACTGAGCCGCCAGGTCGTCGAGGCGGAAGCCGAAGCGGCGGTAGAGCTCCGTGTAGTTGGGCGCCTCGAGGCGTTCGACGCCGTCTCGGACGATGCGGACACCTTCGGCGTGGAGCGGGTTCAGATGCTCTTCGGTCAGGTCGACGCGCGCCTTGTCGATCCGTTCCCGCTTGTCGCGGTCAGCCTCGTTCGCCATCGCGGGCCGGAGCATCCTGAACGGGATCGTCTCGCCGTCGATCTCGGCCTCGAGGGTTGCTTCGAGCTCGGCCACCTTCTCGGCCTGGTCGCGCGTCAGCTCACCCAGGAAGCCCTCCGAGGCGAAGCGCCAGAGCTCGGTCACGCGGCGGTCGCCGTTCGCGGTCTTGCCGAGCGCGAGCGCCTGGTCGAGCTGCGTCAGGTCGGTGAAGCGCTCGAAGATCGGGGCGAGCTCGAGCTTGTCCTTGTGGCCGGCGTAGTGGAGGTAGTACTCCTCGTCCAGTTCCGCGATGAAGCGGTCGGCTCGCTCGCGGAAGCGGTCGAGGTCGGCCGAGTTCAAAGGAGGGGCCGCACTGGACAAGGGTTCGTAGGATAACGACGTGCGCGAGATCGAGATCAGCACCGAGCGGAAGACGCAGCTCGTGGAGATCACCCGCGAGGTCGAGTCCGCGTTGAACGGGGTCGAAGGCGCGACCGCCGCGCTCGTCTTCGTTCCGCACACGACCGCGGGCGTGACGATCAACGAACACGCCGATCCCGCGGTCGCACGCGACCTCGAGGCCGCAATGGAGCGCGTCGTCGGCGAGGACTGGGGCTGGCAGCACATCGAGGACGGCGAAGAGAACGCGCCGTCGCACGTGCGCGCTTCGCTGGCCGGGCCCCAGGTTCTGATCCCGCTGCAGGACGGCCGTCTTGCCCTCGGAACGTGGCAGGGAATCTTCTTCTGCGAGTTCGACGGTCCGAGGAAACGCAAGGTCTACGTCACGCCTCTCACTTGATCGAGGTCGCGAACCTCACGAAGCGCTACCGGAAGACCGTCGCCGTCGACGATCTGAGCTTCAAGATCCGCGAGGGCGCGATCACCGGATTCCTGGGGCCGAACGGCGCGGGGAAGACGACCACGCTGCGCGTGATCCTCGGCCTCGTTCACCCGACCGCCGGCGGAGCGACCGTCATGGGGCGGCTCTACCGGCAGCTCGAGTCGCCGACGCAGCAGGTCGGGGCGGTTCTGGAGGCGACCGACTTCCACCCGGGCCGCTCCGGACGAAATCATCTGCGGGTCCTGGCTGCGGCGACCGGACTCCCGCGCTCGCGGGTCGAGGAAGTGCTCCAGATCGTCGACCTCCAGGGTGCCGCAGGACGCCGCGCCGGGGGCTACTCGCTCGGGATGCGCCAGCGTCTCAGCCTCGCGGGGGCGCTGCTCGGCGATCCGCGCATCCTCGTGCTCGACGAGCCGGCGAACGGGCTCGACCCTCAGGGAATTCGTTGGCTGCGCGAGTTCCTGCGCTCGCTCGCGGCGGAGGGTCGGACGATCTTCATCTCGAGTCACGTCCTCGCGGAGGTGGAGCAGATCGTCGACGAGGTCGTGATCATCCACCGCGGCAAGTTCGTCGTCCAGGCGACGACGGCCGAGCTGGTGGCGCGCGCCGCCGGCGGCATCCGCGCGCGGAGCCCGCAGGCCGACCAGCTGCGCGCCGCGCTCGAGGAGGCGGGCGTCAAGGTCGCCTCGTCCGAAGGCGATTTGCTGACGCTCGCAGATGCGACCACGGCTCAGGTGGGCGAGATCGCCGCTGCCAGGGGAATCGTCCTGCACGAGCTGGTTGCCGAGAGCTCTTCGCTCGAAGAGGCGTTCCTCGATCTGACGTCCCAGGAGGAAGTCCAGTAATGCGCCTGGTCACGGCGGAGCTCCTGAAGGTCTGGACGGCTCCTCGGGTCTTGCTCGGGATCCTGCTCTCAGAGCTCGCCATCGTCTTGATCGGGACGATCGCGACGATCCATTCCGCGGTGAACGACCCCGTGCTTCCTCCAAATCTGAGCCGAGACATCGCGACGATGGGCGGGGTCGCGCTGCTCTTCACGACGCTCGTCGGCGTGCTCATCGCGACGACCGAGTACCGGCACGGGACGATCACGCTCACGTTCCTCGCGGCTCCGGTGCGGGAGAAGGTGCTCGCCGCCAAGACCGGCGCCGCTGTGATCGCGAGCCTGCTGCTCACCCTGCCGGCCGCGCTGCTTCCGATCGTGATCGCGGAGATCTGGGTCGGCGGGCGCGCCGACTACCACTTCGGCGGGCACGAGTGGCAGCTCGTGGCGCGCCTGTTCCTGGGCGCCGCGATCGTCGCCATGATCGGCTTCTTCATCGGGGCGAGCATCAAGCGGCAGCTCGGCGCGGTGATTCTCGTCCTGGCCTGGATTGTCTTTCTCGAGCCCGCGCTCGGCGGTCTCTTCTCCGGGACGAAGGACTATCTGATCGGCTCCGCACTCGGCGGCCTGCTAGGGGGCAGCGGAAATGACGTTCCGTCCTTCGGGCACTCGTTTGCGGTGGTGGTCGCCTATCTGGTCGGGCTCGGCGCTCTCGCCGTCGTTCTGACCAGGCGGCGCGACATCACGTAGCGAGCGGCCCGCTGACGACGATCTGAGTCGGAGCCGGGTCGGTAACCGAGGCTTGCGTTGACACCGCGCATGCCCACGTTCGTCTCGTCGTTCGTCGTGAAGATCTGCTCGATCCCGGCGGCTCGGGCGCGGGCGATCTGCTCCCGCTTGAGGGCAGTGGCGATTCCGCGCCTGCGCCAGTCCCGGCGTACCGCGGTGAGCAGGTTCTCGGCGATCGGCGAGATCGAGCCCCGTCTTCGAAGGCCCGTGTACCCGACGACCTCGTCTCCTGCGACGGCGGCGATCATCGCTGCCGGAACGGCTCCAGGGCCTTCGAGGTATTGCTCGCGCCAGCGGGCGAACGGCTGGCCTGCGAAGTCGTCGCCCTCGGGCCGCGGGACATCCGCGCCGACCTCGCAGTCCACCTCGTAGACCTCCCGCTCCAGGTCGGGCCGGTCGGCGAGCGACACGAGCTCGATTCCGTCGGGCGGCTCGGACCGGGCTTCGGCGTGTGCCGTGTCGAGCACGACCTCGTACTCGCGGCCGGCCTCGCGGAAGCCGCGCTTGCGGAGGAAGTCGCGTGATCCGGCATCGTCTTCGCGCACGCGACCCCAGAGTGATTCGCGCCCGAGCGAGCCGGCGTGCACCGACAGCGCCTCGTAGATCCGTGTCCCGGCGCCTTGCCCGCGGTGCTCCGGCAGGACGCGGACCATCGCGTACAGACTGCTCTGGATCGACGAGGGCCGGCCGACGCCGCAGCCGATCGCCTCGTCGCCTGCGAGCGCGAGCAGGAACGCGCTCTCCGTGTCCGACGAGACGAAGTGCGCGATCTCGTCGACGTCGAACAGGTCCCCGGAAACCTGCTCGAGGATCGCCGCCCACTGCTCGTAACCGCTGCGGCGTCGAAGGCGTCTCGAACCTCAGCTCCACGCCCGAACCCTATGCTGGGCCCATGGCCGCGCCCGTTCGACTGGACGACGAGCTCGACCTCAGGATCGAGTCGCTCGCCTACGGCGGGAACGGCGTCGCGCGTCTGAACGGCTTCGTCGTCTTCGTCCGCAGCGGTCTGCCGGGCGACATCGTTCGCGCACGCGTGACCCGCGTGAAGCGCAACCACGCGGAAGCACTCGCACTCGAGGTCGTCGAGGCGGGAGCGCCGCGGGTCGACGCGCCCTGCGAGCACTACCCGGCCTGCGGAGGCTGCCGGTTCCAGGACCTCGCGTACGAGGCGCAGCTCGAAGCGAAGGCGGCGCAGGTCGACGAGGCGCTCCGCAGGATCGGCAGAGTCGAGGACCCGCCGCTCGAGCCGATCGTCCCGGCCGAGCCGTTCCACTACCGGAACAAGATGGAGTACTCGTTCACGACGACGCCGGACGGTCCTGCGCTCGGCTTGCACCGCGCCGGCCGCTGGGACGAGGTGCTGGACATACGCAAGTGCTGGCTCACGACCGACCTCGGAGACGCGATCCGAGAAGCCGTGCGTGACTGGGCGCGCGCGGAGCGCCTCGAGGCGTACGACCAGGCCGAGCACACGGGCTTCCTGCGCCACCTCGTCGTCCGCGAAGGGCGGAACACGGGACAGGCGCTCGTCCAACTCGTGACCGCCCCGGGCTTGCTCGACGTGGACAGCTTCGTCGCCGTGCTCGAGCGCTTCCCCGAGGTGCGGTCGATCCACTGGTCGGTCAACGACCGGCCCGCCGAGGTGACGAACCTCCCGACGCAGCTCCTGCACGGCGCCGACGCGATCGAAGAGGAGCTCTGCGGGCTGCGGTTCCGGGTGCGTCCGAACGCCTTTCTCCAGACGAACACGGCGATGGCCGAGCGCCTGTACGAGCTCGCCCGCGAGTTCGCAGCCCTGACGGGCGAGGAGAGCGTCTACGACCTCTACTGCGGCATCGGGACGATCGGGCTCACGCTGGCCCGCGACGCGCTGACCGTGTGGGGGATCGAAGTGTCCGAGGAGTCGGTTGCGTGCGCGCTCGAGAACGCGGACCTGAACGGGATCACGAACGCGGCGTTCTACGCGGGCGAGGTGGGGGAGGCGATCAACGACCTGAGAGAGCGCGCCGGTGCTCCTGACGTCGCGGTCGTCGACCCGCCGCGGGCCGGGCTCTCGGGCAAGGCGCTGCGCCGTCTCGCGCGCCTCGAGCCGCAGCGCATCGTCTACGTCTCGTGCAACCCGACGACGCTGGCCGGAAACGTGAAGGAGCTCGAAGCCGAGTGGGGCTACCGCCTCGTGCGCGCACGGCCCGTGGACATGTTCCCGCACACGCCGCACATCGAGACGGTCGCTCTGCTGGAGCGCGCCTAGCCGGCCTCGCCGCGCTCGGAGCGCAAAGACCCCCAGGCGTCCTCCGACCGAAGCTTGCGCCAGAGCAGGTCGGCGTTCGGCGCGAGGAAGCCGAGCGCGAGCAGCGGCAGGGCGGGAAGTCCCGCGACGTCCCGGTGGATGACCCGCGGTAACGCGGCCGTGAGCGCCAGCGTCGTGCCGAAGGAGAGCGTCATCGCGGCCCAGGTGAGCCGCGTGCGCAGCCCCCAGCGGTCGGCCGCGCCGAGGAAGAGGGCGAAGAAGAGAAGATCGGGCAAGGCCGAGTTGCGCGGTGTTCGCCTCGCCCGGGACCGGGAATGCGAACGAGAAGGTCGTGAACAGCTCTCGCTGGTGCGTGACGATGTGCTTCGTCGGCCCGCGCCAGACCGAGGCCGCGTCCACCCAGGGCACGATCAGCGCGACGACCACCACCCACGCGGCCGTCTCGAAGAAGCCGAGGAACCACCACGCGAGCAGCGTGACCGCGGCCAGCTTCGCGAAGTTCGCGAGCACGTCGAGCCCGACGATCTGCAGTACCGCGGCCAACAGGGCGACGCCGATCCCGGCCGGAAGCAGCCAGCGTGCGGTCCGCAGCGGCAGCGCGAAGTAGACGAGCGCGAACACCGGCGGGATGACGAGCAGCGAGATGATCGCGATGTCCCACCAGAGACTGAAGGTCGGCAGCGACTCCGCCAAGGCGTAGTACGCCCCGAGGTAGATCGCAAGGAGTAGTAGGGCGGCGGCTCGGCGTGCGCTCAATAGGGCGGTAACTCTGCCCACCACGGACCCAAAGCTTTGAACGCGTTCCAGAACTCCGTCTTCGCCGGCTGCTCGTCGAGCGACGCGTCGATGTCCGGCACGTACGAGCACCTGCACGGTCGGCGTCCAGTCCTGGAGCACGCCCAGCTCGGGCTCGAGGTCGGCCGCGAGCGGGAACTCGAGCGCGTTCAGGAACCCGAGCGCGTCCTCGCCCATGACGACGACGAGCTTCGGCTGGACGATGTGCAGCTCGCGCACGAGGAACGGGCGAGCCTCGTCCGCGGGCTCGTCGGCGAACTTCAGGCAGTTCGTCCCGTAGACCGAGAGCGGGTCGACGTTCAGGCGCTGAAGCGACTTGAGGATCGCCTGGCCCGTGCGTCCGAAGAACGCGACGCCCTCCTGGACCTCCGCTGCCTGCGGGCGGTGCTTGAGGAGCATCACGTCCGCGCGGGGATGCCCGGATCCGAGCACGGGCACTCGCTCGCCGTTTCCGGCGGCGGCGATCTCGTGCCCGAGGTCGTTGATCTCGGCGATCGCCTTCTTGAGGTACTTCTCGTAGATCTCATCGGTCGACACAGAGGTCACAGCGGCACGTTTCCAGTTCTCGGCTAGCGAACTCTTTCCTTGACCTGCGCTACCCACTTCAGCGACTGCAGGTAGGCGAGTGACTTCGGTCGCCGCAGGATCTCGGCCGTCCGCAGGCTGAGCAGGAACTCGTCCGGGCCCTCGAACGCGCGCATCCGCAGGCCGCCCGTTGCGAGCCCCTGCAGGACGTGCGCGTCGGAGCCGGCGCCCATCGTCAGGTTGTACTTGCGGGCGAAGCGGAGCGCCTCGTCGTTATACGCCTCGAAGAGCAGGCGCGCGTTGTAGACCTCGAACACGTCCACGTCGCCGAGGTTGCGGTGCAGCGTCGCCGGGTTCGGGATCGAGTGCATGCGGTCGAACGGGTGTGGGAGATAGACGAGCCCGCCCTGGGCCTTGATCGCAGCGATCGTGTCCCCGAACGACATGCCTCGTGGGATCTCCTCCTTGAGGAAGAGACCGATCACCTCGCCCTGGCCGTCGGTCTTGATCTCCTCGCCCGGGATCACGATCAGGTCGCGCCCCCGGGCGAGCTCCACGGCCTCGAGGGCGCCGCCGAAGACGTTGTGGTCGGTGACCGCGATCGCTCCGAGGCCGGTGTTCTCTGCGTGGTCGAGCAGATCTTCGACCTCGACGGAGCAGTCGGCGGACCACGACGTGTGCAGGTGCAGGTCGGCGAGGATCCAGTCCCGGTCCGCAAGCGGGTCGGGTGGCCTGGGCGTTCGCCGCCGCTTGCCGAGACTCTCGTACAGCTCCTCGAGCTCGGCGCCGACGTCGTCGAACGTCTTGCCCGCGACTCCGCGCCTCGCCTCCTCCGAGAGCTGCTTGCGGAGCGGCTCGTTCTCGGCGAAGCGGGCAAGCGCGGCCGCTACGAGCTCGGGTTGCTCCTGCACGCCGGGGGGAGAGGCGATCGCCGCTCCGGCCGCGGCCGCCTCGAGCGAGACGCGCGACAGACCGTCGAGCGCCGGCACGAAGATTGCGGTCTCGGCCAGGATCGGCGCTCTGCTCTTCCCGTCGCGGGCCGTCCGCACGCGAGCGCGTCCGCGGAGCTTCGCCGGGACCGCGGGCCGTCCGGCCAGCTTCTTCGTGCGCAGGTAGACGAGCTCCCAGTCGGGGAGCTCGCCCAGGGCGCGCTGCACCGCCCGGGCGAGCGGGCGTTCGATTGGGCGCCACTCGAGGACGACGAGCTGCCGCTTCGTTCCCGGAGTGAAGAGCCCGGTGTCGACGCCTTCCGGGACGATCCGGTAGTCGCCGGGGAAACGCTGCGCAGCGGCGTGCGCGGCCTCGGGCGACGACGCCACGAGCGCGTCGATCCGGGCGAGCAGCTTCTCGCGCTGCGCTTTCGCGGGCGGGTACCCGAGCCGCTCCGGCGAGAAGAAGCTCGCGACGCTCAGTGCGCGCCCATCCCGGAGAGCAAGGTACGAAAGGCTCGGCAGGCCGGGCTCGAAGCCGTGGACGACGTCGAACGCTCCGTGGGAGAGCGCTGTGGCCAGGTTGGCTCGGACGCCGACCGGCAGGCCGATCCTGCTTCGCCGCGAGATCGGCACGGCCGGACCGAGCGCGATCAGCGGCGCCTCGAGCCCGTCACGCAGCGCGCGGCGTCCCGCCGCGAGATCGGCCGCGCGATTCGAGGGCGCGAGGACGCTGACCGAGTGGCCGCGCTTCCGGAGCGCGTCGGCGATCCCCGCGACGTGCTCGTTCACGTCGTGCGGCTGAGACCACGAGAAAGGGGTCACCAGGCAGATTCGCAGGGACACGACCCACCGAGTGTAGTGCGGTCGCGAGGGCCGGCCCGCACCGGCCCCCGCGCGCTTTGCGAACTAGGACTGAGCGGCCGCCTTGGCCTTCGCCTTCTTGCGTCCGTACTTCTTGATGAAGCTCTCGACGGCGTCCCGCGCCTCGTCGTCCGGGAGCTGCTTCGGCGGCGACTTCATCAGGTAGGCGCTGGGCCCTTCGAGCGCCCCGCCGACGCCGTTGTCGAGCGCCAGCTTCGCGAGCCGAACCGCGTCGATCACGATCCCGGCCGAGTTCGGCGAGTCCCACACCTCGAGCTTGAGCTCGACGTTGAGCGGCACGTCGCCGAAGGACGTGCCCTCCATGCGGATGTACGCCCACTTGCGGTCGGTCAGCCACGGCACGTAGTCGGACGGGCCGACGTGCACGTTGTCCGCGCCGAGGTCGTAGTCGAGCATCGACGTGACCGCGTTCGTCTTCGAGATCTTCTTCGACTCGAGACGCTCACGCTCGAGCATGTTCAGGAAGTCGGAGTTCCCGCCGACGTTGAGCTGCATTGTCTTGTCGAGCTTCACGCCGCGCTCGCGGAAGAGCGTCGTCAGCACGCGGTGCGTGATCGTCGCGCCGACCTGCGACTTGATGTCGTCGCCGACGATCGGAAGCCCGCGCTCCTCGAACTGGCGCCCGAAGTAGCCGCCCTTGGCGATGAAGACGGGCATGCAGTTCACCATCGCGCAGCCCGCGTTCAGGATCTGCTCCGTGTACCACTTGGTCGCCTCCTCGGAGCCGACCGGGAGGTAGTTGACGACGACGTCCGTACCCGTCTCCTGGAGGATGTTCACGACGTCGTCCGTGTCGCCGGGCGCCTTGTCGACGATCTCGGACAGGTACTTGCCGAGCCCGTCGTGCGTCATGCCGCGCGAGACGGTGATGCCGGTCTTCGGGACGTCGGCGAACTTGATCGTGTTGTTCGGCTTCGCCCAGATCGCGTCGGCGAGGTCCTTCCCGACCTTCGTCGTCGTGACGTCGAACGCGGCCGTGAACTCCACGTCGCGGACGTGGTAGCCGCCGAGGTCGACGTGCATGAGGCCGGGGACGAACTCATCCGGCGAGGCGTCCTTGTAGTACTCGACTCCCTGGAGGAGCGAGTTGGCGCAGTTGCCGACGCCGATGATCGCGACGCGGACCTTCTCGTTCCCACGCGTCTTGCCGTTCTGGCTGCCGTTCTTTGGCATTGGTTCCTTTCTGGGGATGGCTGCGTCGAGTCGCTCGGTGAGCGAGTCGACGACGACGGTGTTCGTGCTGCTGCTGCGCTCGCGAGCGGCGTCGTCGAGCCTGCGCTTGAGTGCGGGCGGGACGCGCAGGAGCACGTCGCCGCTCTCACCGGGCGCAGGGCCGCGCCGGCCGCTCGGCGTGAAGTCGACGTCGAACTCGTCGGCGAGGATCGCGACGGCGACATCGTTGAGAGTGCTGTCCCGGCGCGAGACCTCGCGGCCGAGCCGGCGCTTCAGGGTCTTCGGCATCCGGACGAGGATGCTGGTCTGCTCTCTCTTCGCCATTCTGCTAGCAGCGCACTGCTGCTAGCAGAGTATCAACCTTGTCGGAGCTGCGAACGAACTGCTAGCACGCGCTGGACGACGGTGATCCACGCCGTCGCGGTCAGCAGGTAGATCGCCCAGGGCAGCACGCCCCAGGGAGCGAGCACGAGACCGGTCACGATCACGACCACGCGCTCGGCCCGGCTTCCGATCCCCACGTCGCCCTTCAGTCCGAGCGCCTCCGCGCGCGCGCGGGTGTAGCTGACGAGGAACGAGCCAACGACCGCCGCGAAGGCGAACGCGAGCGCCACGTCGTTCCCGTCACGCGAGAAGACGAGCGCGATCGCTCCGAGCATGAACGCCTCGCCGATGCGGTCCGTCGTCGAGTCGAGGAACGCGCCGAACGTCGTCCCCTTGCCGCTCGACCGAGCAAGCGCCCCGTCGAGGATGTCGAGCACCGAGCCGACGACGAAGAGCGCGGCCCCGACCCAGAAGCAGAGGATCTCGTTGCGGTACTCGAAGTAGACGACGACGCTTGCGATCGCGCAGATCGTGACGCCGGCGAACGTGAGCGCGTCGGGTGAGATCCGCGTGCGCGCGAGATGCCCCATCCCACGCGTGGCAGCACGGCGCACACCCGCCGTATACGCCTCTTTCAGGCCTCCGGCGGTCAGGCCGGTGCCGGGCGCACCCGCGCGACGAAGCGCCGCAGGTGCTTGTGGTTGACGACCGCGGCCGCGATGGTCGCGACGAGGATCCCCGCCACGATGTCGAGCCAGAAGTGGTTGCCGGTCGCCATCACGCAGAACCAGACCCAGAGCGGCCAGAGCAGCCAGAGCGCCTTCGCCCACTTCGAGCGGACGATGAAGAAGAGCCCGACGCCGATGATCAGCGAGTCAGCGGCGTGGAGGCTGGGCATCGCCGCGTACGGGTTCGCGTCGGCCCGGACGATCGCGCTGTTGTGGTTGATGCCGAAGTTGGCGAGCGTGTCGACGAAGCCGAGCTCCGGGAACATGCGCGGCGGAGCGGTCGGCATCAGGACGAAGCCGATCAGCCCGATCACGTTCGCGAGCAGGATCGTGTTGCGCAGCGGGACGAAGTGATCGTTGCGCCGCAGGTAGACCCAGAGCAGGACGAGCCCGAGGACCGTGAACTGCGAGTGCCAGTACGTCAGCGAGGTCGCTTCGCGCAGCACGTTCGAGGAGGCGACGAAGCTCTGGAGCGACAACTCCCAGAGACCGGTGATGCGGTGCTCGAAGTCGGCCACGCGCAAGCCGTTCTGGAATGCCTGGAACGCGTCGCGGTCGGCGACCCCCCGCGTGTAGCGATATGCGAACAGGAAGCCGAACCAGATCGCCAGCTGGCGGATCAGGTCAAGGGGCCCGTGCGGGAGGATGCGGGCCCGAGCAGCCGTAGCGGCACTGGACACGACGTTGCATTTTAGACTCAGGTGCGGGTGTGACGGAGTTTTCGCGGAATTCGACCGATCAGTGGAGCGAGGAGCTCCTACGTACGTCGGGGTACGAACGAATCGGTTTTGCGGCTGGTTTCGACGCGAATCGGCCCGCGCCACCCGACGTTCTCGTCGAGATCCTGTGCCTGGAAGCGCACGTTGACAGACCGCGGCTCGTTGTCGATCTCGGGAGCGGAACCGGCCTTTCGACGAGGCTCTGGGCAGGTCGGTCCGACGAGGTCGTCGGTGTCGAGGCGAGCCCCGCGATGCGCGAGCAGGCCGAGGCTGCGACCTCGGCGGACAACGTGCGCTTCGTTCAGGCGTACGCGCAGGCGACCGGGCTCCCGGACGGCGGGGCCGACATCGTCACGTGCTCTCAGGCGCTCCACTGGATGGAGCCTGAGCCGACGTTCGCCGAGGCGGCGCGGATTCTCCGGCCGGGCGGCGTGTTCGCGGCGTACGACTACGACTGGCCGCCGATCGTGAGCTGGGAGGTCGAGGCCGCGTTCGAGGAGCTGCTGCGGCGCGTCCGGGCCGGCCGCGCGCCGGACGGCAGAGGGATGCGCTACGCGAAGGAGGGGCACCTCGAGCGGATCAAGGCGAGCGGGCACTTCAGGTACGCGCGCGAGATCGTGTTCCACTCCCGCGACCGCGCGGACGCTGCGCGAATCGTCGGCATGGCGCTCAGCCTCGGGCCGCTGACCGTGCTCCTCAACGACGGCAAGAGCGAGGAAGAGGTCGGGCTCACGGCTCTGCGCGAAGCCGCTGGGCGGACGTTGGGCGATCGCGAAGCCGAGATTTTCCTCGGCTACCGGATCAGGCTCGGCGTCCGCTAGCCGCCGATCTGCGACATCGAGCGCGACGCCCGCACGAAGCCGGGCTCGTTGATCTTGTGCTTCAGCTCCTTGTGGCGGACCGCGAAGCGGAGCAGGTCGCGCAGGTCGTCGTCGCTCGCGCCCGCGCGCAGCGGCTCCTTCAGATCCCACTCGCGTCGGGAGAAGAGGCAGGTGCGGAGCTGGCCGTCGGCGGTCAGGCGGATCCGGTCGCAGCTCGAGCAGAACGGCTCCGAGACCGGGTTCACGAACCCGATCTCGCCCGCGCCGTCGGCGAAGCGGAAGCGGCGGGCGGTCGACGACGCCTTCGCCGGGATCTCGACGAGCGGCCAGTGCTCCTCGATCAGCGCGCGGATCTCATCGCCCGTCAGCACCTCGTCGTCGCGCCACGCCTCGTCCGCGTCGAGCGGCATGAACTCGATGAAGCGGACGACGTACGGCTTGCGCCTCGCGAGCTCGGCCAGCGCCGGAACCTCCTGCTCGGTGAAGCCCTTGATCGCCACGCAGTTGACCTTGATCGGGCGGAGCTCCGGATAGCGCTCGGCCTCGGCCAGGCCCGCGAGCACGCGGTCGAGTGCGTCGCGGCGGGTGATCTCCGCGAACCGGACGTGCGACAGGGAGTCGAGCGAGACGTTGAGGCGCGTCAGCCCCGCTTCGACGAGTGGGCCGGCGAGGCGGTCGAGGAGCACGCCGTTCGTCGTCAGCGAGAGGTCGCGCACGCCTTCGGTGTTCGCGAGCAGTTCGACCAGCACGGGCAGCTCGCGCCGTACGAGCGGCTCGCCTCCGGTCAGCCGGACCTCGTCGACACCCATCGAGGCGAGCACGCCGACCAGCCGCTGGATCTCCTCGAACGTGAGGAGCTCGTCGCGGGGGAGCCACTCGAGCCCCTCGGCGGGCATGCAGTAGCGGCACCTGAAGTTGCACTTGTCGGTGACCGAGACCCGCAGGCTGCGGATCTCCCGTCCCCAGGAATCTGTAAGTGGCTCCACGCTCCGGAGGTTACCGACCGACTCGTTAGGGTCGGGCCGTGTCTCTGATCGAGGACTGGCTGCCCGAGTTCGACGTCGTGAAGCGGTACGACGCCGCGGTCGCCGCGGCTCCGGAGCACGCGCTCGACCTCGTCCTGGCCGCGCCCGTGGCGCCCGACCGGACGGTCGGCGCGCTCCTCGCGCTGCGCGGGATGCCCGCCCGTGACCGGACGGTGGAGGAGTACCTGCGGGCGCTCGACTTCGAGCACCTCGGGCGCACGCCGACCGAGTGGGCGGCTGCGCATGACGGCAGACGGCTGAAGATCGCGATCGCGTTCGAGGCCGAGCCGATTCCGGGCGGCTCGCGGCTCGCGACCGAGACGCGCGTCCGGACGCTCGACGATCGCGCTCGCCGCCGGTTCGGCATCTACTGGCTCGCGATCGGCCCGTTCTCGGCGCTGATCCGCCGCCGTTGGCTCGCGGCCGCGACGGCGTCGGCGAAGCGTTCGGCAGCGCCTTCCGCATAGCCGAGGTAGAGCGACGGCTCGGTCAGCTCGACCTCGAGTAGCAGGGGGCCTGGGAGCAGGTCGACTCGTGCATACAAGAGTTGGCCGCGCTGGAAAGGGACGGTGTTCAGCGCCTGCTCAGCGAGTGCGAGCTCACCAGCGGAAGGCTCTGTCGCGCTGATCCGCTCTTCGACATACAGCCCTTCGCCCGGATCGCCCCCGCGGGGCAGTAACGCAGCCTTCCGGACGCAGTGCGAGAACTCCCCGCCCACAAACATGAGCGCGATCTCGCCTCTGTGGTCGACCGCCTCGAGGTACGGCTGCACCATCACCGTCTTTCCGGCGGCGTGCAGCCGATCGACGTGTTCCCGGGCTCGCTCGTCGCCGGCGTCGTAGCGCGCGGCTCCGATCGAGCCTGCGCCGACGGACGGCTTGACGACGAACGCAGCTATGGGTGGCGCGAACGGCTCACCCGGCGCCACGAACGACGTCGGAACGGCGTCCCGCGCGAGCGTGGCGAGATAGCGCTTGTCCGTGTTCCAGCGCAGCACTTCCGGCGCGTTGAGTACCCGCGGGACCGATCCCGCCCACCTGAGGAACGCGTTCCTCCGATCCGGGTAGTCCCAGGTCGATCGGACGACCACGAGGTCGAAGTCGGCCCAGCGGACGCGTTCGTCGTCCCACACGGTGGGGGTGGCCTCCACGCCGCGCGAGGCGAGCGCCTCGATCAGCGGCAGGGCATCCTCGTCGCCCGCGCGGGACCTCTGCGCATGTCGCGAGAGCTACCCGCAGGGCGCTAGAACGTCCACTCGCCGTTCTCCTGGACGACCTCGCCGTCGAGCTCGATCCGGCCGCCGTCGCGCAGGTCCTTGACCATGTCCCAGTGCGTGGCTGACTGATTCTTCCCGCCCGCGATCGGGATGCCCGCCCCGATCGCCAGATGGATCGTCCCGTAGATCTTCTCGTCGAAGAGCGTGTTCCGCATGTGCTGTTGGATGCCCGGGTTGCAGCCGATCCCGAACTCGCCGAGCACCCGGGCGCCCTCGTCGATGTCGAGCGCGCGCATGAGCACGTCCTCGTTCGACGTCGCCGAGGCCTCGACGACGCGTCCGCCCTCGTAGCGCATGCGCACGCCGTCGACGACGTCCGGCTCCTGCACAGCCGGGAACTCCGAGAAGCTGACGACGCCCTCGGTCGAGTCCTCGACCGGACAGTAGAAGACTTCGCCGCCCGGCATGTTCATGTGCCCGTCGTCGACCTCGCCCTCGCGGCCGGCGATGCTGAACCGCAGGTCGGTCTCGTGGCCGACGATCCGCACCTCCTCGGCGGGATCGAAGCGCTCCTTGATCCGCTTCATCTTCTCGCCCTCGGCGTCCCAGTCGAGGAGCACCGCGCCGAAGAGGAAGTCCTCGAAGTCGCGCAGGCTCATACCCGCCTCCTGGGCCAGCGCCGGAGTGGGGTAGCGGCACGTGACCCATGGGATGCCGAGGGCGAGCCGGCGAGCGATCAGCGGGCGGGCGCCCTTCATGATCGCCTCCTGTTGCTCACGGGGCAGCCCGACGCCGTCGCGGGTGTTCTCGGGCGCGCCCACGCGGATCCAGGCGTCGCACTCGTCCTCGATCTTGACGCGGAGTGGGGAGCGCTCGGCGACGAGCTCCGGCGGCGCGGTGTCGGCCCAGATCGTCTCGAAGGGCCAGAAGTCCATGCCCGAGAAGCTGAGCTGGACGACCGGAACCGCCTTCCGCCGCCCGATCGCCCGGATGATCTCCTCGATCAGCGGCCTGGCGTGGGTGCTGCCGACGACGACGACCTCCCAGCCGGGCTGGACGTCGACGCAGCGCTCGACGAGAAGACGTGCGTACTGCTCGATGCGTGGATCAGCCACGATTCCCCCTTGCTATAGTCAGACTTAGATTTTTTCCAAACCAGGGACTAAAGGAGCAAAACACATGGCGAAGACCATTGGAATCGACCTCGGAACGACCAACAGCTGCATGGCCGTGCTCGAGGGCGGTGAGCCTACCGTCATTCCGAACGCCGAGGGCGGCCGCACGACGCCGTCCGTGGTCGCGTTCACGAAGGACGGCCAGCGGCTCGTCGGCCCTCCGGCGAAGCGCCAGCAGGTGACGAACCCGCAGAACACGATCTTCTCGATCAAGCGCTTCATGGGCCGCAAGTTCGGCGAGGTCTCGGAGGAGATGAAGATCGTCCCCTACGAGGTCGCGCAGGGCGAGAACGGCGACGTGCGCGTCGAGGCCGAGGGCAAGGAGTACGCACCGCCGGAGATCTCGGCGATGATCCTCCAGAAGCTGAAGACGGACGCCGAGGCGTACCTCGGCGAGCCGGTCACCGACGCCGTGGTCACCGTCCCGGCCTACTTCAACAACGCACAGCGCGAGGCGACGAAGGACGCCGGCAAGATCGCGGGCCTCAACGTCGTCCGCATCATCAACGAGCCGACCGCCGCCGCGCTGGCCTACGGGCTCGACAAGGAGAGCACCGACCAGACGATCCTCGTGTTCGACCTCGGCGGCGGGACATTCGACGTCTCGATCCTCGAGCTCGGCGACGGCGTCTTCGAGGTGAAGGCCACGAACGGCGACAACCATCTCGGTGGCGACAACTTCGACAAGGCGATCGTCGACTGGATGGTCGCCGAGTTCAAGAAGGACCAGGGCATCGACCTCGCCGTCGACAAGATGGCGCTCCAGCGCCTCTACGAGGCGGCCGAGAAGGCGAAGATCGAGCTCTCGTCGACGATGACGACGCAGATCAACCTGCCGTTCATCACCGCGACGCAGGAAGGGCCGAAGCACCTCGACCTCCAGCTCACGCGCGCGAAGCTGAACGAGCTGACCGCCGACCTCCTCAAGCGGACGGTCGAGCCCACGAAGCAGGCGCTCGCCGACGCGGCCCTCGACCCGAGCGCGATCGACCACGTCGTCCTGGTCGGCGGCATGACCCGCATGCCGGCCGTCGTCGACGAGGTCAAGGAGCTGATCGGCAAGGATCCGCACAAGGGCGTCAACCCGGACGAGGTCGTCGCCGTCGGCGCGGCCATCCAGGGCGGCGTCCTCAGAGGCGAGGTCAAGGACGTGCTCCTGCTCGACGTGACTCCGCTCTCGCTCGGCATCGAGACGAAGGGCGGTGTCTTCACGAAGCTGATCGACCGCAACACGACGATCCCGACGAAGAAGTCGGAGGTCTTCTCGACGGCCGAGGACAACCAGCCGTCGGTCGAGATCCACGTCGCGCAGGGCGAGTCCGAGATGGTCGCCTTCAACAAGACGCTCGGCAAGTTCCAGCTCGTCGGCATCCCGCCGGCGCCGCGGGGCATGCCTCAGGTCGAGGTCGGCTTCGACATCGACGCGAACGGGATCATCCACGTCTCGGCAAAGGACCTCGGCACGGGGAACGAGCAGCAGATCAAGATCGAGGGCGGCTCGGGCCTGAGCGAGGACGAGGTGCAGCGGATGATGAAGGACGCCGACTCGCACCGCGACGAAGCCCACAAGCTGCGCGAGCTCGCGGACGCCCGGAACATGGCCGAGCAGCTCGCGTACCAGACCGAGCGCACGCTCTCCGAGCACCGCGACAAGCTCGACGAGTCCGAGGCCTCGACGATCGAGGGCCGGATCATGGAGCTGAAGGGCGTGCTCGAGAGCTCGGACGTGAACGAGATCCGCGAGAAGACTCAGGCGCTCCAGGACGCGTCGCAGAAGCTCGCAGAGGCCGTCTATGCCCAGGCGACCGCGCAGCAGGCGCAGTCGGCTCCCGGCGGCGACAACGGCGCCGAGTCGTCCGATGACGAGGTCGTCGAGGAAGGCGACTACGAAGTCATCGACGAGGAGGAGGCCAAGACCTCGTAATGCCTGAGGAGCTCGAGAACCACGAAATCGAGGAGGCCTCTCCCGAGGTCGACGAGCTGGAAGCGCTTCGGAACGAGAACGAGGCTCTGATCGACACGCTCCAGCGGCTCCAGGCCGACTTCGACAACTACCGCAAGCGGGCCGCGCGCGACCAGGAGAGCCTCGTCGCGCGGGCCGGCGAGCGGATCGTCAACGGGCTTCTGCCGATCCTCGACGACCTCGAGCGCGCGCTCGAGGCCGCAGAGCAGCACGAGGAGGCGAAGCTCGAGGACGGCGTCCGGCTCGTCCACCGCCAGCTCGAGCAGCTGCTCGAGAAAGAGGGCCTGGCCCCCGTCGAGACCGACGGCCGGTTCGACCCGCACGTCCACGAAGCGCTGCTGACCCAGCCCTCGGACGCCGACGAGGGCTCCGTGATCGAGGTGCTCCAGAAGGGCTACCGCCTAGGCGACCGCGTCCTGCGCCCGGCGAGGGTGGTGGTCGCGGGGCCGAAGGAGGAGCCGGGTGGCGACCCGCTCTAAGGACCTGTACGACGCGCTCGGCGTCTCGCGGGGCGCGTCGCAGGACGAGATCAAGAAGGCGTACCGCAAGCTCGTCCGCCAGTACCACCCGGACAAGAACCCGGGCGACAAGGAGGCCGAGGAGCGCTTCAAGGAGATCCAGGGGGCCTACGACGTCCTCTCCGACGCCGACAAGCGCAAGCAGTACGACGCATTCGGCTCCGCTGACGGGCGTCCGGGCGGATTTCCCGGTGGGGGCGGTGGGCCCGGCGGGTTCAACTTCGACTTCGGCGACATCTCCGACCTGTTCGGAGGCTTCGGCGACCGGTTCGGAGGCGGCCGCGCGCGTCAGCCGTCCGGTCGCGGCGCCGATGTCCAGGCGCGCGTCACGCTCTCGTTCGAGGACTCGCTCCAGGGCGTCGAGACGCAGATTCCGGTCGAGCTCGACGCCACCTGCCGCGAATGCGGCGGCTCCGGCGCACAGCCCGGCACGGCGCCGATCGTCTGCCCGGAGTGCCGTGGCCGGGGCGTGGTCACCGAGAGCCAGGGCCTCTTCGGTCTCTCGCACACGTGCCCGCGCTGCCGCGGAAATGGCACCGTGATCGAGAAGCCGTGCTCGCGCTGCCACGGCACGGGTCGCGAGCGGCGAACGAGGCGGTACAAGGTGAAGATCCCCGCCGGCGTCAAGAACGGGACGCAGATCCGGCTCAAGGGCAAGGGCGAGCCCGGCTACGGCGGCGGACCGGCAGGCGATTTGATCGTCGTGACTCGTGTGGCGGATTCGCCGCTCTACAAGCGGCGCGGCGCGGACCTCGAAATCGAGGTCCCGGTGACGTTCGCCGACGCGGCGCTCGGGGCGAAGGTCGAGGTGCCGACACCCGGTGGGCCGGTGTCGCTGAAGGTTCCGGCCGGCTCGGAGAGCGGCAAGCTGCTGCGGATCAAGGGCCGCGGCGCGCCGAAGCTGAAGGGCAGCGGCAAGGGAGATGTCCTCGCGCGCCTGACGATCGCGGTTCCGAAGAAGCCGAACAAGAAGGAGCGCGAGCTGCTCGAGGAGCTCCGGAAGGTGCAGAAGGCCCGATGAGCCTCTGGATCGTCCTCGTCGTCTGGGGTGTCCTGCTGGCCGTCGGGCTCGGTGCCCTGGCGCTCATCAACCTCCATGCTGACGAGCCCCGGACGAGGAGCACCCAGCTCGTCTCGGTCCTCGTCGTCATTGCGCTGATGACCGCGGCCTTCGCCGTCGCGGGCTTCTGGGGGGCTGCGGTGATCCTCGTTCTGGCGATCGGCGTGGAGGCGGTGCAGCTCATGCGGCGCCGAGGGCGATCGACATGAGCGACGGCACGCCCCGCTACATGATCAGCGTCGCCGCCGACCTCGTCGGGATGCACCCGCAGACGCTCCGCATCTACGAGGCGAAGGGCCTCGTCACCCCGCAGCGGACCGCGGGCAACACGCGTCTCTACTCGGACGCCGACCTCGAGCGGCTGCGTCTCATCCAGCAGCTGACGACCGAGCTCGGGCTCAACCTCGCCGGCGTCGAGCACGTGATCCGGCTCGAGGAGCAGATCCGCCGCATGCAGCGGACGATGGAGCGTCTCGAGCGCGACATGCGCGAGGCGATCGCCCATGTGCACAGGCAGTACCGCCGCGACCTCGTTCCCTACGACCCCACGGGCTCCGCGCTCGTGCCGAGGACATGGACTTCCAGAGGCTGACCGTCAAGTCCCAGGAGGCGATCGCCGCCGCGCAGGAGCTCGCGCGCCGCCGCGGCAACCCGGAGATCGTTCCCGAGCACCTGCTGCTCGCGCTGCTCGACCAGGAGCTGCCGCAGACGCTGCTCGGGGAGCAGGCGGCCGAGGTGCGGGCGAAGGCGGAGGCCGATCTCGCGCGGCTGCCGTCGCTCCAGGGCGCGGCGCAGCAGCCCGGCGCATCGACGGCGTTCTCCCGCGTCCTCGACCGCGCCGAGGAGGAGATGCGCAAGCTCGAGGACGAATTCATCTCGACGGAGCACCTGCTGCTCGCGCTCGACGTCGTTCCGCGCGACGAGCTGCTCGCGAAGCTGAAGGACGTGCGCGGCGGCCAGCGCGTCACGTCCCAGGACCCGGAAGGCACGTACCAGGCGCTCGAGAAGTTCGGCCGCGACCTGACCGAGCTCGCCGAGCAGGGCAAGCTCGACCCGGTCATCGGCCGTGACGAGGAGATCCGGCGGGTGATCCAGGTGCTCTCTCGCCGAACGAAGAACAACCCGGTGCTGATCGGCGACCCCGGAGTGGGGAAGACCGCGATCGTCGAGGGCCTGGCACAGCGGATCGTCGCCGGCGACGTGCCCGAGGGGCTGAAGGGCAAGCGCGTCTGGGCGCTCGACATCGGGGCGCTGCTGGCCGGCTCGAAGTATCGCGGCGAGTTCGAGGAACGCATCAAGGCCGTGCTCGCCGAGATCAAGAACGCGGAGGGCGAGATCGTCCTCTTCATCGACGAGCTGCACACGATCGTCGGCGCAGGCGCGGCCGAGGGCGCCGTCGACGCGGCGAACCTGCTCAAGCCGATGCTCGCCCGCGGCGAGCTGCGCGCGATCGGCGCGACGACGCTCGACGAGTACCGCAAGCACATCGAGAAGGACGCGGCGCTCGAGCGGCGCTTCCAGCCCGTCTTCGTCGGCGAGCCGTCCGTCTCGGACACGATCGCGATCCTGCGCGGGCTGAAGGAGCGCTACGAGGCGCACCACGGCGTGCGCATTCGCGACGCGGCACTGGTCGCAGCCGCCGTTCTCTCCGACCGCTACATCTCCGACCGGCAGCTGCCGGACAAGGCGATCGACCTCATCGACGAGGCCGGGTCGCGCCTGCGTATGGAGATCGACTCGGCGCCGCTCGAGCTCGACGAAGCCGAGCGCCGCGTCCGCCAGCTCGAGATCGAGCTGGCGGCGATGGGCAAGGAGTCGAAGGAGCGCCGCGAGCCGGTCGAGCGCGAGCTGTCGGAGGCCAAGAGCCTGCGCGACGAGCTCGCCGCGCGCTGGTCGCGCGAGAAGGAGGCGCTCGACCGAGTCAGCGAGATCAAGCGGCGGATCGACGAGCTGCGCATGGAGGCCGAGCGGGCCGAGCGGCACGGCGAGCTCCAGCGCGTGGCCGAGATCCGCTACGGCGAGCTGCCGGAGCTGGAGCGTGAGCTCGAGGAGCGCGCCGAGCCCGAAGGCGAGCCGATGGTCAAGGAAGAGGTCGACGAGGACGACGTCGCCGAGGTCGTCGCGCGCTGGACGGGGATTCCGGTCTCACGGCTCCTCGAGGGCGAGACCGAGAAGCTGATCCACATGGAGGAGCGGCTGCACCAGCGCGTGGTCGGACAGGACAAGGCCGTCGAGGCCGTGGCCAATGCGCTCAGGCGGGCGCGCTCCGGTCTCCAGGACCCGAACCGCCCGATCGGCTCGTTCGTCTTCCTCGGCCCGACGGGAGTGGGGAAGACCGAGCTCGCCCGCGCGCTCGCCGAGTTCATGTTCGACGACGACCGCGCCATGGTCCGGCTGGACATGTCCGAGTACCAGGAGAAGCACACGGTCTCGCGGCTCGTCGGCGCCCCGCCGGGCTACGTGGGCTTCGAGGAGGGCGGCCAGCTGACCGAGGCAGTTCGGCGTCGCCCGTACTCGGTCGTCCTGCTCGACGAGATCGAGAAGGCGCATCCGGAGGTGTTCAACATCCTGCTCCAGGTGCTCGACGACGGGCGCCTGACCGACGGCCAGGGCCGCACCGTCGACTTCCGGAACACGGTGCTGATCATGACCTCGAACGTGCCGAACGAGGCTGCGATGCGCGAGACGTTCCGGCCCGAGTTCCTCAACCGGATCGACGAGATCGTCGAGTTCGAGCCGCTGACCCGCGACCAGATCGGCGAGATCGTCGAGCTCCAGCTCGCGCGCCTGCGCGCCCGCCTCGCGGAGCGTGGCCTGTCTCTCGAGCTGACCGACGCTGCGCAGGAGCATCTCGCCGAGGCAGGCTGGGATCCGACCTACGGAGCGCGTCCGCTGAAGCGAGCAATCCAGCGCCTGGTCGAGAATCCGCTGGCGCTGCGGCTCCTCGAGGGCGAGTTCGAGGAGGGCGACACCGTGGGGGTGGACGTGGTCGGCGGCGAGCTGACATTCGAGCGAGCAGTCCAGTCGGCACCCGCACCAGCCTGACGATGAGCACGATCGTCGCGCCGGCCGAGGTCGAGGTCCAGGAGCCCGTGTCGGGCGAGGACGTCGAGTACGACCGCCCGTGGGTGGTGATCGTCTGGAATGACCCGATCAACCTCATGTCGTACGTCACGCTCGTCTTCCAGAAGCTCTTCGGGTTCAGCATCCAGAAGGCGACGCACCTCATGCTCCAGGTGCACAACGAGGGCAAGGCGGTCGTCTCCAGCGGAAACCGCGAGAAGTCCGAGCTCGACGTGGCGCGCCTGCACGCGCACGGGCTCTGGGCGACGATGCAGCAGGACTGAGTGCTCTCTCGACGGCAGTTCCAGCGCAGGGGCGACACGGTGCAGCTGCGGCTCGACGTGCATGAGCGGCTTCTCCTGAGCGACCTCCTCGACGAGCTCGAGGGCCTGCTCGACGACTCGGACGACCCCGAGCTCCGACGTCTGTTTCCGCCCGCGTACTCGGATCGCGCCGACGACGAGCAGTACCGGTCGCTCGTCCGTGATCAGCTCGTCTCGGGCCGAGCCAAGGCCCTGGCGACGGTCCGCAAGACGCTCGCCGGCGAGACGCTCGACCTCGAGCAGGCGGACCAGTGGCTGCGAGCGTTGAACGACATGCGCCTCGTGCTCGGGACGCGCTGGGACGTGACCGAGGAGCTGGACTACGGGAAGCTCGAGCTGAACGACCCGCGTGGCCGCGAGCTCGCGGTCTACGGCTACCTGTCGTGGCTCCAGGAGCAGTTGGTCGAGGCGCTGCAGCCCACCTAGATACGGTCCCGCGCGTGTCTCAGCCGATAACCGAGGTGAGCCCGGCCGAGCGTACCGTCGGCCAACTGATCGCCGACGCGATCAAGCTCTACGGGCACCGGTTCTGGCGCGGGCTCGGGCTCGGGATCCCGGCGGCCGCCTTCACGATCGGAGCCTCGTTCCTCGACGGCGGTGCACGCGTCGGGTACGGGCTCGTCGTCGGGCCGTTCGCGCTCGCGCTCAGCTACGTGTGGGCGGTGGAGGTCGCGACCGGCATGAAAGACGGGAGGGGGCGGGCGCTCCTTGCAGGCGCGGTCGCCTTCCTGCCGCTCGGCGCGTCGCGCGTGCTCGTCTTCACCGGGGTCTACTTCTTCGCGCTTGCCTGGTTCGCGCTCCTCGGCCTTGCCGTGCCGAGCGTGCTCGTCGAGGGTCGGGGCCTACGGGATGCTCTCCAGCACGGGTTCCGGCTCGCGCGCGCCGACTTCGTCCACGCGTTCGGCACGGTGGCCGCGCTCGCGGTCGTCGTCATCGTCTCGATCTTCTCGCTCTCGCTCCTGCTCGCCGGCTTCGGCGCGCAGAGCATCACGATCTCGGCGGTCATGGCCGTCATCGTCATGTCGCCGCTCTTCTTCGTCGGGTGCGTACTTCTCTATGTCGACCAGAAGGCGCGGTTAGAGTCGGGCTCACCACGACGAAGGAGGCGCGATGCCCGTCTACATCATGCTGTCGAGCCTGACCGCGCAGGGCGTGCAGACGCTGAAGTCGAACCCGGACCGGCTGCGCGAGGTGAATCGTGACGTCGAGGAGCTCGGCGCCAAGGTGCTGCACCAGTGGGCCACGCTCGGGCCGTTCGACTTCGTGAACGTCGTCGAAGCGCCGGACGCCGCGACGATCGCCCGCGTGTCGATCGCCCTCGGGGCCCGCGGGAGCGCCAAGCTCCAGACGCTGACGGCGCTCGAGATCGAGGACTTCCTCGGTGCCGTGAGCTAGGACTCGCCGGCCCGATACGCGACCGCGACCTCGGCTGCGAGCCGGGCGTTGGCGATCACGAGCTCGCGGTTGACGCGGAGCGTTCGGCCGCCGCTTCGCTCGTGCAGGCGGCCGAGGACGAACGGCGTCACCGCAGGCCCCGTGACGCCCTGCTCCTCTGCCGCCGCGAGTGCTTCGGAGATCAGCGGCTCGACGTCGTCGATGCTCTCGGGCGGCGGCTGGACGAGGAGCAGCGCCGAGTGGCGCTTGAGGCTCCAGTGGGTGCGGGCGAGCTCGGCCGCCTCGCGGGCGCTCTCGACTCGCGCCGGCACGCGCGGCCCTCCGTGCGCGGTGTAGAAGAGCGGCAGTTCGTCCGTCTTCAGCCCCACGACCGGGATGCCGAGCGACTCGAGGAGCTCCATCGTCGCCGGAACGTCGAGCAGCGACTTGATGCCCGACGAGACGACGAGCGCCTCGGTCCGCGCGAGCTCACCCAGGTCGGCGGAGATGTCCATGCGGTTGCCGCGGTGCACGCCGCCGATCCCGCCGGTGCCGAGGAAGCCGATGCCGGCTGCGCGGCAGGCGGCGAGCGTGCCGCCGACCGTCGTCGCCCCGACGGCGCCCTGGGTGATCGCCGCTGCAAGATCCCGCGTGCCTACCTTTCGCGCATCTGCCGTGAACCGCTCGAGCTCGGAGTCGGACAGGCCGATCCGGAGCGCGCCGTCGAGCACACCGACGGTCGCGGGCAGGGCGCCCGCGTCGCGGACGGCCCGCGCGGACTCGAGCCCCACGGCCAATCCTTCACCTGCCGGGAAGCCGTGGGCGACGAGCGTCGTCTCGAGCGCGACGACCGGCGCGCGGCGGCGAAGCGCGTCCTCGACCTCGGGCGCGACCCTGATCACGGCATCGCCCCCAGTTGGGCCACGCAGCGAGCGGCGGCCTGGGCGGCGAGCTCCGCGCCGCCGACGAGGTACCCGGCCGCGAGTGCGTCGCCCGCTCCGGTCGTGTCCACGACGTCGGCCGGCAGCGCGGGGTGGTGGACATCGTTGACGCGGAACCCGTCTGCGCCCAGCTTGAGCACGAGCGTTCCGGGCACCTCGCCTCCGATCGCGTCGAGCTCGCCTTCGTTGGCGAACACGAGCTCGGGCCCGAGAAGCTCGAGCCGGACGAGGAGCTTCTCCGGCCCGTACTCGGCGATCCCCGACGCCGAGGCGAGGTCGACGCTGATTCGTCCGCCCTGAGCCTGCACCGCGCCCGCGGCTTTGGCAGCGGCTTCTTCGATGGGGCGCCGCAGCAGCGAGTAGCCGGACAGGTGGAGCCGCTCGCAGCCGCCGAACCAGCGCACGTCGAGCTCCTCGGCCCGCAGGCCCGGAGCGACCCCGCGATCGGTCAGCATCGTCCGGTTTCCGTCCGCCGAGACGAGCGAGACGACGACGCCGTTCCGGCCCTCCTCGACGGGGCCGAGCAGCTCGACGCCGCGTTCCCGGAGCTCGCCTCCGGCCAGCTCGCCCGCAGCGTCCGACCCGCGTTTCCCGACGAACCGCGCCTCCGCTCCGAGCTCGGCCGCCCACGCCGCGACGTTCGCCGCCTGCCCGCCCGCGCCCACGCGCGTCTCGGCGGAGCCTTCCGCATCGGGCCCGCTCGAGCCGCTCGTGCGGACGACGACGTCGAGCAGGAGATCTCCTAGGGCGCAGAGGCGCATCGCCAGGATCGTTTCACGCGCCGCGTAGAATCGCGTCCATGGACGGCGCCGATCGCCGGGCCGAGCGCTTCCGCTCGTTTGTCGTCGGCGGCCTGATCGGCGCATCGGCCGTGATCGCGACCGCGCGTCGACGGCGCCGGGCCCGAGCGCGCCGCGCCGTGACGCATGCCGCAGGCCTGGCCGCATTCGAGGATGCCCCCTGCTACGAAGAGACGATCGAGCGCGAAGCCGCTACTTCTCGAGCGTCCAGAGAGCCTGGTCAGCGGTGAGCAGGTTCACATCCGCGTCGCCGGCGCCGAGCGACCTACCCGAGGATCTGGGCCTGCCGCGTCTCGGTCAGGAACTCCATCGGCGTTCGCGTCGCCTTCTTGCTGCGGATGACGAGGAACGGCCCGAAGGCGCGCGCCTCGAATTCGGACTTTGGATTCGGGTAGCGCAGCGGAATCGTCAGCTTCTGCGTGAAGTTGTTGGTGTCGCTCGCGTCGAAGACCCAGACTCCGCGGCCGAGCGTGCCGGCCTCCCGGAGCGACCTCAGCGCGAGCTTCGCGTCGGCACGGGGGATCACGGTGTCCGGGAATCCGTTGCGGGCGCGCTCCCAGGCGCCGAGGTAGAGCGGCTCGTACCCGAACAGGATGTCGTCGGACCGCGTGGTGCGGGCGAGCCACGCGGACGCGGCCTCACGCGCCTCGACCCGCGCCGCGGGCTCGCCTTGATAGAGGCGGAGCCGTCTTGTCCCAGCCCCACGCGACCTCCGCGCTCATCAGCAGCACGAGCGCGGCGACGAGCACCGCCGTCCGTTTGCGCGTGAGGTCGATCAGCCCGAGCGGCGACGAGGAGCGCGAAGAACGGCAGCACGAAGATCAGATGGCGCGACTCGGGCGATGTCGACTGGCCGAACCGCGCGAGGACGAACGCAGCCGTGGGCACCAGAACGACGCAGGCCGTCAGGAACGCCGCGTCGCGATTTCTGCGCCACAGGGCACGTGCCCCGACGACCGCGACCGCGATCACCGCGATTACCACCGGCGTGAACCCGGCCGTGAAGTCGCCCGCGACCCGGTACAGGTATGCGAGCACCGCACCTGGCCCGTCCAGCTTCTGCCCGCCGGCGCCGACGCCGACGTCGAACCGCCCGGCGAGGACGTGGTCGCTGTACCAGAAGGGCGACCCGAGAACGGCGACGGCGGCGATCGCGACGATCGCCGGCCGCGTGCGCGCGCGCGCGAGTACATACACGACCTGTGTGGCGAGCACGAGCACTCCATAGGGGTGCGTCGCGACCGTCGCCAGGATTGCGACCGCCCAGAGCGCCCAGCGTCTCCGGCCGCCGTTCGCGACCGCGGCCAGGAAGGCGACGTACGACAGCGCGCTCGTGAGCAGGAAGAGGCTGTACATCCGCCCGTAGATCCCGTGGAAGAGGAGCATCCAGCTCGCGGAGACGAGCGCCGTGGCCGCGAGCGCCGGGGTCCGCCCCGCAAGTCGTACACACAGGAGCGCAATGACCGGGACCGACGCGACCGCGAACAGCGCGGAGAAGAGCCGCAGCCCGACGATGCCGCCGCCGAGGTGCGCGACGAGCCACGCGAACAGGAAATGGAGAGGCGCGCCGCCCCGTTCGGTCTGCACCGTCTTGAACAGGCCGCCCAGCGACTTGCGGCCGACGAAGAGCGCGAGCGTCTCGTCCTCGTGCGGCGGCCAGGCGG
This sequence comes from uncultured Actinomycetes bacterium, assembly GCA_963812695.1. Lineage (GTDB taxonomy): Bacteria > Actinomycetota > Thermoleophilia > Gaiellales > Gaiellaceae > VAXT01. Next base: position 49,042 of record CAWEWD010000006.1, read on the forward strand.
TCAGCCGCGCGAGCAGGAAGACGGCGACGGCCGACGTGCAGCCGGTGACCCCGAGCCAGAACGTCCTTAAGCCGAGCTCGGCCACGGGCACCGCGAAGGCGCGGGCGTAGGGCTCTGGCCGGCCCGGCGACACCTCACTCGTTCGCGTCGCCAAGGCCGCGAAGCTAGCACGGGAGCGGACTCGCGGAGTGTCGCCTGGGGTCGGAGCTAAGCTCCGTCTTGGTGCCCATCTACGAATACAAGTGCCCGAACGGGCATCTCTTCGAGATCTTCCAGAAGATGGCCGACGACCCGCCGGAGGTCTGCGAGGTCTGCGGCGAGGGCCCCCTGGAGCGGGTCCTGTACCCGGTTGCGGTCCATTTCAAGGGCTCCGGGTTCTACTCGACCGACTATGGCCGGGGCTCGCGCAAGCCGTCCCGGGACGGCGACAAGCAGAGCGAATCGTCCTCCGACACGGGCGAGAAGAAGGACAAGGACGTCAAGAAAGTGGCGGAGAGCTCGGACTAGGTACAGCCCGAGCCGTACGTCGACCCAGGCAAGGGCGGCTGCGGCGCCGAGCGGCCGAGGAACGCCGCAATGGTGCGTCGTGCCTCCTCATCCGGCTGGAGGTACCCGCCGCCGAAACCCGTGGGCGTCCCGCCCAGGTGGCAGTGGAGCTGGTTGCCGCTCCGCTTCTTGACGAGCGCGAGCTGCATCATCTGACCGGCCGTGAGATCGGTCGTGAGCGGCTTCATCACGTCGTCGCCGATGAACGGGAGCTTGGTGAGCACCCCGACGCTCGTCAGCTTCGCGAGCAGCGCCTGGATGACCGCCTGTTGGCGCTCGGTGCGGGTCACGTCGCTCTCTCGCGGGTTCAGCTTGTTCTCGCGAATCCGCGAGTAGACACGCGCGCGCTGACCGTTCATGTGCTGCATGCCCTTCGCGAAGCGCCAGCCCTGCCAGCGGTCGCATCGCGCCTGGGTCGCGTAGCGGGCAGTCGAACTTGTTCGAGAGGATCGGCCCCGGAACGTCGATGTCGACGCCGCCGACCTTGTCGATCACCTTCGTGAAGGCGTCGAAGTCGACGATCACGACGTGGTTGACCTCGACGTCCGTGAAGCCGCGCACGGTCTTGATCGCGAGCGCGGGCCCGCCGATCTGGAACGCCGAGTTGATCTTGTCGTAGCCGTGGCCGGGGACGTTGACCCGGAGGTCGCGCGGGATCGAGAGGTAGTTCAGACGCCCCTTGCCCGGGTCGGTGCGGAGCAGCATCATCGAGTCCGACCGCTCGAAGCTGTTCCGGTCCCGGATCTTCGAGGAGTGGTCCGTGCCGAGCAGCAGGATCACGCTCGGGTTCGAGAGCATCAGCCCGCTCTGCGGAACGAGCGCCGCCTTCGCCGATGCCGGAAGGCGCTTGTTCGCGGCCTTGGCGCCGCTTCGCAGTGAGAGGTAGCTCGCGACGCCCCACACGAGCACGAGGACGAGGAACGCGGAGATGCCGATCGCGATCCAACGCCCCCAGTTCCGCTGGCGCTTGGGTCCCGGCGCCTTCGGCCCAGGGCCTTTGAACCGGTGCGGCGGCCGCTGAGTTCTCGCCGGTGCGCGCTCGGGTTGGCCGAGGGTCGGCACACGCCCCTTGACGCGACCTCCTCGGTAGACGCGATAGGGCTTCTCTCCTTGCGCCATTCGGCGGCGTATCGTAGCCGCGTGACCGAACGGGCCATCGGTATCGACGTCGGCGGGACGAAGATCGCGGCCGGGGTGATCGACCGCGACGGGCACATCGATCATCGGGTCGAGCGACCGACTCCGACCGAGTCCCGGGACGAGTTCCTCGAGGTGCTCGACGAGATCGTGGACGAGTTGCGCGGCGACGCCGTGGTCGCGATCGGCTTCGGGCTGCCGTCGACGATCGACCAGCGCACGGGCCGCGTCGTCGACTCGGTCCACGTTCCTCTCGCCGACTTCGACTTTCGCGACCACACTGCGGAGCGGTTCTCGGTCCCGGTCGCCCTCGACAACGATGGCAACGCAGCCGCGATCGCCGAGTGGAAGGTCGGCGCCGGGAAGGGCTCGGACCACATGATCATGCTCACCCTCGGGACCGGTGTCGGCGGCGGGCTGATCCTCGACGGCAAGCCGTACCGCGGCTTCGTCGGAGCCGGCGCCGAGATCGGGCACATGGTGCTCGAGTACGGCGGCGCGCAGTGCAGCGGCACCTGCACGGGCCATGGCCATTTCGAACAGGTCTCGTCCGGTGGTGCTGCGAGCCGGAAAGCCCGGGAGCTGCTCGGCCCCGACGCCAGCGGCCGCGAGCTCGTCGGCGCCGCGCGGGCGGGAAACCAGGAGGCGCTGGAGGCCGTGCGCGAGATCGGCCGCAAGCTCGGCGCCGCGCTCGGCTCGCTCGTGAACATCTTCAACCCCGAGGTGATCGTGCTCGGAGGCGGGTTCAGTCAGGCGCGCGACCTCTTCCTCGAGCCCGCGCTGGAGTCGATGAAGGTCGAAGCGCTCGCTCCGGGCCGGGATCTCGTCCGGGTCGTTCCGGCACTGCTCGGCCCTGATGCAGGCCTCGTCGGAGCGGGGTTCGTCGGGTTCGAGGCGCTGTAGTTGCTGGCGGTCTGCGCGACGCCGATCGGGAACCTCGAAGACGTGACGCTGCGCGTCCTGCGGGAGTTGGCGGAGGCGGACCTCGTCCTCTGCGAGGACACGCGGCGGACGAAGGTCCTGCTCGAGCGGCACGGAATCGACGCGAAGCTGCTCAGCTACCACGAGCACAACGAGGCGGAGCGGACCGCTCAGGTGCTGCCCAGGCTCGAGGCCGGTGAGCGGATCGCGCTGACGAGCGACGCGGGCCTGCCCGGAGTGAACGACCCGGGTGTACGTCTGATCGACGCTGCGTTGGACAAGGGGGTGCCGGTGACGGTGTTGCCCGGCCCGTCCGCCGTGGAGACGGCGCTCGTCGCGAGCGGGCTCGTCGGGGAGCGCTACCAGTTCGTCGGGTACCTCCCGCGCACCGAGAGCGCGCGGGCTGCTCTCTGGACAGAGCTCTCCGGATGGCCCGAAGCGCTGGTTGCCTTCGAGTCCCCGCGCCGGCTGCCCGCGAGCCTCCGCTCGCTCGCCGAGGCGCTGCCTGCGCGTCCGGTCGCGGTCTGCCGGGAGCTGACCAAGCGCTTCGAGGAGGTCGTTCGCGGGAGTGCCGACGAGCTCGCCAGGCGCTTCGCCGAGCCTCCTCGCGGCGAGATCACCGTCGTCATCGGCCCGGCCGAGGTCGAGCGTGGGGCCGAGTCGGAAGCGCTCGCGGCCGTGTCCGAGCTCGTCGAGGCGGGCGTCGGCCGGCGAACGGCCGCGAACCTCGTCGGGCGCCTCACCGGGCACTCCCGAAACCGTCTCTATCGCGCTTCGCTGTAATCAGATTTGACAACAGCAGAACGCCACTGTAGTCTGGCCACATGGTTTTCAGATCAGGCAACGCAATCCTCGTTGCGCTGTTCGCTGCACTCGTCCTCTCGCAGGGAGCGTCGGCGTGGGCATGGCCGGTCGACGGGCCGGTGCTGAGGCCGTTCGTCTCCGACGGCGATCCGTATGCGGGCGGCCAGCACCGAGGGATCGACCTCGGAGCTCCCACGGGCTCAGACGTGCATTCCGCCACGCGTGGAGTTGTTGCGTTCGCCGGGCGCATGCCTCGACAGGGTCTCTGCCTGACGATCCGAACCGAGGACGGCTGGTCGGTCACGCTCGTCCACCTGGGATCGATCGGGGCAGCCGTCGGGACTCAGGTCAGCGAGGGCGACGTCGTCGGCACTATCGGCCCGAGCGGCGAGCCCGAGGGGACGGAGCCGTATGTCCATCTCGGCATCCGCCTCACCGCGGATTCGAACGGCTACGTCGATCCGTTGACGTTTCTGCCTTCCAGGCCGGCGCCGGAGCAGGTGCCACCGGTCGAGCAGCCGTCACAGGTGCAGCCACAGGCTCCGCCGGTCGCGGCGCCGGAGGTCGCTCCGTCACGCTCTGCTCCGCTGCGGCGGCATGCGGTCGTGGCGAAACCCCGTGTCTCGCAACGATCCGCGGTGACGCCGCCGCGCGCGACTCCACGTGCGCCGGAGAGCCCGAGGCCGAAGCCGCGGTTCCACCCGGCGCGGGCTCCGCATGCTCTGCACGCGCCGTCCCGCGTGCGAGCCGTTCGGGCGCGGGCCTCGCGCGCTCGACCTTCCGCGGCGCATCGGATAGGAGCGCGGGAGCCGGAGCCGAAGGAGCCTCGCGCTGACGTGGATGCGCACGGCGCCGCGGCGCCACGTGCGACGTCGGTCGTGGAACCACGGCCGGGTCGCTCGAGGCGGATGCTGCTGATCCTGCTCGGGGCGGTCGGCCTCGCACTCGTCGGGCTCGGCGTCTTGGCTTCGCGTCGCCGCCAGCCGGAGGTCCCGGGTCTGTTCGTCCAATCGCCCCTCCGTAAGATGTCCGAGACCGAGCCTGCCCCGGAGGAACGACTTCCCGAACCGTCGACAACAGCGCATTCTCATCGCCGTCGCGTGGCCCTACGCGAGTGGCCCGCGGCATCTGGGGCATGTCGCCGGCTTCGGCGTCCCGTCGGACATCACGGCCCGGTATCACCGGCTACGGGGCGACGACGTCCTGATGGTCAGCGGCACCGACGAGCACGGCACGCCGGTCATGGTCGCGGCCGATCAAGCGGGTCTGTCCCCGCGTGAGACCGCCGATCGCTACAGCAGCCTCATCCGTAAGGACCTGCACGACCTCGGTCTCTCGTACGACCTGTTTACGAGAACGACGACCAAGAACCACTACCGCGTGGTCCAGGACCTGTTCCGGACCGTGTACGAACACGGCTACATCGTCGAGCAGACTGCGATGGGCGCGTTTTCTGCCACCACCGGCCACACGCTCCCGGACCGCTACATCGAGGGAACGTGCCCGATCTGCGGGTTCGAGTCGGCCCGCGGGGACCAGTGCGACAACTGCGGCAACCAGCTCGATCCGATCGACCTGATCAACCCGCGCTCGAAGATCGACGGAACGCCGCCCGTCTTCAGGGAGACGAACCATCTCTTCCTCGATCTCCCGGCCTTCGCGGAGCAGTTGACGGAGTGGGTCGGGCAACAGGACCAGTGGCGCCTGAACGTCCGGAATTTCTCGCTGGGGCTGCTCAAGGATCTGAAGCCGAGGCCGATCACCCGTGATCTCGACTGGGGCGTGCCGATCCCGGTCCCGCCCGAGTACGCGGATCGAGACGACAAGCGGATCTACGTCTGGTTCGACGCGGTCATCGGCTACCTGTCGGCGGCCGTCGAGTGGGCGGTGAACCGCGGGACGCCCGATGCGTGGCGCGAGTGGTGGCAGAACCCGGATGCGCGCCACGTGTACTTCATGGGCAAGGACAACATCGTGTTCCACACGGTGATCTGGCCGAGCATCCTGCTCGGGTACGGGGAGGGCGGCGAGCTCGGAGCCGGCAAACCACTCGAGCTCCCCGACGACATCGTCGCGAGCGAGTTCCTGACGATGGAGGGCAAGCAGTTCAGCGTCAGCCGTGGCGTCTCGATCGCCGTCGGCGACTTCCTCGGCCGCTACGACCCCGACCCGCTCCGCTACTTCCTGACCGCAGCCGGGCCGGAGACGCAGGACACCGACTTCACGTGGTCCGAGTTCGTGCGGCGCAACAACGACGAGCTCGTCGCCAACTGGGGCAACCTCGTCAACAGGACGCTGAGCTCGGCGCACAAGAACTTCGGCGCGGTGCCCGAGCCGGGCGAGCTGACGGCCGACGACCGCGAGCTTCTCGATGCGATCGCGGCCGGCTTCGAGACCGTTGGCGATTTGATCGAGTCCGCGCGCTACCGGGCAGCGCTCGGCGAGGCGATGAGGCTGGCGACGCTCGTCAACCGCTACACGGATCACCAGGCGCCGTGGGCGCTGATCGAGTCCGACCGCGAGCGGGCCGGAACCGTCCTCTATGTCGCGTTGCGCGCGATCGACAGCCTGAAGACGATCTTCATGCCGTTCCTGCCGTTCTCCTCGCAGGCGGTGCACGAGCTGCTCGGCAACGAGGGAACGATCGCCGGGCCGCTCGAGCTTCGCGAGGTCGGCGGCGACGACGACCCGCACGAAGTGCTGACGGGTGAATACGGGTCGTGGATTGGAACCTGGGAGCCGAGCGAGCTCTCCCCGGGACAGGTGCTTCAGAAGCCGCGTCCGCTGTTCAAGAAGCTCGATCCGGACGTCGTCGTGCCCGACGAGCTCGCTCGGATGGAAGCCCGCGCCGCAGCGTCGGAGTGATCGACACCCACGCACACCTCGACGCCTGTGCGGACCGGCCGTCTGCGCTGATCAGGCGTGCACGCTCGGTCGGCGTCGAGCAGATCGTGACCGTCGGCACCGGCATCGACTCGTGCCGAGCGGCGCTCGAGCTGGCCGAGCTCCACGAGGAGGTCTTCGCGGCCGTCGGAATCGACCCGCACCAGGCCGGCGACTCGGAGGCGAGTCGCGTCGGCGAGCTGCGCGACCTCGCAGAACACGATCGAGTGGTAGCCGTGGGGGAGACCGGCCTCGACTACTTCAGGGACCGCGCGCCGCGCGATCGGCAGCGCGGCCTCTTCGAAGCGCAGCTCGAGCTCGCCGCTGCCCTCGGCAAAGCCGTCGTCATCCATACACGTGACGCGGACGCCGACACGGCCGCCGTCCTCGCCGGGTTCGACGGCACTGTCGTCATGCACTGCTTCTCGTCGCCGGGCTTGCTGCAGACGGTGCTCGAACGCGGCTACTACGTCTCGTTCGCCGGCAACGTCACGTACCCGAAGGCCTCCGATCTGCGCGCCGCCGCGGCGCAGATTCCGGACGAGCGGATCCTCGTCGAGACGGACAGCCCGTACCTGGCGCCGCAGGCGCGCCGCGGCCGGCCGAACGAGCCGGCGAACGTCGTGCTCACCCTCGAAGCGCTCGCCAAGGCCCGGGGAATCGACGCCGCGGACCTCGGTGCGCAGATCACCGGGAACGCCGCGGCTGCGTTCTCGCTCCCGTGAAGCTTCCGGTCGCACCCAACCGCGAGCTCGGACAGCACTTCCTCGTCGACGACAACATCCTTGGCGTCATCGGACGGCTCGCCGAGCTCGACGCCGACGACATCGTGCTCGAGGTCGGGCCTGGCCTGGGAGTGCTGACCGAATACCTCGCTCAGCGAGTCGCGCGCGTGCACGCGATCGAGCTCGACCGCGGGCTCGAGCCACATCTCGCCGAGCGCCTTCATGGTCGAGACAACGTCGACCTCATGTTCGGCGACGCCATGCGCCTCGACCTCACAGCGCTCTATCCCGCACCCACGAAGTTCGTTGCGAACCTGCCGTACAACGTCGCCACGCCACTGATCGCGGAGAGCCTGGACGGCCTGCCGAGCGTCACTCACTGGACGGTCATGGTCCAGCGCGAGGTCGCGGACCGCCTGTTCGCCCGGCCCAGCACGAAGGCGTACGGCGCAGTCTCGGTGCTCGTGCAACTCGCCACCGAGCGCACCGGCTTCCATCCCGTCTCCCGGACGGTTTTCCGGCCGCCCCCGAACGTCGACTCCGCGTTGGTCGCCTTCCGCCGGATCCCGCTGCCCGACGACTTCGCCGCTGTCAAGAACGTCGTCGAGGCGGCGTTCGCGCACCGGCGCAAGACTCTGCCGAACTCGATCGACCTCGCCGGCCTGGCGCCTCGCGCGCGGGCCGCGGAGGCGCTGGCCGCAATCGACCGCGACCCCGCTGTCCGGGCGGAAGCGCTCGAGCCGCACGAGTTCGTCGCGCTCACCGCAGCGTTGAGATGAAGGCGCTCGACGCTCCGGCGAAGATCAACCTGGCGCTGGTCGTCGGCCCGGTACGGCCGGACGGCAAGCACGAGGTCGCGACCGTGCTCCAGCGGGTCGACCTCGCAGACCGGATTTCGCTCGAGCCGGGCTCGGCGCTCGAGATCGACGGCTTCCCGGAGGACACGCTCGTCCGGGACGCGCTGCTCGCGCTCGCGAAGGCCTGCGGCCGCCGAGCCCAACTGGTCGGTCCGGATCGAGAAGAGAATCCCGGTCGCGTCCGGCCTGGGCGGAGGAAGCTCGGATGCCGCAGCCGCGCTTCGACTCGCGAACGAGACGCTGCCGGCTCCGTTGAGCGCCGAGTCCCTGCACGACGTCGCCGCGGAGCTTGGCGCGGATGTGCCGTTCTTCCTGACCGGCGGCTCACAGCTCGGCACCGGCGACGGCTCGGAGCTGGAGCCCGTCGACCTGCCGCGTGATTACGTGATCCTTCTTCTACTCTCAGAGGGCGCGACGAAGTCGTCGACGGGGGAGGTCTACGCCGCGTTCACCGGCGAACACGACTTCGACGAGCGGCGCGCTCGGCTGATCGCGGCCGTCGAAGCCCGCAACCTCGCCGCACTGCCGCCGAACGACCTCGCCTCCTCGCCGCTCGCGCAGGAGCTCCGCGCCGCCGGGGCTTTCCGCGCGGACGTCTCGGGAGCCGGCCCGACGGTCTATGGGCTCTTCGCCGACGAAGCGCAAGCCGTCGCTGCTCGAGAGCCTCTTCGCCGACCGCTGCACGACCTGGCTGACGGCGCCTGCTTGGTAGCGTTGCTGCGTGATCGAGCCAGGCGTCATCGAGCACCGCCAGGGCCGCTTCGGCCGGTGGCTCCGCGAGCGCCGCGTGGCGATCGCGGTCTGGATCGCCGTCATCGAAGGACTGCTGCTGATCGTCCATGCGATCCCGAGGCTGCTCACGCTCGCGATCGCCGTACTCGTCGTCGTCGCGTTCTTCTGGCTCGGACATCGCCTGCGCCCGGGAGCGCTCAAGGACATCGCGTGGATCGCCGCCGTCTCCCAGGCCTTCGTGATGCTGATCCCGATCCTCGCGATCGTCGTCGGCACGCTCGCCTTCGTCGCCGTCGGCATCCTCGCCGTCCTCGCGTTGGTGCTCCTCTTCACGAACCGAAGCTAAACTGCGAGCGCCTGATTGGGGCGTAGCCAAGTGGTAAGGCAACGGGTTTTGGTCCCGTGATCCCAGGTTCGAATCCTGGCGCCCCAGAACCTTTGCGTCCTATGAGCCAGTCGAACCCAGCTGCTGTCGTGCTCGCCGGCGGTCTCGGCACGCGGATGAAGTCCGACACGCCGAAGCACTTCCACCGGATTCTCGGCCGGCGGATGGTCGACTGGGTGGTCGAGGCTGCGCGTGCCGTCGACGCGGATCCGCTCGTCGTCGTTACCTCCCCGCAGGGCGTCAGTGAGCTCGACGGGATCCAGACCGCGGTCCAGCGCGAGCCCCGCGGTACCGGCGATGCGCTCGCGGCGGCCCGGAAGGCGCTCGACGGCGTGGCGAGCGACCTGTTCGTGCTCAGCGGCGATGCACCCGTGATCAGCCCGACGCTCCTGCGCGACCTCCTCGAGACCCACCGGCGAGAGAGCGCCGCGGCCACGATCCTCTCGTTCCGCCCGCCCGACCCACGCGAATATGGGCGCGTGATCAGAGACGGTGACGGCGCGGTTCAGGCGATCGTCGAGGCAGCCGACGCGTCCTCCGACGAGCTCGCCGTCGACGAGGTCAACTCCTCGATCTACGTGTTCGCCGCGGATCGCGTCTGGCCCGCGCTCGAGCAGCTCGACACCGCGAACGAGCAGGGCGAGCTGTACCTCACGGACGCAGTCCGCGCACTGGTTGAGAATGGCGACCATGTCGCCGCGTACGTCGCACCCGATCCGATCGAGGCCGAGGGCGTGAACACGCGGGCCGAGCTCGCTGCTGCAGGCGCCGCCCTGCGGGACCGCATCAACGAGGAGCACATGCTCGCCGGGGTCACGATCGTCGATCCGCAGACGACCTGGATCGAGCCGGACGTCGAGATCGAGCCGGACGCCGAGATCCATCCGTTCACGGTCCTTCGCGGGAGATCGAAGGTCTCTGCCGGCGCGGTCGTCGGTCCGCATGCGGTCGTCGTCGACGCCGAGATCGGCCCCGCTGCGACCGTCGGGCCATTCTGTTACCTTCGCCCCGGAACCCACCTCGAAGGCGGAGCGAAGGCGGGCACATTCGTGGAGATCAAGAACTCGCGCATCGGCGTCGGCGCGAAGGTCCCTCATCTGTCTTACATCGGCGACGCCGACGTGGGCGAGGAGACGAACATCGGTGCGGGCGCGATCACGGCCAACTACCGGCCCGAGCTCGGCCCGGGCAAGTTCCGAACGGAGATCGGCCGCAACGTCCACACGGGCAGCGACAATGTCTTCGTTGCTCCGGTCACGATTGGCGACAACGCTTGGGTCGCTTCGGGCTCGGTCGTCACGAAGAACGTCCCGCCCGGAGCGCTCGCGATCGCCCGAAGCCGCCAGGTCAACAAGGAGGGATATGACGATCGAAAGCGTTGAGCTTACGGCGTCGCTACCCGGCTTCGAGTCCGCGGAGCCACGTGCCGAGCCCGTGCCGGGACACTTCATCGAGCGCGGTCCGCTCAAGCGCCTCATGGTCTTCGCGGGGCGGTCGCACCCCGAGCTCGCGCAGCGCATGGCGGAGCAGCTGGGCGTGGAGCTCGGCGACGTCGAGCTCAAGTCGTTCGCGAACGACGAGACGTACGTGCGCTACACGGAATCGATCCGCGGCGCCGACGTCTTCATCGTCCAGACGGGCTCCGAGCCGGTCGACCGCAACCTCATGGAGCTCCTGCTGATGATCCAGGCGGCAAAGCTCGCGTCGGCGAAGCGCATCACCGCGGTCATCCCGTGGTTCCCGTACTCCCGCCAGGATCGCAAGGCGAAGCCGCGTGAGCCGATCTCGGGCCGGCTCGTTGCCGACATGCTCCAGCTGGCCGGCGCCGACCGCGTTCTGACGATGGATCTCCACGCGGGGCAGATCCAGGGCTTCTTCACGATCCCCGTCGACCACATGACGGCCCTCCCGCTGTTCGCGAAGCACTTCCGCGACCTGGGGCTCACCGGCGAAGGCGTCGTCTCCGTCGCGCCGGATGCCGGACGCGCGAAGCACGCGCTCAAATTCTCCGAGATGATCTCGGCCGACTTCGCGATCATGCACAAGACCCGGCCTGCCCACGAGCAGGTCGGGATCGTCGAGGTCACGGGGCGTGTGCGCGACAAGATCGCCGTTGTCGGCGACGACGTGACGACGACGGGCGGGACGCAGATCGCCGGCGCGAAAGTGCTCCTCGAGCACGGCGCGAAGGAGGTCTGGATGTTCGTGACCCACTCCCTGCTCGACGCCGAGACGCTGAGCCGTGTCGCCGCCTCCGGGATCACCGGGCTCGTCGTCACCGACACGGTTCCGGTCGATCCGACCCGGAAGCCGGACAACGTCACGGTGCTGACCGTTTCGCGCCTCCTGGCCGAGACGATCATGAACGTCTTCTCAGACGATTCCGTGTCGGCGATCTTCGGCGGCGAAAACCAGCTCTTCTAGTTTCACCGCCCCGGGATCCGGGTAGCCATCCCGGACATGTTCAGACCGAGCCTCCTGGGCATCGTCTACCTGGTCGTGGGAGTCGCCGTTGCCGCGTCGCACCACTACTTCAAGCATCTGGACACGATCCGGCTGATCGCCTCGGCCGTGCTCGCGGTCGTTCTCTGGCCGCTCCTGCTGCTCGGAATCGACCTGCACATCACGAAGTAGCGTCGCTACACTTCGGCGCCGACATGGCGGGCGAACGCATGAAGCTGGAGGTCAACGACCGCGAAGGGCGCGGCTCCGCCGACGCGCGGCGCCTGCGCGCGGGCGGTCTCGTGCCCGGCGTTCTCTACGGGCGCGGCAAGAAGCCGCATGCGTTCTGCGTGCCCGAGCGCGACCTTCGCCGCGCGCTGTCCGGCGACTCCGGCCTGCACGCAATCCTCGACGTCGTCCTGGCCGGCCAGAAGACGACGCATCCGGCCGTGCTCAAGGACTATCAGCAGGACGTCCCGAGCGGCCGGCTGGCGCACATCGACCTGCACGAGGTTCGGCTCGACGAGCCGATCCAGGCGCAGGTGTCGATCGACCTGGTCGGTGAGTCGGCCGGCGTCAAGGAGGGCGGTGTGCTCTCGCAGGTGCAGCGCGAGATCAGGGTCGAGGCGCTGCCGCTCGAGATCCCTGACCACCTCGAGCTCGATGTGAGCGGGATGGCGATCGGCGACACGCTACGGCTCGTCGACCTGCCTGTTCAGGAGGGCGTGACCTTCCTCGACGACCCCGAGGAGACGGTGCTGGCGACGGTGACCGCTCCGACGGTGATCGTCGAGCCCGAGGTCGAGGAAGAGGAGCTGGAAGAGGGCGAGCTGCCCGAGGGCGAGGTCCCGGAGGGCGAGGAGGCTCCCGAGGGCGAGGCTGCCGAGGGCGAGGCTTCGGCCGAGTCCGGCGGCGAAGACCAGCCCGAGGAATAGCCCATGCGGCTGTTCCGTCGGGGCGAGCGGGCCTCGACGCTGGACCTGCTCGTGGCAGGGCTCGGAAACCCGGGTCGCGAGTACGAGAGGACGCGGCACAACGCCGGCTGGATGGTCGTCGACGAGCTCGCTCGCCGGCACGAGGGCTCGTTCCGATCGAAGTTCGACGGCCAGCTGTCGGAGATCCGGCTCGGCGACCTGCGGCTCGCGCTGTTGAAGCCCGAGACCTACATGAACGTCTCCGGCAAGTCGATTGCGGCCGCGCAGCGGTTCTTCAAGGTGGAGCCGGATTCGCTCCTGATCGTGCACGACGACGTCGACCTCGAGCCCGGGCGCTTGCAGGCACGAGTCGGAGGCGGGCTCGGCGGCCACAACGGCCTGCGCTCGGTCGCGGGCGCGCTCGGAACGCAGGACTTCCTGCGGCTCCGCGTCGGCGTCGGCCGTCCCGGCCGGGGTGACCGCCGGCCGGTCGCCGACTACGTGCTGTCGGCGTTCGAGCCGGAGTTGGACGTCGACGCGCTGATCGCCAGGGCCGCGGACGCCGTCGAGACGATCGCGGTCGAAGGCCTCGAGCCGGCGCAGCAGCACTTCAATTGACCCGCTAGCGGCACAGTCGCGTCACACCGATCCACATACCCTCGAGAACCCCGTGGGTGGGTGGGGGCTAGGGATGGGACCGACTCCGGGTTCCGCCTCGACCCCGCGGATAGCATTCAGACCCGCGGAACCTCGGTTCCGTCGCTCGTCATGGACCTACCCGTCCTCCACCCGTTCGTCCGCGAGCTCGCCGAGAGCGAGCGCTTCCGCCTGTTCCTCGAGGAGCTGCCCGAGACACGCGCGCGCGTCTCCGAGGCCGCACTGCCGCTCGTCGTGGCCGCCCTCCACGAGGAGCTCGGCCGCCCTCTCATCGTGCTCGCCCCCGAGGACGCCGACGCGCACGACATCGCCGAGGCCGCCGCCTGGTTCCTCGGCGACGGCCGGGTCGCGTTCCTGCCGAGCCGCGGTGTGAGCTGGAGCTCGGGCCTGGAGCCGCCGCCGCACCTCGTCGGCGAGCGGGCACGTGCCCTCGACGTCCTCGCCGCCGGCGGGCTCGTCAGCGCCTCCGCAGCCGCGCTCGCCGAGGCTCTGCCCCCGCCCGAAGCGCGGCCGGAGCCGATGCGCGTGCGACCTGGCGACGACCCGGGGATCGACGCGCTGGCCGAGCGCCTCGCGCTCGCAGGCTATGAGCGCGTCGACCAGGCGCAGGAGCGAGGCCAGTTCGCGCTCCGCGGAGGCATCGTCGACGTCTACCCGACCACCGGGCGCGAGCCGCTCCGCATCGAGCTCTTCGGCGACGAGGTGGAGAGCATCCGCGCCTTCTCGCCCTTTACGCAGCGCACCCTGCATCCGGTCGACGAGGTCACGATCTACCCCGCGGCGGAACGGCGGCTCGACCTCGACGACGTTCGGCTTCCCGACGACGAGGCCGGCGAGGCTCCGAGACCGGTCCCGACCGATCTCGTGTCACCCGTCCCGTCGGGCCCGGACTTCGTCTGGCAACCGGTCGACGTCCGCGAGGTCTGGGAGCAGGAGGAGCTGACGTCCGTCGACCTGACGAATGCGGTCGAGCTGGACCCGCTTCCGTCCGGCCAGCCGTTCTCGTTCGAGGCGCAGCGGCCCGCGATCGCCGCGCGCGGCCTCGCCGAAGCCGAGAACGAGCTCCGCGCGTTCGTCCGCGGCGGCCTGCGAACCGTCGTCGCGTTCCCGCACCAGGGCGAAGCGCTGCGGACGCAGAACCTCCTGCGCCGCGTCGAGTCCCGTCTGGTCGACGAGGGCGAGGAGCTGCCCGACGAGGCGGAGCTCCTGTTCGCCGTTACCCACGCGCGTCGCGGCTTCGTCTGGCGCGAGCTCGGGCTCGCCCTGATCCCGGACACGCAGGTCTTCCGCCGCCGCGCCCGCGGCCGCGCCGCACCCGCCGGCCGCGCGCTCCAGTCCTTCGCCGAGCTCCGCACCGGAGACCATGTCGTCCACGAGGACCACGGCATCGGGAAGCTGCTCGGGTTCGAGACGCGCGCCGTCGCCGGAATCACGCGCGACTACCTCCAACTCGCGTTCCGAGGCGAAGACCGCCTCTACGTTCCGCACGAGCAGATCGGCAAGGTCTCGCGCTACATCGGCGCGGACGCGAAGTCGCCGACCCTGTCCAAGCTCGGAGGCAAGGCGTGGAACCAGCTCAAGAGCCGGGCGCGCGCGGCGATTCGCGAGCTGGCCGGCGACCTCCTGCAGCTGTACGCGCGCCGCCAGAATGCGCCGGGAATCTCGTACGACCTGTCGCAGGACTGGCTGGACCGGCTCGAGGCGTCGTTCCCGTACCGCGAGACCCCGGATCAGGCGGCGGCGATCGAGGCCGTCAAGGAGGACCTCGAGGCGCCGCGCCCGATGGACCGCCTCGTCTGCGGCGACGTCGGCTTCGGCAAGACGGAGGTTGCGGTCCGCGCGGCGTTCGCGGCTGCCCTGAACGGCAAGCAGACGCTCATGCTCGTGCCGACGACCGTGCTCGCGCAGCAGCACTGGAACACCTTCCGCGAGCGTTACCGCGACTTCCCGGTCACCGTCGAGATGGTCTCGCGCTTCCGCAAGCCGGCCGACGTCAAGCGAATCCTGGCCGACTTCCAGGCCGGCAAGGTCGACGTCCTGATCGGAACGCATCGCGTCCTCTCGCGCGACGTGATCCCGAAGGAGCTCGGCCTCGTCATCGTCGACGAGGAGCAGCGGTTCGGCGTCGCACAGAAGGAGCTGCTCCGCTCCCTCCGGCTCGAGGTCGACGTCCTCGCCCTGACCGCGACTCCGATCCCCCGCACGCTGCATATGTCGCTCTCCGGCCTACGCGACATCTCGATCATCGAGACTCCACCGGAGGGCCGGCGCCCGATCCGCACGCACGTCGGCGAGTACGACGAGGAGCTCGTCAAGACCTCGCTCGAACGCGAGGTCGCGCGCGGCGGCCAGGCGTTCTACCTGCACAACCGGGTCGAGACGATCGACATGGCCGCCGACCGGATCCGGCAGCTCGTTCCGAGCGTGCGCGTCACCGTCGGGCACGGACAGATGCGCGAGCGCGAGCTGGAGGAGCGAATGCTGTCGTTCCTGCGGGGAGACGCGGACGTTCTCGTCTCGACGACGATCATCGAGTCGGGCCTCGACATCCCGCAGGCGAACACGCTGATCGTCGAGCGCGCCGACGCGCTGGGCCTCGCGCAGCTGTACCAGATCCGAGGACGGGTCGGCCGCTCCGATCTGCTCGCCCACGCATACCTGTTCTATCCGGACGCCACGGAGCTGACGCCGGAGGCGCGCGCCCGCCTGGCGACGCTCGCCGACCACACCGAGCTCGGAGCCGGTTTCGCGATCGCGATGCGCGACCTCGAGATCCGCGGGGCGGGCGAGCTGCTCGGCGCCGAGCAGCACGGACACCTGGCCGCGCTCGGCTTCGAGCTCTATGTCGAGCTCCTCGGTGAAGCCGTTGCCGAGCTCGCGGGAGAGAGGCGGACCGTCGGGCGGCCGGTCCGCGTCGACGCGCGAATCGATGCCTATGTGCCGGCCGAGTACATCCCGGCCGAGGCGCAGAAGATCGACCTGCACAGACGGCTCGCGCTGACCGAGACCGAGGACGAGCTGACCGAGCTCGAGGCCGCGACCGTCGACCGCTACGGGCCCCTGCCGGAGCCCGTGCAGAACCTGTTCGCGATCCAGGCCGCCAAGCTCAAGCTCGCGCAGCTCGGCGCCGACTACCTCGTGTTCCGCGGCGGCCAGTCGACGGTTGGTCCGCTCGTGCTCGGGTCCGACGAGCTACGCGCGCTCCGCGACCGGGTCGACACAGCCGTCTATCGCACCGCCCGAAATGAAGTTTCGGTTAAGCACGAAGAGTTCCCGGAAGCGCTCCGATTGGTCGATGCTATACTCGAAACGCGCCGCGCAGCGTGACGAAATTCGCTGCAAATGGCGCTCTTTTTTCATGACGAGGTCTCGCCTAATCGCATTCTTTGCCGTCGCCATCGCTGCCGGTACCCTCGCGGCCGGCTGCGGTAGCTCGAACCCGAGCGTCGGCGCGGACGACGTCGCAGTCGTCGGCGACCAGACGATCTCGAAGGATCAGTTCGATCGTCTGATCAACCAGGCGAAGAAGAACTACGAGGCGAACAAGCAGGCGTGGCCCGCCGCCGGCACGGCGCAGTACATCGCTCTCCGCAAGCAGGCGATGCAGTTCCTCGTCCAGCGCGCGGAGTTCGAGCAGAAGGCCTCCGATCTCGGGATCAAGGTCACCGATGCCGACGTCGACAAGCAGCTCGCGACGATCAAGTCGCAGTACTTCGGCAAGGGCGGCAAGTGCGACGCGACGTGCGAGCAGAAGTTCCAGGCGGAGCTGAAGAAGCAGGACCTCTCGCTCGACCAGGTGCGCGACGACGTTCGCGCGAGCGTCGTCCAGAACAAGATCTACGAGAAGGTCACGGCCGGGGCCCAGGTCTCCGACAAGGACATCACGGACTACTACGCAAAGAACAAGGCTCAGTACGTCCAGCCCGAGAGCCGAGACGTCCGCCACATCCTCGTCAAGAAGAAGGCGCTCGCCGACCAGATCTACCAGCAGCTCCTCCACGGCGCGAGCTTCGCGGCGCTGGCGAAGAAGTACTCGACCGACCCGAGCTCGAAGGACTCGGGCGGGAAGCTCACGATCTCGAAGGGCCGCCAGGTGCCGGAGTTCGACAAGGTCGCGTTCGCACTCAAGGCACACGAGCTCGGACAGCCGGTCAAGACGACCTACGGCTGGCACGTGATCCAGGCGCTGACGCCGATCAAGCCGAAGAGCGTGACGAAGCTCTCCGAGGTGAAGACGGCGATCAAGCAGCAGCTCCTCGGGCAGAAGAAGCAAGACGAGATGCGGAAGTGGGTCGACGACACGACGAAGTCCTTCGAGTCGAAGACGAACTACCAGGTCGGCTACGCGCCGCCTGCGACCACGACCGGCGCCTCCACCACCACGCCGTAGCCGCTTGTCGCTCGCGGACTCGCTCCTCGAGCTGCAAGAGCTGACGAAACGCCTGCGCCGCGACTGTCCCTGGGACCGCGAGCAGACGGCCAGGACGATCGTGCCGCACACGGTCGAGGAGGCGTACGAGGTCGCGGACGCGGCGAATGCGGGCCAGGCCGACAAGCTGCTCGACGAGCTCGGCGACCTGCTGTTCCAGGTCTACTTCCTCGCGCTGCTGCTCGAGGAGCAGGGGCAGGGCGACCTCGAGCAGGCGGCGCGCGCGGTCCACGCGAAGCTCGTGCGCCGGCACCCGCACGTGTTCGGTGACGTCGAAGCGCGGACTGCCGGTCGCGTCCGCGAGAACTGGGAGCACATCAAGCGGCGCGACGAGGGCCGCGAAGGCATCTTCCACGATGTCCCCGAGTCGCTGCCGGCGCTCATCTACGCGCGCAAGCTCCAGCGCCGGGCGGCGGCGATCGACTTCGAGTACCCGGACACGGACAGCGCGCTCGCCGATCTCGACGACGAGCTGCGCGAGTTGAAGGAGGCGGCTTCAGGCGCGGACGAGCGGGGCCCCGAATCCGAGCCGGATCCGCACGTCTTCGATGAGGTCGGCGACGTCCTGTTCGCGGCGGTCAACGTCGCGCGGCGGCTGAACGTCGATCCCGAGCTCACGCTGCGCTCGACGGCGAAGCGCTTCGCGAATCGGGTCGAGCGCGCCGAGCTCCTGGCGCACGACGACGGCCGCGTCTTTTCCGAGCTTCCGCTCGACGAGCAGGACCGGTACTTCGACGCCGCGAAGGAGATGCTCCGATGAGCTCTCGCATCGCAGCCGTCCGCGCGCGTCAGATCCTTGATTCGCGCGGCAATCCCACGGTTGAGGTCGACGTCGAGGTCGAATCCGGGGAGGTCGGGCGCGCGGCGGTGCCCTCGGGCGCCTCGACCGGGCAGTTCGAAGCCGTCGAGCTCCGTGACGGCGATCCGAACGCCTGGCTCGGGAAAGGCGTCGGGAAAGCGGTCGAGAACGTCCGCACGGAGATCGCGCAGGCGCTGATCGGCCTCGACGCCGCAGAGCAGAGAGCGGTCGACACCACCCTGATCGAGCTCGACGGGACGCCGAACAAGGGTCGTCTCGGCGCGAACGCGATCCTCGGCGCTTCGCTCGCGACGGCGAAGGCGGCTGCCGCGCAGGCGGGCGTGCCGCTCTACCGCTGGGTCGGCGGCGAGGACGCGCACGTCCTGCCGGTGCCGATGCTGAACGTGGTCAACGGCGGCGCGCATGCCGACAACTCGCTCGACCTCCAGGAGTTCATGATCGTGCCGGGCGGCGCCGACACGTTCTCGGAAGGGCTGCGCCTCGCCGTCGAGGTCTTCCACACGCTGAAGAAGCAACTCGAGGCCGAGGGGATCTCGACTGCCGTCGGCGACGAGGGCGGGTTCGCACCGGACTTTCCGTCGAGCGAGAACGCGATCGAGCGCATCGTCGAGGCGATCGACCGGGCCGGGCACGCAGACCGCGTGAAGATCGCGCTCGACCCCGCTATGAGCGAGGTGTTCCGCGACGGCCGCTACTCGTTCGAGGGTCGCGAGAAAACGTCCGGCGACCTGCCCGAGTTCTGGGCCGGCATCGTCGAGCGCTACCCGATCGTTTCGATCGAGGACGGCGCGGCCGAGGACGACTGGGAGGCGTGGAAGGCGCTCACCTCGAGGCTCGGAGCCAGCGTGCAGCTCGTCGGCGACGACATCTTCGTCACGAACGTCGAACGGCTCGGCCGTGGAATCGAGGAGGGCGCGGCAAACGCGATCCTCGTCAAGGTGAACCAGATCGGGACCCTGAGCGAGACGCTCGACGCGATCGAGCTCGCGCGCGCGAACGGCTACGGCGTCGTCATGTCGCACCGCTCCGGCGAGACCGAGGACACGACGATCGCCGACCTCGCGGTCGCGACGAACGTCGGCCAGATCAAGACCGGCGCGCCGTCGAGGAGCGACCGGACGGCGAAGTTCAACCAACTCCTCCGAATCGAGGAAGAGCTCGGCGACAAAGCGGCCTACGCGGGCTGGGCAGCCTTTGCGGCCAGCAAGTGAAGGAAGAGCGGATACCGTGACAAGCGAGGGTCCTCCGGATCGGTGATCTCGCGCACCTTCTCGATTCGGAGTTCAGCGCCGAGGATCGCGTCGCAGTAGTCCTCGAAGGTCCAATGACGGCTTTCGAATGTCATCTCTAGGCCGTCGCGCGCGACTTCGTCCCGATAGCGGCGGCGGTCGAAATAGTCCTCGGTCATCACGAGCCGAGTCTCTGGATGCTCTCGGTCGAGCTCGCAGCCGGAGTTGATCGGGTGAACGACAGCAACTGCGAAACGGCCGCCGACTTCGAGGACCCGTGCCGCTTCGCGCACCGCACCCGGCATGTCGTCGATGTCCTGAAGCGACAAGAACGCGACGGCGAGGTCGACAGCTCCGTCTGCGAGTGGCAGATCGGCGGCGTCGGCCTCGACGAACTCGAGCTCGGGGCTCAGCTCGCGAGCCGCGGCTATCACTTTCGGGGAGGGATCGATTCCGACCACGCGGTGACCCATTGCAGCGAGGTCTCGACTCAACCTGCCTTCGCCGCATCCGATGTCGAGAGTGACGCGGCCCGGAGGCGGCACGATTTCGAAGAAACGATCCCGATGAAATTGCCAATAGCTGTCGTGACCCGGCTCTCGGGCCCAGCGAATCCAGTCGTCGGCGTTCTGCTCCCATGCTTGGCGCAACATTGCGACAAGTCTGCCCGAGCGCGCAGCTAGGCTGACGCGTATGTCCGCCGAGCTGCCTCGCCGGACGAAGATCGTCGCGACGCTCGGTCCCGCATCGTCGTCGCGCGAAGCCGTCTTCGAGCTCGCCCGTGCCGGGATGGACGCCGCGCGCCTGAACTTCTCGCACGGGACGCACGAGGATCACGCGGGGCTGGTGCAGGTCGTGCGGGAGGTCTCGGAAGAGGTCGAGAAGCCGATCGCGATCATCGCCGACCTGCAGGGGCCGAAGGTGCGGATCGGCGATCTCCCCGAGCCGGTCACGCTCGACCGCGGCGACGAGGTGATCGTGGCCGCCGAGGAAGCCGCGAACGACGGCGAGCTTCCGGTGAGCCCGACCGCGGTCGGCGAGGTGCTCCAGCGGGGCCACGACATCCTCATCGACGACGGGCTCATCCATCTACGCGTGGAGTCGGTGGAGCGCGGCCGTGCCCGTTGCACGGTCGTCACGGGCGGGGTCGTCGCGTCGCACAAGGGTGTGAACGTGCCGGGCGTCCCGGTCCCGATTCCGTCGCTCACCCGCAAAGACATGGACGACCTCGACTTCGCGCTCGACCAGGGCGTCGACTTCGTCGCGCTCTCGTTCGTGCGCTC
Organism: uncultured Actinomycetes bacterium; assembly: GCA_963812695.1. GTDB lineage: Bacteria > Actinomycetota > Thermoleophilia > Gaiellales > Gaiellaceae > VAXT01. Next base: position 69,806 of record CAWEWD010000006.1, read on the forward strand.
CGCCGCCGACGTGCGCGACCTCAAGGACCTGATCCAGGGCACGGGCTCGCATGCCCACGTGATCGCCAAGATCGAGAAGTCGGAGGCGGTCGACTCGCTCGAGCAGATCCTGCGCGAGGCGGATGCGGTCATGGTCGCCCGCGGGGATCTCGGCGTCGAGATCGGGCCTGCTCTCGTCCCGCTGCTCCAGAAGCGGATCATCCTGGCCGCGCTCGAGCGCGCACGGCCGGTGATCACGGCGACCCAGATGCTCGAGTCGATGATCTACCACGCCGATCCGACCCGGGCCGAGGCGAGCGACGTCGCGAATGCGATCCTCGACGGCAGCTCGGCTCTCATGCTCTCCGGCGAGACGGCGATGGGCGAGTTTGCGGTCGAGGCCGTCTCGTACATGGACCGCATCGCGCGCGCCGTCGAGCCGAGCCTCGACTACCGCCACGAGCTGCCCCAGGCGAGCGACGAGCCGACCGTCGGCCAGGCGATGTCGAACGCGGCCTGCGACATCGCCGAATCGCTGGGCGCGAAAGCGATCCTCGTTCCGACCTTCACGGGGCGGACGGCCTCGGCGGTGGCGCGTCTCCGTCCCCGCAGGCTGGTCCTCGCGCTCTCGCATCACGACTACGCGCTCCGGCAGACGGCGATCGAGTGGGGCGTGACGCCGACGCTCATCGAGGAGGCGTCCGACGTCGAGGACCTGTGGGCGAAGTCGCTCGGGGCCGCGCGGGCGGGCGGCTATGTCGACGAGGGCGATCTGGTCGTGATCACCGCGGGCACCGCGGTCAACCTGCCCGGGAACGACCGACGTCATCAAGGTCGAGCAAGCCTAAAAGGCGCAGGACCCGAGGCCGCTCCGGCGAACGAGAGAGGCCGGATGGCTCGTCGCTCGAAGAAACGTGTCCCACGCGGACGGTTCCTGCTTCGCTGGCTCGGCGTGGGGACGCTTGCGCTCATCGCGTTCCTCTACTGGCAGCCGCTGCGGAGCTACCTGGGGACGCGCGACGCGGTCAAGGAGCAGTCGGCCCAGGTACGCGCGCTGCGCGAGCAGAAGCTGCGGCTCGAGCGCCGGCTCGCGGAGTCGGACACGGCCCAGGCGGTGACGCGCGAGGCGCGGCGGCTCGGGTACGTCGAGCCCGGTGAGCACCTGTACATCGTGAAGGGCATCCGGGCCTGGCGTCACCAGCACGAGCAGAAAGACCACTAACCTCGTGCACATGGAGCGCGACCGCGAGCTCGTCGCGAAGCAGCTCGGCCGGCCTCCGCGCGCGTTCGCCCGCGTCATGGTGCGCTGCCCGTTCGGCCGCCCCGCGGTCACGGAGCAGTCGCCCTACGACGACTCCGGCGAGCCGTTCCCGACGACGTACTACGTCACGTGCCGTCACCTGGTCGCGGCGATCTCCAGGCTCGAGGCGGCCGGAGGCGTGGAGCGCTGGTCCGAGCGGGCGCAGCAGGAGCCCGATCTCGCAGCCAGCCTGGTCCGCGCCACGGAGGAGCAGCGCCGCGTCCGAGCCGAGCTCGCCGCGGGCCGCACCGGCAGCGACCACGGAGCGTCGCTCGACCTCGGGATCGGCGGCTCCCGGAATCCGGAGCAGCTCAAGTGCCTGCACGCCCACGTCGCGTACGCCTTGGCGCGTCCGGGCTACGAGCTCGGCGAGCGGATCGCGGACGAGGTCGTCCCGCTCTGGCCGGAGAGATGTTGCATGGAGGGCGCAGACGCGTCCCTATGATCGGACGGCCATGAGCATGGTCGCCGTCGAGAACGCACGTCTCCAGTGGGAGGACGGCTACCGCCGCCTGAACGAGCATGCGTCCGACCCGCCGACCTACCAGCACCTGCTCACCCAGGTCGACGTCCTGATCGGCGAGCTCAACCGTCGGGTCGGCCAGACGTTCACGCTCGCCGACCTGGCCGTTGCGTACGACGACGCCGACCGGTGGCTGCTCGAAGTGCTCCCTCCCGGAGCGGGTGCGGTCCAGCTCGGCCTCGTCGAGGACGCCGCATTCCATCTGTACGCCCGCGGCGCCGTCGACTACGCGCCATGAGCCGGCACCCGCGGAAGCGCCGCCGGCGCATCGGCCCCTGGGTGCTGCGCGTGGTGGCGCTCGCCGTCGTGCTGGTGATCGGCATCGCGCTCGGGCAGGCGTTCGACGACAGCTCCGCGCCGTCGGGCACGGAGACATCAGTGCGGACACTCGAGCCGGGAACTCAGAGCGTCCAGACGGTCACGGTGACCGTGACGACGACCCCGTAGTTTAGGAATGCGCTAGAGAGGAAAGGGTAGAATTTAGTAAGTTTCCCCCATGGCAGAACCCCGTGACACCGCCGCCCGACCGCCCGTGCCCGCAGATGAGCCCGACTGGCTGACCCTCGGGCAGGCCGCGAAGTACCTCGGTATGGCGCAGAGCACGATTCGGAAGTGGTCGGACACGGGCCGGCTGCCCGCCTTCTACACGCCGGGGGGTCACCGCCGCTATCGGCGCGCGGATCTCGACCAGTTCCTCGAGCGTGGGGGATCCACCGCACCGAGGCGCGGTGAGGGCCGGCGCGTGATCCTGATCGTCGACGACGACGAGCGCCTTCGCGAGTTCGTCCGCGTCAACCTCGAGATGGAGGGCTACTCGGTGCGCGAGGCCGCGAGCGCCGACGAAGGCCTCGCCGCCCTCGAGGCCGAGCCGCCCGACTTGATCCTCCTCGACGTGATGATGCCCCAGGTCGACGGCTGGGAGATGCTGCGCCGCGTCCACGAGCGACACGGCGTCGGCGCCATCCCGGTGATCATGTTCAGCGGCAAGGTCGAAGAGGATTCGCTGCGGGCGGCCGCGTCCCGCGGAGCGCAGGGCTTCATCGGCAAGCCGTTCAACCCGCAGCAGCTGATCGAGTCGACGAAGCAGCTCGTCCCGGCCTGATCAAGCTCGACACACGGCTCGAGCGCTGGGTCGTCCACCATCGCGTCGGCGTGCTCGACGACGTGTTCGTCGGGCTCACGCGCGTCGGGTCGCAGGGTGCGATCTGGATCCTGATCGCCGTGCTCGCATCGTTCTACTGGAGGCGGCCCGCGATCTTCCTCTACGTCACGTTGGCCGATCTGGTCGCAGGCGTGTCTTCGGCCGTGCTGCGACACGTGATCGGACGCGAGCGGCCGCCGCTTCGCTTTCCCGAGCCGCACCCGCTCGTCCACGTGCCGGGCAACCCGAGCTTCCCGTCCGGCCACGCGGCGATGAGCTTCGCCTGCGCCGCGACGCTCGCCTGGCTCACTCCGCTCTCGCCGGTCGCGCTCTACGCACTCGCGGCCCTGATCGCGTTCTCCCGCGTCTACGTCGGCGTGCACTACCCGCTGGACGTGATCGGCGGCGCCGCGCTCGGCCTGGGAATCGCTACAGCTCTTCGCCGGCTCGTAGAAGACCGCCGACGATCAGCCCCACAGCCGCGATGAGGGCGATCCAGATCCCGATCCCGCGCCCGTCGTAGGGGAAGAACTGGTCGGGAACCGAGATCACCCGGACGAGGACGAGGATCGTCGCCAGCGAGCCGAGGACGATGATCACGAGGCTCTCGGGAATCGTCGCGGGCAGCTCGATCCCGAGCTCGCGCAGCACGACGAGCACGACCACGGCCAGGCCGAGCAGGAAGACGAGCTTCCCGATCACGCCCGTGTGCCAGCCGATGACCGCGATCGTCGGCCCCTCGCCCGAGCCCGCGTACCAGCCCATGAACGTCGACAGCATCAGCACGAAGCCGGCCAGGGCCGTGACGCGCTCGCCCATCGCCCAGATCCCTCCAGGGAGGAGCAGCAGCGGGTCGCGCCCGCGTTCGGTGTGAGCAGGTCGGTCGGGCGGGTAAGGCTCTGACGGCTCCACGGGCGAAGTATCTACAGTCCGAACGTCCGCTGGATCTGGTGCCAGATGACGAGGCTCAGATAGATGCTCGCCGCGACGAGCGCGAAGAGCACGATCCAGAACCGAAGCTTTGCGCGCTTCGTTTCGCGGCGACGATTGCGATGAACGCGGCGGCGGGCTCGATGTAGCTGATACGCGCGTTGCACAGCAGCCGGATCGAGCTCCAGCGCTTCGTCCACCGGTTCCGGGCGGCGAGCCGGCTGGGCCATGCGGGAGAGCATAAACGCGCGGGCGGGCCGACTGACGCGATCAGGAATACTTTTCGAGGGGGAATGGACGAGATATCCGACCACGCCCTCGACACGCTCGCCGCGGCGGGCCTGCGCGCTGCGGGTGAGCACGGGCTCGCCGAAGCGCTTCAGGCCGTCGCCGACGCCGTTGTCGAGGTCACGGACGCCGATGCGGCCGCGGTGCGCGTCGTCGACGGCTCGGGCCGGTTGCCGGTGCGAACCGTCGCATCACGCTCGGAGGCGCTCGCGGCCGAGCTCGAGGGCTCGTCGTTCTCGCTGGAGGAGCTCCCCGCGCAGGAAACATCGTCGGACGAGGTTCCTGCGGCCGTGCGACGAGCCGCCGGCCGGGCTCGTTCCGCCGATGTGTTGCTGATCCCGATTCGGGCCGACGACGTCCCGCTCGGAAGCCTCGAGCTGCTGCGGGCGAGCCGGGGCTTCGACGCGAGCGAGCGGACGGCCGCACGCCTTGCCGCCGCACAGGTCGGGCTCGTCCTACGAGCGTTCGAGGCGGCGAACGGCAGGGCGAGCTCTCACCCGACCGAAGGGTTGGCGCTCGCCGGAGACGCGCTCGGCGCGGGGCTCGACGAGGCGCGCGGGCCCGACGAGGTGGTGCGGATCGCCGCGCGTGCGTCCGGCGCGGAGGCGGCGCGGCTCTGGGCGGTCGACGACGAAGGCGGGCTCGAGCGCCTGGCCTCCACGGGCCGGCTCGAGCTGCTCGACGATGTGCTCCCCGCGCAGCCGGTCGAGCACGAGGCGGTCCGCGTCGAGGCGGTCAAGGGCCGAACCGTCGCCACGCTCACGCTCGGCCACCCTCCGCTCGGCGTCCTCCAGCTCGTGTTCGGGCCGGGAAGCTCCCCTTCGCAGCGCGTCGTCGACCGGTTGGGCACCTTCGCCGTTCGAGCGGCGCAGGCGCTGCGTGCTGGGGAGCGCGCTCGGGCCACGTCACTCGAGCTCGAACGGTCCGACGCGCTGCTCGCGGTTCTCGGCCAGGCCGTCGCCGAGCTCTCGCTTGCGCACACGTTGGAGACCGCCGTTGCGGGCGTCTCCAAGCTCCTGCGAGCGGACCGTGTCGCGATCTACCTCGGCGACGCGAACAGGCTGCGACCGGAGGCCGGCTCCGGCGCCGATGCCGAGCTCGCCGTCGCCGAACGCCTCCTCGAGCTCGCGTTCGGGCCCATGCGCGCCCAGGGCGTGCTTCACATTCCGGATGCGCAGGCCGACGTCCGGCTCACTCCCGTGCGTGCGGCCGTGGCCGAAGCGCAGATCGACGCCGCGCTCGCAGTCCCGCTCGTCGCGCGCGAGGAGCTCGTTGGACTCCTCGCCGTCTACCTGCCGCGCGGGCGGGAGGTGGAGGCGAACGAGCTGGCGCTCCTGTCGGCGCTCGCCGCCCAGCTGGCCGTGGCCGCGCAGAACGCGGAGCTTCACGAGCGGACCGAGCGCCAGGCGGCCGAGCTCCAGGAGACGGTCTCCGCCGAGCGCAAGTCGGCCAAGCGGCTCAGGGCGCTGTACGAGATCTCGCGCTCGTTCGCCCAGAGCCTGTCGCTCGACGCGACACTCGACTCCGTCACGACCTCGGCCGTCGAACTGCTCGATGCCGACGCGGCCGTGGTCCGCGTGCTCGACGGGCGAGGCGCACTGCTCGTCCCTCGCGCGCCGTACGTGGCCGACCCGCGGCTGGAGCCGCTGCGCCCCGTGCTCGAGCGCGAGCAGGCGGTCGGGGAGCTCCCGAGCGAGCCCCTCATGGTCGACGGGCAGATAGCGCGGCGTCTCGGTGAGCCGTACGAGCTCCTCACCCCGTTCCTCGAGCAGGGCGCGACCGTGCTCGTCGTCCCGATCGCAACCTCGGCCGAGCTGCTGGCCACGCTGACGGTCGTCTCGCTCGATCCGGCTCGGCCGCTCGGAGACGAGCAGGTCGAGACTGCCGTCTTCGTCGCCGGGCAGGCAGCGCTCGCCATCGACAACGCGCGCCTGGCCCAGGAGCGGAAGGACTTCGCCGACACCATGCAGCGCTCGCTGCTCCCGCGCGGGCTCCCCGAGGTCGAAGGGCTCGAGGTCGGCGCCGTCTACGAGTCGTCGGCCCGCGTCGAGGTCGGTGGTGACGTCTACGACTTCCTCAGCCTCCCCGACGGCGAGCTCGCGGTCGTGCTCGGCGACGCGAGCGGGCACGGGATCGCGGCGACCGCGGACATGGCGCTCACGAAGTTCACGTTCCGGTCGCTCGTTCGGTTGTATCCCGACCCTGCCGCGCTCCTCGCCCAGGCGAACGAAGTCGCGTTCGGCGAGCTTGCAGGCGGAAACTTCGTGACCATGGCCTGCCTGACCGTCGATCCGGCCACGGGCGCCGTTTTCGCCGCGAGCGCCGGACATCCGCCGATCCGCGTCCTGGCCGCCGACGGCTCGATCGACCTCCTCGCGCCGCGCGGCCTCGCGCTCGGCATCGAGCCGGACCAGACCTACGAGACGGCCCACGCGACGCTCGAGCCCGGAGCCGCGCTCTGCATCTTCACGGACGGTCTCGTCGAGGCTCGGCGCGACGGCGACCAGTACGGCGAGGTGCGGCTCCACCAGGCCCTGGTGGACGGGCGCGAGCTCTCGGCGCAGGCGCTCGCGGAGCACGTCGTCGCGGATGCGCGAGCGTTCGCCGGCGATCCCGACGACGATTACGCCGTGGTCGTCATCCGTAGGACGTAGTCGTGGCCGAAGCCGTCGGCGCGAAAGAACACGGGGCCGAGGCCGTCCAGGGACGCGCCCTCGCCTTCAGTCTCTACGCACTCGTGTTCTGCACCGGGGCAGCGGCGCTCGCGACCGAGATCGGCGCGGCGCGCCTTCTCGCCCCCTACTACGGGAGCTCGACGATCGTGTGGGCGAACGTCATCGGCCTCGTGCTCGCGTCGCTCGCCGTCGGCTACTGGGTCGGCGGGAAGATCGCGGACCGCAGCCCGAGCCCCCGCGTGCTGGGGCGGATCGTCGTGTTCGCGGCGGTGCTGATCGCGATCATCCCGTTCGCGGCCGGGCCCTTCCTGGACGTCTCCGTGCGAGGGCTCGACCAGGTCTCCGCCGGCGCGGCGATCGGGTCGTTCTTCGCCGTGCTCGCGCTCTTCGCGCCTGCGCTGACGCTGCTCGGGATGGTTGCGCCGTTCGCGATCCGGCTCGCGATCGACGACGTGCGCGACGCGGGCTCGGTCGCGGGGCGCCTCTACGCGCTGTCGACCGTCGGCAGCCTGCTCGGCACCTTCCTGGCCGCGCTCGTTCTCATCCCGACGATCGGAACGAGGAGGACGTTGCTTGCGGCGGCGCTGCTCGTCGCGCTCTCGGGCGCCGCGCTGCTCGGCCGGCGCTGGCTCCTGGTCGCAGCGGGAGTCGGCGTGCTGATCGCGATCCCGGCCGGCGCCGTGCGCGCGGAGCCCGGGCTGATCTACGAGCACGAGTCGCGCTACCAGTTCATCCACGTCACCGAGCTGAACGGCGTCCGACGGCTGTACCTGAACGAGGGTCTCGCCGTGCACTCGCTCTGGCGGCCCAACACGGTTCTCACCGGCGGCGAGTGGGACACGTACCTGGCGGTCCCTCCGCTCCTGGGGCGCCCGCTGCGGCGCGTCGCGATCCTCGGCAATGCGGGCGGCACGACGGCCCGCGCGATGGGCGTCTTCTATCCGCAGGCACGAATCGACGGTGTCGAGCTCGACCCGGACGTGACCGCGGTCGGCCGCCGCTACTTCGGGCTCGACGACAACCCGCGGCTGCACGTGATCACGGCCGACGCGCGCCCGTTCCTGCGCCGGACCCACACCAGGTACGACCTGATCATCGTCGACGCCTACCGGCCGCCGTATGTGCCGTTCTACCTCGCGACCCAGGAGTTCTTCCGCCTCGCGCGGTCACGGCTCGCACCGGGCGGCGCGATCGTCCTCAACGTGGGGTCGACGCCCGATGACCACCGCCTCGCCGAGGGCGTCTCCGGAACTCTCGCGACGGAGTTCCCGCTCGTCCTCACGTGGCAGGCGCTGCACTTCAACCAGTTCGTGATCGGGCTCGACCGTCCGGAGCCGAGGTCCGTGCTCGATCGCAGGTTGAGTCGCGGCCCCCGGCGGCTGAGGGCGTTGACGACCCTGCTCGCCGACCAGATGCTCATCGCGGCCCCGTCCTCGGACCCGTGGACGGACGACCGCGCGCCCGTCGAGTGGATCACGGACCGGATGATCCTCGAGTTCGCGGCTCGCGGGGGCCGCTTCGAGGAGTATCCGCTGCCCACCGCCCCGTGAGACTCTTGCGCGGCGACGGGCCGCTCCTCAGGATCGGTCACCGGGGAGCGGCGGCACTTGCACCTGCGAACACGATCGAGGCCGTCGAGGCCGCTCTCGAGCACGGCGTCGACCACGTCGAGCTCGACGTCTTCGCCGGCCGGGACGGGAAGCTCGTCCTCGGACACTCGCGCCGGGAGCTCGCGGACGAGCCGGTGGCGCTCGACGAGATGCTCGTCTTCCTCGCCGAGCGTGCGCCCGAGACCGGCGTGCTGACGGACTTGAAGTTCGCAGGCAAGGAGCGGGCGCTCGTCGAGGCCCTGCGAGCCCACGGCTTCGTCGAGCGTGCGCTCGCCTGTACGAGCCAAGTCGGGACGCTCCGGAACCTGCAGCAGCTCGAGCCGAAGCTCGCCCGCAGCCGGACGTACCCCCACGGACGCGTCTATCTCGCGGGACATCGCACCTTCATCCACGTCGTCGGCCCGGTGCAGTGGGCGATGCGTGCTGCCCTGCCGTACCGCGTGCGGGGTCTCGTCGAGGAGGCCGGAGCCTCGGCGATGACGATGAACTACCGACTTGTGACGCGCGCCACCGTTGAGCATTGCCACGAGCTCGGCGTCGCCGTCTTCGCGTGGACGGTGAACGATCCCGGGATCGCGCGCCGCCTCGACGAGCTCGGGGTCGATGGGGTCATCACCGATGACCCGCGGATCCTGACGGGCTAGCGGGCTACACTCCAAGGCGTGAAACGCCTCGGCTACGCCGTTTTGGCGCTTGCCTGCGCCGCGGCAGGTGCGCTCACCTCAGTCGTTCTCGCCGGCGGCGTGGGCGCTGCCGGCTTCCTGACCACGACGACGGGCACCACGTCGACCGGCACCACGACGACGACCCCGCTGCCCACGCTGATCGCGCCCGGCGTGACGATCTCAGGCATTCCCGTCGGTGGCATGACCGCGGACGAAGCCGGTGAGCTCGTCCGCCAGCAGTACGAGCTGCCGATCCCGCTCTTCCTCGACCGCCGCCACCGCCTGGCGCCGCCGCCGGAGGCGCTCGGCGCGACCGCGCACATCGACGAAGCGCTCGCCCGTGCGAGGACGGCTCCGCCCGGCGCTTCGATCACGCTGCCGGTGCTGGTCGACGGCAACGTCGTCCGCGCGTACGTGCTGCAGGTTGCGAAGCGCTTCTACCGGAAACCGGCGGACGCCCAGGTCTTCCTGCGCCACCTCAAGCCGGTCATCGCCCCGGACCGCCCAGGCCTCGTCGTGAACCGCCTCGCGCTGACGACGGCGATCGTCCAACGTCTGCGCACCACGAGCCGCGTCCGCGTCAAGATCCGCCACGGCTCACAGCCCGCGGCGACGAAGCGCACCGCGTTCCGCTCGGTGATCGTGATCCGCCGCAGCTCGAACCAGCTCTACCTCTACCGCTACGACCATCTGCGGAAAATGTTCCGCGTCGCGACCGGACAGTCGATCTACCCGACGCCGCTCGGCCGCTTCGACATCCTCGTCAAGTGGCGGAACCCCTGGTGGTACCCGCCGAACTCTCGCTGGGCGAGAGGCCAGAAGCCGATCCCTCCGGGCCCGACCAACCCGCTCGGCACGCGCTGGATGGGACTGTCGTCGCCGGGCGTCGGGATCCACGGGACGCCGAATCCGGCCTCGATCGGCTACTCGCTCTCGCACGGCTGCATCCGGATGTACATCGCGGATGCTGAATGGCTGTTCAACGCCGTCGACATCGGGACGACGGTGTTCATCGTCTCGGCCTGATGCGCAGGCTGAAGGTCGCAGGCCAGGTTGCGTCGGTCGGGCTAGTCGGTGCGCTGCTCGTCCTGCTCGTCTGGAAGGTCGTGCAGAACGACCGGACGAACGTCGCCAGCTCGTTCACGAAGGGCCACGTCACGAAGCCCGTCGACTTCGACCTCAAGCGCCTGAACGGAAACGGGAAGCTGGCGCTGTCGTCGCTCAAGGGCAAGGTCGTGGTCGTGAACTTCTGGGCCTCCTGGTGCGAGCCGTGCAAGAGCGAGGCGCCGCGCTTCCAGCAGGCGTACGAGCGCTACGGGAACCGTGTCGCGTTCGTCGGCGTCGACACGGCGGACTACTCCGGTGACGCGGGTCAGTTCCTGAGTCGGTACGGCGTCACGTACCCGAACGTCCGCGATCCCGACCGGAGCGTGCTCGGGAAGTACGGCGGCCTGCCGATTCCGCGCACGTTCGTGATCTCGCCGAAGTGGCAGGTGACCGGGTACATCTTCGGCGAGGCGCGCTCCGAGGAGATCGACAGCGCGATTCAGAAGGCGCTCGGCGCATGAGGCGGACGGCGCTCGCGATCGCGCTGCTCGCGCTGGTCGCAGTGCCGATCGCCCGGGCGAGCGAGGATCACCCGACGTCACTCGAGGTCCAGAAGGAGCTCTACTGCGACGACTGCCAGACGACGCTCGCCGATGCGAGCTCGGTCTCGTGGACGCCGGCGGCGATCCACCAGATCAACCAGATGATCGGCGAGGGCTACAAGAAGAGCCAGATCAAGCAGACGGTCGCGAAGAAGTACTACGGGCACCTGGAGGTGTTGGCAGCGAAGCCGAAGCCCGCGAGCAACCGGCCGACGCTCGCCGACCTCGAGGGCGAGGTCATGTGCCCGGTGTGCAACACGACCCTCGACCAGTCGAGCTCACCCGCGGCGCGGCAGATCGAGGCGTTCATCTCGGCGCGGATCGCGGCCGGCGACTCGAAGAACGAGATCAAGGACCGGCTCGTCGCCGAGTACGGGCCGTCGATCCTGGCCGCGCCGCCGAAGAAGGGCTTCAACCTGCTCGCCTGGCTCCTGCCGTTCGTTGCGCTGTTCGGAGGCGCTCTCGTACTCGGCCTCCTCGCGTGGCGCTGGAGCCACACGCGCGAGCCCGGGCCTCCGGCTCCTCAGCTCAGCCCGGCACTCGAGCGGCGAGTCGACGAAGAGCTCGCCCGCTACGACGAGGGCTGAGCCCTTGGCCGGACAGATCCCCGCAGCCTTCCTCGCGGGCGTCATCTCGATCATCACGCCCTGCGTCCTGCCGCTCGTGCCGGGCTACCTGTCGGCGGTGTCCGCGATCGAAGCCGACCGGCTCGGGACGCCCGGAGCCGCGCGGCGCGTCGCCCTCGCGAGCCTGCCGTTCATCCTCGGCTTCACGGTCGTCTTCGTCGTCCTCGGGATCGCAGCGGCCGCGATCGGCGGCATCCTGCCGTCCGACCGCCAGCTCGAGCTCGCGGGGCTGATCCTCGTCGTCATCGGGCTAACGTTCATCGGGCTCCTCCCCTGGCCGGAGCGGCTTCTCGCCCCGGGACTCCTGACCGGCGCGCGCCGGCGGAACTCGAACATCCTGCTCGGAGCTGCGTTCGCGATCTGCGCGGCGCCGTGCATCGGTGCCGTGCTCGCCTCGATCCTCGCCCTCGCGACCACGAGCTCGATGCTGAAGGGCGCCGTCCTGCTCGCGTTCTACTCGGCGGGGCTCGGGCTGGCCTTCCTACTGGCTGCCGTCGGCTTCACGCAGGCGATGGGCGCTTTCCGCTGGCTCCGCGACCACTATGTCGCGATCAGGATCGCGGGCGGCGTGATCCTCGTTGCGCTCGGACTGCTGCTGTTCTTCCACAAGGACTGGTGGTTGAACGTGTTCCTGAACCGACTGCTGAACGATGTCGGCCTAGGGGACGTCTAGCGGCGGCGGGTCGAGCGAGCCCGCAGCCCGAGCCGCGACCACCTGACGCAGGAAGCCGTCGACGTCCACTCCGCGATGCGTCGGCGCGAAGGACCCGAGCCGGCGCTCCGCCTTCTCGAGTTGCCGCTCGAACCCGGTCCGGTTTCCGCGGCCGGCCTGGTACCACGCGACGACGACGTGCACGAGCCCCTGGAAGAAGTCCTTCTCCTCGGGCTCCGACGCGCGCCACGCGTCCTCGAGCGCCTCGTGGGCGGCGAAGTACTCGCCTCGCCGAGCGAGGTCGAGCCCGCGGTCGAGATCAGTCGAGACCGACCTTGACCTCTCCGTCCTCGACCTTCACGTCGTAGGTCTGCGCCTGGATCGCGAGGTCGAAGTCGTTCTTCCCCGTCTTCGGGTCGTACTTCCAGCCGTGCCACGGGCAGGTGAGGTAGTGGTTCGCGTCGAGCACGCCCTCACCGAGCGGCCCCTGTAGGTGGAGACAGTGCCCCTGGAGCGCGAAGAACTCGCCGTCGAGGTTGACGAGTGCGATCTCGACCTCGCCCGCCTTCACGGCAGACACGGTTCCGGGGGCGACGTCGGCGACCTGGGCAACCGTCACGAACTGCATTGGTTCCGACGGTAACAGAGTGCTACCCTCGGGCCGCCGTGGCGACGATCCTGTTGGCCGGGGTGGATCTCTTCATCCGGGGCAAGCTCGAGGCTTCTCTCGCGGGCCATCACCTCGTGACGAGCGACAGCGCGGATCCGCCGGATCTGGTGATCGCGGACATCGCTCGCATCGATCCGTACGACGTCGCCGACGAGTATCCGGACGTCCCGTTGCTCGGCTTCACGAACCACAAGGACACCGCTGGGCTGCGCCGCGCGAACGAGGCCGGGTTCGATCAGGTGGTCGCGAAATCGGCGCTCGACGGGCAGGCTCGAGAACTGATCGACCGACTTCTGGCCCCGGTAGACTGACCCGCCCCGATGACCTACATCATCGCCGAGCCCTGCATCGACATCAAAGACCTGTCCTGCGTGGACGTCTGCCCGGTCGACTGCATCCATACGTTCGAGCGGATCCTGGTCATCGACCCCGAGGAGTGCATCGACTGCGGCGCGTGCGAACCGGAGTGCCCGGTCGAGGCGATCTTCCCCGAGGACGCGCTGCCCGAGAAGTGGGAGCCGTTCGTCAAGATCAACTACGCGTACGGCGACGGTGCGGACGTCGTGAACAAGCTCACGACCGATTACGCGACCGAGCACAACGTCCAGAACCCACCTCTGGAATAGAAACCGCGCGTTCGGGCACGACTCCTGGGCAACCGAAACGAAGGGGGTCTGTGGTGCCTCAGAAAGCGTGGAGCAACAAGCGCGAACGACAGTACGAGCACATCAAGGAAGGCGAGAAGAAGCGCGGCGCCTCGACCAAGCGCGCGAAGGAGATCGCCGCACGGACCGTCAACAAGGAGCGCGCGCGGTCCGGCGAGTCCCGCACGAGCTCGCGCTCGTCGACGCGGGACATGTCCTCGAGCCGCCGGGGCGGGCTGCGCTCGCATTCCGGCGCCAGGGGCCAGACGAAGGAGCAGCTCTACAACCAGGCGAAGCGCCTGAACATCAAGGGCCGTTCGAAGATGAACAAACGGCAGCTCCTTGCTGCGGTCAATCGGAAGAAATAAACCGGCTCTGGGCCTCGTTCGGCTAGGTAAGGTGCTAGCCGGATGAGGCCCAAGATCCTCGACCACGTCGCGCTCTGGGTTGCCGACCGCGATCCGATCACCGACTTCGTGACCGAGCGGCTCACGATGCACGTGATCGAAAAGACGGACAAGTTCACGCTCGTCGGCACGAACGCACGCCGCGGGAAGCTGACGCTGTTCGATGCCGAAGGCCCGCGCGAGCGTGGGGCGCTGAAGCACATCGCGCTGCGCGTGAACGACCTGGACGAGGCGCTCGGCGGCCTCGACGGCGTCGACGTGGCGCGTGAGAACGGCGGCGCCTACTTCGACGTCCACGAGGGGCTGCGGCTCGGGCTCGTCGAGGCGGACACCGATGTCGACTACGACCTCGATCACGTCGCGCTCTTCTCCGCGAGCCCCGAGGAGACGGCCCAGAAGTACAAGGAGTTCGGTTTCGCGCCCGAGGCGGAGACGCGTGTGGAGGTCGGCGGCGCCTTCGTCGAGTTCCACCCCGGCGAGCCGGGCGATCCCGAGCGGCCGCTGCTCAACCATCTCGCTGTCCTCGTCGACTCTGCTGACGAGACGCTCGAGGACGCGAAGAAGGCCGGGATGGATGTCGCGGACGTCGTCGACGCGGCGAACACGCTCGCGGTCTTCGTCTGGGGGCCCGAGCGCGTGAAGATCGAATACGTCGAGCAGAAGCCGACGTTCGCGCTCAAATAGCGGATCTGGTCATCGCCGGCGCCGGGTTGGCCGGTTTGGCCGCTGCGGCGCGCGCACGCGAGCTGGGCGCGGAGCCGCTCGTGCTCGAGAAGGGCGACCGCGCGGGGGGCTCGATGCTCCTCTCGAGCGGCGTGATCTGGCGACACCGGACGCTCGACGGGTTCCGGGCCGAGTGCCCCGGCGGGGATCCCGCGCTTCAGCAGGTGATCGTCGAGCAACTCGACGAGGCGATCGCGTGGCTCGAGTCGCTCGGCGCCCCGGTGCTCGAGCACGAGACCGGCAACCCGCGCACGATCGGCAAGCGCTTCCACACGCGCGGCCTGACCGACGCCCTCCTGCGCGTCATCGGTGACGATTCAGTTCGCCTTTCGGAGCAGGGTCTGACCCCGTCACAAGAGCCGCTCATTCTGTGCACAGGCGGCTTCCACGTGCGGCTCGCGCGCGATCTCGGTCTGCCGGTCCGCGGGAACCCGTGGAGCGAAGGCGACGGCCTCGATCGTGCGCTCGAACGCGGCGGCGAGACCGCCGGCACGCTCGACGAGTTCTACGGGCGCGCCATGCCCGCCGGGATTCCGATCGACGAAGCGGAGTTCGTCCCGCTGTCGCAGCTGTACGGGCAGTTCGCGGAGGTCGTCTCGGAAGACGGAACGCAGCGATTCGAGGGCGAGGTCTCGTGGTCGGAGACGAACCTCGTCCAGGCGATCGCGCGCTGGCCGGGCGGACGGGCGTGGTACCGCGTGCACGAGAACCGCCTCGAGGAGCGGGTACGCGAGCGAACGGTGGCGGACATGATCGAGCAGGCGCGCGCGGCTGGCGCGATCGTGCGCCGGGAGCCGCCGTTCACCTCGGTGCTCGTGCAGGCGACCGTCACGCAGACGCTCGGCGGCATCCTCGTCGACTCGCGCAGCCGCGTCGTCGGCGCCGAGAACCTGTTCGCTGCCGGTGCAGACGCCGGCGGGGTCGCGACGGGCGGCTACTCGAGCGGGCTCGCCGCGGCGCTCGTCTTCGGCCGGATCGCCGCCGAGGAAGCGCTCAGCCGGTAGCCGGGAGCAGGTACGCGCACGGCCTGCGGTCCTGCGGGAGCGGCGACTGAGAGATCCGGTTCACGACCCAGCTACCGTCGCCGTCCAGTTCGACCGTCGACCCCACGGGCGGCGGTTCGCCCTCGCGGTCGAGGAGCTCGTATCCGGTCGGCTTCGAGACGAACAGGCAATGTCCGGACTGGGCGGCCATCCGGACCGAGTCTAGC
>CAWEWD010000007.1:0-26087 GCA_963812695.1 uncultured Actinomycetes bacterium
CGATCATGCTCGCGCACAAGATCTGCAAGCGCCTGTCGGAGGTGCGCAAGGCCGACGTCCTCCCGTATCTGCGGCCCGACGGCAAGGCGCAGGTGTCGGCGCGGTACGAGGTAGGAGCCGACGGACGCCGCCTCCCGGTGTCGATCGAGAACATCCTCGTCTCGACCCAGCACCGGGACGGGCTCGACGCCGACACGCTGATCAAGCCGGACGTCATCGAGCACGTTCTGCGGCCGATCATGCCCCATGACCTCGTCGCCGAGTCGCGCTGGGGCCAGAAGAACTTCGGAACGTGAACCCGACCGGCAAGTTCGTGATCGGCGGCCCGATGGGCGATACCGGCCTCACCGGTCGGAAGATCATCGTCGACACATACGGCGGGGCCGCCCCCCACGGCGGTGGGGCGTTCTCCGGGAAGGATCCGACCAAGGTCGATCGCTCGGCCGCCTACGCCGCGCGCTACGTCGCGAAGAACATCGTCGCGGCCGGCCTCACCGCTGCCAGATCCAGGTGGCGTACGCGATCGGCGTCGCACGGCCCTTCTCGATTCATGTCGACTGC
The DNA here is from genome assembly GCA_963812695.1 of uncultured Actinomycetes bacterium. Taxonomy (GTDB): domain Bacteria; phylum Actinomycetota; class Thermoleophilia; order Gaiellales; family Gaiellaceae; genus VAXT01. The sequence continues at coordinate 562 of CAWEWD010000007.1, forward strand.
TTCGGGACCGAGCACGAGGACGTGCCCGTGACCCGGATCGAAGAGCTGATCGCCGAGCACTTCGACCTGCGGCCGGCCGCGATCCTGCGCGATCTCGACCTGCGGCGGCCGATCTACACGAGGAAGACGGCCGCGTACGGCCATTTCGGCCGCGACGACCACGACTTCACGTGGGAGCGCACCGACAAGGCCGACGGCTTGCGCGCCGCCGCGGGAATCTAAAAGCCAAGGTCGCGCGCTTCGAACCAGGTTCGGAGCGCGTTTCGAACCAGGTTCGGCGGGGCGTGCTGAACCTGGTTCGCGACTTTTCGTGGTGCGCTGGCGAGGGGTCAAGGTCGCGAATCCTGGTTCCGGAAACTGCGCGGAAACCAGGTTCGGGGCGCGTTTCGAACCAGGTTCGGGCGCGCGGTTCGAACCAGGTTCGGCGGGGTGTGCTGAACCTGGTTCGCGACTTTGCGTGGTGCGCTGCGAGGGCTGCAGGGTCGCGATACCTGGTTCCGCAAACTGGCGCGGAAACCAGGTTCGGAGCACTTCGAACCAGGTTCGGCGGGGTGTGCTGAACCTGGTTCGCGACCTTTCGTGGTGCGCCGCGAGGGTCAGGGTCGCGGAACCTGGTTCCGCAAACGGCGCGGAACCGGGAGCGCCTAGGCCGCGGCGGACGAAGAGCCCTGGCCGCGGCTTTCTCGCCGATCGCCTTCTCGACGCCGCCGATGCGGACGCGGAACTGGCCCGCCGCCGGCTCGGCCGCGCGCAGCTCGACCTGGGCGCCGAGCACGACGGGAGACCTCCTGCACCGGGTCGACGAGGCAGGGCCTCGTGCCCGGCACCCAGGTCGAGCTGCGCGCGGCCGAGCCGGCGGCGGGGGCGCAGTTCCGCGTCCGCATCGGCGGCGTGCGAGAAGGCGATCGGCGAGGAAAGCCGCGGACGAAGAGCCCGGCCGCGGCTTTCTCGCCGATCGCCTTCTCGACGCCGCCGATGCGGGACGCGGAACTGGCCCGCCGCCGGCTCGGCCGCGCGCAGCTCGACCTGGGTGCCGGGCACGAGGCCCTGCTCGTAGAACCAGTGCAGGAGGTCTCCGTCGTGCTCGGCGAGGCGGATGATCGTCGCGCGCGAGCCGGGGACGCAGCCCCGCGAGCGGCGAAGAGCTCGTCGTTCTCGGCCATCTCGAGGTCCGGGTCGACCGGCCAGCCGTGTGGGCAGCGCTCGGGGTGGCCCAGCTTCACGTCGATCCGCTCGACCATGTCGTCCGTGAAGGTGTCGCCGAGCTTGTCCGCGTGGACGTGCGCCTCGGCGGCCGTGTAGCCCATGAAGTCGGTCAGGAGCCGCTCGACGATGCGGTGCTTGCGGACGACCTTCTCGGCGCGCTTCCGGCCCGCGGGCGTGAGCAGCGCCTCCTTGTGCTCGCCGCGCCTGACGAGGCCCTCCTTCTCGAGCCGCTTCAGCATCTCGCCGGCCGATGCGCGGGAGACGCCGAGCATCTCGGCGACGCGCGACGCGAGCGTGGGGGAGGATCCGCTCGCCTGCGGGCTGTACTCGCCGATCGGGAACGCCAGGAAGTAGATCGTCTCCAGGTACTCGTCGACTGAGTGGCGCTCGGCCATCCGGGTTTGAATATAGTGCAGCCGCTTGTAAGGTTCGCCTTACAAACAGGAGAAGGAGACCCAGACCACTCATGTCCACAACTCAGCTGCTCGTCCTCGGCGGCATCGCCGGCGCGACGATCGTGCTCGGCCTGCCGATCGCCCGGATCAAGAACCCGTCCGTACGCTCTGCGGGCGTTCCTCAACGCCACGGCGACCGGCGTGCTGCTCTTCCTGCTCTGGGACGTGCTGGTCGGCCGGCGTCGACCCGGTCGAGACTCCGCCCTCGTCGACGCCCACGGCGGCAAGGGCAGCTCGTGGCTCGACCTTCGCCCGGCTCGCCTTCGTCATGGCGGCCGGTCTCGTCGTTCGGCCTGATGTCCCTCGTCCTACTACGAGCGCTGGATGGGCCGACGCGCCCACGAGGCCAGCCGGGCGACCGGGCCGGGGGCGATGGCCACCGCCGGCGCCCCCACGGCCTCGGGGCTGACGGGCGTCGCCGGCTTCGGCGGCTTGCCCTGCTGATCGCGGTGGGGATCGGCCTGCACAACTTCTCCGAGGGCCTGGCGATCGGCCCAGTCCGCGCGCAAGCAGGGGCGCGATCAGCCTCGCCGTGCTGCTGGTGGATCGGCTTCGGGCTGCACAACGCGACCGAGGGCTTCGGCATCACCGCCCCGCTCACCGCCGAGGACATCAAGCCGTCGTGGCCGATGCTGCTGGTCCTGGGGCTCATCGGCGGCGGGCCCACGTTCGTCGGCACGGTCCTCGGCCAGGTCGGTCGCGAGCCGACGACCCTGTACATCGCGTTCCTCGCGCTGGCCGCAGGGTCGATCCTGTACGTGATCGTCCAGCTGATGAACGTCAACCAGAAGCTCGGGTACAAGACGCTCGTCATGTGGATGCTGCTGGCGGGGCTGTTCCTCGGCTTCGCGACCGACTTCATCATCGAAGCCGCCGGCGTCTGATCTCGCTTCCCTGACCGGCGACCCGCTCCCGCCCGGCGGAGCCGGGCTCCGCAGGCCGAGCGCGCCGCTGAGCGCCCTCCCGCGAGCAGGCCGTGTGACAAACACTGTCCCACTCGCACACGGACGCTCAGCGACACGTCAGGAAACCGAGAAGCATGTCTCGCCGTCCCACTAGCCTGCGGGGCGTGACGCAGTACGCCTCGGTCTATCCGCTCGTGACGACGCGTGCTCTGGCGCGTGCGTTCACGTACGAAGTGCCCGAGGACGTCGTGCGCGGGGACGTCGTCTCGGTCCGGCTCGGCGGGGCTCGTCAGCGCGCGGTCGTCATCGAACTCGAGGACTCGCCCCCGGCGGGGGATCGAGGCTGCTCGGATCGAAAGCGTCGTTGAGTCGCTCCCGGGCTCGCTCGTCGAGCTCGCGCTCTGGCTCGCGGACTACTACGGCTCGAACGCCCCGGCCGCGCGCTGGCTCTCGTCGCGCCGGCAAGCGCGCGCGCCGCAAGGAACTGCCGCAACCGGCCGAGCGGGACGCTCTCGGAGGCGAGCCGCAGGCGTTGACTGCTCCACGGGAGCGTGCGCTCGCCAGGCTCGGGCGCGCCTACGGCGAGGGCGGGGGCCACTTCCTCCTCTACGGCGCCACCGGCCGCGGGAAGACCGAGGTCTACCTGCAGGCCGCGGCCACGGCGCTCGCCCGCGACCTCGGCGTGATCGTCCTCGTCCCCGAGATCGCGCTCGCGCCACAGACGGTCGGCGGACTTCCGGGCACGTTTCGGCGACCGCGTGGCGATCCTGCACTCGTCGCTGAGCGAGGCCGAGCGGCGCGACGAGCGCGAACGCATCGCGTCCGGGGCGGCGCCGATCGTGATCGGTGCGAGCGCCTCGGCCGTCTTCGCCCCGCTTCCGAGGCTCGGCCTGATCTGCGTCGACGAAGAGCACGACGCCGGGTACAAGCAGGAGTCCGACCTCGCTACGACGCGCGCACGGTGGCTGCGAAGCGCGCCTCGCTGGAAGGCGCCGTCGCGATCTACGGAAGCGCGACGCCGCGCGAGAGCTGGGAACGGCTCGAACGGATCGCCTCGGCGAGCGAATCGGCGTCCGCCGTCCGACGGTGCGCACGATCGACCTGCGCGGCGAAGCCGGCTACCCGTCTGCTGCTCCGCTGCTGCGCAAGGGCCTCGGCAAGCTCGCCGAGGGCGGAGGCAAGGCGATCCTCCTGCTCAACCGCCGCGGCGTCGCGCCCGCACTCCACTGCCGCGCCTGCGGTGAGACGAGGCGCTGCCCGAACTGCGACGTCGCGCTCGTCCTGCACCGCGACGAGGCGCTGCACTGCCACCACTGCGCGTACGTGGAGGCGTCAACCGAGGCCTGCCCCGCGTGCGGCTCCGTCGAGCTCGCGCGAATCGGCGCCGGGACGCAGCGGCTCGAGCACGAGCTGGAAGCCCACGTTCCGGAGCTCGAGCGCTTCCGGCTCGACGCCGATGCGACCGAAAAGCCCGGCGAGCCGACGGCGACGCTGAGGCGCTTCGCCGCCGCCGAGCGCGCGGTGCTGGTCGGGACGCAGATGGTCGCCAAGGGGCACCACTTCGCAGACGTCTCGCTCGCGGCCGTGATGATGCCGACACGGGTCTGGGCGTGCCGGACTTCCGCGCCGAGGAGCGCACGTTCCAGCTCGTCACGCAACTTGCCGGGCGCAGCGGCCGGGACGCGCCCGGGCGCGTCCTCGTCCAGACGTTCCAGCCCGAGTCGCGGGCGGTTGCGCTCGCGGCGCGGCAGGACGTCGAAAGCTTTCTCGCGGGCGAGCTCGAGCGCAGGCGCGAGCTCGGCTATCCGCCCTACCGGCACCTCGTTCGCATCCTCGTCAGCGGCCCGGAGCTCGATGACGCGATGCAGGCGCTGACGGAGCTCGCCGACGGGCTCGCGGACGCCCCGGGCGAGCTGCTCGGCCCGGCCGCGCTGTTCCGGCTCCGGGGGCGGCACCGCGCGCAGCTCGTCGCGAAGACCGAGCGTCCGCGGGAGGTCGCGTCGCGTGCCGCGAGGCTGCTGGCATCGGCGGCCCGGGCGATGCGCGAGGCTCAGCTCACGGTCGTGGTCGACGTTGATCCCCAGAGCGTCTGACTAGACTCGAAGGCATGGCGGATCAGGGCCAGGTCAAGACCGACGACGAGCTCGACGAGCGGGCCGAGGCGACCCGGCGGCTCGCGCTCTTGCAGATCCGCCAGTACCCGGATCCGGTGCTCCGCCTCGAAGCGCAGGAGGTGCAGGAGTTCGACGGCGACCTCGCGCAGCTCGTCGAGCGGATGATGAGGCTGATGCAGGACGCGCGCGGGGTCGGGCTCGCAGCGAACCAGGTGGGGATCCTGCGCCGCGTGTTCGTGATCCAGGCCGACGAGGATTCGGAGCCGAGGGCGCTCGTCAATCCGGCGATCGTCGACCGCTCCGACGAGCTGGACGAGGACGACGAGGGCTGCCTGTCGATGCAGGGCGTCGTGGTGCCGGTCGAGCGCCCGGTTCGCGTCCGCCTGGAGGCGCGCGACGAGCAAGGGGACCCGGTGACGCTCGAGCTCGAGGGCCTGCCGGCGCGGGTCGCGCAGCACGAGCTCGACCATCTCGACGGCGTCCTGATCCTCGATCGCACCACACCCGAGGGCAAGCGCGAGGCACTCGCGGTCCTGCGCCAATCAGCCGTACTGTGAAGCTGGCCGTCGCGGCGACCGCGCCGCTCGGAGCAGACGTCCTCGAACGGCTCGCCGCGAAGCACGACATCGAGTTCCTGCTCACGCGTCCAGACCGGCAGCGCGGTCGCGGACGCAAGGTGGGTGCGCCCCCGCGAAGGAGACGGCGGTTCGCCTGGGCATCCCGGTCCGCCAGGTCGAGCGTCTCGACGAGACATTCTCGCTCGACGGCGCGGACACGGTTGTCGTGGTCGCCTACGGCGCGCTGATCCCGTTGAGCCTGCTCGGCCGCGCGAACTGGCTGAACGTGCACCCGTCGCGACTCCCGCGCTGGCGCGGAGCGGCGCCGATCGAACGCGCGATCATGGCCGGGGACGAGGAGAGCGCGGTGTCCGTGATCCGGCTCGTGGAGGAGCTCGATGCCGGGCCGATCGGTGCGTCGCAGGACCTCTCGATCGGCGGCGACATGACGGCCGGAGACGTCTACGCGGACGTAGCCCGCCTCGCGCCGGAGCTGATCGACGAGGCGCTGGCCAACAACTCGTTCTCGCCGCAGGTCGGAGAGCCGACGTACGCCGAGAAGATCGCCCCGGCCGACCGTGAGCTCGACTGGTCGCGGCCGGCGAAGGAGCTCCACGACCGCATCCGCGCGCTGTCCCCGCACATCGGCGCGCGCGGCGAGGTCGAGGGCCGCGACGTGATCGTCTGGCGCTCGAGGCTCGACGGCGACCGCCTCGAGTTGCTCGAGGTGCAGCCGCAGGGGGGACCCGTATGCCCTACGACGCCTGGCTCCGCGGCTTACGCTCCTGACCATGGGTTGGAGCGACTGGGTGCGCGGCTCGAGATCGAGCCGTCGATCTACGCGGCCGACTTCTCGCGGCTCGGCGAGCAGCTCGAGACGACGATGAACGCTGGCGCGCGGATCTTCCAGTTCGACGTCGGCGACGGACAGTTCGTCGAGCCGATCACGATCGGGCCGATCGTCCTCAAGTCGATCTCGCCGCTCGTCCACGAGCTCGGCGGCGTCCTGGACTGCCACCTGATGATCGTGTCGCCCGAGAAGCACTTCGAGGCGATCGCCGAGGCCGGCGGCGACAGCGTGACCGTGCACTACGAAGTGTGCGACGACCTGCCGGGCGTGATCTCGCAGGCGCGTGAGCTCGGGCTCGGGGTGGGCGTCGCGTTCAACCCCGAGAGCGAGCCGGATGCAGTGGTCGAGGCGGCCGGCGGCCTCGTCGACCTCGTGCTCTGTAAGGGCATCGATCCGGGCTACTCGGGTCAGCCGTTCATGCCGGAGTCGATTCCGCGCGTCCGGCGGCTTCGGGAGCTGCTGCCCGACGACGTGTACATCCAGGTCGACGGCGGAGTCGGCCCGGACAACGTCCGCGAGCTGCGCGAAGCGGGTGCGAGCCTGCTCGTTGCCGGGACGAGCGTCTTCGGCCAGAAGGACATCGCGGCCGCGTACTGCGACCTCGCCGCGCTCTGATGCTCGAGCGCGCCGTCGAGCTCGCCGAGCGCGGGCGCCGGACGACGCATCCGAACCCGGCCGTCGGAGCGGTCGTCGCGCGTGGCGACGACGTCGTGGGCGAGGGCTGGCACGAGCGGAAGGGCGGCCCGCACGCCGAGGTCGCTGCGCTCGAGGCAGCCGGTGAGGCGGCGCGGGGCGCGACGCTGTACGTGACGCTCGAGCCGTGCGACCACCACGGCACGACGCCGCCGTGCGTCGACGCGATCCTCGCCGCCGGGATCGCCAAGGTCGTCGTGGGAGCGAAGGATCCGACACGCGACGGGATCGCTCGCCTGCGCGAGGCCGGCATCGAAGTGGAGCTGGCCGATCTCTGGGCGGCTCGCGTGCAGATCGAGGACTGGCTCACCTGGGCGCGGCTCGGACGGCCGTTCGTGACGTACAAGGCGGCGGTGACGCTCGACGGGCGGATGACGGTGCCTGGAGCGCGTTGGGTGTCGGGCGAGGAGAGCAGGCGTCTCGTGCACGAGCTTCGCGCATCGTCGGATGCGGTCGCAGTCGGCATGGGAACCGTTCGCGCGGACAACCCGCGGCTCGACGCCCGCGACGTGGAGGTCGTGCGCCAGCCGCGACGGCTTGCCTTCGGGCGCGGGCCGCTGCCCGAGGGCTCGGAGCTCGAGCTGCTCTCGGGCCTGCTCGGCGAGGAGCTCGAGCGACTCGCCGGGGAGAACGTGCAGTCGCTGCTGCTCGAAAGCGGCCCGACTCTCGCGTCCTCGTTCTTCGAAGCGGGCCTCGTCGACAAGCTGATGCTCTTCATGGCGCCGGCGATTTCGGGCGCAGGCCCCCGGCTGTCGGCGCAGGTCGCGCTCACGCATCAGAGCGCGCGTGCGGTCGGCGACGATGTCCTCCTGACCGCGTATGTCCATGAGCCCTGAGACACGCGCCGACGATCGGCTGATCATGCTCATCTCGCGCTGGCTCGCGCGGCACATCGGCAACGCCGAGCTCGAGCGTGGCCTCACCGAGAGCGACCGCGGCGCGCTCGCACCGGGCCAGCTCGAGGCGGTCGACGAGCTCGCCGAGCACCTGCAGAAAGCCGCTCCGGGCGAACGCGGCGAACTGGAGATGATCGCCCGGGAGACGCTCGAAGCGCTTGCGCTCGGCACCTGAACTAGCCTGTTTCAGATGTTCACCGGAATCGTCAAAGAGCGTGGCCGCGTTGCATCGATGCAGCAGGAACTCGAGGCGCTGCGGCTCGAGATCGACGCGCCGGAGACGGCTTCGGCCCTCGGGATCGGCGACTCGGTCTCGATCAGCGGCGCGTGCCTGACCGCGACCGCCGTCTCGAACGGACGCTTCTCGGTGACCGCGGTCGCGGAGACGCTCGACCGAACGACCCTCCGCCGACTGGCACCTGAGGACGAGGTCAACCTCGAGACGGCGACGCGCGCGGGCGACCCGCTCGGCGGTCACTTCGTGCAGGGACACGTCGACGCCGTCGGGCGCATCGCCTCGGTCGAAGACGGACGCGTCTGGGTCGAGGCGGGGCCGAGATCCTGCGCTACTGCGTCGAGAAGGGCTCGATTGCGGTCGACGGCGTCTCGCTCACGATCGCCGCTCTCCGGGGCGACGCGTTCGAGGTCGCGCTGATCCCACATACGCTCGAAGTGACCACGCTCGGGGCCGCCGAGCCCGGCGACGAGGTCAATCTCGAGGTCGACGTGCTCGCCAAGTACGTCGAGAAACTCATCGACCGGGATACGATTTCGGGCTGATGACCCAGACCGCGCCCAGAGAGACCAGCGTCTTCGCCTCGATCGAGGACGCGATCGAGGACATCCGCCAGGGGAAGTTCGTGATCGTCGTCGATGCGGCCGACCGCGAGAACGAGGGCGACCTGACGATCGCAGCCCAGTTCGCAACGCCCGAGGCGATCAACTTCATGGCCATGCACGCCCGCGGCCTGATCTGCCTTCCACTGACCGAAGAGCGCTGCGACGAGCTCGGGCTGCGCCAGATGGCGGACCGCAACGAGACCCCGCTTCAGACGGCATTCACCGTCTCGATCGAGGCCCGCGAAGGCGTCTCGACTGGGATCTCGGCGCAGGATCGCTCGCGCACGATCCAGGTCGCGATCGACCCGACCAAGGGTCCTGTCGACGTCGTCCAGCCCGGCCATGTCTTCCCGCTGCGCGCACGTGAAGGCGGCGTGCTCCAACGGGCGGGCCAGACGGAAGCCGCGGTCGACCTCGCACGGCTCGCGGGCTCGAATCCCGCAGGCGTCGTCTGCGAGGTGATGAAGGAGGACGGGACGATGGCGCGCGTCCCCGACCTCGTCCAGTTCTGCGAGCGTCACGACATCAAGCTGATCACCGTCGCCGATCTCATCGAATACCGGCGCCGCAACGAGAAGCTCGTCGAGCGCACGACGTCGGTTCATCTGCCGACCGCGTACGGCGAGTTCCAGGCGATCGCATTCCGCGAGAAGCTGACCGGCAAGCACCACATCGCGCTCGTCCGCGGCGAGATCGAAGGAGCCGAGGACGTGCTCGTGCGCGTCCACTCCGAGTGCCTGACCGGCGACGTCTTCCATTCGCTCCGCTGCGACTGCGGCGAGCAGCTCGAGCAGGCGCTGGCCCGGCTCGCCGAGGAGGAGCGCGGCGTGCTGCTGTACATGACCCAGGAAGGCCGCGGCATCGGGCTCGCTGAACAAGCTCAAGGCCTACGAGTTCCAGGAGGCGGGCTTCGACACCGTCGAGGCGAACCTCGAGCTCGGCCTACCGGCGGATGCGCGCGAATACGGGATCGGCAACCAGATCCTCGCCGACCTCGGGCTGACGACGATTCGCATCCTCACGAACAACCCGAAGAAGCTGACCGGGATCGAGGGCTTCGGCCTGACCGTCGTCGAGCAGGTTCCGATCGAGACCGAGCCGACGGACGAGAACCGCGCGCTACCTCGAGACGAAGCGCGACAAGCTCGGGCACAGGCTGCACCACCAGGATCTGCGCTTCGCCGAGGGCAAGGACGAATGAGCGAGCGGATCGACGAGATCGAGTCGCGGCTCCGGGAAATGGGACCTCTGCCGGAATCGGAGGAGGCGTCCCGCGACGGCGACGCTCCTGCCGAGCCTGTCGTCGCGGAGCCCGAGGCCCAGCCGGCCGCAGAACACGCCGAGGGCGAGCTGAGAATCCCGTCCGGCTACAGCGTCCTGGCCGGAGGCGTCGACGGGCGCCGCACCGTGGCCGTCGTCGTCAGCCGCTTCAACGGCGAGATCACGAACCGGCTGCTCGAGCGTGCGCTCGAGGAGCTCGATGAGGTCGGCGTCACGCGCGACTCGATCATGGTCATGCCGGTGCCCGGCGCGTTCGAGCTGCCGCTGGCCGCGATGGCGCTGGCGAAGACGCGCCGTTACGCGTGCGTGGTCGCGCTCGGCTGCATCATCCGCGGCGATACGCCGCACTTCGACTACGTGGCGAGCGAGGCGGCGAGCGGCTTGCAACTGGCCGCGCTCGCAGACGGGCGTGCCGGTCTCGTTCGGCGTCCTGACCGTGGACACACCCGAGCAGGCCGAGGAGCGGATCGACCGCGCCGCGGACGCCGTGCGGACCGCGCTCGAGATGGCCGATGTCTTCTCCCAGCTCCGCGCGCAGGCTGCCGGGGGCTTGCACTGAGCGGCAACGCGCTGCCGCTACTATTGAAGTCCCATGGCGAAAGTGTGCGCAATCTGCGGAAAGAAGCCGTCCTTCGGTCACAACCGGAGCCATTCGATGGTGGCCACGAAGCGGCGCTTCGACCCGAACCTCCAGCGCGTCCGCGTGCTCCTCGACGGACGGGCCACACGCGCGTACGTCTGCACCCGCTGTCTCAAGGCGGGCAAAGTCGAAAAGGCTCTCTAGGCCCGATATAAACGGGTCGATGAGCGAGCGCCTCAGCGTGCTCGAGCTTGCCCGCGCGGCTGAGAGCGTCCTCGACCGCAACCGGGCGCGCATCGACGACCTCAACGTCTATCCGGTGCCCGACGGCGACACGGGGACGAACATGCTGCTCACGGTGCGCGCCGTCCGCGAAGCGCTCGAGGCGGGGGAGACGGACATCGCCCACGCCGCGCTGCTCGGAGCGCGCGGCAACTCCGGCGTCATCCTCTCGCAGATCATCCGTGGTGCCGTCGAGGGCTTCGACGAAGACGGCTCCGTCGCGACCGCGCTCAGGCGCTCCTCCGACGCGGCCTGGGCGGCGGTCCGCGAGCCGGCCGAGGGGACGATCCTGACCGTGATCCGCGAGCTCGCCGACGAGGCCGAGTCGCGCCGGGACGACGACCTGCAGGCCCTCCTGCGCGCGCTCGTCGAACGCGGCGACGACGCCGTGGCGCGAACGCAGGAGCAGCTCGACGTGCTCAGGAAGGCCGGCGTCGTCGACGCAGGTGCCGCCGGGCTGGTCGAGATCGTCCGCGGAATCTCGGCGTACATCTCCGGCGAGCCGCTTCCGGAGCCGGTCGAAGCGGTGCCGCTGACGGGCGACGCGATCCACCTGGAGGCCTCGCGTTATCGCTACTGCACGGCCTTCGTGGTCGAGGGCCAGCGCCTCGATCGCGACGTCCTCGAGCGCGAGCTCGAGCCGCTCGGCGACTCGCTGCTAGTCGTCGGCGACGCGACGGCGCTCAAGGCGCACGTGCACACGGACGACCCGGGCTCGGCGCTGCGCGCGGGCACGGCGATGGGCGTCATCGAGCGGGTCGAGATCGCGAACATGCACCTGCAGACCGCCCAGCGCGAGGAGCGGCTCTCCCAACCGGGCATCGGACGATCGCCGGACCGCGGTCGTCGCGGTCGTGACGGGCGAGGGCAACCGCCGGCTGTTCGAGAGCATGGGCGCAACCGGGATCGTCGACGGGGGCGAGACGATGAACCCGTCGACCGAAGAGCTGCTCGAAGCGATCGAACGCACACACGCGCCCGAGGCCGTCGTGCTGGCGAACAACGACAACATCGTCCTCGCCGCGCGCCAGGCGGCGCGGCTCGCGAACGTCCCCGTCCACGTCGTTCCGTCGGGCTCGCTCCAGGCCGGCCTCGGAGCGATGCTTGCGTACGACCCGCTCAGAGATGCGGCGGCGAACGCGACGGCGATGGAAGACGCGGCCACGACGATCGCGACCGGCGGCGTCACGGTTGCGTCGCGGGCGGTGAGCGTCGATGGACTTCAGGTCGAGCGCGGCGCCTACCTCGGCCTCGTCGGCGGCGACCCCGTGGCGGGCGGAACGAGCTTCGACACCGTCGCCGCCTCGGTGGTCGACCGACTGCTCGCCGAGCCGCGCGACGTCCTCACGCTGATCACCGGTCAGGACGAGCCCGAGCTCGGCCCGCTGCTGGCCCGGGTCGCCGAGCAGCACCCGGAGCTCGAGCTCGAGGTGCACCCCGGCGGCCAGCCGCATTACCCGCTCTTGGTCTCAGCCGAGTGAAGTCCTAGAGTGCGCGCGTGTCCGCCGCCCCGGTCCGTGTAGCCCTCGTCGAGGACAACGACGTCTTCCGGGAGGCGCTCGAGCTCCTGCTCGGGCTGCGCTCGGACATCGACGTGGTCGGCTCGGTCGGAGACGGCTCGAAGGTCGCCGACCTCTGCCGCCAGTTCGACCCGGACGTGGTCGTGATGGATTTCCGGCTCCCGGCGCTCGACGGCGTCGAGGCGACGAAGGTGCTGCGTGCCGCCTGCCCGGACGTCGCGGTGATCTGCCTCACGGCCTCGGCCAACCTGCGCGAGGTCGACGCCCTCTTCGAAGCCGGCGCGGTCGCGTGCCTGACGAAGGACGAGCACCTCGACACGATCATCGAGGCGATCCTCAAGGCCGCAGGCCATCCCTAGGTGCCTCTCCCAGCAATACATGCCGGCCCCTGGCCCGCGATCACGCGGCGCCAAGATCCGCTTCCATGCTCATTCAGCATTGGCTTCGAGCGAGTGCGGCCTCTGGATTGGTGCTCGCAACCCAGGAGCTCGGCGGCATTACTGGAAGAGGCACCAGTGGAGCTGAGCACCGAGAACACGGCGATCGTCCTCGACTCGACCGCCGACTTCCCCGACGCGGCGCAGCGTTTCCCGAACTGGCGCGTCGTCCCGCTCTACGTTCGCTTCGGCGACGTCAGCTACCGCGACTACGTCGACATCAGCCCGGCCGAGTTCTACGAGCGGCTGCGCACGGCCGATGAGCTCCCGACCACGTCGCAGCCGACGCCCCAGGACTTCCAGGCCGCCTACGAGGACCTCGCCGGATACGCGCGCATCCTCGTGTTCCCGGTCTCGGCCAAGCTCTCGGGGACGTACGAGAGCGCGGTTCGCGCGGGCGAGCAGTCGGGCGGACGCGTGCGCGTGGTCGACACCGAGACGGCCTCAGCCGCGATCGCCATGCTCGCGTTCGCCGTCCAGCGCCGCCTCGAACGCGGCACGACGGACGGGGAGGTCGACGAGTCGTCGCACGCTTCAGGCGCGAGTCGGGGCTGATCTTCACCCTCGACACGCTCGAATTCTGGCGCGGGGCGGACGAATCGGCCGCGCCGCCGGCTGGGCCGGTCAGCTCCTGCACATCAAGCCGATCCTCACGCTCGAGGACGGCGAGGTGCTCCCGCTCAAGCGCGTGCGCGGCAACCGTAAGGCGATCCAGGAGTTCGCCGAGGCGTTCCGGACGGCGACGGGCGACGAGCCTGGGCTCCGCGTCGGCATCGCCCATGCGGACGCACCCGAGCGCATGGCTGCGGTCGAAAAGCTGGTCCGCGACATCCGTCCGAACGCAGAAGATCGAGGTCGCGACGACGCTCGGCCCGGTCGTCGGCACACACGCCGGCCCGGGCACGGTCGGGCTCTTCTGGCTCCAGGACTGACGCAGGGCGGCTTAACGAGCGCCTAACCAACGGTCTCTAGTATCAGGCGCGGAAAACCAGAATGATCGCGGGACGGTATGGGCAAGAAGCCCATGTTCCGCCAAAGGAGGACGATGTATCGAATTCCACTACTCGCTGCCGGTCTCGTGGCGGCGCTCGCGCTGGCCGCGCCGATCGGAGCGGCGAGCAGCGTGACGAAGCTGACCGGCACCGTCGGTCCCGGCTTCACCATCACCCTGAAGAAGGGCACCGCCAAGGTGAAGACGCTCAAGGCCGGCTCGTACAAGATCACCGTCAATGACAAGTCGAACATCCACGACTTCCACCTGACCGGCCCGGGCGTGAACAAGATGATCACGACCACGCCGTTCAAGGGCACGAAGACCGTCACGGTCAAGCTGAAGAAGGGGACGTACAGGTACGTCTGCGACCCTCACGCGTCCGTGATGAAGGGCAGCTTCAAGGTCACCTAGCGTCAGCGTTCGATCCAGGGGGCGCGCAAACCGCCCCCTGGTGACCGCGCTCCGAGCCCGAACATCGGGTCGGGCTGCTCGGCGCCGTCGAGCAGCCTCTCCACGTACTCCGCGAGCGCGGGCCCGTGCTTGAAGCCGTGGCCCTGAGCCGCCGCCGAAGAGCCAGACGTGCTCGTGCTCGGGGTGCGGCGTGATCAGGAAGTTCGTGTCCTCCGTCAGCGAGTACGGGCACGAGCGGGTGCCGACGAGGGGCGCACCGGCCAGGGCCGGGAAGCGGAGCGCGACATACTCGCGCGCTTCTCGTTCCTTCTCCTCCGAGGGCACTCGCTCGCCGGTGTCCGGGTCGAACGGAGGGCCCTCGCGGTCGGGACTTGCCTTGAGCCGCGCCCGTCGAGATCCCCGACGCCGTCAGACTGCCGTTGTCGGAGTCGACCCAGCCGGGAATCGACGGCGCCTGCCAGCCTGCGGGCGCGCCGAAGAAATAGACGTCCTGCCTCGTCACGCGTAGGTCGACGAGGCCTGGGGGAGAGGCCGGCGAGCCAGGCCCCTCGGCCCGGACGCCGACCCCGGTCGGCCTCGAGCCTGTCGCCGTCGACGAGCACGGCGTCCCCGTCGGGCGCGGCCGTGCCCGTGACGAAGCGCGCTCCGCGCTCGATTGCGGCTCGGCCGTGACCCGCGTCGCGTCGCGTGCCCGAGCACTCCCGCTTCGGGCTCGAACAGGATCGACGTGAGCCCCTGTCCGTCGAAGCTCGGGAACAGACGTGCGCCTTCGTCGGGCGCGAGCGGCTCGACCTGATCCTGCTCTGGAGCACCCGCTCGCTCGCGTCGCCCCAGCCGTGCTCGCCCGTGAAGAACCACACGACGCCGGACGGGACGAGGAACGTCGGTTGCCGTCTCCCGCTCGCTCGCGCCACAGGTCGAGCGCACGGCGGGCCGAGCCCGTCTACCAGGCGCTGTCGCCGTGCGCGAAGCGGATCAGTCGAGACTCGCCGCCCGAGGCGGCGCGCACGTGGCCGGGCGGGTACTGCTCGACGACCGTTCGACGTCCCAGCCGCTGAGACGAGGCCGTAGGGCCAGCGAGCCGCCGAAGATGCCCGCGCCGACGACGACCGCGCTACGCAAGTTCGATCGGCTTTGCGCCGCCGTTCGTCGAGTCGCCATGGCAGCGAGCTCACGTGTGTCGGTGCGCAGGATCAGCCAGGGCCGCGCCGCCCAGAGGCCGGCCCGCTCGAGGTCTGCGCGCGACGGCTTCGGCGGCGAGCGCGGATGCGAATGGAAGACGGCGGCAGCTGTAGCCGTCGTCCTCCAGGAACCAGACCTCCGGCTCGACCTCGAGCCTGAACCGGTACGGCGACGCGTCGGCGTTTCGCCCGCGTTCGTAACCGACCGCCCGCCCGTCGCGCAGGACGACCAGACCGCACGCCTCGTTCGGGGCGCCTCCTTCGAGCGCGTGCCGCTCGCTTGCGCTCGGACCTCAGCCGGAGCCGAGCACAGAACTCGGCGTAGTCGACGTACTCGGTGATCGTGGGCGAGTCGCCGCAGACGGGACAGTCGGGGTCTCGGCGCACCGAGACCTCGTCGAACGAGCCGGCCAGCGCGTCGTAGAGGAGGAGTCGCCCGACGAGGGGCTCGCCGATCCCGAGCACGAGCTTGAGCGTCTCCGCGCCCTGGATCGAGCCGATCACGCCCGGGAGACGCCCAGCACTCCGCCCTCGGCGCAGCTCGGTGCCGCTCTCCGGCGGAGGCGGTTGTGGGGAGAGACAGCGGTAGCACGGGCCGGAACCAGGAGCGAAGACGGTGGCCTGGCCCTCGAAGCGGAAGATCGAGCCGTGCACGACGGGGATGCGGTGCCAGACTGAGGCGTCGTTCAGCAGGTAGCGCGTTGGGAAGTTGTCGGCGCCGTCGACGATCACCTCCCAGCCCTCGTCGAGGATCCGGTCGACGTTGTCTAAGCATAGCCGCTCACGGTAGGCAACGACGTCCACGTCCGGGTTCAGTCGCGGACCCTCGCGCTCGGCCCGACTCGACCTTCGGCTCTCCGAGCGCGGCCGTCGAGTGCAGGACCTGCCGCTGGAGATTCGACTCGTCCACGAGGTCGTCGTCCACGATCCCGAGGCGGCCGATCCCTGCGGCGGCGAGGTAGAGGGCGGCCGGTGAGCCGAGGCCGCCCGCGCCGACGACGAGCACGCTCGCGGCCAGCAGGCGCTCCTGGCCCGCGACGCCGATCTCCGGGATCAGGACGTGCCTGCTGTAGCGCACGCGCTGCGCCTCGTCGAGCCCGCCGGGAACCTCGACCGGGAGCCCTGCTTCGGCCCAGGCCACGATCCCGCCCGCGAGCGAGACGACATCCTGGAAGCCGTGCTCGTGCATCGCGATCGCCAGCCGGAGCGATCGGTTCCGCTTCGTGCGCGCAGTAGAGGACGATGTGCCGGTCGCGTTCCGGGTCGAGCCGCGCACCGACCTCGGCCATGGGAATGTGCTCCGAGCCCGCGATCGTGCCCGACTCGGCTTCCCACTCCTCGCGGATGTCGACGAGGGCCGGCGGATCGCCCGATCCGAGCAGCTCTCGTGCCTGCTCCGCATCGACTTCGAGGACAAGCTCGCGGTCGCCGGCCATGTCCCGAGGATAATTACGCGCTGCAATGAGCCCCCGCGCACGGATCATCGTCATCGCCGGCGCCGCCGCCTGTCTCGCCGCGGGCGGAACCGTTGCGCTGGCCGTGATCACGTCGAACGGCAAAGGCGGGAGCGGGAACAAGCCGGTGCCGCTGGCCGGAGCGCCTCCGCTCGCGCTCGACCTCGGAGTTCGCACCGATCCCGAGGCGACGGCGCTGCGGCGGGCGGAACGCCTCTACTCCAGCAAGCGGCGGGCCGCGGCCGGTCGCATCTTCAGCCGGTACCAGTCGCCGGCCGCCCAGATCGGCGCTGCGTTCGCCGGCTGGCCGGGCTCGGGCCTCGCCACCGTGCAGCGACTCGCGCAGGATCACCCGCTGGACTCGCTCGTTCTGCTCCACCTCGGCTACGCGAGCCTCTGGGCGGGAGACACGGAACAGGCGACCGCGGCCTGGCGGCGGGCGACGTCCGCCCAGCCGGACACCATGTCGGCCCAACGTGCGGACGACGCCCTGCATCCTGGATTCCCACCCGGCGAACCGCTGTTCGTCCCGAGCTTCGCGCCGCCGGCCCGCCTCGCCGGGCTGTCGCCGCCGCGCCAGTTCGAGCTCCTGGCAAAGGACGCGGCCAAGCCGGACGCGCACGCGAAGCTCCTGTACGGGGTCGCGCTCCAGCGGCTCGGGCGCCGGCTCTCCGCTCAACGGCAGTACGACGCAGCCGCGCGACTCGATCCCGGTGACCCGGAAACACGGGTCGCCGCAGCCGTTGGCCGCTTTGACAAGGGCAAGCCGTCCGCCGCGTTTTCGCGCCTCGGCCCGCTCACGAAGCGCTACCCACACGCGGCCACGGTCCGGTTCCACCTCGGCCTCATGCTGCTCTGGCTCGCCCGTGCTCGGCCCGGTGCACTCGCCGAAGGCAAGCGCCAGCTCCGCCTCGCCCGCAACGCGCAACCCGACTCGCCGCTCGCCCGGGAAGCGAAGCGCCTGCTCGCCGGTCTAGAGGGCGTATGAACGAATTTGTGCGAATAGGACTTATGGACCGTAAAATGAGTCCTTCGGCCTATACGCACCTCTATACCGCTTGAAAGACTGCCGCGGCCTAGAGATACGTTGACATTTCCGCAGCTGCAACTACCGTGAGCGAGACCGGGGGAGGGGGAACCGAGTCGAGCGTAGGGGAGCAAGGGACAGCGCGTGCTGGGACGCCGGGCGTGTCCTTGAAGCCGACGAGCCGCTGGAACTCGTCCAGGCTGGTCGACGGGCCGGGAAGCTCACGGCCGAGGAGATCACGCTCGCACTCGACGAGCTGTCTCTGGACACGGGGCAGATCGACGAGTTCTACGGGTGTCGAGGGAGGCTCAACATCGAGGTCGTGCCGAGCGCGGAAGAAGCCGAGGAAGAGCCGCTCGACCTCGACGCGCCGGACGTCTCGACGGACGCGCTTCAGCTCTTCCTGAAGGACATCGGCGAAGGCTCGAGCTGCCGACCGCGGCCGAGGAAGGTCGAGTCTCGCGAAGAGGATCGAGCGGGGCGACCACCACGCGAAGCAGTGCATGGTCGAGGCGAACCTGCGCCTCGTCGTGTCGATCGCCAAGCGCTACCGCAACCAGGGGCTGCCGTTCCTGGATCTCATCCAGGAGGGGAACGATCGGCCTCGTGCGCGCCGCCGAGAAGTTCGACTACCGCAAGGGCTTCAAGTTCTCGACCTACGCGACGTGGTGGATCCGCCAGGCCGTCGCCCGGGCGCTCGCGGACAAGTCGCGGACGATTCGCATGCCCGTGCACGTCGTCGAGAAGCTGAACAAGATCGTCCGCTCGGAGCGGAAGCTGCGCGGTGAGCTCGGTCGCGAGCCGACGGCGATCGAAATCGGACGAGAGCTCGACCTGAGCGCCGAGGAGGTCGAGCAGATCAGGCGCAGCTCGCAGCTGCCCGTCTCGCTCGAGAAGCCGGTCGGCGACGACGACGAATCCGAGTTCGGGCACTTCCTGACCGACGAGACGGCACCGCTTCCCGAGGAGTCGGCCGAGCAGGCACTCCGCCGCGACACGTTGAAGCAGATCCTGTGCTCGCTCTCGCCGAGGGAGCAGCGGATTCTCGAGATGCGCTACGGCCTCGACGGCGAGCAGCCGCGGACGCTGGACGAGGTGGGTCGCGCGTTCAACGTCACGCGGGAGCGGATCCGGCAGATCGAGAACCAGTGCCTGAAGAAGCTGCGCGCGCTGGCGGACTGCCAGAAGCTTCGCGAAGTCGCCTAGTAGTCGAAGAAAGTCCGGCGCGCTGCGCGCGCCATGACGACTTTCTTCGAATTGGTCTAGGAGCCCGACGACATGAGCGGAGGCGGGCAAAGCCCGCCTCCGCACCGTCAAGTACGAGTCGTTCTCCTCGAGGCGCACTCGGAATAGACTCGCCGCGCGACGGCGGAGCCGCCGCAGGAGTGGATGGCGGAGCTCGACGAGCTTCTCGCATCCCGAGCGTCAGCGCCGACGCTGAGCATCGGCAGGACGTCGCAGCGTGCAGCTGAGTGGGTGCGGGACTTCATCCGAGGAGCCGGCGGCGAGGCCGAGGTCGTCCAGACCGAGGCACAGCCGCTCGTGATCGGAGAGCTGCGCGCCTCCGAGGGCGCGGACGACGCGCCGACGGTGATCGCCTACGGCCACTTCGACGTCCAGCCGGAGGCCCCGCTCGAGCTCTGGGAGTCGCCGCCGTTCGAGCCGACTGTTCGCGACGGATGGCTCTACGCGCGCGGCATCGCCGACGACAAGGGGCAGCTCTACATCCTCCTCAAGGCCGCGCGCTGCTCGCCGCCGAGGGCGCGCTGCCGGTGAACGTGCGGTTCACGTGCGACGGGGAGGAGGAGTCGGGCGGGCATTCGATCATCGACTTCCTCGAGGCCGACGAGCGCGGCGGGGACGCATGCGTGATCTTCGACGGGAACATGCTTGCGCCGGGGAAGCCGGCGTTCTTCGTCGCGACGCGCGGGATCGCGTACTTCCACGTGCGGGTGCGGACCGGGAGAAGGACCTGCACTCGGGCGTCTTCGGGGGCGCGGCGATGAACGCGAGCCACGTGCTCCTGCAGGTGCTCAGTGCGGTGGTGCCGCGGGACGGTCAGGTACCGGAGCCGTTGCGTGCCGGGATCATCCGGCCGGGCGACGAGGAGATCGAGAGCTGGGGCGTGCTCGAGCCGGGGGACGAGGTGCTCGGCGCGCAGGGTGCGCGACCGGCAGACGCACGCGCGGCTGCGGAGTACGACCGCGGACGGGCGTCGAGCCGGCCGTTGACGTCCACGGCGTGATCGGCGGCGAACCCCGGCTTCAGAAGACCGTGATCGGGGTCGAGGCCGAGGCGAACGTGTCGATCCGGCTCGTGCCCGGTCAGGACGACAAGGCGATCGCTGCGGAGATGGAGCGGATGATGCGCGAAGCCGCGCCCGAGGGGGCCGACGTCGAGATCGAGTTGATCGCGAGTGCTCCGGCCGCTCTCGTGCAGCCCGACGACCCGGCGATCAAGCTGGGCCAGGACGCGTTCGAGCGCGTGATCGGCGCACGGCCGCTCCTGATCGGATCGGCGGCTCGCTGCCCGTGATGGCCGCCCTCGAGAGCAAGCAGATTCCGACGATCCTCACCGGCTTCGACCTGCCCGACGGCAACATCCACTCGCCGAACGAGCGCTTCCGCGTCGACCACATCTCGCTGGGCGTCGAGACGGCGAAAGAACTCTTCCGCTCCCTCGGGGCCTTAACACCTTCGTAACTGGGGTCTCTACCCCGTGAGCTTTACAGGGTCTGACCCGTTAGGTCCAGGGTGGTGGGTTGTGCGTCCAGCGGCCGCCGACCATCGTTGCGACGACCGAGACGTCGGGTAGCTCCTCCGGCTCGATCGCCATCGGGTCGCGGTCGAGGACGACGAGGTCGGCGAGGTACCCGGGCAGGAGCTTTCCGCGCGTGCGCTCCTCGTGCGCGAGCCAGGCCGGGGCGAGGATCGTCGCTTCGAACGCCTCCTCGACCGAGACCGCCTGCTCCGGGTGCCAGGCATCGCGCTCATCGAGCGTGCGGAGCACTCCAGCCCGGACGCCGGCCAGCGGGTCGAGCTCTCGATCGGCGCGTCGGAGCCGTTCGCCACGACGGCGCCCGTGTCGAGCAGTGACCGGTAGGCGTAGGCGCGCTCGGTCATCCCTGCCCACTTCCGGTCGGCGATGTCTCGATCGGACGGGGCATGGCTGAACTGGACGGAGGCGCTGACGCCGAGCTGACCGAATCGCGGGATGTCCTCCTCGGTGAGCAGCTGTGCGTGCTCGATCCGCGGCCTCAACCCGAGGGGCGCCCACTCGTCACGGGTCTCCTCGAACGCATCGAGTGCGTCGCGGTTCGCGAGGTCGCCGATCGCGTGTACGGCGACCGGCCAGCCGCCGCGAGCACCGGCGCGCACGATCTCCGCCAGCTCCTCGCGGCTCGTGATCTCGACCCCCGAGCCGTCGAGCAGCCGGGCGGTCTGCGACCCGAGTGTCCCGTCCATGAACACCTTCAGGTAGCCGATGCGGAGCCGGTCATCGCCGAGCCCGGAGCGGAAGCCGATCTCCTCGAGGCGGCTGATGAAGTCGTACGGCAGCGATTGCCAGACGCGCAGCGTCAGCGGGCCCTCCTCGGCCAGCCGCTGCCACAAGCGCGGCGCGCCGAGCCAGCCGTCCTTGTCGTGCACCGCGGTCACTCCGCGGGACGCGGCGACGCGGAGCCCCTCGCGCATCGCGTCCACGAACTCGTCGTCGGACGGGGAGCAGGTGGCGGTCGCGGAACAGCCAGGCGGACTCTCGCGCAGGACGCCCGTCGGCTCGCCGTCGCCGTCGACCTCGACCACTCCTCCGTCGACCCGGAGCTCGCCGTCTGCCTGGGCGAGTGCGGCCGAGTTGAGCCAGAGCGAGTGGTAGTTGCGCGCCATGAGCGCGGTCGGCGTATCGCCGGTGACCGCGTCGAGCGCCTGGCGCGTCGGCTCGACGGCGGGCGACCAGTCGCCGCCGCGCCAGCCGCGCCCGCGGAGCCAGCGACCCGGCTCGACCGACCCGGCCGCCTCGGCCACGCGCTGAAGCGTCTCGTCGAGCGAGGCCGTGTCCTCAAGACGCACCTCCCGCTGGGCGGCGGCCCACGAGGGAAAGTGCACGTGCGCGTCGCTGAAGCCGGGCATGACGCAGCGCCCGCCGAGGTCGACGCGGTCCGGCGAGGCGAGCGCGGTTTCGTGCGTCCCGACCCCGCCTGCCACCCGTTCGCCCGCGATCGCGACGGCCCTCGCGAACGGGCAGCGACGCGTCCATCGTCCTGATCGTCCCGTTCTCGAGGATCACAGCAGCAAGAATGTCAGGACCCGACTGATCGATCACGTGACGCTCAACGTCGCCGACGTCGACGCCGCGAAGGCGTTCTACGCCCAGGCGCTCGCCCCGCTCGGCTACGAGCTGACGATGGACTTCGTCGAAGGCGCCGGCTTCGCGGCCCACGGGAAGCCGGACTTCTTCCTCGCACAGCGCGGCGAGCCGAGCTCCCCGGTGCACATCGCCTTCCGCAGTCCCGACCGGAAGAGCGTCGAGGCGTTCCACGAGGCTGCGCTCGCCGCAGGCGGGACGGACAACGGCCCGCCGGGCATCCGCCGCGTCTACCACGAGTACTACTACGGGGCGTACGTCCTCGATCTCGAGGGCAACAACGTCGAGGCGGTCACGCACGAGCCGGAGTGACCGGCCGCGCGAGGCCGAAGGCCGTGCACAGCGGCTAGGGTTCTCGCTTTCCCGCCCGAACTTGGTCATGCTCCCCTAACCAACGACTGCGGCCCCATGACTTTGACGGCCACGTGGTTCAGATCTCACGCCTGGGTCGTGGCCCTGATCGGTCTCGTGCTCGAGGCCGCGGCCACGATTCCATTCGCGCTGCTCGACGCGCCGGAAACCTCGGCCGCACTGGCGCTCCTGATCGCGGCAGCCGTCGCGTTTCTCGTCGGGCCGCGCTGGGGCGCGCTCGTCGCAGCCGCGGGCTGGGCGCTCTTCTTCGTCTTCGTGGTCGACCACGCGGTGCGGTGCTGTCGCCCTGCCCGTCTGGCTGGCAGCGGCGGTCCTGACCGGGCTTGCGTCGGACCGTCTGCGCCGAGCTGAACGGGAGCGCCGTCGCGACGCGAGTGAGCTGGACGCAGTTCGCGGGGACGAGACCCAGGCGTCGTCGGGCTCGACCTCGAGGGCAACATCCTGGCGTGGGACCGAGGAGCCGAGCGGATCTACGGCCACACCGAGTGGATGTCGCCGACGCCGACATCTCCCTCCTCGGCTTGGAGGAGGACACTGCTCACATTCGCGCCGCCCTCGAGCGGGTGGCGAAGGGCGAGCGAGTCGACCGCAGCCACCTCCGCCAGCGCGGACGGAACGGCGAGGAGCTCGTCGTCTCGATGGCGCTGATTCCGGTTCGCGACGACCGCGGAATCGTCGCCGCGTGCGCGGTCATTTCCGACGCGACCGAACGCGTGCACGAGGCCGAGCGCAGGTATCGCGCTCTCGTCGAGGCCCTCCCGCTCGTCACGCTGATCTCTGCGCCGAACGACCGGAGCTCGGTCACGTACGTCAGCCCGCAGGTCGAGCAGATGCTCGGCTACTCGCCGACGGAGTGGCAGGACGACCCCGGCCTCTTCGGCAAGCTCCTGCACCCCGACGACAAGGACGAGGTGCTCGCCGGCGCCAAGCGGAAGTCGAGCGGCGCGGCGCCGAGGAAGACCGAGTACCGGCTGCTGGCGCGTAGCGGCGGCGTGGTGTGGGTGCGCGAGGAGGTGGCGACGGTTCGCGGCCCCGAAGGCAAGCCGCTGTACACGCAGACGCTGCTCGTGGACATCGGCGAGCGGAAGCGAGCCGACGAGGAGCGCGAGCGGCTGCTGGCCGCGGAGCGCGACGCGACGGCTCTGGACCGTGGAACGCCAACGGCGCCTCGACTTCGTCCGCGAGGCGGGCCACGTGCTGGCCTCGTCGACCGACTATCGGAGCGCGATTCAGAGAGTCGCCGAGTTGGCCGTCCGCGACTACTCCGACTGGTGCGTCGTCGACGTGGTCGAGGACGGAAGCCCCCTCGAGCGGGTCGCCGTCGCCCGGGCCGAGCTTCTGAGTAAGAAGGCGGCCGCCGCTCCCGATCAGGTGCCCGAAGAGGCCGTGCGCAAGGTCGTCGACACGGGTGAACTTTTTCGGCAACGCTCCCCGCTCGGCGAGGCCTCGAATGGCCGAAAGAAGGGCGCGATTCTCAGCGGAATCGACGCGCGCTCGGCGATTTGCGTCCCGCTCAGGGCCCAGGAGCGAACCCTCGGAGCGTTGACGTTGGCGCGCACGCAGCCCGGTGAGACGTACGGCGCCGACGACCTTGCTCTCGCCGAGGATCTCGCGGTCCGGATCGCGCTCGCCATCGATCGCGGACGGCTGTACCGCGCGGTCGAGGAGCGGGCGGACGCCGAGCGGGTGGTGGCTCACGTGGCCGACGGCGTCCTCCTCGTCGACCGGCGGCGCGGCGTCGTGCGCCTCTGGAATCCCGCGGCCGAGGCGATCACCGCGATTGCGGCAGGCAACGTGCTCGGCCACTCGGCGGTGGACGCGATCCCCGGCTGGAGTGACGCCGTCGACACGATCCCGGTCTCGACTTCGCCGGACCCCGGCCAGCCCGAGGTCGTGATCCCGTTCGAGATCGAGGAAGGAGAGCGCTGGCTCTCGATCTCGGGCGTGAACTTCTACGGCGGAACCGTCTACGCGTTCCGCGACCTGACCGAGGAGCACAAGCTCGAGCAGATGCGTTCGGACTTCGTCGCCACCGTCTCGCACGAGCTGCGCACACCGCTCGCGTCCATCCACGGCGCGGCGGTCACGCTGGCGAGCCGCGGCGGCGAGCTTGGCCCCGTCGTCCACGAACGGCTGATCGCGATCGTCGTCGAGCAGTCCGAGCGGCTCTCAGACGGCTCGTCGAGCAGATCCTGCTCGCCGCGCAGCTCGACGCCGGGGCGGCTCGGCTCGACCGGGAGGGGTTCGACGCTGCGAGCCTCGCCGGCGTGTGAGGCGAGCACGCGGCCGCGGATTCCGGCCGGCGTCACCGTGTCACTGGCAGCGCCTCCGCCGGATGACCCTGCGGTCGCCCTCGGCGACATGGACAAGCGCCCGGCACGTGCTCGGCAACCTGCTCGACAACGCGATCAAGTACTCGCCGGAGGGCGGCAAGATCGACGTGATCGTCGCGCCAGACGAGAACCGGCTGCGCTTCACGGTCCGCGACGAAGGCCTCGGCATCCCGCCGGCCGAGCAGGAGCGGATCTTCGAGAAGTTCTACCGGCTCGATGCGGGGATGAGCCGCGGCGTCGGCGGGAGCGGCCTCGGGTTGTACATCTGCCGCGAGCTGGTCACGCGGATGGAGGGCCGGATCTGGGTCGAGGCGAACGGGGAGAAGGGCTCGACGTTCATGTTCGAGCTGCGGGCCGCGGAGCCGGTGCTGACGCCCGAGGCGAGGGCCGAGGCGGTCGAGCTGCACGGATTCGTGACCCACGCTCGGCGCGTGCCTCACCGGTGAGCTTCGCGCGCGAGCTGTGATCGATCACGTCACGCTGCGGGTGTCGGACTTCCACGCCTCGAAGGCGTTCTACATGACCGTGCTCGCGCCGCTCGGCTACGCGGAGCCGTGGTCGGACTACGAGCAGCGCGCGGCCGACTGGGGCGACCTTTCGATCTCGCAGGACGACCAGCCGCTGAGCGAGCACGTCCACATCGCGTTCGCGGCGCGGAATCGGGCCGAGGTCGAGGAGTTCCACCAGGTCGCGCTGGCCGCCGGGTATCGCGACAACGGGCCGCCGGGCGAGCGGAAGTACCACAAGGGTTACTACGCCTCGTTCGTTCTCGACCC
>CAWEWD010000008.1:0-236647 GCA_963812695.1 uncultured Actinomycetes bacterium
ATGCGGTGCGCCGGCAGCTCGACGAGTACTTCGAGGGCAAGCGGACCGAGTTCGAGCTCCAGATCGACCTCCGCCACCAGGCGCCGTTCAGCCGCGCGGTGCTCGACCGGCTCGCCCGGGTGCCCTATGGCCATCTGACGACCTACGGCGCGCTGGCCGCCGAGGCGCACCGCCCCAAGGCCGCGCGGGCGGTCGGAACGGTGATGAACCGGAACCCGGTGCCGATCGTCCTTCCGTGCCACCGCGTCGTCGGTGCGAACGGATCGCTCACCGGCTACGGCGGCGGCCTCGAGCGGAAGGAGCTGCTGCTCGAGCTCGAGGGCGCGATTCAGCCTCAGCTTGACGTGTGACCGTTTGGTCACATATTATTGGAGCGTGACTGACGACGACCTCGTGTTCAGGGCGCTCGCCGATCCCACGCGCAGGCATCTCCTCGACCGGCTCTTCGAGCGCGACGGCCGCACGCTCACGGAGCTCGAGTCCGAGCTGGAGATGACCCGCTTCGGGGTCATGAAGCACCTGCGCCTCCTCGAGAAGGCCGGGCTCGTCGTCACCCGCCGGGAGGGACGGCAGAAGCTCCATTACCTCAACCCCGTTCCGATCCGGCTGATCCACGACCGGTGGATCGACAAGTACCGGGAGCGCCAGGTGTCGGCGCTCGCGCACCTCAAATCAGAGTTGGAGGAGACTGCATGACGACGATGACCGAACAGGCGACGCAGGTCTACTCCGTCTTCATCCGCGCCACGCCAGAACAGGTTTGGGACGGGATCACGAAGCCGGAGTTCACGACCCGCTACTTCTACGGCACGAAGATCGACTCGACACTCGAGCCCGGCGCGCCGTATCTGAGCGTCGCAGGCGAAGGCGGCGCGACGATGGTCGACGGCGAAGTCCTCGAGTCCGATCCGCCGCGGATGCTCAAGCACACGTGGCGCGCGCTCTACGACCCAGAGACTGCGGCCGAGGCGCACAGCCGCGTGACGTGGGAGATCGAGGCGCAAGACGGCGGCGTGACGAAGCTGACCGTCACGCACGACCAGCTCGAAGCCGCACCCAAGACCGCGGAAAGCGTTGCCGGTGGCTGGAGTTACGTGCTCAGCGGCCTGAAGACCCTGCTGGAGACGGGCGAGCCGCTCGAGTCCGCCTGAAGACTCAGTAGTGGCGGAGCGGGCTGCCAGCGGGCCCGCTCCGCCCGCTCAGTCGCCGAGCAGGCAGTAGCCGACGCCCCACACGTTTCGCACGTAGTCACCGCCGAGGCGGCGCCGGAGTCGTGAGGCATGCGAGTCCAACGTGCGCGTGCGGCCGGTCGAGCGGAAGCCCCACACGTCGCGGAGGAGCTCGTCCTTCGTGAAGACGCGCCGCGGGTCGCTCGCGAGCTTCAGCAACAGCTCGTACTCCTTCGTCGGCAGCAGGACGCGCTGCCCGGCCACGGTCACGCGCCTCGTTGGTCGATCGATCACGATCTCGCCGGCGGTGAGCCGGTCGGATTCCGGCGGCGCCACCCGGCGCAGCACCGCTCTGATTCGCGCGACGAGCTCGTCGTAGTGGAACGGCCGGTCGAGATAGTCGTCGCAGCCGCGGTCGAAGGCCCGCACCCGGTCGACCGGATCGGACTCCTGCGCCCCGAGCAGGATCACGGGCACCTCCCGGTCGCGCTCCCGCAACCGGCGGCAGAGCTCGAGGCCCTCGGGGTCGCCGATCAGGACGAGGTCCGGGCACAGCCGCTCGATCAGCTCGAGCGCTTCGCCGTCCGGGACGCCGACGACCTCGAACCCGTCCTGCGCCAGGTGGCGCTCGAGGAAGCTCCGCGTGGCCTCCTCGGGCTCTGCGAGCAGCACTGCACTCGACATGCCATCGACGCTAGCGGCGCCCTCCACGTGGCGCCAGATGTCCTTTCAGCCGAATCTGTGCCGAAGAATCGACAGCAGCCGTGGCCGGATCAGATACGGCCCGAGCGGAACACGCCCCAGAGCAGCCAGAGCCCGAGCACGCCGGACAGGAAGAAGCCGAGCGCGGAGACGACGTTCAGCCCCAGCACCTGCGGGCCGGACGTTGCGAAGACCCCGATCAGGCTCGAGCCGATCAGCCCGGCCGCGACGACGAACGCGATGATCAGGCGGTTCATCGCGACGTCGATCTTCTGCATGAACTCGTCGAGCCCCTTGTGCACGAAGCCGACCTCGATCTGCCCGTCGCGCGCCTGCTCGAGGATGTCGTGTACCTGGTACGGGTACTCCGCGAAGATCGACGCGAGCTTGAAGGACTCCCGGCGCGCGTGGGCCAGCATGCGCTGCGGCGTGAAGCGGCGGACGAGCAGACTCCGCGCATACGGCTTCGCGACCTCGAAGACGTTGAAGTCGGGGTACAGCTCGGTGCCGGCCGACGCGAGCGTCGCGATCGCCTTGTCGAGAATGATGAATCGCGTCGGCAGCCTCAGGTTCATCGAGTAGATGACCCCGAACACTTCCCGGATCACTTGGAGCGGGTCGATCTCGGCCAGCCTGGCGCCGTAGTACTGGTAGTAGAGGTCGTGGATCGCGTGACGGAACTCGGCTTCGCGCTCCTTCGGGTAGCGCACGCCGAGGTCTAGGAGCCGCTTCGGAATGTCGTCGACGTTCTCGTTCGCAACGTCGATGAACAAGCGCGTCGCCTTCGTGAGGTCGTCTTCGGTCAGCTTCCCGGCGAGCCCGAAATCGACGAGCCCGATCAAGTCCGGCCGAATGACGAGGATGTTTGCCGGATGCGGGTCGCCGTGGAAGAAGCCGTCCCGGAAGACCATCGTCATCCACGCCTCGGCGATCACCTCCGCCAGGCGCTTTCGCTCCTCGACCGAGTACAGCGCCTCGTCGATGTCGGCGAGCTGGCGGCCCTCGATGAACTCGAGCGTCAGGACGCGTGCGCGCGTGTAGCGTCCAGTAGACGCGGGGGACGCGGACGTGCGGGTGCCCGGCGAAGTTGCGGTGCAGGGTGTCGGCGTTCCTCCCCTCGAGCCGGTAGTCGAGCTCCTGGCGGATCGCGCGGGCGAACTCGTCGACGACCTCGCGCACGTCCACGAAGTCGAGGGCGCGGACGCGCTCCTTCGCGATGCGCGCGGCCTGGTAGAGGAGGCCGAGGTCGGCTTCGATCTGCTCGGGCGCACCCGGACGCTGGACCTTGACCGCGACCGTGTGGCCGTTCGGGAGCACGGCCTTGTGCACCTGGCCGATCGAGGCGGCCGCGAGCGGCTCGCGGTCGAACTCGAGGAACAGGCGCTCGATCGGGAGGCCGAGGTCTTCGAGGATGACGCGCTCGACCTCCTCGTACGCGAACGGGCGCACGTCGTCCTGGAGGCCGCGGAGCTCGCTGATGATGTCCGGCGGCAGGACGTCGGGCCGCATCGAGAGCAGCTGGCCGAACTTGACGAAGGTCGGGCCGAGCTCGTCGAGGAGCTCGCGAAGGTGCTTGCCGCGTTCCGACGCGCGTGCCCTCGAGGAGCTCGGTCCCGTTCCGGCGGCCCGGGATCAGGTCGGTCAGCTTGTGGCGTTCGAAGAAGTAGCCGAAGCCGTGCCGGACGGCGACCTGGGCGATCTCCGTCAGCCGGCCGAGGTTCCGAGTCTTCGGCGGTGCCTGCGCCATAGCTAGAAGTGTTCCACGCGCAGGCGGGAAGGCCTATCTCCCGCCAGGTAACAGACTGTTACTAAGGCGTTTTCGGGATGGTCGGCTCGCCTTCGACGAGTCGAAGGCGGTGCTCGAGCTGCGCGACCCGGAGCTCGAGCTCTTCGAAGTCCGAGCGCGGGACGAGGCCGAGCTGCTGGAAGAAGCCGTCGAGCCCGGCGCCCGCCCGCTCCGTGAAGCGAACCGCCTCGCCGCGCCAGCGGTGGATCGTCTGCTCGATCACCTCGCGGGCCTCGTCGCGGCGGATCCCGCCTGTCTGCGAGAGGTCGTCCGCAAGAGCATCGGCGCGCTCGGCGGTCAGCGCGACGGCCCCGATCGCGGCCAGCCCGACCCGCTCGAGCGCCTCCATGACGAAGCTGCCGTTATCGGCGGCCATGCGGCCTCGTGCGGCGACGCTGCCGCCGCCGCTCCCGCTTCGACTGCGCGGACGAAAGCTCGCCGTTCCCCTCGGCGCCGCCGTCGAGCGCAGGCGCCGGCGCGAGCTCGGGGGCGGCCACGGGCTCTGGCTCGTCGGTCAACGCGGCTTCGGCCTGAGCGAGCACCGCCCCGATCGCACCGACGTCGCCCTCCGCTGGAGCCAGTCCCTTCTTCGCCTCCCACTCCGGCTCGCGCTCCTTGAGGATCGTCAGCAGCGGAGCGGCGATGAAGATCGACGAGTACGCACCGGACCCGATCCCGATGAGCAGCGCGAAAGCGAAGTCCTTCAGCGTCGCGCCGCCGAAGATGAAGAGCGACGCCACCGGCAGCAGCGTGATGAAGGTCGTGGCCAGGGAGCGCCTGATCGTCTCCCAGAGCGAGATGTTCGCGATCGTCGCGAACGACGCGCGCCGCATCAGCGGGACGTTCTCCCTGATGCGGTCGAAGATGATGATCGTGTCGTAGATCGAGTACCCGAGAACGGTTAACACCGCCGCCACGGTCGCGGTCGTCACCTCCCGCCCGGTGAGCGAGTACACGCCGACCGTGATCACGATGTCGTGGACCAGCGCTCCGATCACCGGGATCGCGTACTTGTAGTCGAACCGGATCGCCAGGTAGAGGACGATCAGGAGCAGCGAGCCGAAGATCGCCCACAGCGCGCGATTTCGCGATCTGCCGCCCGAAGCTCTCGGAGACTGTCGTCGACCCGTAATGCGTCGCGCCGATCTTCGTCTCCAGCTCGGTGCGCAGCTTTTCGCCGACAGCCGGGTTGAGCGCTTTCGTTCGCAGCTGGAAGCTCTTGTACTTGCCGCCGGTCGAAGCTCCGCGGCCCTGGATGACCGCCTTCGCGAGGCTCGAGTCGATGCTCTGCGCATCGCTGCGCACGCTGTCCACGAGCTGCGGCTGCGGCGTCTGGAACGTGACCTGCGATCCGCCCTTGAAGTCGATCCCCAGGTTCAGGCCGCGCACGCCGAGCGAGACGATCGCGATCGCGACCACAACGCCGGAGATCGCGAACCACAGACGGCGCTTGCCCATGAAGTCGATCTGGAGCCAGCGCCCGTGCTGCTGGCCCTTCGCGCCCATGAACGCCGGGTTCTCGAACCAGCGGAAGCCGGCGAGCAGCCCCAGCATCGCCCGGGTCGCGAACACTGCCGTGACGAGCGAGATCGCCGTGCCGATGAGGAGCATGAGCGCGAAGCCCTTGACCCCCGCCGTCGCGACGAGGAACAGGACGAGCGCCGTGATCGCCGTCACGACGTTCGCGTCGATGATCGTGTGGAGCCCCTTCGAATAGCCCGTGGAGATCGCGGCCCGTACGGATTTACCCGCACGGACCTCCTCTTTGATGCGTTCGAAGACGACCACGTTCGCGTCAGCTGCGACTCCGATCGTGAGGACGAGGCCGGCGAAGCCGGGCAGGGTCAGCGTCACGTTGAAGATCAGGAGCGCCGCGTACAGGAGCACGGCGTAGATGCCGAGCCCGATCACCGCGACGAGCCCGAGGAAGCGGTAGAAGATCAGCAGGAAGAGCGCGACGGCGAGGAGACCGCCGATCGCGGCCAGCTTCGCCTCCCGCAGCGAGTCCCTGCCGAGCGTCGCCGAGATCTCGGTCTTCTCGAGCTGACGGAAGTTGTACGGCAGGGCGCCCGTCTGGAGCACGAGCGCGAGGTCCTTCGCCTCCCCGACCGACCCGATCCCGGTGATCTCTGCGCCGTTCGTCCCGGGGATGCCGTTCGGGTTGTCCTTGAAGCTGACCGTCGGCGCCGACCTGATCTCGCGGTCGAGGACGATCGCGAACTGCTGCGCGTAGTTGTCCTGCTGGCCGCTGGGGCTACCGGCCGTCTGCCACCTGGTACGGCCGCGCTCGGCCAACGTTCGCGTCACGCTCTGGAACTTCTTCGCGCCTGCATTCGTGAAATCCATGAGCACGAGCGGCTGGCCGTTGTCGGTGCCCTGAGTACCGAAGTCCTGGCGCGTGCCCTTGAGGTTGAGGTCGGACCCGGTCATCTCCGGGATCGCGCCGGTCTCCGCAGTGGCGTGCGGGTGGTACTTGAAGAGGTAGTAGTAGGTCGTCGTCGGCGGGCCGACATTCGGGCAGAACGTCGCGGTCGGGGTGCACTTGACGAGCGCGAGGCTCCCCGGCACGAACATCACCTTGGTGCCCTTCGGCGCCTTGCCCGGCTTGCCGTGGTCGCGGACGTACTTCGAATCCAGAAGCTCCCTTTCGGTCGGTAACGGCCCCGCGACGAGCTTGTAGTCCGTCGCCTTCGACCCCGGCTTCTTCACGGGGGCGAAGAGGTAGAACTCCTGGGAGTCCTTCGCCTTGCCCTGCGACTGCACCGGCGCCAGTGTCTTGTAGAGCGAGGTCAGCGGGGTCGGATTGCCCTGGAGGTCCGCCGTCGGCGGGACGAGGTCGCCCTGGAGGTCGAAGAGCTCGAGCCGCGCGGTCTTCCCGATCACTTCCTGGGCGCGATCCGGGTTGACGCCGGCGAGCTCGATCACCATCTGGTCGTTGCCCTGCTTCCGGATCTCCGGCTCGGTCACGCCGAGCTTGTCGACGCGCCGGCGCATGACCGACTGGGCCGTGGCCATGCCTTCGGACGTGACCTGTTCGCCTCTCGGCGGGACCGCCTTGAGCACGACCTCGGTGCCTCCCTGGAGGTCGAGGCCGAGGACCGGCTTCTTGTGGAACGGCGAGCCCGGAACCGCGAGCAGGGCAGCCGCGATCAGGGCCGCGATGATCAGGCCCAGCAGGAGGAGATGAGAGCGGCGCTCGGCCACGGTGCTGCTCTAGGGTAGCGGTGTTTCGGGCGAGTCCGTTGACCCGTCTGGGCTATCTGCCGGCTCTTCTTCGGCTTCCGCTTCGGTGCGAGCGGTGATCGCGCTCTTCGCGAGCCGGACGCGGGTATCGGGCGCGATCTCGAGGACGATGTGGTGATCCTCGACCTCGCGCACGAAGCCGAAGATGCCGCCGAGCGTCATCACCTCGTCCCCGATCTCGACCTCTTGGAGCAACTGGGTCTGCGTCTGACGTCGGCGCCGCTGGGGCATGACGATCAGCACGTAGAAGAGCACGAGCATTCCGCCGAGGAAGATGAGAGCGGTCAAGCGGCCTCCAGGGTAAGTCGATCGAGCGTTTCCGCCTTGAATGTTGCCAGGTTGCCGTCCTCGATCGCTGTGCGGGCCTCCGCCGTGAGCCGGAGCAGGAAGCGGAGGTTGTGGACGGTCAGCAGGCGCAAGCCGAGCAGTTCCTGCTGGTTGACGAGGTGCCGGATGTACGCGCGGCTGAACCTCGAGCAGGCCGGGCAGTCGCAGCGCTCGTCGAGCGGCTCCTGGTCCCGGGCGAAGCGGGCGTTCTTCAGGTTCAGGCGTCCCGCCGACGTGAGCGCCGTGCCCGTCCGGCCCATGCGCGTGGGCAGGACGCAGTCGAACATGTCCACGCCGCGCTCGATCACCTCGAGGATGCCCTCCGGGTCGCCGATGCCCATGAAGTAGCGCGGCTTCTCCGCAGGAAGGAGCGGGGCGGCGTCGGCGACGGTCTCGAACATCGGGTCGCGGGCCTCCCCCACGCTGAGCCCGCCGAGCGCGTGCCCGTCGAAGTCGAGCTCGACGATCTCCTCGATCGAGCGGCGCCGAAGCTCTGGGTCGGTCGCGCCCTGGGCGATCCCGAACAGGAGCTGGCCCTCGGCACGCGGGGCCTCGCGCTGGCGCTTCGCCCAGAGCGTCGTCAACCGCACCGCCTCGGCGAGGTCGCCGCTCCCGGCCGGCGCGCAGACGTCGAGGCACATGGCGATGTCCGAGCCCAGCTTCGCCTGGATCGCGGCCACGGATTCCGGCGTGAACCGCTCCGAGGCCCCGTCGTAGACAGAGCGGAACGTGACGCCGTCGTCGTCGACCCGCGTGATCGTGTCGCGCAGCGAGAAGACCTGGTAGCCGCCGGAGTCGGTGAGGATCGGCCCGTCCCACTGCATGAACTCGTGCAGCCCGCCGAGCTCGTCGATCACGTCCTCGCCCGGGCGGAAGTGCAGGTGGTACGTGTTGCCGAGGATGATCTCTGCGCCGAGCGAGCGCACCTCGTCTGGGTCGAGCATCTTGACGGTCGCCTTCGTCCCGACGGGCATGAACGCGGGCGTTCGCACCTCACCGTGAGCCGTGCGGAGCACACCGGCTCGCGCTTCACCGCTCGTCGCCTCGACTGTGAAGGTCACAGGATCAGCATTGCATCGCCGAACGAGTAGAAGCGATAGCGCTCCTGGATCGCGACCTCGTAGAGGCTGAGAATCTCCTCGACTCCGGCGAAGGCCATCACGAGCGCGAGGAGCGTCGAGCCCGGCAGGTGGAAGTTCGTCAGCAGGGCGTCCGTTCGGCGGAACTCGAACGGAGGCGTGATGAAGAGGTCGGTGCGGCCCTCGAGAGGCGCGCCGGCAGCGAGTGACTCGAGCACGCGGACCGTCGTCGTCCCCACCGCCAGCACACGGTCGGCGGTCCGGATGCGCTCCCAGGCCTCGGGTTCGACCGCGTACCGCTCGGTGTGGATCACGTGCTCCTCGAGATCGTCGGCCGTCACGGGCCGGAAGGTGTCGAGACCGACGTGGAGCGTGACGCGCTCGACGTCGAGCCTGGCCAGGAGCTCCGGCGTGAAGTGGAGGCCGGCGGTCGGCGCCGCGGCCGAGCCTTCGCGGTCCGCGTAGACCGTCTGGTAGCGCTCCGGGATCGTCGAGCGGCTCGGTGATGTACGGAGGAAGCGGCGCTTCTCCGGCCGGGTCGCCCGCCAGGCGCAGGCGCCAGCGGCCCTCTCCGAGATGCTCGATCAGCTCGACCGGGCCCAGCCGCTGGCCCGGCCTCAGCTTTCTCGTCGGCCGAGCAAGCCCTTCCCACTCTCCGGCCGCGTCCAGCGGCTCCAGCAAGAGCACCTCGGCCTCGCCGCCCGTCGACCGTCGTAGCCGCAGGCGCGCAGGCACCACGCGTGTGTCGTTGACGACGACCAGCTCGCCGTGCAGCTCGTCCGGAAGCTCCCAGAAGAAGCGGTGGCGCACGTCCCCGGTCGAGCGGTCGTAGACGAGGAGGCGCGATCCGTCTCGACGCTGCGCCGGGTGCTGTGCGATCAGCTCGGGCGGAAGCGAGTACTCGAGCTGGGATCGCTTCATCCGACGCGAACGCTAGCGTCCCCGTCCATGGACGAGACGGCCATCGCACGAGCGCGCGAGCGGTTGGAGGCGGCAGCACGGGGCCGAGCCTCGCACGGCGACGTCGAAGCGGCCCTCGAGCGCGCACGGGCGCAGGTCGAGGAGCTTGCAGAGGTCGCGGCCGAGCTCGAGTCGGCGCTTCCCGGGCGGATCCAGGAAGCAATTCGCGACGGCGTTCGCACCGAAGCGGCCCCGGTCGCCCGGCAACTCGCCGAGGTGCGCGGGCTCGCCGGACAGACGATCCGCCGACTCGAGGGGCTCGAAGCCGATCTCCTTGCGGAGCGGCACGCGCGGATCGACGACCTCGCGCTGCTCGTCGATCTGATCTCGTCCGGCTGGAGCGGCATCGACGTCCGCCTCGCGCGCATGGAGCGCAAGCTGGACACGGGCGGCAGCGCCCAGATCTACCGCTTCGAAGAGCGCGAAGCCAGCTAAGGCTCTGGGACAGCCTGCGTCGGCAGGACGAGCTCGAACGTGCTGCCGCGGCCAATCTCGCTGTCGAGGTCGATCCGCCCGCCGAGCGCCATTGCCAGCTCACGTGCGATCGCGAGCCCGAGCCCCGTGCCCTTGCCGTCGTGCGTCCAGAAGGGACGGAAGATCCGTTCCTGCTCCTCGCGGCCGATCCCGGGGCCGGTGTCCTGGACCGCGACGTGGATTCGCCCGTTCTCCGCGCTCAACTGCAGGCCGACGCTTCCGCCGTTCGGCGTCCAGCGGAACGCGTTCGCCAGGAGGTTCGTGATGATCTGGAGGACGCGATCGCCGTCGGTGACGATCACGGGCTCGGCCGACACGTCCTGCGAGTAGTCGATCTCCCGCTGCTTCGCCTCCTCGCCGAACGCGAGGTACGCCTGCTCGAGCAGCCGGGCCATGTCGACCTCCTCGTGGCGCACCGTGAAGCGCCGCGTGTCGAGCTTCGCGAGGTCGAGCACGTCGCCGACGAGGCGCTCGAGCCGCATCGCCTCGGCCGAGATCACGTCCAGCGACGCCGTCCGCAGCTCCGGATCCTCGACCACACCCTCGCGGAGCGCCTCGACGTGCCCGCGGATCGCGGTCAGCGGCGTGCGCAGCTCGTGCGAGACGGTCATCAGGAAGTTGCGTTCGAGCTCCTCGGCCTCGGACAGGCGCGACGTCATCTGGCGGAAGGAGTCGGCAAGGTCGGCGATCTCGTCCCCGCTCGTCAGCACCGGAACCTCGGTGTCGTACCGGCCTTCGGCGACCTCGTCTGCTGCGCCCGCAAGACGCCGCAGCGGACGCGTGATGCGGCCCGAGAGGTACCAGGCAAGAACCGCAGTCACCAACACCCCCACGAGCAGGGCGATCCCAAGCCGCACGAGCAGTCGGGTCACCTGGCTGGTCAGCTGAGCCTGCGGCGTCGCGACGACGAGCCCGCCCAGGGGCGGCCCGCCCTGTTCGAGGATGAACGGATCCGCAACCGCGAGGAACGTGCGGTGCTCTCCGGGCGGCGTGAACTCGAACTCCAAAGTCTCGCCGCGCTGGAGCGCCGCCCAGTCGACCGCGCTTTGCGGAAGTCGCCTCAGACCCGTCGACTGGCCCGAAAACGGCGGCAAGCCCACGTAGAAGAGCTGGTTGCCGCTCGCCGCCTCGAGCTTCTTGGCCGCGAAGAAAGGCGGCGGAGTCCCGCTCTTCTGGGTTCTGCGCGCCTGGTCCACGTAGAGCTGGGTCAGCCCTGCCGCTTCGCGGCGCAGCTCCTTCCGTGCCTGGCCCTGCGTGTAGTTCCGGAAGAGCCCGAAGGCGATCAGTGCGGAGACGACACCGGTCAGCGCTATCCCGGCCAGGAAGAGCGCCGGAAGGCGAAAGCGCAGTGAGCTAAACATCAGGAGAGAAAGTGGACATAGAGGGGGGCGGCCGACCGGGCTCCGCCCTGGCGTCCTCTGGGAATGGCCGGCGCACTGGTTGCACGCGTACCACTCTCCTCGCTGTTAAGCCGTAACGACGGCGTCCTTGGCGGGCGTGACCTTGTAGCCGACGCCCCAGACCGTGACGATCGGCGACGCCTCGCCGAGCTTGCGGCGCAACTGGCGGACGTGGACGTCCACCGTGCGCGTGTCGCCCGCGAACGTGTAGCCCCACACCCGCTCGAGCAGCTGGTCGCGCGTGAGGACGAGCCCCCGGTGGTCGAGGAGCTCCCACAGCAGGTCGAACTCCTTCGGCGCCAGCTTGATCTCCTCGTCCCCGACCTTCACCTCGCGGCGACCGGCGTCGATGCTGAGGTCGCCGTGCGAGAGCGTCGCGCTCGCGATCTCTCTCCGATCGGGCGTCGCGCGGCGGAGGATCGACTTCACCCGGGCCACCAGCTCGCGCGGGTTGAACGGCTTCGTCAGGTAGTCGTCGGCGCCGACCTCGAGCCCGATGATCTTGTCCACGTCCTCGTCGCGCGCCGTCAGCATCAGGATCGGCACGTCCGAGCGGCGCCGGATTCGCCGGCAGACCTCGATGCCGTCGATGTCCGGCAGCATCAGGTCGAGCACGATCAGCGACGGCTGCTGGCTCTCGGCCTTGGTCAGCGCGTCCTCGCCGGTTTCCGCAACGTGCACGTCGTAGCCAGCGTTCTTGAGGTAGAGCGACACGAAGGAGGCGATCGACGCCTCGTCTTCGACCACGAGCACGGTTTGCGGTGCGTTCAAGGGCATCGCCCTTTCAGAATGCCAGAGCGGGCTGCTATTGCGTGGCCGGCGGGGCCAGGTCGAAACTCGTTGGTGTATCGGGCAGAGACTGATACGGCGCGTCGTTCAGCGACCAGACGCCGTCGTAGAAGACGTTTGCCGTCGGATCGCCCGAGCCGTCGATGATGCCGGTGCCGCGCGCGATCGCGCTCAGGTAGATCGCCCGGCCCTGGATGCGGAAGTGGAACCGCGCGCCGATCAGCCGGAAGCGGAGATTCTTGCCCTGATAGAGCGTCGTCTTGACGTTCTTGTAGGTCGTCTTCGTCGACCCGTAGACGACCGGGCGCTTGCTGTCGTACGGCTTCGGGTCGGTGATCGCGATCTTGCCGTTCACACGGCCGGTCATGCTTCCGCGCGCATCGACCTGGACGATGCCCCGGCCCTCCCGAATCGAGAGCGTCCCGTTCTGGGGTGCACCGGACTGCGACTGAGCAGCCGCCGGGATGAGAAGCGCGAGCACGAATAGGAGCACCGTTTTCCGCATCGGTACGTCAAGTATCGCTTGCGTCCATATGCCTGCAATGTGGGAGTTGTAAGGAATCCGTTAGCGTCACAGCGTGTCCGAGCTGAGCGATTTCGGGCTCGTCGTGCTCGTGGTCGCAAGCGGCGTGATGCTCGCGCTCCTCGCGGCCAAGCTGAGCGAGCGCTATCCCGTGCCCGCACCCGCGCTCTTTCTCCTGGCCGCGCTCGCGCTGCCGGTTGCCCTGCCGCACATCCGGACGGTGGAGCGAATCGGGGTCGTCGCGGTCGTGTTGATCCTCTTCGACGGCGGTATGAACATCGGCTGGCGCCGGTTCCGGCGGGCGATCGTCCCGATCGCGACGCTCGGCATCGTCGGCACGCTCACGACCGCGGTCCTGATGGCGATCTGCGCCCACTTCCTGCTCGACTTCAGCTGGACCCTGTCCGGAGTGCTCGGTGCGGCCCTCGCCCCGACCGACCCGGCCGTCATGTTCTCGATCCTCGGTGACAAGGAGATCGGCGGCAACACGGGGACGATCCTCGAGGGCGAGGCGGGCGTGAACGACCCGGTCGGGATCGCGCTCCTGATCGGGATGGTCGAGTTCGCCACGACCGACGGTGCGTCGGGCTGGTCGGTCGTTCGAGAGTTCTTCCTCGAGATGAGCGTCGGTCTCGCAGTCGGGGTCGCCGGTTCGGCGCTACTCGTCGTCTTCATGCGCAGAGTTCGCCTGCCGAGCGAGGGTCTGTACCCGCTGAGGACACTCGCGGCGGCCGGCGTCATCTACGGCGTGGCCGCTCTCCTGCACGGGTCGGGCTTCCTCGCGGTCTTCATCGCCGGCCTGGCCCTCAGCGACCTCGACGTGCCGTACAAGCGGCAGATCCA
Source organism: uncultured Actinomycetes bacterium (assembly GCA_963812695.1). Lineage (GTDB taxonomy): Bacteria > Actinomycetota > Thermoleophilia > Gaiellales > Gaiellaceae > VAXT01. The sequence goes on from CAWEWD010000008.1 coordinate 13,296, forward strand.
GCGCTTCCACACGTCCCTCGCCAGCCTCGCCGAGATCGTCGTCTTCGTCGCGCTCGGCCTGACGGTGAACGTGCGGCAGATCTTCGACGGAGGAATCTGGAGCGACGGACTGCTGCTCGCGATCGCGTTGGCGTTCATCGCGCGTCCGGTCGGCCTCGCCCCGCTACTTGCGCCGATGCGGCTGAGGCTCGGCGAGAAGCTCTTCCTCGCCTGGGGCGGTCTCAAGGGCGCGGTCCCGATCCTGCTCGCCGCGTTCGTGATCCTGGCCGACGTGCACCAGGCGCGCCGGCTGTACGAGATCGTGTTCGTGGTCGTGCTCTTCTCGGTCGTCGTCCAGGGGTCGAGCGTGCCGTTCGCGGCCAGGCGGCTCGGTGTCCCGATGCGCACCGTCAACCGATGAGCTTCCTCGCGTTCGGGCTCGCCGCGCTCCTGTCCGGCGCGAACATGCACGCGCTGAAGGTGACGAACGGCTCGCGGCCCTTCGCGGGCGACAATCGGCTTCTGACGACGGTTTCGCCGAACGGAGACGGGTTCCGCGACCGGGCGATCGTCAGCTTCCGGCTCGATCGGGCGGCGAAGGTGCGGCTCGACGTTCTGCGGACCGACACGCTGCACCCGGGTCGCGCGACGAGCACCGTCTGGCGGACGACGAAACGCTTCCGGGCAGGGCCGCAGCAGATCGTCTGGCGACCGGCCCGCGGCACCGAGCCGCGCACCTACGTCCTCAGGCTCACGGTCGGCAAGCGCGTGTACATGGACTGGCCCGGCAAGCGCCGCGAGGCGCCCGTCGTCCGCATCCAGGGCATCGAGGCCGAGTTCCCCCGCCGCAGCTACGCGCCGGGCGAGGAAGCCGACCTGCGGATCTCGACGGACGCGCCGTCGCTGCGCCTCCAGGTCTTCTACTACTCGAGCCAGGCGATTCGACGCGGGACCGACCTGAGAACGGAGGGCACGGCGATGACGAGCCCGGTCCGAGTCGACTGGCGATCGCATCGCGACGCTCCGGGGGCGTTGCGCGTGGTGCGGGCCGGGAACTGGCCGAGCGGGCTCTACTTCCTGCGGCTGAGCGCCCCGGACGGGCGGGTCGGCTACGCGCCGTTCGTCATCACGAGGCGCGGGCCGACGTCCCGCGTCGCCGTCGTCCTGTCGACGAACACGTGGCAGGCGTACAACTTCTGGGACGCGAACGGCGACGGCTGGGGCGACAGCTGGTACGTGAGCGGGGCGACGAGGACGATCGACCTCGCACGGCCGTTCCTCGACTTCGGCGTCCCGTACCGGTTCCGCGACTGGGATCTGGACTTCATCGCATGGCTGAACCGGACCGGGAAGCACGTCGACTTCCTGACCGACGACGACCTCGAGGCGTACCCGACCGGCGACGAACTGGCGGAGGCGTACGACCTCGTCGTCTTCCCCGGCCATGCCGAGTACGTGACCGAGCACGAGTACGACGTCGTCCAGCGCTACCGGAACGACGGCGGCAACCTCATGTTCCTGTCTGCGAACAACTTCTTCTGGAAGGTGCAGCGCGCCGGCCGGTACCTGACGAAGGTCGCGCAGTGGCGGAACCTCGGTCGGCCCGAGGCGGCGCTCGTCGGTGTGCAGTTCATCGCCGGCGACTACGGCGGGCGGCAGGGCGCGTACGTCGTCCACGGCTCCCCGTGGGAGTTCTCCGGGACGGGGCTTCTCGACGGTGGCCGGTTCGGGCAGTACGGGTTCGAGATCGATGCCCGCTCGCCGCAGTCGCCTCCGGGCACGCAGCTGCTGGCGTCGATTCCGAATCTGATGGGGCCGGGCCGGACGGCCGAGATGACGTACTACGAGACGCCGGGCGGCGCCAAGGTCTTCGCCGCGGGCGCGCTCAACTTCACGGCGTCGATCGGCGACCCGACGGTCGCGCGGCTGGTCGAGAACGTCTGGGACCGAGTCTCGAATCCCTAGTAACAGACTGTTACTAAGTCAGTCGGTGTAGTCGTAGAAGCCGCGGCCGGTCTTGCGGCCCAGGCGGCCTTCCGCGGCCATCTCCCGGAGGCGTTCCGGCGGCTTCGCGCGTTCGTCGCCGGTCGCCTCGTACATCGCTTCGGCGGCGTGGATGTGGATGTCGATCCCGACGAGGTCGACGAGCGTGCACGGGCCCATCGGCCAGCCGACGCCCATCGTCATCGCCGTGTCGAGATCCTCGACCGTGATCCCCTCGTCGAGGAGCCGGATGCACTCGTTCAGCGTCGGGACGAGGATGCGGTTGACGATGAACCCGGGCGTGTCGTTTGCCCGCACGGGCTGCTTGCCGGCCTGCTCGGCCCACTCGAACGCGGCGCTGAGCGCGGCGTCGGAGCTCTTCTCCGCGCGGATGATCTCGACGAGCGGGAGGAGCGGCGCCGGGTTGAAGAAGTGCATGCCGATCACCCGCTCCGGATGCTCGACGGCCTGGGCGATCGAGTGGATCGGGATCGCGGACGTGTTGGACGCCAGGATCGTGTCCGGGCCGGCGAGGCGGTCGAGCTCTGCGAACACCTCGCGCTTCGGCTCGAGCTGCTCGACGATTGCCTCGATCACGAGGTCGCAGTCGGCCAGGTCGGACAGCTCGGTCGTGAAGGACAGGCGGCCGAGCGTCGCGTCGCGCTCCTCTGCGGTCGCCTTGCCTTTCTCGACGGCGCGCCCGACGTAGTGCTCGATCGTCCCGCGTGCGCGTTCGCAGAGCTCCTCGCTCACCTCGCGGCCGACCGTCTCGAAGCCGGCCTGCGCGGAGACCTGCGCGATGCCGGCGCCCATCGTGCCCAGGCCGACGATTCCCACCCGACGAATCACTCAGTCGATGCTAAGGGAAGAACCCGCGTCGCTCGCGCGTCTAGGAGTCAAATGACGCGGTTTCTCCTCGTTCTCCTCATGCTCGGCCTCCTCGTGCTGGCTGTGGCCGGCGCGTGCCTCACGGCCGTCAGAGGAGAACGGCCGGCGATCCTTTCCCGCCGGCCCCACGCGTTCGCCTAGCGACCTGGTCGTCGCCGCGCCGCGGCAGCGCGGCGGCGACCGGACTAGGACTTGCGCGCGAGGATCCACATGAAGCTGACCAGCCCGTGGCCCGGCTCTTCGACCGGAATCACCTTCGCCTCGATCAGCTCGAACCCGGCAGCACCGAGCATCCGCCGGTTCTCGGCCTCGTCGAACGAGGCGAAGAACATCGGCGCGCCCAGCCAGTCGTCGTCGACCTCGTCGTCCGCGTTCGCGGTGCCCATCGTCGCGAGCAGGTAGCCGCCCGCACGCAGCCATGACGCCATCGAGCCAAGGAGCGGCGCCTGCTCCGCGCGAGGCACGTGGCCGAGCATGTACAGGCTGACGATCGCGTCGAAGCTCATGGGCTCGAGCTCGAGCAAGCCCGCGTCTGCACAGCGGAAGGTCGCATTCGGGACGCGCGCCTGAGCCCGCTCGATCTGCTTCGGGGAGATGTCGACCCCGAGTAGCCGGTGCCGATCCGCCAGCCGCTGTGTGGCCGGGCCTCCGCCGCCGCTACCGAGCTCGAGCACGTCCGAGCCGTCCGGGAGTAGCTCGAGGAGCTTCTCGACCCAGTCCATCGTCGGCGACTCGAAGCTCGCAGCCCAGGCGGCGTACCGCTCCGCGATGGTGTCGTAGCCGTCCGCGACGACGCGTTTCGGATCGTCAGAGATCGAGCGACTCCGTCTCGACGACGAGCACCGTCATGCCTCGCTCGGAGCCGGATTCGTGTTCCTCGCCGGGCTCCCAGAGCACGGCCTCGCCGGCTTCGATCGATTCGCGCTCGCCGTCGCCTCCGCTGACCCACCCGGACCCGCGCACGACGGCGAAGAGCTGCGCCCCGACGGCCGGGTGCCGGGCGACGACGCCTCCCGCTCCGACCTCGATCACGACGACGTGCGCGTCGCCGGCCAGGCGCCGTACCCGGGCGCTGATGCTCCCCGGCGCCGTCACCTCGCGCTCGCCGCGGAGCTCGACCCGCCTCAAACGCGCTCGATCACGGAGGCGATCGCCTGCCCGAAGCCGATGCACATCGTCGCCACGCCGTAGCGGGCACCGCGCCGCTCGAGCTCGCTGACCAGCGTCGCCGTGATCCGCGCGCCGGTCGCCCCCAACGGGTGCCCGAGCGAGATGCCGCCGCCGTTTGGGTTCACGTCGTCCATCCGCCCCTCGAGCCCGCAGTCGCGGACGAACTGGAGCACGACCGACGCGAAGGCCTCGTTGACCTCGATCACCGATACGTCGTCCCAGCCGATGCCAGCTTTCCCGAGCGCCCGCTCGCAGGCCTGGGGGTTGCCGTGCAGCATCCGGTACGGGTCGACGCCCGCAAGTCCGAACGAGACGAACCGCGCGCGCGGCTCGAGCCCGAGCTCCGACGCCTTGCGCTCGCTCGCGACCAGCACCCCGGCAGCGCCGTCGCAGATCTGGCTCGAGCTCCCGGCTGTGACCACGCCTTCGGGCAGAAACGCGGGGCTCAGCGCGGCCAGCGCCTCGAGGGACGTGTCGCGCCGAGGCGTCTCGTCAACCGCGAACAGGGTCCCGACGTGCGGGTTCTGCACCTCGACCGGGACGATCTCGTTCTCGAACCGTCCCTCGTCGATCGCCGCGATCGCGCGCCTATGCGACTCAAGCGAGAACTCGTCGAGCTCCTCACGCGAGAGATTCCACTCCTCCGCGATCGCTTCCGCCGAGATCCCCTGCGGCACGATCTGCCAGCGCTCGAACAGCTTCTCCGAGAGGTCGCCGCCGTTCGAGCCCATCGGCACCCGCGACATCATTTCCACGCCGCCCGAGACGACGAGGTCGAGCTGGCCGGACCAGACCGCCGCCGCCGCGTTGAAGTTCGTCTGCATCGACGAGCCGCACTGGCGGTCGACGGTCGTGCCGGGAACCGTCTCCGGCCAGCCGGCGACCATCGGCACCATCCGGCCGATGTTCCAGCCCTGCTCGCCGATCTGCGTCACGCAGCCGAGCTGGACGTCCTCGATCTCGCCCGGATCGACCTCGTTGCGAGCGAGCAGGCCGTTCAACACCTGAGCCGCGAGCTCGTCGCCCCGGATCGAGGACAGCGTCCCGTTCTTCTTGCCGATCGGCGACCGAACCGCGTCGATGATCAGTGCGGGAGAGGCTGGCGGAATATTGCTCGTCATCGGGGTGCGATGCTCGTTCCGAGGCAAGGACGCAGGGAGCCCCGGTAATTCTCATTACCGGGGCGACTGAGGACGCCGCCTCGGGGCGAGCAGCGCGGCCCGATGGCACAGTCCATATTTCGTCAGCCTCTCCTAGGCACTCACGACAGAGTAGAGGCGCCAGGCCCCCACGCCCTTCAGCTCGCGCTCGCCGCGGTCCTCGAAGGAGATGCCCGAGCCGGCGACGAGGTCCTTGACGGTTCCGGTCACGAGCACCTCGCCCGCGCCGGCAGCGGCGGCGACTCGCGCCCCGGTGTTGACGGCGATTCCCGTCGGTTTCCCGGAGACGATCTCGCATTCGCCGGTGTGAACGCCGATGCGGACTTCGAGCCCGAGCTCGTGCACCAGCTCGGTGATGGCGCGAGCGCAGCGGATCGCGCGGGCCGGTCCGTCGAAGCTCGCGAAGAACCCGTCGCCCGCGGTGTCGATCTCGCCGCCGCGGAAGAGTCCGAGCTGCTGTCTGATCGTGGCGTTGTGTCGAGCGAGCAGCTCGGCCCATTCACGGTTCCCAAGCTCGCTCGCTCGCTCGGACGAGCCGACGAGATCGGTGAAGAGGACGGTCGCCAGCACGGTCTCCGGCTCGGGCGCGCGCTCGAGCGTGTCGACGAATCGTTCGGTCTCGTCGACGATCTCCGGCGACAGGAACATGCCCCAGTAGTCGTCACCCGGAATCCGGACGTAGCGGCTGTTGCGGATCCGCTCGGCGACCGGGCCTGCAGTTTCCTCGCCGAGATCGCCGCGCGCCATGACGAGCGTGGGCACGTGAATCGCGGAGAGGATGTCGCGGAGATCGGTCTCGGACCACATGCGGTTCAGCGCATACCCCGCTGCGGGGCTCGCCCCGACGCGCATCCTGTTCGCGAACCACTCCCGGTCGGCCGGATTCGCGGCGAGGGTCGGGGAGATCTCCTCGAGCATCTCACCCGCGTAGTCGAGCGTTCCCCAACCGTCCCTCAAACGGAGCAGTTCCTGCCCGACGTCGGGCTGGGACCTACTTTCGAACGCGGCTGCCTGCCACAGGACGAGAGCCACCGTCCGCTCGGGATACGTCGCTGCATAGAGACAGGCCATCGTCGAGCCCTCGTGGCCGCCGAAGATGACCGCCCGCTGCGAGCCGACTGCGTCGAGCACCGCCCGCACGTCCTCCATCCGCGTCTCGAGGTTCGGAAAGAGCGGTCCGCGGTCCGAGAGGCCGGTACCGCGCTTGTCGAACAGGATCAGCCGGAACGACTGCGCGAGCCGTTCGTAGAACGGGCGCCAGTGCCCCGCCTCCCAGTCGAAGACGAGGTTGGAGAAGAAGTCCGGCACGAGCACCAGGTCGGTCGGGGCATCGCCGACGACGTGGTACGCGATCGAGACGTCGCCGTTCCTGACGTACCTGATGTCGAGAGCCTCATCCGGAGACGGCATAGAGCCTCCATTCGCCCGGCACGCCCTTCAGCTCGTACGTGCCGCGCTCCTCGAACTCGAGGCCGGAGCCGGCGACGAGGTCCTTGACGGTCTGCGAGACGAGGACCTCACCAGGGCCCGCGAGGCTGGCAACCCGCGCGCCCGTGTGCACCGCGAGACCCGCGACCGTGTCGCCGAACAGCTCGCACTCGCCGGTGTGAACGCCGGCCCGGACCTCGAGGCCGAGCGCACGGATCCCGGTCACGACTGCGGAGCCGCACCGGATCGCACGGGCCGGGCCGTCGAACGTGGCGAGAAAACCGTCGCCAGCCGTGTCCACCTCCCGCCCGTGGTAGCGCTCCAGCTGCTGCCGCACCAGCGCATGGTGACGCTCGAGCAGCTCGCGCCAACGGCGGTCGCCGAGCTCCGTCGCCCGCTCGGTGGAGCCGACGATGTCCGTGAACAGCACGGTCGCGAGCACGCGGTCGGGCTCCGGCCCGCGTCGAGCCCCGGTCAGGAACTGCTCCACCTCGTCGACGATCTCGTCCGTGTCGCCGGCCCAGAGGGTATGGGAGTCTCCCGGGAGCTCCACGAACGTCGCGCCCGGGATCTGGGTCGCGATCCAGCGGCCCTCCTCGACCTTCACGTCCCGGTCGTGCGTCCGATGCATGATCAGGGTCGGCGCCTGGATCGACGGCAGGACATCGCGCACGTCGAGCTGCGTGTTCATGCGCATCAGCGCCACGCCGGCTCCTGGGCTCGCGCTGCGGCGAAAGTACGTCGCCAGGCGATCCTTGAACGCGTCGTCCTCGCTCGGGGCGAGTTGGTCGAGATCCATGCGGCTCGACCAGTTCTGCTCCAGCACCTCGATCTCGCGCTCACGGTCGTCGGGCTTCGGCGCCCACGGATAGTCCGGGCTCCAGAGCCGCTTGGCGAAGGCGCCGTACAGTGCGAGCGCGGTAATTCGCTCGGGATACGTGGCGGCGAAGAAGACGCTCAGCAGGCCGCCCTCGGAGAAGCCGAACACCGCCGCCTGTCGACAGTCCACGGCGTCCAGGACGGCCCGCACGTCGTCCATGCGCTCCTCGAGCGTGGGCAGACGGTCGAGTGGGACCGGATCGGAGAGCCCGGTGCCGCGCTTGTCGAAGAGGATCAGGCGCGAGAAGCTCGCGAGACGGTCGAGGACGTGGGCGTGCGCCGGTTCCTCCCAGTTCAATTCGACGTTCGAGATCCAGCCGGGCACGTAGATGAGGTCGAGCGGACCGTCGCCGACGACCTGGTAGGCGATGTTGACGTCGCCGCTCTTCGCGTAGCGGGTCTCAGGCCGGGTTGACGGCATAGACCCTCCACTCGCCGGGCACGCCCTTCAGCTGGTGCGTGCCGCGATCGTCGAACGCGATCTCCGAGCCCGCGACGAGGTCCTTGACCGTCTGGGAGACGAGAACCTCGCCGGGCGACGCGGCTGCGGACACACGGGCGCCGACGTTCACGGCCAGGCCGGCGAGCTTGTCCCCCACCCGCTCGCATTCGCCGGTGTGGATCCCGGCGCGCACCTCGAGGCCGAGCTCCGGGACACGCTCCACGATCTCGCGCGCGCACGAGATCGCACGGGCCGGGCCGTCGAAGCTCGCAAAGAACCCGTCGCCGGCGGTGTCGATCTCGACGCCCCTGTAGCGCGCGAGCTCCATCCGCACGAGCTCGTGGTGTCGCTCGAGCAGGCTCCGCCAGTCGCGGTCACCGAGCTCCGCGGCGCGCTGGGTCGAATTCACGAGATCGGTGAAGAGGATGGTCGCCAGCACGGTGTCCGGAATCCGGCGCGCAGGGCTGCCGGCGAGGAAGGTCTCCACCGCCTCGACTGCGAACTGATTCTCCTGGATCGCTCTGCCGATGCCCGGAACGACGACGAACTCCGCACCCGGGATGCGGCTTGCAACCTGTTCTGAATCGGGGCGTTCCCGCTCCTTGGAGAGCACGAGCGTCGGCACGCGGATCGCCGGGAGAGCATCGCCGACGTCGAGGTCGATCTGCATCCGCCTGAAGTCCACCCACGACGAAGGGCTCGAAGTCAGCCTGTGGTGCCAGACGAACCAGTCGAGGTAGTCGGGATCGTCGGCCCACTGCGGATTGAGCTCTACGGCGAACTGCTCCAGCACATCGCGGCGGCCCCATCGATCGCGTTGCGCAGGAACGCCGGCCAGCGCCTCCTCGCGCTCGCGGTCGTTCAGCATGCTTTGCGACCAGGGGTCGTAGAGGATCAGCCGCTCCACGCGGTCGGGATTCGACGCAGCGAAGACGGCGCATGTCGCGGCGGCCTCTGCGATCCCGAGCAGGGCCGGACGCTCGCTGCCGACGGCGTCCATGACCGCGCGCAAGTCGTCCATCCGCGATTCGATCGTGAATCCGCGCGGTCGGTCCAAGAGCCCGACGCCGCGGGCGTTGACCATGATGAGGCGCCGCCCCTCCGCGAGCCGGTAACCGAACTCGGCGAACTTGGGCGCCTGCCAGAGCGTGTAGAGGTTCGAGAGAAACGGGAGCACGACGAGGTCCGTCGGCCCGTCGCCGACGACCTGGTAGGCGATGGAGACGTCGCCACTGCGCGTGTAGCTGACGTCCGGCACCTCGACCTCTCTACCGAACGGCAAAGAGCCTCCATCCGCCCGGCACGCCTTTCAGCTCATGCGTGCCGCACACGTCGGCGCCCCAGGCGTAGCTGACGTCAGGCACGTTCATGGGCGTATCCTCCCATCGTGGCGGCTACCGCGACCGAGCGGAAACTCCTGATCGGCGGCGAGTGGGTCGAGACGGGCGAGTGGCAGGAGGTTCGCTCGCCGTACTCGGGCGACGTCGTGGGCCGCGTCGCGAAGGCCGGCGCGGCCGAGGCAAAGGCCGCTGTCGACGCAGCGGAAAAGGCGATGGCCGACCCGCTTCCGGCGCACAAGCGCGCCGAGATCCTCGTCAAGACCGTCGCGGGAATCGCGCGCCGCCATGACGAGATCGCCGCCCAGATCTCCGCCGAGGCGGGCAAGCCGCTCAAGACCGCCAAGGTCGAGGCGAGCCGCGCGATGTCGACCTACACGTTCGCGGCCGTCGAGGCGCGCAAGCTCGCGGGCGAGGTCGTGCCCATGGACGCCGCCCAGGCGGGCGAGGGCAAGCTCGCGTTCACGCTCCGGGAGCCGATCGGGATCGTCGGCGCGATCAGCCCTTTCAACTTCCCGCTCAACCTCGTCGCACACAAGATCGCGCCCGCACTCGCGGCCGGGTGTGCCGTCGTGCTCAAGCCGGCGGGCCAGACTCCGCTGTCGGCGCTCACGCTCGCGGAGCTCGAGGACGAGGCTGGCCTGCCGGCGGGCTGGCTCAACGTCCTCGTCGGGCCCGCGAGTGAGATCGGCGACGTGCTGGTCGAGGACGAGCGCGTCAAGGCGATCACCTTCACCGGCTCGTCCGAGGTCGGGTGGGGCATCCGCGAGCGCGCGGCGCGGAAGAAGGTGCTGCTCGAGCTCGGAAACGCGACGCCCGTGATCGTCCACGGCGACGCCGATCTCGCCGAGGCGACTGCGAAGCTGGCGGCGCACGCCTTCTCCTTCGCGGGGCAGAGCTGTATCTCGGTCCAGCGCATCTACGTGCAGAAGCGCGTCTACGACGAGTTCGTGGCCGGGTTCGTCCCGAAGGTCGAGGAGCTCGTGGTCGGCGACCCGGCCGAAGCGGACACGGATGTCGGCCCGGTGATCGACGAGGGCGCGCGGGAGCGGATCCTGACCTGGATCGCCGAGGCGCGCGACGGGGGCGCCGAGGTGCTCTCGGGCGGAGACCTCGACGGCGACTTGATCAGGCCGACCGTGATCGCAAACGCGGCGCCGGACATGAAGGTCTGCCGCGAGGAGGTCTTCGGCCCGGTCTGCGTCGTCAACACGTACGAGTCGCTCGACGAGGCGATCGCACTCGCGAACGGCACGCGCTACGGCCTCCAGGCGGGGATCTTCACCGCGGACCTTCGCGCAGCACTGTCGGCCGCCCGCAGCCTCGAGTTCGGAGGCGTGACCGTCAACGAGGCGCCGACGTTCCGCTCCGACCAGATGCCCTACGGAGGCGTCAAGGATTCGGGCAACACGCGCGAGGGACCGGCCTACTCGGTGCACGAGCTGACCGAGCCGCGCGTCGTCGTGATCGACCTGTAGCGCCCGGTCGGGGCTCTCGGCCCGCCCTGTAAACTCGCGCCCGCCCGATGGCACGAATCGCCCTGCTCGACCGGTTCCGCAAGCGGCCCGCGGAGGATGCTCCGGAGGGCCCTCCTCCGCCTCCGCCGAGAGCCAGGCGCGTCCCGCCTCCCGGCTCCCTCAGGCGCGAGCGGCGCGCCCTCGTCCGCACGCGCGAGGAGCGCATCCGCGACCTCGGCGGACTGATGCTCGAGATGTTCCGGCGCGACCAGTTCAAGCAGGACCTGCTCATCGAGCAGTGCCAGGAGGTGATCGCGATCGAGGGGCGGCTGCGTGAGATCGACGAGCTGCTCGAGGTCTCGGTCGCGCAACGGCGCGAGGGCGTGGGACACCGGTGCACGTGCGGCGCTCCGATCCAGTGGGGCTCGCACTTCTGCGCGAACTGCGGGCGCCAGGTCGGGGAGGAGCCGGTCGTCTCGTGCGTCAACTGCGGGAACGCCGTTCCGGCCGACGCGCAGTTCTGCGCGAATTGCGGAACAGCCATTCCTGCCGGGAGCGACGACGGCAACGGCCAGGACGACGCGCAGACGATGTACCAGCAGGCCGAACAGCAGGCCGAGCAGCAGGGCGATCCCTGGGAGAACTAGTTGGGGCTCCCGCCCGAACCGCCGGAAGAGCAGCCAGGCCCACCCCCCGCCCCAGATCCTGAAGGCGGCGAGTGCCCGCGCTGCGGAACACCGTACGAGCCGCTCCAGGAGTACTGCCTCGAGTGCGGCCTCCGGCTTCCCGTCCAGCGAGGCGTCATCCCGGTGCTCGCAACCGCGTGGCGCCGCCGATTCAGGAGGTATCCCGGCGACTGGGTCTGGCCAGTCCTCGGGCTCCTGATCATCGCCGCGCTTGCAGCGGCCGTCGGGATTCTCGCCACCCAGAGCAACAGCTCGGCGACGAAGACGCGCGCAGAGACCCAGGCCTCGGTCCCCTTGAGCACGGGCACCGGTCCGACCTCATCGACGCCCTCGACCGATACCTCGACACTGCCGACGGCACCTACCCAGACGACGACCGCTCCGGAGCAACCGCCTCCGCCGCCACCGCCGCCGTCGAACACGTTGACCCAGTGGCCCGCCGGCCAGAACGGCTGGACGATCGTGCTCTCGTCGATCCCGCAGAGCGCGGGCCGAGCGGCCGCCGTCAGCGCAGCGCAAAAGGCCCTGAACGCAGGGCTCACGGACGTCGGAATCCTCGACTCGTCCCAGTTCTCGAGCCTGCACACGGGCTACTTCGTGGTGTTCACCGGCGTCTACGACAGCGAGAACAAGGCACACGCAGCGCTCGACACGGCGCAGGGCAGCTACCCGCAAGCGTACGTGCGCCAGATAATCGAGTAGGAGAGCGGCCCCCGCGCGAAGCGCAGGGGGCTAGCTCAAGTGTCCACTTACTTAAGCCGCGACTTTCGATCGCTCGAGGTGCTGGTGCGACGGGCAGTAGTCGCGCTCGGGTAGTGGAGTGCGCTGGCACGGCTTCCCCTTGCGCGTCGTCGCGTGACAGCGCGGAACGCCGCCGTCGAACGCGCCGGCCTCGATCTGCTCCTGGATGAACGCGCACGCGGCCGTCACGCCCTCGTTCACCGCCCAGGCGACCTGCGCCTGCGCCGTGATCGGGAAATACCGCCTGATGTCCTGGAACAGCGACCGCTCTGGCTTCGCGAAGTACTGCGGATCGCGTGCGAGCCGCTCCATCGTGTGCTCGCAGGCCTCGAGCACTGCTTTCCGGTACTCGGCCTGCTCCTTTGTCGTCACGTACGGATCGACTAGATCCTTGATTGAGCGATAAATGGCTCGCGAGTACTGATACATACAGTGCTGGATGTGGAGGGCTCGTTCGTCCAATTCCAGTCTGCCTCGTACCTTGTTAATCCCCCGCAAAGCTCTGTTAACCGCGGATTAACCGTTCTCGTCGCCGCAGGTCGGGACCACTCTAACGCCTCTCGGGCGCTGTTACAAACTCGGCGCCTGCGTTTCCAGGTATGGCAACCGGCCTCGCCCTGAAAGAATAGGCGGGCGATGTCTCACGACACCGACAAGCTCATCCGCCAACTCTCACTGGTCGCGTTTCTCATGGCCGAGCGTCGTCCGTTGACGGCGAGGGACGTGAAGCAGAACGTCGAGGGCTACCAGGAGATGTCCGACGAGGCGTTCGCGCGGCGCTTCTACTCCGACCGGGCGGAGCTGCTCGCACTGGGCGTCCCGCTGGATTCGCAGCGCGACGAGTTCACCGGCGAAGAGCTGTACCGCTTGAGCTCGGAGCGCTACTTCCTGCCGCCGCTCGAGCTGAGCGACGAGGAGCTCGCCGCGCTCCAGACCTGCCTCTATCTCCTCGAGGGCCAGTTCGCCTACGCGGAGCCCCTCCGCCTGGCGCTCCAGAACCTGGCGCTCGGCCGGCCGGGGCTCGAGGGTGCGCCGACCGAGACTGCGCGGGCCGTCGAGCTGCACGACCCGGGCTACTCGCCAGAGCTTCCAGGGCGACTGGCCAAGCTCGAGGGCGCGATCTCGAAGAGCAGGACCCTGAAGTTCGAGTACTGGTCGATCATGCGGCAGGAGCAGCGCGAGCGCACGGTCAACCCATACGCGCTCCTCTTCGACCGGGGCCAGTGGTACGTCGTCGGCCTCGACCTCGAAGACGACCGGATCAAGACGTTCCGCGTGTCGCGGATCCGCGGCGAGATCCGGCTCGCAACGCGGCGCGAGCGGGACTTCAGGCTGGCCGAAGGCTTCGACGCGGAGGACTATCGCCAGGGACCGCCGTGGCAGGTCGGCGCCAAGAAGGGCGAGGCGCAGATCGAGGTCGCGGGCGACACCGCCTGGTGGGTCGACCGCCTGTTCGGGCGCTATGGCCGGATCGAGGACGGCGTCTTCATCACCGACTACTCGGATCTCGGGCAACTCTCCTCCTGGATCCTGCGCCAGGACGGCCGCGCTGTGCCGCTCGCGCCTCCCGAGCTCCGCCGGCACGTGCGCGCGGATCTCGACCTGGTGCACAAGCGCCACGCGGAGAAGACACCGAGGATCGCAGCGGAGGCCGCGCAGGCGGTCGCGGACGAGGAGGAGCGCCCGGCCAGCCCCGTTCCGCCGGAGCGGTTCGGCCTCCTCCAGGCCCTGCTCGCGTATCTGCTCGACCGCTGCGGCGACGACACGCACGCCGTGATCCCCGCGGCGGACATCAGCGCGCGCTTCAACATCCCGCCGGAGTCGATCGAGGAGCATCTCCAGCTCCTGAACCTCGTCAACTTCGGCGGCGGCTGCTACGCGGTCTACACCGAGCTCCACGGCGACCAGGTTCACGTGGAGAAGGAGCTCTTCGGCGACACGTTCCGCTCACCGCCCCGTCTGACGCCGCTCGAGGCACGCGCGATTCGGCTCGCGCTCGAGTTCGTCGGCCCGATGATCGCCGCCGACGCGCACACGCCGCTCGAGCGCGTCCGCCAGAAGCTCGAGGAGACCTTCGGCGAGTTCGACCTCGGTCAGGCGGCCGAGCCTCGTTCGGCGCGGGCCGAGGAGAAGCTCGTGGCGACGCTCAGCGAAGGCATCCGGCAGCACCGCGCCGTCGAGATCGAATATCAGAAGGAAGGCGAGGACACGCTCTCGACGAGGCTCGTCGAGCCGCACGTGATCGAGCGGCAGCTGCCGTACTGGTACGTCCACACGTGGGACCGCACGCGGGATGCGCAGCGCTCGTTCCGGCTCGACCGCATGCGCAGCGCCCGCCTGCAGCGGGACACCTTCGAGCCCCGTGAGGGCTTCCGGCCGGACCATCTCGGCAGCGCCGGGGTCATCGCACGGATCTGGTACTCGAAGCGGATCGCTCGCTGGAAGGCCGAGGAAGGCGCCCAGCTGCTCTCGGACGGCGCGGCGCTCGCGGACAAGGCCGTCGGCAGCGAGGAGTGGCTCGTCGGCGAGATCCTGGCCGACCGTGGCGAGGCCGTTCTGCTCGAGCCGGACGATCTGCGCAAGCACGTCGCCGAACGCGCGAAGGCTCTCGCACGCGAGCTGCGCGTCAGCCGCGTGGCCGCGAAGGCCTGATCAGGCGCGGTCGACCGGCAACTCGAGCGCGAAGATCGTGCCCCGGCCGTTCCTCGAGCGCACGTCGAGCGAACCGCCGTGGGCCTGCGCGATCGACCGCGCGATGAAGAGCCCCAGCCCCGTTCCCGGCTTCGCGTGCTCACCGGTCACGCGACCGAACTTCTCGAAGATGAGCGCGTGGTGCTCCGGCGCGACTCCCGGGCCGCCGTCACGCACCTCGACGCTGATCCGGCCGTTCTCCGCGAGCGCCTCGACCTCGACCGCTTCGCCGGCCGGTGAGTACTTGACGGCGTTGTCGAGCAGGTTCGTCAGCACCTGACGCAGCCGGTCGCGGTCGCCCCGGACGAGCGGCAACGGCCGGTGGACCTGCGAACGGATCTCGATCTCGTCCTGACCACTCTCGGCGGCAGCCGCCGACTCCTGCACGAGCTCGCCGACGTCGACGTCCGTGAACCGATAGCTGAACTGCCCCGACTCGATCCTCGACGTGTCGAGGACGTCGCCGACGAGGTCGGCAAGGCGGTTCGTCTCGTGGTCGATCAGCGCGAGGAACGACTCTCGCTGCTCGGGCGTCAGCTCGCGCCAGCGCCGCTGCAGGGTCTTGGCCGACCCGATGACGGCCGCCATCGGGCTCCGCAGCTCGTGCGAGACGAGCGCGACGAAGTCCGCCCTGAGCGCCGAGAGGCGGCGGAGCTCCTCGACGGTCGCGCGCTCGGCCTCGTAGGCACGGATGTTCTGCACCGTGCTGCCGAGGAAGCGGCCGAGGAGCGAGACGAACTCGATCTCCTCCGGCGTGAAGGAGCTCGGCTGCTCGCGGACGAGTGAGATCATGCCCACGCTCCGCGGCCCGACGATCAGCGGCGCCGCCAGGCGGCAGCGAAGGCCGAGCTCGACGAATTCCTCCTCCTCGGGATACCTCAGGTCGCGCATGTCCTCGCGGTAGATGACCTGTCCGCGCCTCGTCACGTCCTGGAGCAGCGAGCCGGTCACGGGCCGCCGTGTGCCCGGAGGAAAGACTCGTTCGGCCGCGGCACCCGCAGCCGCGATCACCCGCGCCGAGCCGTCGTCCGCCAGCACGATCGCCGTCCGGTCGAACGGGATCACGCCGCGCAGCTCGCGGATGAACGCGGCGAACGCCTCCTCGATCTCGAGCGACGACCCGAGCGCTCGCGCACAGCGATTCGTGGCGTCGAGGAGATCGACCCGGCGGCCGAGCTGGTCGCGGAGCCCTTCCGCTTCCGCCGCGCGCTCGTGAGCGACGGTCGTCTCCTGCGTGAGCCTGTTCACGAGCCAGCCGACAACCGCGCCGACCGCGAGCTGGAGCCCGAACGGCACCGTGACGGACTGCGGATGGAAGTCCGAGGGGGTGAAGTGGTCGCTTCGCCACCACTCGATCCCGACGAGCATCGGGATCTGTGCCACCGGAAGCAGCAGTCCGCCGCGCAGGCCATAGCGGAGTGCCGCTTCCAGGACCGGGAAGAAGAGGAGCGCACGGATCGTCGGCGCCCCGGATTCGAACGTGAAGACGAGCGCGTAGGCCCAGATGACGCCCGTGTCGAACATCAGGCCCGCGAGGCAGACGCCGGGCTGGTACCTGCCCGGCACCCCCCGCCGGCCCGCCCAGAAGAAGACGATCGCTCCGGCCGCGAGGACGCCCGTGACGACCCAGGCCGCGGTCTCGTAGCGCTGCGATGCGAAGTCCGTGACGAGGCCGACCTCGATCAGGGCCCACACGACCGCGATCAGCCGGATGACCGAGATCCACCGTTCCAGCTCCCAACGGCGCTCGCGCTCCGCGCTCACGGCGCGTCCTCGTCAAGGCGTGCGAGAGCCCACTCGGCGTGCTCGCGCAGGAGTGGGTCGCCGTTGCCGCGCGTGGGCCTCGACGGCTTCCCGCAGCGCCGGGTCGCGCGCGTTCCCGGCCGCGACGAGCGCGTTGCGGCGCAGGTAGCGCGGATCCTTGCGCGGGAAGTACAGGCGCTCGTAGCGCTCGCGCAGCTCCTCGTCGCCGGCCTCGAGCCACTCGACGAGCGACACGTGCGGCTCGCCGTCGGCGGGCGGAGCCGCGTCCTCGCGACGCTTCTCGATCCCGCGGTTCCACGGGCAGACGTCCTGGCAGATGTCGCAGCCGTACACCTGGTCTCCGAGCTCGCCGCGGTACTCCTCGGGAATCGAGCCCGGCGCCTGCGTCCAGTACGAGAGGCAGCGCGTCGAGTCGAGCGTGCCCGGCTCGTCGAGCGCTCCCGTGGGGCAGGCCTCGATGCAGAGCGTGCACGAGCCGCAGTCGAGCTCGAGCGGCGCGGAGCGATCGAGCTCCGCGTCCGTGACGAGCGTCCCGAGCACGACCCAGGATCCGTGACGCCTGGTGATGAGCATCGTGTTCTTGCCGTAGAACCCGACGCCCGAGCGGACGGCGCCTTCGCGGTCGACGTGGTCGTTCTCGTCGACGAGCACGCGGTACTCGCCGCCGAGCCTGCGGCCGAGCGCGTGGAGCTTCTCGCGGAGCTCCGCGTACGCGTCGAACCACGTGTAGCGCGGCAGCCGGCCCTCGCCCCGTCCCAGTGCGGGCTCGGGCGCGTAGTAGCAAAGGGCGGCGGAGACGACTGTCCTCGCGTTCGGGAGCAGTGTCTCCGGGTGGCAGGAGACCTCGGGGCGGGCCATGGTGAATCTCATATCGGCGAAGAGCCCGCGTTCCTTGCGCTCCGCGATGTGGCGCTCAGTCGCCTCGTAGGCCTCGGCCGGGGCCGCTCCGACGACGTCGATGCCGACCTCGGCCGCGATCCCCTCCAGCTCTGCTGTCGTCACAAATGCCATTGTGCCGCGCAACGGTGCGCCTTCGAGACTTAGTAACACTCTGTTACATGGAAAGATCCGGCCCGTGAAGGCGATTCGCATCCACGAGGACGGCGGGCCTGAGGTACTCCAGTACGAGGACGCGCCCGATCCCGCGCCTGCGCCGGGCGAAGTGCTCGTCGAGCTGCGAGCCGCCTCGCTCAACCACCTCGACCTCTGGATCCGCAAGGGCCTCCCGTCGGTGCCCAAGCCGCGCATCCTCGGGGCAGACGGGGCCGGGTTGGTCGACGGCAAGCGGGTCGTGATCAACCCGGGGATCGAGCACGGCGACACGATCACCGTCGTCGGAGAGCACATGGACGGAACCCACGCGGAGCTGATCGCGGTGCCCGAGGGAAACGTCTACCCGATCCCGGACGAGATGAGCTTCGAAGAGGCGGCGGCGTTCCCGCTCGTCTTCGAGACCGCCTATCGGATGCTCGCGACCAAGGCGGGCCTGCGTGAAGGCGAATCGGTTCTGATCTGGGGAATCGGCGGTGGGCTGGCGAGCGCGGCGAACGTGATCGCCCGGGCGCTCGGCGCCCGCACGATCGTCACGTCGTCCAGCGACGACAAGCTCGAGCGAACGGACGCGGACGTGAAGGTCAACCACGCGTCCGGGGACGTGGTCTCCGCTGTCAAGGCTGCAACGGACGGACGCGGTGCGGACGTGGTCGTCGAGTCGGTCGGGCAGGCGACGTGGGAGCGCAGCCTCCAGGCGGCGCGGACGGGCGGACGCATCACCGTCTGCGGCGCGACGAGCGGGCCGAACCCGCCCGCGGCGCTCCACCGCATCTGGTGGAAGCAGCTGACGATCTACGGCTCGACGATGGGGACGAAGACGGACTTCGAGGGCGCCTACGAGCTCGTCATGAGCGGCCGGGCGAAGCCGATCGTCGACGCGGTCTTCCCGCTGAGCGAGGCGAGAGCCGCGCACGAGCGCATGGAGGCCGGCGACCAGCTCGGCAAGATCGTGCTCACGATCCCCGGCTAGCCCGGTAGGCGGCGGCCTCCTCGACGAGGGCCGCGAAGAGCGAGTAGTCCTCCCCTTCTTCCGGGTGCCAGAGCACGCCGAGCGCGAAGCGATGAGCGGGATCCTCGACCGCCTCGATCGTCCCGTCCTCGGCCCAGGCGCTCTCGCGCAGCCCGTCGCCGATCCGACCGAAGCCCTGGTGGTGCGACGACTTGACCGGCGCGCTGTCGCCGAGGATCGAGCCGAGCCGCGAGTCGCTCTCGACCCGCACCTCGTGATCCGCCATCACGCCCTCCTCATGTCGATGGCGGTCGTGGCCGACGATCTCGGGTAGATGCTGCACGAGATCTCCTCCGCGGGCGACGTTCAGCACCTGGCTCCCGCGGCACACGGCGAGCACCGGCAGGTCCCGACCGAGCGCGGCTTGCAGGAGCACGAGCTCGGCGTTGTCCCGCTCGGGACTGACCTCGTTCGTCTCCGGGTGCGCCTCGGCGCCGTACGTGTCGGGACCGAGGTCGCCGCCGCCGGAAAAGATGATCCCGTCGAGCACGTCGAGCGTCTCCTCGACCCCGTCCGCGACCGGCGGAACGAGCAGCGGCCGTCCGCCCGCACGCTCGACAGCACGGACGTATGCGAGCGGGATGAACGCCGCCGGCTCGGTCCAGCGGCCCCACGTCGCCTCCTCGGCGTACGTCGTGATCCCGATCACCGGCCGCATCCCGCGACGATACCCTCTAACCAAGCCGTTCCGGCGATCGTCCTAGAACCGAGCTATCGTGAAAATGCGGGGTAAAACAATGGCCCCCTGCTGCGGCGCCGAAGTAGATACCCCGGCCAGCGGCAAGACTGGCCCACCATGGAACGCCGCAAAACAATCTTGATCTGTGACGACGAGCCCGCACTCCGGGAACTGATCCGTGCGTCGATGGACGACGGCTACGAGTTCGCCGAGGCGAGCGACGGCATCGTTGCCATCGAGCTCGCCAAGGAGCTGAGGCCGGACATGGTCATCCTCGACCTCATGCTGCCGCGCCTCAGCGGCCTCGAGGTGCTCGCCCGCCTCAACGAGGACGAAGAGCTCAAGGACGTCCCGATCCTCGTGATCACCGCGTGGAACGAGACGCGTGAGGACGTGCTCGCCGCAGGCGCCGACGACTTCGTGTCGAAGCCGTTCGATCCGGAGGATCTGAGGAGCGCGGTGAAGAGGCTGGTGGCCGCATGAACCGGCCGCGCTCGATCTCGCTCCGGGATCGCATGCTCGTCGCGAGCATGCTCCTGGCGGCTCTCGTCGTCGGAGTCTTCGCGGCACTGATCTTGGCGGTTTCGGCCGCCAGAACGGCGACGAGGCAAGAGACGCACTCCAAGGATGTGACGACGGCCGCGCTCGGGCTGCAGAGAACACTGCTCGAGATCGAGACCGGAGCCCGCGGCTACGCACTCTCAGGCAATCAACGCTTTCTCGGCCCCTACTACCAGGCGGTTCACGACGTCGATGGCCAGAGCAAGGATTTCAGGTCGCTGGTTGCCGACCAGCCCGAGCAGCAACACCTTGCAGGTGCGCTCACTCGAGCGATCGAGAGGTACATCACCGATTTCGCAAACCCGGTCGTCCAGGTGTTCTCGAACCGCCGGGCAGCCACGCTCGCCGCGCAAAACACCGGTCGGCAAAGCGCTGACGACATCAGGCGGAACTTCGCGCGGTTTCTCACAGCCGAGAAGGCGCTATCCGTGAGGCGGGAACACGCTGCAGATGCGAAGACCAGGCATGCGATCGAGCTCGGCGTCGTCGGAATCGGCGGGTCGACGATCCTGATCCTTCTCTTCGGCCTCTACCTCGCCCGCGTCATTGCCGCCCCGGTGAGCGAGGCGGCTGAGGGCGCGGGCAAGCTCGCGGGCGGCGACCTGTCGGTCCGTTTGAGCCACCAGGGCCCCGGTGAGGTCGGGGAGCTGACCAGGAGCTTCAACGAGATGGCCGCGCGCCTCGAGGAGACGCACGACGAGCTGGAAGAGCAGAACGCGCAACTCAGAGAGAGCGAGCGCCTGAAGTCGGACCTCGTCAACACCGTTTCGCACGAGCTTCGGACGCCACTGTCGGGCGTGATGGGCTTCACGAAGCTCCTGCTCACGCGGGAGTTCGACCTCGAGACCAGGCGGCACTACCTCGGCATCGTCGACGCTCAGGCTCGCCGGCTGTCGGATCTGCTCGACGACTTCCTCGACGTCCGTCGGATCGAGGAAGGCCGGTTCGAGCGGGCCAAGGAGCTCGTGGACATGGCGACGCTCCTGCGAGAGGAAGCGCAGCTCTACAGCCAGCAGAGCTCGAAACACGAGGTCGAGGTCGAAATCGAGCACGCGCCTCTCCCGGTCATGGGGAACCCGGACCGGCTCCGCCAGGTGATCGGAAACCTGATCTCGAACGCGATCAAGTACTCGCCCCAGGGCGGCGTCGTCGAGGTCAGCGCCGACGGCGGGAACGGATCCGTGCGCGTGGAGGTGCGGGACGAGGGCATGGGCATCCCGCTCAGCCAGCAGCCTCAAATCTTTACGAAATTTTTCCGCGGAGACGCCCCGGCAAGCGGTATAACGGGGACGGGTCTCGGCCTTGCGGTGTCACGAGATATCGTCGAGTCCCACGGGGGTCGCATCGGCTTCACGAGCGCCGAGGGCGAGGGAACGACATTCTTTGTCGAGCTCCCCGGAGTGAACGGGGTAAAGGATCGACAAGGACATGACGAAGATCAGTCGTAGAGGAGATCGATGAAAAAGCCACTAATCGTGCTTACGGCCCTAGCGACCTACGCGCTCGTCACAGGATCCGTGTCGTTCGGGTCCGCTGCGGTGTCACCGGGCATCATCAGGCTGACCAGCAAGG
The DNA here is from genome assembly GCA_963812695.1 of uncultured Actinomycetes bacterium. Classification (GTDB taxonomy): domain Bacteria; phylum Actinomycetota; class Thermoleophilia; order Gaiellales; family Gaiellaceae; genus VAXT01. The sequence continues at coordinate 34,775 of CAWEWD010000008.1, forward strand.
AGATCCAGCGCAGCGTCATCAACCGCGGCTCGGCGAGTCGTGGCCCCGGGGACGTCGTCGTGATCCGCACACTGCTCTACAACAAGGGAATCCGCAGGGCGCCGATCGGCCACTCCGACATGGTCTGCACCTACACCGGCAACCGGTCGAGGCAGTGCAACGGCACCTACACCCTGCCTCGCGGAAAGCTCATCGTGTCGGGCTCCGTCCGGTACTGGGAGTTCTACAAGCTCGCGATCGTCGGCGGCACGGACCTCTACTCGGACGTCCGTGGGTCGGAAACGGCCACGCTCTACGCCCGCGGCCCGCGCAAAGAGATCCTCAACTTCCTCCTCGTCTGACCACCAAGTAACAGTCTGTTACAGGGTGGTCACGGTGACCGGCTAGCCGAAGCCGAGGATGAACTTCGCGTCGTCGGACATCCGCTCCGGCGTCCACGGAGGATCCCACGTGAGCTCGACCTCGACGGCCTCGACGCCCGGGATGGCGGCGGTCGCGTCGTGGATGCCCTCCTGGATCATCGGCCCCGCCGGGCAGCCCATCGACGTCAGGCTGTGCACAACTTTGACGTTCTGCCCGTCGACCTCGACGTCGTAGAGCAAACCCAGCTCGACGATGTCCATGCCGAGCTCGGGGTCCTCGACCCCGCGCAGAGCTTCGGTGACGTCGTCTTTCGTCGGCACGCCGAACAGGCTACAAGAGGCGAACCTCTTCGCGGCGCTCGCGCGCGAAGAAGTGGGTTCCGTCCACGAAGCGCACCCAGTTGCAGCGCGTGCACATGACGAGCGAGTGCGTACGCGCGCTGTCCGCGCCGTACCGCACCCCGCGTAGGAGGTCGCCGTTCGAAACCCCGGTCGCCGCCACGATCACCTCGATCGGGGCCAGGTCGTCGATCGAGAAGATCCGCTCGATGTCGGGGATCCCGTCCTCCCGAGCGCGCTCGATCTCGCTCCGCGTCGTCGGCCAGAGCTGAGCCTGCATCTCGCCGCCGAGGCAGCGGAGCGCGGCTGCCGTGAGAACTGCCTGCCTCGTGCCGCCGATCCCGATCGCGAGGTGGTCGTTCGTGCCGCGGATGGCCGCGGAGATGGACGCAGTCACGTCACCGTCCTGGATCAGCTTGATCCGAGCGCCTGCGTCGCGGATCTCGGCGATCAGGTCGTGGTGCCTGGGCCGGTCGAGGACGATCGTCGTCACGTCCCCCACTCGACGCCCGAACGCCTCCGCGATCGCCTCGATGTTCTCGGCCACCGGGCGTCTGAGGTCGATCTTGCCGCGCGGCGTCGGCCCGACGGCCATCTTCCGCATGTACATGTCCGGCAGCGTCGGAAAGGCGCCCGAGGGGCCGGACGCGATCATCGACATCGCCCCGCCTCCCCCACGCGCGACGATGCCGACGCCCTCGAGCGGGTCGAGCGCGAGGTCGGTCGGCTCGCCGCCCGCGCCGATCCGCTGCCCGGCTCCCAGGCGTTCGGCAGCCTCGGTGGCGCCGATCACGATGTGCCCGTCGATGGGGAGCTGCTCGAGCGCCTCGAGCATCCCCGCGCACGCAGCCTCCTGCGCAGCGTCCTGGTCGGCGCGCCCGAGCCAGCGCGCGCTCGCCAGGGCCGAACGCTCGGTCACCCGCGCGTAGCTCTCGCACATGCACGGCGGGCGGGTGGCCTGCTCCTGCTCGGAAACGGCTTCGACGGCTTTGGCCATCAGACCCGTTGTAGCCGTTCAGCCGCGCTCAGCACCAGTTCGAGGACGGCCGACGTCGCGCCTTCTCGGTCCTGGTTCCAGATCACCGGCACGTCCTCGCGCTCTGCCCGCTCGACGATGTAGTCCTGGAGGTACCGGATGTCGCCCAGGTGATCCAGGTACTTGTCGAGCGCGCGGGCACCCTCGGAGGCGATGTCGCGGATCCAGAAGTGGCTCGCATGCGCATCCTCGCTCTGGATCGCCAGCACGCACTGGACGACCAGCGCGTCCGCGATCGGCGCGGTCATCCCGGGGACCAGATGCACGCCTTCGAGCACGGTCGACCAGCCTTCCGCGAGCGAACGCTCGATCGCGGCGTTCACGCCCACGAGCACGTTCCGCGTCTGGTCGAGAAAACCGTGCAGGAGCGGGTCGACCTCCTCGGCCTCGGCGCTGCGCAGCGCACGGCCGGCCTCGAAGCTCGAGTAGTGGATCGACGGCATGAACTCCGGGCTGAAGAAAGCGCGGAGTGTCTGTCGGACGAAGTCGGTCGACGTGACGCGCGTGACGCCGAGCCGGTACGCGACCTCGGTGGCGACGGTGGACTTGCCCGTCCCGGTCGCGCCGCCGATGAGGACGATGATCGGCAGGTCGAGCTCGGCCAGGTCGCTGTAGCGGCGGAGGTCGCGGACCGCCTCCTTGCCGTCAGCCTCCCCGAGCACGTCCTCGGCGAGCTCCTCGACCCGGTCGAGCTCGATCGAGTCCTGCCGGCGCGAAAACATGTCCTGCTCGATCCGGCGGGCAACCTCGTATGCACGGACCGCGGAGACCCCGACCCGCATCAGCGAACGAGCCATCAGGCCCTTCGAGTACGGCTCGTCGCCTCCTCCGAGCGGGATCGGATCGGTTCGCCTGCGTTCACTCATCCAGCCACCGGCTCACGGCTCAGGGACAGCAGCTCCGCATCGAGGTCGACGCCTGGATCGAGCGGGCGAACGTCGTTGGCGGCGAACACGCACTCGATGCCGCGCTCGACGGCCACCTCGGCGACGACATCGATCGCGGCGGCCTTGATCTCGACGAGGAACGTGTCCGCGTCGATGCTCTTCAGCTCCTCGCGCAGCGCAGCGCGGTCGCCGAGATTCCGCGACACGTGGACGACCTCGGCCTCGAGGTGGTCGGTGGGCGCAGGCCCGGCCGTGAAGACGGCCACGCGCCGCCCGGTCATAGGCGTCACGGGCCGCAGGCGGAGCTCGACCGGGATCACCGGAACCTCCTTCAGCTCGCGGATCGGCGCCGTCTCGCCGCCGCCCATCAGGAGGATCAGGTCCGAGACGAACACGCGGTACGGGTTGAGATACGCGGTCGCGTCCTGCCCCGGCCCGACCACGAGCACGCGGCCGTCGACCGCAACGGGCGGGATCGAAGCCCCGCTGCCATCGAACACGACGACGTCGGGGCGCCGCTCTTCGGCGAGCTCGATCCCCAGGCGCAGGTTCGACGTGAACACGTCGCCCGCGAGCCCGCCTCCCGCGCGCCGGCAGCCGATGGTCGGAACACCGGCCAGGGCCGCGGTCTCCAGGTAGTCGGAGGCCGCGTGCCCGCCCGCGCGGGAGATGTCCAGGAGCTGATCCAGCGTCGGCGCGACCTGGACGAGCTCGGGCTCCGGAGGGCCGCCGCGGCCCATCGACACGACGACGACGTCGCCTCGCTCCGAGAGCAGGCGCGCGACGTGCCCGGTGACGGCCGTCTTCCCGATCCGCTTCCCCGTGCCGATGACGGCGAGCGAAGGCACTGTCGGAGCGGGCAGGTACGCGGGCGGCCGAAAGCGGAAGTCGGCGCCGACGTACTCCAGCCCCAGCGCGAGCGCCCTGCTCGCCCAGAGCATCCGCTCGCGCGGCCCGAGCACGGGCTCGTCCGACAGATCGACGACGACCTCCACCCGCTCATCGTCCATCGACTCCACCAGCGGGACGCCGTAGTCCTCGCCGCCGCGCAGCTTCTCCGTGCCGCCGACGAGAATCGCGCCGAGGAAGTCATACGGCAGCTCGGCGAGCGCGTCGCGCACGACGTCTCCGTGGTGCTCGCCGTCGATGAGCGCGATCGCGTTCACGTGTGCGACGTCACCTCCGACTCGATGCGCGCCGTGTACTTCTCGAAGGAGAGCGTCTCGGTCGAGAACTGGATGATCCGCTCCTGCCCGTGGAACGGGTACTTGCGCCAGACGTCGACATGGGAGCCCGAGATCTCGACGACGTTGTAACAGGGCCTCGTGTTCCCGCGCAGGCGCAGGGACGACACGGTTCCCGTGTTGACGATGAAGAGGTCCTCGAGCCTCCACGCATACGGAACGTGCTTGTGCCCGGAGAGCACGAGATCGACGCCTGCACGCTGCAGGCACTCGATCGCGTCGCCGGCGTCGTACACGACGTTGCGCTCGCGGCCGGTGCCGGGAACTGGCAGGAGATGGTGGTGCAGCACGAAGATCTTGAGGTCGGCTTCCTCGCGGAACTGCTCCTCGATCCAGCGATAGCGTCCGCGGCCGATCTGGCCGTGGTCGAGGTCCGGCTCGGTCGAGTCGACCGCCACGACCGACACGCCGTCACGGTGCAGAACCGAGTTGCGCGCGCCGAAGAGCTGCTCGAAGTGGACGTAGCCGACGTTCCGCGAGTCGTGGTTCCCCGGCACGACGACGAGCGATTCGCACTGGAGCCGGTCGAGGTACGACTTCGCCTGCGCGAACTCCTGCTTGAACCCGAAGGTCGTCAGGTCACCGGTGCAGATGACGATGTCGGGCTGGAGGTCGTTGATCTCCCCGATCGCCCTGTCCATGAGGCTCGGCATGAAATGCGGGCCCCCGCAGTGGATGTCGGAGATGTGCGCGATCGTGAAGGAGCGCTCGGCTGCCGGCATTGGCCGAAGTGTACGTCGGCTCCTTGCGGAGGGGCGTATCCGAAGCCGTTGCTACCATTTTTGGACGTGGCCTCAGAAACGCCTGTTTTCCAGGCATATTGCGGTGCGGGAACGCCGCGCTTCGCGAACGACGCGGAGCTCGAGTGCGCAAAGCTGCTCGACTACTACCGGGTGCCCTGGGAGTACGAGCCGAGGACGTTCGTGCTCGAGGAAGCCGAGGACGGCACGGTGATCGAGGCCTTCAGGCCGGACTTCTACCTTCCGGATCAGGACCTCTACGTCGAGGTGACGGTGATGAAGCAGTCCCTCGTGACGAGGAAGAACCGGAAGCTGCGGAAGCTCCGGGAGCGCTACCCGGACGTCAAGGTCAAGCTCTTCTACAAGCGCGACATCCAGCGGCTGGCAGACCGATACAAGCTCGACCTCGCCTCATAGGACCCGACGAGCTCGGTGAGGTCTATCTCAGCGCCGAGGAGATCCGGGCGCGCGTATCGGAGCTCGGAGCCGAGATCGCCCGCGACTACGAGGGCCGCGAGCCGATCCTCGTCTCGTCGCTGAAGACGAGCGTCTTCTTCCTCGCAGACCTGTCTCGGGCGGTGCCGATCGCACACGCGATCGACTTCATCGCGCTCGCCGGCTACGTGGGCAGGACGAAGCAGTCGGGCGTGCGGCTGATCAAGGACCTCGACGTCTCGATCACCGGCCGCGACGTCTTGCTCGTCGAGGACGTCGTCGACACCGGGCTCACGCTCAACTACGTGTGCCGCACGCTCTCGCTGCGGGAGCCGGCCTCACTGTCCGCGGTCACGTTCCTCGACCGTCCGTACCGCCGCCTCGTCGACGACCTGCCGGTCGAGTACGTCGGCTTCACCGTTCCGGACGAGTTCTTCGTCGGGTACGGGTTCGACCTCGACGAGCGCTATCGCCACCTGCCGGACCTGCACCTGGTCCGGGTCGCTTCTCAGAGATAGCCGAGCGGGTCGACCGGAGCGCCGTTGATGCGCACCTCGAAGTGCAGATGCGGGCCGAAGCAGTGGCCCGTGCAGCCGACGTAGCCGATCACCTGGCCCTGCGAGACGCTCTGTCCGCCGCCGACGGCGATCGCCGACTGGTGCCCGTACGCGGTCGCCATGCCACCGCCGTGGTCGATGATCACGAAGTTCCCGTAGCCGTCCATCCAGCCCGAGAAGACGACCGTCCCACTCGCGGCTGCGTGGATCGGCGTTCCGTACCCGACGCCGATGTCGATGCCCTCGTGCATGCGGCCCCAGCGCATTCCGAAGCCGCTCACGACCGGCCCGTTGACCGGCCAGATCAGCCCGCTCGACGACGGCGTGGAGCTGTAGCTCGACGAGCCCGACGACTGGAGCTGCGCGGTGACCTGACTGCTCGCCGCTTGCAGCCCCGCCACCTCGTGCAGGTACTCGGCCTTGCTCTCCTGCACCGAGGCGAGCCTCGCCTTCTTGCGACCGCGGACCCCGGCGAGGCCCTTCTCGCTGACCAGCAGCCGCTGCTTCTCGGCGCGAACCTCGGCCGTCCGCACCGCGATCGTTCGCGTCACGGTCTCGACCTTCTTCTTCGTGACCGCGGTCTTGGAGCGCGCCGCGTGCCAGCGGTCCTTGGCGCCGTGGACGGACGTCGAGATGACCGCGTCCTGCGAGCCGATGTCCCGCACGTAGTCGACCTGCTCGAGGAAGTCGCTGAGGCTCTGCGCCGACATGAGCACGTCGAGCGTCGACGGCTCCTGCTGCGTCTCGTAGATCTCGATCAGGCGCGCGTTCAGCCGCCCGACGGAGACGTTGTACTCGTGCGAGAAGAAGTCGAGCTGTTCGGTCTGGAAGCGGTAGAGCTGCCTGATCCTGTGCAGCCGCACCTGCTGGAGGTCGAGGTCGTGCTGGAGCGCGTCGAGCTTCGTCGAGACGCCGCCGACCTGGCCCTCGAGCGTGCGGATCCGGCTCTCGATCGAGCCGATGTCGGACTGCAGCCGCGATTCCTGGACCTGGGCGTCGGAGATCTTCGCCTGAAGCGACTGGATCCTGTCGGCCCGCGCCGGCTTCCCGGTCGTCGACGCCATCACGACGATGAGGCAGGCGAGAGAGAAGAGGAGGAGGCGACGGGGCATCGGGAAATTCCTTCGTGACAGGGGAAAACGTCCCTGCCCGGATGCAAAAGTCGCTGGATTTTAGCGGGTTCTGCGGACGAAGCCTATTCCGGGCTCTGCTGCGGGGTCGGCTCCGGGATCTCCGGCGGCTGCGGGCGGTCGCCCTCGTCCGGGGGCGGATACGGCTCTGGGACTTGCGCCGGCTCAGGCGGTTGGCCCTCGTCGGGCGGCGGGAACGGCTCCGGAACCGTCGCCGGTTCGGGCGCCTCGTCGGGCATCTCGCCGGCCACGACCTGGGTCGGCTGCACCTGGAGCTTCGCCTTCCCGATCCGCTCCTGCGCGTCGATCGTCACCTTCGCCATCTGGGCCTCCTTCGCTGCGAGCTCGTCGTCGATTTCCTTCATCTGCTCCTTCAACTCCTTCGTCGCGATCGTGTTCTTCGCGTATACGGCCTCGCCCAGCTCACGTGCCCGCTCGCTGCGCTGCTTCCCGAGCCCAGTCGCGTCGCGCCGTAGCCGCGCGAGCTCGATCCTGGCGCCTCCGTGTGCCGCGACGGTCTCCTTCGCCACCTCGGCCCGGGACCGAACCGAGACGAAAGCACGAGACGCGGGCCCTTCCTCACCGGGACTGTGCCGTTCGGCCGAGATGAAGCCCGTGACCAGGAACAGCGACAGTCCCAGCACGATCAGGCCCCACGGCCACTGCCCGGTCGCGAAGAGCGCGATCGCGCCGATCAGGCCTGCGACTGCGAGCACGAGCAGAAGCGCCGACGGCGGGACTCCGAAGTACCGCCGCTCGGAGACGTGTGGCTCGACCGGCGTCGGGCTTTCCTCGGCCGGAGGGACCTCCTGGACGACCGTATCCCCGGAGGCGACCGCCGTCCCGCACTCGGGGCAGAACTTGCTCTTCGCGGGCAATTTCGCTCCGCAGGCCTGGCAGCTAGCTCGTCGCACGGACACGCTCCTCCGTCGACTCCGCCTGCGGCTCCAGCGCGCGTAACGCCTCGGCAACGCGCAGCCGCAGCGGGCCGATCAGCTCGCGGTAGTCCTCGTCCGAGATCTTGCCGGTGCGATGGTCGAACTCGAGCTCCTTGAGCGCCGCCAAGCGCACGGTCCTTCTCCTCCGCGAGCTCGAGCGCCCGCTTCTCGAGCGCACCCGGCGCGTCCAGCCGATCCTCGACGGGATCCGGCTCGCGCAGGAACGGAAGCGCCACGAAGAGCACGCATGCGCAGGCGAGCACGGCCCCGATCGCGAGGGCGGCCGCCGTCATGCCCGGGCGTACGCGCGCAGCTCGCGGTAGCGGTCCGCGAGCCGCCGCTGCTCGACCGCGCTCGGCCACAGCGCGACGAGCGAGCCGATCAGGAACACGACGCCGGCGAGCCAGATCAGGTTGACGAGCGGCTTGACGAGGACCTTGAAGGCGATCGTTCCGTTCGGGTTGATCTGGTCCGTGATCACGAACAGGTCCTCGCCTGTCAGGTAGTCGGTGCGGATGCCGACCTCGTTCGACGTCTGCTGCTCCGCGGGATACGAGTTCTTGCCGGACTCGAGCGTGCCGATCCGGTTGCCGTCCTTGCGCACGTCGAGCAGCGCTCGGAACTGCGTGTCGTTCGCGCCCTGCCTCCGCACGAGCTGGTTGTACGTCAGGCCGTAGTGGCCGATCGACATCGACTCGCCGGCCGAGAGCGTCTGCTCGGACGTCTTGTCGTAGGCGTTCGAGCCGACGACGCCGATCGCGAGCAGCACGATCGCTGCATGGACGATGTAGCCGCCGTATCGGCGCCGGTTGCGCGCGACGAGCTCCGAGAACGCCGCGACCCACGGACCACCCGTGAGCGCGTGCCGCGCCCGGGTCCCGCGTACGAACTCGTAGCCGATCGAGGCCAACACGAACGCGGCGAAGGTGTAGGCGAGCACGCCGATCCAGGACGAGCCGGCTCCGAGCAGGAGCAGGACGAGCCCGACCACGAGCGCGATCCCGGCCGGCCACATGAAGCTCCGCCCGAGCGACCGCAAGGAGGCGCGACGCCACGCGACGAGCGGGCCGATCCCCATCAGCAGGAGCAGCGGGAGCCCGAAGATGCGCAGGAAGAAGTTGTAGTACGGCCCACTGACCGTGATCTGCTCGCCGCGGACAGCCTCCGTGAGGATCGGGAAGATGACGCCCCAGAGAATCGTCAGGCAGAGCGCCACGAGCAGCAGGTTGTTGTAGAGGAACGTCGCCTCGCGCGAGACGAGCGACTCCATCCGCGTCTTCGAGCGCAGCAGGGGCAGGCGGTTGAGGATGAGCGCGAGCGAGCCGATCGCGACCACGCAGATGAAACCGAGGAACCAGCCTCCGAGCGGGCTCTGGGTGAACGAGTGGATCGAGCTGACCACGCCGGACCGCGTCAGGAAGGTCCCGAAGAGCGCCAGACAGAAGGCGAGCGTGACCAGGAGCACGTTCCACACCTTCAACATGCCCCGCTTCTCCTGGATCATCACCGAGTGCAGGAACGCCGTCGCCGCCAGCCACGGCATCAGCGCCGCGTTCTCGACCGGGTCCCACGCGTAGTAGCCGCCCCAGCCCACCTCGACATAGGCCCAGTGCGCGCCGAGGAGCTGCCCGATGCCGAGCGCAGTCCAGGCGACCAGCGTCCAGCGGCGCGTCATGACGATCCAGAGCTCGTCGCCTCGCCGCGCGAGGAGCGCGCCCATCGCGAATGCGAACGGGATCGTCAGCCCGACGTAGCCGAGGTAGAGGCACGGCGGGTGGATCATCATGTACGGGTTCTGGAGGCTCGGGTTGAGGCCCGCGCCGTCCGTGGGCGCGACCTGTGTCCCGAACGGGCTCGAGACCGCGACGAGCATGAACGCGAAGAAGCTCGCCACGAGCGCCAGCACGGGCACGACCCACGCGACGAGGTCGGCCGCGGTCCTCCGCGCGAGGGCGACCGCCACTGCGGACAGGCCGGTCAAGACGAGCAGCCAGAGCAGCAGCGAGCCCTCCTGGCCGCCCCAGAAGGCGGAAATCGTGTAGGGCCTCGGCAACGCCCGGCTCGTGTGCTCGGCGACGTACGAGAACGAGAAGTCGTGCCTGAGCAGCGCCGCGAGCAGCACGATCGAGGCGACGAGGGTCGACGCGAAGGCCGCGAAGAGCGCGTTCTGAGCCGACCGGGCGAGGCGCCGCTTGCGGGCCGCGGCCGCGTAGCCGCCGGCGACGAGCGCGTAGAGCGCAAGGCCGAGGCAGAGCACGAGGGCCGCACGCCCGAGCTCGGGCACTAGGTGCTCTTCTTAGTCGTGTACTTCGAGGGGCACTTCGTCCGGAGCGAGTCCTTCTTGGCCACGAAGACGCCGCCGTGCAGCTTGCCTTCGACGCGCACCTCCCGCCCGACCTTGAACAGATCCGGAACGGAGCCCGTGTAGACCACCGGCACGCTCGTCGCGCCGGAGACGTCCCGGATCCGGAACCGCAGCCCGTCCGAGTGCGCGTCCCCGGCGGGCGAGCCGCTCACTTTGCCGACGAGCGCAACCTCGCCCTGCCGGCCGTGCAGCTGGCTCGGCTGGATCGACGGCGTGCCGCCGGTAACGGATACGTAGAGCAGGAAGATCGCGAGCACGGCGGCGACCGAGAGCGCGATGACCAGGCGGACCGGGCTTGGACGAGCCACGGCCAAAGTCTAGCCCCGGGACCGAGAAACCCCTGCGCCTAAGCGGCGCGTCAGGCGGGCGTCTGCTGGCGCCGACCGGGGATCCGGTACCCGTGCTCCTCGCACAGGCTGCCGGGTGCGTCCTCGGTCAAGGCGTCGCAGTACCCCTTGCCGTACGCGGCCCGCATGAACGCGGCCACGACATCGAGATTCCATTCCTGGACGTCTGCGGCTTCGCGCCAGAGGTCCGCGAGGCGGAGGTCGATGTCGAGCTCCAGGAGGTCGATTCGAGTTGGGCTCTTGGCCATGCGGAAAGCGTAGGACCTGGGTCGGACAGCAAGGCTCAGTTACGTTGCGGGCCGTGGGAACGCTTCGCTACGGGCCGGCACGGGTGCTTTCTCGGGAATCGCCGGAGGAGGCGATCGAGCTGCTCCGAGAACGCGGCTACACGGCGAACGAGATCGACTTCGAGTCCGGGTTCTGGATGGACTACCCGTGGGCCGAGGAGTTCGGGAAGCTCGCCCGGCGCCGCAAGATCGCGCTCTCCGTGCACGCGCCGATCGCCGGGTTCATGGGCCACGTCGAGCGCGACCGCAAGCACGGAATGGCGACCGGCATGCTCGACCACTCGGCGGGGATCGCGAAGGTCGCCGGCGCAGCGCCCGTCGTCTTTCACCCGGGATTCCTGCTCGGACGGACTCGCAAGCAGACGGTTGCGTCTGTCGTCTCGCAGCTCGTCGATTTCCGCAAGCGGATCGAGGCGAAGGACCGTGGCGTCGCATTCGGCGTCGAGATCATGGGCCGGGTCAACGACTTCGGCAGCCTCGACGACATCCTGGCCATCTCGTCACGGCTGCCCTGGGTGCGCCCGGTGATCGACTTCGCGCACATGCACGCGACGAGCGACGGCGCGTTCACGACGGTGAAGGCGTTCCACGACGTACTCGCCGCCGCCAACCGAGTCCTCCCGCGCGGCGCGCCGTTCCACATCCACTTCTCGGACATCGCCTACGCCAATCGAAACGAGACGAAGCACCTGCCCTACGGCGAGGGCACGCTGCGGGTGGCCCCGCTCGGCAAGGCGCTGGCCCGCTTCCCGCGGCCCGCGACCGTGATCAGCGAGGCCCCGGGCGAGGAGTCACATCAGGCGATTCGGGCGGAGCTCTTCTCGGCGGCCGGCAAGAGGTCGGCGAGGCGCTCATCGAGCGGCTCGGCCTCGTCGTCGCGCTCGCGGTCGCGCAGGAACTGAACGTACGGCCCGAGCACCTCGTGCTCGATGCTGCGGAAGTCCGTGTCGGCAACCGTGTCGAGCGCCTCGCGGAAAAGCGCCTCGGCTTCCTCGTCGCGACCCTGAGCCGCTCGCACCTGCGCCAGTGATCCCGCCGTCGTCGAGCGTGACGTGACGTCGAGCGGCCCAACCGTCTCGCGCGCATCGAGGGCGAAACGCTCGGCCTCCTCCACGCGCCCGCGCACCAGCAGGAGCTCGGCGAGGCCGCGCTGGCTCTCACAGAGCGTTGCTCGGTCGCCGATCGGCTTCAGCAAGCGAATCGACTCCCGGAACCGTTTCTCCGCTTTCGCGAGGTCGCCGCTCTCCCATGCGACCCAGGCGCCCATGTTCAGCGCGCGTGCGACGGCCCAGACGGCTCCGGCCTCCGAGAAGAGCCGTTCGGCCTCGCCAAATGCCTCCTCGGCCTGCTCGAGCTCGCTCGAGAGGAGATAGATCTTCGTCCAGCTGAGGTAGACGCGGCCGCGGGCGTTGATCGCGCCGCTCTCCTCGGCGAGGTCTCGCGCGTGCACCAGCTTGGCGCGCGCCGTGCCGACATCGAGCCGTGCGGAGTACGTGTCCGCCCAGGTGAGGATGGCGACGCTCTCCAGATCCTTCCGGCCCGCTGCTCGCGCCAGCTCGAGCTGCTCGACGACGTAGTGCTCAGCGTCGGTGATGTGCCCCACCCAGTACGCGGCGGTCCATGCGACGCGCAGCGCGTCAAAGCGCGCGGGAGGGTCGTCGCCGATGAGGGCCAGCGCCTGCTCGGCGAGCTCACGAGCCCGAATGGGATCGGCCTCGCGCATCAGAACCATGTCGGCCAGGGCGGTCAGCGCCTTGCCTTCGAGATTCTTGTCGCCGATGAGGACCGACTCCTCCCGTACCGCCTCCATCTCGCGGGCGACAGCAGGCAGGTCGTCGAGGCGCCACGCGGCCTTGGCCGCCATGTAGCGCCGGTCCAGCGTCGGCTCGAGCTCGACCGCACGCAGGAACAGGTGGCGCGCGGCCTGGTTCGCCTCGCGGGCGAGGGAGCGACGTCCGGCCTCCTCGAGCGTCGCGGCCGCCTCGCGCGCCAGGTCGGCGGGCGGGGCGCCGTCGAGCTCGGCGAGGAGCGACGCGGCATGGTCGAGGTGGTGCGCGCGGATCTCGAGCAGCTCGTCGCCGGCCCGCTCGCGCAGCCACTCGGCGAAGCTCGCGTGGTGCTTCGCGCGCGCCGACTTGGTCAGGCTCGCGTAGGCGACGTCGCGGATGAGTACGTGCTTGAAGCGGTACGCCGTCTCGTTCTTGAGCGAGGAACGCGACTCTCCGACGACTAGATCGCGGAGCAGCAGATCGTCGATCGCCTCGTCGATGCCCTCACCTCCCGCCAGGTGCTCGATCGCACCGCCCCAGAAGGTGCGTCCGATGACCGACGCGCGCTGGAGCATGGCCTTCGAGACGCCGTCGAGCCGGTCGATGCGAGCAGCGATCAGCGCCTGGACGGTGTCCGGGATCTCCTTCGCCGCGCGCTCCTCGCCGCACTCGGCGACGTTGAGCATGACCTCCTCGAGGAACAGCGGGTTGCCGCCCGTCTTCTCGAGCAGGGCGCGCTTCGTTGCGGAAGAGATCGCGCCGTCCTCGTTCAGCGCTTCGATCAGAACCTCGCTGTCGGCGGCGCCGAGCGGCTCGAGCTCGATCGCCGTCGCGCGGACGCGGCCGCCGCCCCAGTCGGAGCGGATGTCGAGCAGCTCCGGGCGCGCGAGGCACATGATCATCAGCGAGCCGTCGCGGACCCAGGACGTCATGTGCTCGATCAGCTCGAGCAGCGGCTCCTCGGCCCAGTGGATGTCCTCGAAGACGAGGATCAGCGGCTGCGTCTGCGACATCACCTGCGCCCATTCGCGCGCCGCCCAGGAGATCTCCTGCTGGCTGCGCTCGCCGTGCACGGCCTCGAGCACGCCCGTCGCGAGCCCGAGCAGGTCGGCCACCGCCTCGGCCGGGCAGCATTGGCGCAGCTTCTCGATCGCGACGTCGAGCGGATCGTCGTCAGCGATGTCGGCTGCGCCCTTGACCATCTCTGCGAGCGGCCAGTACGTGATGCTCTCGCCGTACGGGAGACAGCGCCCATGGAGGACCGTCGTTCCTTCGAGCGAGGCGAGAAACTCGTTGGAAAGGCGGCTCTTCCCGACGCCCGGCTCGCCGTAGATCGTGACCAGATGGGCACGCCGATCGCGCGTGGCGCGGGCGAACGTGTTCTGGAGCAGGTCGAGCTCGTGGTCGCGGCCGACGAGCGGCGTCACCGCTACACGCGCAGGAGCCCGCCCGGCGGCGCCCGTCGCGGCCCACGCCCACACTGGCTCGTCGCGGCCCCGCACCTCGACCGGGCCGACATCGTCGACCTCGATCCGGCCCAGCGTGAGCCGGTGCGCCGCCGGTCCGACCAGGATCTGGCCCGGTTCCGCGAGTTGCTGGAGACGTGCGGCGATGTTGACCGCCTCGCCGGTTGCGAACGTGGAGTCGCCGGCGCCGGTCACGACCTCACCGGCCTCGACGCCGATGCGCGCCTGCAGCTCGAGCTGATCGACGCCCTCGAGGATCTCGAGCGCGGCACGAACGGCGCGCTCCGAGTCGTCCTCGTGCGCCTGCGGGATCCCGAACGCCGCCATGACGGCATCGCCCGCGAACTTCTCCACGGTGCCTCCGTAGCGCTCGATGCTGCTCGAGACGCGGTCGAAGAACTGCGTCACGCGCCGGCGCACGACTTCAGGGTCGCTCGCAGAAACGAACGACGTGGAGTCGACGAGGTCGACGAACAGGACCGTGGCGAGTTTTCGTTCCATCTACTGGATCTAAGTGTAAGAACGATCCGGACCGCGTTTACCATCCCCGCGGTGCTGAATCCGAAGGTCTTCAAAGCGTACGACATCCGGGGGATCTATCCGGACGAGATCGACGAGGACGGCGCTCGCGAGATCGGGCGCGCCTACGTCGAGCAATTCGAGCCGACCAGCATCGCCGTCGGACGCGACATGCGCAGCTCCTCGCCGGCCATGGCCAAGGCGGCGATCGAAGGCGCTGCGGCCGCGGGGGCCGACGTGATCGACATCGGGCTGGTTGGCACCGAGATGCTCTATTTCGCGGTCGGCGATCTCGGTCTCGACGGCGGCCTTCAGGTGACCGCGTCGCACAACCCCAAGGAGTACACGGGCGTCAAGGTCGTGCGCCGCGGCGCGATGCCCGTCGGCGGCGACTCGGGCCTTCTGGACATCCGCGATCGAGCCGTGTCCTCTTCAGCCAAGCCCAGGGACCAGGCCCTGGGACATGTCCGGCAGGAAGATGTCTTTCCGGGCTTCGTCGACAAGGTCCTGTCCTTCGTGGACGTGGATCAGATCCGGAAGCAGCGCGTTGTGATCGATGCCGCGAACGGCATGGGCGGCGTCATGATGCCGCCGGTCCTCGAGCGGATCCCGATCGACCCCGTCCCGTACTTCTTCGAGCCCGACGGCTCGTTCCCGAACCACGAGCCGAACCCGCTCCTGCCCGAGAACCGCGAGTTCGTGATCGGCAAGGTGCGCGAGGACAACGCCGATCTGGGAGCGGCCTTCGACGGCGACGCCGACCGCTGCTTCTTCATCGACGACACCGGCGAGTTCGTGCCGGGCGACTTCGTGACCGCGCTCCTCGCCGAGTCGATGCTCGAGAAGAGCCCCGGCGCGAAGATCATCTACGACGTGCGGGCGAGCTGGGCCGTCCCCGAGACGATCGAGCGGGCGGGCGGGACTCCGCTCGTCAACCGCGTCGGGCACGCGTTCATCAAGCAGCGCATGCGCGAGGAGGAGGCGGCGTTCGCGGGTGAGGTGTCGGGCCACTACTACTTCCGCGACTTCTTCCAGGCCGACTCGGGCGTGATCCCGTTCCTGCTCGTGCTCGAGCTCGTCTCGAAGCGCGGGAAGCCGCTGTCCGAGCTCTTGCGCCCCTATCGCGAGCAGTACTTCCTGACCGGGGAGATCAACGTCCCGGTCCCGGACGTGGCCGTCAAGCTCCAGGAGATCAAGGAGCGGTTCGCCTCCGAGGGCAAGGTCTCGCACCTGGACGGGATCTCGATCGAGGCCGAGGACTGGCACCTGAACGTGCGTCCGTCGAACACCGAGCCGCTGCTTCGCCTCAACCTCGAGGCGCTCTCGGAAGAGCTGATGGAACGCAAGCGCGACGAGGTGCTCGAGCTTCTCGGCTGACCGGGCGCCGTAGCTACTCTTTGAGCGATGAGGGGACGGGCATTTTTCGCTGCCTGCACGGCTGCGCTCGCGTTCGCCGCCCCGGCTCTGGCTGCGCCTCCGCACCTGGCGCCGTCCGACCGCGTGGCGGTCGACAAGACGCTCGACATCTTCGTCAACCACGCGGTCAAGCGGCACGACCCGGCGGCAGCCTACGACGTGCTCACGCCGGCGATGAAAGCGGGCATGAGCCGGCAGCAGTGGAACCGCGGCGACATCCCCGTCTACCCGTATCCGGCCGCCGGACAGAAGTTCCACGGGTGGACGATCCAGTACCGGACGAGGGACGAGCTCGCGCTCGAGCTCATTCTGGCGCCCACCAAGAAGCATCAGGCGACGCTCGGGCAGATCCTGTTCCACGTCTACTTGCACCCCGCGCACGGCAAGTGGCTCGTCGACTCGTTCATGCCCGGGGCGACGTTCGCGCCGATCGGAAAGCCGGGCGTCGTGCAGGCCGCGCGCGACTTCCAGGCGAACCCGAGCGCCCAGACCTACAACCGGGCCAACAAGGTCAAGCCGACGAATCCGCCGCGCATCAGCGCCAAGTTCGCCATCGTCCCGTTCGCGGTCATCCTGCTCGTCCTGCTCGTGCTCGCGGTTCGGGGCATCGTCGAGAACGTCCGTTTCCGCCGTCTCGCCGCCGCGCACACGCGGTCCATGGAAAGCTCCCCGCTCAATGGAGCTGGAACTCGGACGCGTCACCGATCGTAAGCCGCCGTTCAAGTTCTCGTCGCTGACGCGCGTCGGGTTCTCCGACACGGACGCGCAGGGCATCGTCTACTACGGCCGCTACTTCCCCTACTTCGACGTCGCGCGCGTCGAGTACTTCCGCCACCTTCATCTGCTGTACGCGGACTTCGAGGGCGACCTCGTGCTGCGCGCCCTGGAGATCGAGTACCACGCGCCGGCACGCTTCGACGATCTCCTCGAGGTGTTCATCCGGGTGGAGCGAATCGGGCGCACGAGCATGACCTTCGAGGCGCAGGCGTACCGGGTCGAGGACGACGTCTTCCTGGCCGAGGCCCATCAGACAGTCGTCCACGTCGACTTGAAGGAGCGGATGGCGTGCCCGATTCCGGACCCGATCCGGGCGGCAATCCGCGAGTTCGAAGGCGAGGACGTCGAGCTCTGAAGCTGGTGGCTGCGGCAGCCCGGTAACCCGTCCTCTGAGGTGACCGGGCGCCGCAGACGATCACTCTCCCCGTCTTCTCGTTGTACGCCGCGGCTTCCGGGCCGTCTATCCCTCGATCGAGGTACCCCGCCCGTTCGAGGGACGATCCCTCGAACGAGTGATCTTTCGGCCATGTCCCGTGCCTGGCACCGGACACGGCTCCAGGAGATAGGTTCCCCGCACCGTGCGGGTTCACATCATCAGCGACATGGAGGGCGTCGGCGGAATCGTCAAGGGCGACCAGACGAACGCCGGCCGTCCCATGTTCGAGGAGGGGCGCAAGCTGTACACGGGGGAGATCAACGCGGCGGTGCGCGGTGCGAAAGCCGCCGGGGCGACCGAGATCGTCGTCATGGACTGCCACGGCGCCGGAGAGGGCTACACGTTCAACTCGCTGATCCCCGAGGACCTCGACCCGGCCTGCGAGTACGTCGTCCAGGAGGAGTGGACGGAGTACACGGGCTTCCTCGAGGAGGGCTGCGACGCGGCGCTCTTCGTCGGCATGCACGCGATGGCCGGCACCGCGGACGGAGTCCTCAACCACACGGTCTCGGGACAGGCGTGGCAGAACCTCTGGTTCAACGGGACGCAGGTCGGCGAGACGGGCATCAACGCGGCGCTCTGCGGCACGTGGGGCTGCCCGGTGCTGCTCGTCACGGGCGACGAGGCGTCCTGCCGCGAGGGCAAGGAGCTCCTCGGCGACGGCCTGACGACGGTCTCCGTCAAGACGGGCATCGGCCAGACCAGTGCACGGATGCTCGTGCCTGCGCGCGCACGTGAGCTGATCGAGGAAGGGGCGAAGAAGGCGCTGTCCGACCTGAAAGCGGTCGCGCCCTATGACCCCGGTAAACCGTGCGAGGTCAAGGTCGAGTACAAGAACACGACCGCGGCCAGGCAGATGCGCTTCCAGCACGGCGTCGAGTTCCTCGACGACCGCACGATCGTCTCCAAGGCCGACGACTGGTGGACGGCCTGGAAGCAGTTCTTCTTCGTCGACAGTTAGCGCTTCACGGCGACGATCGCCGAGCTGTCGGGCGTCGTCAGAACCTCCGACGCCACGAGTGCGTCGCTGCCGAGCCAGAACTCGCGGAGCGCGTCCGGCCACTTGGGCGCATCCGCCGGCCAGAGGTGCTCCGGCGTGAGGTTGTCCATGGCGACGACGCCTCGCGGTGCGACGAGCTCGAGCGCCAGCTCGCTCTCGGCACGCATCTGGGCGGGTGGGCTGCGCTTCCAACCTCCGCCGTCGAAGAACAACAGGTCGAACGGCGCCTCCCGCGGCAGCACGTCGTGCCAGTCGCCGTGCAGCAGGCGCACGTTGGAGAGGCCCGAGAAGAGCCGCGTGCAGGCAGCGGCTCGTTCGTCGTCGGCCTCGGCCGTGACGAAGGACGCGTCTGGCCCCAAGACGGACACGATCCACGCAGCGCCGACCCCGGTTCCCGTGCCGATCTCCGCGAGCGCGCCCCGCGGCCGAGAAGCGGCGAGCGCGGCGAGCAGCCGTCCGACCTCGCGAATCGACGAGCGCTCGAAGCCCAGCTCCTGCGCCAGCGCCTCAGCGCGAAGAACGAGCTCAGGAACCTCGCCTAGGACGGCGTGACCCGGAACGCGTCGAACACTGCCTCGACGTTGCGGAGCGCCGTCAGCAGCGTGCGCAGCGACTTCACGTCGCCGAGCTCCGCCGTGTACCAGTTCTTCGCGAGCTGATCCTCGACCGTCCCGCCGTACGAGACGATGTTCGCGCCGTGCTCCGCGAACGTCCGGGCCACGTCCTCGAGCAGACGCGGCCGGTCCCACGCGTCGACGGCGATCTGCACGTAGAAGCTCTTCGTGGTCGCGCCGTCCCAGTCGACGTCGGTGAAGCGCTCGGGATTCCGCATCAGCGCCTTGACGTTCGGACAGTCCTTGCGGTGGATCGTCACGCCCTTGCCGAGCGAGATGTAGCCGACGATCTCGTCGCTCGGCACCGGCGTGCAGCACTTCGCCAGGCGGACGAGGACGCCCTCTGCGCCCTGGACGGTGATCCCGAGGTCGGTGCTCGCGGTCGTCTGCGGCTTCGGCTTGAGCGGGACGATCTCTTCCTCGGCCACCTCGGCCGTCTTCAGGCGAGCGAGCACCTTCTTGACGATCTGGCTGACCGGCAGCTTGCCCGAGCCGAGCGCGATATAGAAGTCCTCGGCCTTCTTGAAGCCGGTCTCGCGGATGACCTGCGCGAGGACCGCCGAGCCGGCGAGCTTGCGGTACGGCAGCTTCTGGGCCTTGAGCGCCTGCTCGAGCGCCTCGCGGCCCTTGTGCTCGGTGTCCTCACGCGTCTCGCGGGAGAACCACTGGCGGATCTTGTTCCGTGCACGGGTCGAACGGGCGACGGTCATCCAGTCGCGCGACGGACCGCGGCCGCCCTTCGACGTCAGGATCTCGACGAAGTCGCCGCTGTGCAGCGTGTAGTGGAGCGGAACGATCCGCCCGTTGACCTTCGCGCCGACCGTCCGGTGGCCCACGTCCGTGTGCACCGAGTACGCGAAGTCGATCGGCGTCGACCCCGCGGGCAGGGTCTTGACCTCGCCCTTCGGCGTGAACACGTACACCTCGTCGTCGAAGAGGTCGGTGCGGAAGCCCTTGATGAACTCGCGCGGGTCGGCTTCCTCGTCCCCCCACTCCATCAGCTGCTTGACCCACTCGAGCCAGTCCTCGTCGAGCTTCTTCTTGCCGCCCGGCTTGTACGAGTACCAGTGGGCCGCGATCCCGAACTCGGCTCCGTCGTGCATCTCGCGCGTTCGGATCTGGATCTCGAGCGGGCTCCCGGCCGGGCCGATCACGGTCGTGTGCAGCGCGCGGTAGCCGTTGAACTTCGGCATCGCGATGTAGTCCTTGAACCGCCCGGGCATCGGCTTCCAGAGCGAGTGGATGAGCCCGAGCGCGCCGTAGCAGTCGCGCGTGCCCTCGTCGCCGGCCCGGTCGACGATGACCCGCATCGCCGTCAGGTCGTAGATCTCGTTGAACTCGCGGCCCTTCTTCGCCATCTTGTCGTAGATCGAGTAGAAGTGCTTCGCGCGGCCCGAGATCTCGGCGGGAATCCCGACCTTGTCGAACTCCTTCGTGAGCACGATCGCGGCCTCGCGCACGTGCTCCTCGCGATCGGCGCGGCGCTCGGCGACCATCGCCTCGATCTCCGCGTACTTGCGGGGATGCAGCGTCTGGAACGCGAGGTCTTCGAGCTCCCACTTCAGCTTGTGGATGCCGAGCCGGTGCGCGAGCGGCGCGTAGACCTCGAGCGTCTCGCGGGCCTTCTGGACCTGCTTCTGGCGCCCGAGGTACTCGAGCGTGCGCATGTTGTGCAGACGGTCCGCGAGCTTGATGAGGATGACCCGCACGTCGTGGGCCATCGCGACGATCATCTTCCGATAGTTCTCGGCCTCCGCGTGCTCGCGGCTTTGGAACTGGATCCGCGTCAGCTTGGTGACGCCCTCGACGAGGCTCGCGATCTCGTCGCCGAACTCGACGCGCACCTCGTCGATGCCGACGTCCGTGTCCTCGACGACGTCGTGCAGGAGCGCCGCCGCGATCGTCTCGTCGTCCAGCCTGAGCTCGGCGCAGATCTTGGCCGCGCCGAACGGATGGTGGATGAACGCCTCGCCCGACCGCCGCTCCTGGCCGTCGTGCGCGCGGGTCGCAAACTCGAAAGCGTGAGCGATCAGCTCGCGGTCGGCGTCCGGGTTGTAGGACGCGACCTCGGCGATCAGCTCTTCGAGGAGATCTTCGTGCCGTTCGCGAGCTTCGAGGAGTGCCATGCACAAATTGTAGTTCCGCTACCTTCCGTCGCCGTTTCGGCCGGAAACGCGGCGGCGCGGATTCGTCGCCGACACAGAGAAGTGATGCCGCTCGTGTTCAGACGACACCTCAAACGCCGCCGCACGATCGCCGTCACTCGGCTGCTGCTCGCGCTCACGGCTCCGCATCGGTAAGAACCGAGCGCTGAATTAGTCGACAATCCGTCCGGCTCATGCAGCCGCTCGGATCGCGGAACCGGATTGCGCTGCTCGGCCTCTCGGTCGGGCTCGTCCTCGCCGATTCGTCGGTCGTCACGCTCGCGCTCCCTAAGATCCTCGTGCAGTTCGACGTCGAGGTCTCGACGCTCGCCTGGGCGCTGATCTCGTTCAACCTGGCGCTCGCAGTCGCTGCGGTGCCCGCTGCGGCTCTTGCGCGCCGACGGCCGGTCGGCGTGTTCAGGGTGTCGACGGTCGTGTTCGCGGCCGCGTCCTTCGCGTGCGCGTTCTCGCCGACCTTCGGCGTGCTCGTCGCGCTGCGAGCTGTCCAGGGCGTCGCGGGGGCCGCGGTCGTCGTCGCCGCGCTCGACCTGCTCTCCGAGGTCACGGGAGCTGACGCTTCGGCGGCGCGGATCTGGGCGCTGGCGGGGATCGTCGGCGCCTCGGTCGGCCCCGCGATCGGCGGAATCCTCACGCAGCTCTTCGGCTGGGAGTCGATCTTCGTGCTGCAGGCGCCTGTCGCGCTACTCGGCCTGTTCACACTGTCCGGCGTGCAGGCGCGGCGCGTGCCCGAGCCGGTCGAGCGGCCGCAGATCGCAGCGAACGCGGCGCTCCTCCTCGTCTCGGGCGCCCTCGTGGCCGCGCTCTTCCTCCTCGTGATCCTGCTGATCAACGGCTGGAGGCTCCAACCGCTCGCGGCGGGGCTCGTCGTGACGATCATGCCGTTGGCGGCGATCGCGGCGACGCGGGTCGCAGGTGGGATCAGGCCGGCCTGGACCCGGGCGGCTTCCGGCGCGATCCTGATCTCGGGCGGTCTCGCGGCTCTCGCGTGGCTGCCTCACGCCGGCGTCGTGTGGACGATCCTGCCGCAGATCGCAATCGGCGCCGGGCTGGGACTTGCGCTGTCCGCTCTCACGCAGCGCGCGCTGGCGGGCCGCTCTGGGCAGGCCGTCCACGGCGGCTGGACGATCGCCGCGCGACACGCGGGGATCGTGCTCGGACTGCTCCTGCTGACGCCGATCTTCACCTCGGATCTCAACCGGAACGAGCACGACGCGCTCGCGGCCGGAACGGCTGCCGTCCTGGACAGCCACATCTCGCCGCTCGACAAGATCGGCGTCGCACGGGACGTCCTCGTCGCGGTCGACAAGGCCACGGCTGAAGGCCGGATCCCCGACGTCAAGGCGGTCGTCGGCCATCGCGACGATTCCGCCTACTCCGATCTCGGCAACGCGCTGCAGGACCAGCTCGACCGGGCGGTCACGAATGCGTTCTCGCGCTCGTTCCTCGTCTCTGCGCTGCTCGGGTTGCTGGCGCTGATCCCGATCGTGCTCGGGCGGAGGAAGTCGGCGTCTGATGCGCGCAATCGCGTACTCGACCGCTGCAGTGCTCGTCCTCGTCGGCCTCTACCTGGTGCTCGGCGGCGCCTCGTACGCCCCGGCCAAGGTCGCCGACCCGTGTGCGCCCCGCTCCTGGCGGAGCCCGCAGGGCTTCGAGGCGGTCGCCGAGCAGATCGTGCTGTCCGCGCTCGACGGGGCCGCGTGCCAGCTGCACGTGTCCCGCGAGGACATGGTGCTCGCGCTGGCGAACCCCGACTCGCGCGCGCAGTTCGTCCGGGAGCACAACATCTCGAACGGTGAGCTGGAGAGCCTCGTCCAGACCGGGCTGAAACGATCGATCGACGACGCCCAGAACGCCGGCGCGCTCAACTCGACGCTGGCCGGCGTCCTGCGCGGCGTCGTCGGGAATCTGCCGATCGACGAGCTGCTCAACCTGCTCCAGCGCCTGCGAGGCTTCTGACGTGCCCTGGTACTACGCCGTCGCCGAGCGCGACCACGACATCCAGAACCCGACGAGCCCGGAGAAGATCAGGCTCATGGGCGAGTGGCTCGGCCTGGGGCCAGAGACCGCGCGTACTCGACGTTGCGTCGGGCAAATGTGGACCTGCGCTCGTTCTCGCGTCGACGTTCGGCTGCCGGATCACCGGAGTCGAGCGATATCCGGGGTTCGTGGCGACGGCGCGCGAGCGGGTGGCGGAGGCGGGCCTCGGCGAGTCGATCGAAGTCGTCGAGTCCGACGGGCGCGAGTTCCCGCTGGAGCCCGAGTCCTGGGACGTCGCGCTCTGCCTCGGGGCGACGTTCGTCTGGGACGACCTCGACGGCACGCTGTCCGCGCTCGTGCCGGCCGTCCGGCCCAGTGGGCATGTCGTCGTCGGCGAGCCGTTCTGGCGCCGCAGCCCGCCCGTTGGGATGGACACGATGGGCTACGTCTCGCTCTCCGAGACCGGGAGCAAGGTCGAGCGGCACGGCGTCTCGTTGATCGGATTGATCAGCTCTTCGACCGACGACTGGGACGGCTACGAGTCGCTGCATTGGCGCGCCGTCGAGGACTGGCTCCTCGAGAACGACGATCAGGACATTCGGCTCGCGCACGAGGAGCACAAGCGGCGGTACCTGGCGCGGCGGGACGCGTTCGGGTGGGCCATCTTCCTGGCGAGGAAGCCGGGCTAGGCGGCGCGGGCGAGCTCGGGCTCGTCGAGCAGCGCCCGGAACGCTTCGGACTCGAGTAGCGATTTCTTGATCGCTGTTTCGCCGTCGAGGCCGAGCTCGGCGAAGATCGCCTGAGCGTCGGGCGTGCGCTCGTCGGTCGATTTCCGCCACTCGTCGGCGAGCCAGTGGCGCAGGCTCTCGTAGCGCTCCGGAGCGTCCAGCACGCGGCGCACGACCAGTTGCGGAGCGACCGTGCCGTTCCACTGGTTCGCCTCGAGGCGGAAGATGACGTCGTAGCGCCCCACCTGGCGGAACCGGTCGAGCTGCGTGCCCAGGCCGAAGGCGATCGCACTGCCCGCGTCGAGTCCTCGGTCGTGGACGCGGAAGCGCAGATGCTTGCCGTCACCGACGGCTGCGAGGTTGCCGAGCTCGCAGGACGGCAGGAGCAGTGTGACGCCCGGGTTCGCGAGCCCGAACGGGGCCAGACGGCGGAGCTCCTCGCAGAGGTCGAGCGTGAGCTCCCGTCCCGTGACGACTGCGTCGACCACGGTTTGCGGACGCAGGTCGTCGTCCGTCAGCGCGGCGTCGGCGTGAGCCGCGAATGCCTCGGAGAACGCATCGATCTCGGCCGGGTCGATCGACAGACCGGCGGCGGCCCGATGTCCGCCGAAGCGCTCGAGATGCTCGGAGCAGGCGGCCAGGCCACCGTGGAGGTCGAATGCACCCGTCGAGCGGCCCGAGCCCTTCCAGTTCCCGTCCGCGCCCGCGATCAAGACGACCGGGCGATGGAAGCGCTCGACGAGACGGGACGCGACGATCCCGATCACGCCTTCGTGCCAGGTCTCGTCGGCGAGGACGTAGCCGCGGCGGCGCTGTTTCGCCTCCGGCCACTCGTCGATCTTCTTGAACGCCTCGCGGACGATCCGGTCCTCGACTCCCTGCCGCTCGCGGTTCAGCTCCTCGAGCTGGTGCGCCAGCTTGCCGGCCTCGTCCTTGTCCTCGGTCAGCAGCAGCTCGAGCGCCGCGCCCGGGCGGCCGAGCCGTCCCGACGCGTTGATCCGCGGCGCGAGCCGGAACCCGACGGCGCCCTCGTCGACTCGGGCCGGGTCGACACGCGCAACCTTCATCAGCGCCCGGAGCCCCGGCTTCTGCGTGCGCGCGAGGGAGCGAAGGCCGGCGAGCGCGAGCGCGCGGTTCTCGTCGACGAGCGGGACCACGTCGGAGATCGTCGCTAGGGCGACCAGGTCGAGGTGCCGCGTCAGCGCCTCGTGGCCCGGGCCGAGCAGCGCCTCGCCGAGCTTGTAGACGACGCCCGTGCCGCAGAGCTCTGGGAATGGATAGTCGGAAGGCCGCGTGGCGACGATCGGGACAGTCCGGGAGCGTCTCGCCGGGCCTGTGATGGTCGGTGACGACGACCTCGAGCCCGCGCGCCCGCGCCTCGGCGATCTCCTCGACCGCGGTCACGCCGCAGTCGACCGTGAGGACGAGCCCGCAGCCCTCATCGGCGAGCCGCTCGAGCGTTTCGCGTTGCACGCCGTAGCCTTCCTCGAAACGGCTCGGCAGGTGCCAGACGACGTCCGCGCCGAGCTCGCGCAGGATGAGCACCGCGAGCGCGGTCGCGGAGATGCCGTCCGCGTCGTAGTCGCCGTGGACGCAGATTCGCGTGCCGGCTGCGATCGCGGTCTTGATCGCGTCGACGCCCGCGGCCATGTCGCCGAGCAGGAACGGATCGTGGCCGGGCGGCGCTCCTTCAAGGAACGCGCGCGCCTCCTCGGGATCGTCGTAGCCGCGCCGAACGAGCACACGCGCGGTCGTCTCGCTCAGGGCGAGGGCGTCCGCAAGGGCGCTCGCGGCGCTCTGAGAGCACGGTTTGACCGACCAATCCATGGGCCGAGCCACGGTACGGAGGCCGTCGGACGGCGACGACTATCCTGAGATGCGTGACCGTTGAAGCGAACTACTCGTCGGGCGAGGACTACATGGTCGAGTTCCTCGGCTACCGGTTCGCGTTCAACACGGAGGACTTCGAGCAGCGTGTTACTGCGGCCGCGGTCAAGCTCGGGCTCGTGGAGGACAACGACCTCGACGAGGACGAGACGGAGGATCTCGTCGAGCTCGCCGCGGATGGGTTGATCGAGGAGCCGCGCAGCTCGCTCGGCCGCTATCTGGTGCGCCACTGGGAGCAGCTGTCGCTTGTTCGCGGCGAGTCGCTCGTCTATTGGCTGCGCAAGCTCGTCTTCCGGGGCGCCTGGCTCGACCATCGCGTCAAGGAGGGGCTGCTCGAGGTGGACTGGGACGACGAGGAGGCCGAGTTCGCGTACCGCGATCCGCGCGGCGACCGCGCCTTGCTCGAGCTCGCGCCGGTGCCGTCCTGGCACGAAGTCCAGTTCCGCCGGTAGGCGAAACGCCGTCCCAACGAGCCACGCTCGTTCGGACCGTACCCCGGGGTCAGACCCCGCTCCAAAGGCGTGGCGATTGTGGAACGCGAGACGCGCAAACGCTCCACAGCGCGTGGAGGTTGTCCAACGAGGTTGGCCGGCCGGGCTTCGGTTAAGCCGGGGTCTGATCCCCGTCAGCAGACGCTCCCGGGCGCTCCGCGTGAGCCCAGCGTGCTCCGCGCGGTGCGTCCGCGAGGCCAACGAACCGGCGTTCCGGGGCGATCCAGAGCACGACCCGGCTCGACGTCCGCTCGACCACGGTCGCGGGGATCGCGCTGAAGACCCGTCGCGGCCACACGAAGCGGAACAGACACTGCTCGGGAGTCGGATTCATGCAGATCTCCGTGCTACCCTCCAACCAGGAGCAACTATTGTCACAAGCGGCCTACGATCCGGCTGCGGCGATGCTGACGGAGGCTCGCGGCCTCCTCCTCAGAGGTTGGTCGAAGTGCGCTCAGGCCCGGGACGTTCGAGGACACGTCGTGAACGCCTGGAGCGACGAGGCGGCGTCCTGGTCGCTCGTCGGGGCGCTCCTCGCAAGCTGGCATCGCCATGACGACAGGCTCGACGTCGACTTCGTCGCGCACTCCATCGAGGCGCAAGCGCTGGCGGACGCGACGAACGTCCTCAGCCGCGCAACCGGCACGCTCGCGATCGACCCGTGGAACGACGCGCCGGAACGCAACCGCGGCGACGTGATCGCGGCCGTCGACCGAGCGCTGGCCCTGCTCGACCATCCGCAGGCCGAAGCGGTCTAGAAGAGCGCCTCAGCCCGTTTCGCAGCGCCCACGTGCTCGCGCCCGAGCTTCGTCACGATCCGCCCGCGCGGCGTGCGCTGAATGAACCCGAGCTGGAGCAGGTAGGGCTCGTAGACGTCCTCGACCGTGTCCGGCTCCTCGCCGAGGGCCACGGCCAACGTGGACAACCCAACCGGCCCGCCGTCGAAGCGATCGACGATCGCGTGCAGGAGCGCCCGGTCGGTGCGCTCGAGGCCGTGCCCGTCCACCTCGAGCAGCTCCAGCGCCTCGGCGGCCACCTCGGTGGTGACGACGCCTTCGTGGCGCACCTCCGCCACGTCGCGCACCCGCCGCAGGATGCGGTTCGCGACGCGGGGCGTCCCTCGCGAGCGCGAGGCGATCTCGTCGGCCGCCTCGCCGTCGATCTGGACGCCGAGGATTCCGGCGGAGCGGCGCACGATGAACGCCAGCTCGTCCGCCTCGTAGTACTCGAGCCGGAAGGTCATCCCGAAGCGATCCCGCAACGGCGTCGTCAGCAGCCCGGTGCGCGTCGTGGCGCCCACGAGCGTGAACGGCGGCACCTCCAGCGTGAGCGTCCGCGCCGCGTGCCCCTGCCCGACGACGATGTCGAGCCGGAAGTCCTCGAGCGCCGGGTAGAGCACCTCCTCGACGGCGCTCGACAGCCGGTGGATCTCGTCGACGAAGAGCACGTCGCGCGGCTCGAGCGCGGTCAGGATCGAGGCCATGTCGCCCTTCCGCTCGAGCGCAGGCCCGGCCACGCAGCGGATGCCGACGCCGAGCTCCTCGCGGACGATGTATGCCAGGCTCGTCTTGCCGAGGCCCGGCGGCCCGACGAGCAACACGTGATCGAGCGGCTCCTCGCGTGCGCGCGCCGCCTGCAACGCGATGTCCAGTTGCTCCTTGACGCGCTCCTGCCCGACGAAGTCGTCGAGATTCCGTGGTCGGAGCGATCGATCGAGCTCGTCCTCCTCCGGCTTGAGCGACGGAGCGAGGAACTGCTCGGTCACGCCGCCTTCAGCGCCTGGCGGACGCGCTCCTCGGGCGGAGCCTCCGGATCCGTGCCGGCCAGCGCGCGCTCCGCCTCGACGGGCGAGTAGCCGAGCTCGACGAGCGCGTCGCGCGCAACGAGATCGGGCGCGCCCGCGGGCACGACCTGCTCGAGCCCCATCTTCTCCTTCAGCTCGAGGACGACGCGCTCCGCGGTCTTCTTCCCCACTCCGGGAATGGCCAGGAAGCGGGTGGTGTCGCCGAGGACGATCGAGCGCCGCAAGTCTGCCGGCGAGGAGCCCGAGACGATGAGCAGCGCGACCTTCGGGCCGACTCCCGACACGGACAGGAGCTGCTCGAAGAGCTGGCGCTCCGACGGGTCGGCGAACCCGTAGAGCTGGAGAACGTCCTCGCGCACGTGGAGATACGTGTCGAACGAGACCTCGCGGCCGTCCTTCGCCTTGCGGCCCGCGCGCTCCGAAACGCGCAGCAGGTACCCGACGCCGTTGACGTCGAGCACGAGCCCGTCAGCGGTCCGCGAGACCGGGGTTCCCGTCAGGCGGGCGATCACGCGGAGACTGCCTTCAGCAACGGCGGCGCCAGCGCGTGGCAGATCCCGACCGCGAGCGCGTCGGCTGCATGGCTCGGCTCGGGCGGAGCGTCGAGGCGGAGGATCGCCTGCACCATGCGCTGCACCTGGGCCTTCTCGGCGCGGCCGTAGCCGCACACGGCCTGCTTGACGCGGGACGGCGCGTACTCAGCGCACTCCACTCCGGCGAGCGCGGAGGCGACGAGTATGGCGCCGCGGGCCTGTCCGACGGAGAGCGCGGTGCGGGCGTCGACGCCGACGAAGGACTCCTCGAGCGCGACGGCATCGGGCGCTGCCTGGTCGATGAGCGTCGTGACCGCGTCGAAAATCGTCTTCAGGCGCGCCTCGGGCCGGTCGGACGCGGGGGTCTTCCACCACCCGTAGTCGATGGCCCGTACCCGCCCGCCTTTTTCTTGGACGATGCCGTACCCGCATGCAGCCGTGCCCGGATCGATGCCCAGAACCTTCACGGGTCGAGGTTAGGCGCAGGACCGGACGTTCCTGCCTTGAAAACCGGAAATCCCCCTTTCGCGTATGGGCCTAATGGACTAGGGTCCACCGAGGGGAGTCGTGAGGGTTCGTCATTTCGCCGCACTGACGCTTGCCGTAGCGATCTGCGCGCTGGTCGGGAGCACGCCTGCGATCAGCGGTGCGCCCGTGGGTCCGCCGCCGCCGAACTGCGATCAGAACGCGGTTCAGGTCAACATCATCAACTTCGGGTACGACCCGGACACGCTGACCGTTCCGGTCGGTACGACCGTCTGCTGGGTCAACCAGGACACGACGCCGCACACGGTCACGTCCGACGTAGAAGGCGTCTTCGACTCCGGCTCGCTCCAGCAGGGCCAGACCTTCGAGTACACATTCAACTCGGCCGGCAGTTTCCCCTATCACTGTCTGCCGCATGCCTGGATGATCGCGACGGTCACGGTCACCGGCGGGCCGCCACCTCCACCTCCACCACCGCCACCGCCCCCACCTCCGCCACCGCCACCGCCACCCGGCTGTCCGAGCGGCGCCACGCTTGCCAACATCGTCGACTACGCGTTCGACCCGCCGACCTTGAACGTCACACCGGGGACGACCGTCTGCTGGACCAACAACGGCGTCGACACACACAGCGTGACCTCCGACACAGGAGCCTTCGATTCAGGACTCCTTGCGCC
Source organism: uncultured Actinomycetes bacterium (assembly GCA_963812695.1). Classification (GTDB taxonomy): domain Bacteria; phylum Actinomycetota; class Thermoleophilia; order Gaiellales; family Gaiellaceae; genus VAXT01. The sequence goes on from CAWEWD010000008.1 coordinate 64,187, forward strand.
TCACGCGACATTTGCATTCACGTTCACGAGCGAGGGCACCTACGGCTACCACTGCGCGCCGCATCCCTTCATGACCGGAACGGTCAACGTGAGCTCCGGGCCGCCTCCGCCGCCGCCACCGCCGCCCCCACCGCCTCCACCGCCGCCGCCCGGCCAGCTCCTCGCCACTGTCGGGACCAACGACGGCACGAACATCACGCTGACGATGAACGGCGCGGCGGTGACGCACCTCACGGCCGGGACGTACGTGATCCAGGTCCGCGACAACTCGACGTTCCACAACTTCCACCTGACCGGCGCCGGGGTCGACCGGAAGACCGAGATCGACTTCAAGGGCACGCAAACCTGGACGGTGACATTCACCGACGGCGTCTACAGGTTCGTCTGCGACCCGCACGCGAGCTTCATGAAAGGCAGCTTCACCGTCGGCACGGCGCAACCTCCGCCTCCGCCGCCCAAGCCGAAATGCAAGGTGCCGAAGGTCGTCGGCAGGAAGATGCCGGCAGCCAGACGGATGATCACGCGCGCCCATTGCCGCGTCGGGCGCGTGCGCCGCGCCACTTCCCGGAAGCCGCGCGGCCGCATCGTCAAGCAGAGCCCGCGCTGGGGCATCAAGCGAGCCAGGGGCGCACGCGTCAACCTGGTCGTCAGCCGCGGCAAGCGCTAGCTGCAACCTGGGCTAGCCTCTAGGGCTGTATGCGGCGCTTTTCCGTCCTCTTCGCGTTGGTCGCGGGGCTCCTGGCCCTTGCCGTCGGCACCCAGATCGCGGGCGCGCAGTCCGTGGAGCGGATCCGCATCTCCGACCCGGCGCGGCAGGCACACCAGCTTCCGCCCGGGTTGCTCGTCGAGCTCGCGTCGCCGACGACCTACAACCGGCAATCCTCGTCCGGCAACGCGGGCCGCTGGCTCGGGCCCCGCTACGAGCAGTTCGGCCATCCCGAGAACGCGGGCTTCGCGTCACTCGACTGGTCGGTCAGCTTCGACCAGCGACAGGGCGACGCCGAGGCCGTGGCGAAGGCGAACGTCCAGCACACGGACTGGACGCGCGACCAGCAGGGAGGCCTGTCGGTACCGCACGCTGTCGGCACCAAGGCCGTCGGGACGATCCTGGGCTTCTACGTGATGATGCGGCCGCAGACGCCCGGCGATGCTCGTTTCGAGGGCGTGCTCGCGTTTCCGCTCGACACGAACCTGCAGGCGGTGATCCGGTTCGAGGCGCTCGACCCGCCCGACGACTCGTTCATCGTCAACGGCTCGAGCGTGGCCACGAGCTGGAACCGCGGCCAGGTGCTCGTCGCACTCGGGAGCGCAGAGTTGCAGGGCAATCTGCCGCCGAAGATCGTGGCCGCACGCTCGTTCGAGAAGGGCCGGCGGGTGCGTGGCAAGGTCGTCGACCGGTTCCTGGACGCCGTCCTCGGCGCGCAGGTCTCCCTCGAGAAGAGCACGGGCGGCGGCTGGACGAAGGTCTCGTCCGCGAAGACGAACCAGCGCGGCTTCTACTCGCTACAGGCGAAGCGGCGCGGGACGTACCGCGTGTCCGTTCGACTGTCCGGGTTCACGGCAACGAGCCGCACGATCCACGCCGGGCGATAAGCCCAAGTAACAGTCTGTTACAAGGATCAGCCGGCGACGGCTTCGAGGACTCGTTCCGGGATGTCGAAGTTCGAGTAGACGGCCTGGACGTCGTCGTTCTCCTCCAGCTCGTCCATCAGGCGCACGACCTTTCGGGCCATGGCCTCGTCCTCGATCTCGACCGAGGTCTTCGGCACCATCGTCGACTCGGCGGACTCGATCGAGAAGCCCGCTTCCTCGAGACCCGCGCGGACCGCGTGCAGCGCCTCGGGCGTAGTCGTGACCCGGAACGACGACTCGTCCTGCTCGATGTCCTCGGCGCCCGCGTCGGCGGCGGTCAGCATCAGCTCGTCCTCGTCCGCGGAGCCGTCGACGAGGATGACGCCCTTGCGCTCGAAGAGCCACGCGACCGAGCCCGACTCGCCCAGGTTGCCGTCGTTCTTCGTGAATGCGGAACGCACGTCCGCCGCGGTGCGGTTGCGGTTGTCGGTCAGCGCCTCGAGGAAGAGCGCGACGCCGCCCGGGCCGTAGCCCTCGTAGGTAATGGTCTCGTAGGCGGCCGCGTCCGCGCCGGTTCCTGCGCCCTTGGCGATCGCGCGGTCGATGTTGTCCTTCGGCATCGAGTTCTCGCGCGCCTTCTCGATCGCGTTCTGAAGGGCGATGTTCGCGCCCGGATCGGGCCCGCCGTCGCGCGCGGCGACGATGATCGCGCGCGTCAGCTTCGAGAAGAGCTGGCCCCGCTTCGCGTCGGTCGCACCTTTCTTCCGCTTGATCGACGCCCACTTGCTATGTCCGGACAAGGCTCGCCTCCCTGACTGACTCGAGAAAGAGCTCGTGGACGCGCGTGTCGTCGGTGAGCTCGGGATGGAAGGTAGCGACCAGGAAGCGGCCTTGCCGGAGGAGGACCGGCTCGCCGTCGAGATCGGCGAGCACCTCGACGTCGTCACCCGTGCCGATCACGCGTGGCGCCCGGATGAAGACGCCACGCAGCGGCTCGTCGTCGCCGGCCAGCTTCAGATCGGCCTCGAAGCTGAAGACCTGGCGGCCGTATGCGTTGCGCGCGACCTCGACGTCGAGGAGCCCGAGATGGTCGCCGTCGAGCACGATCAGTCCCGCGCACGTGCCGAGCACCGGCTGCTCGAAGCGCCGGATCGCATCCTCGAACCCGTAGAGCCGCATCAGGCGCATGAACGTCGTCGACTCGCCGCCCGGGACGATGAGCCCGTCGAGCCCCTCGAGCTGCTCCGGCTTGCGCACCTCGATCGGCTCCGCTCCGAGGCGTCGCAGCATCGCCGCATGCTCACGGAAGTTCCCTTGGAGGGCCAGGACGCCGATCTTCATGTGGCGAATTCTAGATTTCGACCAGCGGCGGCCGGGAGCGTCGCGCGAGGAAGATCGCGATCCCGATGAACACGAGGCCGGTGACCGCGAACGTGACCGGCCCCGCCCACTCGTGTGCGTCCGCACCGGATTCGCCGTCGAACCCGGCTAGCGTGACGAACGGGAAGAGCGGGAAGAGGAAGAAGTCGCTGAAGCTCGACCATTTGTCGGCGAAGTGGCTGGCAGTTTGGAGCATGCCCCACGCCGCTAGAACGACCCAGCTCGAGCGGCCCAGGTGACGTCCGAGCGCGATGTACAGCAAGCCGATGACCGCGACCACGATCCAGTCGAAGTCGCCGTCGTGGAAGAACCAGAGCAGCCCGCCGCCGATCGCGAGCCCGGCCGCGACGTGCAGCCAGAAGCCGTAGAACCGAGACGGTCCGCCGTCGACCGCGATTCCGGCAAACAGGAACGCGAGCCCGACCGCGATCGAGACGATCGCCGCCCAGCCGCCGCCGTTCGAGAGCAGGTCGGACACGAACGACCAGATCGCCGCGGCTAGGACGATGACGATGAGCGGGAACCGGAACCGCCTCAGCGCGACCGCGGCGGCCACGACGGCGATCAGCTCGAGCGTGAGCAGCCAGAAGTGGAACCCGTTGAAGAAGACCTCGTCGTCGTTCGTGTTCGGAAGCCATCCGAACCATTCGACGATTGCGCCCGCGAGGATGACGAAGGAGGCGACCGCGCTGATCGCGAGCAACCCGCCCGTGACGAAGTGGCCACGGATGCGCGCAGCTTCTGCTGCTCCGGCGAGGATCACGAACAGAAGCAGTGTCCAGAAGACGAAGCCCCCTGCGCCGTGCTCGCCGGACTGGACTCCGAGGAGCGCGAGGATCGCGGCCAGGATCGTGATCCCGCCAAGGTAGGCGAGGAAGGACGCGCTCGACCAGGGAACGCGGACCGCGGTCACGCGGCGGACTGTGACGCGCAGGCCGGACGGCCAGCCTGATTACCAGCCGCGAGTTTCGAGCAGCTCTTCGGGCGGGATTCCGGCCGCTGCGAGGCCCGTCATCGCGTCGCCCAGGCCCTGCGAGACGCGCGCCAGCACCTGAGCGTCCTGGTAGTGCGTCGTCGCCTCGACGATCGCCTTTGCGCGCTCGGATGGGTTCGTCGACTTGAAGATGCCCGAGCCGACGAAGACGCCGTCCGCGCCGAGCTGCATGCAGAGCGCCGCGTCGGCCGGTGTCGCGATCCCGCCGGCGGTGAACGTCACGACCGGAAGCCGGCCGTTCTCCGAGACCCACTGGACGAGCTCGACCGGGGCGCGCAGCTCCTTCGCCTCCGAGTACAGCTCGTCGGAGCTCATCGCGCCGAGCTTCTTCATCGAGCCGAAGACCGCGCGCATGTGCGTGACCGCATTGACGATGTCGCCGGTGCCCGCCTCGCCCTTCGTGCGGATCATCGCGGCGCCCTCGGCGATCCGCCGCAGCGCCTCTCCGAGGTTCGTGCAGCCGCAGACGAACGGGACCGTGAACTTCCACTTGTCGATGTGGTTCGCCGTGTCCGCGGGCGTCAGGACCTCGCTCTCGTCGATGTAGTCGACCTCGAGCGCCTCGAGGATCTGCGCCTCGACGAAGTGGCCGATGCGCGCCTTGGCCATGACCGGAATCGTCACGGCCTCCTGGATCTCGGTGATCTTGTCCGGGTCGGCCATGCGCGCGACGCCGCCCTCGCGGCGAATGTCCGCCGGGACGCGCTCGAGCGCCATCACCGCACACGCGCCCGCGTCCTCGGCGATGCGGGCCTGGTCGGCGTCGGTCACGTCCATGATCACGCCGCCCTTGAGCATCTCGGCGAGCCCGCTCTTCACCCGCATCGTGCCGATCTCGGCCATGCGGCGATTCTAGCTTTACGGCGTGAGGGCTACGTGGTCGCGCACACGGCCGCGCAGGTCCACGGCGGACACGTCGAGCTTCGCGTCGGTCGCAGAGACGTACAGGAAGCCGTGCTCGGAGAATCGCCGCACCCACGGCGGATACGAGCTCGGACAGCCGTGCAGCCGATAGAGCGGAGCCGCGCCGCCTCCGTGAACGACGTACGTGACGCCGTTCACGGGGCGCGAAGCGCTGGTAGTCGTGGTCGTGCCCGGAGAGGACGAGCTGGACGCCGTAGCGCTCGAAGAGCGGCACCCAGCTATGCACCACGTCGGTGTTCCCGGCGTGACCGCCGCACGTGTACGGCGGATGGTGGAAGAGCGCGATCTTCCAGGTCGCGGTCGACTGCGAGAGCTGCTGCTGGAGCCAGCTCGTCTGCCGGGTCGTGATCGCGTTCGAGTCCAGGAAGAAGAGCTGGACGTCGCCGAGCTTGCGGGTGTAGTAGCGCCCGGGCATGCCGAGCGTCTTCAGCTCGTAGGCGCCCCGTCCGAGCTCGTAGTCGTGGTTCCCGAGCACTCCCCCGACCCGCAGGCCCGACCGACGAGCCCAGCCGAACGCCGTCTGCCAGTTCGCCCGGAACTGCAAGGGACTCGCCAGGTAGTCGTTGTCGCCGAGCGTGACGAGCATGTTCGCGGGATGCCGCACCTCGAAGCGCTTCATGCCGAGGCCGACCGCCTGCTCACGCGAGCCGCCGACGCCGTAGTCGCCCACCGCGAGGAACCCGACCTGCGTCTGGGCCGCCGACGACCCGGTCAGCAGGAATGCCAGGCAGAGGAGAAGCGGAATGCGGCGCACGGCCGGAGAGGCTAGTGCTCGACCGACTGGAGCACGAGCAGCGTCCGCCCGTTGGCGCCCTGCGAGAACGCCGACTGGTACGTGTTCTTCATCGTCAGGCGGTCGACGGTCGCCTTCTCGACGGGGCTGAGCTGCTGGTAGCTGAGCACCTTGTGCTGCGGAAGCGTCGCGTCGAGCGGCTTCGAGAGCTCCTTCGCGAAGTTCCGCCGCCTGAGGTAGATCGCGTAGCTCGTGTTCCCGGAGGGCGGCAGCAGGCCCACGATCGAGTCGACGCTCGGTGTGTACTTGAAGGTGTAGAGCGCGAGCTCGAGCGTTTCCCGGCGGAGCATCGGAACCGTGTCCTGAGCGCCTGCACTCGGTAGGCCGCAACGTGGCGCACTGCCGCAGAAGACGTACGCGACCGTGCCGCCGGACGGCTCGAACTGCTTGAAGGGGCTTCCGATCTTGCGGAACGGCTTCCTCGTGAACGCGATCCCGTCCACGACCGCGTCCTGGTAGAGGAGCGGCTGCGCCTGGACGACCGCGATCGGCTCGCCGTTGTACTTGTACGCCGGCGCCACGTGGTCGGCCATGTTCTGCGCCTTCGAGAAGACGTCGCCGCCCTTCGGCTTGTACGACGACCAGCTGTTCGATGTGCCGCGCGAGACGAGCAGCGCGAACAGCACGAGCACGGCCACGAAGCCGCCAACGACGACGAGGTTCGCGGCCATGAAGCCTTTGCTGTGCACCTTGCGGCTGGACTTTTCTACAGCGTCGGCCATGACTTCTCCTCGAGGAGATCGATGTTCGCCGGCTCGAGCTTCGCGCCGTCGAGGAGCTCGACCAGGTCGTCACCGTAGATCTCCTTGCGCGCCACGACCTCGTCCGCGATCTTCTCGATCCCCGTGCGGTTCTGCCGCACGAAATTGTGCGCCGTCACGTACGCCTGGCCGACGAGCTGCGCGGCCATGCTCCGCTTGTCGCGGTCCATGAGCACGCCCGCGGCGACGTCGTGGTCCTGGATGCTGCCGGTGCGGTTCATCAGCTTGAGCCCGATTTCCTCGAACCGTCTGAGGACGCGCTCCTCCTCCATCGCGTCGCTGCGGTCGCCGAGCTCGAGCGGCTCCGGCCCCATGCCCGCGGCGCCGACCATGAGCGCTGCTAGCCGGGTCACCGTCTGGATGTCACCGCCGACCCCGCTCGTCGTCTGTCCGTAGAACACGCGCTCGGCGGCCATCGCGCCAAGGCCCCAGATCAGCGTCGCCATCTGGTCGGAGCGCCACTGGCTGAAGTGCTCGACCTGCTCGGCCGCCTGGTGATGGCCTAGCGACTCGCCGCGCATGCGGATCGAGATGCGCGTCGACTCGGTGCCCTTCATGTACACGTGGCTCGCGGCCGCGTGACCGGACTCGTGGAGGGCGACGGCCCGCGTGTCCTCCTCCGGGTACTCGATGTTGACCGCGGTGCCGGACTCGACCGTCGTCATCGCCTCGAGGATGTCGCCGGAGTCGAAGCGCTCGCGGCCGTCGGCATGCGCGTACGTGAGCGCCATCGAGCAGACCTGCTCGAGCATCGCCGGGCTGTAGCCGCCCGTGATGCGCGCCAGTTCGTCGCGCTTCTTGTCCTCGTCTAGCTCCGCCTCGTGCGCCACCTTCCCGATGTAGAGGTCGAGGATGTCCTTCCGATCGATCTTCGTCGGCGTACGCAGCCAGACGTGGCGACCCATGCGGCCCGGGCGCGTAAGCGCGGGATCGAGCTGGCTGATCGGGACGTTCGTCGCGCCGATGAAGTAGATCTGGTCCTTGCGCGGCTTCGGACGCGGGACCCGGAGCGAGAACCTGCCGGCCTTCGCCGGGATGATGTAGCTCGCGTCGAGCAACGTGTTCGTCCAGTTCGTGAACAGGCGCCGGAAGAACGGCGGGTTGTCGATCCCGTCCATCACGACGAGCAGCTGGTTCAGCGCGAGCTGGCCGCCGCCGCCCATCATCCCCGGCATCATGCCGCCGCCCTGGTTGAAGATCCGACCAAGGCCGCGCGGCTCCGGCACCGGCTCGCGCTGGGCGAACAGCCGGTCGCGCCACGCGCGCGTCTCGAGGATCATGTCGCCGGTCGGGTTGAGCGCGCCGAAAGGCCCGTAGAAGAGCGACTCCTCGATCCGGGCGGCGGTGTAGCTCGCGCCGCCGCCCAGCGCCGCGCGCCGCATGCCGACGGCGTCGATCTCGTCGATGAAGACGATGCACTGGCCGCCCCACTTGCGCGCGAGCTTCTTGGCCTTGCGCGCCAGCCAGCGCACGATGACGGCGTCCATGCCCATGAAGGTCTGCTGGAACCCGGAGCCCGGCATCAGGACGAACGGGCAGTTGAACCCCGTGGCGATCGCCTTTGCGAGCATCGTCTTTCCGGTCCCCGGCGCGCCGAGGAAGAGCAGTCCGCGCTCGCGCTTGCCGCCGGCCTTGCTCGAACGCTTCACCCGACTGCCAGAGCGTGACGACCCGGCTCACCTCTTCCTTCGCCTCGTCCTGGCCCCGGACGTCCTGGAGCCGCACGCCCCAGTCCGCGTCGCCGGGCTCGAAGCCCCGCATCTGCGAGACCCCGATCAGCATCATCGGCCCGATGAAGATCAGCGCGTTGAAGAGGAAGAAGATCGGCAGGCTGAAGAGCAGTCCGAACAGCTGCTGGCCCTGGACGAAGCCCTTGATCGAGTCGTAGATCGTGGTCGCGCTGTCGAGCCAGCTCGCCGACCCTCCCGGGATGAGAAGCCGGACGACCCAGATCATGGTCAGCACGACGACGAAGAAGGCCAGCAACCGGAACACGCCACGCCAGAACGAGACGCGGCGGCGAGCGATGACGTCCTCTTCCTTCAGCTCGGGGTCGTCGGTGCCGTAGAGGCTCGGCCACGGCATCATGCGCCGAATCACGAGCTCGACCGCGCCTCGGAACGCGACGACGATGGCGAAGGTCGCGACGAGCGACCAGGCGATGCTGTAGCCCTCGACGGAGTGGAGCCAGACGAACGGCGCCGGGCTCATGACGAGGGCGATCGCGGTCGCCCTCCTGGTCAGGCGGCGCCAGTCCTCTCCGAGCTCGGAGGATGCCGAAGTGCGGTCGAGGAGCCCGGGCTCCGCTCGGTCTGTCGCCATGCCTAGAAGGTTAGACGTGGATTCGGCAGATTCGGTTTGGCCGGGTTTCGCGATTAGTGCGGATCGACGCCGACGTGCGCGGAGACGCTGTCCTGCAAGTCGTCGACCGCCGGCAGTGAGACCGTCGCGAGCGCGAGCCCCGTGACGAGCGACGCACCGACGAGGCCGAGGCGCAGGGCTAGGCCGGGTGAGGGCCGCCGGATCGCGTGTGGCAGCCTGAACATGCGCGTCAGCACGTGGACCGTCGTCGCCCCGAACCAGACCAGGAAGCTCGCCTTGTGCAGCCCGACGAGCGGTCCTTCGTGGCGCCCGAGCACCAGCAGGCCGACGCCGCTCCCGAAGAGGACGATCGTCGACGCGACGACGACCGGCGCCACGATCGTTCGCAGGAAGACATGCGGCGGACCGCGCCGAACGTACTCGTCCGCGCCCAGGTAGTAGCGGAGCATCCGCCAGCCGGTGCTCGCAAGCTTGACCGCGACCACCGGAATGAGCAGGACGCCGACGAAGGCGTGCACCGTCAGCAGCGACCTCATGTTCAGCAGCGTCGCGCCCTCGACCGCGAGCAGCACGAGCAGCAGCGTCGCGACGATCGCGGTCAGTTGCTCGTTGCCGTCACTGCCGCCTCGGATGCGCGTCGTGATCCGCTCCAGCACGCGGCCAGTTAAGCAGGAGCCTTCCTGCCGCGCTGCGCGCGCAGAAAGGAGGGGCCGGGTCGGCTCCTGCGGCAAAGCCTCCCCGGCCCCATGCAGGCCGCAGATACTTGGTGCCCCTGGCCGCGGGAGACACTTCTGATTATGCGCGCGCTTTCCTCGTATTGCCAGGCCTGACCGGAAAAATCACCCATGCAGCGAGTCACCGCGAGTGTGACGACCTTGACACTGCGAGCGTAACTTCGGCGAACGACACGGCGAGACGCGCCTCCTACCGTCTGTGCATGACATCGATTCGCACAGGAGGAGTCATGAACAGCAGGCACACACGCCGACTGACCATCGCCCTCGGGCTCGTCTTGACTGTCGCGGCACTCGTCGCGCCGAGCGCGAACGCGAAGGTGCAGCGCATCTACTCAGACCGCGGCGTCGCCGTCGTCCAGGCCGCGTCCGAGCCGACCCCGAACATGGTCTACTCCGACCGAGGCGTGGCCCCCATCACGCCGGAGTCGAAGCCGACGGGGATTCTGACGCCGCTCAACATCTACAGCGATCACGGCATCGCCACGATCCCACGCCCACAGAGTGAGCCGACGCAGATCGCGAGTGTCTCCACCGACGATCCGAGCTTCGACTGGAGCAAGACCGGCTACATCGTGAGTCTCTCGATGGTCGGGCTCCTGCTCCTCGGCGGCGGCGTGCTGCTCGTCGGCAAGCACAACCGGCGACGGCCGCTCGCCGCGGCGTAAAGCGCACTGCGGAAGAAAGCGGGCCCTCGGGGGCGGGCCCGCTTTCACCCTGGTCCAAGTGCAACGTGGATTGCGCCGGCTACTCGGGTCCGCTCGTCAGTTCCAGGATCACGTCGACAACGTCCGGATCGAACTGCGTGCCTCGATTCGCGAGGAGCTCTGCACGCGCGTCTGCAACCGACATTGCGGGCCGATACGGCCGAGTCGTGACCATCGCGTTGAACGCGTCGCAGCAGCAGACGATCCGCGCGACGATCGGAATCGCATCGCCGGCCAGACCGTCCGGATAGCCGCGCCCGTCATACCGTTCGTGGCACGAGCGAACGATCTGCCCCACCTCGGTCAGCAATCCACCGACCCGGGACAGAAGCCGCTCGCCCTCGATCGTGTGCGTGTTGACGATCGCGCGCTCGTCGTCGGTCAGCGGGCCTGGCTTGTTGATGATCGTGTTCGGGATCTTGATCTTGCCGACGTCGTGGAGGAGTGCCGTGAGCTCCGCGAGGTGACGTGAGCGGGAGTCGAGCCCGAGACGGTCGGCGACGTCGATCGTGAGCTCGACGACGTGACGGCTGTGCTCGCCGGTGTAAGCGTCGTCCGCCCCGACCACGTCTCCCAGCAGGAAGGCCGTGCCTCGATAGGCGGCCGAAAGCTCGAGCGCATGACTGAGACGGTCGGCCCGTTCCTTCGCGAAGATCCGCGCCAGCAGCAGTAACGGAAGCGGCAGGATATAGGCAGGCGCCCACAACGAGCCGGCGACGCCCGCCGCGAATCCCACCGGCGCGAGCGAAGCGTCGACGAAGAAGATCCAGCCGAGGGGCCCGATCAACCCGCGGGGGTCGACGCCGACCGCGAGGTACTCGCGCAGCATCGAGATCAGCCCATCGCCGACGAACTGCACGCACACTGCCACCGCGGTCACCGCGGCCCAGTCGCCGACACCCGCGTTGGGATCGAAGGCGACCAGGAAGACGAGCGACGGCGCGATCGTGTACGAGGCATTGCCGATCGAGACGATGATTCGCTGCAGGGGCACGCGGCCTCGGATGTAGCTCGGAAGCTGGCCACAGACGAGGCCGGCCGCGACGGCGACGGGAACAGCTCCGGCCGGCAGCGCGAAGAGCATCGGGATCACGATCAGCTCGACCGGTGACGTGAACCCGCTCCCGACCTCGAGCTCGATGCGTGAGCCGATGGCAATCGCCGCCACGAAAGCCGGGAGGAGCAGCCATTGCGGCGCGTCCAGGGGAGGCGCGTGGGAGGCCAGCAACACGGCGATCGCCAGAAAGACGGCGGCGGTGACTCCGTGTGTGAGCCGCTCGGGCGAGGAGAGCCGAGCGCCGACGCGCTCCCGCGAGGCTGCGACGAGCTCGGTCTGGACGTCGATGGCGGCGGATTCAGCACTCATGACGTGTGCTTGGGGGCGGGTACTCCCCGCCCCCGTGTCTCAGGATTCGCTCTGCGCCACCTATCGGCTGCTGAAGGGGTCGACGTAGAGACTCGAGATCGACAGCGTCTCGTCCTTTTGCAGACCCTCGGCCTTGAAGTTAAAGGCAACGGCCGTTACACCGTCCGGCGATGCGAGCGCCAGGAAGTTCATGTACATCGGGACGATCGCCGATGGCTGCCACTCATCGTCGAGGCGCAGCTTCGCGACCGTCAAGTGCTTCACGTGTCCGTCGAAGTCCTCGTACAGCACGTCGACCTTGAGGTTGGACTTGCCGTTGCCGCCGACATCGCGCGCAAAGAAGCGGACCGTCGGGTTGTCGAGGTCGACGCACATCGCCGGCGAGGCCGCCTCGGCGCCTTTCTCGAGCTGGAGGGATTGCAGCGCGCCGCTAAACGGGTCAGCGCCAACGACCACGGTCGCATCCTTGTCCAGCGTCCAATCGTCGCTCGGCGCGAAGTTGCCCTGGGGCGCGAGCGCGTACATCGCGCTGTCGGCCCAGGGAGCGAAGACCTGTGCCGCGTCGCCGTACCCACAGTCGGCTCCCGCGAGAAGCTCGCCGCCCCTTGCCCACCGGCCATGGGCACGGAGGTCGTCCATCTTCTTGTGGATGTCCGCGACCTGATGGGACACGTCGATGAGTTGCTCGTCGCCGGCAGCCATGCCGGGCGCTGCCGCAACCGCCCCGAGTGCGACCACACATGCACCAGAAGCGAGGGCCCGCATGATTCTCGTGTTCACACCGCACTCCTTGTCCGCAGTTCCCGCCCGCTGAGCGATGGGCGAGCCTCGTCTAAGGAAGCGGCCAAACAGCCTGCGCTTCATCCCCATTCGGGGGGAGATAGGGGAATCCCTCGGGCGGGGTACCCCTAGCCCTGACGCTCTTCTTCAGTGGTTCTCTCGGCCGTCGGGACGGCTTCCAGACGCTCGTCCGGGATCGGCTCGCCGCTTTCGATCGAGAGCCCGTACGTGCCGGCGGCCAGACGTGCCTCGGCCCGCTCGACCGCAGCGAGCTCCTCGCGCAGATCGTCCGCACGTCCGGCGTCGAACTCGTCCTGGTAGAGGTCGGAGGCGAGATTCGCCGGATCCTGTTCATCCGACAGCTCACCGGTGTCCTGGTGCCCGAGCCGGGACAGCGCACTCTCGATCCGCGTGCGCTCGGCGGCGAGAAGCTCGCGTGCTCGATCCGGATCCATTGAGGCGACGTTACCGCACGGACGGAGAAGCGTCGTAGGCTTCGCGCGTGCTGACGTGTCCGAGCTGCGGCCGGGAGAACCCTGAAGGCGCTCGATTCTGCAACGAGTGCGCAAGCCCGCTGCAGGGCCACGACCGGCCGGTCGGCGAGGAGCGAAAGGTCGTGAGCGTCCTGTTCGTCGACCTTGTCGGCTTCACCGCTCGAGCCGAGACGCTCGACCCGGAAGACGTTCGCGCGCTGTTAGCCCCCTTCCACGCCCGCATTCGGTCGGAGCTCGAACGCTTCGGAGGGACCGTCGAGAAGTTCATCGGCGACGCGGTGATGGCGCTCTTCGGCGCCCCGATCGCACACGAGGACGATCCCGAGCGAGCCGTGCGGGCGGCGCTTGCCATCCGCGACTGGGCCGTCGAGCAAGGCGATGGCCTGCAGGTCCGGATCGCGGTCAACACCGGCGAGGCGCTGGTCACGCTGGGCGCTCTGCCGAGTGAGGGCGAATCGATGGCCGCCGGGGACGTTGTGAACACGGCGGCGCGTCTCGAGGCGGCAGCCCCGTTGAACGGAGTCCTGGTGGGCGAGCAGGCCTATCGAGCGACCGCACATGCGATCGACTACGGCGAGGAGCGGCCCGTCGTGGGCAAGGGCAAGAGGGAGCCGATTCGCGCCTGGGAGGCCCTCCAGGCCCGCTCGCGTTTCGGTGTCGACGTCTCCCGCGGGGAGAACGCTCCGCTCGTGGGCCGAGGACGGGAGCTCGAGCTGCTCGTCTCGACGCTCGAGCGCGTCCGTGAGGAGCGCTCGCCGCAGCTGGTGACCCTGGTCGGTGTGCCCGGAATCGGCAAGAGCCGCCTCGTCTCGGAGCTACTGCGCGCAGTCGAGGAAGGCACCGAGCTCGTCCGCTGGCGGCAGGGTCGCTCGCTTCCATACGGCGACGGCGTGACCTTCTGGGCGCTTGGCGAGATCGTCAAGGCCGAAGCGGGCATCCTCGAGACCGACACCGCCGAGCAGGCTGGTGAGAAGCTGGCCCGCGCGGTCGGTCAGTCCGGCGTCGAGGCAGCGGAGGCGCAGTGGGTCGAGCGCCACCTGCGTCCGCTCGCCGGTTTGGCCGAGGCTGGGCTCGTGAGCCCGGAGGAGGGCGCGGCAGCCTGGCGCCGTTACCTCGAAGCATTGGCCGAGCGCCGGCCGATGGTGCTCGTGTTCGAGGATCTGCACTGGGCGGACGATGCGCTGCTCGACTTCGTCGACCAGCTCGTCGAGCGCGCTGGGGGCGTTCCGCTGCTCGTGCTCGGCACCGCGCGTCCCGAGCTCTTGCAACGCCGGCCCGGATGGGGCGGCGGCAAGCCGAACGCTTTGACGATCTCGCTGTCTCCGCTCTCGGCCGACGAGACCGGTCGGCTCCTCCAGTCGTTGCTCGAGAGCACGGAGCTCGAAGCGCACATGCAGGAAGAGCTCCTCGCGCGCGCCGGCGGCAACCCTCTCTACGCCGAGCAGTTCGCGCGGAGCCTCCTCGAGCGGGGCGAGCTCCTCGAGGTGCCGGAGACGGTGCAGGGAATCATCGCCGCCCGGCTCGACGCACTTTCGGAGGAGGAGAAGCGGCTACTGCAGGACGCGGCGGTGGTCGGCAAGGTCTTCTGGCTCGGCGCGGTCGAGGCCGTGGACGGGGTCACGCGCTGGCAGGCCGAGGAGCTGCTGCACTCGCTCGCGCGAAAGGAGTTCGTGGAGAGGTCTCGCACCTCGTCGGTTGGAACCGAGAGCGAGTACGCGTTCCGTCACGTGCTCATCCGGGATGTCGCCTACGGCCAGATCCCGCGTGCAGCCCGATCGCACAAGCATCAGCGAGCGGCGGCATGGATCGAGTCGCTCGGACGCCCCGAGGAGCAAGCCGAGATGCTCGCCCATCACTACCTGCAGGCGCTCGAGCTCGCGGAGGCGGCCGGGCTCGATGCGGCCGAGCTGAACGAGCCGGCTCGGAATGCGCTGCGCGACGCCGGCGACCGGGCCGCGACGCTCTATGCGTCCGACACGGCGGAACGCTTCTACGACGCCGCGCTTCGGTTGTGGCCGGACGACGATCCGGAGCGAGCCCAGCTCCTCTACCGCCGATCCGTGCTCGGGGCAGAGAGCGGCGGCGGCGATCCCGAACGGCTGGCGGAGGCCCGGGATGCCCTGCTCGCCGCCGGCGACAACGGCAAGGCCGCCGAAGCGGAGATGCTCATCTCGACCTCGTTCTGGATGCAGGGTCGACAAGAGCCTGCCGGTGAGCATGCCGAGCGCGCGATGGCTCTACTCCAAGACGCGCAGCCGAGTCGATCGGTCGTCTGGGTCCTTCAGAGACTGGCGAGCCGAGCCTCGATCGCGGGCCAGCATGAACGAGCGCTCGAGATCGTCACGCGGACACGCGCTCTGGCTGAGCAGCTGGGCTGGGAAGCCGGCCTGAGCGAGGCTCTTAGCCTGCTCGGACTGACACGGCTAAACCTCGGCGACCCGTCTGGGCTGGAGGACATAGAGAAGGCCGTCGAAGTCGCCACCGCCGCCGGGGCGTTCGACGCGTTGGCTCGCGGCTATAACGGCTTGGCGGTCGCCCAGCAACAGCTCGGTGACCTCGACGCCGGCTTCGCAGCCCGGCTCGCGGGAGAGCGAGTCGCCGAGCGGATCGTCTCCCCTGGCTGGCGCCGCTGGTTCAAGGGCGTATTGGTCGACCACCGCTACCGTCGCGGCGAGTGGGACGAGGCGCTACGCGCCGCCGATGAGTTCATCGCCGAGATCGAGGCAGGATCGCCGCACTACAGCTCCTTCCAGGTCTACGCGGTCCGTGCGGAGATGCGCTCAGCCAAGGGCGACTCGGGCGGAGCCCTCAGGGATGCCGAACGCGCGCTCGCTGCAGGCCGAGCCCTCGACGACGCGCAGACCCTGTTCTTCGTCCTTGCGGGCTGCACGCACGTCTTCGCCCTCGAGTCGGAGAATGACCGGGCTCTCGAGCTCGCACGCGAGCTCCTCGACGCACTGGGCCGCGGCGTCGGGTTGCAGTTCGCCGTCATCAACCTCCCCACGTTCGTGTCCGCCCTCGCCATGCTCGATCTGTCCCCGGACCTCGTGGACGCGCTCGCGGGGCAACTCGAGACCGCGTGGACGGAGGCAGCGCGCGCCTATGCCCGGGCCGATTTCGCGGCCGCCGCCGAGATCCTGGAGCGAACCGGCTCGAAGCCCGCGGAAGCTGAAGTCCGCCTTCACGCCGCGAAGCAGCTCGTCGCCGCGGGTCGCTCCGCGGAGGCCGACGAGCAGCTCCAGCAGGCGCTCGCGTTCTATCGATCGGTCGACGCAACGCGCTTCGTGCGCGAATGCGAGGCGCTGCTCACGGCCTCGCCCGCGCGTGATTGACGCGCTCGGCTAGCCGCGGCCGACTGCGAGCTTGACCGGGAAGTTCCGGCGCTTGATCGTGCCGGGTCTCGGTGACTGGTTCACCACGTGGCCGCGCAGCGAGCGCCTCGAGCGGACGCGGCGGACGTTGCCGACCGAGCAGTGCGCGCGCCGGATCTTGGTCTTCGCGGCCCCGAGGCGCAGTCCGAGCACGCGTGGGACACGGCAGCGAGTCGGTGGCGGTGGCGGTGGTGGAGGCGGAGGCGGAGGTGGAGGTGGCGGCGGCGGTGGTGGAGGCGGTGGCGGTGGCGGAGGCGGAGGTGGCGGTGGCGGAGGCGGTGGCGGAGGCGGAGGCGGCGGAGGCGGCGGTGGCGGCGGCACGGATGTGATCTCGACGACGTCGACCGCCGCCTGGAAGTAGAGCTGGTTGTCGGCCTCCGCGAAACGGAGTCGGACCGTCTGTCCGCCGAACGAGCTGAGGTTGAATGTCATCGGGGTATACGGGAGCGAAGTCGGGTCGCCCGGCATCGTGCGGAAGACGGTGGCGAACATATCGGCGGGGTCGACCGAGTCGACGGGCGCGGTCGGATGCATGATGTCGATCCGGAACTGCTGGTTCGGCTCTCCCGAGTAGTCGAGCGTGTCGGGGCTGAAGAAGACGCCGGCCTGATTTTCGTAATAGAGGGTGAAAGACAAGGTGTGTGTCTCGCCCGACTCGAGCGCGACGTCCTGGTACAGGATGTGCGTACCCGGGCCGAGCTGATCTGTCACGGCGGCGAACGTCCCCTCCGGCGGCGCCAGGATTGGCGAGGCCGAGACCGGACTCGTCGTACCCGAGTAGACGAACCAGTCGCCGTCGCTGCCGTCAGCGTTGGCGTTGAAGGTCGTCCAACCCGTGGTGTCGCCGGTCTCGAAGTTACCGTTGGTGACCGTGGCAGCGGCGGCGCCACTCGCAAGCACGAATGCGGCCAGCGCTGCTCCGACAGACAGGGAGATCAGGCGCATGCGCCGCCCACGCTACTCCTTCGCAACAATCTTTACAAGATCACGGTTCGGCGTTCGCTCGGGCCGGCCGCGACGAGCGTTGGACCGTTGCCTTGCCAATGGGCCCGGGTGGACTCGAACCACCGACCAACGGATTATGAGTCCGCTGCTCTGACCAGCTGAGCTACGGGCCCCGACCCGCCAAGCGTAATCCTCATCGGCTCGACGAGGCGTTGTCCGGTGACAGGCACCTGCCAGGACTCTGCAGGACAGATCCGGCTCTCTGAACAACTTCTGACTGGACAACACGTATGTCACACGCTCGGCCCGCGGTGGCGCTAACATCGACGTCGGTGAAGGTCTTCCAGCACGAGCGACGGCTCAGGACGGCCGGGGGTCTCTCCGTGCGGGACATCACCGACGAGGTCACCGCGGCGGTCAAGGAGAGCGGCGTGCGCGACGGAATCGTCTGCGTCTACTCGCCCCACACGACGTGCTGCGTGCGCGTGAACGAGTTCGAGGACGGTTTCCTCGAGGACTTCACGTCGCTGCTCAAGAGCCTCGTTCCGCGCGACAAGTACTACGCGCACGACGACTGGGATCGCCGCACCGAGAACATCTGCGAGGAGGACATGTCCGTCGGGAATGGCCACTCGCACTGCATGTCGATGCTCCTCGGCTCCGCGGGCGAAGCGATCCCGATCCGCGACGGCGAGCTCTGCCTGGGCACGTGGCAGCGCGTGCTCTTCCTCGAGCTGGACCGCGAGCGCGATCGGCGCTGGCTCGTCCAGGTCGTCGGCAACTGAGCGGGCTCGAAGAAGCGTCGCGGTCTGGGCGGGCCGAGAGCCACACGAAACCGAACCCAAAATTCACAGCTTCTTGACAGGTGTCGCTTAGCTTTAGGTTCGCCATGAGCGCACTGAGACTCGTGGCCGCCACGCTCGTCGCGGTGGCCGCAGCGGGCTCCACCAGCGCAACAGCAACACCGCGCGCAGGCCGACCTCTCCTGACCATTGCCGTGGACCACTCGTTGGGGCTGTGCGCGACGGACCTCCAGGGTCACACGTTTCGACTCACCGACCCGCGACAGTCGAGCTCGCTTGCATCCTGGTCGCCCGACGGCACCCTGCTCTCGTACGTGGACGGCAAGAGACTCGTGTTCATCGACGCCGACGGGCGCGTTCGCATGAGTCGCGCATGGCAAACCGGGAACTCGGGCTTTTCCTCCCTGGAGTGGTCTCCGGACGGCCGCATGTTCGCGGGCGTCGGGTACTGGGGCGTCTACTCGTGGCTGTACGTGACGAACGTCGACGGCAGCGGCCGCGCGCAAGAACTCGTCTTCGGTGAGGGAACGATCGGCCGTCCGGCATGGTCACCCGATGGGAGCCGAATCCTCTTCTCGAGAACGGAGTACTCCAGCCAGCGCTCGACGACCTATGTCGTCCCCTCGAACGGAGGTGACCCGCGGACGGTCGTCGAGTCTGCGGACGACGCCGTCTGGTCTCCCGATGGCCAGAAGGTGGCATATGCCGCGCTCGATTCGGACGGCAATCGCCTGCGCCTCTCCGTCGCGAACCCAGATGGCAGCGATCCTCATGCCTTGGCGCCGGGTGCGATCTTCCGACCAGCCTGGTCGCCCGACGGTTCGACGATCGTCTTCACGCGGGGCGTAGGCCTTTCGTCCCAGGTCGTCCTCGTCAATTCGGACGGCACGAACGAGCGCACGATCGCGAGCGGTTCAGGGCCTGAGTGGGCGTCCGACGGTTCGTGGATCGCCTTCGCGACGCCGGGGGAAGCGGCCGGGCAATCGCGAGGCCGCCGTGATCAGACCGGACGGGACGGACGAGCGCATCATCGAGACGGGCCTGCCTGGAAACGACGTCAGCGCTTTCTTCTGGAGACCGTCGGCGCCCTTCCCGTCGCACCGCCGTCGCTGTGTTCTCGACGGGACATCTCGCGGGGACGTCATTCGAGGCACGAATCGAGCCGAGGTGTTCAACGGCGGCGCCGGACCCGATCGGATTTACGGAGCGGGCGGAAACGATGTCCTCCTCGGCGGCACCCGGTCACGATCGATTGTTCGGAGGCTCCGGCAAGGACTTCTTCGAGGCCAACGACGGCGTCCGGGACTACCTGTTCGGAGGCCCAGGCTCGGATCGCGGCAGCTACGACCTTGGCCTCGACCGTCTCAACTCGGTCGAGCACTACGTGCGCCCGGGCTAGCCAGCAGCCCCGAATAAGCCTTCCTTCGGCGTTGGTTAAGTCGGTCCAGGCTGCTCTAGAAGTGGCTCATGCAATCGACGAAGGAGGAACTCGCATGATCCGCTTCACCGCACTACTCGCCGTCATCGGGGCTGCTCTCGTGGGCGTGGCATCGATCGGCGCCGCGCCCGCCGCTACCAAGAAGCTGACGGGCACCGTCGGCCCCAGCCAGACGATCTCGCTCAAGAAGGGCTCGTCCCGGGTCTCGACGATCCCGCGGGGCCGTTACACGATCGTCGTCAGTGACCGCTCGTCGGAGCACAACTTCCATCTCCGCGGACCGGTCAGCAAGGTGATCACGAGCGTCTCCTGGACAGGGACGAAGAAGGTCACCCTGAACCTCAAGCCCGGCCGTTACACGTACGTCTGCGACCCGCACTCGCGGGACATGATCGGGAGTTTTCGGGTCAAATAGCGAACGGCTCGGACTCGACGATCCACAGGCGCCCGCCGCCGCACTGGACGGTGCGGGCGCCGTCGCCGGGGTCGGTCAAAGCCGCGCGTCAGGCGGGATTCAGCGTCAGCGTGATGCCGCCGACGTACGCCTGCTGCGGGTCGACCACGATCGAGTAGACGCCCGTCACGGGGAGCGTGGCGGCGATCGTCGCCCCGAACGTGCCGACGAGGATCGGCGGGACGACCGTCGTCCCGTCCGGCTTCAGAAGCGAGATCTTCGCGCCGCAGCACGACGTGTTCCCGATCGTGACGTTCGTCAGGCGGAGGCTCACGCGCTGGTTCGCGGTGCCGTTGAACGTGAGCGTCGCGTTCTGTCCGGGGATCGGCGCGAGAGTCAGGCTGACCGGCCCGCCCCCGATCGCGATCGTCCCGGTCAGGTCCGGCGGGACGTCGTAGAGGTTCAGCGTCATCGACCCGAGGTCGGCGCCCTGCGGATCGACGAGGATCGTGTACGTCCCCGTCATCGGCAGCACCTTCGTGTCCAGGAAGCCTCCGTTCCGCCCGACTGGTGTCGCATAGACGAGCGTCGAGTTGTCCGGGCTCGTGATCGAGACGCGGGCCGAGCAGCACGTCGAGGTGCCGATCGTGACGTTGCTCATGCCGAGCGCAACCCGCTGGCCCTGCGTGCCGGAGAAGGTGACGAGCGCGTTCTGGCCGGGTGTCGGGCCCATCGTGACCGTCAGCGGCGCTCCGCCCGGAGTCATCGACCCGGTCACGTCCGGCGGGACGTCGAACAGGGTGAGCGTCGCCGAGCCGACGTCGGTCAATTGCGGATCGACGAGGATCGTGTAGGTCCCGCTGACAGGCAACGTCTTTGTGTCGACGAAGCCCCCGGTCGTGCCGAACGGCGTCGCGAAGACGAGCGTCGAGCCGTCGGGCTTGAGGATCGAGACCCGGGCCGAGCAGCAGGTCGAGGTGCCGATCGTGACGTTGCTGAGCAGCAAGCTCACTCGGCGGCCGGCGACGCCGTCGAACCGGACGAGCGCGTTCTGGCCCGGAGTCGGCCCGGTGGTGACGGTGACCGGTGCGCCTCCGGGTGTGATCGTCGTCTCGACGTCAGGCGGCACGTCGTACAGCGTCAGCGTCATCGAGCCCGTGGCTGTCCCCTGCGGGTCGACGAGAATCTTGTAGCGGCCGGTCGTCGGCAGCGCGCGCGTGTCGACGAAGCCGCCGTTCGTGCCGACGAGCGTCTGCGAGGCAAGCGTGGTGCCGTCGGGCTTGTAGATCCAGACGTAGGTCGAGCAGCACGGCGAGGGGCCGATCGTGACGCCGCTCATCTTGAGCGCGATCCGCTGGTTCGCCTGCGCGTCGAACGTCAGCCACGCGTTCTCTCCGGCTGCCTGGGTGGTGATCGTGACCGGGCTGCCGCCTGGAACGATCGGGTACGTCTGGTCGGCCATCGCGGACACGCTCTGCGTGTCGGAGGAGGTCCCGTTGCTCGCGGTGACGCTCAGGTTGACCGCGCCGGCCGACGGCGTGAAGGTCGCCGTGTAGAGGCCGTCGCCTCGCGCGACGAGCGGGAACGGGCTCCCGTTCAGCGTCGCGGTCACCGAGACGCCGTCCGGCGAGCCGCACTGCACGCCGATCACCCGCACGTCGAGCGGGTCGCCCGCGTTCAGCTCGACGCCGTTGCCCGGCGACTCGATCCAGGCCTGCGGCCCCGTACAGCGGACAGCGTGGTCGACGTTGAGCCGACCCGCGGTCCTGCTCGCCCCGTTCAGCGCGGCAATCGGGTCGACCGTGCGCAGGAGGAGCGCCTTCAGACCGACGCCGCTCGCGTTCGGGAACACCGCCTTGACGAGCGCGGCCGCTCCGGAGACATGCGGGGCGGCCATCGAGGTGCCGTCGGCGAAGCGGTAGGTCGAGCCCTTCCACGTCGAGTAGACGTTCGTGCCGGGTGCGGAGAGGTCGACCGTGCGCACGCCGTAGTTCGAGAACCAGGCCTTGCGGTCCGACTGGTCGCTCGCGCCGACGGAGATGATGTTCGGCGTGTCGTAGCTCGACGGCCAGAACGGCGTGGTGTCCGTGTTCGTGTAGTCGTTGCCCGCGGCCGCGACGAAGAGCTCGCCGCTCGAGTCCGTCAGCTCGATCGCGTCTTCGAGCGCCTGCGAGAAGTCGCCGCCGCCCCACGAGTTGTTCATGATCGGGACGCCCTTGGCGCGCGCGTAAAGGATCGCGCTGATCGCGTCCTCGGTCGACCCGGATCCACTCGAGTCGAGGAACTTGAGCGGCATGATCGTGCTGTTCCACGTGACGCCGGTCACGCCGATGCCGTTGTTGCCGGCCGCGGCGATCGTCCCGGAGACGTGCGTTCCGTGGCCGTTGTCGTCGGTGGGGTTGTTGTCGTGGTTCACGAAATCCCAGCCGCGCCAGTCGTCGACGTAGCCGTCGCCGTCGTCGTCGATCCCGTTCGTCCGGCAGCCCGCGCAGTTCTCGCCCTGGTTGATCCAGATGTTCTGAGCGAGATCGGGATGCGCCATGTCGACACCGGTGTCGATGACCGCGACCGTGACGCTCGGACTGCCGGTCGAGACCGACCACGCTTCCTTGGCGTCGATGTCCGCGTCAGGAGTCCCCGTGCTGAAGTTGACCGTCTGGCCCGTGTTGTTGAGGCCCCACTCCTGCGGGAACGACGGATCGTTCGGAGACACGTCGGTCGCGTGGAGGATGAAGTTTGGCTCCGCGTACGCGACGCGAGGGTCTTGCTCGAGGGTGCGGATCGTCCACTTCGTCTCTGCGGGGCTCACTGACACGACGGTGCTGTCGATCTGGGCGAAATGCTTCACGGGCCGGGCGCCCACTGCACCGAGCACGCCGGCCCGCCCCTTGGCGGTGACGTGGCTCTTGAAGCCGACGATGATCGAGCCCGGCACCGCGGCGGGAGCCTTGGCCGGGTGTTGGCGACCGTTCGCCGCGCTTGCAACGGCAGCGGCGGCGAGCGCCGAGGCCAGAGCGGCGGCGAGGAGAATGCGTCGTGCTGGGCGCTTACGCATGGTGTCAGGGCTCAACGCCCCGCCCGCGCGGAGCGATCAGCTCTGTCTGAGCGTAGGGCGGAACCGCCGAACCGCCATCCCTCGCGCGAGTGTCTCGCCCCTCCGGAGCCGGCGCGAACCGGCCCCGGAGAGGACGAAGAGTGGTGCTTCAGCCGGTGGTGATGCGCAGGACCTGGCCCTGCCCGGCGGGGAAGCCGAAGCCCTGGTCGGACACGTAGAACGCGCCGTCGGGGCCGACGGTCAGCCCGGTCGGGAACGTCATCCCGGAGGCGATCGTCTGGGTCACGTGACCGGCCTGAACACGGACGAGCGTGCCCGTGCCCGGCACCGGGCCGCCGGCAGAAGTGCTCATCTCGAGCGCGTACTCCTTGCCGCCGACGAATGCGAGCCCGGTCACCTTCTCGAGACCCGTCGACTCGATCTTCAAGTGCCCGTTCGGGGTGACCTGGTAGACGTGCTGGTCGCCCGCCTGATCCTCGGGGCCGAACGTGCCGAGGTTCCCGAGGTAGAAGACGCCGTGATGCGCAATCGCGGTCGGAACGACGTGCCCCTGGGAGGCCGACACGTCCACGAGTCGCGAGATCGCTCCGCTCGTCGTGACGCGTTCGATCGAACCCTGGTTCGGCTCGGCCACGTACAGCGAACTGCCGACCGAAACCATGCTGTAGAAGGTTCCGTCGGGCTCGAAGTCGGCCCCTGGATTGCGAACCGGGTTGTCCTGGATGAACTCGCTCAGGTTCGCGAGCATGGTCCATGAACCGTCCGACGCGACGCTGACGACGCCGTTCGGGACGTCCGCCACGCCGTGCGAGCAGCCGGCGCCGGCCAGCAGCGCATACATCTGGCTGCCGACGAACGCCACGTCGGAGACGCCGCTCACGAGGTTGCCCGACGTGTCCGCGGTCATGCTCGAGGGCAGACCGCTCGCGAGGGTCGACCGGACGCCCGCCGGGGGTGACCATCGAGATCCGGCCGCCGTTCACCGGGTCGTTCGTGCTGCCGGTGTACGGCCCGATCGGAGCATCGACCTGCGTGCACTGGCCGACAGTCGTGTCGGTTCCGCCGAGGCCGCCTTCGGCGACGTACAGGTTCCCGTCCGGGCCAAACTCGAGCCCGCGCGGGTTGTTGAATCCGGTGGCGAAGACCGAGACCGTCGTCGGTCGGCCATTCTTCGCCTCGTTGTTGCCGTTGACGCGCGCCTGAGCTGTCGCTGCGAGAACAGTGAGAGCCGCAAGGAGCGAGACACACAGCAGGAGTCGTCTCATCTCTCTCTTCCCTTCTGTTGCTTGTCTGCGGCTCGAGTCTGGCAGAGTCGGGCCGTGATCCCTAATCAGGCAGAGCTGGCCTCACGTTTCGCGGCGCTCCACGAAGGCGAGCCGTTCGTGATCCCGAATCCGTGGGACGCGGGCTCTGCTCGGGTGCTCGAGAGCCTCGGGTTCCGGGCGCTCGCGACGACGAGCTCCGGGTTCGCCTTCACGCTCGGGCGGCTGGACGGGAATGTCACCCTCGACGAGGTCGCGGCGCACGTCGAGTCGCTCGCAGGCGCGGTCGGCGTGCCGATCTCCGTCGATCTCGAGAATGGGTTCGGCTCCGAGCCAGAACATGCTGCTGCGGCAGTGACTCGTGTCGCCGACGCCGGTGCGGTCGGCGGTTCGATCGAGGACTGGGACCCAAGCGGTCACCTGTACGAGCTCTCACACGCAGTCGAGCGGGTCGCGGCCGCCGTCGAGGCGGTGAGCGGCTTCGGCTGGCCGTTCACGCTCACGGCGCGGGCCGAGAACCACATTCGCGGGAACCCGGATCTCGACGACACGATCGGGCGGCTCCAGGCGTTCGAACGCGCAGGTGCGGACGTCCTCTACGCGCCGGGCCTCGAGAGCGCCCCGGAGATCCGCGCTGTCTGCGAGGCGGTGTCGAAGCCGGTCAACGTCCTCGCTCGGCGCGGCCTCTCGACGGCCGAGATCGTCGAGGCGGGTGCCCAGCGGATCAGCGTCGGCGGCGCGCTGGCCTGGACTGCGGTGAATGCATTCGCCGAGGCGGCGACGAAGATCGCCGAGCGAGGCGACTACTCGTCACTCGGCGACGGCTCACGACTCTCCGGCTGGCTCGCCTGAGCGACGCGCATGGTCGTCACGAAGTCGACCAGCATCGGCCAGTAGCGGTCAGGAGCGTCCTTCCACGTGAAGTGGCCGGCGCCCTCGATCACCTCGAACCGGACAAGTCCGGCGGGCAGTGCGTCGGCGATCTCCTGGTGAACGGCCACCGTCGTCATCGGATCGAGCTCCCCTGCACAGATCAGCGTCGGACACGTGACGCCGGCCAACCGGTCGCGCACGTCGAACCCGCGCATCAGCGTGAGCCCGGGCGCGTTCAGATCCGAGTTGACGACGGTACGCGCACGCTCCTCGTCGCCGATCACCCATGGGCCGAACAGCTTCCAGCACGGCGCCCACTCCTCCCGGGTCACCGACTCGCTGTCGCCGCCGTACACGCGCGCGACGACGGCGGCCACGTCGTCGCCTCCGACACGTCGCATGTCCTCGACGAGTCGGCTCAGGTCGAAGCGGGCCATCGTCGAGGACAGCACCAGCGCGCCAGGGCGATCGGGGTGGCGCGCCGCGTACACCAGAGCGACCATCCCGCCGAGCGAATGCCCGAACACGACCGGCTGCTCGATGGCGAGCACGTCGCAAAAATCGCGCACGGCGTCGGCGCATAGCTCGAAGCTCCAGTCGGCGGGCTCGCCCCACTCCGAGCGGCCGTGTCCCGGAAGGTCGAGGTAGACGACCTGCGCCGTGCGGGCGAGCAGCCCGAAGTCGGGCTTGAAGTAGGAGTGGTCGAAGCTCCCAGGGCCGCCGTGGAGCAGGATGACTGTCGGCCGCTCCTGCATCGCTGCGCCGTCGGGCACGAGCGCGGGGCCGTCGACGTCGAACCACAGGCGTGTTCCTTTCACATCGACCTGCATCGGCGCGCCCGAGGCTAACGGTACGTTCCGGGCCGTGCCTCGCGCGCTCGTCCTCGGAGGAACAGGTGCCATCGGCAGCGCGACGGCGCGACGGCTTCTCGCGGCTGGATGGCAGGTCGACCTCACGGGGCGGAATCCGTCGCGCTTGCCGCACGACGTCGCAGCGGCCGGCGGACGGTTCGTGATCGCCGAACGCGGCGAACCGGCTCAGCTAGCTGCGGCCTTCGCGGATGGAGCCGACCTGCTCGTGGATTGCGTCTGCTTCACCGCGGAGGATGCAGCTCGTGTGCTGCCACTCGCGCGCGAGGCGGACTCGACGGTGATGATCTCGAGCAAGGCGGTGTACGTCGACGGCGACGGGAATCATTCGAACTCGGAGACGAAGCCGCACTTCGACGGCCCGGTGCGGGAGACGCAGCCCACGCTGGCCCCGGGGAGCGGCGACTACATGAGCCGTGAGGGCTACGGCGCGAACAAGGTGGCCGCGGAACAGGCCCTGCTCGACAGCGGGTGCCCGGTGACCGTGCTCCGGCCGTCGAAGATCCATGGACCGGGCTCGCGGCAGCCGCGGGAGTGGGTCTTCGTCAAGCGCGTCCTCGACCGGCGTCCCGCGGTCTTCCTCGCCCATCGAGGCGCGGGTGTCGACCACACGACCGCGGCCGCGAATATCGCCGCGCTGATCGAGGTCGCCGCAGAGTCGCCCGGCGCGCGGGTCCTGAACAGCGCCGACCCCGACGCCCCGAGCGCACTCGAGATCGCGCGAACGATCGCAGAGCAGCTCGGACACTCGTGGAAGGAGGTGCTCCTCGACGACGCGCCTGCCGACGGCCTGGGCCGCACGCCCTGGGACGCGCCGCATCCGATCGTCCTCGACACGACGGCGGCGGCCGAGCTCGGCTACGTGCCCGCGGGCGACTATGCGGCCACCGTCGCGGAGATGGTCGATTGGCTCGTCACGGCTGCCCAGGGCGGCGAAGGCTCGGACCTCCTCCCCACCCCCGACGACGAGTACTTCGGGCCGCTCCTCGACTATGCGGCGGAGGATCGCCGGCTCGGGCTCGGGAGCTAGGAGAGAGTGACCTCGGACGATGTCCTGAGGACGACGTTCGATCAGGTGCCGGAGCTGTACGACCGCGCCCGACCGAACTACCCGCCGCAGCTCTTCGACGACCTCGGCTCGCTCGCCCAGCTTCCGGCAGGGGCGCGGCTCGTCGAGATCGGCTGCGGCACCGGCAAGGCGACGGTGCCGCTCGCGCAGCGCGGCTACGAGATCACCTGCGTCGAGCTGGGCAAGCATCTCGCCGCCGTTGCGCAGCGCAAGCTGGCGGGCTTCGCGAGCGTCGAGGTGATCAACACGAACTTCGAGAACTGGCAGCCGGAGCACGCGGAGTTCGACGCCATCGTCGCGTTCACGGCCTTCCACTGGATCGCGCCGGAGGTGCGCTACACGAAGACGGCCGAGCTGCTCCGCGAGCACGGGAAGCTCGCCGTCGTCTCCACGCACCACGTGCTCCTGCCGGACGGCGATCCGTTCTTCGTCGAAGTCCAGGAGGACTACGAGGCTGTCGTGCCCGACGACCCGAAGACACGAGCCGACGCGGTGGGCCGCCGCATCCAGATGCGCGTCGCTGACCGGAGCGAGGAGATTGCCGGAAGCGGCCGGTTCCGCAACATCGAGTCGAGGCGCTACCTCTGGGACGTGATCTACAACGCCGACGAATACATCGCGTTGCTCAACACCTATTCGGGCCACCGGGCGTTCGACGACGAGACCCGCGAGCGCCTGCTCTCGCGCATCCATCGGCGGATCGAGCGGCGGCCCGACCGCAAGGTGCGGAAGACGAATCTGGCGCTGCTGAACGTCGCCGAGGCGTCGGACGACGTTTCTTAGGGCAGCGCCAGCTAGGAGATACGCGTCGATGGGCTCGCCCTTGCCCTTCACGCGCAGGCCGCCCTGCCACTCGGCGACCGTCCCGGCCGGCAGCCGCCGGTAGGTCTCGTCTCCGATCAGCACGCCTCCGGAGGGAGCCGCGCTCTCCAGGCGCGCACCCGTGTTCACCGTGTCGCCGACGGACGGATAGGCGACGTGCCCGTGACTGCCGATCTCCCTGACCACGACGTCGCCGCTGTTGACCCCCATCCGGACGCGTGGCCAGCTCGGGTTCTGCTCGGAGACCGCGGACAGCCTGCGCTGCAGCTCGAGCGCCGCACCCGCGGCCCGAACCGCGTGATCCGGCTGATCGCCTCGGTTGTTGAACATCGCCATCAGCGCGTCACCGATGAACTTCTCGACCTCGCCGCCGAACCCCCGCGTGATCAGCGGCGCGGCGGTGCCCCAGTAGGCGTCGAGCACGGCCGCGACCTCGGCCGGCGACGACTGTTCCGCGAAGGCCGTGAAGTCGACGAGATCGGCGAAGAGGACGCTGACCTCCTGATGCCGGGCGCGGGTCGTCGGCAGGTACAGGCGCCGAAACCGCTCGTCGCGCCACTCGCGGCGGGCGGCCAGGCCGACGATCACGTACGCCATCACGATCAGGCCGTGCCACTCCCACCAGCTCGCATGCCACTTCCGCTCGCCCGTGACCGCGACGCCGATCATGGCCTCGGACAGGAGCAGGAAGCAGGCGATGACCGTGATCGGCAGCAGGTTCCGACGGTTCCGGAAGATGCTCCAGTAGCGAACGGCGCTGACCGCGTAGACGATCGTCCCGGCGATCGCGAGCGCCGTCACGAGGTGGTTCGTCGCCGCTTCGGTGTCGGGCCCCTCGAACGGCGGCAGATTCTCGACCGTCCAGACGAACCACGCGACCATCACGGCCAGCACCGAGATCCGGAGCAGGGCACGCCGCCGAATCAGGCGGACGCCGATTCTCGGCCGGACGTCGACGAAGGCCGAGGCCGCCGCGAAGACCGCGCTCACGAGCAGCCCCACCGGGATTGCGACCTGGAACCCGGCATGCTCCTGCGAGAAGAGGATCGTCGGCGTTCCGATCGCATGCAGCCAGAGGAAGCCTCCGGTCGCCATGAACGCCAGCGAGAGGAGCAGAACGCGAGCATCGCCCCGCCGGTTGGCGGCCTCGCCCGCCGCGTAGCCGAGCGCGACTGCGACCGCGCCGACGAGCCCGAAGACGACGAAGTGCAGTTGGTAGTTCTCGATATGCGGGTCGAGCTCGGAGCGTAAGAGCAGCGAGACGAGCCCGACGAGAGGCAGCGCCGCGGCGAGGACGCCGATCGCGAGCAGCGCGTACGAGCGGGCCCGCCCGGCGCGTGTCGGGGTCGCAGGGCTGAGCGTGAACGGAGACGAGGCCATTCGTGCATTACGCGCGAATGCGCCCGATCGGTTTCGGACTAGGTGAAGATACGACTCGTGCACGAGCGACCGATAGCCGTCGCGGTCGTCGGCGCCGGCCAGGCCGGGCTCGCCACGAGCCGCGAGCTGACGAAGGCAGGCGTCGAGCATGTCGTCCTGGAGCGTGGCCGGATCGGCCAGACGTGGCGCGACCGCTGGGACAGCTTCTGCCTCGTCACGCCCAACTGGTCCGTGCAGCTCCCGGACGGCCACTACGACGGGCCGGACCCGGACGGGTTCATGCCTCGCGACGAGATCGTCAGCTACCTCGAGCGCTACGCGGCCGAAGCGCCGCGTGCGCGAGAACGTGTCGGTCGATTCGATCGAAGCGCTCGACCGTGGGTTCGTCCTGCAGCACGTCCGACGGGGAGCTGCGAGCCGGCTCCGTCGTCCTCGCCACAGGCGCCTACCAGCGGCCGCACCGCCCATCCGCCGCCGACACGCTGCCGCCGGACCTGTTCCAGATCGACGTGGACGAGTACCGGAACGAAGAAGCGCTGCCGCCGGGGAGAGTGCTCGTGATCGGCAGCGCCCAGTCGGGCTGTCAGATCGCGGAGGAGCTGCACGAGGCCGGCCGCGACGTGGTTCTGGCGTGCGGGCGGGCAGTCGTGGGCGCCGCGCCGGTTCGGAGGGCAAGACCTCGTCTGGTGGCTGGTCGAGACGGGCAGTCTGGAGACTCGTCTCGAGTCGCTGCCGGGCCCCGAAGCCCGGCTCTTCGGAAACATCGTCGCCACCGGTCACGGCGGCGGTCACGACCTCCACCTGCGCACGCTGCAGGCGCAGGGCGTCGGTCTCGCGGGCCACTTTCTCGGCGCGGCAGACGGCCGGCTGCAGTTCGCGCCGGATCTCGCCGAGACCGTCGCCGCGAGCGACGAGCGGCACCTGCAGTTCATGGACCTCGTGCGCGGGGTCGTCGCCGAGCGGGGTCTGGACGATCCGGGGATCGAGGACCCGGCGCCGTTCGAGGCGGATGCGCCCGAGGAGCTCGAGTTGTCCGACTTCGGTGCCGTCATCTTCGCGACTGGCTTCCGGCCCGACTACACATCGTGGCTTCCCTGGCCCGAGGCGTTCGACGAGCACGGGTTCCCGATCCACGTCGACGGGGCGAGCACGGTCGTGCCCGGTCTTTACTTCGTCGGCGTCCACTTCCTGCGCAAGCGAAAGTCGTCACTCCTGTACGGCGTCGGCGAGGATGCCGCGCTCGTCGCACGGCGGATCGCGGCTCTCGGCGGCTAGGCCGGCGGGGGCGCGCCCGGAGGAGGCGGCGGCGGGCGGAGAATGCCCTGCAGCTGCTCGACCTGGCGGCGGATGAGAGCCGTGGAGTACGAGAGCTGGTCGTCGGACGGCGGCGGCGAGCTCAGCCGGAGCGTCCGGTCGCCTTCGAGCGTGCTCGCGAGCTCGTCCAGCTGAGCGCGTACTCGGCCGACCTCGACTCTCGCCCCATCGTCTGGAGCGTTGCCCTCCAGCGTTCTCGCCTCCGCGGCGAGTGCCTGGATTTGACCGGTGACGACCGAGCCTTGTGAGAGCACGTCGTCGACGGCCACGAAGCAACGCCTGGTCAGGTCGTCGAACTTCCCGGCCCACGAGGCAGCGCCTGCGCGGCTGCGTCGCCAGAGCAGGAATCCGAGCAGCCCTCCGCCCAGGATTGCGGCTCCGAGAATGATCCACGGCCACGGCGAGCTGCCCGACGACTCGCCGCCCGAGGTCGTGGCGGGCGGAGGTGGCGGAGGCGGCGGCGGCGGAGGCGGCGGCGGTGGAGGTGGCGGCGGCGGTGGAGGAGGCGCGGGAGCCGGTGCCGGCGGAGGCGGCGGGAGTAGAGATGGAGGTGGAGGCGGAGGCGGAAGCGGCGGAGGTGGCGGCGGCGGGAGTAGAGCGGGCGGAGGCGGAGGTGGAGCAGCCGGAGGTTGCGCCGCAGCCGGTGGCGGAGCCGCGGCCGCCGGAGGCGCCGGTGCGGGCGGACGAGTCGGACGAGTCGCCGTCACGCCCGTTCGCGTCACCGTCAGGCCCGTGTTCGAGCCGATCGCGCTCCCACTCCCGCCCGATCCACCGCAGGCTCCGAGCAGGAACCCCGCGACACCGGCGAGCGCAAGCAGCGGGCCGATCCGCCCGAGTTGCCGCAGGGTTGTCCGCCGACCCGACATCACCCTCCTCGTTCCTCGCTTCCTACCCTGTCATATCCGCTTCGCGCACGCCGCGCAGTTGCGACGCGCGGGACACCAGCTGCGTCTGCGGGCTTGACCTTACAGTGACTGTAAGGTCTAGGCTCGAGTCGTGAAGATCTCGACATTCGCGCGACGGGCCGGAATCTCGCCCTCAGGAGTCCGTTGGTACGAGGCGGCAGGCGTCCTCCCCAGCCCCGTTCGACGAGAGAACGGCTACCGCGAGTACAGCGACGCCGACCTCTCGCGGCTGACGCTGGTCCTCGCCCTCCGGCGCCTCGGCCTGACGCCGGTCGAGGCCGGACGTCTGGTCGACCGGTGCCTCGAGGGCGAGGCCATGGACTCCGCGCTCAACGAGACGCTCGAGGAGCAGCGGCGGAACATCGCGCGACAGCGCGAGGAGCTGGAACGCCTCGAGATCGAGCTCGTCGACCTCGAGCGCACGATCGAGGCGGTCGATCGCGGCCACGCCAAGCCGGTCCCGATCGGCGTCCTCTTCGTGTGCAACGGGAACTCGGCGCGCAGCCAGATCGCTGAGGCGCTCCTCGAGCAGGTTCGGCGGCCCGGACTTCGCGGTCTCATCGGCCGGCACGAGCCCGAAGCAGGTGCACCGGCTCGCGGTTCGCATCCTGGCGGAGATCGGCATCGACTGGCAGGAGGCCCGCGCGAAGCCGGTCACGGAGTTCCTCGACCGCGGCTTCGACTACGTCATCACGTTGTCCAACAGCGCCCGCGAAGAGTGCCCGACCCTGCCCGGCCCGCACAGCTCGCTGCACTGGCACCTCGAGGACCCGAGCACCGTCGACGGGCCCGAGGAGCAGCGCCTGGAGGCCTTCCGGGCGACGCGTGCCGACCTCACCACCCGGTTGAGGCCGTTCATCGAGATCGCGAGACGAGCAGCGGGAATCCTCCCCGCCGTTTCGCTCGCCCTAAAGAAAGGAGCGTGACCATGAAGCTTCCGTATGCCGAGCCACTGACCGTTCTGGAGCCGAGCGAGCGAGTCGTTCCCGAGCCCGCCGCGCCGCGGAGAAACAGGCGGTGAGCCCTGCGGCCTCTGCGCCGGACAGTCGACTTCGGCCGTCTGGCAGGACGAGCACTTCAGCCTGCACCCGCCCGTCGGGGGGAGCCTCGCCGGAGCGGTCTGGCTGGCAAGTCGCGAGCACGTCGACTCGTTCAGCGACCTGTCGCCCGAGGCAGCCGCGGCGTTCGGCCCGCTGGCGGCCCGGATCGAGCGCGCGATTCTCGGACTCGGCGACGTCGGCCGCGTCCACCTCTACCGGTGGGGCGACGGAGGCGCGCACTTCCACGTGTGGTTCATTCCGCGGCCGCTCGGGATGCTCGAGGCGTCGGGGATGATGCTTCCGCTCTGGGAGGACGTCCTACCCAACGTCACGGACGAGGAGCTCGCGGACGCGGCGAGGCGGATCGCCGAAGCGCTTTGACAACGCTCGCCCGGCGGCTCGGGACGTTCGACGCCGTCGTCATCGGGCTCGGCTCGATGATCGGCGCGGGCGTCTTCGCGGCGTTCGCGCCCGCGGCCGCGTCGGCCGGATCCCTGCTGCTCGTCGGTCTCGCGCTCGCGGCGGGCGTCGCGTACTGCAACGCAGTCGCATCCGCACAGCTCGCGGCTCAGTACCCGACCTCGGGCGGAACGTACGTCTATGGACGCGAGCGGCTCGGAGAGTGGTGGGGCTTCCTCGCCGGGTGGGGCTTCGTGATCGGCAAGACGGCTTCGTGCGCCGCGATGGCGCTCACGTTCGCCGTCTACGCGGTTCCGGGCCCGAAGTGGCTCGAGCGGCTCGTGGCGGCGGTCGCCGTCGTCACGCTCACCGGGGTCAACCTGCGCGGCATCACGCGGACGGCCGGCCTGACGCGAATCCTCGTCGCCGTCTCGCTCGTGGCGCTGGCGATCGTCGTCGGCGTCATCCTCGGCAGCGGCGATGCAGGCACTGGCACGCTCACGTGGGAGCTACCTCACGGCCTCTACGGAGTGCTTCAGTCTGCAGGCCTCCTTTTCTTCGCGTTCGCCGGCTACGCCCGGATCGCGACGCTCGGCGAAGAGGTTCGCGACCCTCGGCGAACGATCCCGCGCGCGATCCCGCTGGCGCTCGGCATCACCGTCGCCGTGTACGCGCTCGTCGCCGCGTCGGTGCTGCTCGTGCTCGGCCCCGACGAGCTCGCAGCGAGCGTGACGCCGCTCGAGAGCGCGGTCCGTTCGGTTGGCGCGGGCTGGGCCGTGCCGCTCGTCGACGTCGGAGCGGCAGTCGCGAGCCTCGGCGCCCTGCTCGCTCTCATCGCGGGAATCGGGCGCACGACGCTTGCCATGGCCCGCGAGGGCGATCTTCCACGCTGGCTGTCCTCCGTCCACCCGCGCTACCGCGTGCCCGACCACGCCGAGCTCGCGGTCGCGACCGCGGTCACGATCCTCGTCCTCACCACGGACCTG
Source organism: uncultured Actinomycetes bacterium (assembly GCA_963812695.1). GTDB lineage: Bacteria > Actinomycetota > Thermoleophilia > Gaiellales > Gaiellaceae > VAXT01. The sequence goes on from CAWEWD010000008.1 coordinate 97,939, forward strand.
CGCGGCGCGATCGCGTTCTCGTCCTTCGGCGTGCTGACGTACTACGCGATCGCCAACGCGTCGGCCTGGACGCAGCGAGGAGAGCTGGCGGCGCTGGCCGCGGGCACTGAACGCGATCGGGCTCGTCGGCTGCGTGACCCTCGTCGCCACGCTTCCGGTCAGCGCGGTCGTCGCCGGGCTCTCGATGTTCGCGCTCGGCCTGGCATGGCGCGTAGTCATCCGCCGGCGGGCGGCTCTGTCTCTCCCTGCTTGAGCCGCGCGGCCTTCATCGAGAGATAGCGCTGCTCCGGAAGGCTCGTCGTGCGATTCGCCGCTGCGCGGTAGTGCTCGAACGCGGCATCGGTGTCGCCCGACATCTCCAGCAGATGTGCCCGGACCGCGTCGACCCGGTAGTGGCCGGCCAGCGGCTCGTCGACCGAATCGAGCACGACGAGGCCTGCCGACGGCCCTTCGGCCATCGCCAACGCAACCGCCCGGTTGACCGTCACGACCGGATTGTCCGTCAGCCGCTCGAGCAATTCGTAGAGGGCGAGGATCTGCGTCCAGTCCGTGTCCTCGGCCCGAGCCGCGCGGTCGTGCACCGCGGCGATCGCAGCCTGGATCCGGTACTCGCCCACGGGCGGCCTGCCCATGGCGGCGTCGAGAATCGCGGTGCCCTCCTCGATCTGCCGCCGATCCCAGAGCGAACGATCCTGGTCCGCGAGCGGAACGAGCTCTCCGTCGACCGTCGTCCGCGCAGGACGCCGCGCGTCGATCAGCAGCATCAGCGCGAGGAGCCCGGCGACCTCGCCGTCGTCGGGCAGCAGCCGGTGCGTCATCCGCGCCAGGCGGATCGCTTCGTCCGAGAGCTCCGCGCGATGCAGTTCGGCGCCGCCGCTGCTCGTATAGCCCTCGTTGAAGATCAGGTACAGGACGTGGAGCACCAGTCGCATGCGCGCGGCGCGCTCCTCGAGCTGCGGCAGTCGGAACGGCTCTCCGGACGCCTCGATGGTCCGTTTCGCTCGCGAGATCCGTTGCGCCATCGTCGCCTCGTCGACGAGGAACGCGCTCGCGATCTCGGACGTCGTCAAACCGCCGACGGCCCGCAGCGTGAGGGCGATCGCCGATGCCGGCGTCAGAGCGGGATGGCAGCACATGAAGAGCACGGTCAACGTGTCGTCCTCGCCGGTGGTCTCGTGCGCGGGCGGCTCCTGACGCGTAGACGAGCTCCTCGCGGTCCCGCCGCGACTGCTCGCTTCGCCACTGGTCGATCAGCCTCCGGGACGCGGTCTGCACGAGCCAGCCGCGCGGCTCCTCGGGCACGCCGTCCTCGGGCCAGCGAGTCGCGGCGGCGAGCAGCGCCTCCTGGACTGCGTCCTCGGCCGTGTCGAAGTCGCCGTACCTGCGCACGAGCGTGCCGAGGACCTGCGGCGCCAGCTCGCGCAGCAGGTCCTCGACACGTGGCGGGACGTTCAGCGCCCGCCCGCCGCGGTCTCCAGGTACTCCTGCATCCCTTCCGTGTCGGAGATGCGGTCGTCCATCACGCGCCGAACCTGGATCGGCTGCTGGGTCGGCACGCCGTCAGGACCGGGCACGGCGGAGAGCCTCGCCGCGATCTCGAGCGCCCGCTCCTCGGACTCGACGTCGAAGACCTGGAAGCCGGCGAGCCATTCCTTGAACTCCTGGAACGGGCCGTCGGTGACGACCGGCGCCGTGCCGTCGGAGGTCACGATCTTGGCGAGGTCCGGACCGGTGAGGATCTCGGACTGCACGAGCTCGCCGCTCTCCCTGAGCTCCTGCGTGAGCGCCTTGTAGTAGTCGAGGTGCGCCTGGATCTCCTCGGGCTTCCACTCGTCCATGGGCGTGTCCACGACACCGCCCTCGAAATTGACTGCCAGCAGGTATCTGGCCATCTCACTGCCTCCTTTGCGCTCCGTTTGACACTGTCATGAAGAGAACGGAGCGAGCCGTCCGTTCTCGACATTGTGCGGGCGTCGGCTAGCGGCGGCCGACGACGAGCGCAACCGGATAGCCACGCCGCCTGACTGTGCCGGCTCGCGGACGCTGGCCGATCACGCGTCCGACTCGCTTCGAGGGCCGGCGCGTGACGGCGCCGAGCGCACAGTGCCGCCGGCGAATCTTCTGCTTCGCGGCGCCGAGTGACAGGCCCAGCACTCGCGGGACGTGGCAGCGAAGCGGAGGGCCGTGCCCGGGCGGTGGCGGAGGCGGCGGTGGCGGTGGCGGTGGCGGCGGCGGCGGCGGTGGCGGAGGCGGAGGCGGTGGCGGTGGCGGTGGCGGTGGCGGGGTGGCGGAGGTGGTGGCGGAGGAGGCGGAGGCAGGTTCACGCGTCCGATCGCATTCCCGAACCCGACGCAGTACCACATGTTCCCGTCGGGCCCAGTAGTGATCCCGAACGGGTAGTCGCCGGTGTCGAAGACGTCGCCGACGTCTCCGTTGACCGAGATGAAGCCGACGTTGCTCGAGTCGTTCTCGGTGAACCACAGTCCGGCTCCGGACGGGTCCGCCGCGATGCCGGCGATCCCGAACTCGCCGGGAACCGGGTATTCCGTGATCGTCCCGTCGGACGTGATCTTCCCGACGTTGCGGCCGGCGAGCTCGGTGAACCAAAGGTTCCCGTCAGGTCCTGAGCTGATGTCCCACGGGAGCGCGCCCTCGGTGAGGAGCGGGAACTCCGTCTGATTCCCTGGGTTCGCGGGGTTCAGCCGGACGATGTTGTCGCCGAGCTCCTCCGTGAACCAGACGTTGCCGTCGGCGCCGGTGGCGATGAACGTCGGCACCTGACCGATGCCGGTCGGGTATTCGTCGACGGCGCCCGTCGACGGGTGGATGACAGCGACCTGGTCGACGTTCTCCTCCGTGAACCAGAGGTCGCCGTTCGGAAGCGCCGTGATGTCCCAAGGCTGCGCGTTCGGCGTCGGAATCGGGTACTCCGTGATGACGCCCTGCGTCGTGATCCGCCCGATCTGGTCTCGGATGCGCTCCGTGAACCAGAGGTTGCCGTCAGCGCCGACCGTGATCCCGTACGGCTGGCTGTCCTGCCATTCGAGCGGGAACTCGGTGATCGTCCCGCTCGGCGTGATCCGGCCGATCGTGCCTCGGTCGGACTCGGTGAACCAGAGGTTCCCGTCGGGCCCGGGGACGATCGTGTACGGGCGGCTCTCCGCGTGCGGAAGCGGGAACTCGGTGACGTCTGCAAAAGCCCCGGGCGCGAGGAAAAGTGCGAAACCGGCGAACACGAGCGTTGAAACGATCCACGGCCTGACCATGCGGCTCCCTTCGGTCTGTGCGGAATCTAACGCTCGGAGGACGGCCTGCCTAGGGCGGTTCGGCTGTACGCGTGCGTCGATGCTTCCGGATCCCAAGCCCGATGGTGATGGCCATGTAGACCGGGTAGGACAAGCCGGCCACTAACGCGAGCCACCGACCGCCGATCAGGTAGCCCATCCCGGCGAGCACTCCGATCGCGACCGCGTGGGATAGGGCCTCGCCGGCCCACCAGTAAGGGCTCGGCTTGACGGGCAGCTCGTCCGTGAGGACACGCCGTGCGATCTGACGCATCGAAAGTAGCCCCCACAGCCCGAGACCACATCCGGCGAGCAGTAGGGCGTCGAATGTTCGGTCACCGACAAAGAACCCGGTGAAGATGTCCAGCATGGCGATCACGAGTCCCCCCACGGTCCCGACGAGAATCACCGTCGTGCCAGCTTGTAGCGCCCTGGCCGCTTCCTGACGCTGCTCTGGAGAGACTTCCGCCACGGCCTTCGGGCGAGCGCCGCTCAGGTTTCGACGCGGCCGCGGCGGGAGAGCGCGTCGATCGTGACCGCGGCGAGCAGGACGACGGCCGTGACCATGAACTTCGACGCCGCCGTGTATCCCCGCAGGCCCATGCCGTTGTCGATCGCCGCGATCACGATCCCACCTAGCACCCCGTGGATCGCCTTCCCGCGGCCACCGAACAGGCTCGTGCCTCCGATCACCGCAGCGGCGACTGCGTACAGCACGAGCGTACCGCCGTCGATCGACGTCGAGATCGATCGCAGCCTCGACGCGTACACGATGCCCGCAATCCCGGCCGTGAGGCTGCAGAGCATGAACGCGGCCGTCCGGATCGTCGCCAGGCTCACACCGGCGCGGCGCGCAGCCTCGGCGTTGCCGCCGATCGCGTAGAAGTAGCGGCCGAGTTTCGTCCGGCCGAGCAGAACCGTCCACACGACGAGCACGCCGACGACGAGGAGCACGACCCAGGGCACCCCGCGGATCGGCGCGAAGATCCCGCGATCGTGGTTGCAGAGCAGGACCAGCGCGACGCCGCCGACGAGCGCGCCGCCGATCTTCAGCAGCGTGACGGCGGGCGGCGGAGCGACGAGGCCGGCGCGACGCCGCTTGGAGTCGCGTCGCCACAGCGTCAAGCCGAAGATCGCGACCAGCACGAGCATGAGGATCCAGCCGGCGAGCGGGCTGATGTTCGCGCTTGCGATGTTGTTGATCGTGTTGTCCTGGATGGTGATCGTGCCACCGTTGCCGAGGATCCTCAAAAGCACGCCCTCCCAGAAGAGGAGGCCGGCCAGCGTGACGATGAACGAGGGCAGGCCGATCCGCGTGATGATCGTCCCTTGGAGAATTCCGATCCCGGCGCAGGCAAGGAGCGCAGCCACGATCGCGGACCACCACGGCCAGCCGTGAGCCGGGCTCGCGAGGTCGGCCATGATCACGCCGCCGAGCCCCGCGACGAACCCGACCGAGAGGTCGATCTCCCCGAGGAGCAGTACGAAGACCTCGCCCATCGCGAGCAGGCTGAAGACGGCGGCCTGTACGAGCAGGTTGACGAGGTTGCCGGCGGTCGAGGAATTTCGAGTCGAGGGACTCGAAGAAAATCGAGACCAGGAGCAGCCCCGCGATGACGGGCAGGATCCCGGCCTCGCCGGCCTTGATCCTCGCAATCGAGGATCTGAAGTAGTCCCCGACGGAGTCCGCGGCGATCTCGGCCGGAACCGCGAGCTCGGCCTGGCGTGCCGCTTGCTCGGTCAGCGCGACCTCCTCCTGCGCGCCGACGGTCTCGTCGATCTTCGCCATCAGGCGCCGTCCCCGTTCTCGTGGAGCCGCTGTGACTGGCCCGTTGTCATGAGGTCGACTGCGATCTGACGGTCGAGCTCCGAGGCCGGCCGCTCCGCGACCACGCGCCCGAGATAGAGCACGATGATCCGGTCGGCGACCTCGAAGACGTCGTTCATGTTGTGCGAGACGAAGAGCGCCGCGTGGCCCTGCTCGGCGAGGCGGCGCGTGAGGTCGAGCACCATCCGCGTCTGTGCAACCCCGAGCGCCGCCGTCGGCTCGTCCATGATCACGAGCTTCGCGTCCCAGAGCACGGCCTTCGCGATCGCGACCGATTGCCGCTGCCCGCCCGAGAGCGAGGCAACCGGCTGGCGGATCGAGCGAACCGTGGTCACCGCGAGGCTCGCGAGCGTCTCGTTGGCGGATTTCTCCATCGCTTCCTCGTCGAGGAAGCCTCGGTTCAGGCGCTCACGCCCAAGGAACATGTTTTGCACGATGTCCAGGTTGTTACAGAGCGCGAGGTCCTGGTAGACGGTCTCGATGCCGAGCGCGGCGGCCTCGCGGGGCGTGCGAATCCGGACCGGCTTTCCGTCCCAGAAGATCTGCCCGTGTTCCGGAGCGTGGATCCCGGCGATGGTCTTGATCGTGACCGACTTGCCGGCGCCGTTGTCGCCGATGAGCGCGGTCACCTTGCCCGCTGGGAGCTCGAAATTGATGTCCGAGAGGGCCTGCACCGGCCCGAAGTTCTTCGAGACGCCTTTGAGGCGAAGGAGGGGCTCGGCGCCGTTCTCGGTGGTCGTCATCGCGTCCCTTCTGCGGGCCTAACGGAGAGTAGGACGGGCCCCGCCGCGAGAGCGAGGCCCGATCCCACACCGACCTACTGGATCCCTGCGTCCTTGCACGCCTGGGCTACCTTCGGGGTACAGAGGGCGGACGCCGTGATCGTGCCGTCCTTGACGACGGTGTCGTTCATGTTCTCCTTGGTTACCCAGAAGGGCTTCGTGTACACGGACTTGATGTCCGCGTTCAGCGTCGTGTCCTTCGTGGTGTCGTTGACGAGCGCGGACGGCGGCGTCTTGCCCGCCCTCAGGTAGAGCGCGAGTGCTGCAGCAGCCTGCGCTTCGGCGAAGTACGGCTTGTACACCGTGCCGCACTGGTAGCCCAGGAGGATGTTCTGCAGGCCGGTCGGAGCCGCGTCCTGACCCGTGGTCGGGAACGTGTCCGGCTTGACCTTGTCCTTCAGGAGCACCGCGACCACCGCGTTGTTGGTGTCGTCGTTTGGCATCAAGACCGCGTTCATGTTCGGGTGGGCGGTGAACTGCTGCTCGAACGTCGTCGCGGCAGTCGGCGCATCCCACGTCCCGGCCGGCGCGCCGACCTTCGTGTATGTGCCGTCCTTGAACTTCGGGTCGAGCACGCCGTTGTAGCCCTGCGCGAACAGCTTGGCGTTGTTGTCCGTTGCGGCGCCGCTCATCACGAGGATCTGCGGCTTGCTGACCTTCCAGGCGCCGAGACAGTCGACCATGCCCTGGCCGATCAGCTGCCCCACCTGGACGTTGTTAAAGCTGACGTAGTAGCGATCCTTCGGTCCGCCCGTGACGAGGCGGTCGTAGTCGATCACCTTCACGCCCTGCGACTCGGCCTTCGACTCGATCGCCGCGCCGGAGCCCGGGTCGAGCGGGTCGATGAGGAGCACCGAGGCGCCGGCGGTGATGTCGGCCTCGGCCTGCTGCTGCATGGTGCTCGTGCTGCCGTGGGCATTGTCGATCTTGAACTGGCTCGAAGTGAGCCCAGCGGTCTCGAAGGCTTTCTTCAGGTTCGGCGCGTCGTACTGGACATACCGCGTCGACGTCGTCGTGTCGGGGAGCAGGACCCCGATCATTCCCTTGCCCTGACTCGCCAGGGGCTTGAGCGTCTTCATCGCCGCGAAGTCCGCCGTGAGATCGTCGACACCGACCGTCGGGTACCCGGACGATGTCGTGGTGGAACTGCTCTCGCTCGACTTCGATTTGCCGCCACAGGCGGCGACCACGAAGATCGCCATGCAGGCCAGCCCCACGAATGCGAGGCCTCTCCACGCTGAACGCATACTTCCTCCCTCTCTAGCTCTCGGGCGCAATAGAAGGACAAGAATACTCCGCGCCACGAGCGGAGTCTCGACCCGCTTGCAGGGTCGGCCTACAATCTGCGGATGCCGGACGCCCTCGTACTCGCTCTCGCGGCCACCGTTATCCCTGCCAGCTGGTCCGTTTGTGGTGGATCTGGTGGCACAGCGGGTGCCACGGCTGTGGGCAGCTGCACAAGGCCTGTGTGTGCCCGGCAACGGATCACCTGATGCGGCCACGCCGCTAGCGCCCGCCGGAGCGGGCGCCGTCGGCGTTCGTTCAGGAACGGAACCTACTCCGCCGTTTCGGCTTCTGGAGCCGCACTGCGCTCCTTGATCTCGTCGACGACGGTCGGGTCGGCGAGGGTGGTTGTGTCTCCGAGCGGCCGGTTCTCGGCGACGTCGCGCAGGAGGCGGCGATGATCTTGCCGGAGCGGGTCTTGGGGAGCTCGGGTGTGAAGACGATGTTCGCCGGTTTCGCGATCGGCCCGATCTTCTGCGCGACGTGGTTGCGCAGCTCGTCGAGCGTCTCGACCGAGCCCTCGTCGCCGCCCTTCAGGGAGACGAAGGCGACGATCGCCTGACCCGTGGTCGCGTCGGCGCGGGCCGCGACTGCGCCTCGGCCACCTCCTGGTGGTCGACCAAGGCCGCTCGACCTCGATCGTCGAGATCCGGTGCCCGGACACGTTCATCACATCGTCGACGCGACCCAGCAGCCAGAAGTCGCCGTCCTCGTCGACACGCGCACCGTCGCCGGCGAAATACGTGTCCTCGTACTTCGACCAGTACGTCTCCCGGTACCGCTCGTCGTCACCGTAGATCCCGCGCAACATCGCCGGCCACGGCTTCCGCAACACCAGATAGCCGCCACCCCCGGGGCGACCTCGTTCCCCTGCTCGTCGTAGATCGCGGCATCGACGCCAGGGAACGGCTGGTCGCCGAGCCCGGCTTCAGGGTGGTCACACCCGGGCAGCGGCGTGATCATGATCATCCCCGTCTCCGTCTGCCACCACGTATCCACGACCGGCACCTTGTCCCGCCGATCACCTCGCGGTACCAGACCCACGCCTCCGGGTTGATCGGCTCGCCGACCGACCCCAGAAGGCGGATCGAGGACAGATCGTGCTTGCCCGCATGCTCGGGCCCCCACTTCATATGGCTGCGAATCGCAGTCGGAGCCGTATACAAGATGTCGACCTTGTACCGCTCCACGATCGCCCACCACCGATCCCGATCCGGGTAATCGGGGACACCCTCGTACATGACGCCGGTCGTGCCGTTGCACAACGGGCCGTACACGATGTACGCTGTGCCCGGTCACCCAGCCCACGTCGGCCGCGCACCAGTACACCGAGTCCGGCTTCACGTCGAAGATGTAGTGATGCGTCGTCGCCACGCCGACGAGATAACCGGCCGTCGTGTGGACGATCCCCTTTGGCTTCGCCGTCGTCCCTGACGTGTACAGCAGATACAGCAGGTCCTCCGACTCCATCGGCTCGCACGGACACGACTCAGCATCGTCGCTCTCGTCAGCGACCAACTCATGCCACCAGAGATCGCGGCCCTCCTGCATCGACACCTCATTGCCCGTGCGGCGCAGGACGACTGCACGAGTGATCTTCGGCGAGTCGGCCAGCGCATCGTCCGCGTTCTCTTTCAGCGGCACCGGTGAGCCCTTCCGCCACGCCTCGTCCTGCGTGATCAGCACCTCGCAGCCCATGTCGTTCAACCGACCCGACAACGACTCCGCCGAGAAACCGCCGAACACGACGGTGTGCGGGGCACCGAGTCGAGCGCAGGCGAGCATCGCGATCGGAAGCTCGGGCACCATGCCCATGTAGATCCCGACCGGGTGCCCTTGCCCACGCCGAGCTTCTGAGCGCGTTCGCGAGCTTCACCACCTCACGACTGGAGATCGGCGAAGCGTGAGCGTCCGCCGCTCGTCCTCCGGCTCACCCTCCCAGTAGTAGGCGACCTTCGAACCGTTGCCCGCCTCGACATGGCGGTCGACGCAGTTGAAACACACGTTCAGCTTCCCGCCGAGATACCACTTGGCATACGGCGGCTCCCACTCGTACAAGCTCCGTGAACGGCTCGAACCACGTGACGCGCTCGCGGCCCTCGGTCTCCCAGAACTCCTCGAAGCGCGCTCGTAGATCTCCGGCTGTGCGTTCGCCTGCGCAGCGAACTCCTCCGGCGGCGGATAGCGCCGCTCCTCGAGCTGGAACGTCTCGATCGCCTTCTCTCGGTTGGGCCATCTCGAGCCCCTAGGCCGACTCGCGGCGCGGCATCGGTGTCTCGGCCCGCGAGACTGCCGGCAGCTCGCCCCAGAGCGGGCGGCCGACCGGAAGCACGGCCTTCGGAGACATGCCGTTGACGACGCCCGCAGCCGACGCGTACCACGCGACGAGAGCCGTGACGATCCCGGCCCAGCCGCCGGCGTGCAGCCAGTACGCGCTCATGCCGTCTCCGACCCGGAAGAAGCCGATCACGAGCAGGATCTCCGTGATCTCCAGCGTCAGGAAGACGAGCGTCACCGCGATGCTCACACGCGTCGCCCAGAAAAGCATGTACGTGTTGAAGATCGCGAACGCGAGCACGAACCACGCAAGCGAGTTGTCGACGTCGGACCCCTTCAGCAGTGCTGCGAACGGGTGCGAAATCGACACGAGCGTGATGAAGGCGCCGAGCGAGAGCCAGAACCCCCCGTACGTCGAGAACGCGGTCGCTCCGAAGACGTTGCGGTTCCGGAACTCCCACATCCCGGCGAGCAGCTGGATCAACCCGCCGTAGAAGATGGCGGCGCCGATCCAGACGGCGTCGGGTCTCAGCCGTCTCCACCGTCCTCGCAACGGTGCTGTTCACCGACATCGTCGACTCGACGAGCAAGCAGGCAGAGCTCGGAGACCGCCGCTGGCGGGAGCTCGTGCTCGAACATCACGCCGCGGTGCGCGGTGCTCTCTCGCGCTGGGAGGGGACGGAGCACGACACCGCGGGCGACGGCTTCTTCGCGAGCTTCGTCGGGCCGGCCCGCGCCATCCACTGCGCGCACGAGATCGCCGCGGAGGTCAACCACGGGATCGTAGAGCACGGGCCGCGGACGCAATCGGTCGAGCAAGGTCATCGATGCGCAAGCCGAGGCGGGCATCGCGGCGTCAGGACTCGGCGCGCAGGAACGATCCTCGGGACGCCGACACGGCGCCCACGAGATGGAGTCGTTGTCCCAGCGACTGTGAAGCGACCTCGTCGCCGGAAGCGGCCTCTTGTTCGACGACGCGGGTGAGCACGAGCTCAAGGGCGTGCCCGGCAGCTGGCAGCTTTATCGAGCGACCGCCTCCTGAGGGTCAGCGACCGTTACGCCGTGCTTGCCGGCTCGACGACGTCTCCGGTCGGCTTCTCGGCCGGGAGAACGTAGAGGAACGTGTACGCGGCCGCCGCGGCGCCGAGGAAATCGGCAAGGAGGTAGATCCAGATGTTGCTCCACTCGAAGAGCCCGGTGACCATTGCGCCAAGGGCGATCGCCGGATTGAAGGCTCCTCCGGAGATGCCGCCGACGGCGAATGCTCCCGCAACGACGGTGAAGCCGATGGCAAGGCCGTAGAACGAGTTTCCGTCGGTACCGCGCGCAGTCGCGACATGAAGGACGACCCAGGCGAGCGCGAACGTGAACAGGAACTCGGCGATCAGCATCTTGCCGGCGCTCGCGACCGGCGTGTGGGCCTCACGACCGCCGACGTAGCGAACGACCAGTCCGGCGAGCACTGCAGCGACTCCCTGGGTCACCACGTACGTACCGAACTCGTTCAGCGCCATTCTTCCCCGCAGGAAGACGGCAGTGCTCACCGCCGGGTTGAAGTGTCCACCGGAAACGTGACCGCCTGCGAACACCATGACCATCAGGACCGCCCCGATCGCCAGCGGCGCGAGCACTCCAGCGCCCGCCGTGTTCGTCGCCATCCCGACGGTGAACATGAACAGGAACATGCCGATGAACTCCACCGCCAGTTTCCGTCGGAGCACGGGATCCATGCTTCCGGAAGTTCGCGCAGCGGCAGGCAACTCCTCTTGCCTGCGATGACCGCTGCTGCGGCGCCCCTCGCGCACGGCTCTGCGATGCTCTCCACCGGTGTTCTTCCGCTTAAGCACCTGGGAGCTCTGGCTGATCATCGCCGGGATCGTCCTCGGGTTCGTGGCCCTCGGCTACCTGACCGGCCGGGTTCTGCGCATGCAGGCCGACACGCTGCGCGAGCCGGTCGGGATCGTGCAAGGGCGCCTTCTTCGCGCTGGTCGGGCTGATCCTCGCGTTCGGCCTGACGCTCGCGATCGGGCGCTACGACACGCGCCGGGCAGCAGTCGTCGACGACGCCAACACGATCGGGACCACGTACCTGCGAGCGCAGACCCTCGCCGAGCCGATGCGAAGCCGTTCGCTGCGGCTGCTCAGGCAGTACACGGACGCCAGCCTCGCGCTCTCGCACGCGGTCCCGACCACCGCCGGCTTCGCGCGCGCGATCGCCCAGGAAGACGCCATCCAGCGCCGGCTCTGGTCGCTCGCCGGGGACGCGCTCGTCGCCGCGCCACGAGATAGCGCGCCGCGGCTGTATGTCGAGACCCTGAACGAGATGATCGACCAGCAGACGGTGCGCGTCGCCGCGCTCAACAACCGCATCCCCAACGCCGTCCTGGCGCTGGAGGTGCTCGGCGCCGCGTTCGCCTTCTTCCTGCTGGCGCTGTACACGGCCATGCACGGACGGGGCGCCACCACCGTCGTCCTGGCCGGCGCGCTCGTGACCGTGCTCCTGCTGATCATCTTCGACCTCGATCGCCCCACCCGGGGCCTGATCCGCGTCCCTGACGCGCCGCTCGTCGCGCTGCGCGCCTCGATGACACTGCCGCCGGCAGCGCACGGCCCGTCACGATGAACCTCTTCTGGGCGGCGTTGATCGTCGCGGTCGTGAGCGCCGTCGCCGTCACCGCCATGCTGCTCGTCCGCCGCCGGGCTCCGGCGGGGAGCTACTTCGAGGACGGCGACCGCGCGGCCGGGGTGTTCGGCGTCCTCGCAACCGGGTTTGCCGTGCTCCTGGGCTTCGTCGTCTTCCTTGCCTTCGAGAGCTTCGACACCTCGCGCACCGGCGCGGTGGCCGAGGCACAGATCATCGCGGAGCAGTTCGAGACGGCCCAGCTCATGCCCGTCGCGGTGCGTGGTCGCTTCTCTGGTGAGCTCGTCTGCTACGCGCGCGACGTCGTCCACCAGGAATGGCCGCGCATGGAGTCGGGAACCCTGGGCAACGGCCACAACCCATGGGGGATCGCCATGTTCCAGACGCTGAAGACGGTCGAGCCGCACTCGGCGGCCGAGCAGGCCGCCTACGGCAAGTGGCTCGATCAGCGGGCCGACCGCGAGAGCGCGCGGGCCGACCGGACGCACGGCGCCGAGGGCGTGATCCCGATCCCGCTGTGGATCGTCCTGCTCCTGAGCGCCGGGATCATCTTCGTCTTCATGCTCTTCTTCGCCGACAGCGCCGAGCGGGTGATCGTGCAGGCGACGATGATGGGCAGCGTCGCGGTCGTGATCACCTCCACCCTGCTCCTCCTGTGGTTCCTCGACAATCCGTACCACCAGGGCGTGAGCCGGATCCGACCGGTAGCGATGCAACGGACGCTCGAGCAACTGACGCACGAGAAGGGGATTGCCGGCGGAAGCTTCGCGATCCCGTGCGACGCGCAGGGAGCGCCGCTCACGCGCTGAGTCGACTCCGTCGGCGATGCTGTTCATGCAGGCTCCCACCACGTCCCCACGCTCAACGGGAGCCTCGCGAAAAGGAGTAAGACGATGAGGAAAGCGGACGACCAGCTCGACGAGCGCGCAGCGAGAGGCGCGAGCTCTTCCAGGCCGAAGGCGGTCCCGCACTTCACGGCCGCCGAGCGCGTCGCCCGGGGCAAGGCCGCGCGGGGCGAGCTTTCGCGCTCGGCCCACGCCGACTGGGAGCCGGGGCCGAGCCGCAACGATCCCGTCGATCTCCTCGAGCAACAGGCGCAGACGCGTCTGCCAGAGCTCGGCCCGATCCGCTACGGGCGCATGCTCGTGTCGCCGTTCACCTTCTTCCGCGGCGCCGCCTATCTGATGGCGGCCGATCTCGCGGATGGCCCCCGGACAGGCTTACACGCGCAACTCTGCGGGGACGCCCACCTCTCCAACTTCGGCATCTTCGCGGCGCCGGATCGGAGGCAGGTCTTCAGCATCAATGACTTCGACGAGACCCTTCCGGGGCCGTTCGAATGGGACGTGAAGCGGCTCGCCGCGAGCGTCGCGGTCGCAGGCCGAGATCGCGGTTTCGGCGAGTCCGTCTGCCGCTCGATCGTCAGGGCGGCGGCGCGCGAGTACCGCGAAGCGATTGCGAACTTTGCGGAGATGCGCAACATCGACGTCTGGTACACGCGCCTCGACGTCGCGGCGATCCTCAAACAGCTCGGAGCATCGGCGACCCGCAAGCAGATGAAGCGCTTCCAGACCGACATCGCGAAGGTGCACACGAAGGACAGCATGCGAGCCCTCGCAAAGCTCTGTCGGACGGTCGACGGCGAGCTACGGATCGTCGGCAACCCTCCCCTCGTCACGCCGATCGAGGACGTGCTCCCAGATGCCGAGCAGGAGCAGTTGGAGGACGTTGTGCGGCGCATGATTCGCACCTACAGACGCACGTTGCCGCGCGACCGGCGTCACCTGCTCGAGAGCTACCGGTACGTACACGCCGCTCGAAAGGTCGTCGGTGTCGGCAGCGTGGGTACCCGCGCCTGGATCCTGCTGATGTTGGGCCGCGATACGAGCGACCCCCTGTTCCTCCAGTTCAAGGAAGCGCAGGCCTCGGTCCTCGAGCCGTTCCTCGGGAAGAGCCAGTACACCCAGCACGGACGGCGTGTCGTGGAAGGTCAGCGGATGATGCAAGCGGCGCCCGACATCCTGCTCGGGTGGGAGCGAATCGACACGATCGACGGGGAAACGCGGGACTTCTACATCCGGCAACTCTGGGACGCCAAGGGCTCCGTCGACGTCGAACTGATGGACCCGCCGGAGCTGAAGGCCTACGCGAAGATCTGCGGGTGGACCCTCGCGAGAGCCCACGCTCGATCCGGCGACAGCATCGCGATCGCCGCCTATCTCGGCGGCAGCAACTCCTTCGACCGCGCCCTGGCCTCGTTTGCCGAGACGTACGCCGACCAGAACGATCGGGACTACCGCGCGCTCCAGGAAGCAGCAGCGTCCGGCCGCGTCGTCGCCGCAATGGACGTGTGATCGCACCTCATAGCCGACGCCACGCATCTGTCTCGCCCATGGGCCGCGCCCGTGGGCTTCGGCGGCGGGGAACCCGCGAGAGATTCCCTACGCCGCTTGAGGAATGTCCGGGGGTGCTCTAGAAACGCCGGCCGTGTGCACTCACGAGACGGCGTCAGATCTGCACAATCACGAGCACGACGGTCATGACGGCAAGTGCGACGCCGCCGACGGTGAACAGCCCGACTGTGCGGAATCGCAGCGGTACGTGGCCTCCGGTTCGCAACGCACGCTCCAACTCGCGCTGGCGTTGTGCGCCAACGATCGACAGCCCAACCGCGAGAGACGCGTAGCCGCAGCCGAGCACAATGTACGGCCACGGGGCGACGTCGAGCAGTTGCGGCGCGAACCGGCCCACAGCGAGCGCCCCGGCTGTTGCGCCCAGCGCGGTGCGCCACCACGCAAGCCACGTGCGCTCCGCAGCCATCGACGTCCGTCGCAGCTGATCGAGATCGGACGGCGACGTGGAAACCGGAGGCGCTTCGTCCGCGGCGTCCGTGTGGTCTGAACCCGGCTGCGGTTGCGCCATTAGCGGCATCTAACACAGTTCGTCCGGTCGCGGTCGGTCGACCTACGCCACGCTGCGGGCCGTCGTCGGCTTAGTCGCGGCGGGCCATTGGCCCGCAAAGTCGCCCCCGCCGGGCCTCCCGCTCTACGCTGGCTCGAGCTCCCGTACGAGCTCGGCGAGATCGCTGCTGGGGGAGGCGACATCAGGGCCCGCGTCTTCGGCCCGGAGATCGACGCCATCTGATGGCCGAGTTGAGCGGCGGGTCGCCGAGCGCCCAGATGGCCCTGTCTAGCGAAATGAGCCTGTCCCAGGACTCACGCCTTGCCACGGTTGGCGAGTCTACGACAGGAGGCCCCGGGAATCGTTCTCCGGCCACCCTTCCGAAATGGCTTCGGAAGGGGCTTCATGGAGGCGGCGGGAATCGAACCCGCGTCCGCTGTCGTACCGGTTGAACGTCTACAAGCTTAGGCTGCCGTTGAGTTTCGCCCGCCGGCCGGTTGGCAACCGACCAACCTTCGGGCTAGCCATCCTTTGGTGTCGCGCTTCGGGCGATTGGCTCTCCCTAGGCGCCGAGCCCGTTTTCTGACACCGCTGCCCGAGCCACGGGCCGAGCTCGGAGCGATGCGCCTCACTGTGGTTTAAGCAGCGAGAGCGAGTGCGTGATCGTTATCCGCACTTGCGTTTTGTCCCGGTTGTTTTACGAGGCCGACCGGGGACCTCGGCTTGCAGCTCAACCGGAGAACCGACCACGTCGAAACCTGATCGCCCCCGTATGTTCCACTTAGTGTAGCCGCGTGCTGCTCGTTCTCTTCGACGTCGACAAGACGCTGTTCATGACCAGCGACCCGTTGATGGGGCAGGCGACGACCGAGGCGATCGAGACCGTCTGGGGACTGAAGCTCCCCGACGATGCGATCCGCGGCGTCGACCACGCCGGGCAGACGGCGATGCGGATCACACGAGAGATGCTCAGAGCGGCCGGGCTCGGCGACGATGCGATCGACCCAGACCTCGGCCGCTGGTGCGCCGAAGCGTCGCGCCGCTACCTCGAGCTTCTCGCCGACGCGGACACCTCTCACTGGGTCGCCGCCGAGGGCGCCGCCGACGCGATCGGCCAGATCGAGCACCGCGCGCTCCTCACGGGGAATCCGGAGCCGGTGGCCAGAGCGCGCATGGAGCGGATCGGGCTCGCCGAGCTCTTCCCGCCCGGCCAGGGCGCGTTCGGCTGCGAAGCCGAGAGCCGCGCCGAGCTGATCGCGATCGCCCGGCGCAAGGCCGGCGACTGGCCCGCCGAGCGCACCGTCGCAGTCGGAGACACCGAGAACGACATCGCCGGAGCACGCGACGCCGGGATCCACGTCATCGGCTTCGGTCCGGGCCTCGACGACGCCGATGCCGTGATCGAGAGGATGAGCGAGCTGCCGCCGACGCTCGAGCGGCTCAGCGCCTCGATTTGAGCGCGCGCTCGATCTGGCGGTCGGCGTCGCGCTTGGCGAGCTCGCGCCGCTTGTCCCGCTGCTCCTTGCCGCGGGCGAGCGCCAGCTCGAGCTTCGCGCGGCCGTTCTTGAAGTAGAGGCGCACCGGAACCAGCGTCAGCCCCTTCTCGCGCACCTTGCCGTAGAGCGAGTCCAGCTCCCGCCGGTGCAGGAGCAGCTTCCGGTCGCGCTCCGGCGCGTGGTTCTGGATTCCCGCCTGCTCGTACGGATCGATGTGTGCGCCCACCAGCCAGGCCTCGCCCTCGCGGACGTCCGCGTACGCCTGCTGGAGGCTGACCCGGCCCTCGCGCAGGGACTTGACCTCGCTTCCGGTCAGCACGATGCCCGCCTCGAAGCGCTCGAGGAAGTGGTAGTCGTGCCGCGCCTTGCGGTTCTCCGCGATCGGTTTTTCGCCGGGCATGCGTCGATTGTAGGTTCGGGCTCCCGGCTGGATCTGCCACCATGCTGGACATGAGGCAGCGACTCGCGTGGCTCTCGACGGCCCCGCTCATGTTCGCGGGGCTGATCGCCGGGCACCAGCTCGCCTACCGGCTCGTCTACTCGGACGCGCACGCCCGCGCCGACGCGCTCGCACGCAGCGGTCACGCCTACTTCGGCTACGTCCCGCTCGCGCTCTCGGTCAGCCTCGGCGTGCTGCTCGCGGGGCTCGCGCTGCAGGCGGCGTCGGGGTACCGAGGCGAGAGGCGCCGGCCACTCGCATCACCGCTGATCGTCCTGCTGCCGCCCATCGCCTTCGTCGTCCAGGAATTCGCCGAGCGACTCGCGCACACCGGTCAGGTCCCGTGGACGGTTTTCGTGCAGCCGGCGTTCCTGCTCGGACTGGCCTTCCAGCTGCCGTTCGCGCTCGCCGCGCTGCTGATCGCGTGGGCGCTCGACTCGGCCGCGCGCGCCGTCGGCCGCGCGCTGCGTGACCTGCCGCAACCCGCTTTCCAGATGTTCGTTCCCGGGCCCGTTCGCGTCGCCGCCGTCCCGCGCACGGCAGGCCTCGCGCGCGGCTACGGCGAGCGCGCACCGCCCTTCGCTCACAGGCCGTAAGCCCTCGAGCGAAGGAGTGTCTTGAAGAGAAGCCTGCTCGCGATAGCGGTCGCCTTGGCCGCGCTGACCGCTGCACCCGCCGCGTTCGCACACGCGATCCTGCAGGAGAGCAACCCGGGCAACAACTCGGTCGTCCGCACGAGCCCGAAGACCGTCTCGCTCCGCTTCAACGAGGCGGTCGAGACGGCGTTCGGCTCGATCCGCGTCTACGACTGCGGCGGCGGCCGGGTCGACTCGGGAAAGATCACACGCCCGACCAAGGACTCGGTCGCGGTCGCGATCGACCGCAGGCTCGCCAAGGGCACCTACACGGTCACGTGGCGGGTGATCTCGGCCGACTCGCACCCGGTTGCCGGCGCATTCGTCTTCAACGTCAGGAAGGCGAACGCCGGCTCGTGCAAGCAGGTCTTCGGCGCCAAGACGCCGGGCACGATCGACGCGCTCTTCAAGTTCGTGCGCGCGCTCGACTTCGCTCTGATCCTGCTCGTCGTCGGCGGCGCGATCGCGCTCGCTGTCGTCCTTCGCTCGGCGGCCGCGGAGCTCCGCACGCGGTTGTTCCGGATCCTCGCGGGCCTGTCCTTCGGGCTCGTGGTCGCGGGTGCGCTCTGCATCGTGCTCCAGGGCGCCGTGGCCGGCGGGTTCGGGCTGAGCGAGGCGTTCCGCTGGGACACGGTTCACTCCGTCCTCCAGACCCGGTTCGGCCACGCGTTCCTGTGGCAGATCGGGGTCGCGATCGTCGTCGGCGCGCTCGCAATGATGGCGAGCCGGTCGCGCAAGCTCGAGCTCCTGCCGCTCTTCGCGCTCCTGCTGATCCCCACGATCTCGGCCGCGGGGCATGCACGGACGAGCGGCGCGCTCGCGATCTTCCTGGACGTGTTCCACGTCGCAGCCGCGTCGACCTGGGTCGGAGGGCTCGCCTTCACGATCCTCGCGCTCCTGCTCGCAGGCGACGATCGCTGGCCGCTCGCATCACGCGCCGTCCCGCGCTTCTCGCTGATCGCCGTCCTCTCCGTGGCGACCCTGATCGTGGCCGGAAGCCTGCGCGGCTACCAGGAGGTGAGGTCCTTCCACGGCCTCTGGGACACGACGTACGGCCAGCTGCTGCTGGTCAAGATCGCGCTCGTCCTGCCGCTCCTCGGGCTCGGCGCCTACAACAACCGCTACGCGGTGCCGAGGCTGAAGAAGCAGATCGCCTCGGTCGTCGAGCAGCGCCGGTTCCTGCGCGCGGCAGGAACCGAGCTCGCGATCATGGCCGTGATCGTCGGCGTGACCGCGGTGCTCGTCACCGAGCCGCCGGCGAAAGCGTCGATCTCAGCGGCCAAGTACGCGACGGACACGATCCCGATCGGGCCGCTCGAGCTCAACTACCTGATCGATCCGGCCAAGACCGGGCCGAACGTGATCCACCTCTACTTCTATCGCCCGAAGAGCGGTTTCCCGGCGAGCGTCTCCGACGCGAAGATGTCGGCGACGCTGCCGAGCAAGAACCTCGGGCCGTTGCGGATCCCGCTGACGAGGATCGTCCCCAGCCACTACACGACGTCGTCCGGAGTCTTCCCGGAGGCCGGCGACTGGCAGGTGACGTTCGAGATCCGCCGCGGCCAGTTCCAGTCGTACACACAGACAGTCACCGTTTCGATCAGAGAGGGCTGACATATGCGTAAGACCTTCGTTGTCCTGACGCTGCTCGGGCTCGTGGTCGTGCCCGTCGCAGCCGCTCATGTCGAGCCGAGCCCCGAGAAGGTGCCGGCCGGCGGCGTTTCCCGCATCACGCTGTCCGCGGAAGGCGAAGAGACCGTCCCGGCGGTGAAGCTCACGGTCCAGATGGCGCCGGGCGTGACCGACGTGGTCGCCCATCACACACGCGGCTGGAAGCAGTCCGTGAACGGCCGCATCGTCACGTGGTCGGGCGGAAAGATCCCGAACGGCGCAGAGGGCAAGTTCGCGTTCAGCGCCCACATGCCGAACCTGCCCGGACGCGTGCTCGTGTTCCCGGCGCTCGTCACGTACCAGGACGGGAAGGTCGTCCACTGGATCGGCGCCGAGAGCTCCGACACGCCCGCTCCGCGGGTCACGCTCACCGCGGCCGCTGGGCAGGCCCAGCCTCCCCCTCCGCCGGCAACTCCCATTCCAACGAGCACCACCGCGAGTGACCCCGGCGGCGGCCACACGTGGATCTGGATCGTCATCGCCGCGGCGATCATCGCCTCGGTCTCGGCGATCCTGCTCCGGAGGCGCCGCACTTGAAGCGGTCCCTGCTCGTCGCCGTCGTCCTAGCGGCTCTGCTGGCTCCCGGTGCCGAGGCGCACTTCGGCACCGGGAAGCTCGGCTACAAGTCGACGATCACGGCGGTCGATCCGCGCATGCCCGGCCTGCGGTTCAAGATCCTGTACGGCGACGACCAGGTCTGGCTCGACAACCACAGCGGCAAGACCGTGATCATCAAGGGCTACAGCGGCGAGCCGTACCTCCGATTCGCTCCGGGCGGGATCTCCGTCAACATCAAGTCTCCGGCCGGCTACCTGAACCAGGACCGCTACGCGCGGGTCACGGTTCCGAAGTCGGCGAGCGCGACAGCGAAGCCCCAGTGGGAGAAGCTCGCAGGCGGCGACGTCTGGGCCTGGCACGACCACCGGATCCACTACATGAACCCGATCGCGCCCCCACAGGTCAAGAACGCGCCGCGCAAGCCGCATCACATCTTCGACTGGAAGGTGCCCGCGACCGACAACGGCAAAAAGTTCCTCATCGCGGGCAGCCTCGACTACAAGCCGCCTCCGCAGAAGGACTTCCCGACCGGGCTCGTCATTTCGCTCGCGACCCTGATCGGCGTCGGCCTGATCGGCCTCTTCGCCCTCCGCCGCGTCCTGATCCGCTCCCTGAGGTAGGCGCCAGCTCGATCTTCCCTTCGGCGCGGCGGATCTCCTCGACGCGGACGTCGATCTCGTCGCCGAGCCGGTACCGATGGCCTCCGCGGCGGCCGACGAGCGCGGTTCCGAGGTCGTTCAGCTGGTAGTAGTCGCCGTGAAGGCGTCGCGCTGGGACGAAGCCCTCGAAGACGTCGCCGAAGCGAGCGAACAGGCCCGACGGGATCAGGCCGATGACCTCGCCCGCGAACGACTCCTCGGGGCCGCGCTCGAAGAGCGTGCGTTCGAGGAGCCACGCGGCGCAGATGTCGTCGGCTCGGTACTCGATGTCCGCCGCGGCGCGCTCGGTCTCGGATGTGTGCTCGGCGGCCACCTGGAGGTCGTCCGGGAGCGGATCGTCGCCCTGGCCGACCGCACGCAGGAGAGCTCGGTGGACGACGAGGTCGGGATAGCGGCGGATCGGTGAGGTGAAGTGCGTGTACGCGGTGCTCGCGAGGCCCGAATGGCCGAGGTTGCGCGGGTCGTAGTGCGCCTGCTTGAGGGCGCGCAGGACGAGCGCGGGATACGCCTCCCGCCCACGGCCGGCCTTTGCGACGTAGTCGGCGACGAGCTCGCTCGCCTGGGCCGCGATGTTCGCCGCCTCGGAGGGCGTCATGCTCTCCGCGCGCGGCGCGGGCGGCGTCGGGACCTCGAGGTCGGCGAGCTTGGCGAGCAAATGCGCGACCGCTTGCGGCTCCGGCGGCTCGTGAACGCGGTACAGGGACTCGGCCCTGCGGCCGGCGAGGAAGGCAGCGACCTTCTCGTTGGCGAGGATCATCAGCTCCTCGATCAGCGCGTGCGCCGTCGGTTCCGCCTCGAGCCAGGCGCGCTCGACCCCGCCCTCGCCGTCGAAGCCGAAGTTGACCTCGGGGCTCTCGACTCGAAGCGCACCGCGCGCGAAGCGCCGCCGCCTGAGCTCGGCCGAGACGCTGTCGGCCAGCCGGACGTCGTCGGCGAGCTCGTGCTGCTCACCGCCCTCGAGAATCCGTTGCGCCTGCCCGTACGTGAACCGCTCCCGGCTGCGGATGACGGATCGGTAGAAGCTCGGCTCGCCACCGGGGGCGATCTCGACGGTCACGCACAGACGGTCCTGGTGCGGCCGGAGCGAGCAGGCGTCGTCCGCGAGCTCGTGCGGGAGCATCGGCGCGACGAGGCCGGGCACGTAGACCGAGTTGCCGCGCTCGTACGCCCCGCGGTCGAGCGGCGTGCCCGCCGGGACGAAGTACGAGACATCGGCGATGTGCACCCAGACCCGGACGCCGTCGCCCTCGCGGCGGACCGAGATCGCATCGTCGAAGTCCTTCGCGGTGTCGGGATCGACGGTGAACGTCTTCAGGTCGCGGAGGTCGGTGCGGCCTTCGAACGTCGGCTCGGGCACGTCGTGGGGCTCGAAGCCCTCACGCAATCCCTCGTCCACGAGGAGCGCCTCCAGCACGTTCTCGATCCGCTTGGCAGAGCCGACCACGCGCTCGACGCGCGCTCGCCCGCGACCGGTAGTCACCGACACGAGATCGCCCGGCTTCGCGTCGCCGAGCCCCCTGCGGTCGACGGCGACGGGCGTGCCCGGCACGAAGTACGGCTCGCCCATGATGAGCTTGCCGCGCTTGGTGAGCTCGACGATCAGACTCGGAGGAAGCGGCGCATCGTGATCGACGAGCCGGCGGCGCCGAGCACGAGGCCGAGCAGGAGCACCATCAGCGCCGTGTACTCGAACGCGATCGCGTTCACGTCCTTGCCGGCGTCCAGCCGTCCGATCGTCGTCGGGAGGATGAGCTCCTTCCCGAGGAAGAGCAGCACGACCGCGGCCGCGGCTCCGATCAGGCCCGTTAACAATCCCTCGACCATGAACGGCCCGCGGACGAACCAGTTCGACGCGCCGACGAGCTTCATCACCTCGATCTCACGCCGCCGCGCGAAGATCGAGAGCCGGATCGTGTTGCCGATCAGGATCGTTGCTGCGATCAGGAGGATCGCGATCGCGAGCGCGGACAGCACCTCGAAGATGTGCGCCACGCGGAGGATCCGCTTCGCGGTCTTCTTGCCGAAGTTGACCTTCTCGACGCCCGGTGGGAGCGGCTTCAGGCTGTTCGCGATCGCCTGGACGTCCTCCCCGTGTCGCGGCTTGATCCTGAATGCGTCGGGCAAAGGGTTGGTGGCGACGCCCGCGACCATCTCCGGCGCCTTCTTCTTCATCTCCTTGAGCGCCTGCGTCTTGCTGATGTACTCGAGCGACGCGACCCTTGGATCGTTCTCGAGTTTCACGCGGACCGCGTTCTTCTGCGCGTTCGTGACCTCGCCGGCCGAGCACGTGGTCGTCGTGCAGAGATAGACGTTGACGTCGAGTTGGCCTTTCGCGTGCTCGCTCCACGAGCGCGCCCAGGTGCCGAGGCCGATCAGGAGGCCGACGAGGAACATGCCGATCAGGACCGTGAGCGCGGCGGCGAGCGTGGTCGACAGGCTCGCGGTCAGCGAGCGCCACGCTTCGGCGACGACGACTCGGAGCTTCATTCCGCGTAGCCTCCGCGCCGCTCGTCACGCTGGAGGCGTCCGTCCTCGAGCGCGATCACGCGGCGGCGCATCTTGTCGACCATCTCACGATCATGCGTGACCATGAGGACGGTCGTGCCCGAGCGGTTGATCCGGTAGAGGAGCTGCATGATCCCGACCGAGGTGTCGGGGTCGAGGTTCCCGGTCGGCTCGTCGCAGACGAGGAGCGGCGGATGGTTGACGAACGCGCGCGCGATCGAGACGCGCTGCTGCTCGCCGCCGGACAGCTCGTCCGGATACGAGCTCATCTTGTGCGCGAGCCCGACGAGATTCAGCACCTCAGGCACCTTGCGCCTGATCGAGTCGGAGCTCTCGCCCTGCACCTTGAGCGCGTAGGCGACGTTCTCGGACGTGGTGCGGTTCGGGAGCAGCTTGAAGTCCTGGAAGACGCAGGCCACGTTTCGGCGGAGCTGCGACACCTTGCGGCGCGGAAGCCGGCCGAGATCGCGGCCGGCGACGATGATCCGTCCCGAGGTCGGGTCGAGCTCCTTGAGCAGGAGCCGGATGATCGTCGACTTGCCCGAGCCCGATGCGCCGACGACGAACACGAACTCGCCCTTGTCGATCACGAACGAGACGTCCGAGAGCGCGGCGACGTTGGGCTCGTAGATCTTCGTCACGCCTTCGAAGACGAGCATCGAGCGGGCGCTCGCGACCGGGGTCGGCGACGGGCCCTGGCCGTTCTCCTCGACAGGGATGGGCGTAGCCGTCTCCGGCTCTGCTATTTCGGCGATTTCTTCCGGCACGGGGGTCGATAGGCGCGGGTCCGCAGTGGGGCCGCTCCCGGCTGTTGAACAGCCCGGGAGTTTAGCGAAAGTACCTGCTATCTCTAAACGACACGCCCCGCGGCCTTCGCAAGCAGGTACGCCTGCACGAATCCGTCGAGGTCCCCGTCGAGCACTCCTTGGATGTTTCCGACCTCGTGCTCGGTGCGGTGGTCCTTTACGAGTTGATACGGGTGCAGGACATAACTGCGAATCGCATTTCCGCCGAAGCCCATGTTCACGTCTCCGCGTTCCTTCGCGAGCTCGGCGTCCCGCTCCTCCTCGGCTTGCTCGGCGAGGCGTGAGCGGAGGATTTTGAGCGCGGTCGCCTTGTTCGAGGACTGCGAGCGTTCGTTCTGGACGCTGACGACGATGCCCGTCGGGATGTGCGTGATGCGGACCGCGGAATCGGTCTTGTTCACGTGCTGGCCCCCGGCGCCGCTCGCGCGGTAGGTGTCGACGCGGATGTCGGTGTCGTCGACCTCGATCTCCGCGTCGTCTGACAGGAACGGGGCCGGGATGACCTGGGCGAAGGAGGTGTGCCGGCGGTGGGCCTGATCGAAGGGCGACAGTCGGACGAGGCGGTGCTTGCCGCGCTCGGCCTTGAGGATCCCGTACGCGTTTTCGCCCTCGATCGTGAAGGTCGCCGACTTGAGGCCCGCCTCCTCGCCGGGGCTGGCTTCGAGGACCTCGGTGTTGAAGTTGCGGTCGGCGGCCCAGCGCAGATACATGCGGAGGAGCATCTCGGTGAAGTCCTGGGCGTCGGTGCCGCCGGCGTCGGACTGGATCGTGACGACGGCGTCGCCTCCGTCGTACTCGCCGGAGAAGAGCGCGTCCTCCTGCAGGCGTGCGAGTTCTCCCTCGAGAGGAATGAGCGAGGTCTCGATCTCCGCGGCCATGTCGCCATCCATGGCCAGAAGCTCCGTGGCGTCGTCGTACTCACGGCGGAGGCGCTCGTAGCGCTCGAGGCGTCTCTGGACGCGGGCATGCTCGGACGAGATCTGCGCCGCTCCTTGCTGGTCGTTCCAGAAACCGGGCTCGCCCATCTTCGCCTCGAGCTCGGCGGAGCGCAGCTCTAGGGCGTCCGGGTCAAAGGTAATCACGGACCCAGTCGAGCTGGGCCCCGATCTGCTCCAGGCGCTCGTCGAGTGAGGCGGCGTCTGCCATCACGGCGATGGTACAGAGCCGACCGCGGGACATGTCCCAATGCCTGGCACTGGACATGTGCGGTCGGGACAGCGCCTTTCGGCCGACGACGCTCAGAGCGCGGGCTTCGCAAATAGAGCATGTCCCAAACAGTCGCGGCCCGGTGCCAGGCACCGGGACTTGTCTCGCTGGGACATGCCTAAGCGCTTCTACGTCGTGCGACTCGGCGGATGAAGTGGTCGACGTCTACGCGCCGTGGCACTTCTTGAACTTCTTGCCGGAGCCGCACCAGCAGGGATCGTTCCGGCCGATCTTGTCGCGGTCGGCCGTGACGCGCTGCTGCGTGGCCACCGCACCGCCGCCACCGAGCGCCGTGCTCACGGACATGCCGTCCCCACCGCCGCCGAGCCCTGCAGCCGCAATCGCGTCCGCCCCGGCGAGCGACTCGTGCTCGTAGGCGAACCCGCCGCCGTCGACGTCGTCCGAGCGGGTCAGCTCCTCGGCGTCGCGAGGCTCGATCTGCGCGTGGAAGAGGAGCATCAGGACCTCCTCCCGGATCAGGAGGCCGAGCTCCTCGAACATCGAGTGCCCTTCGGAGCGGTACTCGACGAGCGGGTCCTTCTGCGCGAACGCCCGGAGGTGGACGCCCTCACGGAGGTAGTCCATGTTCTCGAGGTGCTCGCGCCACCGGGTGTCGACGACCTCGAGCACGATGTAGCGCTCGATCTCCCGCGCAACCTCGCTGCCCCAGGTCTCCTCCTTCTCCTCGTACAGCTCGCGCGCCTCCTCGAGGAAGTCCTGGACGAGCGCCTCGCGGCTCATCTCTTCCAGATCCTCCCGGAGCTCCTCGACCGTGACGTCCGCGTCCGTGAGCGTGTTGAACGCCTGCACGAGCCCGTCCAGGTCCCACTCCTCGGAGTACTCGCCCTCGGTGTGCAGCTCGACGAGCCGCTCGACCAGGTCGTCGATCCAGCTCGTGATCTCGTCGGACAGGTCCGCGCCTTCGAGCACCTGGCGCCGCTGGGCGTAGATCACCTCGCGCTGCGTGTTCATGACGTCGTCGTACTTGAGGACGTTCTTGCGCGCGACGAAGTTCTGCTCCTCGACCTTCTTCTGCGCGTTCTCGATCTGCTTCGAGAGCAGGCCCGACTCCATCGGCTGGTCGTCCGGCACCTTGAACCGCTCCATGATCCCGTGGATCCTGTCGCCCGCGAACAGGCGCACGAGCTCGTCCTGCCCGGAGAGATAGAACCGGGACACGCCGGGGTCGCCCTGACGCCCTGAGCGGCCTCGGAGCTGATTGTCGATCCGCCGCGCCTCGTGACGCTCCGTCCCGAGGACGTACAGGCCGCCGAGCTCGGTCATGCCCTCGGCGAGCTTGATGTCGACGCCTCGGCCGGCCATGTTCGTCGCGATCGTCACTGCGCCGGGCTGCCCGGCGTCCTTGATGATCTCGGCCTCACGCTCGTGCGCCTTCGCGTTCAGGACGTTGTGCGGGATGCCGGATCGCTCCAGGAGCTGCGAGAGATGCTCCGAGACCTCCACGGAAATCGTTCCGACGAGCACCGGCTGCCCGACCTCGTGGCGCTCTCTGATGTCGTCGAGCACCGCGTCGTACTTCGCTTCCTTGGTCTTGAAGATGTAGTCGTTCCTGTCGTCGCGCGCGACCGCCACGTTCGTCGGGATCTCGACGACATTGAGGTTGTAGATCTCCACGAACTCCTTCTCCTCGGTCTTCGCGGTTCCGGTCATCCCGGCGAGCTTCTCGTAGAGGCGGAAGTAGTTCTGGAGCGTGATCGTCGCGAGCGTGACGTTCTCCTCCTGGATGGCCACGCCCTCCTTGGCCTCGACCGCCTGGTGGAGGCCTTCCGACCAGCGGCGGCCTTCCATGATCCGGCCCGTGAACTCGTCGACGATCTTGACCTCGCCCTCCTGGACGACGTAGTCGACGTCGCGCTGGAAGAGCGACTGCGCCTTCAGCGCCTGGTTGAGGTGGTTCACGTACTGCATGTTGCGGGCGTCGTAGAGGTTGTCGATGCCGAGCGCGCGCTCGATCTTGTCGATCGTGGACTGGGCCGGAGAGACCGTCTTGAACTTCTCGTCGTAGAGGTAGTCGGCGCCGGAGCGCTCGGTCTCGTCGATGCCCTTGCCCTCGCTCTTCTGCTTGCTCCGCTCGCCCGTGAGGCCCTTCACGACGCGGGCGAAGTCGTAGTAGACCTGCGCAGCGGTCTCCGGCTCGCCGGAGATGATCAGCGGCGTCCGGGCCTCGTCGATCAGGATCGAGTCGACCTCGTCCACGATCGCGAACGCGTGGCCGCGCTGGACGGTGCCCTCGAGGGTGACCGCCATGTTGTCGCGCAGGTAGTCGAAGCCGAACTCGGAGTTCGTCCCGTACGTGATGTCCGCCGAGTACGCGTCCGTCCGGTCGGCGAACGGCATCATGTTCGCGATGAAGCCGGCGCGGATCCCGAGCGCGTCGAACACGGGCTTGACCCACTCCGGATCGCGTTTGGCGAGGTAGTCGTTGACCGTGACGAGATGGACGTTCTGCCCTGTGAGCGAGTTCAGGTAGAGCGGCATCGTGGCGACGAACGTCTTTCCTTCGCCCGTGCGCATCTCGGCGATGTCCCCCTCGTGGAGCGCGATCCCGCCCATCATCTGGACGTCGAACAGGCGGACGCCGTCCATCGCCCGCTTGAACGCCTCGCGCACCGTCGCGTAGGCCTCGAACAGGATCTCCTCGAGCGTCTCGCCGTTCGCGACGCGCTGCCGATATTCGGCGGTCTTGCCCTTCAGCTCGTCGTCGGAAAGCTTCTCGAGCTCGGGCTCGAGCGTCCCGATGTACTCGGCCTGGCTGCGCAGCCGCTTGAGCCGCCGGCCCTCGCCGACGCGCAGAAAGCGCTCGAACCCACCGAAATCGTCGCCCGGCATCGTCCCTAGGGTATCGCTTGTGGTGAGGCTCGGATCGAGCCCTAAGAGCGAGGCGTGAGCGTGATCGCGAGGCCCGGCGGGAAGTACGGCTCGCAGTACGTGGCGACCGCCCCCGGCTTGAAATCGACCCGCACGGAGGCCTTCAGCGGTCCCCGGCTCGGTCAGCTGAGAGAGCGTCACGAGCTGGAAACGGTTCGGAAGGATCGGGAACCGAACGGCGTTCTCGTTCACGGTCCGGCGAGCCACTGTTCGAGAACCGACCGTCAGGCGCACCCGGGTCGTCGCAATCGGCGGCGTCGGTCTGTAGCCGAGGCCGTGCCAATCGCGCCCGTTCCGCGTGACCGTCCTCCACGTAAGCGTTCCGAGCGACGGCAGCCGCAGCAGGAAGAACGGGCCACAGCCTGGCACCGAGGGGCGGCCGCCGGAAGAGGTTGCGCCGTGGAACGAGGATGAGACCGGCAGCGAGGACGGAAACGGCGAGTCGCATACCACGACTACGTCCGCGGTCGCCTCGCAGGTCCGTCAGAGAGGCAGGACCGTGACCTCCCAGAGCGTGTCGTCGAGACGGCTCGCATGGACGACGAACGAGCCGTACTGCTCCGCCGCGAACGCTTCGAGGGACGGGATCGATGCCTGCGACGCGGCGTCGTCGACGAGCAGCGTCCTCGTCTCGTCGGTGACCACGAGCTGGACCTCGTCGCCGCGCACCTCCTCGGGCACCTCGACCACCTGGACGCGTTTCGCGGCGACGCTCCAGACGTCGGCGTCCTGGCGGAGGCCGAAGGCGTGATACGGAGCGGGTAGGGACAGCGCATCGGCCAGCGGCGCGACGGTTCCGTCCGGAACGTCTTGGTCGACGACGAGGCTCCCGTCGACCAGAACGACGAAGTCGATCTCGTCACCCGGCAGGCCCGGCGCCTCCGCGCTCGCGACGGCGTCCCACTCCCGCTCGCGCGGGATCCCGTGAATGCCGACGACCTGCCAGAACGGGTGGCGCGGATCGACCGGCTCCCGAGGTGTGAGATCGGAGATGTCACGCGCGAAGTCGAGCCCGCCTTCCTTGGCGAGCTGCTGGTGGATCGGCTTGTCGCGCCTGAAGAGGCCCAAGCTCAGCTGGGCTCGATCAGCCCGTAATCCCCGTCGCGCCTGCGATACACGACGTTGATGGTCTCGGTCTCCGCGTTGCGGAAGACGAAGAAGTCGTGCCCGACGAGCTCGAGCTGGAGGACCGCCTCCTCGGCGGACATCGGGTTCACGGGGAACTGCTTCGTCTTGACGATCGCCGTGTCGTCCTCGGGCGCCTCGAGCGGCGCCGGCTCTGCGGGGACACCGCCGTCGCGCGCGTGCCTGCGCGGGGCGACGCGACGCCTCTCCCGGTAGCGCTTCACCTGCCGTTCGAGCTTGGCCGCGAGCTGGTCGATCGACGCCTTCATGTCGGCCGACGTCTCTCGCGCACGCAGCACGGGCCCCTTCGTCCACACGGTCGCCTCGGCCACCTGGTTGTCCGCGATCGACGGGTTCTTCTCGACGGCGAGCTCGAGCTCGACGCGCGTCGGGTCGCTCACGAGCCGGTCGAGCTTGCCCAGCTTCTCCTCGGCGTACGTGCGGATCTGCTCGCTGACCTCGAGATTGCGGCCCTTGACCTGGAGACGCATGACACTCAAGACGCTATCGAACGGCCCGCGCGAATGTCACTACCTCGACGCGACGCGCTCCGGCCTTGCGCAGAGCCGTCGCGGCCGCGGACACCGTGGCGCCGCTCGTGTAGACGTCGTCGACGAGGACGACCGTCGGCGGCACGGCTTCGACGGCCTCGAATGCGCCACGGACGTTTCGGCGCCGCTCGGCGAGGGTCAAGCCCTTCTGTGGAGCGCGCCCGGGCTTCCGCCTGAGCAGAGGAACCACCGGAAGCTGCCAGTGGCCGCCGAGCGACTCGGCCAATGCCACGCGCCGGATTGTGGCCTCGCCTGAGCAGGCGCTCGTGGTCGGCGGGGACGAACGTGAGCGTGTACGCGCTCGGGCCGAGCGACGACAGCGTCCACGATCTCGGCGGCGAGCCCGGCGAGCGTGCGCTGTCCGCGCTCCTTCCAGGCGCCGACGAGGCGCTTCGCCGAGTCGTCGTAGGCGACGGCCGCCCGGGCGCGGGCGAACGCGATCCTGCGGCCGGCGCACTCCCGGCAGCGCTCGACCGGCCACGCAGTCGGAGCGCCGCAGCGCTCGCAGTGAGGCGTGCCGAGCCGCTCGAGCCGCGCTTGGCACGCCCGGCAGAGCACTGTCCCGTCAGAGCCGCAGACGACGCACCGCCGGGGAAAGACGAGGTCGAGCAGCACCCGGCCACGCTACGGGCCTCTTCCGCGCCGAATCGCGCTAGCTCAGTGAATATTCCGACCGCGTCGGCAGACCGGCCTTCTCGCGCAGCATGTTGTCGGCCGCGAGGAGTTGTCCGAGATCGCCGATGTCGTGCCACTCGCCGACGGCGCGATACCCGTAGACCGGCTCGCGCGTGTGCAACCAGACCATGAAGTTGCCGGGGGCATCGGGCGAGTTGCCTTCCTCGAGATACCGCGCCAGGAAGCCGAGGTGCTCGCCGCGGTAGAGGTACGAGGCCGTCGCTGCGAGGTTGCTCTTCGGCTCAGCAGGCTTCTCCTCGAGTCCTATGACGCGATCCTCCTCGTCGAGCTCGACCACCCCGTACTGCTTCAGCAGCGCCGGGTCTTCCGGTTCGCGGACCGCGAGTGCGCTTCCGTCCTTGCCACGCCAGAACGAAACGAAATCGGCGAGCGAGTAACCGATCAAGTTGTCGCCGGCGACGATCAGCAGGTCCTCGCCCTCGAGCCCTCCGCGCTCGATCGCAAACGCGATGTCTCCGATTGCACCGAGCCGGTCGTCGTTCGAGGTCGTCCCGTCATCGTGCACGGTCAGGTCCTCCGGAGCCCAGTCCTCGAAGGCCTGCGCGAAGCGTGCGTTCGTGACGAGGTGGATCTCGCCCAGGTCGTCCACCTCGCGCAGTCGGTCGAGCAGGTAGTCGAGCATGGGCCGCTCCGCGAGCGGGAGGAGCATCTTCGGGATCGAGTCCGTGAGCGGCCGGAGCCGGGTGGCGTACCCGGCCGCCAGGATGAGCGCCTTCATCGTCGTGCCTTTACCCACGCGAAGCGCACAATCGGCACACAATCAGCACAGACGCGTGCGCCCTGCCC
Organism: uncultured Actinomycetes bacterium; assembly: GCA_963812695.1. Lineage (GTDB taxonomy): Bacteria > Actinomycetota > Thermoleophilia > Gaiellales > Gaiellaceae > VAXT01. The sequence goes on from CAWEWD010000008.1 coordinate 128,958, forward strand.
CGTTACGCTCACGGCGGGTGGCGGGTGGAACTCTTCTCCCCACCCGGGTGGGGATGTGGTCACGAGGGCCTCGTTGCGTCCCTCAGGTTCCCTCGTCCCAGGAAGCCAGGTACTTCTCCTGCTCCGGGGTCAGCTCGTCCTTCTCGATGCCCATCGTCGCCAGCTTGAGCCGCGCGATCTCGGTGTCGATCTCCTCGGGCACGTCGTAGACCTTGCGCTCGAGCGAAGCCGCGTTCTCGACGATGAACTCGGCTGAGAGCGCCTGGTTCGCGAAGGACATGTCCATGACCTGTGCCGGGTGGCCCTCCGCCGCTGCGAGGTTGACGAGCCGCCCGTCGGCGAGCAGGTACAGCCGCCGTCCGTCCTCGAGCACGAACTCGTCGACGAACTGCCGCGCCTCGCCGGGTCTCCGAGGCCAGCGCCCGCAGCGCCGGGATGTCGATCTCGACGTTGAAGTGGCCCGTGTTCGCGAGGATCGCGCCGTCCTTCATGGCTGCCATGTGCTCCTGACGGATGACGCCCTTGTCGCCGGTGGCGGTGACGAAGATGTCGCCGACCTCGGCCGCCTTCGCCATCGGCAGGACCTCGAACCCGTCCATGACGGCCTCGAGAGCCTTCAGCGCATCGACCTCGGTGACGATCACGTGCGCGCCCATGCCCTTGGCGCGGGTCGCGAGCCCACGGCCGCACCAGCCGTAGCCGGCGACGACGAACTTCGATCCGGCGAGCAGCTTGTTCGTCGCGCGCACGATCCCGTCGATCGTGCGACTGGCCGGTGCCGTAGCGGTTGTCGAACAGGTGCTTCGTGTTCGCCTCGTTGACGGCGACGATCGGGAAGCCGAGCGCGCCGTCCCGCTCCAGAGCCCTCAGGCGGATGACGCCGGTCGTCGTCTCCTCGGTGCCGCCGATCACGTCGCCGAGCTGCTCGCGCCGATGGGCGTGGAGCACGCCGATCACGTCGGCGCCGTCGTCCATCGTGATCTGCGGCTTGTGGTCGACCGCGGCCTCGATGTGCTGGTAGTACGTGTCGTTGTCCTCGCCCTTGATCGCGAAGACGGACGACGTCGAACTCCTCGACGAGCGCGGCCGCGACGTCGTCCTGCGTCGACAGCGGGTTCGACGCGCACAGGACGACGTCGGCGCCGCCGGCCTTCAGCGTGCGGGCGAGGTTCGCGGTCTCGGTCGTGACGTGCAGACAGGCCGCGATGCGGTAGCCGGCGAGCGGCTCCTCACTCTCGAAACGCTCGCGGATCGCGCGGAGCACCGGCATGTTCCGGTCGGCCCACTCGATCCGCCTGACTCCCTCGCTCGCAAGCGCGAGGTCTTTCACATCGTGTCGTCGTGTCGTGGCCATCAGCCCTCTTCTCCCTTGAGTCGATTCCTCATGCGACGAGCAGCCGCTCGTGCTTGCGCTGCTCCCAGTCGAGCGCGTCGACGCCGCGTCCGTGCAGCCAGGTCTCCAGCTCGGCGCGGAGCTCGGGCTCGCGCCTGAGCCGCGCCGCGAACGCGACCTCGCCGAGGTCGATGCCGAAGCGCCGCCGCAACTCGCGCAGCGACCGTAGCTGGTTCAGCTCACGCACGCCGTACGACCGGTAGCCGGTCGACGTGCGCGCGGGGACGACGAGGCCCGTCGACTCGAGGTAACGAAGCATCCTCGGCGACCAGCCCGTTCGTCTGGCGGCATCTCCAACACGCACCTGCCGAACCTTACCACAGGTATGTCAAGGTTCGACGCGGCCGTACCGGTCTTCGAGGCGAACGACGTCTTCGATCTGCGGCGTCGAGACCTCGAGGATCGTGGTGTCCTCGAGCGCCCGCACACGGTGGATCGTGCCCGGACGCATCCTGAACGCCGCTCCGGCAGCGACGACCTCGGAGTTCGGCATCTTGTCGCCGGGCCGTCCCATCTCGATCTGCGCCCGGCCCGACTGGATCAGCCACGACTCGTCCTTCTCACGATGGAACTGGAGGCTGAGCGACTCGCCTTCCTTGACGAACAGGATCTTCCCGCAGTAGTCGTCGGTCAGGGCCCAGATCAGCTCGTAGCCCCAGGGCTTGTCGACCTTCGTAACCTCAATCCCGAACTCCGAGAGCTCGCCGAAGTTGGGGGATGTGAGGTGCTCTGTCATGTTCGTGTAGCCTCCGTCAGCCAGTCGGGATTCGCTCGCAGGTGATCATCCGCGACGCGGAGATCCTTCGGGGTGTTGACCGTCAGCCAAAGGCCGGCGTGCCGGTAGGCGTACAGCTTGCCCTCGGACGCCAGCGCGGGCAGCGTGGTCGACTCGTGATCGCCCTTTTCGGGCAATCGCGCCAGCGCCTCGTCGTCGAAGACGTTGACGCCCGCATGGGCCCAGAAAGGAAGCTGCGGCGAGTCCTGGAAGCCGGTGACGCGGTCGTTTTCCCCGATGTCGACGACCCCGAACGCCGTGGGCAAAGGCGCCACCGCGATCGTGGCTGCAGCACCGTGTCCGGTGTGTGCGGAGAGGAGGGCTGCGAGATCGACGTCGATCAGCTCGTCGCCGTTCATCGCATACAGCGGGCCGTTCTCCTCGCGCGCCTGCGCCGCGAGGCGCAGGCCTCCACCCCGCCCCATCGGCTCGGTCTCGGGAACGGTCACGATCTCCGGTCCCAGCCCCGTCAGTTCGGCCTCGAAGACACCCTCCTGACCGGACGCGCAGCTCACGATCACGCGGTTGACCCCGACCGCGGCGAGCTGGACTACCTGGTAGGCGGCAAGCGGCCGTCCTGCGATCGGGACAAGCGGCTTCGGGCGGCCCTCCGCCGCGTCGCCGAGCCGCTCCGCCTTCCCACCGGCGATCAGAACCGCTTCCACGCGCTCGATTCTTTCAGGCCCGGCCGATGCCCTCGTACTCGAAGCCTGCCCCGCGAGCGGCGTCAGGATCGAGCAGGTTCCGGCCGTCGACGATCAGGGGCGTTCGCATCGCGTCCCGCACTTCCGCCGATGCGAGCTCCTGCAGCTCCTCCCATTCGGTCACGATCACCGCTGCGTCGGCGCCACGGACCGCATCGAGCAGCGAGGAGCGACGACGACCCCGTCCAGCTCGGGATGCGCCTTGACGAGCGGATCCCAGCCCCGGACGTCCGCACCCTCGGCCCGCAGCCGCGCCGCGAGCACGAGCGACGGCGCCTCGCGCATATCGTCCGTGTTCGGCTTGAACGCGAGCCCGAGGAGCGCGATCTTCTTGCCGCGCAGATTGCCGAGCCGCCGCTGAAGCTTCGTCACCACGCGCCGCTTCTGGAGATCGTTCACCTCGATCACGGCGCTCACGAGCTGGAAGTGGTAGCCGCTGTTGCCCGCCAGAAGCTTGAGAAAGGACACGTCCTTCGGAAAGCAGCTGCCGCCGTAGCCGATGCCCGGGCTCAGGTAGTCCGTCCCGATTCGCTTGTCGAGGCCCATTCCGTACGCGACCTCGTCGACGTTCGCCCCGACCGCCTCCGCCACGTTCGCGATCTCGTTGATGAAGCTGATCCGCGTCGCGAGGAATGCGTTCGCGGCCAGCTTGGTCATCTCCGCGGAGGCGACGCTCGTACGCACTATCGGCGCGCCGAAACCGTCGTACAGAGCAGCCACCCGGTCACCCGACGCCTCGTCGAACGACCCGATGACGATCCGGTCCGGGCGCCTGAAGTCCTCGACGGCACGGCCCTCCGACAGGAACTCGGGATTCGATGCGTAGCCGACGTGCCCGAGTCCGCGCTGGTCCAGCGTGGCCCGGATCTTCTCGCCCGTTCCGACCGGGACGGTGCTCTTCATGACGAGCGTCGCGTCACCGGGATCGCCGAGGTCGTCGATCACCGACCAGACGAAGCCGAGATCCGCGTCGCCCGAAACCGTGGGCGGTGTGTCGACGCAGGAGAAGAAGATGCGCGTGCCGCCCTTCAGCTCGTCCACGTCCAGCGTGAAGGTCAGCCGGTCGCGGTTCCGCTCGATGAGCTCCGCCAGCCCTGGCTCGTGGAACGGGACGCGCCCGGCACGCAGCGCCTCGATCTTCTCGGGCACGACGTCTCGCACGACGACCTGATGTCCGAGCTCGGCGAAGCACGCGGACGTCACGAGGCCGACCCACCCAGCCCCGAAGACACCGAGGGGCGGCTTCTCTACGTTCACGCCGGCAAATCTACTTGTGGAGCGGGCGCAGGCCCTTGGCGATCGCGAGCATCGTCTCGTTCGACATCGAGTCGAGCAGCGTGTTCACGACCCAGTAGCTCGCACCGCCGGCTCTCAGCACGACCATGTGCAGGTGCGGTCCGTTGAAGTAGAAGTCGTACTGGCGCCCGCCGATCACCTGGCTCAGGTTCTTGTCGGCGAGCACCGGCGCGTCGTTCCAGTTCGTCTCCTGGATCCCCCAGTACTCGTTGCCGCTCTTGGCGAACGTGAAGCGGACGGTCTTGCCCTTGTCGAGCTTGTACACGCGGTAGGGCACCTCGGTGCTGAGCGCAGAGGTGCGCTCGAGGACGGTCGGAATCTGGAGTGGGAAACCGACCTTCCACGCAGCCGCCGCACGCACGACCGGGAGCATGTCCGCCTTGCCGGACCTGACGTACGGCGGCTCCTTCGGCGGAGTGCGGTCGACCGGGGTGGGCGTCAGCTCACCGGAGAAGGTCTGGCCGACGACGACGAGCAGCATCGCGCCGTTGCGGAGGACCTGGAGCGCGCTGTTGTGCTTCGGCATCGGATGGATCTCGGACGAGTTGAAGAGCGCGGCAACCCGCTCGGCGGCGCGCTTCGCCTTCGGCCTCGACGTGTAGAAGACCTGCGTCCTGAACGTGCGTGACCACTTGCCCGGCGCGTTCGCCTGGAAGCCCGCGGGCGGACCGAGCATCCGGTAGCCCTTCTGGCCGAGCAGATAGCTCGTGTTCGCAGCCGCACCCGGCTTTCCGTTTCCGTTCAGCGCGACGATCGAGACGCTCCTCGGGCTCGGGCCGTTCTTCGAGTGCAGCTTCCGCCCCGTGGCCACGGCGGTCGCCTTCTCGGGGGCCTCGGCGTCCGGATGGAGGAACTCCTGGACGGCTGCCTGGATGTTCGACGGGTCGGTGTGCAGCTCGTTCGCGCCCGTGATCCCGCCGATCTTGACCTGGACGAAGTTGCCGGCCGGCAGCGCGTAGGCGAAGAACGCGTAGTCGATCAGCGTCTTGCCGGAGATCTCGCCGCTCTGCTGGCCGATCTCGACGTTGTTCCGCATCACCTTGAACAGCTTCGGAACCGTCTTCGGGTTCTTCCAGTCGTGGTTGACTGCCTGCTTGACCGCCTTCACGAACAGCTGCTGGCGGGCGAGGCGGAAGAGATCCGAGTCGGTGTGCCGGAAACGGACGAAGTCGAGCGCCTGCCAGCCCTTGAGCTTCTGGTAGCCGGGCCAGAGGTTGATCGTCGCGTACACGCCGCCGGTCGGGTTGTAGTAGCGGCGGTCGATGTCCATCCAGACGCCGCCGAGCTTGTCGACGATGTCGCGGAAGCCCTGGAAGTTGACCGTGATCAGGTAATGGATCGGGAGATTCGTGAGCGAGCGCACCGTGTCGAGCGTGCCGGCCGGGCCGCAGTACGAGTACGCCTCGTTGATGCGGCCGACGTACGTCCGACCGTCCGGACAGCGGCCGTTGACGATCAGGTCGCGCGGGAAGGAGAGCATCGAGATCGTGTTCGTGGTCGGGTCGGCGCGCAGCAGCATGACCGTGTCGGAGCGAGAGGGCGAGTTGCCGTCGGTGGGCCGGTGGTCGTACCCGATCAGGAGGGCGTTCGCGGGCTCACCGGGGATCGCATGGTTGAGGCTCTTGGCGGCCTTGGCCGTCTGCACGCTGCGCGGCGCGAAGGCATGCGCGTTCTCGTCCGTGTAGATGTAGGCGCCGCCCGCGACGCCGAGGACAGCAGCCACGACGAGCGCGACGAGGATGAACAAGATGAAGCCCACGGTCCGCAGCGCGCCGCGGCGCTTCTCGGGCTGCTTGTACCGCGTGAACGGGGTCTGGACGTCCGGCGGGAGAACGGCTCGGCCGTTTCCGTTGCCGCCTGCTGCTCGGCCGATTCCTCGCTTGAGAGTGGTGCGCACGGGTTCTAGAAAAAACGCGAACGCCGTCCGGCGCCCGCAGGTCAGGATAGCCGACTACACGGCTGGTCGATCAGTTCTCGGACCGCTCCCCCACTCCTTGTAACAGTCTGTTACTAGGCGTTTGTGGAGCCGGCGTGGGCGCGGTTCAGCGACTCCTCCGCGAGGCGCGTGCCCTCGACCATGTTGCGGAGCTTCTCGTACGCCACGTCCCAGCTGCGCGTGCGCAGGCCGCAGTCCGGGCAGACGTGGATCCGCGCCGGATCGCCGAAGACATCGACGGCGTAGAGGATCCGGTCACGGACGAGCTCGGGCGACTCGATGAAGTCCGTGTGGATGTCGGTGACGCCGAGGCCGAGGATCGGCTCGTACGGCAGATCGCGCCACTTCGAGATCACCTCGTACCCCGGGCGGTCGGCCGCGGACGTGCCGAGCTCGGTCGAGTCGTAGTTGGCGAAGCCGACGCAGTACTGCCGGCAGCCGGCCATGCCCTCGATCGCCGGGAAGAAGAGGTCGTAGTCCGAGAAGCAGAGATGCGTCGAGAACGTGCAGTCGAGCCCCTCGACGGAGACGTTGAAGCTCTCGACGAAGATGTCGAGCTCGTCCTCCTCGGTCGACGCGCCCGGCTCGTCGATCTGGATCCACGTCGCGCCGAGATCGATCAGCGCCTCGAGGTTCGGCCGGATGATGTTCCGGGCGATGTCGAGCGTCAGCTCGCGGCGAGCCTCGACCTCGTCCTGCCTGGAGAGACCTCCGCCGAGGCGGCCGGTCTTCGGCAGGTGGTGCTCGTCGTACGACCACACGGCGAGCGTGTACGCGCCAGTGATCGGGATCTTCAGCTCGTGCTTGGCCGCGGACTTCAGGAACGAGAACTCGTCGTTGTGGTACGGCTCGCGCATCGAGACGGGCCCGACCGCGGCCGACTTCGAGTAGTACTTGTTGTCGAACGAGCGGATCGTGCCGCGCGGCTCGAAGCCGTTCGAGTGCGCGATCGCCCACGCGTACATCTCGCTTCGCTGCTGCTCGCCGTCCCAGATGACGTCGACGCCGGCCGACTCCTGGAGCCGCAGGCAGTAGCGGCTCGACCAGCGCGCGATCTCGTCCGGGTCGCGCTCGTCCTGACGGAGGAGCTCGACGAGCTCCTCGTGCCCGTCGACTTCGAGCTTCTCGCCCCAGGCCCGTGCGTGCTCGACGTCGCTGGCCTCGAGCGGCTTGCCCGCCGAGGTCTTCACGAGCCAGGGGGGCTTCGCGAGTGACCCCACCTCGTGCGTCAGAAACTTGATGTCGCCGTTCGAGCTCATGCTGCCTCCGTCTTCGCCTGGCCGAGCCGCGCCAGCTTCTCGCGCGCGACCGCTGCTGAAACGTACTGAAGATCGCCGTTCGGAACGAGCGCGATCTTCTCGACTCCGCGTTCGCGGAGTTGCCCGGCGAAGGCTGCGATCTCGGACGGCTCCTCGGGAACCGAGCTGCGCGCGTCGAGCACTCCTGCGAGCAACGTCTTGCCGAAGCCCTCGGGCACCGAGCCCGGCTTCGTCGCGTAGAAGTCGACGCCGATCGCGTCAACGGGTAGGTCGGCGAGCCCCTGCTCGAACAGCGTGTCCGCGCTGCCGAACGTCACCCAGAGCGCGAGCTTCGGCCCGCCCGCGAGCTTCTCGAGCGCGGCTGCGAGCGCGTCCAACCTGCCGTTCTCGGCCCGCGCGAGGAACGGCTCCTCGAGGACGACCAGCTCGGCGTCGAGCGCGTCGATCTGCGGCTTGAGGACGCCCTCCGCCAGCTCGGCGGGAGCGACGCCCGTGCCGTGGGACAGCGCGAACGGCGACGGAAGCGTCACGAGGCGCGGGCCGGGCAGCTCGGCGATGTAGCCGCCGTTCAGCGGCTGCGACAGCTTTGGAGCCGCTTCCGCGGCGCTCGGCGCGCGGTAAAACGTGTTCGTGTCGAGAAACCGTGTGAGCGCGCCCTTCTCCAGGCCGTCGGCGGCTTCGACGAGCGGCCGAAAGACGTCCTGCCAGCGGAGCATCCCGTCGGCGAGGAGATCGAGCCCCGCGGCCTGCTGGGCGGAGACGAGCTCGCCGAGATCGCGCTCGACCTGCTCGTCGACCGCCTCCTGGCTCGTCCGACCGCGATCGAGGTCGCGCGTGGCCTGTACGAGCTCCTCCGAGCGCGGATAGATGCCTGGTGCAAATGCCTGCAAGTGCGCCTCCTTCACGACAAACGCTCCCGCCTGAAGAGGTCGGAAGCGTCTCGCTCCGGGCTCTTTAGGCGTTTTTGGTAACCCTGGTCGCCAAGCTGCCGTTCAAAGCTTTCCAGGTCGGTTGAGCCTACCAAAGGCCGGTGGGGCAACCGCCTCAGCCCCGGCCGCCCACCGCCAGCTGGTTCTCCGCGTGCCTGACGCGCTGCTCGATCTGCCAGCGGTCCGCGTCCGACTCGCCGCGCTCGATCCGCTCCAGCTCGGCCTGCGCCGTCTCGAGCTGCTCGCGGGCGCGCGCGTCGTCGATCTCCTTCGCGTCGACCGCGTCGTCGACGAGCGCCAGCGCACGGTCCTGCTCGACCTTGAAGAACCCCGGCCCGGTCGCGAACTCGCGCACCTCGCTGTCGCGCTTCACGTGCACGCGCGTCGAGCCCGCCTTGAGCATCGCGATCAGCGGCGCGTGTCTCGCCAGGACGCCGATCTCTCCGTCCGCGCCGGGCACGATCAGCATCTCGACCTCGCCCTCGAAGACAGGCCCGTCGGGCGTGACGAGCGAGACGTCGAACGTGGCCATCTACGCGGGAACGGGCTCCGGCTCGGGCTCTTCCTCGGCCGGTTCCTTCTCCGGCTCCTGCTGGTCGCCGCGACCCTTCGCGACCGCCTGCTCGATCCCGCCGACCATGTAGAACGCCTGCTCCGGAAGGTCGTCGTGCTTGCCGTCGAGGATCTCGTTGAAGCCCTTGATCGTCTCCTCGAGCGGCACGTACTCGCCGCTGATACCGGTGAACTGCTCGGCGACGAAGTTCGGCTGCGAGAGGAAGCGCTGGATCTTCCGCGCCCGGGTCACGGTCAGCTTGTCCTCGTCGGTGAGCTCGTCCATGCCGAGAATCGCGATGATGTCCTGGAGGTCCTTGTAGCGCTGGAGCACCTCCTGCACGCGCGTCGCCGTGGAGTAGTGCTCGTCGCCCACGATGTCGGGCTGTAGCGCCCGTGAGAACGAGGCCAGAGGGTCCATGGCCGGGTAGATGCCCTGCTCGACGATCGCGCGTTCGAGGTTGACGGACGAGTCGAGGTGGGCGAATACATTGGCCGGCGCCGGGTCGGTGTAGTCGTCGGCCGGGACGAAGATCGCCTGAATCGACGTGACCGAACCTTTCTGCGTCGACGTGATCCGCTCCTGGAGCTGGCCCATCTCGGTGCTGAGCGTCGGCTGATAGCCGACCGCGCTCGGCATGCGCCCGAGCAGCGCGGACACCTCGGAGCCGGCCTGGACGAACCGGAAGATGTTGTCGATGAACAGGAGTACGTCCTGACCCTCGTCGCGGAAGTACTCGGCCATCGTCAGTCCCGAGAGCCCGACGCGGAGTCGTGCACCCGGCGGCTCGTTCATCTGCCCGTAGACGAGCGCGACCTTGTCGATCACCTTCGACTCCTGCATCTCGAGCCAGAGGTCGTTCCCCTCGCGTGTGCGCTCGCCCACGCCTGCGAAGACCGAGACGCCGCCGTGCTCCCTGGCGACGTTGTGAATCAGCTCCTGGATGAGGACGGTCTTGCCGACGCCCGCACCGCCGAACAGGCCGACCTTGCCGCCGCGGACGAACGGAGCGATCAGGTCGATGACCTTGATCCCGGTCTCGAAGATCTCGATCTTCGGCGACAGGTCGCGGAAGGCAGGTGGATCGCGGTGGATCGGCCAACGCTCGACGCCGTCCGTGGGCGCCGGCTGCTCGTCGACCGGCTCGCCGATGACGTTCCAGAGCCGTCCGAGCGTCGTCTCGCCGACCGGGACTGTGATCGGGCCGCCGAGGTCGACCACGTCGACGCCCCGCGCGAGGCCGTCCGTCGAGTCCATGGCGACCGCGCGGACGCGGTCGTCGCCGAGGTGCTGCTGGACCTCTGCGATCAGGTCGTTGCCGTCCACGGTGATGCGGAGCGCGCCGTAGATCGCAGGCAGCTCGTCCGGGAAGAGCGCGTCGATGACGACGCCCTTGACTTCGATCAACTTGCCGACGTTTTGACCCTGCGTTTGCTCAGGCATGCGTCTCCTGGAGAGATGAGTCCGGTGTGGTGCCGGCGCGGCGGGAAAGCCGCCCGCTCAGCGCCCTGAGTTTATCGAAGCGTCGGCGCGAGCGTCCTCCATCCCCCAGGAGATTGGCCTTGCGCATGTCGTCCTCGATCGCCGCCACCCGGGAGGCGTGGTCGAGGCTTCAGACGTGCGAGGTGACGAGCGAGGGAAACACTGCCCCCAACAGTACCCCGCGACCGCGGCGTAGCGTTATCGCTTGGCGATGACCGGCCCGCCGCGAACCGAGCTGTGCCCGGTCGTGGTGAGCCGCGCCGGCAGAGAGTTGCTGGCGCTGGCGAGCGCGCCTGCGGTCGAGAGGTTCATCGTGTCGACCGAGGCGAGGTGTGAGCTGACGCTGTCGACGCTTCCGTTCGCGTCACCCACGGAGCGCGTGCGGAGATCGGACGAGGCGAGGATGCTCCCGAGCCCGACGACGGTCACCGCCATGGCGGCAACTGCCGGCGCGAGGCGCAGACCGAGCCGGCGGCGCAGCCGTCCGACCTCGATCGGCCGCTCGAGCGCCTCGGGCGGAGCTGTCCGCAGCATCTCGGTGAATCCGTCGATGGCAGCGGTGAACTCCCGGCACGAGGGGCAATCCGCGAGATGCGCGCTCAGAAGGACGTGCTCGAACCTCGACAGCTCCCCGTCGAGGTCGGCAGTCGCCCATTGTCGGGCGCGGTCACAGGCTCCGTGCATCGTTCTCACAGTACTTCTGACGGCGGCTCACACCTGAAAGTTAGTCACTCAAAAGAGTGAGTGTCGTGTATCGATGATCGCGCCGAGGGCGACGAGGATCAAGCCGAGCGAGATGAAGACCGCCGAGTTGTTGATCGTCTCGTTCTGTTCGGTGAGCGTGGCCCAGCGCAAGCGCCGGGCGCCGGTCCCCGGAACCGGGAGCATCGTCGGCCCGACCGTGTCCTCGCCTTTGATCCGCGCAGGCCCCCGGTTGCCGACGAAGAAGCCGACGACGAGCAGGAAGCAGCCGCCGAGGTAGAAGCCCAGCGTGAGCGCACGATTGATGCTCGAGCCGAGCAAGAGCCCGAGGAGCAGGGAGAGGACGACCGTCACGCCCAGGGCAAGCGCCGTCACGAAGGCGAGCCGGCGGAGCGCCGCGACCAGCATGCCCTGAAGTTACGCCTGGACCGGCTCCTCGTGCGCTTGAGCCGATCCGCGCCGACGCATCTCCGCGGCGGTCATCGGCCAGCGCTCGAGTGGATAGTGGCACTTGGCCACGTGTCCCTGGCCCATCGACCTGAGCTCGGGCTCCTCGACGTCGCAGTGCCCTTCGACGAAGCGTGGGCAACGCGGGTGGAACCGGCACGCGGACGGCGGGTTGACCGGGCTCGGGACGTCGCCCTCGAGCACGATCGACTCGCGTGCGCGGCCGCGCTCCGGATCCGGGATCGGAACCGCGGAGAGCAGCGCGCCCGTGTACGGGTGCTTCGGTGTGCGATAGAGGGCCTCACGCGGCGCGACCTCGGACACCTGTCCCAGGTACATGACCATCACGCGGTCCGAGATGTGCCGGACGACGTTCAGGTCGTGCGCGATGAAGACGTACGTCAGCCCGAAGTCGTCCTGGAGGTCCTTGAGCAGGTTGAGGATCTGCGCCTGGACCGAGACGTCGAGCGCGGACACGGGCTCGTCGCAGACGATCAGCTTCGGGTTCACGGCGAGGGCGCGCGCAACACCGATGCGCTGGCGCTGGCCGCCGGAGAACTCGTGCGGGAAGCGGTTGTAGTGCTCGGGGTTCAGCCCGACGACCTCGAGCAGCTCCTGGACGCGCCTCTTGACCTCGGCCGGCGTCCCGAGCTTGTGCACTTCGAGCGGCTCCCCGATGATGAAGCCCACTCGCTTGCGCGGGTTCAGCGACGCGTACGGGTCCTGGAAGATCATGGTCATCTCGCGGCGAATCGGCCGCATGCCCACCCGCGAGACGTTCGTGATGTCGCGTCCCTCGAACAGGATCCGGCCCGCGGTCGTTTCCAGGAGTCGCACGATGCAGCGCGCCAGCGTCGACTTCCCGCAGCCGGACTCCCCGACGATGCCGAGGGTCTCTCCGGGGTTGATGCTGAAGGAGACGCCGTCCACGGCCTGCACCTGGGCGATCGCCTTCTGGAAGATGATCCCGCGCGTGATCGGGAAGTACTTCTTGACGTTGTCGACGACGAGCAGCTCGTCGCCGTGCAGCTCCATCTCCCCGTTCGACCCCTGCTCCGTTGCCACCTAACTGGCCTCCACCATGGTCGCCTCGACCAGCTTGTGCCCCTCGCGGTCCTTCGTCTCCTGGTCGAGGTGACAGGCCTGGAGATGGGACGGATCGCGGTCGGCGCCTACGAGCGGCGGCTCGGTCGTCCGGCAGACGCCCATCACGTACGGGCAGCGTGGATGGAAGCGGCAGCCGTTCGGCGGCCTGAGCAGCGACGGCGGCTGGCCAGGGATCTGAACGAGCCGCTCGGTGTCGGTCTCGAGCCGCGGGAGCGAGCCCATCAGGCCCCACGTATACGGGTGCTGCGGCCGGTTGAACAGGTCGTGGACCTTCGCATGCTCGACGACCCTGGCCGCGTACATGACGACCACGTCGTCGGCGGTCTCGGCGACGACTCCGAGGTCGTGGGTAATCATGATGATCGCGCTCCCGAAGTCGTCCTGGAGGCGCTTCATCAGGCTGAGGATCTGTGCCTGCGTCGTCACGTCGAGCGCCGTCGTCGGCTCATCCGCGATCAGGAGGTCGGGATCGTTGATCAGCGCCATCGCGATCATCACGCGCTGGCGCATGCCGCCCGAGAACTGGTGCGGGTAATCGTCGATTCGCCCCTCTGCCTTGGGAATTCCGACCGCCTTCAAGAGCTCGAGCGCCCGAGCCTTCGCGACCCTCACGGTCACGTCGCGGTGGAGCTGGACGGCCTCGACGAGCTGCTTCCCGATCGTGTGCACCGGGTTCAGCGACGTCATCGGGTCCTGGAAGACCATCGACATCTCGTCGCCGCGGATCTTCCGCAGCTGGCTCGGCTTGGACCTGAGCAGGTCCGTGCCCTTCCACAGCGCTTCGCCGCTCGAGATCGTGTTTCGCCTCGAGTTGAGGCCCATGATCGTCAGGCAGGTGACGCTCTTCCCGGAGCCGGACTCGCCGACGATCCCGAGCGTCTGCCCCTTCTCCACGGAGAACGAGACGCCGTCGACCGCTTTGACTACGCCGTCTTCCGTTCGAAAGGACGTGCGTAGGTCCTTGACTTCGAGAAGTGCCACGGTGTGAGGCGCTTAGCTTAGCCGGATTCGTGGGTCGATCCACGCATACATCAGATCGACGATCAGGTTGAAGAACAGGATCGCGATCGTCGCGAAGACGACCACCCCCTGCAGCGTCGCAAGATCCTGCGCCTGGATCGCGATCACCGCCGTTCTACCCAGCCCTGGGAGCTGGTACACGGTCTCCGTGAAGATCGCGCCGCCGAGCGCCACGCCGATGTCCATGCCGAGCATGGTGACGACCGGCAGGAGCGCGTTGCGCAGCACGTGCGAGAAGAGAATCCGCTGTTCCGGAGCTCCCTTGGCGCGCGCTGTGCGCACGTAGTCCTCGTTCAGGGTCTCCATCACGTTCGCCCTGATCATGCGGACGTAGAGCGCCGCGAACAGGATCGCGAACGTGATCCAGGGCAGGATCATGTGGTAGGCCCACTGAGCCGGCCCTCCGGGCAGGCCCGAGTCGGGCGGCGCCCCGAAGAAGTTCGCGTAGTTCGCGATCGGCGTGATGTGCCACTTGACTCCGAAGAAGTACGAGAAGATCAGTCCGAGCCACACCGGATGGGCGGACACGCCGATGAGGACGAAGACCATCGCCGCTCTGTCTATGAGCGATCGCGGCCGAAGGGCCGAGAAGATCCCGACCGACAGGCCGATGATCATCCAGAGAACGGCGCCGCCGAAGACGAGCGATGCCGTCACCGGTGCTGCCTCTTTGATCGTCTGGTTGATGCTCTGGCTCGTCGCGTAGGACGTGCCGAGCGAGTGGTCGACGACGAGCCGCTTGAGGAACAGCCCGTACTGGTAGTAGACGGGCTTGTTGAGCCCGAGCTTCTCGGTCGCCGTCTTCAGGCAGGTCGGGCTCGCCTGGTCGCCGCCGCACATCGCGCGTGCGGGGTTGTTGGGCGCCATGAAGAAGATCACGAACGTCACGAACGTGATCACAAGGAAGAGCAGGATCGCCCACAAAATTCTTCTGATCAGATATCGGAACATCTCGCTCCTCCTGTACTCACTAGCGGCCGCGAAATCCTATCGAAGCGCTTGGGTCTACAAGCACGTGAGGCGCCGGTCGAAACCGGCGCCTCACGTTTGTTGCTAGCTCCGTTCAGAGCCTCCTTACTTCAGTGCCAGTGCCGGGATGCTCCAGTCCTGGTAGATCCCCTGGTACACGAGGCCCTTCGAGTTGACGCGGTTCGAGAAGAAGTAGCGGTTGTTGTAGGTCCGCTCGATCGCCATTGGGGCGGCCTTCTTCATGATGTCGATGTCCATCTGGCCATAGACCTTGAGCCGCTTCGGGCCCACGAGCTTGGCCGCATTCGCCATCCGCTTGTTCCACGTCGGATTGTTGAAGTACGAGTAGTTCACGTTGTTCTCAGCCTGAATGCTCGGGCCGTACAGCAGGATGTTGATCCAGTCGTACGGGTCTGGATAGTCCGAGCACCAGCCCATCGAGACGCCCATGTCTGCATCGGTGCCGCGCTTGCCCATGGCGTCGTAGATGTTGCCGCCCGAGAAGCCCTTCATCGTGATGTTCCCCGAGTTGAAGCCGAGGTTGATGAGGTCCTGTCGGACGATCTGGGCCTGAGCCTCGTTCGCCGACGCACCCGAGCGGTAATAGACGGTGATCTTCCCGTCCCTCATGTGACCTGCCGCGAGCCTCTTGGCCGTGGTCAGGCTCTTCTTGTAGATCACAGTGTTCTTCCAGCCCGGAACGCCCGGGTTGAAGATATGCGTCCACGGCTGGCCAGCGTACGGGCCGGCCTGCTGCACATACGGTGCACGGCTGACCGCGTAGTTCACTGCCTGGCGCAGCGGGAGGTTGCCCTTGAACAGGCTGTTCTGCGTGTTCATCGGCAGGTACCCGGTGCAGTTGACGGGCTTCGTCCAGAAGCGGCTCTTGTTGACGCCGTACTGGCTGGCCACACCCTGCACCTCAGCGGCCGGCAGCGGGCCCTCGTCGAGCTGGTTGGCCTTCGTCTGGTTGAAGGCGGTCTGCTCGTTCAGGTTCCACTGCAGGTCGAGACCCGTCAGGTTCCGAGGCCGCGTGCGGCCCGGGCCCGGCGTCCAGTACTTGTTCTGGCGCAGAGACGTCAACTGATTGACGTTGTTCCGCGACATGTAGTACGGGCCGGCCGACGGGAGGTCGTTGCCACTCACGCTCACGACTTCCTTCGTGAGCGAGAGCTTCTTCGACGTCGCCTGGAAGAACGGCATGGTGATCTTCGCCATGAACGTTCCGTCGCCCTTCGTCAGGTTGACGACGAGCTTGTTGCCCTTGACCTGGGCACCGCTGACGCTGTTCCCCTGACCGTTGTTGACGGCCTGCGCACCCACGATGTTCGTGCCCGTATCGTCGGTGATGAACTGCGCGCCAGGTGAAGCGAGGGCCTTGTTGGCCGTCCGGTCGATGGCGTACTTGAAGCTCGCCGCGGTAACCGGAGTACCGTCGCTGAACTTGAAGCCCTTCCGGATGAAGAACGTGTACTTCTTGCCGCCGTTCCCGACGGTGAAGTGAGAAGCGACCTCAGGGACGAGCTTGCTCCCCGCAGGCCCGGACTTGTCCGGATAGTTGTAGAGCTTCGCTGCGGTCGCGTACTCGAGCCACCACGCCGTGGTGATATAGGCGAGCTGCGGGTCGACCTGGACCGAAGCCCCAGTCGTACCCACCTTCCAGATCCCGCCCTTCTTGAGTGCGCCAGAGTTCCCTGCCGCACTCGCAAAGCTCGATGCGACCAGAAGGCTTGCCCCGGTAACGAGCATCGCAACCGAGAGCCATAGCCGTCTGTGCATATTCTCTCCTTTTCCGTGAACTCGAGTCAGGGGCTGCCCTGACCCGGGACGGGCCTCTCCCCGTCCAAAGCGTTGAGACGTCGTTCCGGAGATTTGGTTAGTTCGCGCCCTACGAGCGGCCGACGGAGCGCGGATCGAACGCATCGCGGAGCCCGTCGCCGAGCAAGTTGAACGCGAGCGTCGTCATAAGCACGGCCAGACCTGGCCAGACCATGAGCAGCGGCCGCGTCGTGTAGTACTCGGGCGCGCTCGAGAGCAGGTTGCCCCAGCTCGGGACCGTGAGCGGGATGCCCACGCCGAGGAACGACAGGCCTGCTTCGAAGAGCACGTAGCTCGCCACGATCAGCGTCGAGTACACGATCATCGGCGCGACCAGGTGCGGCAGGACGTGGGAGCGGATGATCCGCGCGTCGCTCGCCCCGATCATCCGGGCCGCCTCGACGTACTCCTTCTCGCGGATCGAGAGCACCTGCGCGCGCATGATTCTGGCCGGATAGAACCAGCCGAAGATGCTGAAGATCAGGACGAGCGTGACCACCCCTTGCGGGAACACTCCGAAGGTGATCTCGTTCAGCCTCGGGCCGACCGTCGCGGCGAGCGCGATCACGAACAGCAGGAGCGGGAACGCCATCGTGATCTCGGTCAATCGCGAGATGACCGTGTCGGTCGCCCCGCGGAAGTAGCCCGCGGAGGCGCCGAGGAGCACCCCGATGATCATCACGCCAACCGTCGACAACAACGCGACTTCGAGGGAGACCCGCGCGCCATACAGGAGGCGCAGGAACTCGTCCTGGCCGAGTCTGTTGGCCGCGCCGAGCACCATCACGTCGTGGCCGCCCGTGTACGGATTCGTGAAATGCGTCATCGGCCCGGCGGGCAGCAGGCTGGGCAACTCGACGACCTGGGGCACCGCGGCGAAGATGTCTGTCGGCCCGTGGCCCACGTAATGCTTCGCGATCGGCGCGCCGACGAACGCCGTCAGGAGCAAGAGGACGATGAAGAACGCGCTTAGGATCGCCACCTTGTCTTTCCTGAATCTGCGCCAGACGAGCTCCCAGTAGCCTCGAGCCTGAACAGCCTCTTGACCGCCGAGATCGCCTCCCGACTCACTCGCGACCGCGGCGCCCAGGCCGGCGGCACCGGAGACGACGACTTGGTCTTGTTCGTGCTGAGACATCGAAGGCGCTGAAGTATAAGACCCCGCGCGCGGGAAAAAGTTTGTTCTAGGCCGTGAGCGCGTCGGCGCCCGCGACGACTTCCAGGATTTCCTGCGTGATCTCGGCCTGTCGGGCGCGGTTCATCTGCAGCGTCAGGCTGTCGATCAGCTCGCCGGCGTTCTTCGACGCGTTGCGCATCGCGGTCATGCGCGCGCCCTGCTCGGATGCGGCCGATTCCAGCAGTGCACGGTAGAGCTCCGTCTCCACGTACACCGGGAGGAGGCGCTCGAGGATCTGCTCGGGCTCCGGCTCGTAGATGAAGTCGCCGAGCAGCGCCTGCGAGTGCTCGTCGTCGCCGCCCTCGAGGAGCGACTCGGGAATCGGCAGCACCTCCTGGGCGACAACGCGCTGGGTCAGCGCCGACTCGAAGTGGTTGTAGATGACGACGACGCGGTCCACGTCCTGCTTTGAGTAGAGCTCGGCGACGTGGTGCGCGATCGCCTGGGCGTCCGCGTAGCGCGGACTGTCGCTGAAACCGGTCCACGCCTGGCCGATCTCGTAGCGGCGGAAACGCAGCGTGGACGCGCCCTTCTTGCCGGAGACGATCCAGTGCGGCTCGATCTTCTCTCCTCTGAGCTGCCGCTCGATCGTGAATGCCTCCCGGAGGATCTGCGCGTTGAAGGCGCCCGCGAGGCCGCGGTCGCCGGTCAGCGGCAGGATCGCCGTCTTACGCACGTCCCGCCTCTGGAGCAGCGGGAGGCCCCGGAGGGAGGTGCTCGCGCGCGCGACGCCGACCATCAGCTCCTGCATGCGCTCGGCGTACGGGCGCATCGCCTCGATCCGGGTCTGGGCCCGCCGCAGCTTGGCGGCCGCGACCAGCTCCATCGCGCGAGTGATCTTCCGCGTGTTCTGGACGGAGCGGACGCGGCGCTTGATGTCCTGGACGGACGCCATCCGGTGGTGCTAGCCCGCGGCTCCGGCCAACGCGGGTTGATCTGAGGTGTTGAAGCCCTGCTTGAACTTATCGATCTCCGCGCTCAGCTTCTCCGCGAGATCGTCCGAGAGGTCGCCCGTGTCGGCGATCTCCTTGTAGATCGTCCCCTCGGTGCGGAGCGTCTCGCGGAGCTCGTCCTGGAACCGCGCGACATCCTGGACGGGGACGTCGTCGAGGAAGCCGTTGATGCCCGCGTAGATCGCAATCACCTGCTCCTCCATCGGCCACGGTGCGTACTGCGGCTGGTTGAGCGTCACGACCATCCGCTCGCCTCGCTGCAGCGTCGACTGTGTGGCCGCGTCGAGCTCCGAGCCGAACTGCGAGAACGCCTCGAGCTCGCGGTACTGGGAAAGCTCGAGGCGCAGGCGGCCCGCGACCTTCTTCATCGCCTTCGTCTGGGCGCTCGCGCCCACGCGCGAGACCGAGCGTCCGACGTTGACCGCCGGGCGCACGCCGGAGAAAAAGAGGTCGGCCTCGAGGAAGATCTGGCCGTCGGTGATCGAGATGACGTTCGTCGGGATGTAGGCGGCGATGTCGCCGGCCTGCGTCTCGATGACCGGCAGCGCGGTCAGCGAACCGGCGCCGCGCTGGTCGGAGAGCTTGCACGCGCGCTCGAGCAGCCTCGAATGGAGGTAGAAGACGTCGCCCGGGAACGCCTCGCGGCCGGGCGGGCGCCGCAGCAGGAGGGACATCTGCCGGTACGCGTCGGCGTGCTTCGACAGGTCGTCGTACATGCAGACGGCGTGGCGGCCGTCGAACATGAAGTGCTCGCCCATGGCTGCTCCCGCGAACGGCGCCATCCACTTGATCGGGGCGGCCTGCGACGCGGGCGCGGTGACGATGATCGTGTACTCCATCGCTCCGGCTTCCTTCAGCCGCTCGTACACCTGGGCGACCGTCGACGACTTCTGGCCGATCGCGACGTAGATGCAGATCATGTCCTGGCCACGCTGGTTCAGGATCGTGTCGACGAGGATCGCGGTCTTGCCCGTCGAGCGGTCGCCGATGATCAGCTCGCGCTGGCCGCGGCCGACGTTCGTCATCGCATCGATCGCCTTGATCCCCGTCTGGAGCGGCTCCTTCACGGGCTGGCGGTCGACGACGCCCGGCGCCTTGAACTCGAGCGGCCTGCGCTCGTCCGTCTCGATCGGGGGTCCGCCGTCGAGCGCGTTCCCGAGCGGGTCGACGATGCGGCCGATGAGCGCATCACCGACCGGGACGCTCGCCACACGTCCGGTGCGCTTCGCCGAGCCGCCTTCCTTGATCTTCTCCCACTCGCCGAAGAGCGCGGCGCCGACGTTGTCCTCCTCGAGGTTGAACGCGAGCCCGGTGACACCGTGCTCGAGCTCGAGCATCTCCATCGCAACGGCGGACTCGAGCCCGTAGATACGGGCGATCCCGTCGCCGAGCTGGAGGACGGTGCCGACCTCGGCGAGGTCGGTCTCGACGTCGTACTCCTCGATCTGCTTGCGGAGGATCGACGTGATCTCTTCCGGACGAATCTTCAAGACGAACTCCTTTGCGACGAGAGACTGACAGGTCGGCGCTGCGCCTTCGTCCCCGAGTCCCTTGGCCTCGGGGACAAGCGCTTCGCGCTTGGACGAATCTTCAAAGCGAACAGCTCCTTCTTTTAGGTAGACGCGTGCGCGAGGTCTCTGCGAAGCCGGTCGAGGCGGCCGCGGACGCTCGAGTCGACCTCGAGCGAGCCGGCTTTGAGGACGAGGCCGCCGATCAGGTCGGGGTCGACGGTGCGAGCTGCCTCGACGCGACGGCCCGAGGCTTGCTCGATCTGCTTCACGATCGCCGCGGCCTCGTCGTCGGACAGCTCGTACGCGGTCGTCAGCTCCACGCTCAGGATCTGCTCCTCGGCGGCGACGAGCGCTTCGTACTCGCGCGCGATCTCGTCCAGCTGCGCGGCGCGCCCCTTCTCGGTCACCACGCGCACGAAGTTGCGGATCAGCTCGTCGGCGCCCTCGAGCACCGCGTCGAGCGCCGCAGCCTTCGTCAGCGGAGCGAGCTCGGGGTTGCGGATCAAAGCTCTGAGCTCCGGCACTTCCTCGACCGCCTCGGCGAATGCCACCAGCTCGGCGCGCACGGGCTCGATGCGCCCGGCGTCCTTGGCCGCTTCGAAGAGCGCCCGCGCGTAGGTACGTGCGACGACCGCCATGGAACTAGTTCTGGCTCCCCTCTTGCAGTGCCGAGAAGTCGAGCTCCCCGATCGCCTCGTCGATCAGCCGCCTGTGGTCGGCGGCGTCGAGCACCTTGCCGGTCACCTTCTGGGTAGCGATCACGGTCAGGTCCGCGACCTCGGAGCGGATCGCCTGCAGTGCGCGCGCGGTCTCGGCTTCGATCTGGCGCGACGTCTCTTCGAGCCGGCGTTGGCGGTCCTCCTCGAGCTCGTCGCGCAGGCGCCGCTTCTGCGCCTCGGCGACCTTCCGCGCCTCGGCGAGGATCTCTTCCGCCTGACCGCGCGCCTGGGCCATCGTCGCGCGGTGCTCCTCGACGAGCTTCTGCGCCTCGGTGCGCGCCCGATCGGCCTCGTCGAGTGCCTCGCGGATTCGCTTCCGCCGCTCGTCGATCATGTGCTGGATCCGGCCGAACGCGACCTTCTTGAGCACGTAGAACGTGATCAGGAAGCAGACGATCGTCCAGATCATCAGCCCCGGCGTGACCTGGATCAGCGGGTTCGTTGCGACTGGAACCATCTAGACGAGAACGAACGCGAGGATCGAGCCGAGCAGGCCGTAGAACACGACCGCCTCTGTGAGCGCGAAGCCGAGCCACTGGATACCGGTGAGCTCACCGCGGAGCTCGGGCTGGCGTGCGACTGCCTGGATCATCGACGAGAAGATCAGGCCGATGCCGACGCCGGCGCCCGCGGAACCGAGCCCGACGCCGAGCGCGATGCCGATCGCCTTGCCGGCCTTGGTGACGTCTCCGGTCGTCGCTGCGAGGATCGTTGCGAGCACGTGCTCCTCCTTAGTGTTGGGGCTCGATCGCCGAGCCGATGTAGATGGCGGACAGGGTGGCGAAGATGAACGCCTGGATGCCGACGACGATAACGACCTCGAAGATGTAGAAGACCGTTGCCGGGACCAGCACGAAGATCAGGGCCAGGGTCTGGAAGATGAAGATCAGACCGAGGAAGGTCAGGATGAGGATGTGCCCCGCGAGCATGTTCGCGAAGAGACGCACGCTGAGTGAGATGAGGCGCATGATCTGGCCGAGGATCTCGAGCGGCACGATCAGGATGAGCAGGCCCTTCGGCGCGTCCGGAATCCAGCTCTTGAAGTAGCGCACCGGCCCGTTCCAACGGATGCCCTCGAAGTGCGTGAAGACGAAGGTGAGCAGCGCGAGCGACAGGGTCACCGACAGAGATGAGGTCGCGGCGTAGATGCCCCAGACCGGGAACCCGTGATAGGTCTCGCCGGTCAGCGGCAGCGGGACGAACCCGATCAGGTTGATCACGAAGATGAAGAGGAAGAGCGACGCGACGTACGGGAACCAGAGCTCGACTGCCTTCGAGGGGAGGCCCTGCTCGGCGATCTGGGTCTGGGCGACGTCGTAGATCGTCTCGCCGAACGTCTGCCGCGTATCGGGCTCGACCGAGACGCGCCAGCGCATGAGCAGCGTGCCGAGGGCGATCGTCAGCACCGACGCGAGCATCAGGTAGACGACGGCCTTCGTGATCGACAGGTCGAGCGGGCCGAGGTGGATCGGAACCCATTCGTGCTGCTCGAACTCCTTGGTCGGATCGAACTCGCCGCGCGCGAGCGCCTGGCCGGGCATTGCGAGCGCCGCGAGCGAGATGGCGATGAGCACGCGCTTCATAGGGGCGGGTTCCCGAAGTACGACACGAGCGAAAGCACGAGCTCGACCGTGTAGGCGAGCGCGTACGTGAGGGCCGCGGCCAGGCCGACCCACGGATCGGAGAGCGCGACGACGAAGATGACGCCCATGACGACGATCGCGCGCGTCATCATCCCGACCGCTGCGACCCCGGACGCGGCCAGGTTCCCGCCCGAGCGCATGCGCACGAGGAGGTACCCGAACAGCTGGCTCGCCACCCAGAGCGTCGCGGCAAGCACCCACCCGTTGATCGGCCAGCCGGCGACGAGGAAGATCGGCAGCGCCAGCGCGATCAGGACCGTCCCTGCGATCACGGGCATGAAGACCTGCGGAGCCGGGCGGGGACTGGTGACGGCGGTGGTCAAGCGAGGTACTCCCGGTAGCGGCGATAGACGACGAAGATCCCGGCCGGAATCCCGATCACGGCTCCGACGAGCGCTCCGATCGCGGCCGAGCCGGCTCCCCAACCAACGAGCGCACCGACGCCGACCGAGCCGGCGGTCGTGCCGATGAGAAGGGCCCCCGCCCCCGCGGGATGAAACGTCGGGGGATGCGAAGGCTCCATCCGGCGCGAGCATAACAAACTTTGTAACAGCTGAAAACCGCATGGCTCGGGGAAAACCGGCGAACCTTGTACCGAGCTGGCGACCGGCGCCGAGACCGCCGAAAAACTTGGCCGGACACGCCGCTAACAATCCGCTACTCTCAGCGTCTACTCTCTTTGTAAGCCAATGAGCTCCTTCCAGACCGCGCTTTCATCCGCCCGCTTCAACCGCTACCTGATGTGGTTCAGCGGACTGGTCCTCGCCGCCGGCGTGGCGTTCCTGCTCATCAAGCTCGTCCCCGGGAACGACAAGACGCAGGTCGGCGCGGACAAGGGCTTCGTCCCGACGCTGCCGGCGAAGAGCCTGCCGCTGACGAACGCGAAGGGCGCTCAGATCAAGACGTACGCGCAGCTCGATCCGCAGGTGCGGGCGACGATTCGCACGTTCCTCGCGAGCGCGGTTGCCCGGAGGCATCTCGACAAGGCCTGGCCGGTCATCGCTCCGTCGATGAAGCAGGGCTACACGCTCCAGTCGTGGTCGCACGCGAAGGCGCTCCCGATCGTTCCGTATCCGATCGCGAACGTCGACTCGACGCAGTACTACCTCGACTACGCGTCGACGAAGGAGATCCTCCTCGAGGTCGGCGTCTCGGCTCCGGCTTCGAAGAAGATGCGGCCGGTTGCGTTTCAGTTGGGTCTCGTTCCGCGCGGCAAGGGCGCCGACAGGCATTGGCTCGTGAACTACTGGATGCCTCGCTGGACGCCCCCGATCCCGACCGAGGGTTAACGGACCAGCTCAGCCGTCGGCGCCGTGCTCGACGAGGAGTGCGCGCAGTCGATCGTCCTCGTTCTGGTCGGCCGCCATCAGCGGAGTGAAGTCGTCCTGCTGGCGCGCGTTCGGGTCGGCACCGTGCTCGAGTAGGAGCTTGGCGAGCTCGTAGCGCACGTCGGGGTCGCCGGTCGCGGCGGCGCTGTGCAGCGGCATCACCTGGAGGTCGTTGCGCGACGCCGAGTTGACCTCGGCCCCATGCTCGACCAGAAATCGGGCCGCGTCCACGTGGCCGAAGAAACTGGCGAGCCCGAGCGGCTGGAAGCCGTCATCCGCCCATGCGTTCGCGAGCGAGGAGTCCTCGTCGAGCAGCTCGCTCAGGCGCGCCGTCCGCCCGATCGCCGCGGCCTCGAAGACGTCGAGCTCGGGGTCGGAAGCCAGGAGCTCGTCGGCACGCGCCAGGTCTCCCCGGTAGATGGCTTGCAGCAGCTCGGACATCCGAGGTCGGCGTCAGGCGCTCTTGCGCTCCGCCTCCGCCTGCTGCTCCCGGCGGCGGATCCTCGGATTCGCCAGCTTGACGATCTCGAGCAGGTAGACGACGTAGACGGACGTCGCGAGAGCGACGAGGCCGATACCCGCAACGGTGAGCGTCGTCCAGAAGTGCCAGACGCCGTGGGCGCGGAACGGGATGAACCGCGTCGCGAGAGCCGCGCCGGCGAGGATCGCGCACCACGCGTACATGTACACCGCGGCGCGGCGCTGCGAGAAGCCGATGTTGACGAAGCGATGATGGAGGTGTGTGCGGTCGGCCTCGTACAGCGGCTGCCCGTACTTGAGCCGCTTCGCCAGCACGAACGACGTGTCGACGATCGGAATCGCGAGCACGAGCAGCGGGAAGAACAGGGCGACGGTCGCGGCGGTCTTCAAAAGCCCCTGGATCGAGACCGCTGCGAGCACGAAGCCAAGCAACATCGCCCCGGAGTCGCCCATGAAGATGCGCGCCGGATAGAAGTTGTGCCGCAGGAAGCCGAAGCAGGCGCCGGCGACGATCGCCGACAGGATCGCCGCGTCCGGCTTGCCGAGCGAGAGCGCGATGATCGCGAATGTCGAGCCCGCGATCGCGCAGATCCCGGCCGCGAGCCCGTCCATCCCGTCCAGGAAGTTGACCATGTTCATGATCGCGACGATCCAGATGATCGAGGCGGGAATGCTCACCCAGTCCGGCAGCGTCTGGATGCCGACGAGCGGGAACGTAAAGCGCTCGACGTGGACCCCGAAGCCGACCGCGATCGCCGCCGCCGAGACCTGTCCGCCGAGCTTCCCCCACCACGGGAGCCCGCGGAAGTCGTCGACCACGCCGACGAAGGTCGCGACCGCGGCGCCGAGCAGGATCCCGCGGTACACGCCGTCGAGTGTGAGGAACGCGAGCGCCGGTATGAAGATGCCGAGCAGGAGCGCGATCCCGCCGAGTCGCGGGACGGGCCGCAGATGGATGCGCCGCGTCTCCCCCGGCTCGTCCACGACGCCGAGAATGCGCGCGAAGCGCCCGACCGCCGGCGTCAGGACGAGGACGACGACGAGCGCGAGCAGGAAGCCCCACAGGACCTCGGGGTTGTTACGCAGCGTTTGCCACATGGACCCGCGGAGAGACTACTTCGTCCCGTAGAGGCGGTCGCCTGCGTCGCCCAGCCCCGGGACGATGTAGCCGCGCTCGTTCAGCTCGCGGTCGATCGCCGCCGTGTAGATGACGACGTCGGGGTGCTCCGAGTGCACGCGCTCGATCCCCTGCGGCGCGGAGACGAGGCAGATCACGTTGACCGACCGCGCTCCGCCCTTCTTGATCGCAGTGATCGCGGCCGCCAGGGAGTTGCCGGTTGCAAGCATCGGGTCGAGCACGATCGCGTCACGCACACCGAGGTCGCTGGGCAGCTTGACGTAGTACTCGACCGGCTCGAGCGTCTCCTCGTCGCGGAAGAGCCCGACGAAGCCGACCCGCGCTCCGGAGACGAGCTCGAGGAAGCCGTCGAGCATCCCGACGCCCGCGCGCAGCACGGGACAGACAGCGAGCTTCTTGCCCGAGACGCGCTCCACCTCTGTCCACTCGAGTGGCGTCTCGACCCGCACCGTTTCGGTCGGCAGGTCCTTCGTCGCCTCGTAGGTCAGGAGCGAGGTCAGCTCCTTGACGAGTCGCCGGAAGTCGCCGGTCGAGGTGCGCTTGTCCCGGAGAAGGGACAGCTTGTGCCGGACGAGCGGGTGGTCGACGTTGACGACCTGGCTCACGCCGCGTAGGTCGTGTAGCCGCGGAACCCCGGGTAGAGCGGCCGCTTGGCGCAGAGCGCTTCACTCCGCGCTGCCAGCGCGCCGAGGTCGGGCTCGCTGCCGAGCGCACTTGCGATGACCTCGCCCACCTCGCGGAAGTCGTCCTCGTCGAAACCGCGCATCGTCGCGGCGGGAGTGCCGATGCGGACGCCCGAGGCGATCGTCGGCGGCTGCTCGTCGAACGGCACGGTGTTCCTGTTCACGGTCAGCTTGACCTGGTCGAGCCTCTCTTCGGCGGACTTCCCGGTCCAGTCGGTGCCGCGCAGGTCGAGCTGGAGCAGGTGTGTGTCGGTGCCGCCGGTCAAGACGTTCAGACCCTGCTCCTGGAGCGTCGCGGCGAGCATGTCGGCATTCGCACGGACCTGGCTCTGGTAGTCGCGGAACGCCTCGGTGGCGGCGATCTTGAAGCAGGCGGCCTTGGCAGCGATCGTGTGCATGAGCGGACCGCCCTGCATGCCCGGGAAGACGGCGCGGTCCACGGCCTGGGCGTGCTCCTCACGGCAGAGGATGAACCCGGCCCGAGGACCGGCCAGCGTCTTGTGCGTCGTCGAGGTGACGAAGTCGCAGTGCTCGACGGGGTTTGGATGCAGCCCGGCAGCGACGAGCCCGGCGAAGTGCGCCATGTCGCAGAGGAGCAGGGCGTCGACCTCGTCCGCGATCTCGCGGAACTTGCCGGTCTCGACCGTGCGCGGATAGGCGGAGCCTCCGCAGACGATCAGCTTCGGCTTGTGCTCCTTGGCGAGCTCGAGCACGTCGTCGTAGTCGACCATGTTCGTCTCGCGGCTCACGCCGTAGTGGGCGATCGCGTAGAGGCGGCCCGAGAAGTTGACCTTGAGGCCGTGCGTCAGGTGGCCGCCGTGCGAGAGCTCGAGCGAGAGGATCGTGTCGCCCGGTTGGAGCACGGCCATGTAGACGGCCATGTTCGTCTGGGCGCCCGCATGCGGCTGGACGTTCGCGTGCTCGGCTCCGAAGAGGGCTTTCGCGCGGTCGATCGCGGTTCGCTCGATCTCGTCGACGACGTCGCAGCCGCCGTAGTAGCGCTTTCCGGGATAGCCCTCGGCGTACTTGTTCGTCGGCACGCTGCCGACGGCCTCGAAGACGCTCGGCCAGGTGAAGTTCTCGGACGCGATGAGCTCGATCTGGCCGCGCTGGCGCTCGAGCTCCTTGCCGAGCAGCTCCGCGATCTCGGGGTCGATCTCCGCAAGGCCGGCGGTGCGGAGTTGCTCGAGCGTCTCGTGCGCGACGGCCATGCCCGCCATGGTACGCATCAGCCCTGCTGTTCGAGGCGCTCGAGGACCTCGGTCGCGGGAACGGCGCCTTCACGAAGGATGCTCGGCCGCGGGCCTGTCAGATCGACCACCGTCGAGGGCGTGCCGAGAAGCTCGCCGCCGTCGACGAGCACGGCCGCCTCCCGGATCTCGCGCGGGACGTCGTCGAGCCGCCGCGGGTCCGGCCCGCCGTGCAGGTTCGCGCTCGTCGCGGCGACGGCGCCCACACGCGTGACGATCCGCTGCGCTGCCCCACGGAGCTCCGGCACCCGCACGCCGATCGTGTCGAGAGAGGACAGAAGCGGGAAGCGTCCCTTCGGGTTCGGAAAGATCAGCGTCAGCCGACCGGGCAGGAGGGTGCGCACGACCGCCTCGGGCAGCTCGGGCACGAGCTCGAGGAGGATGTCGACCTCCGAGGCGATGAGCGCGATCGGTTGATCCGCCCCGCGGCCCTTCAGCCGGGCCAGCGACTCGGGCGCGAGCGGGCTCGTGCACAGGCCGTACACGGTGTCCGTCGGCAGGACGACCGGCCGGCCCTCGCCGATCGCCTCGACGGCCTCCTCAACGAGGCGCTCGTCCGTCGACAACTCGCTCACGTCCCGCGACATCTTTCCCGATCGTGACCTCCTCGTAGCTTCGGCCGCGCAGCAGGTCGGCCACGGCGTGGGCCTTGCCGTCGGCGACTTCGAAGGCCAGCGCGCCTCCGGGAACGAGTCGGCTCAGCGCCTCCACGGCGATCGCCTCGGTCGCGCCGGACTCGACGAGCGCCGCGCGCGGCTCGTGCTCGCCGACCTCGGGCGGGAGCGCAGCGACGTCCTCGGGCGCAACGTACGGCGGGTTGGAGACGACGAGGTCGAACGGCCCCTCGAGACCCGCGAACAGATCGCCCTCGACGAGCTCGACGTGTAGGCCTGTCAGAGCGACGTTCTCGGCCGCAACGGCCAGCGCTTCCTGAGACGTGTCCGTTCCGGTCATGCGCGCACCCGGATGCTCGTCCGCGATCGCCAGCGCGATCGCTCCCGACCCGGTCCCGATGTCGAGCACCGCCGGCTCGGCGCGATCCGCGATCAACTCGAGGCAGCGCTCGACGAGCACCTCGGTCTCGGGCCGCGGGATCAGAACGCGGGGATCGACGCGCAGCGTGAGCCTGCGGAATCCCCACTCCCCCAGCACGTACGCGAGCGGCTCGCGCGCAGCCCTGCGAGCGACGAGCTCGCGAAAGAAGCGCTGCCCCCCGGCAGGCACCTCGTCGCCGTCTGCGTACAGCTCGGTCCGCGAAACGCCGAGCGCATGCGCGAGCAGCCACTCCGCGTCCACCCGCGGCGACGGCACTCCGGCCCGGCTCAGCTCCTCGGTCCCGGCGACCAGAAGGTCGCGGACGGTCACTCTTCGAGGGCGCGGCGCCGGTCCTCCGAGACCAGCGCCTCGGTGAACTCGTCGAGATCGCCCTCGAGAATCTGGTCGAGCCGGTGCTGCGTGAGCTTGATCCTGTGGTCCGTGACCCGGCTCTCCGCGAAGTTGTACGTGCGGATCTTCTCGGCCCGCTCGCCCGAGCCGATCTGCGAGCGGCGCGTCGCCTCTTGCTCCTTTCGCTGCTGGTCGCGCTCGCGCTCGTAGAGGCGCGCACGGAGGACGCGCATCGCCTTCGCCTTGTTCTGAAGCTGCGACTTCTCGTCCTGCATCGCGACGACGAGACCGGTCGGAACGTGGGTGATGCGGACGGCCGAGTCCGTCGTGTTCACGCTCTGGCCGCCGGGTCCGGTCGAGCGGTAGACGTCGATCTTGAGGTCGTTCGGGTCGATCTCGATCTCGACTTCTTCGGCCTCGGGCATGACCGCGACCGTGGCGGTCGACGTATGGATGCGGCCCTGCGACTCGGTCTGGGGCACGCGCTGGACGCGGTGCGTCCCGCCTTCCCATTTGAAGACCGAGTAGGCGCCCTCGCCCTTGACCGCGAACGTGACCTCCTTGAAGCCGCCGCCGTCGTTCGGGCTCGACGACAGGACTTCGGTCTTGTAGCCGCGGCGCTCCGCGTACCGGGCCAGCATGCGATAGACCTCGCCCGCCCAGAGCGCGGCTTCGTCTCCGCCGGCGGCCTGCCTGACCTCGACGAGGACGTCCTTCGCGTCGGCGGGATCGGTCTCGACGAGCGCGAGCCTGAGCTCCTCCTCGAGCGCGGACATCCGCTCCTCGAGCTCCGGTACGAGCTCGCGCAGGTCGCCGTCGCCGCGGGCTGCGTCGAGGTCTTCGCTGACCTCGCGCCACTCCCGGGCGAGCTTGTGCGCCGCTTCGAGCTCCTTCAGGCGCCGCCCGACCTCGGCCGCCTCGCGGTGGTCGTTGTAGACGTCAGGGTCGGACATGCGCTCCTGGGTCTCCCCGTAGGAGCGCTCGACCTCATCGACGAGCTCCTGCATGGCCATGGATCAAGGTTAGCGCTGCCCTCCGCGCCTCCTCTCGTCGCGGCGCGAAGCCCAAGTCGCTAGTAACAGTCTGTTACTAGCCCGGTCAGGCCATGACCTCGACCTTGCGCTCCTCCGGAGTGATCCGGCCCTCGACGAGGAGGACCTCCTTGAGCGCCCGGATCGAGACTTCGAGCTGGTCGAGCGTCGGCTGCCGGGTCGTGAGGCGCTGGAGCCAGAGGCCCGGCTTGAGGAAGGTCATCAGAACGCGGTTCTCGGCGTGTTTGCCCGCGAAACGGATCAGCTCGTAGGCAAGCCCCGCAATCAGCGGCAGCAGCAGGATCCGGCTCGCGATCAACCACGGCAGCGGCGGCCGGCCGAGGAACGCGAACACGAAGATCGCGATCACCATCACCCAGAGCAGGAACGCGGTGCCGCAGCGCGGGTGGATGAGGCTGAAGCGCTGCACACGCTCGGGGACGAGCTCCTCCCCGGCCTCGTAGGCGTTGATCACCTTGTGCTCGGCGGCGTGGTACTCGAACACGCGCCTCAGATCGGGTAGCAGTGAGATGACCGCCAGGTAGAGGACGAAGATCGACACGCGGATCACGCCCTCGACGATCACGAACCAGCCGGTCGTGTCGATGGGAAGCCAGTTCGTGATCAGCAGCGGCGTGACCTTGAACAGCATGATCGCGAAGCCGATCGCGATCGCGAACGCGAAGATGAGTGCGCCGCGCGAGAGCTCGGTCTCGACCTCTTCGCCCTCCTCCTGCGCGGCGTAGTTCGCCGAGATCGCGAGCGCTCGGAAACCGATCGCGAGCGACTCCCCGAGGGCGATGATGCCGCGCACGATCGGCAGGCGGAACAACCAGTGCCGCGCCATCACGGAGTGGATGGGGCGGTTGACCTCGGCGATCTCGCCGTCCGGTTTGCGAACCGCAAGCGCCCAGGTCGACGGCCCTCGCATCATCACGCCTTCGAGGACGGCCTGGCCGCCTATGGGCGCATTCGACATGTCTGCTAGCTAGCCCTTGCGGGCGCCGCCGGCCTTCTCCAGCCGGCGCTGGAACCGCTCGACACGCCCTCCGGTGTCGACGAGCTTCTGCTTCCCGGTGTAGAACGGGTGACACTCGGAGCAGATCTCGACGTGCAGCTCGGGCCTGGTCGAACGCGTCTGGAACTCGTTGCCGCAGGAGCAGCGAACGATCGCGAGGTCGTAATCAGGATGAATTCCGGCCTTCATTTGAAGCCAGGATAGCAGAGGCCATTTCGGGTGCGACGTTGCCGCCAGAGACAACGACCGCCACTGTGTCATGCGGTTCGACGGCGACTTTTCCTGCTAGAAGGGCTGCTACTCCGACCGCCGCTGCCGGCTCGCAGGCGAGCTTGGCCCGGCCGTACAGGAAGCGCATTCCCTCCCTGATCTCGTCCTCCGAGACGAGCGTGGTCTCGACGTCACGCTCGCGGCAGATCCGAATCGGCTGCTCGCCGGCGAAGGGAGCGCTCAGGCCGTCCGCCATCGATTTCGGATCGACTCGGACGGACTCGCCTGCCTCGAGGCCCTTGTGCAAGGCGTCCGAGAGCTCCGGCTCGACGGCGACGATGCGGCGGCCCTCCGCGCCGACTGCGACGCCCGAGACGAGGCCTCCGCCGCCGACCGGGACGATCACGACCGTCGTCTCCGGGACGTCCTCGACGATCTCGAGCCCCACCGTGCCCTGGCCCGCGATCGTCAGCAGGTCGTCGAAGGGGTGCACGAGCGGGCGGCCGGTCTCGTCCATCAGGTCGTGGAGCCGGTCGAACGCCTCGCCGGGACCGTGCGCCTCGAGGTCGACGGTGGCGCCGTACGCGCGCGTGGCCTCGATCTTCTGGCGGCTCGCGCCCTCCCACATGACGAGCAGCGCGTCGATTCCATCGAGCGCTGCACAGTAGGCGAGGGCCTGGGCGTGGTTGCCTGCCGAGATCCCGAGCACGCCCCGCCGCTTCTCCTCGTCGGTGAGCGAGGCGAGCTTCGTGAGGACTCCTCGCGGCTTGAACGAGCCGGTTCGTTGGAAGAGCTCTGCCTTGAGGTGCACCGGAGCGCCGACGCGCTTCGAGAGCGTGGCCGACGAGAACATCGGCGTGCGGTGGAGTCGGCCGGCGATCGCCGTCCGCGCCGCGACGATGTCGTCGAGCGAGAGCTCAGCCGCCATGGAACGCTCCAAGCAACTCGCTCGCGTGCACGTCCTGACTTTACGCGTCGCCTTCGTCGCTACGCCGGATCCGACGCGCCCCGAACGGGGTCAGACCCCGGTCCAAAAGCGTCACGACTTTGCGACGAAAGGGCGATGTTGTATCCCCAGCCCGCGTAGCCGCCTCGCCGGTACGCGCGACGCCTTCGCGGGGTCTGACCCCGTCTAGGTGACGGTGTACTCGGGGCCCGAGCCGCCCTCGGGCGGGGTCAGCCGGCCGCCCTTCGCGGTGATCGCACCGCACTGGACGCAGTTCGACGGCGTGATCTCGACGTGCCCGCCCCGCGCTTCGTACACCTGCGCCGGGCACATCTGCTCCCACATGACCGCGATCTCCTCCGGGACCTCCGTCCGCACACGGATGTGATTCGGCGCGTCGTCTCGCGTGCGGTTGCCCGAGAGATAGACGCTCGAGAGCTTGTCGAAGGTGAGCTTGCCGTCCGGCTCCGGGTAGCGCCGGCGCCGGTCCGTGCGGACGGCCGGAGCGAGGGCGTCGGGCTCGGTCGGATGGTCTCCCGGAGGAAGCTTTCCCTTGCTCGCGGTCATCGCGCCGGCTAGCGCCCCGCCCATGTAGAAGCCGCGGCCGAACGCCTGGCGCATGTTCCGGACTTCCTTGAGGTCGCTCCAGATGAAGCTGTCGCGAACGGCGTCGTCGTAGACGCCGAGCGCTCCGGGCGTCCACGGCGTCCGCCCAGGTCCGAGCGCGTCGACCGCAGCCTCCGCCGCCAGGTGGCCCGACTCGACGGCGTAGTGGATCCCCTTGAGCGCGGGCACGTTCACCATGCCCGCACCGTCGCCGCACATGAGGAGCCCGGGCGCGTGCAAGCGGCTCGGCAACGCGACGAAGCCACCTTCGGGGATCGTCTTCGCACCCCAGCCGATGCGCTCGCCGCCGTCGAGCATCTTGCGCACGAAGGGGTTCGTCTTCAACTGCTGGAGCAGGTCGTGGACGGACAGATCCGCGTCGCGGTAGTCGAGCCCGACGACCATCCCGACCGTGAGCATGTCGTCACCCATCGGGTAGATGAACGAGCCGCCGAACTCGTGGTACTTCGCCTGCGGACGCAGCGGCCAGCCCATCGTGTGCACGACGCGGCGCAGCGGCTTCGCGACCTTCCAGACCTCCTTCACGCCGAGCGCCCAGACCTGCGGGCTCTCGCCCTCGAGCCCGAACCTGTCGATCGCGACCCCGGTCAGGTGGCCCTGCGTGCCCTCGCAGAGGATCGTGACGCGCGCGAGGATGTCCGAGCCCGGCTCGAAGTTGGCCAGCCGCTCGCCGAAGCGGCCGCGTCCCTTGTCGCCGGTCCGGACTCCGACGACGCGTCCGTCCTTGACGAGCAGCTTCTCCGCGACCGTCTCCGACAGGATCGTCGCCCCGGCCTCCTCAGCCTGCTCCGCGAGCCAGCGCGTCAGCTGCGAGAGGGACGCGACGTAGTTCCCGTGGTTCTTCATCGTGGGCGGCGTCGGGATCCGCATCGAGCTGTTGTGCCGCAGGAAGTAGACGCCCTCCGCCTCGACCTCGCCGTAGAACGGCATGTCCGCGGCCTGCTTCTCGCCACGGAACAGGCGCCGGAGGCTGCTCGGGTTGACGACCGCGCCGGAGAGCGAGTGCGACCCCGGCTGCTTGCCCTTCTCGAGCACGGCCACCGGGACGTCGCCGAGCCGCTCCGCGAGCCGAGGCGACTCCTCGATCAGCTGGCCGAGCCGGATCGCGCAGGCGAGACCCGCCGGGCCCGCGCCGACGATCAGGATCCCGACCTCGATCCGCTCGTCGGCCGGATCGGTGGGCTCGTCGACGAACTCGCGCGCGTCGAACTGTGGTGGATATTCGGCGGGCCGGGGGCGCGCCATCAGCCCGTTCGCTGCTTCACGAGCTCGGTCAGCTTGGGGACGATCTCGTGCACGTCGCCGACGACGCCGAGGTCGCAGAACTCGAAGATCGGCGCGTTCGGGTCCTTGTTGATCGCGACGACCGTGCCCGAGCCCTGCATGCCGACCTTGTGCTGGATCGCGCCCGAGATCCCACAGGCGACGTAGAGCTTCGGCGCGACCGTCTTGCCGGTCTGGCCGACTTGGGTCGAGTACGGGTACCAGCCCGCGTCGACGACGGCTCGCGTGGCCGCCACCGCACCGCCGAGCGCCTTCGCCAGCTCCTCGACGAGCGTGAAGTTCTCGGGGCCACCGAGACCGCGCCCGCCGGCCACGATCACGTCGGCGTCCTCGATCGACGGGCCCTCGGACTGCTCGTGCGCCTGCTCGATCATCGCCGCCTGGGTCGAAAAGTCCTCGAACGACGGCGCGAACTCTTCGACCTCGGCGTCGCCGCCGGTCTCCACGGGGTCGAACGCGCCAGGGCGGAAGAGCGCAAGCTTCACGTCGCTCGTCCAGCCGACGTCCGCGTAGACGCTGTCCTCGAGCGCCGGCCGTGTTCCGACGAGCGAGCCATCCCGAGACGCAAGGTCGACGAGATCCCAGTTCAGGCCTGCTTCGAGCCTTGCCGCGAGGCCGGCGGCCGTGTCCGAAGCGAGCACCGACGCCGCGAAGAGCACCGTGTCGATGCCCTGCTCGCGGACGAGCTGTGCGAGCGCGTCGACCCGCGGCTGGGGAAGCGGCGCTTCGAGCTCCGGCGCGTCGGCGACGTAGACCTTCTTCGCTCCGAACCGGCCGGCGCCCGAGGCGAGCTCCTTCACGCCGGAGCCGAGGACGACGCCCACGACGTCGTCGCCGAGCGAGGCGGCCTGTCCGAGCACGCCCAGCGAGCCCTTCTGGAGCTCTCCGTCGTGGTGCTCGAGAAAGACTGCGACAGTCACAGGAGCTTCTTCTCCGCGAGGAAGTCCGCGATCTGGTCGGCCGCGCTGCCATCGTCCTCGATCTTGCGCGCGTCACCGCGCGGCGGGGGGTCGCCCAGCGCGAGGACGCTCGTCCCGGAGCCCTCCTCGCCGAGCGTGCCCGCTTCGAGGTCGAGGTCGGAGCCGGACAGGGTCTCCTGCGGCTTCTTCTTCGCGCTCATGATCCCCTTCAGCGAGGGGTAGCGCGGCTCGTTGATCGCGTCCGACACCGCGATGATCGCCGGGAGCGGCGCCTCGATCACGTCGTAGCCGAACTCGGTCTGACGCTTGCCGCGCACCTTGCCGTCGGAGACCGTCAACTCGGCGGCCTGGGAGATGACCGGGCGCCTGAGCCGATCGGCGACAGCAGCCCAGAGGACGGCGCCGTCGGAGTCGCTCGACTGCTGGCCGAACAGGACGAGGTCCGCGCCCTCGCGCTCGAGTGCGGCCGCGAGCGCGCGTGACGTCGCGAGGAGGTCCGACCCGACCGCGGCGTCGTCCGAGACGAGCACCGCCCGGTCGGCGCCCATGGCCAGCGCCTTGCGCAGCGAGTCGAGCGCTCCCGCCGGGCCCAGCGAGACGAGCACCACCTCGCCCTCGCCACCGGCTTCCTTCACCTTCAACGCCTCCTCGACCGCCTGCGCGTCGAAGTGGTTGAGCGCGCCTTCGCCGGAGCGGTCAAGCCGCTTCGTGCTCGGGTCGATGCGCTTGGTGACAGCCGCATCCGGGACTTCCTTGACACAGACCGCGATCTTCATTTCGAGCAGGGACTCTAACCACGGACCCGAAGTCCGAACCCTTCGCGGGCAAGTGCTAGGGTCTTGCCCTTCGAGCGCGACCGGCCCCAGATGGTGAGCATCCGGACGATAGCCCGAGCACTTCTCCTGCTGGCCCTCTTCGGCGTCGCCGCAGGGTCGGCCGCTGCGATTCCGGTCGACCCCGGCCTGCGCCCGCCGGTGCCGAAGCCCCCGAAGCCGAAGCACGCGCGCCAGATCGTGTTCCCCGTCCTGGGCACCGTCGACTTCAGCGACGACTACGGCGCGCCACGCCCGCAGGGACCGCACGAAGGCATCGACATCCTCGCGCCCAGGCACGCGCTCGCCCTAGCGGCAGAGGCCGGTCGCGTCCGGTTCTACACCGGCTCCGGCCGGGCCGGCTGCATGCTCTACCTCGACGGCAAGAGCGGGACGACCTATTACTACATCCACCTCAACAACGACCTCACGAACGGGAACGACAACCGCGGTGGCTGCAAGGTCGGAGTCTCGTTCGCGAAAGGCCTGAAGACCGGCGCGCGGGTCAAGGCCGGGCAGCCGGTCGGGTACGTCGGCGACTCGGGCGACGCGAACGGGATCCATCCGCATCTCCACTTCGAGGTGCATCCGCACGGCGGCGGGTCGACGGACCCGTACCAGCGCCTGCTGGCCGCCCGAAGGATGCTCTTCTACATGGCGCCCGGCTCGACGTTCACGCTGTCGATGTCGGCGACCGTGGTCGCGACGTCCGGCGAGTCGCTGCGGGTGCGCGTGAACACCCTCCGCGCATCGCCGGGCAACATGGTCCTCCGCAGGCTCGACCGTCCGCTCGTGCTGACCGTTCCCGCCTACGCGAGCATCGAGCGGGGCGACGCGGGGAACGTCGTCCAGTTGGCGGACGCGAAGCGGGGAGAGCGCATTTCCGTGTGGACGGAAGCGGCGACGGTGACCGCCGCCGCTTCCGAAGGCAGGGCCGGCGCGATCAGCGTCGAGCGGATCGTTCTGCCTGCTGCTTGACCTCTGTCCCCCAGGACAGCGAGCTGAACGCCCCCTTGGCCAGGAGCTGAGGCCTGCCGTCGCCGTCGATCACCCAGAGACCGGTGGGCGTGTCGGCGACCGCCAACTCCGTGCCGTCCGGCGACCAGGTCGCATCGAGGGAGTTCAGCTCGGTGGGACCAGCCTGTGCGCCGCGCGAGCCCTCGCTCCCCAGGAACGCGAGGACGTTCTGGCCGGGCGGCCACCCGGGCTGGCTCACGTCGTAGTCGCCGTCGGCGACCTGACGGGCGTCGGTTCCGTCGAGGGCGACCGAGTAGACGGTGGTCGTGTCCTCATCGCTCGAGTCGCATCCGCCGGGCGCGGTGCAGGTGTCGCGTTGGACGAAGATGCGCGACCCGTCGTCCGACCAGGCCGGTGACGAGGCGTCTTTCATGATCAGCTGCGCGTGCGTGCCGTTCGGCCACATCGTGTAGACGCCCGGTGAGCCGGTGTCGGTCCGTGAGGCGGTGTCGCTCCGTGAGCTGTTGGCACTCGGTGAGCCGTTGTCGACTTCGACCGCGAGCAGACGGCCGTCCGGCGACCAGGCCGGATGGTCCATGTGGGCCGTGTCCTTGAGCTTGAGCATTCCGCCGCTCTTCGGGTCGACGACGTAGAGGGCTCCCACGCCCTTCGCCACGAGCAGCCCGTTGACCGGTGGCGCTGGATCCGCCTGCCGGCCGAGCAGGCCGAACGGGCTCGTCCCGACGGCGAGCGCAGGTAGCACCAGCACGACGGCGAGCGCCGCGGCCGCGAGCGCGGCGACGCGACGAACGCTCAGCAGCCGAAGTCGGCGCTTCTGCGCATGCGGCCTTGCAAGAACTTGGTGCATGACCGCCTGCGCCTCGTACGAGTCGTCATCGTCGTGAAATCTCAGGTTGGGATCGAGCGAGCGAAGACGTTCGAGCACGTCTTCCCGGGACATGAAGACTCCTTTCACTTGGCAATCCCTTCGCGAGTGAGGGGAAGCGGAAGCGACTGGCCGGCGGGCGACGCCGACTCTTCCAACTCGCGCAAGAGGCGCCTCTTCGCGCGGTGCAGGCGAACCCGGTACCAGGCAGGTGAAACCCCGAGGACGACCGCGGCTTCCCGCGGCCTGAGGTCTTCCCAGGCCGCGAGAGCAAGGACTTCCTGGTCGGTCGCTGAGAGCCGCTGGAGCGCACCGATCAGCCCGGTGTCCGGGCTGTCGACCTGCGAGAAGGCCGCAGGGAGCTCAGCGGCGCTCAGCTTCTCGACCAGAGAGGTACGGCGTCGAGCTGACCGGAGCTGGGTCGACAACGTCTTTCGTGCGACGCCGAGCAGCCAAGGACGGACCTCATCCGGCAGATCATCGATCCGCCTCCAAGCGACGAGGAACGTCTCGGCGACGACGTCGTCGACGATGGAGTCCGGGGCTCGTCGCCGCGCGTAGCTGCGCACGGCGGAGAAGTGTTCGCAGAAGAGCGATTCGAGCCTGGCTTCTTCGATCGAGTTCGCCACGCATTCTCTCCTTGGCCGGGAGCTGCCCGTTCGTTTCAATCAACGACGAGCGCGAGGCGAATCAGTTAGGTGCCCGTGAAGTCCGGCTCCCGTTTCTCGACGAACGCGGTCATGCCTTCGCGGGCGTCTTTGCTGGAGAAGAGCTCACCGAACGCCTGGGCCTCCGCCTCGAGGCTCTCGACGTAGTCGCCCTGGAGCGAGTGGTTGATCGCGGCCTTGGCCTCGGCCAGGGCGAGCGGGCCTTTCGACGCGATCAGGCGCGCGATCTTGAGCGTCGTCTTCATCAGCTCGCCGGGCTCGAAGACGTCGTTGACGAGGCCGATCCGCCGCGCCTCCTTCGCGTCGACGACGCGCCCGGTGAGGATCAGGTCCTTCGCCACGCCGAGGCCGCAGACCCGCGCCAGCCGCTGCGTGCCGCCCCAGCCGGGGAAGATGCCGAGGTTGACCTCGGGCTGGCCGAGCTTTGCGGTCGAGGCCGCGTACCGCATGTCGCACGCAAGGGCGAGCTCGCAGCCGCCTCCCAGCGCGAACCCGTTGATCGCGGCGAGCGAGACCTTCGGTGCGATCTCGAGCAGCTGGCCGACCTGGTGGCCGAGCGCCCCCCACTCCTTCGCCTGCTCGACCGAGAGCTGGCTCATGTACTTGATGTCCGCGCCGGCCGCGAACGCCTTGTCGCCTGCGCCGGTGAGGACGATCACGCGAACGGCGGTGTCTTTCCGCAGATCGGTCAGGCGATCGCGCAGCTCGCCGAGGGTGTCGACGTCGAGCGCGTTCATCGCCTCCGGCCGGTCGATGGTGACGACCGCGACCGCGTCCTCGCGCTGGACCTGGACGGCTATGAGACGGGAACCTTCTCTTTGAGGAAGTCGACGATCTCCGAGGTCGGCGCTCCCGGCGTGAAGATCTCCGCCACGCCCTGGCCCTTCAGCTCGGTCGCGTCCTCGGCCGGGATCGTGCCGCCGACGACGACGAGCACGTCCTCGGCCCCGTTCTCCTTCAGGCCATCGAGGATCTTCGGGACGAGCGTCATGTGCGCACCCGACAGGATCGAAATCCCAACCGCGTCGGCGTCCTCCTGGATCGCGGTCTCGACGATCTGCTCCGGCGTCTGGTGCAAGCCGGTGTAGATCACTTCCATCCCGGCGTCACGGAGCGCGCGAGCGATAATCTTCGCGCCCCGGTCATGGCCGTCGAGACCCGGCTTGGCGATGACAACACGTATTTTTCCGGCCACATTGGGGAGTGTAGTAGGGAAGATCCCGCCCGCTTAGAACGTCAGGTACAAGGAGAAACCGTCGTGTCAATGAAGCTCACCGTCGTCGGGTGCTCCCCCGCATGGCCGAATCCTGGGGGCGCGCAGTCCGGATATTTGCTGGAAGGGCCAGGGCGCCTGCTGCTCGACTGCGGACCCGGAGTGTTGGCGCGCCTGCGCTCGAACGGTGCGAACGGCTGGCCCGAGATCGACGCGATCGTCATCTCCCACTTCCATCTCGATCACTGGGGCGACCTCGTTCCGTGGGTGTGGGGAACGATGTGGGGCCTCGGGCAGGACCACGAGAAGCCCGAGCTCTGGCTCCCGCCCGGCGGCCGCGAGGAGCTGGCCGCGTTCGGCACGCGCTTCGGGACGCCCGACATGTTCATCCGCGTGTTCGAGCCGATGGAGTACGCGGAGGGCGAGGAGTTCGAGGCGGCCGGGCTGAGGCTCGTCGCGACACGGCTTCCGCACTACACGGTGCAGACGTTCGGCTTCCGCATCTCGAACAGCACGCGGACGCTCGCGTACTCGGGCGACTCGGGGCCGAGCGATCGGCTCGCGCAGCTCGCTGAGGGGGTCGATCTCTTCCTGTGCGAGGCCACGCTCGAGCGCGGTGAGTTGGACGGAGAGCCGCGCGGCCACCTGTCCGCCGAGGAGGCCGTGGCCGCGTACGAGGCATCAGGTGCGAAGCGGCTCCTGCTGACGCACCGCCCGAAGGAGCTCACGCTGGACGACGGGCTCGAGCAGGCGCACGACGGGCTCCAGCTCGACGTCTGAGTAAGCGCGGCGCGCGAATCGTTCCAGTGCTGGCCTCGTTTGGCGCGCACTTGGCCGATACGCTCACCGCGGGTGGCGGGTGGAACGATCCCCACCCGGGTGGGGATGTGCGGCTAGAAGACGGGGGTTTCGCGCCAGACGCCCCACACCTCGCGGAGCGCATCGCACATCTCGCCCATCGTCACGTACTCGCGTGATGCGTCGACGATCAGCGGCATCAGGTTCACGTCGTTCTTGGCAGCGCCCTCTTTCAGCGCTGTCAGCGCCGCCTCGACCTTCGCGCTGTCCCGCTGCGCGCGCGTGGACTGGACGCGGTCGATCTGCTTCTGCTCCAGCGCCGGATCGACCCGCAGGAGCTCGATCGGCGCTTCCTCCTGCGCCTCGTAGCGGTTGACGCCGACCACGACTCGCTGCTTCGCCTCGACCTCCGCCTGGTAGCGGAACGACGCGTCGGCGATTTCGCGCTGGAAGAAGTTCTCCTCGATCGCCGGGATCACCCCGCCGAGCTTGCGGATGCGGTCGAAGTAGTCGTACGCCTCGGCCTCGAGGCGGTTCGTCAGGTCCTCGACGTACCAGGAGCCGCCGAGCGGGTCGATCGTGTTCACGACGCCGGTCTCGTGCGCGATCACCTGCTGCGTCCTGAGCGCGATCCGGACCGCGTTCTCGGTCGGCAGCGCGAGCGCCTCGTCGAACGAGTTCGTGTGCAGCGACTGCGTCCCGCCGAGCACCGCGGCCAACGCCTCGAGCGCAGTCCGCACGATGTTCACCTCCGGCTGCTGGGCCGTCAGCGAGACGCCAGCCGTCTGCGTGTGGAAGCGCATCAGCCATGAGCGCGGGTTCTTCGCTCCGTACGTTTCGCGCAGCTCGCGCGCCCAGATCCGCCGGGCCGCCCGGTACTTCGCGATCTCCTCGAAGAAGTCCAGGTGCGCGTTGAAGAAGAACGAGAGCCGCGGCGCGAAGTCGTCGACCTTCAGCCCGCGCTCGATCGCCGCCTCGACATAGGCGAACCCGTCCGCGAGCGTGAACGCGAGCTCCTGCACCGCATTCGAGCCGGCCTCACGGATGTGGTACCCGGAGATCGAGATCGGGTGCCAGCGCGGCATCTCCTGCGCGCAGAACTCCATCATGTCGACGACGAGCCGCATCGAGGGCTCGGGCGGGAAGATCCACTCCTTCTGCGCGATGTACTCCTTGAGGATGTCCGTCTGGATCGTCCCGCGGAGCTCCGCGCGCGGCACGCCCTGCTGCTCGCCGACGCAGACGTAGAAGGCGAGCAGCATCGCCGCCGGCGAGTTGATCGTCATCGAGGTCGAGACCTCGCCGAGCGGGATCCCGGAGAAGAGCGTCTCCATGTCGGCGAGCGAGTCGATCGCCACGCCCTCGCGCCCGACCTCGCCGAGGGATCGCTCGTGGTCGGAGTCGTAGCCCATCAGGCTCGGCATGTCGAAGGCAGTCGAGAGACCCGTCTGCCCGTGCTCGAGCAGGTAGCGGAACCGCTCGTTCGTCTCCTCGGCCGTGCCGAAGCCGGCGAACTGGCGCATCGTCCAGAGCTTCCCGCGGTACATCGACGGGTAGACGCCGCGCGTGAACGGATAGACACCGGGGTAGCCGAGCTTGGCGTCGTAGTCGATGTCGACGTTCTCGGGCGAGTACAGCGGCTCGTTCTCGAGCCCGGAGATGGTCGAGGACAGCTCGTCGCCGCGCTCAGGTGTCGCGTCGTACAGCTCGCGCTTCCACTCCGCCGCGCCGCCTTCGAGCCCACGCTTGTCCTCAGTGGTGGCCATCCGGACGAATTCTAGGTGTCGGGCGGAAGTTCCTAGGTCGAGCCGCCGGGTTTCCACAGCGGCTCCGCGCCGCCCGTGTTCGCCGTGCGGGCGAGGATGAAGAGCAGATCAGAGAGCCGGTTCAGGTAGACGAGCGCGAGCTGGTTGATGTCCATCTGCTCGGCTGCCTCGAGCGCCTCCCGCTCTGCGCGGCGGCAGACGGCTCGCGCCACATGGAGCCGCGCGGCGACCTCGGAGCCGCCGGGCAGCACGAAGCTCGTCAGGTCCGGCAGTTCTGCGTTGAAGCGGTCGCAGTCCTGCTCGAGCGCGGAGATCTGCGCGTCGCTGATCCGCAGCCGGTCGGTGACTCCGAACGGGACCGAGAGGTCGGCGCCGAGGTCGAAGAGCTCGTTCTGGACGCGCGTCAGCACCACGCGGAGCTCGTCCGGGAGGTCGGCCGCGAGCGCGAGGCCGATGTCCGAGTTCAGCTCGTCGACGGCGCCGAACGCGGCGATGCGGCAGTCGAGCTTCGGCACGCGGGTTCCGTCGCCGAGGCTCGTCTCGCCTCGATCTCCCCCACCCGTGTAGATCCGAGTGAGCCTTACTGGCTCATCGCGCTCGCGTGGGCTCACGGCGACTCGCGCCCCGGGGGAACCTCCCGGTTCCCCCGGACCCCTTCCCCGGTCCGCTCCGCGGACAGAAGCTGCGCTTCGGCTCGTCCCGTTCGCGGGGCATGCTCATAGATTACGACCCATGGAGATCCGACCCGCCCGAGAACGGGAGATCGAGCCGCTGACCCGGCTGTTCATCCGGGCGCGGAACGAGATGCACTACTTGCCGCTCGTGCCGGACGAGGCGTCGGTGCCGATCGCCGCCCGGATCCGCGAGCACGAGGAGGTCTGGGTCGCCGAGGAGGACGGCCGCCTGCTCGGGTTCCTCGGGATCGAGCATTCGACGAACCTCGACGCGCCGGTCCTCGAAAAGCTCTACGTCGAGCCGGCGGACCAGAACCACGGCGTCGGGTCGGCGCTCCTCGGCAAGGCGAAGGAGCTCCGGCCCGCCGAGCTCTACCTCTGGGTCTTCCAGAAGAACCCGGCGCGCCGGCTGTACGAGCGCCACGGCTTCGAGCTCGTGAAGCTCACGGATGGCTCCGACAACATGGAACGAGAGCCGGACGCGCTCTACCGCTGGAACGGGAGCGTGTGA
This sequence comes from uncultured Actinomycetes bacterium, assembly GCA_963812695.1. Classification (GTDB taxonomy): domain Bacteria; phylum Actinomycetota; class Thermoleophilia; order Gaiellales; family Gaiellaceae; genus VAXT01. The sequence continues at coordinate 171,937 of CAWEWD010000008.1, forward strand.
AGCACGTGCCAGACGTCGGGCTCGGTTTCTCCCATCAGCACGGCTTCGCCGACTTCGAAATGCGCCGGCAACAGGCCCGACAGCCGCTCTTGGACGCGAGCCAGCAGCGTGTCTGGGTCGTCGCCCCCGTCGAGAGTCAGCGACAGGTGCGGCGGTGGGTCCTGGGCCGCCCCTCGATACGGCGGGAACTCCGGAAACAGCTCCCAGAGGGCACGCATCGTGGCTCGCAGCTGTCCGTCTGGCTCGGGCACGCCGTAGACCGCCCCGCCTCCCTCCCACTGCGCCACGCGGGCGATGTCGAAGCTCAGCGGATGGCGTGACGCGAAGAAGTCGCGCGCCATGTGCAGGTAGTCGTCGTCGAGCTCGTCGCTCGGTGCAAACGGGTAGAGAAGCGTCAGCGAGAGCGGGATGTTCTCCGCGATCCGCTCCGGGTAGAGCTCGTCGTGTGCCTGCGCCAGCTCCGGGGCCTGCTCGGCGAGGAAGAGGGTGATCGCGGTGTCCACTAGCCGGAGGCCAGCGCGCGCTGCTGGAGCCCGAGGATCGAGCGCGCGATCACGAGGCGCTGGATCTCGCTCGTGCCCTCGTAGATCTCCGTGATCTTCGCGTCGCGGTAGTAGCGCTCGACCGGGAACTCCTTCGTGTAGCCGTAGCCGCCGAGGATCTGGATCGCCTCGCCGGTCGTGCGGCGCGCGGTCTCGGACGCGAAGAGCTTGGCCTTCGCGCCCTCCTCGGTGTGCGAGAGACCCTGCTGCTTGCGCCACGCCGCGCGGTAGACGAGCAGTCGCGCGGCGTCGATCTCGGTCGCCATGTCCGCGAGCTTCCACTGGATGGCCTGGAACTCGGCGATCGCCTTGCCGAACTGCTTCCGCTCGAGCGCGTAGTTGCGCGCGACGTCGAACGCTGCCTGGGCGATGCCGAGCGCCTGGGCGCCGATCCCGATCCGGCCGCCGTCGAGCGTCGCCATCGCGACGGTGAAGCCCTTGCCTTCCTCGTGGAGCAGGCGATCCGGGCCGACCTCGGCGCCTTCGACGCGAAATCGAGTTCGTGACCGACGAGTTGAGGCCGAGCTTCTCCTCGTGGCCGGTGATGCGAATGTGCTCGGCGTCGAGGATGAAGGCGCTGACTCCGCGCGCCCCAGGCGTGTCGGGGTCCGTGCGCGCGAAGAGCAGGAACGTGCCGGCGTGCTCGGCGGTCGAGATGAACTGCTTCGTGCCGGAGATGCGCCAGCCGTCGCCGTTCGGCTCGGCGGCCGTCCGGAGCGAGCCCGCGTCCGAGCCCGCCTCCGTCTCGGTGAGCGCGAAGGCGCCGATCAGCTCGCCGCGCGCGAGCGGAGGAACGAAGCGCGAGCGCTGCTCGTCGGTGCCGAACGTGAGGAGCGGGAGCGTGACGGCACTCGTGTGCACGCCGACGGTGACGCCGACGCCGGCGTCGCCCCGCGAGAGCTCCTCGAGGACGAGGATGTACGACAGGAAGTCCGCGCCGGCGCCGCCGTACTCGTCGGGCACGCAGACGCCCATCAGCCCAAGCTCGGCGAGCTTGCCGAAGATCTCCTTCGGGAAGCGGTGCTCGCGGTCCCACGCGGCCGCGTTCGGCTCGATCTCGGCGGCGGCGAACTCTCGCGCGAGCGACTGGATCTCTCGCTGCTCGGGGCTGAGCTCGAAGTCCATCAGGAGTAACTGTAGAAACCCTGGCCCGACTTCCGGCCCAGGCGGCCCGCGGCCACGTGCTCGCGGAGGAGCGGGCACGGCTCGTAGCGGTCGTCACCGAAGCCGTCGCGGAGCACCTCCATGATCGCGACGCAGGTGTCGAGGCCGATCAGGTCGGCGAGCGCGAGTGGGCCCATCGGGTGCGCGAACCCGAGCTTCGCGATCGTGTCGATCGCCTCCGGCTCGGCGACTCCTTCGTGGAGCGCCCACACGGCCTCGTTGATGAACGGCATCAGGATCCTGTTCGAGACGAAGCCCGGGGAGTCGTTCGCGACGGCGGGGGTCTTGCCGAGCTCGCGCGCCAGCTCGGTGATCGCGGCGGCCGTCTCGTCGGAGGTCTCCTTGCCGCGGACAACCTCGACGAGCGACATCATCGGGACGGGGTTGAAGAAGTGCATGCCGATCACGCGGTCCGGCCTGCCGGTCGCGGCCGCGAGCGTGGAGATCGGGATCGACGACGTGTTCGACGCGAGGACGGCCTCGGGCAGGAGCGTCTCGTCCGCGCGGCGGAAGACGTCTTCCTTGACGGCGGCGTCCTCGATCACGGCTTCGACCATCAGGTTCGCGGGGACGAGATCGTCCACCGGCTCGACGCGGTCGAGCACCTCGTCGGGGTTCGGCCCGCCCTTCTCCGCGAGCTTTCCGAGGCTGCGGCGCATCGTCTCCAGCCCGTGCTCGACGGCACCGGGAGCCGCGTCGTAGAGCGAGACGCGCCGGCCCGAGCCCGCAACGACCTGGGCGATTCCGCCGCCCATCTGGCCCGCGCCGACGACGAGGACGTGCTCGAAATCCACGCGCGGAGGCTACTCGGGCGACAGCTCTTCGCGCCGATGGAACGCGACCGGGATCAGCAAGATCGCGGTGACGGCTCCGATGAAGAACACGAAGGACATCGCGTCCGCGTCGCCGTGCTTGCGCCAGACAGGTGCCCGGGAACGTTCGCAGGCTTTCTGCGCCGCGACGCGAGGCGCGTGGGCCGAGCTCGGCGCGCAGACGTAGGCCCGGGCAGGTCGGGCCGACCCCGCGAAGAGTCCGAGGAGGACGAACAGCAGGACCGCCAACCGTCCGGCAAACGCCGGCCGACGCAGCGGCGTACGCCAGAAGCCGCAGAACATCTCACTGAGTTAGACCGCTCGATCGCCCCGGAGATAGCCGCGCAGGCACCAAGTTCCCTCGACCGAGGGACGCCGGTTCGAGCCATGTCCGTATGCCTGGCACCCGGACGTGTCGGAAGGAAACATGGAGCGTGGCCGCGTTCCTGATGGCTATGCCGTCGGCCATGACCCGACGAGCCATGGCCCGGTGCCAGGCATTGGGACAGGTCTCGTTTAGACCTCGAGCAGGAGCGCGTCGCCCTGGCCGCCGCCCGAGCAGATCGCTGCGAGGCCGAGGCCGCCGCCGTTTCGGCGCAACTCGTGCACCATCGTGCCGAGAATGCGCGCGCCCGAGGCGCCGATCGGATGCCCCAGAGCGACCGCGCCGCCGTTCACATTCACCTTCTCCTCGTCCGCGCCGAGCATCTTCGCCGAGTTGAGCACGACCGACGAGAACGCCTCGTTCAACTCGACGCGCTCGACGTCGTCGATCGTCTTGCCCGCCTTCCCGAGCGCGATCGCCCCCGCTTTGGCCGGCGTCCGCGCGAGGTAGGCGAAGTCGTCGGCCACGTAGCCCTGCGAGACGATCGTCGCCAGCACCTCGAGCCCACGCCGCTTCGCGAACTCCTCGCTCGTGACGATGACGGCGCCCGCGCCGTCGTTTACCCCCGGCGCGTTGCCGGCGGTCGTCGTTCCCTCGGGGTCGAAGACGGGCTTCAACGCCGAGAGCTTCTCGAGCGAGGTGTCGCGCCTCGGACCTCGTCGACGGCCAGGTCGCCAACCGGAACGATCTCATCCGTGAACCGTCCCTCGTCGATCGCCGCGACGGCCCGCTCGTGCGATCGAACCGCCCACCGATCCTGTTCCTCGCGCGAGATCCCGAGCTCGCGGCTCACGAACGAGGCCTGCTCGACCATGTGGCGGTTGTCGAAGGTCGACGTCAGACCGTCGTGGACCATCGAGTCGATGAGCGTCCCGTCGCCGAGCCGGTAGCCGAAGCGCGCCTTCTCGAGCAGGTACGGCGCGTTCGACATCGACTCCATGCCGCCCGTGACGATCACCTCGAGGTCGCCGGCACGGATCATCGCGTCCGCGATCTCGACAGCCCGGATCGACGAGGCGCAGACCTTGTTGACCGTGTCCGATCCAACCTCCTTCGGAATGCCGGCCGCGATCGCAGCCTGCCGGGCCGGCGCCTGGCCCACGCCCGCCTGGAGCACCTCGCCCATGATCACGTACTCGACCTCGGTCGGTTCGAGGCCTGCGCGCTCGAGCGCACCCTTGATGGCGATCGCGCCGAGCTCCGGCGCCCCGTATGCGGACAGGCCGCCGCCCAGCTTCCCGAACGGCGTCCTGGCGGTGGCGACGATGACCGACCTGCTCATGCCGCTGAGCGTAACAACGGGCCTCGGGGCCACAGCGGCGCGCGAGGCCCAACCAGAGAGCCGCGTATCCTGTCCCCGTGGGCAACCCTGGTGACGCCGAGAGGTTGCGGCGGATCCTGCTCGTCACGGATGCCGCCCTCTCGCACCTGGACCTGAAAGACCTCCTGGCCGAGCTGCTCGTGCGCATCCGCGACGTGCTCGGGACCGACACGGCCGCGGTGCTCCTCCGCGACGAGCTCCGGGACGAGCTCGTTGCTCGTGCGGCGGTCGGGCTCGAGGAAGAGGTCGAACGCGGCGTGCGGATTCCCATCGGCGGCGGGTTCGCGGGCCGGATCGCGGCGGAGCGGCGCTCGATCGTGCTCGACGACGTCGACCACGCGGACGTGCTGAACCCGATCCTGCACGAGAAGGGCATCAAGAGCCTCGCCGGAGTACCACTCATCTTCGGGAACGAGGTGCTCGGCGTGCTCCACGTCGGCACGCTCACGCCCCGCGAGTTCACGAAGGACGACGTCGAGCTGCTGGAAGTCGTCGCCGACCGCGTGGCCGTGGCAATCGAGCATGCCCGACTGTTCGAAGCCGAGCGCCGCGGCCGGACCCGATTCGAACAGGTTCATACCGTTCTGGAGACGACGCTCGCAGGCCTTGGCTTCGACGAGCTCGTGGGCGAGCTCCTCGTGCGGCTGAGAACGATCCTGCACGTCGACACGGCCGCAGTGCTGATGCTCGACGAGGCGACCAACGAGCTGGTTGCAAGGGCCGCCGTCGGGCTCGAGGAAGAGGTCGAGCAGGGCGTACGCATCCCGGTCGGCGGCGGCTTCGCAGGCCGGGTCGCGGCCGAGGCACGCCCGGTCGTCCTCGACGACGTCGACCACGCGGATGTCTTGAACCCGATCCTCCGCGAGAAGGGCATCAAGAGCATGCTCGGAGTGCCGCTGATCGCTTCCGGCCGCGTGATCGGAGTGCTCCACGTCGGGACGCTCGTGCCGCGCTTCTTCGACTCAGAGGATCAGGAGCTGCTGCAGCTCGTCGCGTCGCGAGCCGCGATCGCGATCGAGGGGGCGAGGGTCCATGACGAGCTCGTCCGGCTCGACCAGGTGAAGCTCAACTTCGTCGCGATCGCCTCGCACGAACTGCGCACGCCGGCGACGTCGGTCTACGGGATCGCATCGACGCTCAAGCACCAGCGCGGCGTGCTCACACCCGAGGTCCGGGTGGAGCTCGAGGACGCGTTGTGGGAACAGTCCATCCGCTTCCGGAGCCTGATAGAGCAGCTGCTCGATCTGTCCCGGCTCGACGCGAAGGCGATCCGGATCGACCCGGAGGCTCTCCTCTTGCGCGAGCTGATCGCCGACATCGCGGCCGTGACCGCGCCCGAGGCGGACGTTCGGATCAACGTCCCCGAGGGACTCGAGATCGAGGCGGACAGAGTCGCCCTCGAGCGCATCTTCGGCAACCTGATCACGAACGCGGTCAAGTACGGCGAGCCCCCCGTGGCCGTCAGCCTCCAGACGCACGACAGGTACTTCCGCGTGAGCATCGAGGACAGAGGCCAGGGCGTGCCGCACGAGGTCGTCCCGCGGCTCTTCGAGCGGTTCGAGCGCGGCTCGGTCGGCCAGGGCAGCGGCCTCGGGCTGTCGATCGCGAAGGCGTACGCGCGGGCGCATGGCGGAGATCTCTTCTACGACGCGTCTTCGAGCGACGGCACCCGGTTCGATCTGATCCTTCCGCGCTCGCAGTAAGCCTTCTGTAACTCCTGCTACGTTGGAGTTAGAGATGGACCACCTGGCCGCAGTCGGCGACCCGGAGCTCCGCGAGGCGCTGCTCTTCGCGAGGAGCCATGCGCGCCCGGTGACCGCCGACGAGCTCGCGCAGGAGAAGGGGCTGCACCGAAACGTGGCGCGCTCCCGGCTCGAGCGGCTCGTCGAGGCTGGGCTGCTCGCCGTCGCGTACGAGCGGCGAACGGGCCGCTCGGGCCCCGGCGCCGGCCGGCCCGCGAAGACGTACTCGGTCGTCCCGCAGCTCGCGAAGATCGAGTTCCCCGTGGAGCAGAACGAGTCGCTCGCAGGGCTGCTCGTCCACGCGCTCGTCGCCCGCGGGGGCGAAGAGCCGCTACGCGACGTCGGCGTCGAGTTCGGGCGCGAGCTCGCGCGGGCCGCGCGACTGCGTCCCGCCAAGAGCCTCGAGACGGGGCTCGAACGCGTCTGCGCGGCGGTTCGGCGCCTCGGCTACCAGGCCTCGCTCGAGCACGCCGACGAGCACGGAGCGGTGATCGCTACACCCACCTGCCCGCTGCGTCCACTCGTGCGCGCCCGCCCGGAGGCGGTCGAGATCGACCGCGGGATGTGGGCCGGGCTCGCAAGCTGCGCCCTGGACGGCGTCGAGGTCGGAGAGGTTCGCTGCGAAACGCGCGATTGCTTCGACGACCACGCGTCGTGCCAGGTCGTGCTCGAGCTGACAAAACGTTAAGTTTCTAAATACTTTTCTCTGGTATAAAGACTCCTGGCATGGACACGACCGCCACGTTCGGCGGGCTCGAGCTCGTCACGAGCCCCTTCGTCATGACCCCTCGGGAAACGAGCACGGGCCTCGTCGTCTGCGCGACCCACCACCTCGAAGGCCGGCCCGGCGTGGTCGTCGACGTGGGCACCGGCTCCGGCGCGATCGCGCTCGCCGTCGCCGAGGCGGCGCCGAGTGCAGCCGTCTGGGCGACGGACGTCAGTTCGGCCGCCGTGAAGCTGGCCAGACTGAATGCGCGGCGGGCGGGGCTCCACGACCGCGTCAACGTGCGGTGCGGCAACTTGCTCGATCCGTTTCCGGGCACCGCAGACGTGATCGTCGCCAACCTGCCGTACCTTCCGATCGGCGAGCGCAGCCGCCATCCGGACCTGGCGTCCGAGCCGGTGAGCGCCGTCTTCGCGGAGGGCGACGGACTCGGGCTCGTACGCCGCCTCGTCACCGCCGCGCGCCGACGCTTGACGCCCGACGGACTGCTCGCGCTGCAGATCCGCGGCCGGATCCACGCCGTGCCGAGGCCCGAGCTGCATGCGCTCGAGCACCTCCTCGCAACGCCCGCGCCGATCGCCGCTTAGACCTCGGCTGAGGCTGCAGATACGATCAAACGGCGTGCCTCCGGCGCGTAGTTCTCTGTGCAGCGACACCCATGATCAAGCTCCCCTTCACCGACCCCGGCAACCCGGACACCCGGTCGCCGCTGCGTTTCCTCATGTGGGTCGCGCGGCTTCAGTGGACGACCCTGCTCGGAGGTGTCACGTTCGGCGTGATCTGGATGGTCTCGCAGGCGCTCATGCCCGCCGCGATCGGCCAGGCGATCCAGCACGGCATCGTCGACAGCGACAACCACGCCCTCGTGCAGTGGTCGCTGATCCTGCTCGCGCTCGGCGCGACGACGGCCGTCGCGGGCGTGATGCGACACCGCTTCGCGGTCTCCAACTGGCTGCAGGCGTCGTTTCGCATGGCCCAGATCGTCGCGCACCACGCGGCGCGGACCGGCCCGGCGATCAAGAGGGGGCACTCGACGGGCGAGGTCGTCGCGACGGTCTCGAACGACGCCATGCGTGCGGGCGGTGCCTTCGACATCACCGCCCGGCTCGCGGGGGCGATCGTCTCGTACATCGTCGTCGCGATCATCCTCCTTTCCTCCTCCGTCGCGCTCGGGCTCGTCGTCCTGATCGGCGTGCCCGTGCTCGTCCTGCTGATGGGCTTCGTGATCAAGCCGCTCCAGGCGCGCCAGGCCGTGCAGCGCGAGGAGGTCGGCAAGCTGACCGCGCTCGGCGCCGACACCGCGGCCGGGTTGCGCGTGCTGCGAGGAATCGGAGGCGAGCAGGCGTTCTTCAACCGCTACCGCACCCGCTCGCAGGAAGTGCGCCAGGCAGGCGTTCAAGTCGCTCTCCCCCAGTCCACGCTCGACGCCGCCCAGGTATTCATCCCGGGCCTCTTCGTCGTGCTCGTCACGTGGCTCGGCGCGCGCTTCGCGCTCGCGGGGAAGATCGACACGGGCGATCTCGTCGCCTTCTACGGGTACGCCGCGTTCCTCGTGCTGCCGCTGCGCACGGCGGCGGAGGCGGTCGACAAGCTGACGCGCTCGTACGTCGGCGCCAAGCGCATGCTCGCGATCCTCGTGGTCAAGTCCGAGATCGCGGAGGCGGCAAGCCCCGCGCCTGAGCCCGCCGCTCTCGTCCCGCTCCACGATCACAGCTCGGGACTGCGCGTCGAGCCGGGTCGCCTGATCGGGCTCGTCTCGGCTCAGCCCGACGAGGCGGCGGCGATCGCAGATCGGCTCGGACGCTTCGGCGATCACGACGGCGTGCATCTCGGCGATGTCCCGCTGACGGCGCTCTCGATCGACGCCGTACGCCGGCGAATCGTCGTCAGCGAGGCCGACCCGGTCATTTTCTCCGGCACGCTGCGCCGCGAGCTCGACCCGTGGGAGCGCACGGACGGGGACGACGAGCGGATCCACACCGCGATCGCGGTCGCGAACGCCGAGGACGTCGTCGAGGCGCTCCCCGAGGGCCTGGACGCGTACGTCGACGAGCGCGGCCGCTCCTTCTCCGGCGGCCAGCGCCAGCGGCTCGTGCTCGCACGCGCGCTCCTCTCCGAGGCCGAGGTGCTCGTACTCGTCGAGCCGACGAGCGCCGTCGACGCGCACACCGAGGCCCGCATCGCGCGCCGACTGCGCGAGGCGAGGGCCGGCAAGACGACCGTCGTGATCACGGCCAGCCCGTTGATGCTCGACCAGACCGACCGCGTCTTCTTCGTCGAGGACGGGCAGGTGGTCGCGGACGGAACGCACCGTGAGCTTCTGTCCACGCACGACGGCTATCGCTGGACCGTGACCCGGGGTGAGGACCTGTGAACGAGCTGCTCCCCATCGCCGCCGGGGAGGAGCTGCGCGCGCAGGCGCGTCGGCTCGGGCGCCGCAACCGCCGGGCGCTGCTCGGGGTGGTCGGCCTACACGCGGCCGCCGCGACTGCCGGCCTCGCGGGACCGGCGTTCCTCGGCGCGCTCGTCCAGTCCGTGCAGGACGGCACGACGACGACGCACGTCGACGAGATCATCGGCCTGCTCGCGATCTTCCTCGTCTTCGAGACGATCCTCACCTGGTTCGCGCGCCGGGCCTCGTTCGTGCTCTCGGAGAAGGTCTTCGCCGAGTTGCGCGAGGACTTCATGCGCCGCGTGCTCGCGCTGCCGCTCTCGACCGTCGAGCGCGCCGGGACCGGCGACCTCGTCTCGCGCACGACCGCCGACGTCGACTCCCTCGCGCGCACCGTCCGCTTCGCCGTCCCGGAGACGATGATCGCCGCGATCACGACCGTGATCACGGTGGCCGCCGCGATCTGGGTCAACGCGCTCGCCGCCCTGCCGGCCCTCGTCGGAGTGCCGCTCCTCTTCTTCAGCACCCGCTGGTACCTGAAACGGGCACCTGCGGGGTACCTCTGGGAGCGGGCGTCGTACGCAACGCTTGCCGGCACCGTCAGCGAGACGGTCGAGGGCGGGCGCACGGTCGACGCCTTGAACCTGCGCGAAAAGCGTGTCCGGCAGATCGACGACGACCTCGACAACGCCTACCGCGCAGAGATGCGGACGCTCTTCCTGCGGACGGTCTGGTTCCCGACGGCCGAGTTCGCGTACGTCCTCCCGGTGGCGACCGCGCTCGCCTGGGGCGGCTACCTCGTCTCGCAGGGCCAGGCCTCGATCGGCGAGGTGACCGCGGTCTCGCTGTACATGGTCAAGCTCGCCGACCCGGTCGACCGCCTCATCTCCTGGCTCGACGAGATCCAGGTCGGCACCACGTCGTTCGCGCGCCTGGTCGGGATCGTCCGCGTCCCGCCCGACCGTGAGGCGAAGGACGACGAGCCCGAGAACGAACGCATGCGCGCCGAGGACGTGCGCTATGCGTACTACGAGGATCGAGACGTCCTGCACGGCATCGACCTCGACCTCGAGCCGGGCGAGCGCGTCGCGGTCGTCGGGCCTTCGGGCGCGGGCAAGTCGACGCTCGGGCGCCTGCTCGCCGGGATTCACCCGCCACGCGAGGGGCTGGTCGAGGTCGGCGGCGTGCGGCTCGTCGACCTGCCGCTGGACGCGCTGCGCAAGGAGGTCGCGCTCGTCACGCAGGAGCAGCACGTCTTCGTCGGGACCCTGGCCGAGAACCTCAGGCTCGCGCGTCCGGAGGCGACGGACGAGCAGCTCGTGGATGCGCTCGCAGCGGTCGACGCGCTCGAGTGGGTGCAGGTGCTGCCGGAGATGCTGAACACCGTCGTCGGAGCCGGCGGCCATCCGCTGACGCCCGCGCAGGCGCAGCAGGTCGCGCTCGCCCGGCTCGTGCTCGCCGACCCGCACACGCTCGTGCTCGACGAGGCCACGTCGCTGCTCGACCCGCGCGCGGCACGTCATCTCGAGCGCTCGCTCGCCTCGGTGCTCGAGGGACGCACCGTGGTCGCGATCGCGCATCGTCTGCACACGGCGCACGATGCGGACCGGGTCGCCGTGGTCGAGGACGGGCTGCTCGAGGAGGTCGGGACGCACGCGGAGCTCGTCGAGCAGGGCGGCTCGTACGCCGCGCTCTGGGACTCCTGGCACGGCGACCGCTAGAGACTTAGTAACAGTCTGTTACAAGGCGGGGGTAAGGACCCGCCTCGCGTCATTCTCAGTCCGACTCGAACGCAGGCGCTCCGGCCGGAGCTTGCTCGTGCCCGGGCATCGGCTGGTTCCGTAGGAGCAGCCCGCCGAGAACCGCGGCCCCGCCGGCGAAGAGGGCGCCGATCAGGAACGCCGCGTGGTAGCCGCCGGTGAGCGCGTCGATGTGCGCTGAGCCGGAGGCGGCCAGGCTCGATGTCCGCGACGCCGCGACGCTTGCAAGGACCGCGAGGCCCAGGGCGCCGCCCATCATGAACGAGGTGTTGATCACGCCTGACGCGAGGCCGGACTGCTCCGGCTCGACGTCGCTCATCGCCGCGAGCAGCACCGGATTGAAGGCCATGCCGGCGCCGACGCCGATCAGGATCATGCTCGGGAGCACGTTCACGAGGTAGGTCGCATCTGTCCCCGCGAACGCGAGCAGGAGGATCCCGGCACCGGCGAGCCCGAGACCCGTGGCCAGCGGCGCACGGAAGCCGAAGCGCATGACGAGCTTCGCCGAGAGGCCGATCGAGAACACGGCCATGATCAGGTTCGAGGGCAGGAACGAAAGGCCGACCCGGAGCGGGCTGTACCCGAGCACGAACTGGAGGTACTGCGCCGAGAGGAAGAACGCGGCGAACATGGCGGCCGCCCAGAGCACGCCGACGACGTCCGCCGTCGCGAGATTCCGCAGCTTGAACAGCCCGAGCGGCACGAGCGGCGAGTCGACGGTCGTCTCGATGAAGAGGAAGACGAGGAAGACCGCGAGCGCGACGCCGAGGAGGCCGAGCGTCTCGAACGACGTCCAGCCGTTCTTGTCGCCGTTGACGATCGCGTAGACGGCGATCATCAGCGCGCCGGTGATCGTCACCGCGCCGCCGATGTCGAGCCGCTGGTCGGCCATCCGCTCGTGCTCCTTCGGCAGCAGCCGCAGCGAGAGCAGCACGACGAGAACGCCGATCGGGAAGTTGACGAGGAAGATCCAGTGCCAGCTGATCGTGTCGGTCAGGATCCCGCCGAGCACGACGCCGAGGCTGCCGCCACCGGCCGCGACGAACCCGAAGATGCCCATCGCCTTCGCGCGCTCGCCAGGCTCGGTGAACAGGTTGACCATGAGCGAGAGCGAGACCGCCGACGCGATCGCACCGCCGACGCCCTGCACGCCGCGCGCGGCGATCAGGAACGCCTGCGAGGTCGCGACCCCACAGGCGAGCGAGGCCAGCGTGAAGACGCTGATCCCGATCAGGAACAGCTTCCGGTGCCCGTAGAGGTCGCCGAGACGCCCGCCGAGGAGCAGGAACCCTCCGTACGTGAGGACGTACGCGTTCACGACCCATGCGAGCGAGGTCTCGGAGAAGCCGAGGTCGTCGCGGATCGAGGGCAGCGCGACGTTCACGATCGTGACGTCGAGGACGATCATCAGGCTCGCCAGGCACAGGACGTAGAGGGCGAGCCAGCGGCTTCGGGCGTCGAGGTTGCTCATTCGCTACGCGTCTCCTTGTCTTCGGTTTCAGGCCTTATGACGTTCCAACGACCCGGAACTCATCGGTCGTCCCGCCGATGAATTTCGGCCGGCGAAACCGTCGTAACAGAACCGATATGCCTGCTTACGTGTGCGACCTCAGCGGCGCGCGACCAACCGCCGCCACGGTCGACTCCCTCGCGCGGCTCGCCCTCCTGCTCCGGCGCGAGGGCTCACGGCTCGTGCTCCGCAGCGCATCGCCAGACCTCGTCCAACTGATCGCGTTCATGGGGCTGACGGAGGTGTTAGGCGTCGAGCCGGGGCGGTAGCCCGAAGAGCGGGAAGAGCGTCTCGGTGTCGAGGAAGAATGTGAATTCGACGATCTTGCCGTTCTCGATCTCCAGCACCTGGAGCGCCCACGGGTCGTAGCCGCTGCCGGTGTCGCTCGGCTTGTACTGGCCGAACGCCGGCGCCCCGTTGGCCGAGACCGTCGGGATCACCTTCGAGCCCTTGCAGCCGATGCCGGGGCCGTACCACCACGTGAAGATGTCGTCACGGCCGCTGAGCCACATGTCGAACGGCGGCATCGACTGGATCGCGTCCTCCTGGATGAGCGAGGTCAGCGCGTCCATGTCGTACGCCTCGAAGGCCTCGACGTAGCGCGCGAGCAGCTCCGCGTCGGCCTCGTCGACCGAGCGCGACGCGTCGCCCAGCTCGAGGCTGCTCGCCTCGAGTGTGGCCCGCGCCCGCTGGAGCGCGCTGTTCACGGACGCGACGCTCGTGTCGAGCAGTTCGGCGACCTCGCTCGCCTTCCAGCGCAGGACTTCGCAGAGGATCAGGACCGCCCGCTGGCGTGGCGGAAGGTGCTGAAGCGCTGCGACGAGCGCGAGCCGCGTCGTCTCGTTCGACTCGGCGACCACCGCGGGGTCGGGAATCGGCTGCACCCAGGTCGCCTCGGGGAGCGAGTTCAGGCTCTCCTCGACCGGCTCGTGCGATGGGCCGAGATCGATCGGACGCGCGCGCCGCTCGCGCCCGCTGAGCATGTCGAGGCAGACGTTCGTCGCGATCTTGTAGAGCCACGAGCGCAGCTGCGAGCGGCCTTCGAAGCGGTCGATCGCGCGCCAGGCGCGGATGAACGTCTCCTGTACCGCATCCTCCGCCTCGAACGGCGACGCGAGCATTCGGTAGCAGTGAGCCGTCAGCTCGCCGCGGTACTGCTCGAACTGGGCTTCGAGCTCCTGTGCGGCCGGAGTGGTCTGCACGTCCTTCACCCTAGCCAACGAGCCTCATCACAAGGAGCTCGATCTGACCGAAGGTCTCATCGTCCTCGGTTTCGCTGCCGACGACCTGGAACCCGCACTTCTCGAGCACCCGGATCGAGCCGATATTCGTGGTCGCGACCTCCGCGTAGAGCGGCCGTTCCAGCTCGGCGACGAGCTCCCGCAGCGCCTGTGTCGCGAGCCCCTGCCCCCAGAACTCTCGGCCGAGCCAGTAGCCGACGAGGCGCTTCCCGTCCCGGGGCCAGCTCGTGATGTTGCCCGCGACGTCGTCTCCGGAGACGATCGACTTCGCGACCAGGGCGTCGTCGCCGAGAATCTTGTGCCAGTGCTCGTAGAACGCATCGCGTTCTCTGGGCACCCAGACAGCCATGCGAATCGCCTCGGCGTCGTTCTGCTGCTCGAAGAAGACCGCGATGTCGTCCTCGAGCACGTCTCGGAGCACATCGCCCATCAGAGAGCCTTTGAGGGACAGCCTCCGCTGCCGGCTGTCCCTCGACGCATCGCCCTAGGTCGTCCCGACCGAAGCGGACTCCTGCTCCGGCTGCGGCACGACCCGGATGTACGGCTTCGGCGCGTCCCATTCGCCGAAGATCTCCTTCGCCTCGGCGTCCGAGACGGAGCCGGCGATGATCACGTCCTCGCCCTGCCGCCAGTTCACCGGAGTCGCGACCTTGTGGTTCGCCGTGAGCTGGAGCGAGTCGATGACGCGCAGAACCTCGTCGAAGTTGCGGCCGGTCGTCATCGGGTAGATGAGGATCAGCTTCACCTTCTTGTCAGGCCCGACGACGAACACGTTGCGCACGGTCTGGTTGTCCATGGGCGTGCGGTCGCCCGGATCGCCCGACGTCTCGGCCGGCAGCATCCCGTAGAGCTTCGAGACCTCGAAGTCGGCGTCGCTGACGATCGGGTAGTTCGGCGCTTCGCCCTGGGTCTCTTCGATGTCCTTCGCCCAGCCCTCGTGGTCGCTCGTCGTGTCGACGGAGAGGCCGATGATCTTGACGTCGCGCCGATCGAACTCGGGCTTGATCCGTGCCATGTAGCCGAGCTCGGTCGTGCAGACGGGCGTGAAGTCCTTCGGGTGCGAGAAGAGCACCGCCCACGAGTCTCCGACCCAGTCGTGGAAATGGATGCGCCCTTCGGTCGAGTCCGCCTCGAAGTCAGGTGCCGTGTCGCCGATCTTCAGTGTCATTGAGTCCTCCTTCCGCAGAAAGCGTGTATCCCATCACAACGGCGCACGGCGCAGCGCTATTCGCCTGTGGCATGCTCACTGGATGGACGACACACAGATCCACGATCGCATCGAGAAGCTCGTCGCCGAGGAGCACGATCTGTACGGCCGCGTCGGCGAAGGCGGCCTGAACGCGGACGAGCACAACCGGCTCGAGCACCTCAAGGTCAGCCTCGACCAGTGCTGGGACCTACTCAGGCAGCGACGAGCGCTGCGAGAGTCCGGACAGGACCCTGACGCGGCCCACGCCCGCGACCCCGAGATCGTCGAGCGCTACGAGCAGTAGCCCGGCGCGTCAGCGGTAGCGCTCGATGAAGGCGAGGGTGCGCTTCCACGCGTCCTCGGACGCGTCCGCGAACTCCTCCTGCTTGCGGTCGAAGAAGCTGTGCGGCGCGCCCGGGAATGTCGACGACTTCGTGCTCGACGCCCGCCGCCGTCAGCGCGTCGTCGAACGCCGCGTTGTGCTCGGCGGTGATGTGCTGGTCGGCACCACCCTGGAGAGCGAGGATCGGGGCCTCGATCTCCCCTGCGCGGTCGATCGGGCTCGGCGAATCACCGCCCGGCATTCCGTAGAAGCCGACCGCGCCTTGCAGGCCGTGACCTGCCGCCGCAGCGAGCCACGAGTGCCGGCCGCCGAAGCAGAAGCCGACCGTGAAGATCGAGCCGCTCCCCTGCTCCCGCAACCACTCCACGCCGGCGTGCACGTCGGCCTGGACGCCTTCCGGGGTCGTCTGGACGCGATGCGCCGGGTAGTCGAAATCCTCCCCGCGCTTGCCGACACCCGCCGTCCGGCCGTAGAAGTCGATGGCGATCGCCGCAAGCCCGCGCTCGGCGAACCGCAGCGCCAGCTCCTCGTAGAAGCGGTACAACCCGCGCACGTCCGGCAGGATCACGACACCGACGTCACTCGGCTCCTCCGGCAATGCGGCGAACGCGGAGAAGCGATTGCCGTCGGCGCTCTCGAGCTCGAGGTCGCGGTGGTCGACCGCCCCGCCCTCGATCGGCGTGATCGGCGGAACCGAGTCGAGGTCGAAGCACATGTCCCGAGCCTACCGTGAGCGAGGCCGGGACTAGACTCGAACCGGAGATGGCGCGAACGTTCACGGCCGAGGACTTCGAGGCGCGGATGGAGCGCGCAGCCAGGTCGGCTCAGGAGGCGGGTCTTTCTGGCGTCCTCGTCACGCCCGGCCCCGACCTGCTCTACCTCACCGGGTACGCGCCGACCGCGATCACCGAGCGGCTCACGATGCTCGTCGTCGCACCGGACCGCGCGGCCCGCGATGATCGTGCCGACGCTCGAGCGGCCCGATGCGGAAGCGGCACCCGGGAGCTCGAACGTCGAGCTCTCGGACTGGGCGGACGGACTCGATCCGTACGGAGAGGCCGCTCCGCTCCTCGATCCCAGCGGCCGGTACGCGATCTCGGACGCGGCCTGGGCCATGCATGTGCTCGGGCTGCAGGCCCGTCTCCCCGAGAGCACCTACGTCTCGATGACCACCGCCCTGCCGACGATGCGGGCCGTCAAGGATCCGGACGAGCTCGAGCTACTCGCAGCCGCCGGAGAGGCGGCAGACGCCGCGTTGTACGACATCCTCGAGGCGCGCTTCTCGGGCCGGACGGAGGCCGAGGTCGCCGCCGATCTCGCCGACGCGTTGAAGGCACATGGGCACTCGGAGGTCGAGTTCACCCTCGTCGGCTCCGGGCCGAACGGCGCCAACCCGCATCACGAGTTCGGCGCGCGCGTGATCGGGGAGGGCGACATGGTCGTCCTCGACTTCGGCGGGACCGTGGACGGCTACAGCTCGGACACGACGCGCACGGTGCACGTGGGCGAGCCGAGCGACGAGGAGCGGAAGGTGCACGAGATCGTCCGGCTCGCCCAGCAGGCCGGCTTCGAGGCCGTGCGCCCCGGCGTAGCGTGCCAGGACATCGACCGCGCCTCCCGCTCGGTGATCTCCGATGCGGGCTACGGCGAGCGGTTCATCCACAGGACCGGGCACGGCATCGGCCTGACGGCGCACGAGCCGCCGTACCTCGTCGAGGGGGACGAGCTCCCGCTCGAGCCGGGGATGTGCTTCTCGATCGAGCCCGGGATCTACCTCCCCGACGAGTTCGGAGTTCGGATCGAGGACATCGTCGCCGTCACCGAGGACGGCGGTCGGCGACTGAACTCGACACCGCGCGAGCTCACGGTAGTCGCGTAAGCCTCACGTCGTGGAGCTCGACTCCGGCGACTGCTGGTCGATCGCGCGCATGGCGAGCCACGCGGACGAGGCGGCCAAGACCGCAGCTGGAACCGTGTCCACGCCCTGGAGCCCGACGAGGAGCGCGGCGAAGAGCATCGGCGTGAGCAGGAGCCCGGTCATGGCGGCCATGCCCGCGGCGGCGCCGATCGCGACCGCGACCGTCGGCGAGATGTCGAACCAGACGACCGGCAGCGCGATGACCGCGATGCCGAGATACATGGCCGGGAAGATCGGGCCGCCGCGGAAACCGCAGCCGAGGCTGACGGCATAGGCGGCCC
Organism: uncultured Actinomycetes bacterium; assembly: GCA_963812695.1. Taxonomy (GTDB): domain Bacteria; phylum Actinomycetota; class Thermoleophilia; order Gaiellales; family Gaiellaceae; genus VAXT01. The sequence continues at coordinate 189,261 of CAWEWD010000008.1, forward strand.
CTTTGAAGATGAGCAGGAGGAGGACGATCTTCGCCGAGCTCTCCGTGACGAGCCCGGGCACCGAGAACTGGCCCGAGAAGAGCACGTCCTGGGAGTTGGCGCCGAGGAGGTCCGCGACCTCGGCGAGCACGCCGACAGCCAGGCCGCCGCCGAGCAGGAGCACCGGCATCCCGGGTCGCGGCAGGCCGGCGACTCTGTGCGCGAGCCGGCGGACGACGGTGAGCAGGATCGCGGTGAGGACGCCGACGACGACCGCGAGGATCAGGTCGTAGATGTGCGTCCCCTGGTACGGCGGCAAGCCCGGCTCCGCCAGGCCGGGCGTCCCGAGCCCGCCCCAGTTTCCGAAGCCGATGAAGACGACGTAGCCGGTGGCCGCCGCGACGAAGCCGGGGAGCAGCGCAGGGGCGAGCGACGCGCCGAGTCCCGCAGCGCCCGACTCGACCATCATCACGCCGCCGACGATCGGCCCGCCGAAGAGCGCCGAGATGGCCGAGAACGAGCCCGCGCCGGCGAGCAGGGCGCTCTCGCGCTCGCCGAGACGGAGGATCGGCGCCACGGCGACGCCGACGATCATCCCGAGCGCGATCAGCGGCATCTCCGGCCCGAGGACCGCGCCGAACGCGAGCGTGCCCAGCGCCGCGAGCGCGATCCCGGGTGCGTGCGAGAGCGGGGACGGCTTCTCGCCCTGAAGGCCGATCAGCGGGGAGACGCCGCCGTCGCCCGGGAGGAAGACACGCGCGACGAGGACGACGCACGCACCCGCGAGCGGCAGGCCGAGCACCAGGTACCACGGCGGCGACGAGTGGCCGAGATGGTCCGGCAGGTCGCTCCAGAGCCAGTGCTCGAGGTCGTGCACGAATGCGAGGAAGAGCGCGGCGAGGAGCGCGGCCGGGACTCCGATCACGGCTCCCAGCCCGACGAGCCGGAGGTACGAGGTCCCGCCGAGATCGTGTTGCTCTTCGGCCAAGCCGCGCCGAGTCTACGCAGCCCGCGACTCGCCGAGCCACTGCGCAAGGCGATCGAGGATCGCGGTGCCCGACTCGAAGCCCCCGTCGGCGGGGAGGGCCGCGAGCGCCACCGCGAGCGACCCGACGATGCCCATCTGCCGGACGAGGCGCCGGCCGTCGGGGTCCGGGCCCCAGCCGCCCTTGAGCTCCACGTCGTCGCCGAGCACGCCGAGCCCCCAGCGCTGCTCGGGAACGACGCGGCGCATGTGGGCCCGAATCGACTCGGAGTGCGGAAGGCCTGGCAACGCCGCCATCAGCTGCACCTGCGCGGCGAGCGACCACTGTGTCTGCCCGAACGGCGTGTAGCCCGGGCGTAACACGTTCGCCTCGACCCTCGTCGACGAGTCTCCGGCCGCGGCCAGGACTTCCTCCACGGCTGCGGCGGCGACCTCGGGCGCCCCGAGGCGCTCCCAGAGCGCGAGCGAGGCATCGTTGTCGGACACCGTGAGCGCGGCGTCGATCAGCTCCTCGTCGCGCTCGGTCGGCTCACGCGCCGCGACGGCGAGCGCGAGCGGAACCTTGATCGTCGACCAGGCGACGCCGCCTCTGAGCGTCCCGAGCTCCTCGAGCGGCTGTCCCATTCCGACCGGAGCAACGGCGAGGCCGACGCTGCCCTGAATCGTCGATCGAAGAGCCTCGAAGCTCGCGCGGTCGTCGGCTGTAACGAGCAAGCTGGGCACCGTACCCGGACAGCAAAGCGGGGGCCCTCGAGAGAAGGCCCCCGCTTTGCTGCAGCATCCTCGGAGGCTCTACGGAACGGGTACGCCGTCTACGAAGAGCGGGATCGCGCCGGGTGCCAACTGACTCGAGTCCACGCTGTCGCGGCCCGCGCCGGTGTCGAGGTCGAGCCGGTCGTTCGCGAACTCTGGGTCGAAGATCGCGACCCCGGTGTGCAGGCCGCTTACCTTCACCTCGCCTGCGTCTCCGTTGACGGTGATCGCATCGTCGCCGTCAGTGCCTGCAATCGCGACCCGGTCGGCCGCACCGTCGGCCCCGAGGTCGACCTGCAGGCTCGTGAGGTCGGTGCCGGTCAGATCGCCGACGTCGACCAGATCCGCCCCGCCGAGGGCCTGGAAGTCGACCTGCTCGACTCCTGCGAGATCCATGGTCACGTTGCCAAGGTCACGGAAGAACCGCACTCGGCTTCCGTTTGCCGAGACGTGGATCTGCTCAGCGACGTTGGCGCCGATGAAGGACATCGAGTCCTCACCCGCCTCACCTTCGACGACGTCGCTGCCGTCGCCCGGATCCCAGAAGAACGTGTCGTCGCCGGCGCCCATGAGCGCGACGTCATTGCCCTTGCTTCCGTCGAGCGTGTCGTTCCCGTCGCCGCCGAGCAATGTGTCGTTGCCCAGGCCGCCGAAGAGCTCGTCGTCTCCGGAGCCTCCATCGAGCGTGAGCGCGATGGCCTGAGCCGGGAGGCCGGCCGCGGCGATGTCGTCGTTGCCGTCGAGGCCCTTGACGACGAGCGCGTCAGTCGGCTCCTGGTTGTGGAGGGTCACCAGCGCGCTGAGGCCGGTGACGGCGAGGCCGGTTGCATCCTGGTTGACACGAATCCGGTCGGGGCCGTTCGTGCCGCTCACGACCACGCGGTCGGCTTGGCCATCGGCTCCGCCTAGATCGGCGTTCACGCTCTTGACGTCGGTTCCCGTCAGGTCGTCGACCGTGACGAGATCTGCTCCGCCGAGAGCGTTGAAGTCGACCCGCTCGACGCCGGCGGTGTCCATCGTGATGCTGGCCTGGGTGCGGAAGAAGCGGAGCCGGTTTCCGTTCGCCGACAGCTCGACCTGCTCGGCGACATTGGCGCCGTTGAAACGCATCGTGTCGGCGCCCGCCTCTCCTTCGATCGTGTCGCTGCCGTCGCCCGGATCCCAGACGAATGTGTCGTCGCCTGCACCCATGAACGCCCGGTCGGCTCCTCCGTTGCCGTCGATCGTGTCGTTCCCGTCTCCGCCGAGCAGCAGGTCGGCGCCCTGGCTGCCGGCGATCGTGTCGTCGCCCGCTCCGCCGTCGAGTGTCAGCGAGATTGCCTGGGCGGCGAGCATCGGCGCAGACAGCGCGTCGTTCCCGCCTAGCCCTCTGACCGCGAGCTCGTCACTCGGGTCGTGATGCTGAATGGCGATCATCGTCCGAAGGCCGGAAACGGCGACGCTCGATGTGCTTCCGTTGATCGCGATCGCGTCGTTCGCATCCGTGCCGTTCACCTCGACGCGGTCGTGCTGACCGTCGCCGGCCGCCCCACCTGGGGTGCCGGAGAGGTCGAGGTTCAGGTTCGCGAGCTCCGTGCTCCTCAGATCGTCGACGGTGACGACGTCGGGACCGCCGAGAGCGTGGAAATCGAGCCCCTCGAGGCCCGCGAGATCCATCGCCACGGTTCCGACGTCACGGGCAAACCTGACATGCGTCCCGTTCGCGGAAACCGTGACGTGCTCGGCGACGGCCGCGCCGTTGAAGCCCAGGGTGTCGGTGCCGGCCTCGCCGTCGACGATGTCGCTCCCGTCGCCGGGATCCCAGACGAACGTGTCGTCGCCCGCACCGAGAAGAGCGTGGTCACTACCGCCGTGCCCGTCCACCAGGTCGTTCCCGGCGCCGCCGAGCAGCGTCTCCGCTCCGGCTCCGCCGATGAGCGTGTCGTTTCCGGCTCCGCCGTCGAGCAATGTCCTGATCCGGTCGGTGAACACGCCGTTCCGCTCGTCGATGCGCACGAGGTCGTTGCCCGACTCTCGCGTGGACGGTGATCCGTGCGACCTGCTTCCGCTTGAAGCTGAAGTCGGCCTTGCCGTCGTCACGGACGTCGACCTGGAGGATCCGGGCATTGCCGGCCTTCAGGCGGAGCGCGATCTTGTCACTCGCGCGCGTGCCCTCGATGGTCAGCGAGCCACGCTTGAGCTTGGGTCGCTGGATCTTGTGGGTCGCCGCCTCTGCGTTCGAGGCCACGACTGCGGCTCGCCAGGACGAGAACGGTAACCAGCGAGCAGCCGGCCGAAGCGCAGACGATTGATCTTCTTCTTGTTCGCGTTCATGACTTCCTTTCGTTGAGTCGACCTTCGTAGCGCTAGGGACACCGGCGGGCGGAGTTATTCCCGAAGGCGAGTTCCGCCGGCTCGGGAATAGCTCCGGCACAGCGGTGTCTTCCGATTCAGAAAGGTCAAACACTCGAAGGGAGGCACGACCATGAAGGCACCAACACTCCGAGAAGCAGATTCAGGTCCCAATGTCCTCGTCGTCGCCCTCGGCGTCGCTCCGATCGACACACCGGTTGGGAACGTCCTCGTCCTCGCGCCGGCGCTCAACTCGTGGCTCCGACGTTGGGCGTCGGACGACAGCCCGCGCCCGCTGCCTGGCCGAGGGGCGAATGCGCGCGTATCTCGAACAGCTCGAGCCGCGCGGAGTCCACGTGGAAGGGCAGGTCGGCGACTCGGATCCGCTGCTCGCGATCGCCGACGCGCTGACGACGTTCCCCGCGGACGAGATCTTGATCGTCGCGGACGCCCATGCGGTGCCGCGCGCCGAAGAGCTGGCGCTCCGGGCGCGAGCGCGCTTCTCGCTGCCGACGTCCCGCGCCAGGGAGCCGCTGTCACTCGCGGCGTAGCGTCCAGCGCCGATCTATGCTCGCTCGGACGCACCGGCCCGTTTCCGGCCGCCATTCCGATGGAGCGCACGCTCGACCCCGCTCGTCTAGGAGACCACCTCGACCGTCTCTACCGGGCGGCCTGGGCGCTCTGCGGCTCGCGCGAGGACGCCGAGGACCTCGTCCAGGAGACCTACACCCGCGTGCTGGCGAAGCCCCGCCTACTCCGCAACGAGGACGATCTCGGCTACCTGCTGCGTGCTCTGCGGAACACGTTCTTCAGCCGGCTGAAGACCGAGAGTCGCCGTCTGAGGCCGGGGCCGCTGCCCGAGCAGCCCGACGCCCTCGCCGACCCGCACGCCCGCGATCCCGAGGCGGCCCTCGAGGCCGGCGAGCTCTACGCCGCGATCGCCGCGCTACCCGACGACTTCCGCGACGTCCTCGTCGCCGTGGACGTCACGGGCCTCTCGTACAAGGAGGCGGCGAGGGCGCTCCGCATCCGCGAAGGAACGGTGATGAGCCGCCTCTACCGCGCTCGTCAGCAGGTCGTGCGTCGAGTCGACGGCGTCGGCTAGCCGCTGCCCGTGTCGACCGGCCCGACGAGCACCTTCTGGCCGGACGAACCCTGATCGCCGTCGGCCCGCTCGCGCGTGACCGTCAACGCCGAAAAGTCCAGCGGCGAGACTCCTGCCCAGAGCGTCACGTGCCGGCCGTCGTTGAACGTCCCGATCGGAACGAGCACGCCCGACGAGTTGCGGAGCCACGCTTCGTAGAAGCGCCCCTTGTCGAGTCGCGGGAGCCCCGTGGCGGCCAGCTGGATGCGCCACCCGGACGGTGTCTTCGTCAGGGTCGCCTTGCCGCTCGCGGCGGGCACCAGCTTCGTCGGACCGAGCGCGGCCTGGAAGCGCTGGGGCGAGCTGCCGGAACGCAGAACGGTGATCCCGATCGCGACGACCAGGACAGCGGTCACGGCCGCGCCGGCCAGGACGAAACTTCGCGGCGCCCGCACACTGCGGGAACGTCGCTGGGCCTCGACGCGCGCCCGCAAAGCCGGCGGCGCTTCGACCTCCAGCGCAGCGCTTCGTGCCAGCGAGACCGCGCGCTCCTGCTCCGCCAGACGGTCGGCGAGCTCCGAAGAGGCGTCAACCTCCTCGCGAAGAGCAGCGCCGCGCTCAGGGTCGAGCGATCCGTCGGCGAGCGCCGCCAGCTCGGCCGTCTGATCCTTGTCGTGTCGCCCGCGTGTCATCGCCACACGAACGGTAACGCCGTCGGAATGTCCAGGAAACGTCTCACACCTGCATGGACCACTTTCCGGCGAAGCTATTCCCGAGCCAACCTAGGGAATACGTGGCGTCTTCCGGTGTCTCTAACGGACGAAGACCGAATTCCTCCGAAAGGACACCAATGACCCCCACTCGACACCTCATGGACACGATTCAGACACTCGTCGCCGAGCGACAGAGGCTACGGCTGCGAGGGGCCGACTGCCGCGCACTCGAGGAGAACCGGCTCGAGCTCGGGCTTCGGCAACGCGAGCTGTCCGACGCGCTGATCGATCGCTACCTCCACCACGCCTACTGAGTCCGGGCCAAGACGATGTCGAGCCGTTCGAGACTCTCGGACGGCCAGAGCTTCTTCGAGTCGTAGTAGACGTCGAACGCGGGAGCCGAGTCCGGAAGCGTGACCCACGGCAGCTTCGACCTCGCGAAGATGTGCACGTCCGGCGCGACCGAGGACGGCTCGTCGAGCGTTCCCGCGCGGACGAACCGCACCTCGGGGCGTCCGTATTCGCTGAAGACTGCGACCTGGCACGTCGGACAGCGGTAGATGCGCTGCGCGCTGCCGTCGTCGCGCGGGACGTCGACCGGCTGTGGCTCACCGGCGAGCAGCTCCACTCGATCGGCTTCGATCAGCAGGTTGATCACGAACGCGCCGCCGGTCTGACGCTGGCAGTTCAGGCAGTGGCAGCAATGGACGAACATCGGCTCGGACGCGAGCCGGTAACGGACCGCTCCACAGGAGCAACCGCCTTCGCGTTCGCCACTCACTCGCCGGACAGTACCGCCCGCACCCGGGGGCCCAAGAACCGGCATGTCCTTTCGGAGCTACGCTGACCGCGTGGCCGTCCAGAGCGACACCCTCGTTTTCGTGCCGGCCTGGAACGAGGAGGAAAACTTGCCCGCGGTGCTCGAGGAGCTGCAGCACGAGCTCCCGGGCGCCGACGTGCTCGTCGTCGACGACGGCTCGACGGACGGGACTGCGGGCATCGCCGTGAAACACGGTGCCGAGGTGCTTTCCTTCGGCGCCAACCGCGGACTGCCCGCGGCGATCTCGGGCGGCTACGGCTACGCGGTCGAGCGCGAGTACGAGTACTGCGGACGCGTAGACGCCGACGGACAGCATCCCGCCGACGAGCTCCGGCGCCTGCTCGAGCGGGTTCGCGCCGACACCTGCGACGTCGCCGTCGGATCGAGATATGCGATCGGCGACGGCTTCGAGTCTCGGCGGTACGAGCCGACCCGGGCGAGGCGCCTCGGCACTGCGGTCCTGCGCCGCTCGATGGCGGTCGCTCTGCGGCGGCCGTTCTTCGACGCGACCAGCGGCCTCTACGCCGCGAATGCAAAGGCGCTGCCCGTGCTCGCCCGGCCTTACGACAGCACTGCGCCCGAGGTACAGGCGCTCCTGCGGCTGGCCGAGGCGGGACTCCGTGTCGACGAGGTTCCGGTGCACATGCGCGAGCGGGCGAGCGGCGAGTCGAAGCTCCGTGGCAAGAAGGCAGTCATGCTCGTGCTGACGGTCGCGGGCACGCTGATCACGTTCGAGGCGCTGAGGCGACGTGGCCGGCACTGAGCCCAGACGGCTCGTCGCGGTCTTCGGCTATTCCGCACGGGGCGTGGACGGCCTCCATCCGCTCTGCCTGGTCCGGCTCCGGCATGCAGAGCAGCTCGCCGACGGCGCCGAGGCGGTCGTCCTGTCGGGCTGGTCGAGGCACGGCGCTGGATTCGGCGAGGCCGAGCTGATGCGTGACGCATGGCAGGGGCCCGACGTGCGGCTGGTCTGCGACACGACGGCCCGGAACACGATGCAGAACGCCGCGGGCATAGCGGCCGTCGCACAGGATCTCGGCGTCGACGAGGTAGTCGTCGTCACTTCGCGGTGGCATGCGCCCCGAGCCGGTGCCCTCGTGCGCGCCGCGCTCGGCGGTGCCGATGTCGTCGTCAGCACCTCCTCCCCGCGCGGACCGCAGCCCCCGTGGCTCCTGGCGCGAGAGCTCATCTGCGTGGCCGCCCTGCCGTATCAGCGCCGCCGGGTCCGCCCCTCTCGCATCGCTCACTCGCAGCCCTCGACGCAGGACGGCTGAACCGGGAACGCTACGCTCACGCGCATGCGTGGGCTGCTACTCGCCGGGGACACGGAGCGTTCCGCCGCGCTGCGGCACGAGATTCCGGTCGCGATCGGTGACCCGCTCCTCTTCGCGGATGTCGAGGGGCGCCGGTACGTCCTCACGACTCGCCTCGAGAGTGCCCGAGTGCAGCGCGAGCTGCCCGACGCGAAAATGCTCGACTACTTCGAGCTCGGCTACAAAGAGCTCGTCGCGAGCGGACTGACGATGCACGAGGCCGGGCTCGAGCTCGAGGCACGAGTGGTGCGCGAGATCGGCATCACCGAGGCGATCGTCCCGGGTGACTTTCCGCTCGCGCTCGGTGACCGCCTGCGGCAGGACGGCGTCGTCCTCACCATCGACGAGGCTGCCGTCGCGCTGCGGCGGCGCTCGAAGTCGCCGGTCGAGCTCGAAGGCATCCGTATCGCACAGCGGGCCGCCGAGGCGGGGATGGCTGCAGCGTCCGAACTGCTCGCTCGCGCTCGGCCCGGAGCCGAGGGCAGCCTCGAGGTGGACGGCACGCCGCTCCTGGCGGAGGACGTCCGCTTCGCGCTGCGCGAGGCGTGCGCCGCGCATGGAGCCCCGTGCCCGGCCGATGTGATCGTCGCTTCGGTCTGGCAGGGCAACGGGCACGAGCCGGGCAGCGGCCCGCTCCCCGCGGGACTGCCGATCCACGTCGACCTCTGGCCTCGTCACGAGGAGAGCGGGTGCTGGGCGGACATGGCGCGAACCTTTGTCGCGGGCGAGCCCGTGTCCGAGCACGCCGAGCTGATCGCTGAGCAGGACCGGCTCGTGCGGCAGGCGCTGGACGAGGCGAAGGCGGCCGTTCGCCCCGGCATCACGGGACGGGAGCTCTTCGACGCGACCTGCGAGCTCTTCGAGTCGGCCGGCTACGCGACGCAGCGCACCACGGACGGCGAGGAGAACGGCTTCCAGCACTCGCTCGGGCACGGCGTCGGCCTCGAGATCCACGAAGCTCCAGGCCTCGGCCTCGCAGGGCGCGATCCACTCGTCGCCGGCGACGTGATCGCGATCGAGCCGGGCCTGTGGGACGCCGGCGCCGGCGGCGTATGCCACGAGGACCTCGTGCTCGTCACCGAGACGGGCGGCGAGGTGCTGACGCGGTTCCCGTACGACCTCGCGCCGGCCTGAGCCTTGTCAGAAAAAAGGCCCTGCATCCAGGGCCTTTCTCCGCGGACGCACTAGCGTGCTAGCGCACCCAGAGCCATCCGTACATCTGCGGCTCGTGTACCGAGCAGTAGTACTTCCAGTGCCCCTTCACGAGCTTGACGGTGATCGTCTTCGTACCGGTGAAGCCGGTGCCGGTGACATGCTTCTCGATGTTCGGCTTCGTTTCCTTTTCGAGCGTGAAGTTGTGGTACGACGACTTGTCGGTGACCGTGATCTTGTAGGTGCCCGGCTTGAGCGTCTTGACCTTCTTGCCGGCCTTCGTCAGCGAGATCGAGTACCCGGGCCCAACGGTGCCCTTGAGATTGGTCACCGTGGCGCCCCGGCCCTGACCGAGCGCCGCGGCCGCGACCGTGGCCGCAATCGCGACCGCCGCGCCGATAATGAGGATGCGATGCATTTCCGCTCCTTGCCGTTCGGGGGTTGACTCTCGGTCTACGGCAGGGCGTCATTGCCGGTTTCGGACAACCGAACGTGCATGCTTCAGTACTCGCCATCGAGTCGAGGAACGTAGGAGGGACGATGCAGACGCGCATTCTGGGAGACAGCGGCTTGGAAGTGTCAGCGGTCGGGCTCGGCTGCATGGGCATGAGCCAGAGCTACCCGCCGTTCCCCGAGCGGGACGAGATGATCGCCATGATGCGCGCCGCGGTCGAACGCGGGGTGACGTTCTTCGACACCGCCCAGGTGTACGGGCCGTTCACGAACGAGGAGCTCGTGGGCGAGGCGCTCGAGCCGGTCCGTGACCGGACCGTGATCGCGACGAAGTTCGGCTTCGACCTGGAAGGCGGGCAGAGCAACGGCATCGACAGCCGGCCGGAGACGATCAAGCGAAGCGTCGACGCCTCGCTGAAGCGGCTCCGGACGGACACGATCGACCTCCTCTACCAGCACCGCGTCGACCCGAACGTCCCGATCGAGGACGTCGCCGGCACGGTCAAAGAGCTGATCGCCGCCGGAAAGGCGCGGCATTTCGGCCTCTCGGAGGCGGGCGTGCAGACGATCCGGCGCGCGCACGCCGTCCAGCCCGTGACCGCCGTGCAGAGTGAGTACTCGCTCTGGTGGCGCGAGCCGGAGGAGGCGATCCTGCCGACGCTCGAGGAGCTCGGGATCGGCTTCGTGCCCTTCAGCCCGCTTGGGAAAGGCTTCCTGACCGGGACGATCGACGAGTCGACGGCGTTCGAGAGCTCCGACTTCCGCAACACGGTTCCCAGGTTCGACGCGGAGGCGCGGTCGGTGAACCGCGTGTTCGTCGAGCTCCTCGACCGCGTCGCGGAGCGGAAAGGCGCAACGCCGGCGCAGATCGCGCTCGCCTGGATCCTCGCGCAGAAGCAGTGGATCGTCCCCATTCCCGGCACCACCAAGCCGCAGCGCCTCGAGGAGAACGTCGCGGCCGCCGATCTGGAGCTCACCGGCGACGACCTGCAGGAGATCGAGACCGCCGCAGCGCAGCTCACGGCGCAGGGTCACCGCTACGCCGAAGCCCAGCAGCAGATGATCGACCGCTGACCCGTTATGACCGAATCGCCTTCACGCCGCGTCGAGGTCACTGCAACGGAATTCGCCGAGCTCTTTCGGAGCGTGAGCTCCTGGGGGCGATGGGGCGAACGCGACGAGCGAGGGGCGCTGAATCACCTCGACCCCGAGCGGGTGGTCGCGGCGTCGCGTCTCGTGCGCGACGGCACGACGGTGACATTGAGCTTGCCGATGAACACGAAGGCCGCGGACGACAACCCGGAGCCCGCCGTGCACTACATGACGACCATCCCGGGCACCGGCAAGTCAGGGGAGCTGCTGTTCGCGAAGGACTTCGTGGGCGCCGATTACCACAACGACGGCCACACGCACATCGACGCGCTCTGCCACGTGATCTACGAGGGCTCCCTGTACAACGGGACTCCGGCTGCGACCGTCACGGCCCGCGGCGCCGAGTCCGATTCGATCGAGGTCCTCACGAACGGCTTGGTCGGCCGAGGCGTCTTGCTCGATATCCCTCGTCTGCGGGGAGTGCCGTGGCTCGAGCCGGGCCAGCACGTCTTTCGCGACGAGCTCGAGGCAGCCGAGCTCGAGCATGGCGTCACCGTGGGCGAGGGTGACGTGCTGCTCGTTCGCACCGGTCACACCCGTCGTCTGAGTGAGCTCGGGCCCTGGCCGACGGCGACTGCCAAAGCGGGTCTGCATCCCACGGCGATGCCGTTCGTCGCGGAACGCGGCGTCTCAGTGCTCGGTGGCGACGGCAACAGTGACACCGCCCCCAGCAGCACCGAGGGCATCGACTTCCCGATCCACGCCCTGGCGCTCAACGCCATGGGCGTCCACCTGCTCGACTACCTGCAGCTCGAGGACCTGCTGGCCGCATGCGAGCGGGCAGGGCGTTGGGAGTTCCTCTTCGTGGCTGCTCCGCTCCGCATCACCGGCGGAACGGGCTCGCCTCTGAACCCGCTGGCCGTCCTGTAGCGCTGAGTCCGACTCACTCGGGGTACTCGTCCTTCCGCCAGGCTCGCGGCTCCGCTGGCTGCTCTTTCGGCGTTCGGTCGAGCAGGAAGCTGGCGTAGGGCGCGACGAACGGGTCGGGCGCCGACACCGTGTAGGTGTGGTAGACGGTGCCGTTCTCATGGACGAAGGCGATCCAGGCCGGGTTCTCGCGCAACCCGTCCTCGAGCTCGGCCCCGATCTGATCTGACCACTCCTCGAGCCAGTCGGGCGGGTTGTCGATCATCTGCTTGACCTCGGGGATCTCCTCGGCCTGCTCCTTCTTCAGCGCCAGGCCGAAGTCGAAGGCGAAGTCGGTGTCGTAGGTGGAGACGTATGGGAACTGCCAGCCCATCCGCTGCTTGTACGCCGTCAGCCGCTCGATCGGCGCCCGCGAGAAGCACATGAGCGTCACGTCGCGATGGTTCAGATGGACGCGCCCGCCGTCGAGCTCGTCAGCCAGGCCGGTGCAGCCGGGGCACGCGCCGTTCGTGTAGTCGGGGCCGAACATGATGTTGTAGGCGAGCAGCTGAGAGCGCCCGTCGAAGAGCTCGGCGAGCGTTTTCTTGCCGTCGTCGGTGTCGAAGACGTACTCCTTCTCCACTGGGACCCAGGGAAGGTCGAGACGCTTTCTCTTGAGCTCCTCCTCGCGCTTTGCCTGCTCGGCCTCGAGCCCGGCGAGCTCATCTCGGGCCGCCTGCCATTCCTCGCGGGTGCCGATCTTGTGTTCGGGCATCTCGTCTCCCTCCGTCGACGGCTCGGACGCTACCGATCACGAACTGAGACGGGCGGCGACCGGGAAACTCATCGACGGCCCCGCGAGTAACGTCCCTCGCGATGGACTTCCTCGACCGGATCCGGGCGGCGGCGGACCGCAGCACCGCGCGCCTGGCGCTGGTCGGCGCCGACTCGCACGACGACGAGGACCTGCGCGCTCGCAAGGCGCTGCTGGTCCTGATCTCGGTGTTGATCCTGCCGATCTCGGCGTTGTGGGGGTGCGCTGTACCTCGCGCTCGGATCGCCGGTCGGTGTGGTGCCGTTCGTGTACTTCGCCATCCTGCTCGGTGCCGATCGTCGTGTTCTCGCGCACGCACGACTTCCCGTGGCTGCTGCGGGTGGGCCAGGTCGACATCCTGCTCGCGCCGACGCTGTCGATGATCCCGCTCGGCGGATTTCTCCTCTCCGGCGGCGTCGGCCTCTGGGGGATCCTCGCCCCGCTCGGGGCGCTCGTCTTCAGCGACGTCAGATCGGCGGTCCGCTGGTATCTCGCGTGGGTCGTGGTCTTCCTTGGGTCGGGGATCGTGGGCGAGGTCATCGGCCCCGTCTGGCCGGAGTTGCCCGGCTGGTTCACGAGCACGATGCTGGCCTTGAACATCGCGGTCGGCGGCACCATCGTGTTCACGCTGCTCGCGCTGTTCGCCAGCCAGCGCAGCCAGGCGCTGGCCGCGCTCCGTGTGGAGCAGGCGAAGGCCGAGAACCTCCTGCTCAACATCCTGCCGCGCTCGATCGCCGACAGGCTGAAGGCCGAGGCCCAGCCGATCGCGGATCAGTTCGGGTCGGCCTCGATCCTGTTCGCCGACGTGGTCGACTTCACACCCTGGTCCGAGCGGCTCCCGCCGGCCGAGGTGGTCGGCTACCTCGATCACCTGTTCAGTCACTTCGACGGACTCGTGGAGCGGTACGGGCTCGAGAAGATCAAGACCATCGGCGACTGCTACATGGTCGCGGCGGGCGTTCCGAAACCACGCCCCGACCATGCTCGCGCGCTCGCGCTCATGGCGCTCGACATGCTCGAGGCGATGCGCTCGGACGAAGACGTCGGGCACCTCGGCCTCGAGCTCCGGGTCGGCATCAATTCCGGCCCGGTGGTGGCGGGCGTGATCGGTCGGAAGCGCTTCATCTACGACCTCTGGGGCGACGCGGTGAACACGGCGAGTCGCATGGAGTCCCACGGGACGCCCGGCCGCATCCAGATCACTCGAGCGACCTACGAGCTGCTTGCCGACGACTTCGAGTGCGAGCCGCGGGGGACGATCGCGGTGAAGGGAAAGGGCGAGGTCGAGGCGTGGTACCTCATCCGTCCACGAGACGACCGCGTACCAGCCGCAACCGGGTCGCGCGAGCGTCGCCCGGGCGCTGATCGCCTCGATCGCCCCTGAGGGGGATCACGACCTCGAATCGCGCTCCATGCGGCACCGCGGGCCCGTAGACGATCTCTCCACCGTGAGCTCGAGCGTATGCCTGGGCGATCGAGAGACCCAATCCGGAGCCGTCTTCACGGCCTCGCGATTCGGGGCAGCGCGCGAACCGGTCGAACAGGCGAGGCACGAACTCATGCGGGACACCCTCACCGCGATCCTCGACGACGACTCGGAGGTGCCGGTCCTCGCCGACCGCGGTGATCGTGACCGGGGGCTTGCCGTGGCGCATCGAATTCGCGACCAGGTTCGAGAGCATCCGATCGAGCGCTGACGGGTCCACCACCGCCTGCAGGTCGGGCGGAACGGCGACGGTCACCGCGTTCGACCGGGTGTCCGTGAGCGAACGGACCAGCTCCTCGATCTTGGGCCGGAGGCGAACGGGCTGTGGCGAGATACGGATCGCCGCCAGGTCGAGCCGGGACAGGTCGAGCAGCTGTTCCGCGAGAGCGCGCATTCGAGCCGCCTGCTCACGGAGCGTGCTCCGAAGAGCCCGTCGGTCCGCCTCGGCCAGCTCGTCCTCTCGTTCGTTCAACGTGACGGAGATGCCGTAGATGCTCGACAGCGGGTTCCGCAGTTCGTGTGTGGCGAGCGCGAGGTACTCGCTCTTCCGGACATCGAGCTCCTGCAGCTCTTCGCGGGCGAGAGCGTCCTCGAGCAAGGTTGCGGCCACGACCCCGACAGTCGCGAGCGCTTCCTCATCGGTCTCGGTGGGCGACGCCGGCTCAGCGCGCGTGCCGCAGAGGAAGGCGTAGACATCGATCCCCGCTGATCAGCGGGAGGGCGAACGCCGAGGTGAGACCGCCAACCGTGAGGAAGACGAGTTTCTGGGCGTCTCGGGCCTCTGCGAGCAAGGACACGATCGAGCCTGGAGTCTCTTCGACCTCCTCCGTCTGGCCGTCGTATCGCACTGCCACTACGGAGTCGAAGTCGAACGTCTCCTCCACCACGGTGCACACGTTCTCGAGCAGAACCGACGCCGTCGGCCCGCCGCGGCCGGCGATCGAAATGCGGCGCACGACCTCGAGCGTCTGCTCGCGAGTCGGTGCGACGCCGATCATCGGATCACTGGAGGGTGAGACGATTATCGACCATCGGCCACTCCCAGGTTGAAAGCCTCATGCGCCGACCGGGGCTGTTGCGGTCGTCGGCTGGAACGTGTTCCAACCTGCTCTGCTGAGGGTGGACCGTTGGCGGCTCGGTGGTTCTGACCCGCCCGTGCTCGACCCGCGCCGAAGGGTTGTGACGCGGTCAACCTGCCGGAACATAGCGGCAGCGACGCCGTAAGCGCGGGAGGAGACGCCGACTGGATCGCGCCTTATTTGGTGCGCTAAAATCCACCGTTCCTCGTCGCTCGCGACGCGGGGGTGAAGCTGCTGGTCTCGCTGACAATGGCTCAAATTCGAGGATCGGAGGTCCTCTCGATGCGCTTGCACGCGCCCATATCGTCGTGACGTCATCGAGGGCGAGCCTCTGCACCTTCGCGTGCTCATCGCGAACGAGCGGCGCGACCGGCTCGAGCTGCTTGCGCAGGTCGTGGTCGGGCTCGGCCATGAGGTGATCGCCCGCGAGATCTACGTCAAGGAAGTTGGAGCCGCCACCGAGAGGGAGCGGCCCGATGTGGCTCTCGTCGGTCTCGGGCTCAGCTCGGAGCACGCCCTCGACCTGATTACGGAGATCGTGCGTGAAGTCCGCGTGCCCCGTGATCGCGCTACTGACTGCGAAGGATCCTGTCTACGTCCGGGAAGCGGCGAAGCGCGGCGTCTTCGCCTACATCGTGGACGGCGACGCTGCCGAGCTGCAGAGCGCGATCGACATCACGCTGCAGCGTTTCGCGGAATACCAGAGCCTCCAGGGCGCCTTCGGCCGGCGGGCGCTGATCGAGCAGGCGAAAGGCATCCTGATGGCGCGGCACTCGACCGATGCCGACGGCGCCTTCGAAATGCTCCGGGACCACTCGCAGCACAACGGCCGGAAGCTGGTGGACGTCGCGCAGGCGATCGTCGACAGCCACTTGCTGTTGCTGGCGCCGACAGCAGCCGCTGCCGGCTAGTCCCGAGCCGTAAGACAAGTTCCGGAAATGCGAAAGGCCCTGGAACCAGGGCCTTTCTCAGTAGCGGGGGCAGGATTTGAACCTGCGACCTCCGGGTTATGAGCCCGGCGAGCTACCTGACTGCTCCACCCCGCGGCGTGGGGTCGATTATAGCTCAGCCCTCACCGGCTCACCGGCGGCAAATTGACGAGATGCAGATTCGATGAACCGCTACCGTCGTTCCGACTGACGATGCGTGTAGCAGCAATCGACCTCGGCACCAACACGACGCGACTCCTGGTCGGGGACGTTGTCGACGGGCGGGTCGATCCTCTCGTGCGAAGAAGCACGATCACGCGACTCGGCGAGGGTGTCGACGCACGCCGACGACTCTTGCCGTTTCCCATCGCACGTGTCCGAAACTGCCTCTCGGACTACCGACGCGAGCTCGAAGCGCTGGGTGCGGAGCGAGCTCTGCTCGTGGCGACGAGCGCGGTTCGTGACGCCGAGAACGGCGAGGCGTTCCTGGGCGAGATCGAGTGGAGCTACGGCTTCACGACGCGCCTGCTGAGCGGTGAGGACGAGGCCGACCTGACCCTGCGTGGTGTCGGAGAGCTCGCACCCGGGACGGTCGTCGTCGACGTCGGCGGCGGGTCGACGGAGCTCGTCTCGTCGAGCCAGCGCGTAACCACGAACCTCGGCTCGGTTCGGCTGACCGAGCGCTTCCTCGGCTCGGACCCGCCGACGGCCGAGGAGCTCGCCGAGGTACGCGACGCGATTCGAGCGGTGCTCGCCGAGCACGAGGTGTCGGCAACCGACGGCGTGGGCGTGGCCGGCACGGTGACGGCACTCGCCGCGCTCGACCTCGGGCTCGTCGAGTACGACTCGGACCGCGTGCACGGTCACCGGTTGACCGAGGCGGCGGTTCAGGCGCAGCTCGAGCATCTCGCCGCGCTGCCTCTCGCCGAACGCCGCGACGTGCCCGGTCTCGAGCCCGAACGGGCGCCGGTCATCGTCGCGGGAGCGGCGATCCTGCTCGAGGCCATGCGCTACCTCCGGCTGCGGGAGATCGCGGTCAGCGAGCGAGACCTCCTCGACGGCGCGGCACTCGAGGCGGCGAAGCTGCCCGAGCCGGTCGAGGGCGACGCGCCTCCGGGCGCCTATACCTGCTGCTAGCGCGCGAGACGAAAGTCGGCCCGAAGCCGGCACAGACACGTGCGCTTTTCCTGGATACGATCGCCTCGGGGAGGAGGTCGGGGGTACCGGACCAGCGGAGCGGTCCGAAGCTAGGCGGGCGGCGCGTCTTCGAGCGGCTCCGGAGGCTCGTCCTCGGCCAGGCGCCGCTGCACGAGCTCGCGCGACAGCACTCCGACCAGCCGGCCCTCCTCGACCACGGGCACGCGCTCCGCGTCCCGCTCCTCCAGGAAGTGGAACGCCTCCTCGAGATCCATGTCCGAGTCGATCGTGTAGTGCGGCGCTTCCGCGATCTCGCCGACCGTCGTCGTCTTCGGGTCGCGACCCGGGGCCACGACCTCGCGCACGAGCGTCTTCCGGGTCAGCACGCCCAGAAACTGGCCGTCCTGTGAGACGAAGACCGCCCGCACCTCCTCGCGCGCGAGTAGCTCCCCCGCCTCGGTCGCCGGCGCCTCGGCATCGAGCGTCCGCGGCTCCGGAACCATCGCCTCGCGCACCTTGCTCACGGGTAGATCCCCCGGGTCTCGAGAGCCGAGGCGACCTCGCGAATCGCACCGACCAGCGCCGCGCTCCGCATCGTCAGCTGCTGTTGCTCGGACAGGTTCCAGACGCGGTCGAATGCGTCGCTCAGCTTGTCCGCGAGCCTGGCCCGGATCTCCTCGCGATCCCAGAAGAGGCGACCGAGATCCTGCACCCACTCGAAGTACGAGACCGTGACTCCGCCCGCGTTCGTCAACACGTCCGGGAGGACGGGAATCCCCCGCTCGGCCAGGATCTCGTCCGCCTCGATCGTCGTCGGCCCGTTGGCGCCCTCGGCCACGAGCCGGCACTGGATCCGACCGGCGTTCTCGGCTGTCAGCTGCTCCTCGAGCGCTGCGAGCACGAGGATGTCGCACGGCAACTCGAGGAGCTCCGAGTTCGACACGTGGTCGACGTCGGGGTACTCGGCCAGCGAGCCGTGTTCGTCGACCCACGTCCGCAGGTCGTAGTAGTCGAGCCCGCCGGGCGAGTAGACGCCACCCGAGATGTCCGAGACCGCGAGCAGCTTCGCCCCCCGCCCCGCCAGCTCACGCGCCGCGACTCCACCGACGTTGCCGAACCCCTGGACGACGAACCCCTGCTCGCCAAGGTTCCACCCCAGCCGGTGGCACGCCCGGTCGATGACCATTACCACGCCGGCACCCGTCGCCTCGCTGCGGAAGACCGAGCCGCCAATCGAGATCGGCTTCCCGGTCACGACCTCCGGCACCGCATAGCCGAGCTGCATCGAGTACGTGTCCATCATCCACGCCATCGTCTGCTCGTTCGTAGCCATGTCCGGAGCGGGAATGTCCTTCTCAGGCCCGATGACCGGCAGGAGCTCGATCGTGTACCGGCGCGTCAGCCGCTGCAGCTCGTCGCCGGACATCGCACGCGGGTTGCAACGCACACCGCCCTTGGCACCGCCGTACGGCAGCCGGAGCAACGCGCACTTCCAGGTCATCCACATCGCGAGCGCGGCACATTCGCCGAGCGAGACGTGCGGGTCGTAGCGAATCCCGCCCTTCGTCGGCCCGAGCACGCTCGAATGCAGGACGCGGTAGCCGGGGAAGACCGCCCAGTCGCCGTTGTCCATCCGCACCGGCACGCTGACCATGACCGCCGTCTCCGGATAGCGCATGCGCTCGGCCGCGCCGGCATCGACGTCCGCATGCGTGAGCGCCTCCTCGTACTGCGCGACGGCCGTTCGAAAGAGCGGCGTATCCCATTCGAGGGGCTGCTCCCCGAGCGAAATCTCGTCGATCCCGGCCACGAAAGTGAGTCTATTTGGGGCGCACTTCGAGCGTTAGCCCGGAGACGGCGAGCACGACGACGCCCTCACCCTTGTCGACACCGTCGC
The DNA here is from genome assembly GCA_963812695.1 of uncultured Actinomycetes bacterium. Classification (GTDB taxonomy): domain Bacteria; phylum Actinomycetota; class Thermoleophilia; order Gaiellales; family Gaiellaceae; genus VAXT01. The sequence continues at coordinate 208,184 of CAWEWD010000008.1, forward strand.
GGCAGACGGCCCGCCACGATTCGCCGCGGACGCGCACCCGCCCCGACGGTCGGCAGTCGCTCAACGCGACGCCCTCGGCATCGACGAGCGCCTCGACCCCAACGCGCGGCCGCAGCCGGCGCGAGACCCGGATCCAGAACGCCGCCTCGCTGACCTCGATCGTGATCCCGACGAGGATCGCGAGGATCCCCAGCCCCCGCGGCAGGACGAAGACCGCCAGGAAGAGGGCAATGACGAGTGCGATCGCGCTAGTTGACGATCAGGACCGGCGTCCCGAGTTGCACGTGGTCGAACAGCCAGGTCGCGTCTGGGATGAACATCCGGATGCAGCCGTGCGACGCGGAGTAGCCGATCGAGGCCGCGTCAGGCGTCCCGTGGATGCCGACGCCCGGCGCCGAGAGCCCCATCCAGCGCGTGCCGAGCGGGTTCCCGGGGCCTGGCGGAATCGGCTTCAGCCCCTTCGCCCAGGCCGAGTCGGGCGGGCGCCACCACGGGTTCATCTGCATGTCGACGATCCTGAACGTGCCCGTCGGAGTCGGATACTGCGCGCGGCCCGTCGCCACGCGGAAGCTGCGCACGAGCTGCTCGCCGCTGAACAGCTGCAGGCTGTTCGCGCCGCGGTTGACGACCACGACCGGCCCGAACCCGCTCTTCTCCACGGACGGCTTCAGCGTCTCCATGACGACCGGCAGCTCCGGCCTGATGCGAGTGCGCAGCATCCGCACGATCCCGCGCACCATGGTCTGGCGGCGGACGGTGCGGCCCCACTGCGAGTCGGCGATCTTCGGATGGCCGTCGACCAGGCCGACCACGACGGCGTTCTCCGCGGGAATCCCGAAGCGCTGGTCGAGCGAGGTGACGTACCCCTTCACGGCGTCTCTGTTCACGTCGACGCTGACGCCGATGTCGTCGCCGCTCCGCGCGTCCTCCGCCCTGGATACCGCGTCCCCGATCTCGGCGTTCATCCCGAGCATCTCCGGCGAAACCGCCCAGTGCTCGCGTGCGAACTTGAAGCGAACGGGCGTGGCGAAGCGTGCGCCGATCTGCTGCTTCGCCTGCCCGGCGTCGAGCCCGGAGACGTTGACGCCCGCGATCCGGACGCCGATCGGGATCCGCTTCGACGGGCCGGCGGACGGTGCAAGCGCGATCGCCGCGCACAGCACGAGCAGCATGGACAGCGCCACACGCTTCCAGAGCGACATGCGAACGAATGAGGCGGCGGCCCGCTTCATAGCCTGGATGTTACGACCAACGGCCCGTTCTTCCAATCGTTACCTAGGGGACGATTGGCGTCGCGCGCCTCAAGGTACCCGTTTGGGGGACGCCTGCGCGTCAGTCCGAGGCCTAGACTCAAGGCCGTACGAGGGTTGTGGGTCGGCTAGCTGGTCTCTTGCGCGCCGGCGAAGAATCTACACAGAAGTAAAACAATTTCACCCTTGCGGAATCACCGTAAATGTGGCATAACGAATAAGATTTAAGTAGATATCGGTAGGAACGGACGGTGTCCGGTTCTGACCGGAAGTGGAGAGCGGTCAATAGGCACTGCGGTCATTAAGGCACTGGGGAGTGCCAGAGGGAGAGAGGTAGGGACCATTGCGGCGCGATCCCCGCAGCAAGCGGGAACACATGGCGGCAGCAATCGATCACAGCGGGCCGGGGTCCTCCGTGCCCGTGCCCGGGGTTCTTGATCGAGCCCTGACGCGTGCGATCGACATTGCGATCGCGGGACCGGTTCCCGTCAACTCGATGCGTGTCGGCGTGATGGGCGCGTGACCCCCCCCGCACCGCACATCGGGACTGCTCCCCCCGCGCTCGAGCCGGGCGATCCCTCTCCGGGGCTCCACCAGTACCTACGGGTTCTCGCCCGCCGGAAACTGCTTGTGCTTCTGGTGCTGCTGATCGTGCCGACGGTGGCCGTCGCTTCCGCCGTCAGACAGCAGCCGATTTACCAGGGCTCGGCCGAGGTCCCGCTCGGGCAGCTCAATCTCGCCGCGGGCCTCACTGGAATCCCTGACTCGACGGCGCAGCAGCCGGATCGTGTCGCCGAGACTCAGGCAAACCTGGCTCGAGTTCCGGAAGTCGCCAAGCGCACGCTCCGCGCCGCCGGGCTCCATGACCGCACCGTCGATGACTTCCTGAAGGCTTCGAGCGTCTCGTCGCAGCTCAATAGCGACCTCCTCAGCTTCACGGTCACCGACCCCGATCCGAAACTCGGCGTCGCGCCTCGCCTCTACGTACGCTCGCGAGTACACCGCGTACCGCCGCGGACTCGACACGGCGGCGATCCAGCAGGCGCGCCTTGACCTCAAGAAGCGGATCCAGGCCGCAGCAGGCAAGCACCGGCGGTCGCGGCTCGTTGTACGACAGCCTCCTTGCCAACGACGAGAAGTTGCGGACGATGGAGGACCTTCTGACCTCGAACGCATCCGTCGTACGAGCAGACCAGACGTCCGTGAAGATCCGCCCTCAGCCAAAGCGGACAGCGAGGTCCTCGCCATCGCTCTCGCTCTCGTGCTCGCTATCGGCCTCGCGTTCCTGGCAGAAGCCGTCGACACGCGCGTCCGAGTCGTTGACGAAATCGGCCGGAGGCTCGGCCTTCCACTGCTTGCCCGACTGCCGAAGCGCAGGCGCCGACGACGGCTGGGCTTGTCCTTGGCCCACCACGAGGCCCCGAGCCTCTCGCACAGTCCGGCGCTGGTCATGCTCGAGAGTCCGACGGGGGTCGAGGCCGAGGGATACCGAGTCTTGCGAGCGAACCTCGATTTCGTCAACCCCGAGGGCCGGGCGCAGAGCATCATGGTGGCGAGTGCCCTCGAGGACGAAGGAAAGTCGGAAATGGTCGCGAACCTCGCGCTTGCGTTCGCCCGCTCCGGGCGACGAGTCGCGCTCGTCGACCTCGACCTCCGGCGACCGACGCTCCACCGACTTTTTGAGTTGTCGGGCAGTCACGGCGTCGCGGATGTCGCGGCTGGAGTGGTCGAGTTGGACGAGGCGCTCGTGCGAGTGCCGCTCGAGCGCGGCTTCAACGCCTACCCGATCGCTGGAAACAACCCCCAGGACCGCTCCGCCGTTCTCGAAGTGCTTCCGGCGGGATCTGTCTCCCCCGACGCCGGCGAGTTCATTAGCACGCAGGCGCTCGACGAGATTCTTCAAGGCCTCCGCCACCGCACCGACCTGATCCTCGTGGACACCCCGGCGATGCTGCGGGTCGGGGACGCGATGGCAGTGAGCACCCATGTCGACGCTCTACTCGTGGTCGTGCGACACAAAGCCATTCGGCGCCCGGTACTCAAAGAGCTGCGGCGCGTGCTCGATGCGTGCCCGGCGCCAAAGCTTGGCTTCGTCGTCACGCACGCGGACAACGAGCTCGGCGGCTATGGCTACGCCGAAACCGAGTCACGGGAGGTCAGTAAAGACGGCAGGCGCGTGCGCTTCCCGGGACCCGTCGCCATCACCCCCGAGGCGCGGAAGGTCTCGGAATGAACGTGACCGAGCGGTTGGCGCTCTCGCAGGGACCGCTCGTCTACGAGGAGATGACGTCGGCTGTCGATGATCGTACGCTCGAGATCCTCGACCGCAGGCGCAAGACAGCGACCATCCGGCGCCGCGGCTGGCTCATCCGCCGGATGCTCCTGCTCGCCGATGTCGTCGGCCTGACGGTCGCCTTCGTCCTCGCCGAGATTCTGTTCGGAGACGCGACCGCGAGCGGGCCGAGAGGGGAGCTTCTCGCCTTCGTCGTCACGCTGCCGGTCTGGGTCGTCGTCGCGAAGCTCTACGGCCTCTACGACCGCGACGAGGAGCGGACCGACCACTCGACCGTCGACGACTTCGTCGGCGTCTTCCACCTCGTCACGATCGGCGCATGGCTCCTCTTTGCAGGAGCATGGGCGACGGGTCTTGCCGACCCGCACTTCGCGAAGCTGGCCGCCTTCTGGGCCTTCGCGATCACGTTCGTCCCTGCGTGCAGACTCACGGCGCGTGCGTACTCCCGCCGGAGCCTCACGTACCTGCAGAACACTGTCATCGTCGGCGCAGGCGATGTCGGACAACTCGTCGCGCACAAGCTCCTCCAGCACCCGGAGTACGGCATCAACTCGTCGGGCTGATCGATGCAGAGCCGAAGGAGCGCCGTGACGACATCGGGCAGGTCGCACTCCTTGGCCGCAATCGAGCGGCTCGCTGCGATCGTCCGTGTCTTCGACATCGAGCGCGTGATCATCGCCTTCTCGAACGATTCGCACGAGGACATCCTGGAACTGATCCGGTCGCTCAAGGACCTCGACATTCAGATCGACGTCGTGCCGAGGCTGTTCGAGATCCTGAGTCCAAGCGTCGGCATCCACACGGTCGAGGGCCTGCCGGTGATCGGCCTGCCGCCACTCCGGCTCGCCCGCTCATCGAAGATCCTGAAACGCTGTCTCGACATACGTCGGCGCTGGACTCGGGCTACTCGTCCTCGCCCCGTTTTTCGCATACGCCGCGATCCGAATCAAACGCGATTCTCCTGGCCCCGTCTTCTTCCGTCAGGTCCGGATGGGCGCAGGCGACGAGACATTCCGTATCTACAAGTTCCGCACGATGGTCGAGGACGCCGACGCGCGCAAGGCGGAAGTCGCCCATCTCAACAAACATGCTCAAAACGGCGGCGACCCGCGCATGTTCAAGATCGCGAACGACCCGCGCGTGACGCGGTTCGGGGCGTTCCTCCGGCGTTACTCGCTCGACGAGCTTCCGCAGCTGATCAACGTCTTCAAGGGCGAGATGAGCTTCGTCGGCCCGCGGCCGCTGATCCTCGACGAGGACCAGATACGTCTATCGAGTGGGCGCGCAAGCGGCTGGACTTGAAACCCGGGATCACCGGACTGTGGCAGGTACTCGGTCGCAACGAGATTCCGTTCAGCGAGATGGTCAAGCTCGACTACATCTACGTCACGACGTGGTCGCTTTGGCGCGACGTGCGTCTGCTCTTCCAAACGCTCCCCCTTGTGACCAAGGGGGAGGAAAAGTCCTACTGACCGAGGAGGTTTTTCGATGGCGGACAAGCGTCGAGTCGTCGTCACAGGTGCGGGTGGTTTCATCGGCCACCACCTGGTGAGTTTCCTGAAGAACGAGGGGTACTGGGTTCGCGGTGTCGACCAGAAGCTGCCGGAATTCAGTGCTACGGACGCCGACGAGTTCGAGCTGCTCGACCTACGCGAGCGCGCCAGCTGCGACCGCGCAGTGCGCAACGTGCACGAGGTCTACGCGCTCGCGGCGGACATGGGCGGCATGGGCTTCATCTCCGCGCACCACGCGAAGATCCTGCACAACAACGCGCTGATCAACATGCACACGCTCGAGGCTGCGCGGACGAGCGGGGTCGAGCGCTACCTCTACACGTCGTCGGCGTGCGTGTATCCCGAGTACCTGCAGGAGGACGCGAATGTCACGCCGCTGAAGGAGGAAGACGCCTATCCGGCCCAGCCGCAGGACGCCTACGGCTGGGAGAAGCTGATCACCGAGCGCCTCTGCACGTATTACCGCGAGGACTACGGCCTCGAGACGCGCATCGTGCGCTTTCACAACATCTTCGGTCCGCTCGGGCACCTGGACGGGCGGTCGCGAGAAGGCGCCGGCGGCGCTGTGCCGCAAGGTGGCGACGGCGAAGCTCACCGGCAATCCGGAGATCGAGATCTGGGGCGACGGCGAGCAGACGCGGTCGTTCTGCTACATCGACGATTGCGTCAGTGGGATCTACAAGCTGATGCGGTCGGACTACACCGAGCCGCTCAATCTCGGCCAGGACCGCATGGTGACGATCAACGAGCTCGCCGACATGATCACTGCGATCGCCGGCGTCGAGATCGTCAAGACGCACGTCGACGGGCCGCAGGGCGTCCGCGGACGCAACTCCGACAACGGGCTGCTCCGCGAGGTCCTTGGGTGGGAGCCCGAGATTTCGCTGGAAGACGGGCTCGAGCGGACGTACACCTGGATAGAGGCGCAAGTTCGGGAGTCGTTGAACGGTATGGCGCGCCCGACCGCCTCACGTGCTCTGGCGGGCAGGAGCCGGTGACGTGACTGCCGGCATGCTCGAGGCGGACACCGTTTGCCGCCACTCGCCGGCAGCGCACGCGGCACCATTGGTCAACGGGGTCCGCCTCGATCCGATCAAGACTTCGGAGCTCGGGCCGCGGATCGCGTCGTTCCTCGACTGCGACCGCAGCCATGTTGTCCACTTCCTGGCCGCGCATCCAACGGTTGTCGCGCGGCGCGACACCGACTATCGCGCGATCCTGAACCGCGGCGACCTCAACCTTCCGGATGGACTGCCGGTCGCGTGGGCGCTCCGCCTATTCGGTCACGGCGCAGACCAGATCACGGGCACCGACGGCTTCCAGCTCCTCTGCGATTGGGGGCGCAGCCACAACGTCCGTCATTTCCTCTACGGCGGCAGTCCGCGCGTGCTCGAGGACCTGCAAGCGAACCTCCAGCGCGACTACGCGGGCATCGCGATCGCGGGTGCGATCTCGCCTCCGTTCCGGCCGATGTCGGATGATGAGCTGAGGCAGGACGCAGCCCGGATCCGCGAGTCAGGCGCCGATCTGGTTTGGGTCGGTCTCGGCGCGCCAAAGCAGGACCTCGTGGCCGAGCGCCTACGCGAGCTCGAGGCCGCACCGGTCGTCCTGTGCGTCGGGGCGGCCTTCGACTTCCTGGCCGGAATCAAGAAACGGGCGCCGCACTGGATGCAGCACACAGGCTTGGAGTGGCTGTTTCGCCTCGGCGCAGAACCGCAGCGCTTGTGGCGCCGCTACTTGCTCGGAAACCCTCAATTCGTCCTGGGCGTCGCGACTGACGTCGTCCGCGGAAGGACCGCGGCGCAGCCGTAACGGATCGTGCTGAGGGAGAACACATTCGTCCTCGCCGGCCGCCTAGCCACCTACGCCGGTACCGGCCTGCTCGACCGGGCCCTTACCCCGGCGGACAACGTCCGCGTCGTCCTCAGCCATTACGTCCCCGCCGAGAACCTCGAGCACTACGGCCGCATCGCCCGATACGTCTCCGAGAAGCGCACGGTAATCACGCCGCAGGAGTTCTTTCGCTATTACAGCTCGAACGGCGACCGGCGGCCGATCCAGGGAAGAAGCGTCGTCTTCAGCTTCGACGACGGCCTGATGTCCTCGTATCGAGCGGCGAAGGAGGTCCTCGGCCCACTCGGGATCAAGGCGATCTTCTTCGTGCCGACGGGTGCGCTCGAGCTCGAGACGGAGGAGGAGATGCGCCGCTTCGCGTGGGATCGGATCGAGCATCGAGACCGGCCGATCGACTCGCTGCGGCCGGAGCAGTACGTGCCGATGACGCGGAAGGAACTGCTCGAGCTTCAGCGAGACGGCAACGCCGTCTTCCCGCACACACACTCGCACATAAACATCTCCGAGATCGCGACGCTCGACGACGTGGAGGTCGAGCTTCGGAAGCCGAAGGAGATCCTCGAGGACATCCTCCAGACCCCATGCGACGCGTTCGCGTTCCCGGTGGGCAACGAAAAGGTGCTGAGCGCGTACTCGTACCACCACGTCTCGCAGATCTACAAGTACTCCTTCTCGGCGCTGATGGGCGCGAACACCGAGGCGACGCATCCGCTGCTGTTCCACCGCGATTCGATTCACGCTTGGTCCTCGCTGAGCCATGTCCGCAGCATCATGAGCGGGACATACGACGCCTATCACCTGATGCGAAAGCGCCGGATCACGCGGCGCGTTGCTCTTCCCGCCCGGTCGGTTGCCGACGCTGTAGCCGCAAACGGATCGACGGCCGTCTCGTCGAGCAGGCGCGACTTCGTCGAGCTCATCGCGCGCAAGCTGAACGACGCCGGAGCCGACTACGTGTTCCTGCACGGGTGTGACTCGGAGCACGAGGTCGACTCCGACGTCGACATCGCGGTCAGCCGCGAGAGCGTCGCGCTTGTCGATGCGACGATCCGCACCGGGGCCTGCGGTCGCCTCTTGCAGTGCCTCCACTACGCAGACCCGTGGTGCCGGTACTACGTCCTTGCAAGCGACGAGCCGGACCGCCGCTACCGCGAGCTGGACGTCGGATGCGATCCGTGGGGGATTGGCAAGGACGGGCCGGCGCTCCAAGTCGCGCTCGCGCATGCAGTCGACGAGGGGGGTCTCCGCGTACCCGCGCCCGCCGCCCAGACGTTGTACCTGGCGATCAAGAAAGCGCGGAAGCACCGGGACGGCGAGGCCGACCGGAAGGTGCTCCTCGACGCATTCGACCGCGACCCGCGCGGAAGCAGCGAGCTGCTGGTGCGCCACCTCGGGCGGCCCGGCGGCGACCTCGCACGCGCACTGGAAGCTCGTCAGCAGACCATCGAGCATGAGCTCGAGGGGGTGCGACGAAGCCTTCGACGCCGCTGGGCTTCGCCGTTCAAGCTCGCGAGACGGGTCGGGTTCGGAACGCGCCGTATCGTCGGCCGAACCCTCCGTCCGACGGGCCTCGTCGTCCATATAACCGCTCCGGACGGAGCGGGGAAATCGACGCTCGCAGACCAACTCGAGAAACAGGCGACTCGCGGCGGCCCCTTCCGTCGCTTCGCTCGCTACCACCACCGGCCCGGCCTCCTTCCGCCTCCTGCGCGCCTGCTACATCGCGCGCCTTCGAGCGGCGAGATGCCTCACGGGAAGGCGCCGTCAGGTCAGGCCGGATCGCTGCTGCGGCTCGGGTACCTGTGGCTGGACACGCTCATCGGCTGGGCCCCGAAGATCGGGGTGCCGCAGATGCGCAGCGCGCTGGTCCTGGTCGAGCGCGGCTGGCTCGATCTGGCCGTGGATCCCGCCCGGTATCGGTTGTCGTCATCGGCAGCGGTGACGCGGTTCCTCGGGCGGTTCCTGCCGAAGCCGTCCATGGTACTGCTGCTCGAGGCGCCCGCTGAGGTCCTCATCGGCCGAAAGCCCGAGCTCGACGAGGCGGAGATCACCCGCCAGTTCGAAGCCTGGCGCCGCCAGAGCGACTCGAATCGGTTCTTCTCGATCGATGCGTCACGCTCGGAGGAGGCCGTTTCCAAGCAGGCGCTCGACTCGATCGACGACCGCCTCGCGTCCCGGCAACACGATCTTCAGTCCTGCGAGCTCGCGCTCGCCTGCATCGGGGACCTACGGGTCGGAGGAAAGCCGTACCGGATTATCTCCGCGCCGCGCGGGCCCACGATGCGCGGTCCTCGCTGGGTGCTTCCCAGTAGACGGGGCGCGCCGGGACCGCGCCGGGCACAGCTCTACCGCCCCGCACGAGCCCGGCAGCACGCGCCCGCACTCGCGCTCGAGCTCGTGCAACGCCTGGGCCTTCGGCAGCTCGGCACGCATGTGGCCATGGCGCCCGAGCGGGGCGCCGGACCCATGATCGCCGACAGGCTCGGACTGCCGGACGTCGAGCTCAGCGCCGCAGTGACCGGCGGCCACGCGCGAGGCGCCCGAGCGCTGCTCAGCGTGTGGCACGAGGGCCGGCTTGTGGCGTTCGCCAAGGTCGCCCGCGAGGAGGCGGCGAAGCTCGAGCACGAACGCCGTGTCCTCAACGTGCTGGCCCAGCTCGAGCTGGAGACGCTGCTCGTGCCCAGCGTGATCGACTTCTTCGAGTGGCGGGACTGTGGAATCCTCCTGCTGAAGCCGTTCCAGGTTCGGGACCGGGCAAATCGCCCGCTCGGAACGGCCGAGCTGACCGGGCTGTCGGAGCTCGCGCGCTTGTCGAGCGCCCTCGCGCCGGTCCTCGGCGAGCATCCGGAGCGCATTCCCGTCCATGGCGACTTCGCACCGTGGAACTGTGCACCGGCGGCGGACTCGCGGCTCATGCTCTGGGACTGGGAAGAGGCCCGGCTCGGACTCCCGCTCGAGGACCTCTTCCAGTGGCGACTGTGGCGGCTGCTCCGATTCGGCCACGGCACCGTAAGCGATCTTGTGCGCACTGCGATCGAGCCTGCCCCCTACGTGTCGGGGCTCTGCGAGCGGCTGTCGATCTCGACGGCTCTCGCCCCTGTCGCGCTCAGGGCGTCTCTCGAACACCGGCTGGAAGTGCTGGCGCCCGACTCCGTGCCGGAGGCGGCCTGCCTCCTCACGCGGGCTCTCGAGGAGCTCGCGGCGGCCGGAGGTTAGTCCTATGACCGACGTCTGCGTCCTGACGTTCCACCGGCTCGTCGAAACACCGGGGCGCGACCACGACGTCACGTGGGATGCGTTCGGGGAGCTGCTCGACCGAGTCGCGACAGTAGGGACTAGCGTCGTGTCGGAGCTCGAGCCCCCGGCGGCGACAAACGGTAACCGTGAACTCGTGCTTACGTTCGACGACGGCACCAGCGACCACCTGCGCGCAGGAGAGGAGCTCGCTCGCCGCGGACTGCCCGGGATCTTCTTCGTACCCGCCGCGAAGGTCGGTGCCCCCGGTTACCTGAAGCAGGAAGAGGTGCGCGAGCTGCAGGCGCTCGGCCATGTAATCGGCTCCCATGCCTACCACCATGCCCCGCTCGACGAGCTCTCGCGCGCCGAGGTCGCGCTCGAGCTGATGCGGTCGCGGGACCTCCTTTCCGACTTACTCGAGACGAAAATCCGCTACTTCGCGCCCCCCGGCGGCATCACGAGTCGGTTCCTGACGGACGAGCTCGAGCGTCACGGCTTCACCGCCTCGCGCTCCATGCGCTGGGGCCTGTATCGCTCTGCTCATGAGCGCTGGAACGTCCCCTGCATCCCGGTGACCCAAGTGACCCTCGCTCGGGGCTGGGTCGTAAGGACCCTCGACCGCTGGGAGCTTCCGGCCGCCATGCGCTCGGCCTGGGTCGTGAAGAGGGCGATGCCCGCAAGACTGCGGTTTACGGTGCGGCGTGCCGCGCACGAGCGTCTGCGAGGGACGACGTGAAGGTGCTCGTCTCGGCATACGCCTGCGAGCCAGGGAGAGGCTCGGAACCTGGCGCCGGCTGGAACTGGGTGGCTGCTGCCGCTCGGCAACACGAGCTCTGCGTGCTGACGCGCGCGAACAACCGCGAGCCGATCGAGGCAGCGCTTGCGGCCGAGTCGCTCGATTCCGTCCGGTTCGTCTACCTCGACCTGCCACCTTGGGCACGGTTCTGGAAACGAGGCGGGCGCGGGATCCGCCTGTACTACACGCTCTGGCAGCTACTCCTTGCTCGGGAGGCCCGCCGGCTCTGCCGCGAGGAGCGCTTCGACGTCGTCCACCACCTGACCTTCGCGAACGTCTGGCTCCCCGCCCTCGCATGCCTCGCGGGGCCCCCATTCGTCCTCGGGCCGATCGCCGGCGGCCAGCGCGTGCCGCTGCTCCTCTACCCCGCTCTCGGCCTGCGCGGCGTGACCACGGAGCTGCTGCTCAGCCTGCGCGCCTTGAACCGGCTCAATCCACTCGTCCGGCTGGGATGGAGTCGCAGCTCACTGATCCTCGTCAACAACCTCGAGACGATGCAGGCCCTCCCACGGCGCCACCGCGCAAAGGTGCGCGTCCGGCCGAACGCGTGCGCCGCCGTCGACCCCGGGCCTCCGGCGACCCCCGAGGAGCCTCCCGTCGCCGCGTGCGTCGGCCGTCTCAACCGATTCAAAGGCGTCTCCCTGGCGATCCGCGCGCTCGTGCTCGCACCCGAGTGGCAGCTGCTCGTGATCGGGAATGGCCCGGATCTCGAGCGGCTGGCTCGGGTCGCTAGGGAGGCGGGTGTCGAGGACCGCGTTCGCTTCGCTGGTGCGCTGCCGCAAGCAGAAGTCTGGCGCCGCCTCCGCGGCTGCCGTGCCTTGCTGCTACCGAGCCTGAAGGAGGGCGCGTCATTCATCGCCGCCGAGGCGCAGGAGCTCGGCCTGCCGGTGATTGCCCTGGACACGAACGGCCCGGCGGCGCTTGCGCAGATGCCGGGCGCGAGCTTCGAGCTCGTCCCGCCCGGCCGCACCGATGAGGTCGTCCGTGGCTTTGCGGCGGCGCTGGAGCGCGTGAGAGAGGCATCGCCTCCGACGGTCCTGCCGGACTTCGGTCTCGACGGCGTGGCACGCGACCTCGACGCCGCCTACCGCGCGGTCGCCGGGATGCCGGAGCTCGCGGTGCAGGAGGCCACGGCGTGAGGGTGCTGATCGTGCACAACCGCTACCGCAGCGCGCAGCCGAGCGGCGAGAACGCGGTGGTCGAGGACGAGGCACAACTCCTCGAGGAGGCGGGTTGCACCGTGCGTCGCGTCGAGACCCACAGCGACGACATCGCGCGCTTTCCACTACGGAAGCGGGCGCTCCTGCCGGCGCGGGTCGTGTGGTCCCGCGACGGGTACCGGCTGACCGAGGATGCGATCCGCGACTTTCAGCCCGACGTCGTCCACTTCCACAACACGTTTCCACTTCTGAGCCCCGCCGCCCTCTGGGCCGCGCACCGCTCGGGCGTAGGCGTCGTGCAAACGCTCCACAACTTCCGCCCCCTGTGCGTCTCCGGGAGCTTCTTCCGGGACGGCCAAGTGTGCGAGCTCTGTCTCGGACGGGCACCTCTCCCTGCGCTCGTCCACGGGTGCTATCGCGGCTCCCGGGCGGCGACGATCCCGCTCGCGCTGAAGAACACCGTCCACCGTTCCCTCGGCACTTGGGCCCGCTGCGTCGACGTTTTCATCACCCCATCGGACTTCGCCCGCCGAAAGTACGTCGAGGCCGGGTGGCCAGAGTCGAAGATCGTCGTGAAGCCCAACACCGCTCCCGATATCGGCTCGGCCAAAGCACAGTGGCACGGCTCGTTCACCTACGTCGGGCGATTCGGAGTCGAGAAGGGGACGGACATACTGCTCTCGGCCTGGGCTGAGGCTTTCCCGCGCGGCGGACCGGGCCTCCGGATGATCGGCGCCGACGCGGACGCAGCAGGCGAGGGTGCTGCCGAGGTGCAAGGTGTCGAGTTCGTCGGACAGGTTGACCGCGCTCGTGCGCTCGCGCTGGTGGCGGGCTCGCGGGCGCTCGTCGTCCCCTCCCGGCTGTACGAGGTCTTCCCGCGGGTCATCGTCGAGGCCTATGCGCTCGGCGTTCCCGTGATCGCAGCACGGATCGGGCCGTTGCCCGAGATCGTCGAACACGGCCGAACCGGTCTCGTCTTCGAGACTGGAGAGGCGATCGAGCTCGCGCAGGCTCTGGCCACCCTCGCTCGGTCCGACGAGGCCGCGCAGGAGCTCGGTCGGGGCGCGCGCCTCGCCTACGAGCACAAGTACTCGCCCACCCGGACGACGCGAGGAGCTGATCGGTATCTACGCGGACGTCGCCAGGAAGGCGGCAGCGGCGTGATGGGTGCCGCGGCGACGACAGCTCGAGCACAGCTTCCGGTTGGACTGATCGCGCGATTCACTCGGTGGCTCCCGAAGAGCTCATGGGCGCTAGCGGATCAGGCGCTCGCCTCCGCGACGAACTTCGTGACGATGGTACTCATTGCCCGCGGCCTCAGTCCCGCGGCCTTCGGGTCATTCGCACTGCTGTACACAACGCTGCTGTTCACGAACGGGCTGCAGAGCACAGTGGTCACGCAACCGCACAACGTCCTCGGAGTCGCGAAAAGCGGAAACCTCTATCGGCGCTATACGAGCTCCACGGCCGCCACGCAGGTCGTGCTCACCGCGTTGATCGGCGGCGCGATCCTTGCGGCGGGAGTTGTGACCGCCGCCCTGGGCTGGAACGTGGCGGCTCTGCTCTTCGCGCTCGCCGCTGCGAGCGTGGCGTGGATGACGCAAGAGTTCGTGCGCCGGGTCATGTACACCGAGGGCCGCTTCATGGGCGCGTTTGCCAACGACCTGATCAGCTATGGCGGCCAGACGGTTGTGATCGCGGCGCTCTGGCGGCTCGGCCACCTCACCCCCGTGAACGCGCTCTATGCGATTGCCGCGACGTCGGCGCTCGGGGTCGTGGTCGGCGCCTGGCAGATCCGACGAAGCTTGATCCGCGGCTTCGCCCGAGCCGACGTACGGAGCAACTGGAACTTCGGCAAGTGGCTCGCCGGCGCATTCATTGCGTACTGGTTCTCGTCGCAGCTCTATCTATACCTCGCGGCGCTCATGCTCGGCACCGCCGCGACTGGCGACATCAAGGCTGCGTTCGTAGTGATGGGACCACTGAACGTACTGCTCGTCTTCATCGACACGACAACTCCTATCGCGCTCGCGCGGACCCTCGCCTCGGACGGCGACCGAGCAATGCACGCGCAGTTGAAGCGGACAATCACGTGGGCGGCGCCGCTCGTCGGCACGTACTGCCTTGTCGCGGGCGTGCTTTCCGGCCCCATGCTTCGCCTGTTCTTCGGCGAGCGCTATGTAAACGCCGGCCCCGTGCTCGCCCTGGTAGCAGTCAACTATTTCGTGATCTTCCTGACGCGAACGCTCGGCGCGGCCGTCCGTGCCAAGCGACTCACCAAGCAGGTGTTCTATGGCAACGTTTGCTCGGGTCTCGCGGCTGTAACCCTGGGCTGGCTAATCATCGAGATCGGCGGCGTCTACGGGGCAGTCTTGGGAATGATCGCAAGCTCGGTGATCGTGGGCGTAGTGCTCCTGCGCGGATACATCGCTTCTCGCACAGACCACAGCGGAGCCCCGCTCAAGGCTGTCGTGATGGGTGGCGGAGAGCCATGATCGACGTCGGGACACGGATGAGCATCGTGACCCGTCGCCGCGTGCCCGGCGCGACAGGAGATCGCTGGCTGCTGGTGGCGGCAGGTTTGGGCGCACTTGCCGTTGCGGCTGCACTCGGGTCGGGGCATGTCGTGCTGGCCGCACTTGCTGCAGCCATCCCGCTGATCGCGGTCACGGCGGCCGGCGGGTTGTCCCGTTTATCTCAGGTCCCCGTCAGGGGGCGAATGGTCGGAACGGTCTGCGTGCTGCTTCTGTCGAGCACGTTCGTTTGGCGGGCGCGCTCTACGTCGGCGTTGGACAGCAACCCGCTCGATTCCGCGGCGATTCTCAGGGTTGGGCTGGTCTCCCTAGCGGCGCTGCTCGCATTCGTCATTCTGCTTTCGCCTGAATACATCGCGCGACGAATCCCGACGCCGCTCCGGTTCCTCGGCGCCTACGTCGTCGTCGCGACGCTCGCGGCGATCAACTCGCCGCTTCCGCTTCAAGCGCTCTACAGGGCCTTCGAGCTGGGCGCGGGGTTTCTCGCAATCCTCGTCGCGCTCGTCCTGCTCGGAGACCAGGCCGGGACGGTCGTCGTGCGTCTCTCGATGATCGCGATCGGGACGATCGTAGGCGTGATCTGGGTCGAAGCGGTCCTGTTCCCCTCGCGCGCGTGGGAACCCATCAACTCGGTCGTTCCGTACCAACTTCAAGGATTTCTCCCGTCGTACTCGTCGAATGCCGTCGGGACCTTCGGCGCCCTACTCGCGATCTGGGGCCTCGCCCGGACCGGCACGGGACGCCACAAGGTGCTGATCGCGAACGCAACGCTCGCTTTCGGACTCGTCACCCTCCTCGCCGCGCAGTACCGCACGGGCATCATCGGCTTCATGGTTGCGGGAGGGATCGTCGCGTGGTACCGCCGCCGCGGGCTCTTCGTGGTGCTGCTCGCCGGGCTCGCGCTGCTGGTGATGTTCGTCGGCGTGAGCGCGCTCCGCGCTCAGACTCAGAGCACATTCGCAAAGGGCCAACCAGAGCTCGTCGGGACTCTCGACAGCCGAACACTGTACTGGCACGCTGCGATGCCGGTGATCCGCGAGCGCCCGCTCCTCGGCTGGGGTCTCAACGTCGCTAGTAGGCGCGTCCTCGTCTCGCTCGGCGATGACAATACTTCCAGCATCCATAGCACGTGGATCGAGGCGCTCCTCGGCACCGGCATCATCGGTGCGAGCATGCTCGCACTTGCGTTCCTAACTGGTCTACGACACGCCTGGAGTGCCCGGAGGCATCCAATTGGACTTGCAATCGCGGGGATGATCGTCTTCCTGCTTGTCCGGTCGATCACGGGGCCGACAGCGGAGCTCTTCGACATCTTGTTCCTGATCTTCGCGGCCCTCGCCTTCGCGGCGACGCAGGTCGGCGAACTTTCGGATCCGGAGCCTGCAGATGCCGGCTCTCGAGTGTTACGGCAATGAGCGCCGCGTTCGCAGCCATGAACGGGACACGAGCCGCGAAGGTCGACTACGCGAAGTCCGGTTTCGACGTTCCTGGCATCGCGCTGGAGCAGCAGTCGACAATCTCCTGCGAGGCGGTGCCCTGCTGAACCGGCCGCTCCACCTGAGCCCTTCTCTGCCAGGCGTCGATACCGTCGGGCGGTACTTCGACGTCCTCCGCTCCGCGGGTTTGCGCTACGCCTGGTACCGCGTCCGCCAGGACGGCCACCAGTCGGCCCTTCGCGCGGCGGGTCGTCAAGCGCTCTACCACCGGATCTGGACGGACGCGGCTGCCGCTCTCGACGCAACGATCGTCGACCTCGGGCACGGTTTCCTCGAGATCCAACGTGAAGGCGTCTCGACCCGGGTTTGGGAGCGACACGTGATGCTGGACGACGCGGTGACGCTCAGACTCGCGTTCGACAAGCGGATCGTGACGAGACTCCTCACCGCCGCCGGGCTTCCGACTCCCGAGCAACTGGAGTTCGACCCCGCGACACTCGGCCCTGCCGAATCCTTTCTCGCCGACCATCCCGGCGCCTGCGTCGTGAAGCCTGCCAGCGGCACCGGTGGCGGCGCCGGCGTGACCACCGGCGTCCGCGCTGCAGTGGAGCTTCGGCGCGCGAGTCGCCGGGCCGCGCGGTTCGACACGCGTCTCGTGATCGAGCGACAAGCGAAAGGGTCCGTCTTCAGATTGCTCTTCCTCGACGGCGAGCTGCTCGATGTCGTCCGCCGCGGTCCGCCTACCGTCACGGGGAACGGCCGCGAAGAGATTCGCGACCTGATCATCGCCACGGACCGCAGGCGCGCGCTCGACTCCGCCGACGAGGGAGTCGAGCCACTCGCGATCGACGACGACAGCGTGATCACGCTTGCGCTCGCGGGTATGTCACTGCGTACGCGCCCGGGACCCGGCGTTGCAGTGCCGGTCAAGACTGCGACGAATCAGAACGGACCGATGGACAACGAGGCCTACCGCGGTGCCCTCTCCGACGCGCTCGTTGCCGACGCGGCGCGCGCTGCATCCGTTCTCCGGTTGAGGTTGGCAGGCGTCGATGTCGTCACACGCGACCCGGCGGTGCCGCTCGCCGAGAGCGGTGGCGTGCTGATCGAGGTCAATGGAGCCCCGGGCCTGCATCACCACTACCACGTGCAAAACCCCAAAGCCGCGACACCGGTGGCCGTGGCGATCCTGCACCGGCTGCTCGGTGATAGCCAGGCTGGCTACTCCGAGCCGACCACACGGCGGTCTCGCCTTCGAGAGCTGTCCACCGCAGTGAAGGAGACGCGATGAAGATCTTCGACTTCGACCCGGCCGACCACGCGGAGGCGTATACGACGAACGGCTGGGTCCACATTCCCGGCGGCATCAATCGCGACTTTCTCGAACTGCTGCGCGAGTTCGCGCGGAACTCGCTCGAGGAGAGCCGCCTCGATGCCTTCGCGATCAAAGGCAAGAAGGAGCAGTCCATCTTCGACTTCCCACCCGACGTCGATTACCCGAACGAACTGTACGACGTCGTTTCAGCGACTTGCGGGCTCGATCGGAGCCAGATCACGCTCTCGGAGCGCCATATCCAGGCGTACGAGTCGGACGCCGACCCTGACCCAGCCGCACACAAGGACCGGGTCGGATCGCAGGTCTCGGTGGGGCTGTCGATCGACATCCCGGCCGAGTCGCGTCTCGTTCTCTATCCCTTCGACCACCGCGAGACGAACCCGTTCAACTCGAGCGCGGCGTTCCGGAAGCTCCTCGGAGACGCAGCTCTACCCGAAGTCGTCCTCGCGGGTGCGCGCGAGGTCGAGCTCGCAGACCGGCCGGGGGATGTCGTCATGTTCCCCGGGTCGACGACATGGCACTTGCGTCGGCATGCAGCAAACGCGGTCAACCTCTATCTCAAGTTCAACGACTTCCATTGCGACCCGCTCGGCGAAGACCCACACACGCCTGGGCTTCGCGAGAAGACCGGCGCGCTCGTAGCAGGCTCGAACGGAGACCACGGCGCGCTCGTGCCGACCCTTGGGCGGCGACTCGATTCGTTCACCCGCGAGTACACGCGCAATGAGTGGCAAGAGGTCGTCTGGGCGAAGCTCTATGGAGAGGACCCCTTCCCGATCAGCGAGAGCCAGTTCCGCCTCGTGCAGGCGATCGACGGCAAACGGGATTGGAAAGACGTGGTCGCGGAAGCTAAGAACGGCGAGGCCTCCAGGACGCTCGATTCGGACCTCGTCGAACTCGCACGCCGCGGCGTCATCGACCTGAAGGAGCGTGCGTAATGGTCGGAAAGCCCAAGACATCCGAACTGCACCCCGGGCCCGGATTCCGGATTCGGGACGAAGTCGAGCGACCGGATCCCGAGCTCGTGGCAGGGTTCGGCGCGTTCGAGACTCCGGCGATCTCGGATCTGATGAACCGCCTGTACACGATGGACCCGGACATCCGCCCGATGACGAACCCGGATCTCACGGATCCTCGGACCGGCATGCACGGTCCAGTGTCTATCCGGGCGACAACCTGATGGTCCACAAGAGCCTCGACATCGCCCAGCCGGGAGACGTCATCGTCGTTGCGGCCGGCGGTTCTCCGATGAACGCCGCGCTCGGGGATCTCGTCTCGACGAAGGCACGCCACCGAGGCGTCACCGGCTTCGTCTGCGACGGGTTCATCCGCGACCTGCCGGCCATTCGAAACCTCGGCGACTTCCCGGTGTTTGCGCGCGGGGTGACTCCCGTCGGGCCCCTCCATCGTGGCCCAGGTGAGATCAACTTCCCGATCGCCGCCGGCGGCATCGTCGTCAATCCGGGCGACATCGTCGTCGGCGACCTCAACGGCGTCGTGATCGTGCCGCGCGTGATCGCGGAGGAGCTGCTCGAGCGGTTGATCGCGCAGACGGCGTCGGAGGCGGACTACGTCGCCGCGATCGCGCGTGGGGACTTTTCGAACGCCTGGGTCGACAAGCTTCTCGACCAGAGCGGCATCGAGATCGAAAGCGGAGGGCCGGTCGCGTCTTGAGCCGGGCTAAGCCTCCTGTCGTCCTCCTCGGCGGCGAGGGGATAGCCCTGTCGATCGCGCGCAGCCTCGGCCCGACCGGCGTGCCGGTCTATGCCCTCGGGAACGAGCGGTACGACCCGGTCCGCCGGTCGCGCCACTGCACATCGTTCGTCCACGTCGGAAGTGGCGAAGGAGTGCAGTCCCGTTATCTCGACTGGCTCGAGCGCGGCCCAGAAGGTAGCGTCATATTGCCCTGTAACGACGACGGCCTCGAGCTGGTTGCGCGCCATCGGAGGCGGCTCGTCGACCTCGGTTACATCCCCATCGAGGCGAACGACGACGTCCTGCTCGCGATGCTCGACAAGGAGCAGACGTACGCGCTCGCCCAGCGGCTCGGGATCGCAACGCCGAAGGTTTTCATGGTCCGCGACCGCGAGGCGCTCGACGCCGTCATCGACGATGTCGTCTTTCCGTGCGCCCTCAAGCCGGTCCATTCGCACCACTTCTCGCGACACTTCGGCGTCCGGACGAAGGTGTTCGTGACGACGGATCGCGAGGAGCTTCTACGTACCTACCAACGCCTCTCCCCGCTCGGAGTCGAGCTGATGATCACCGAGATCGTCCCCGGCGGAGACGACGCCTACTGCTCGTACTACAGCTATCTCGACGAGGACGGAACGCCGCTTTTTCACTTCACGAAGCAGAAGCTGCGGCAGTTCCCGACCGGCTTCGGTCTCGCCTGCTACCAGGTCACGCGCTGGGACCCGGAGGTGGCCGAGCAGGGGCTTCGCTTCTTCCAGGGAGTCGGTCTCCGTGGGATCGGCAACGTCGAGTTCAAACGCGACGAGCGCGACAGCCGCCTCGTCTTGATCGAGTGCAATCACCGCTTCACGGCCGCCAACGAGGTCGTGAGACTTGCTGGGATCGATCTTGCGCGGATTACCTACGACCGCCTTGTCGGGCGGCATGTGGCGCCCATCGTCTCCTTCAGAGAGGGCGTTCGGATGTGGCATGCGGCCGAGGACGTCTGCGCGCTCGTCGCATTGCGGCGAAACGGTCAACTGACGGTACGCGCATGGGTCGCGAGCCTGTTTCACCGCCAGCACATGCCCGTCTTCCGGTGGACCGACCCGCGGCCGGCGCTGTTCAACTGGGGAGTTCTGTTTCGCCGTCTGTGGCGGAAAATAGGCCGGCCGGGCCCCGGGTCTGCCCCTATCTCGGCGGAAGCTTGACAGGCGGCCCCTGATGCGCATCGCGATGATCGGGTTCGGCGAGCTTGGCGAAGCAATCGCCGATCGCGTCGCCGACGCAGGCGTGGCCGACCTCCGGATCTTCACACGGCCCCCCCGCGACAAGGCGGCGGAGCGTTCCCTCGACGCGCGGGTGGCCGCGACCGGCGCCGTGCGCGTCCCAACGCTCGAGGCGACCGTCTCGGGAGCGGACGTGATCCTCGCGGCCGTTCCCGCTTCGGCGGCGATGAAGATCGCCGCTGACTGCGCGCCCTACCTCGAGCGGTCGGTCCTGTATGTCGACCCGACGCCGCTACCGCCCGCAGCCAAGCAGGAGTGCGCGGCTCTCCTGGCCGAGCGCGGTGCGGCGTACGTGGACGCCGCCGTGCTGGGAACCGTCGCCGCCGACGGCTACCGAGTGCCGATCCTCTCGTGCGGGCCCGGCGCGAGGAGGTGGCAGGACGTAGCCACGACACTCGGGCTGAACGTGTCGGTGCTCGACGCTGACCCCGGTGGTGCGACGCTCGTGAAACTTCTCCGGAGCGTCTACATGAAGGGCCGTGACGCGCTGATCCTCGAGATGCTGATGGCGGCTCGCAGGTATGGCGTCGAAGACGCCGTCATCGAGAGTGTGAATGGATCGGGTGAAGCCGTGCCGTTTCCCGCGCTCGCGACGCGGGTGATGTGCGCCTTGGCGATTCACGCCGAGCGGCGCGCAGGAGAGCTCGAGTCGTCCGCGCGGGTGTTGGAAGGAGTCGACGTCGAGCCGCTTGTGACACGTGCAGGCGCCGACCGCCTACGATGGCTCGCCGATCTAGGCTTGCGCGACCACTTTCAGGGTCGACGACCGGACGACCTTTACGACGTGCTGCGTGTGATCGAGCAACCGGATCCAAACCCAGACCCACGCCTCGGCGGCGCAACTCACTCCCTGACGGTAAGCATCGAGCGGTCGATCGAGCCGCTCTACGACGAGTGGGACGCGCTCGCCGATCGCGTGGGCGCTCTGCCGTTCTTGCGACCGGGCTGGTTCGCAGCGTGGTGGCGGGCGTTCGGCGGCGGGGAAGCTCGAGCTCCTTGTCGCTCGGCGCGACGACCGACTCTCGCGGCGTGTTCCCCCTCTACAGGCACGGCGGCAAGCTGCAATCGACGAGCAACTGGCACAGTCCTGTCTTCGGCGTCCTTGCCGAGGACGACGAGACACGCTCTTTGCTCGTACACGAGGTGTTCACCCATCATCCGCGGCGGGCGGCACTCGCATTCCTCGAGCCGCACGAAAGTGAGCTAGCCGAATGGGACGAGGCGGCGAAGGCGGCGGGGTACCGCGTCCTCACGCGCACGCTGGAACGTTCGCCGTACCTCACCATCGAAGGTGACTGGGAGACGTTCCTGCGCGGCCGCGGCCGGAGCGTTCGGAGCGACCTCCCACGCCGACTCCGCCGCCTCCAGGACGAAGGGTCCGTCACGTTCGATCTCGCCGACGGCACCGACCGGCTTCACGAGCTCCTCGAAGAGGGATTCGCAGTCGAATCGTCCGGATGGAAGGCGGCTGAAAACTCCGCGATTCTCTCGCACGCCGAGACCCACACCTTCTACACCGAGGTCGCGCGCTGGGCAGTCGAGCGAGGGTGGCTGAAGCTCATGTTCCTCCGGCTCGACGGACGACCGATCGCCTTCCAGTACAACCTGGTGCAAAACGGAGTCTGGTACTACATCAAGGGCGGCTACGACCCGGCGTATGCGCGCTTCTCGCCCGGGCGTCTCCTCACTCGTGCGGCGCTCGAGCACGCGTTCTCGCTCGGGCTCTCCACCTACGAGTTCCTCGGCGGCGACGAGCACTACAAGCTGCAGTGGACATCGGCATGCCATGAGCGCACGCTCCTTCAGGCCTTTGCCCCCTCCCCGACGGGCCTGGTCGACTGGTGCACTTACGCATTTCTCCGGCCGTTCGCCAAGCGCATCGGCCTCCAGCCGATCGTTGTCCACTTGTTTCGATGAGCACGACGGCGACGCCGTTAAGGATCGAGCCCGTCGACGGGCTCGATTCGATCAAGACGGAGTGGTCGGACCTCGCCGAGTCGAGCCGCAACATCTTCGCCACCTGGGAGTGGACATCACTCTGGTGGGGCCATTTCGGGCATGAACGGGAGCTCGCTGTCGCCGCGGCCCTGGATGACGGTGACCGAATTGCCGCCGTCCTGCCCCTCTACTTCTGGATCAAACGGCCGGGGCGGATTCTCCGCTTTCTCGGACATGGGGCGTCCGACCAACTCGGGCCGATCTGCCATCCGAACGAGCGCGGGGCAGCCGCAGGCGCTCTCATCACGTATCTGGAGACGAACCGCCGACGCTGGGATGTCCTGCTCGCCGAGCACCTCCCGAGCGACGAGGATTGGCGCGATGCTCTCGGCGCAACGCTGCTTCGGACGGAGTCGAACCCTGTCCTACACGACGACGGAGGCGGATGGGATGGTTTCCTCGCCTCGCGAAGCTCGAACTTCCGCCAGCAGGTCGGCCGGCGCGAGCGGAACCTCCATCGCCGGCACGAGGTCCAGTTCCGCCTCGCCGACGATCCGGCGCGTTGGAGGAAGACCTCAATACCCTGTTCGCATTGCATTCGGCGCGGTGGTCAGAGGGGAACTCCTCTTTCGGCGGCACCCGCGAGACCTTCCATCGGGACTTCGCAGCCTGCGCCCTCGAGCGCGGCTGGCTGCGGCTGTGGTTTCTCGAGCTCGACGGGCAGCCAGTAGCAGCCTGGCACGGATTCCGGTTCGGCGGCGTCGAGTCGTACTACCAAGCAGGCCGCGACCCGGCCTGGGACGACGCCTCGGTCGGGTTCGTGCTGCTCGCGCACTCGATCCGCGCCGCGTTGACGGACGGCGTCACCGAGTACCGATTCCTGCGGGGGGACGATGAGTACAAGTCGCGCTTCGCAAATCGGGACCGAACGCTCGAAACCCTTGCGATCTCATCCGGCACGCGCGGAAGAACGCTCGTCACCGCCGCGGCGGCCCTACGCTCGTCGTCGAGGCTACGGAAGGCCCTGCGGGCCCCGCTCGAAGCTTAGATTCAACAGATCATGCGTAAAGCCAAGTCCAAGCACGAGCTCGGTGTCACGTTCGTTTCCGCGACGAGAGAGTCGTCTGGAGCGCGCACGCCGAGGGCGGCAAACGTTGGTTCCCTGGCGAGTCGTTCATTGCGGCACTGGACCGAAATGGCGTTCCGGCGACATCGCTCCTGATGACCACAAGGATGGCCTCGACGCGGAGCTATGCACCTGGGTACCGTCGCACTCGCGGGATTCCGGTATCCCCTCGCTTCCTCGTCGACGTTGCGCGGTCGCCCACACCGTTCGTCGCTTGTCAGGAATATGGGCTGGAAACGCTATTGACCCTCATAGTGGCGAGGCTGTGCGGACGGCGGACGCTGGTCTTTCAGGAGCATGTGGGCCGATCCGGAGAGCGACTCTCGTTCGTCGATACAATGCGGCGTACCCCTCGTCGACGTTGGAGATGTCGATCCCCGCGGCCGCGCACACGAACCCGTGCTTGGTCTCGACGATGAGCGAGTCGCCCCGCCGACGCAGGACCCGCACCGACTCCGACTCGACGAGCTTGCGTCGTGCGTCGCGGTCGTCGGGATCGATCTCGACGACGCGGCCTTCGACCTTCGACACGATCTTCTGCGTGACGACGAGGCAGTCGCCGTGCTGCAGGGGAGTGCCCTGCGCGTCGGCGGCGTCGGCGATGAACGGTCGCGAGCACGTCGCCGGCGCGGACCTCGGGGATGCCGTGCAGCGGGACGAGCGTGAGCGAGTTCATCGTTACGCCACCGCGGCGAGCGTCTCGCGGGCGAGGGCAGCGGCGGCGACGCGCGCGTCGATCATCAGCGTCTCCGCGACCTGCGCGCGCACGCCGAGCGCGCGGATCTCGTCGGCGCGCGACGCGTCGACGGTGTCGAGCACGAACGCGCCGCAGAAGTCGCGGTACATCGCGCGCGACGCCGACACACGACGGCTCGAGCCCGAGATCGGCGAAGCAGCCGGTCGGCCGGGCCCTTCACCGCCGCGCCCGCGATGAGCGGGCTCACCGCGACGACACGGTCGCGTGCGGCGACGAGCGCGTCGCGCACGCCGGGGACCGCGAGGATCGGGCCGATCGAGAGCACCGGGTTGCGCGGGGCAGACCACGATGGTGTCGGCGGCGGCGAGGGCGTCGAGCACGCCCGGGGCCGGGCGCGCGGCGTCGGCGCCGTCGAACCGCACGTCGAGCACCGGCGGCTCGCAGCGCTCCCGCACGAACCACTCCTCCATCGCGAGCTCGACGACACCGGCTCGGCTCGCGCGGTGATGCGGGTGGCGACGCGGTCGTCGGTCATCGGGAGCAGGCGGCACGTGAGCCCCCAGGCGGCGGCGATCTCGGCGGTCACCACCGACAGCGGCGCGCCCGACCGCAGCCGCTCGGTGCGGAAGAGGTGGGTGGCGAGGTCCTGGTCGCCGAGGCCGAACCAGGTGTCGACGCCGTAGCGGGCGAGGGCGCCGAGGGTCAGCGAAGGTCTCGCCCGGCGAGGCCCCATCCGGTCTCGGGGTTGTTGGCGCCGGCCAGGGCGTAGGTGACCGAGTCGAGGTCGGGGCAGACGAGCAGCCCGTGGAACCAGTCGTCGTCGCCGGTGTTGACGATCACGGTGACGTCGCGCGGGTCGACGACCTGGAGCAGGCCGCGCAGGAAGCGGGCCGATCCCACGCCGCCGGCGAGCGCCACGATCATGCGGTGAAGGTAGTGGAGCGGCCCGGCGAGGCCGCGTCCGCCCGTGACCAGGGTCACGAAGGGGTCGCGCGTACCCTGGCACCCCTGATGAGCACGGAGGAACCTCCCGACGGGCCGATTCTCGCCGTGCCCGCCGAGGCCGACGACCGCCGGTCGACCGGTCGACCCGGCCGCTCGACGTCCGGTCCGGCCCGACGGACGCCCGACGACGACGACGAGTCGTCGATCCGGCGGCGCGCCGTACCCGCCGGTGGTGGCCATGGTCGTCACCCGCAACCCCGGGGCCGTGGTTCGACGACACGCTGCGCGGCCTGGCCGACGCAGGACTACCCCGATCTCACCGTGCTCGTCGTCGACTGCGGCAGTCGAGGTCGATCCCGTCGCCGCGGGTCGCCGAGCTGCTGCCGGCGCGCGTTCGTCCGCCGGCTCGACGAGACCGCCGGCTTCGCCGAGGCGGCCAACGAGGCGCTGCACGCGGTCGAGGGCGCGACCTTCCTGCTCGTCTGCCACGACGACGTCGTGCTCGACCCCGGCCGTCGTCCGCACGCTGGTCGAGGAGGCGTACCGCTCGAACGCCGGGCATCGTCGGGCCCAAGCTCGTCGCGCGCCGACGACCCGAGCGTGCTGCTCGACGTCGGGCGCGCCATCGACCGCTTCGGCGCGCCGTACACCGGCATCGAGCCCGGCGAGCTCGACCAGGAGCAGCACGACGGCGTGCGCGACGTCTTCTACGTCACGACCGCGGCGATGCTCGTGCGCGTCGACCTCTTCACCGCAGCTCGGTGGGTTCGATCCCGCGACGTTCCCCGGCGCCGAGGACCTCGACCTCTGCTGGCGGGCCCGGCTCGCGGGCGCGCGCGTGCTCGTCGTGCCCGACGCGCGTGTCGCGCACCGCGAGGCGGCGGACGAGCGCGCTGCGCGCCGACCGGCCCGACGACGTCGCGCTCGCGCGCAGTCGCGTGCGCGTGCTGCTCACGTCGTACTCGCTGCTGGCACGCTGCTCTGGCTCGTCCCGTTCGGGTTCGTCGTCGCGTTCGTCGAGGCGATCGGCGACCTGCTCACCGGCCACCCGCGCCGCGCGCGGGCCGGCGATCACCGCTGGTTCTAGCAACCTCTTCCACTTCCGCCGCCTGCGCGCCGTCGCGCAAGCGGGCGCAGTCGCTCGCGGCACGTGCACGACCGCGAGCTGCGCGAGCTCCAGGTCGGCACCGGCACCCGCCTCGGCGCGTTCGTTCACCCACCACCTGCACACCGACGGCCGGCTGCGCTCGCTCGGCGACCGCGAGCCGCGAGCGCGGTCGACACCGTGTCCGACGGCGTGCGCGCCCCGGCCGCCATCGCGTTCCTCGGGTTCCTCGCGCTCGTGCTCGTTCGGGTCGCGCGGCCTGATCTCGCACGGTGTCCCGGCGATCGGCACGTTCGGTATCTGGCCGAGCGTCGGCGACCTGTTCGACACCTTCGGGTCGGCGTGGCGCTACACCGGCCTCGGGTCGCGCGTCGCCGGCGCCGCCGGCGCTCGCGCTGATGGGCGGCCTCGGCACCGTGCTCTTCGGCGCGGTCGTCGCTCGCCCGCACGCTCGTCGTGGTGCTCGCGATCCCGCTCGGCGCCTTCGGTGCGTACCGGCTCGGCAACCGCGATCATCGGCATCCGCGGGCCGGCGCTCGCGGCCGGGCTCGCGTACGGCATCAACCCCGTCGCCGCGCAACGCGATCTCGCGAAGGTCGCCTCGGCCCGCTCGTGCTGTTCGCGCTGCTGCCGTTCCTGCTCGACGCGACGGTGCGGATCGCGGGTCGCGATCGCGACGATCGTCGTCGACGACCCGGACGAGCCACGCCGGCGCGGTCGGCTCCTGCGCCTCTCGGTGCTCGCGGCGCTGCTCGGCGCGTGGTTCCCCGTCGGGCTCGGCCTGTTCGTGCTCGCCGCGTTCGCGCTCGTGCTCGCGATCCCGATCGCGGGTGGCATCAAGCTCGCGTTCCGCGTGCTCGGGCTCGCGATCGTCAGCTCGCTGCTCGGGCATCGTGCTGCTGTTCCCGTGGCCGCTCGCGTACGCGCGCAACGGACTTCGACCCCGCGTCGCTCGGCTTCGCGTTCCGCACGCCGAACCTCGACCTCGACAACATCCTGCGGTTCCACTCGGGCCCGCAGGGCGCCGGATGGGCGATGTGGGGACTGCTCGTCGCGGCCGCGGTGCCGTTGTTCATCGCCACCGGCGCCGCGCCTCGCGTGGGCGGCGCGCGGCTGGATGCTCGCGCTCGCTCGGGTGGGCCGCGGTGTGGGTCCCGGCGCGCTTCTTCCCCGACGCGTCGGTGCCCGCTCCCGAAGCCGGGCTCACCGCTCGCCGCGCTCGGCCTCGCGATCGCGCTCGGCATCGGCGTCTCGGTGCTCGTCGACGGCATCCGCACCTTCCGGTTCGGCTGGCGCCAGCCGGCCGCGATCCTCGGTGGCGCTCGCGCTCCTGCTCCCGGTGCTCGGCGTTCACCGCCGACACGTTCAACGGCCGCTGGCACGCGCCGAGCGACGACTGGACGCAGACGCTCGCGTTCACCGCAGTCGCTCGCCGGTCGAGGGCAGTTCCGCATGCTCTGGGTCGGGCGATCCCGCGGTGCTGCCGCTCGATCCCGTCGTGCTCGACGACGGCACCGGGTACACGCTCACCCGCAACGGCCCCGGTGACGTCACCGAGCAGTGGCGCGCGCCGCAGCACGACGCCGACCACGTCGTCGACCGCGCGATCGAGCTCAGCGACCGCCGGGCTCACCAACCGGCTCGGGCGGATGCTCGCGCCGATGGGTGTGCGCTACGTCGTGCTGCCGAGCACGCAGGGCACCGGACGGTGGCGCCACGGCGCCGCCCCGCGCGCGCGCTGCGCACCGCGCTCGCGGCGCAGCTCGACCTCGCGCGGCTGCGCTCCGAGCCGCGGGTTCGTGCTCTACGAGAACCTCGCGTGGATCCCGCTGCAGGCCGCGGTGCCGGCGTCGCAGGCCGCCGACGTCCCGATCGACTCGCCGCGACCCGACCCGCGCCGCGCTCGGCGTCGACCTCACCGACGCGAACCGGTCGGGACGGCGCCGGTGCGCGCCGGGCACGGTGCTGTGGGCCGAGGCCTTCGACTCGGACTGGACGGCGACGTCGCGGCGACGCCGACCTCCGCCACGTCGAGGCGTTCGGGTGGGCGAACGGGTACCGCATCACGAAGACCGGGCACCGTCGACCTCGCGTACACCGACCAGTGGCAGCGGTGGGCGATGCTCGGCGGCGCGCTCGTGATCTGGCTCTTCGTGATCTGGCGCTGGCGCCGCACCCGGGTGCGCAGGCCGCGGCCGCGCGACGTCGAAGCCGCGCGCGATCGACGCGAGCGTCGGTCGCGGCCCGACCCGCTCGCCGAGGTCCTCGACGAGGACGCGT
>CAWEWD010000009.1:0-53505 GCA_963812695.1 uncultured Actinomycetes bacterium
CGAGATCGCCATCGTCAACACGTGTTGCGTGACGAACGAAGCCGTTCGCAAGTCTCGCCAGGCAGCAGCTCGGGCCGCCCGCACACACCGGCGCGTGTACGTGACCGGGTGCGCGGCCAACCTCGAGCGCGCGTTCGCCGGTCTGCCCGAGAACGTGACCGTCGTCTCGCGGAGAGCCGAGGACACTGCGGCGTTCGTCGCGGGCGACGTTGGCGCGATCGGATGCGTTCAGGCCGATGCACGGCTCGACCGTGTCCGCGCGCTTCGTACGCGTCCAGGACGGGTGCAGCTTCTCCTGCAAGTTCTGCGTGATCCCGCTCGTGCGTGGGGCTTCGCGAAGCCGCAGCGCCGGCGCGGCTCCTGCGGGAGGTCATCAGGCGGGTCGAGCAGGGCCATCGGGAGGTCGTGCTCACGGGCATCAACCTCGGCTGCTTCCGCGATCGCGAGCGCGGCTACACGCTGGCGCGGCTCGTCCGCGACGCCGGCGCGACGCCTGGCCTGCAGCGTCTGCGCCTGTCGTCGATCGAGATCAATCATGTGAGTGACGAGCTCGTGCGTGCGTTGCGGGAGACGCCGACCGTCTCCAGGCACCTGCATGTTCCTCTGCAGTCGGGCGACGACCGTGTGCTGAGCGCGATGGGTCGCCGCTACACGGCCGCGACCTACCTCCGGCGCCTCGAGCCGCTCGCCGGACTTCAACCTGACGGCCGACGTGATCGTCGGCTTTCCGACCGAGGACGAGATGGCCTTCGAGCAGACGCGTCGTGTGCTCGCTGCTGCGGGTGTGACGAAGGTGCATGTCTTCCCGTACTCGCCGCGGCCCGGGACGGCGACGGCCGCCGAGGATCCCGTGCCGGCAGCGGTGAAGAAGCGCCGCGGCGCTCG
This sequence comes from uncultured Actinomycetes bacterium, assembly GCA_963812695.1. GTDB lineage: Bacteria > Actinomycetota > Thermoleophilia > Gaiellales > Gaiellaceae > VAXT01. Next base: position 886 of record CAWEWD010000009.1, read on the forward strand.
GTTGCGCGCCGACTCGCACGAGGCTTGCGTCGAGCGCTGGCGCTCCAAGCTCGGCGCGAGCGACGAAGTGCTCGTCGATCGTCCCGGGCGCGGATACGGGGACGACTACTCGCCGTGGCTGGTCGAGGGCTCGGCCCCGGTCGGCGAGCTCGTGCGCGTACGCGCGGTGGACGTCGCGGACGAGGGGATCGTCGGTGTCGTCTGACTGTCTCTTTTGCAAGCTCTACGCGGAGGGCGACCACGTCCGGAAGGGCGACGGTTTCGTTGCGATCGCCGACATCAACCCGCGCGCCGACACGCATCTGCTCGTCATCCCCGAGCGCCACGTCGAAACGTTCCGCGACATCGGCGAGTTTCCGGCGGAGGAGACGCAGCGCATGCTCGAATTCGTCGCGGAGACGGCGCGCGAGGTCGGGCTCGAGGACTATCGCGTCGTCGTCAACGTCGGGCCTGGTGGGGGGCAGACGATCTTCCACCTGCACTGGCACCTGCTCGGAGGGCGGATGATGGGGATTCCGGGATGAGCCTGATCGCCGAGATCGAGGAAGAGCTCGCCGTCGCGATGCGCGAGCGCGACGCTCCGCGCCGCGACACGCTGCGGCTGATCCTGTCGAACCTCCGCTCGGCGGAGAAGGAACTGCAGCGGGAGCTGAACGACCAGGAGGAGCTCCAGGTGCTCCAGCGCGAGCGGAAGAAGCGCATCGAGGCCGCGGAGGCCTACCGCGCGGCCGGCAACGAGGAGCGGGCCGAAGCCGAGGAAGACGAGCTCGACGTGATCCAGGAGTTCATGCCCGAGCCCCTGTCCGAGGAGGATCTCGAGTCGATCATCGACGACGCGATCGCCGAGTGCGGTGCGACGAGCATGCGCGACCTGGGGCGGGTGATGGCCGACGTGATGCCGCAGGTCGCGGGTCGTGCCGACGGGTCGGCGGTAAGCCAGCTCGTCCGCGAGAAGCTGGCCTGAGCGTCCCGCCGCGGGGCCGCCTCGTATTCAGGTAGCCCCAACCTCCTCCCCAAGGCGATCGTATCGGGGGAAAGCGCACGTGTCTGTGCCGGATTCGGGTCGAAAGGGTCGCGGCCCGGGCTCAGTGGCGCGCCTACACTTCGGGCGATGCAGCAGGTGCTGGATGTCTCGAACGATGTCGCCGCCGAGCTCGCGGCGATCGGCGACGGCGTGCTCGAAGCCCTTCGCGATCGCCTTCGGGTCACCGTTCGCCTGCGCGGAAACCGGCTGACGATCGAGGGCGACGACGAGCGTGTGACGGAAGCCCGCGCGGTCGTCGACGAGTTGGTCGAGCTGGCCGAAGGCGGGCACGAGATCGGGCCCTCGACAGTCGACGCCGTGCTCGGCGCGCTCGACCAGGTCGAGGACGTGCGCGAGGTGTTCGAGGACGTCGTCTGGCGCCATCGCGGCAAGAAGATCGCGCCGAAGACCGTCACCCAGAAGCGCTACGTGGATGCCATTCGCGACCGCGTGGTCACGTTCGGAATCGGCCCGGCCGGAACGGGCAAGACGTATCTGGCCATGGCGCTCGCGGTCGCGGCACTCGCAGACCGGCAGGTGGGGCGGATCATCCTCACGCGTCCGGCGGTCGAGGCCGGCGAACGTCTCGGGTACCTGCCGGGGACGATGCTCGAGAAGGTCGACCCGTACCTGCGCCCGCTCTTCGACGCCCTCTACGACATGCTCGACGCGGACCGGCTCGCCTCGTACATGGAGAAGGGCATCGTCGAGGTCGCGCCGCTCGCGTTCATGCGCGGCCGGACGCTGAACGACTCGTTCATCATTCTCGACGAGGCGCAGAACACGAGCCCCGAGCAGATGCAGATGTTCCTGACGCGCCTCGGGTTCGGCTCGAAGATCGTGGTCACGGGCGACGTGACCCAGGTCGACCTGCCGCGCGAGCAGGCGTCCGGCCTGATCCAGGTGCAGGACATCATCGGCTCGCTCGACGGCGTCGCCTTCATCCGCTTCGGCCACGAGGACGTCGTCCGGCACAAGCTCGTCCAGCGCATCGTGGAGGCGTACCGCAAGCACGCGGAGGAGACCGGCACGCAGCGTCGGAAGTGACGCTGTGGTGACGGTCGAGATCGAGAACCGGAGCGGAGCCGACGTCGACGAGCACGGCGCCGAGGAGCTGGCGCGTCGGGTGCTCTCCGCGGAAGGCGTCGACGACGGCGACCTCGGACTGCTCTTCGTCGGCCCGGACGAGATGCGCACGCTCAAGCACGAGCACCTTGGCCGAGACGAGGCGACCGACGTCCTCTCGTTTCCGATCGACGGCCGGGACGAGCTGCCCGACGGCGTCCCCCGCCAGCTGGGCGATGCCGTCCTCTGTCCGCAGGTCGTCGGCGAGCAGTGGCGGGCGCCGCTCGTCCACGGGCTCCTGCACCTGCTCGGCTACGACCACGGCGTCGAGATGGAACGCCGCGAGTCGGAGCTCGTGTGATGGCTGCCCCGACGCGCCGCGGCCCCTCGCTGCTGGAGAGCTTCAACTTTGCGTTCGAGGGCGTGATCCACGTCCTGCGCACGCAGCGGAACATGCGCATTCACTTCGCGATCGCCGCAGCGGTGCTGATCGCGGCACTCGTGGCCGGGGTGGGGCGGATCGAGTTGATTGCACTTGCTGCTTGCGATCTCGTTCGTCCTGATCGCGGAGATGATCAACTCGGCGCTCGAGGCCGGGATCGACGTGGTGACGACCTCGTTCGACCCGCTGGCCAAGCTCGCCAAGGACATCGCAGCGGGCGCCGTCCTGATCGCGACTGTGAACGCCGTCGCCGTTGGCTACCTGGTCTTCTCCGACGTCTTCGTGAACCGCAGCTCGCGGCTGATCGAGCGGCTGCGGGACGCGCCCGCCGAGTTGACGGTGATCGCGCTCGTGCTCACGATCATCCTCGTGCTGGGCACGAAGGCGTACACGGGTCGCGGGACGCCGCTGCGGGGAGGGCTTCCGTCGGGTCACGCCGCGGTCGCGTTCGGCGGCTGGATGGCGGTGACGCAGGTGGTCGGCGATTCGCAGCACTGGTTCCTGATCACGTCGCTGACGTTCCTGATGGCGGTGCTCGTCGCCCAGACGCGAATCGAGTCGGGTGTCCACTCGTTCATCGAGGTCGTGTACGGCGGCCTGCTCGGGGCGCTCGCCGTGCTCGTCATCTTCCAGGTGTTCGGATGAGCCGGGAGTTGTACGACCAGGCCGTGGCCGCGGCGGAGCGCGCCTACGCGCCCTACTCGAGCTTCAACGTCGGAGCCGTCGTCCGCGCGCGGGATGGGCGGTTGTTCGAAGGCGTCAACGTCGAGAACGCGTCGTATCCGCTCGGCATCTGCGCGGAGCGGACGGCGATCGCATGTGCCGTCGTTGCAGGCTGCCGCCCAGGCGATCTGGAGGAGATCGCGATCACCGCGTCGCCCTGCGGCGGCTGTCGGCAGTGGATCTACGAGTTCCGCTTCGACCGCGTCACGTTCAAGGGCGCGGACAGGGAGGTCGTCACGCGCACTCCGGCGCAGCTGCTGCCCGAGACGTTCGAGCTGTGAAATCCGGCTTCGTCGCAGTCGCCGGGCGCCCGAACGTGGGCAAGTCGACGCTCGTGAACGCGCTGGCCGGCGGCAAGGTGGTGATCGTCTCCGACAAGCCCCAGACGACGAGGCGGCGGATCGCCGGCGTCGTCAACGGCGACGGCTACCAGCTCGTGCTCGTCGATCTGCCCGGCTTCCAGCGCCCGCTCGACCCGATGACCGAGCGCATGCAGCGCACCGTCGACCGGGCGTTCGAGGACGTCGACGCGGTCCTCTTCGTCCTCTCCACACGGGAACGGATCGGCGCCGGCGACCGCTTCATCGCGCAGCGGGTCTTCTCGCTCGGCGTGCCGGTCGTGATCGGGTTGAACAAGGTCGATCGCCTCAAGCCCGGGCACGTCGCGACCCAGATGGACACGGCGTCCAAACTCGGCGACTTCCACGCGCTCCATCCCGTGAGCGCGAAGACGGGCGACGGCATCGAAGAGCTGCGCGACGAGCTGGTCGAGCTTCTGCCCGAGGGGCCCGCGTACTTTCCGCCCGAGCAGCGAAGCGATCTCTCACAGGAAGAGGAGATCGGGGAGCTGATCCGCGAGAAGGCGCTTGCGCTCACGCGCGAGGAGGTGCCGCATGCGATTTCCGTCGAAGTCGAGGAGGTCGACGAGAAGGTCGTGCGCGCGAGTCTCTACGTCGAGACCGATTCGCAGAAGCAGATCGTGGTCGGCAAGGGCGGGTCGGTGGTGAAGGAGATCGGCGTGCGTGCCCGGCCGGAGATCGAGCACCTGGTCGGGCACCCCGTCTTTCTCGAGCTCAAGGTCAAGGTCAAGCCGAAGTGGCGCCGCGACGAGGGGCTGCTCGAGCGCCTGGGAATCTGATGGCGATCGAGCTCGTCTATGAGACGCATTCGACGACGATCGACAACGAGACGGGCATCGCCACCGGCTGGCTCGAGGGCAGGTTGTCGGAGACGGGCCGTGAGCAGGCGGCGGAGCTCGGCGAGCGGCGACGCGACGACGGTCTCGCAGCCGTGTTCGCGTCGGATCTGGGGCGTGCGATCGAGACCGCGGAGATCGCGTTTGCGGAGTCGGAGCTCCAGGTCCAGCTCGACTCGAGGCTCCGCGAGTGCAACTACGGCCAGCTGAACGGGGCGCCGGCTGCCGACCTCGACGAGCAGCAACGGCTGCGTCGGATCGACGAGCCGTTTCCGGGCGGCGAGAGCTACCGGCAGGTCGTCGAGCGCACGCGGAGCTTCCTGAACGACCTGTTCCCCGACCGGGACGGTTCGCGTGTGCTGCTGATCGCTCATTCGGCGAACCGGTGGGCCCTTCAGCATCTGCTGCTGGGGGCGGCGCTCGAAGAGGTCGTCGGGGCGCCATTCGACTGGCAGGAAGGCTGGGAGTACGCGCTCCCCGGTGAGCTGCCGGTGCAGGGCTAGACTCCTTCGTATGGCCAAGGCGCCCGTGCTGGCAACGGGATTCGAGCTCCCGCTCGAGCCGCGTTTGCCGCGGATCGGATCGGTCGACGCGGTCGCGCTGGAGGAGCGTGCCGGGACGCTCGCCAAGCGGTCGATCAAGCGTGAGGCGAAGCTGTTCGCGCTCGACCTGGCGGTGCGGATGATGGATCTGACGACCCTCGAGGGCGCGGACACGCCCGGCAAGGTTGCCGCGATCACCTCGAAGGGCATCCGTCCGGATCCGGCCGATGCGACGGTCCCGTCGGTCGCAGCGATCTGCGTCTATCCAAATCTCGTGCCGACAGCGGTCGAGCGCACTCGCGGGACCAGCGTCAAGGTCGCGTCGGTCGCGACGGCGTTCCCGTCGGGTCAGGCGCCGACGGACGTGAAGGTGGCCGAGGTGCGCGAGGTCGTCGAGATGGGCGCGGACGAAGTCGACATGGTCATCGACCGTGGCGCCTTCCTGTCGGGCCGCTACGCCAAGGTCTACGACGAGATCGTGAAGGTGAAGGAGGCCGCCGGCGACGTGCACGTGAAGGTGATCCTCGAGACGGGCGAGTTGGGCACGTACGACAACGTGCGCCGGGCGAGCCTGCTCGCGATCGCGGGCGGCGCCGACTTCATCAAGACGTCGACGGGGAAGCTTCCGTCCGCGGCGACGCTGCCGGTGACGTTGGTGATGCTCGAGGCGATTCGCGATGTTTACGAGGAGACGGGTCGGCGGGTTGGGATGAAACCTGCCGGCGGGATCCGCCAGGCGAAGCAGGCGGTGCAGTACCTCGTCCAGCTGCACGAGACGCTCGGGCCCGAGTGGCTGACGCCGGACCTGTATCGGATGGGTGCGTCGTCATTGCTGAACGACGTCTTGATGCAGATCCGAAAGGAGAAGACGGGCAGGTACCAAAGCCCGGACTACTTCACCGTTGACTGATTCGGCCCGAAATCGGCACACGCACGCGCGAGTCCGACGAGTACCGTCGAGCCCCACCCTTTATGGGTGGGGGGTGGGTGGTGGGCGCCGCCCCCGGGGCCCCTCGTGAGCGAGCTCGAGCGCAAGCGCGACCAGGCGCCCGTTCCGGCGGCCTGGGACTACGCGCCGGCGCCGGAGGCTCGCGACCTTGTCCAGCTGCGCGAGCAGTACGGCCTCTTCGTCGGCGGCGAGTGGCTCGAGCCGAGTGAGGCGTACACGACGATCGACCCCTCGAGCGAGGAGCCGCTGGCCGAGATCGGTCAGGCGACCCGCGAGGAGGTGGGCCAGGCGGTCGGCGCAGCACGCGAAGCGTTCGACAATGGCTGGTCGTCGATCGCGCCGGCCGAGCGCGCGAAATACCTGTTCCGCATCGCGCGCATCCTCCAGGAGCGCTCGCGCGAGTTCGCCGTCCTCGAGTCCCTGAACGGCGGCAAGCCGATCCGCGAGTCGCGCGACGTCGACCTCCCGCTCGCGGCTGCGCACTTCTTCTATTACGCAGGGTGGGCGGACAAGCTCGAGTACGCGTTCCCGAACCGCAAGCCGCGCCCGATCGGCGTCGCCGGACAGATCGTGCCGTGGAACTTCCCGCTGCTCATGCTGGCCTGGAAGATCGCGCCGGCGCTCGCGGCCGGGAACACGGTCGTCCTCAAGCCTGCGGAGACGACGCCCCTCTCGGCGCTCCTCTTCGCAGATGTCCTGCGGCAGGCCGAGCTCCCGCCGGGTGTCGTCAACATCGTCACCGGCGACGGCCGCACGGGCGCGGCGCTCGTCGAGCATCCCGACGTCGACAAGATCGCATTCACGGGCTCGACCGAGGTCGGGAAGTCGATCCAGCGTCAGCTCGCGGGAACCGGCAAGCACCTGACGCTCGAGCTGGGCGGGAAGGCCGCGAACATCATCTTCGACGACGCGGCGCTCGACCAGGCGGTCGAGGGCATCGTCAACGGCATCTACTTCAACCAGGGCCACGTCTGCTGCGCGGGCTCTCGGCTGCTCGTCCAGGAGTCGATCTACGAGCCGCTGATCGGGAAGCTCAAGCGCCGCTTGACCACGCTCCGCGTCGGCGACCCGCTGGACAAGAACACGGACGTCGGCGCGATCAACTCGCGCCAGCAGCTCGACAAGATCAAGGAGCTCGTCGCGGCCGGCGAGGAGGAGGGCGCCGAGATCTACCAGCCGCCGTGCCGTCTCCCCGAGAAGGGCTACTGGTTCGCGCCGACCGTCTTCACGGACGTCGCCCAGAGCTACCGCATCGCGCAGGAGGAGATCTTCGGGCCCGTGCTCTCCGTGCTGACGTTCCGCACGCCCGACGAGGCGGTCGAGAAGGCGAACAACACGCCGTACGGGCTTTCCGCCGGCGTGTGGACGGAGAAGGGCTCGCGCATCCTCGCCATGGCGCAGAAGCTCCGGGCCGGCGTGATCTGGGCGAACACGTACAACCGCTTCGACCCGGCCTCGCCGTTCGGCGGCTACAAGGAGTCCGGCTTCGGCCGCGAGGGCGGGCGCCACGGGCTCGAGCCGTACCTGGAGTTCGAATGAGCGACGAGCACTACGCGTGGGGCTCGCTGCGGCGGACCGGGCGCCAGCTCGGATTCTTGGCCGCTGTCCTCGGCGTCGGGTTCGTAATCGTCGCCTTCCTGATCTGGGCCGTCGGGGCGGGGGAATGAGTCGGCTTCCCGTCAAGAAGACGTACAAGCTCTACATCGGAGGCGCGTTCCCGCGCTCCGAGTCGGGCCGCACCTACGAGGCCGAGGGCGCGAACGTGGCTCGCGGCTCGCGCAAGGATCTCCGCGACTCGGTCCGCGCAGCGCGCGCTGCATTCCCCAAGTGGTCGACGATGACCGCCTACAACCGCGGACAGGTCGTCTACCGGATCGCCGAGATGCTCGAGTCGCGCCGCGCCGAGTTCATCGAGCTCAGCTCGGGCGCCGACGAGGTCGACCGCGCGGTCGATCGCCTTGTCTGGTACGCCGGCTGGGCGGACAAGCTCGCGCAGGTGCTCGGCTCGTCGAACCCGGTCGCCGGCCCGTACTTCAACTTCACGGTGCCCGAGCCCACCGGCGTCGTCGGCATTCTCGCGCCCGACGAGCCGCCTCTCCTCGGGCTCGTCTCCCGCGTCGCACCCGCGATCGTCGGCGGCAACACGACGGTCGTCGTCGCATCCGAGACCCACCCGCTCGCCGCCGTCGAGCTGGCGGAGGTGCTTGCCACGTCAGACGTTCCGGGCGGCGTCGTCAACCTGCTCACGGGGCAGCGTGACGAGCTCGCGCCCTGGCTTGCGGGCCACATGGACGTGAACGCTCTCGACCTCGCCGGTGCCGACGGTCAGGTCGAGGAGCTCGAGCAGCTCGCGGCGGAGAACGTGAAGCGTGTCGTCCGGGGCTCGGCCGACGATCAGAGCCCTTGGGAGATCGCATCCTTCCTCGAGTTGAAGACCGTCTGGCATCCGATCGGCGTCTAGTTAGAGTGACCCGTCCATGATGGGCCAGCGCCGCTTCAGCCAGGCGATCTCCGAGGGCGACGGCATCTCGCTGATCGCACCTGTCTCCGAGGCCGACGTCGCCTCGGCGGCCGAGCGCGCCGGTGCAGAGGGCGTCATCCTCGACGTGAACATTCCCGAAGTCCGGGACGCGACGGGGCTGCCGATTCTGTGGCGACTCCACGCATCGCCGGCCGAGGCGCTCACGGGCGGAGCGGATGCCTTGCTGCTCGCGGCCGCCTCTCTCGGCGAGGACGCCGAGCACGTCGAGCGCCGGTGGCAGGAGGCGCACGACATCGGCCTCGAGTGCGTGGTCGAGGTGCGCGACGCGGACGAGCTCGAGCTCGCCCTCGAGCGTCTCGACCCCGAGATCTTCCTGCTCGCGCCGCGCGAGGCCGGCGACGCCGACGATCCGCTCGAGAGCGTCCTCGACCTGTTGCCCGACATTCCCGCGGGCAAGCTTGCGATCGCCGACGTCGAGGTCACGACCCTCGACGAGATCTCCGAGCTCGAGCGCGCTGGGGTGGACGCCGTGATCGTCGCCTCGCACAACCTCGCAGGCCTGGTTCGTGCGGCCCCGCCCGAGGTCTGACGGAGTCGTCAACCGGTGGGGTGGCCCGTGGGTCGCGCTCGCGGCACTGCTCGTGCTGGCCGCTGGGCTTCGCCTCGTCGGTATCCAGTACGGCCTCCCGTTCGCGCTCCTGAACCCCGACGAGCGGAACATCGTCCCGCGCGCCTGGGCGATGACGCACGGCGGTGGGCTCGACCCGCACTGGTTCGACTACCCGACGCTCGTCATGTACCTGCTCGCGCCGTTCCAGGCCTGGCAGCACGAGCCTTCGTACCTGACGGCGCGGATCGTCCTGGTCGCGGTTGCGCTCGGGGGTGTCGCGGCCGCGTGGTGGCTGGGACGCGCGGCGTACGGGCCGGTCGCAGGCTTCGTCGCCGCCGCAGCGGTTGCCGTCGAGACGACGTCCGTCGCCTACTCGCGCATGGCCGTCACGGACGTGCCGCTGACGGTCGGCGTCACGGTCGCGCTCGCGCTGATGGTTTCGGGCCGGATCGAGCTCGCAGGGCTCGCGGTCGGGCTCGCTGCGAGTGCGAAGTACCCGGGGATCATCCTCCTCGCGCCGCTCGTCGCCGCGGCGTGGGGGAGATGGAGACGCCTGGCGATCGCCGTCGCGCTCGCGGTCGTTGCATTCGCCGCCACGAGCCCATACGTGCTGATCGACTTCCGGCAGTCGGCCGGAGACGCGTGGCGCGTCGAGCGCTGGGCGCATACCGGCTGGCTCGGCTTCGAGAACGACCACGCCGCTCCGATCGCGTTCGCCGGCAGGCTCTGGGACGGCTTCGGGCCGGCGCTGCTGATCGCCGTCGCCGGCCTCGTCGTCGCGCTCGTCCATCGCACGCGCGCCGATCTCGTGCTCGGCACGTTCGTCCTCGTCTACTTCGCGAACCTGTTCCTGCTGCACTCGCACTTCGACCGCTACCTGCTCCCGCTCGTGCCCGCGCTCGGGGCGCTCGCCGGCCGGCTCAGGGCGCTCGCGCCCGTGACGCTCCTCATGCTCGTGGTTCCATTGACGTGGAGCGTCCGCGATGCGCGCGACCTGACGAAGACCGACGCGCGCGTCGTCGCCCAGCACTGGGTCGTCCAGCATCTTCCGCCGGGCGCGTACCTCGCCGCCGACCCGTCCACGCCCGACTTCCCCGGCTACAGGGTGCTCGCGCTGAAGCTGCCACGGCCCGGACAGCCGTACGACCCGAACCGGGACGCGGCGCGGCTCCGCGACGAGGGTGTCCGCTACGTCGTCGTCACGGGCGCCGTCGAGGACCGCGTCCTCGCGGCGGCGAGTCACTACCCGCGCGAGACGCGGTTCTACGACAGCCTCAGACGCGAGCGGCGCGTCTACTCGATCCGCCCGCACGGTGACGTTGGCGGGCCCTGGTTGGAGATTTACCGGCTATAACGTGCTCCTGATGCTTCGCCTGGCTGGAGCAGGGGTTTTGGCCGCGCTGGCTCTCGTCGCCTCGGGCTGTTCCGGGAGCGAGAGCAAGCCTGCTGCTGCGGCTGCGACGAAGCCTGCGAGCTGCCCGCAGAACTGGAAAGCGGGCTGGCAGCGGCTGGCGAACCGGCTCCACGAGACCGTGTACTGCCCGACGTGGATGCCGAGCCCGATCGACGCGAAGATCGGCGGCCAGTGGGACAACGGCATCTCGGTCGAGAAGGACCACAGCTACCTCGTCAGCTTCCTCTGGCACGAGCCGCCCAGCCAGGACGTGCACGTGAACTTCCGCGGCTATCCGGGCCGCACCAAGATCCCGCGCTGCGAGGACGTCGAGGTCGTCGGCGGCAAGGTGCGCCGGACGACGATGCCGTGCTTCAGCGACCCGCACGGAAAACGCCGCCTCGGCGGGATCACGGCGACGATGTACACGGTGAACCGCGGCGTCGACCAGTGGCACATCCTGTACGCGTGGCACGACCACGGGAGCCTCTACGCAGTCAGCGAGCACGTCATCAAGCCGCTCACCTACGCCAAGGTCGTGAGCAACCTCGACCGCATGGTGCGCGGGCTCGTTCGCCTCAAGCCGACCACCTAATCCAATGAAGCTCACCCGGAAGGAGCTGCTCGTCGGCGGAGCCGCGGGCGCCGCCCTCGGCGCGGCGGGGATCTACGAGCTCGTGGACAAGCTCGCCGACTCGCCGCCGAGCGATGCCGTTGCCGGCCACCAGCCCGAACAGCATCTGGTCGACGGCCTGCGCGTCGAGAGGAAGGAGGGCGTCGAGGTCGTCGTGCCCCTGCGGCACCACGAGGTGGTCACGGCCAGGGTGGTCGCGCCGAAGGACCAATTGCTCGACGCGCGCGCGTCGCTGGCCGCCGTGCTCGCCAAGCTCGACGCCGACTATCCCGCGACGCCCGACGGGCTCGGGCTCACGGTCGCGTGGGGCCTGCCGTACTTCCAGAAGCACGTGCCGGAGGCCGCAGACGTGCACCTGCCCTTCGACCGTCGGGCGCGCAAACCAGCACTCTTCGACGCGATCCGCTTCCCCAGCGATCCCCACGACACGCTGCTCGAGGACAACGACGTCGCGTTCCTCTTCCGCAGCGACAACGAGGAAAACATCCGGGCGGCCGCGACGGAGATCTCCGACCGGATGAAAGGCGCGCTCGCGGTGACGAGCATCCGCAAGGGCTTCGCCGGCCAGATGGAAGGGGGCAAGGGGCTGCCGAAAGAGATGGCGACGGCGGCGGGAGTGCCGGGTGCCGACCTCATTCCCGACGGCTCGGAGCTCTTCCTCGGCTTCACGTCGACGCAGCGGAACACGCTCGGGCCGCGGCGAATCGTCAACTTCGAGACGCTGGGGCTCGTCGACCTCGGGCCGCGCTCGTACTTCCACGGCGGCACGCACATGCACCTCTCCCACATCTTCGAGGACCTCGAGGCGTGGTACCTGAACTCGGACTTCCGCGATCGCGTGAACACGGCCTTTCGGCCCCGGCTGCCCGTGCGCCCCGGGACGCAGACGGTTCCGCAGCCCCCGAGCCGCGCCGCCTCGGCGAGCGAGGTGAGCCGCGACTACGACCGCTACGGCGCGATCGGGCACAGCTCGTCGCTCCAGCCGGCCTCGCGCTTACAGCAGGACATCCGGGGCTCGGACGGGACGCTCTACACGAAGGGGACTGCGATCCCGCAGCGCGCCGACTTCAACACGCTCGACAACCCGTTCTTCTGGAGCGCCGACCCGGAGCACGACCGCATGGGCGACGGGCCGGCCGCCGGCCTTCACTTCGTCGTCTTCAACCCGACGAGCGACGACTTCCACCGCAACCGACTCGCGATGGACGGACACATGCCCGGCGGCGAGAAGCTGGTGTTCGTGCCGCGCGCGCCCGGCCAGGGCTTCAACTCGATCCTGCAGACGACGCATCGCCAGAACTTCCTCGTCCCGCCGAGGCGGCACCGCTCGTTCCCGCTCGTCGAATTAACGTGAGTGGACACAGGGGGCGGCCCTCGCTTCGCTTGGGCCTTGCTAGCCGAAGAACGCTTTAGCGACGGCGTACCAGTCCTCGGGGACCGTCTTGAGTTCTGCGGTCGCCTCGGCCAGCGAGACATCGACGATCTCATCTCCCTGCAGTGAAGCCATCTGCCCGAAGCGGCCCTCGGCGACGAGGTCCACGGCCTTCAGGCCGAAGCGCGTCGCGAGCACGCGATCGCGCGCGGTCGGGCTGCCGCCGCGCTGGACGTGGCCGAGCACCGTGACGCGGGTCTCGTAGCCGGTGCGCTCCTCGATGTCGGCGCCGAGCGCGTGCCCGACGCCGCCCAGGAGCACGTGTCCGAACTCGTCCGTGTCGGTCTCCTGGGTGACGAGCCGGCTCTGGCCCGACTCGTACGTGAGCTCGTAGCCCTCGCTGACGACGACGATCGAGAAGTCCTTGCCGCGCTCGTGCCGGTGCTGGATCTCGCGGCACGCTTGCTCGACCGTGATCGGCTGCTCCGGGATCAGGATCACGTCGGCGCCGCCGGCGATCCCGCTCATGACCGCGATCCAGCCCGTGTGCCTGCCCATCACCTCGACGACCATCACGCGGTTGTGCGACTCCGCGGTGGTGTGCAGCCGGTCGATTGCCTCGGTGCAGACCGAGACCGCCGTGTCGAAGCCGAACGTGTAGTCGGTCGCGGACAGGTCGTTGTCGATCGTCTTCGGGACGCCGACGACCGGGAAGCCGTGCTCGGCGAACAACCTCGCGCCGACGCCGAGCGTGTCCTCGCCGCCGATCGCGACCAGCGCGTCGAGGTTCTCCGCGCCGAAGTTCTCGAGCACGCGGTCGACGCCGCCCTCGACCTTGTACGGGTTCGTCCGCGAGGTGCCGAGGATCGTCCCGCCGCGCGGCAGGAGCCCCGAGATCTCACGCGGGCCGAGCGGCTCGAACGAACCGTCGACCAGGCCGCGCCACCCGGACCGGATCCCGACGACCTCGTCTCCACGGACCTGCGAGCGCCGGGCCACGGCCCGGATGACCGCGTTCAAACCCGGGCAGTCGCCTCCACCGGTGAGAATTCCGACTCGCATTCCGTGTGTGCCGAAGGTGGGAGTCGAACCCACACGGAGCTTGCGCCCCACCGGATTTTGAGTCCGGCGCGTCTACCAGTTCCGCCACTTCGGCCCGAGCGCGCATCGTATCCGCGCCAATAAGAGTTGAAAGCTCGGTCGAATGTCTCGATACTTGTCCCCCTCGCGGGCCGACCCCCTCTGTGGCGGCCGTCGATCCGCCGAGGAGCAACCCGTGACGGAGGAGGGACAGCACGTGAAAAGATCTGGATTGCTAGTAGCAGCGCTACTGGTCGCAATCCCGCTTGTCTTGCTCGCGGCAGGCTGCGGAGGCGGCGGTGGCGGAGGAGGAGGCAGCTCGGCAACAGCGCTGCCATCAGCAGGGTGCGAGCCGATTCAGTACGAGGGCAGCGGCAAGCCCGAGGCGCTCATCGCGTCGGACCTGCCACTTCAGGGCTCGAACCGGGCGCTGACGACCGAGATGGCCCAGGCGGTCGAGTTCATCCTCAAGCAGCACGACTGGAAGGCCGGCGGCAAGAACATCGGCTTCCAGTCCTGTGACGACTCGACCGCGCAGGCCGGCAGCTGGGACTCGGCGAAGTGCACGTCGAACGCGAGGGCCTACGCGAACAACACGGCCGTGATCGGTGTCGTCGGGACGTTCAACTCGGGCTGCGCGAAGCTCGAGATCCCGATCGCAGACCGCGCGCCGGACGGACCGCTTGCGTACGTCAGCCCGGCGAACACATATCCGGGCCTGACGATCAGCGGGCCGGGCACCGAGTCGGGTGAGCCGGACGTCTACTACCCGACCGGCAAGCGGAACTACGCCCGCGTCGTGTGGAACGACCAGTTCCAGGGCGCGGCCGACGCGCAGTTCGCGAAGGACCAGGGCTTCAAGAAGGTCTACGTCCTGTCGGACAAGGAGACCTACGGGAACGGCATCTCGACGCTGTTCATCAACTACGCGAAGAAGCTCGGCATCGCGACGGCTCCCGGCACGCCCGCCGCGTGGGACAAGAACGCGTCGAGCTACGACGCGGTCGCGACCAAGATCAAGCAGTCGGGCGCGGACGCGGTCTTCCTCGGCGGCATCATCTGCAACAACGGCGGCAAGCTGATCAAGGACCTGCGGGCGGGCCTCGGCTCGAACGTGACGCTCTTCGCTCCCGACGGCTTCACGCCGATCGACGCGGCGACGATCAAGACCGCCGGCCCGGCTTCAGAGGGCATGTTCATCACGCAGCCGGGCATCCCGTCCGACCAGCTGTCGGGCGCCGGCAAGACCTTCGTGGAGGACTTCACGAAGGCGAACGGCAAGGAGCCGGATCCGTACACGAACTACGCCGCACAGGCGACGGACGTCCTGTTGACGGCGATCGACAAGTCGAACGGCGAGCGCGCCAAGGTCGCCGCGGGCCTGTTCAACCAGGACGTCACGGACGGCATCCTGGGCAACTTCAAGATCGACGAGAACGGCGACACGACGCTCGGCACGGTGAGCGTCTGGCAGGTCAAGGGCCAGAAGGGCGTGTTCCTGAAGACGATCACGCCTGAGCTGAGCTTCGTGAAGGGCTAAGGCAAGAGTCAGTCCGTTCTAGGCTGGGGGAGGACGGGTTCCTCCCCCAGCGCGTTTCAGGAGGGCAATGGCGACCGAACAGGCGAGGATCCCCGTGGCGCGTCCCCGGAGTCGACCCGACACGTTGACGCTCATCGGCCTGCTCTTGGTGGCCTGCGTCGGGCTCTGGCTCCTGGTCAACTTCTTCAAGGCCCCCGCGGACTTCTACAACCTGTTCCTGATCGGCCTCACGAACGGGTGCGTCTACGGGCTCGTCGCGCTCGGCTACTCGCTCGTCTACGGCATCCTCGAGCTGATCAACTTCGCGCACGGCGACGTCTTCATGCTCGGCGGGATGCTGGTCGCGACGATGACGACGTCCTGGGCGCTCGTGAACAAGTCGGGCCTGGTGCTCTGGCTCTTCATCCTGCTCATGCTCCTGATCGCGATGGCCTTCTGCGCCACGATCAACACGACGATCGAGATCGTCGCGTACCGGAGGTTGCGCAACGCCCCGAGGCTGGCGCCGCTGATCACGGCGATCGGGATGTCGTTCATCCTCCAGAACATCGGCCTGGTCTGGAAGGGCGCGCGGCCGACCTCGGTGCCGGACATCCTCCCGCACGGCGCCGTCTTCACGATCGCCGGCGTTCCCTACACGTGGAACCGCTTCATCGTGCTCCTGTTCACGGTCCCGGTGCTCCTCGCGCTCATGTGGCTCGTCCAGCGGACGCGGCACGGGAAGGCGATGCGCGCGACGGCTCAGGACCGCGACGCCTCGGCGATGATGGGCATCAACGTCAACCGCACGATCTCGTTCACGTTCTTCCTCGCCGGCTCGCTCGCCGGCTCGGCGGCCCTCCTCTACGCGCTCTACATCACGAACATCCGGTACACGAGGGGTTCCGCGTCGGTCTGATCGCGTTCACGGCCGCGGTGCTCGGCGGCATCGGCAACCTGCCCGGCGCCGTGCTCGGAGGCCTCGTGATCGGCTTCGTCGAGTCGTTCAACGACGGGCTCGGCTGGCATGCGCCGGGGAGTGACTGGACCCAGTCGATCATCTTCGCGATCCTGATCCTGATCCTCGTCTTCCGGCCCGAGGGCCTGCTCGGGGAGCGCACTCCGGAGGGCGCGTAGTGGCTCCCGGCTTGCAGGCGATCCGTGACAGCCGGCCCGCTCTGAAGCGGCAGACCATGCCGCGGGCAAAGCGGGCCGCGATCGTCGGCATCCCCGCGTTCTTCGTCCTCGCGGTCACCGGCTCGGCGTCGCTCGGCCTGGTCGTCGCCGCCCTCATCTTCATCGCGCTCTACGTCCCGGCCTGGGACGTGCTCCCGTTCGGGAAGTGGATCATCCCGCTCGGGGTGCTCCTGATCGCGATCTTCTACCCCATCTACCAGCCGAACCTCTTCGACGTGGTCGTCTTCGGCAACTTCCCGAGTGTCGACACGGGCGTGACGATGATGATCTTCATCATGATGGCCCTCGGCCTGAACATCGTCGTGGGCTACGCCGGCCTGCTCGATCTCGGCTTCGTCGCGTTCTACGCCATGGGCGCGTACACGGTCGCGTGGTTCGCCTCGCAGCACTTCTCGAACGTCAACGTCCACGTCGGCGGCGTCGGCGTGGCGCCGAACACGCCCGGCTTTCACATCTCGATCTGGCTCGTGCTGATCATCGCCGGCGCGTTCGCGACGATTGCGGGGATCCTGATCGGCTTCCCGACTCTGCGCCTGCGCGGTGACTACCTCGCGATCGTGACGCTCGGCTTCGGCGAGATCATGCCCCAGATCGCGAACAACGGCGACAACCTCTTCGGCCACAACATCACCAACGGCCCGCAGGGGATCAACCCGATCGACCCGCCCGGCTTCGGGAACACGCTGCACAACTCCGTCGGGTTACCCACGGACTACCTGAGCTCGGTGAACTCGACGCGGCTCTTCTACTGGACCGCGCTCTTGCTGGTCGTGTTCACGGCGTTCTGCTCGGTCCGGCTGCGCGACTCGCGCCTCGGGCGAGCGTGGATCGCGATTCGCGAGGACGAGACCGCCGCCGCGGCGATGGGCGTCCCTCTGATGAGGACGAAGACGTGGGCCTATGCGGCGGGCGCGTTCTTCGGCGGAGTCGCAGGGGCGTACTACGGGAGCTTCAAGGGCGGCACCTTCCCCGGTGACTTCTACTTCAACATCTCCGTGTTCATCCTCTGCATGGTCATCCTCGGCGGGATGGGCAACATCTGGGGCGTCATCGTCGGCGCGGCGTTCCTCTCGTACCTCAACCAGGAGGGTCTCGCGAACATCGGCGCCTGGATGAACGCGAACGGCGTCAGCGACTTCGTGTTCCGCAAGCAAATCGACGTGCCGCTCTACACGTCGGGGATCTTCGGCGTCATTCTCGTGCTGACAATGTTGTTCAGGCCGGAGGGGCTCATTCCGAGTCAGCGGCGGAAACTCGAGTTCCACGAGGGCGTCCACGACGAGTATCTCTACGACGTGGAACACCACGACGAGTCTCTCTCAGACCGCGAACACGACTAGCGTGGCCGATCTGCTGACAGCCGCGGGCGTGCGCAAGGAGTTCGGCGGTCTCGTCGCCGTGAACGACGTCGACTTCACGATCCCTGAGCGGACGATCGTCGAGCCTGATCGGGCCGAACGGCGCGGGCAAGACGACGTTCTTCAACATGCTCACGGGCGTGTACAAGCCGACTGCGGGCCAGATCGTCTTCGACGAGCAGGATGTCACCGGAAAGCCCCCGCACGCGATTACCGAGCGCGGGATCGGGCGCACGTTCCAGAACATCCGCCTCTTCCAGAGCATGACCTCCCTGGAGAACGTGCTCGTCGGCATGCACGCGCGGCTCAAGGGCGGCGTCCTGCGCGCGGTGATCAAGCCTCCGTCGCTGAAGCGCGAAGAGATCGCCGCGCGGGAGAAGGCCCATGACCTGCTCGAGTTCTGCGGCCTTCGCGGCCGCGACGACGAGTACGCCCGCAACCTCGCGTACGGCGACCAGCGGCGGCTCGAGGTCGCTCGGGCGCTCGCCACGGAGCCGAAGCTCCTCCTGCTCGACGAGCCGACCGCCGGCATGAACCCGCAGGAAACGGCCGAGTTCACGGCTTTCGTCAGCAAGCTCCGAGAGGAGCAGGGCATGACCGTTCTGATGATCGAGCACGACATGCGGGTCGTGATGGGGATCTCTCAACGCGTGACCGTCCTCGACTACGGTGAGAAGATCGCGGAAGGGACCCCGACAAGAGGTGCAGAGCGACGAGCGCGTGATCGAGGCCTATCTCGGATCGGCGGCGGTGTCTTGATGGCGGCGGCCGAGCCCCAGCCGACTGCAGCCCGCACAGGCGAGTTGATTCTCGAGCTGAAGGAGATCCACACCTTCTACGGCTCGATCGAGGCGCTGAAAGGGATCTCGATCGACGTTCGCGACGGGGAGATCGTGACGCTGATCGGTGCAAACGGAGCAGGCAAGTCGACGACGCTGCGCTCGATCAACGGGCTCAACCACCCGCGCCAGGGAACGATCGCCTTCCAGGGCAAGGACATCACGGACGAGTCTCCACACACCGTCGTCAAGATGGGCATCAGCCAGTCGCCGGAGGGCCGCCGACTCTTCCCGCGCATGAGCGTGGTCGAGAACCTCGAGATGGGCGCCTACCAGCGGAACGACCGAGCCGGGATCAAGGAGTCGATCGACCGGGTGTTCGAGCTCTTCCCGCGGCTCGCCGAGCGGCGCAACCAGAAGGCCGGGACGATGTCCGGCGGCGAGCAGCAGATGTGCGCGATCGGCCGGGCGCTGATGGCTCAGCCGAAGCTGCTCATGCTCGACGAGCCGTCGATGGGGCTCGCGCCGATCTTCGTCGAGAAGATCTTCGAGATCATCCAGGAGATCAACCAGCAGGGAACCACGATCCTCCTCGTCGAGCAGAACGCGCTGATGGCGCTCGACGTCGCCAATCGCGGCTACGTGATGGAGACCGGCACGATCGCGCTCGCGGACGACGCCAAGGCGCTCCGCGAGAACGAGAAGGTCAAGCAGACGTACCTCGGCGTCGACTAGCCCTCGCCGACTCGCAGCGGAAAGTACGGGGGCGACAGGAGGTAGCCGATGCGGGGCGGACCGGCGGCGCGGCCGTGCGCCATCTCGAGCGCGGGGCCGATTCCGTGGGCCGGCACGAAGCCGAGCTGTCGCGCGGCGCTCGAGTCGCGGCAACCAGCGATGAGCACCGCGCCGAGCCGCTCGATCGCCGGCTGACACGCGGACCACTCCGCGAACGGGAGGAGCGGGTGGCACGAGCGCCCGCCGCGGTAGGACTCGATGGCGCGATCGTCCGAACCGGCCAGCTGCTCCGCTTCGGCGAGCTCCTCCGGGTCGCGCGCCCCGCTCGAGCGCGCCGCCTGGAAGAGCGCGCGGTAGGGCTGCTGCGTCGGGTGCGGAAACCGCTTGGTGAAGCGGCTGAGCGAGGATCGCCGTGCCGCCCTCGTTCGACCGGAAACTCGTCGCGCCAGAGCCGGAGCGCCAGCCCGAGGCCCAGGTACGCGGCCGACATCGGGTTCGGAGCTTCGCGCGGGAGCATCGCCGTCGTGTGCGGCACGCCGATGCAGATCACGTCGAGGCGCTCCTCGAGCCTGGTCGCTTTCGAGTCGACGCCGCGCAGCAGGGCCTCCGCGTGTGCGACCGAGGGCGGCCCGGCAAAGACCGCGGAGGCCGACAGCTCGCTCGGCAGATGGCGGAGCACTCCACGGCGTACGGGTCCGGGGAGGAGGCCGAACAGCCCACCGAGTGGGAAGTTCGCGATCCGGCGCACCGCCTCGCGATCGTGCGGATAGCCGTGGAGCACGCCACCGAGGGCCGGCGTGTTCAGCGTCAGCGAGACGCCGAGCAGTGCGACGCGGCGGGCCAGGGCCCGTTCGAGCCCGAGCGCAAGCCGCCAGCCGCTCGACCCGGAGGTCTCGAGCAGCGAGTACGCGTTCGCCGAGCGCAGCGCCTGCCCGTCGGCGGCGGCGAGCAGCGCAGCCGCTCCGCCGTGGAGCACTGTCTCCGCCGCGGTGACCGGAACGACGACGTCGGCGTCCGCGAGCGCCGGGTGGACCCGCACAGGGCGGTCGACGTCAGGGATCTCGACGAGGTCCTCGCGCTCGGCATCGTGCACCTCGACCCGCCCGTGGAAGCGGCGCGCGAACTCCGGTGGAACGAGGAGCTCGAGGTCCCTGTGGCCCGGGCGACGACCCAGCCCGCCGGCCACGAGCAGCGTCTGCCGGTCGAACGTCGCTCCGGCCCGGTCGAGCTCGGCCATCGTCGCCGCGATCGCGGCGCGCCGGGGATCGCCGGGAGACCCCGGGATCGGGAGGGACGGAGGCTCGACGACGATCGTCGCCCGCGCGCCACGCGGCACGAGCGCCTCGAGCGGCTGGCCTTCGAGCGGAAAGCGCAGCGCGTCGCGAACCGCGGCGGCGATGTCGACGATCGGCTCGACGGGCGGTGGAGGCGCCAGCACGACGGCGTCGTCGTCGGCATCGACGAGGGCCAGCCTCGAGCCGTACGCCAGCGGGAGGCGGGTCACGGGATCGAGCGGTAGAGCCTGAGGAAGGTCCGCCGGAACCCGCGTGCCGGCCAGAAGCGCGACGCGAGCAGGTTCGTCTCGCGCCAGTCGACGACGGTCGCCGGATAGCCCTGCTCGCGGGCCCAGCGCGAGGCCGGCGCTCGTCAGGCGCAGCCCCGCGCCCGAGCCGCGCGCTTCCGGCACCGTGGCTGCGTACGCGAGGAAGGCGGCGCGCTCCGGACGGGCAAGTCCGACGTGCATCGAGGACCGCTCGACCGGGACCATCAGCAGCTCGCCGACGGCCTTCCCGTCGATCTCGGCGAGGAAGAGCCCGACCTCAGGGTTGTCGATGTCCGCGAGGACCTCTTCGCGGTCCTCGTCGGTGATCGCGGTCGGCGCGATCTGGCTGAACACCGGCGAGCGGGCCTGGTGGCGGGCTAGCTCGAGATCGAGTGCCGTCGCCGCTTCGATGTCTTCTCGCTCTGCACGCCGGACGACGACGCCCCCGGGTGAATCAGCGGTCGGTTCGGGCGTTTCCTGGATGGCCGCCGCGTGCTGCGCGCCGAACGAGAGGCGGAACCACGCGTCCACGAGCTCGCGGTCGGTCGCGGGCACGAGAACGTAGTGGGCGTTGCGCCCGCGCGCGACCCACTCCTCGGCCGCCGCCCCGTACAGATCTCGCACCAGCTCGGGCTCGCGCACAGCGTGGCCCGCGTGCTCCACCCAGATGTTGGAGGCCCAGGTCTCGTCCTCGCGATGAACGCCGAGCAGGTAGCCGACGAGATCGCCGTCACGGATCGCCACCGCGCCCGAGCGCTCCTTTGCCTTCCAGAGCGCCTCGATCTCGGCGCGATAGTCGACGTTTGCGGGCAGGCCAGGCTCGACCGCGCGGTGGTGAGCGTGTCGCTCCTCGAGCAAGCTCGCGGCCGCGTCGATGTGATCCTCGGAAAATGGCTGAATCTGCAGCTCCGGCATCGCCGCAGGACGATACCGTTGGCCTGTGCCGAAGACGCTCACAGGCGCCGAGCTCCAGCTGGACGACGGGCCGGTTCGCGACTCCGAGCTCTTCCTCGTCGACGGCAACAACCTCGCGTACCGCGCCTTCTTCGCGCTTCCGGAGGAGCTGGCGACGAGCGAGGGCTTCTCGACGAACGCCCTCCTCGGCTTCACGAACATGCTCTTCAAGCTCCTGGCCGACTACCGCCCGAAGGGCGTCGCGGTCGCCTGGGACACGCGCCCGGTCCACCGCGCCGCCGTTTCGGAGGACTACAAGTCGGAACGCCGGCCGATGCCGGATCTCCTGCGCGAGCAGTTCCCGCACTTCCGGCCGATCGTCGAGGCGTTCGGCTACCGGAACCTCGAGTTCGAGGGCTGGGAGGCCGACGACGTGATCGCGACGCTCGCGACGCAGGCCGACGAGGCGGGAATCAAGACGACCGTCGTCTCGACCGATCGCGACGCGTTCCAGCTGGTCACCGAGAACGTCGCGCTGATGATGACCCCGCGCGGCGTCTCCGACGTCAACGTCTACACGCCCGACCGCGTCGAGGCGCGCTACGGGATCAGGCCCGACCAGGTGCCGGACTTCATCGGGCTGAAGGGCGACACGTCGGACAACATCCCCGGCATCCCCGGGATCGGCGACAAGACGGCCGGGCAGCTGATCTCGCAGTACGGGTCGCTCGAGGAGGTGATCGCGCACGCTGACGAGCTGTCGCCGGCGCGCAAGAAGAACGTCATCGAGCACGCCGACCAGGCGCGGCAGTCGAAAGAGCTGGCGACGATGCGCCGCGACCTCGAGCTGAACTGCGACGTGACGCAGCTCGTCCTGTCGGCGCCGGACCGCTCGGAGCTGAAGGAGATCTTCCGCAAGTTCGAGTTCCGGAACCTCCTGCACCGCGTGGACGAGCTCGACGCGGCGGTCCCGGCCGCTCCGATGTTGCTCGAGAAGACGGCGGTTCCCTGGAGCGAGGAACTCAGTAACAGTCTGTTACACGGAGGAGAGGTGGCGATTGCGGCCGAGGATGACCGGATCGCCGTCGCCGTTCCGGAGCGCGTCGTCGTCTCGCCGCGCCCGCCGCGGCTCGAGGGCGAGCTGATCGTCCACGACGCCAAGGCGCAGCGCGTTCCGGCGAAGGACGACACGCTGCTCCTCGCGTACCTGATCGAGCCGTCGCGCCCCGAGTACCCGCTCGGCGAGCTCGAAGCCGAGTACGGGCTCGAGCTCGAGCCGGACCCGCCCGCGGAGGAGGAGACAGCCGCGCTCGTTCGCAACGCAGCGGCGACCCTCCGGCTGCGCGACCTGCTGCTCGACCGGGTTCGCGAGCGGGGCATGGAGCCGCTCTACCGGGACGTCGAGCTCCCGCTGTCCCCGGTCCTGGCCGCGATGGAAGACACCGGGGTGAAGATCGACGAGTACCGCATGGGCGAGATCACCGCGCGCCTGCGGGAGATGGTCGAGGAGCTCGAGTCGCGGGCCTACGACCTCGCGGGCGAGGAGTTCGTGCTCGGCTCGACGCCGCAGGTCGGCCGGATCCTGTTCGAGAAGCTCGGCCTCACCCCCGGTCGCAAGGGCAAGACCGGCTTCTCGACCGACACGCGTGTCCTGCGAACGATCCGCGGCGAGCACGAGATCGTCGGCGTGATCGAGGAGTGGCGCGAGTACTCGAAGCTTCTGAACACCTATCTCGGCCCGCTTCCGAGCCTGATCGCCGAGGACGGCCGCCTGCACACGACGATCAACCAGGCCGTGGCCGCGACCGGGCGCCTCTCGACGACGAACCCCAATCTGCAGGCGATCCCGATCCGCACCGCGCTCGGCCGCGAGATTCGCTCCGCGTTCATCGCCGAGCCGGGGAACAAGCTGCTCTCGGCCGACTACTCGCAGATCGAGCTGCGCATCCTCGCGCACGTCTCCGGCGAGCCGAAGCTCCGCGAGGCGTTCGAGCGCGGCGAGGACATCCACACGGCGACAGCCGTCGAGGTGCTGGGCGTCGAGCCGGCCGAGCTGACCTCTGCGCAGCGATCCGTGGCGAAGATGATCAACTTCGGAATCGTCTACGGGATCTCGTCGTTCGGGCTGTCGGAGAACCTCGAGATCCCACGCGAGGAGGCGCAGCAGTACATCGACGCCTACCTCGCGCGCTTCCCGCACGTGCAGGACTTCATCCGGCGCACGATCGAGCAGTCCGAGCGCGACGGCTACGCGACGAGCCTGCTCGGCCGGCGGCGACCGGTGCAGGAGCTGCGCGCTCAGAACCGCCAGACGCGCTCGCTCGGCGAGCGGCTGGCGGTCAACTTCGTCATGCAGGGCTCGAACGCGGACATCATCAAGGTCGCGATGGTGCGCATCCACGACCGGCTGCGGGCGGAGGGGAGAGGCGCGCGGCTCGTGCTCCAGGTGCACGACGAGCTGCTGCTCGAGGTTCCGGAGGCCGAAGTCTCGGCGGTCAAGGAGCTCGTCCGCGAGGAAATGGTCGGCGCATACGATCTCGACCCGCCGCTCGCAGTCGATGTCGGCACCGGCGACGACTGGAGCGAGGCGAAAAGCTGAACGTCGAGCTCCCTGACGGCGTTTCGCTGAACGTCGAGGACGTCGGGGACGGCCTTCCGATCATCGTGCTCCACGGCGGCCCCGGGCTCGACCACAGCTCGTTTCGGCCGTACCTCGATCCGCTCGGCGACGAGTTCCGGCTGCTCTACGTGGACGAGCGCGGGCAGGGGCGCAGCGAGCGTGTCGATCCCACGACGCTTTCACTCGACGTCTTCGCCCGCGACGTCGACCTGCTCGCAGATGCGCTCGGGCTGGAGCGGTTTGCCCTGCTGGGGCACTCGTTCGGGGCGATCATCACGACGAAGCACGCGATCGAGATCGGCTCCGCCGACGCCTACGTGATCTCGAGCGGTGGAGACTCGAGCGCGGCCCTCGAGGCGGATGTCGCCGCATCGCTCGAGGCGATGGGCGAGGCGGGAGAGCCGATCAAAGCCAGCTGGGAGCAGGAGAAGACGGTCGCGACCGAGGACGAGCTGAAGGAGCTGCTGCGAGTTCAGATGCCGTTCCACTTCGCGGGCGACCCGCCGCCAGGCTACGGAGAGGAGACGATCGGAACCCCGGACGTGCTCCGGTATTTCGCGAACATCGGCTACGGCGACTTCGACTACGTCCCCGACCTGCACCGCGTCTCGAAGCCGACCCTCGTCGTTGCCGGCGAGCATGACCGCACGACCGCGCCGCGGGCTGCACACGTTCTCCACGAGGGGATTGCCGACAGTCGCCTCGTCATCCTCCCCGGAGTCGGACACATGAGCTTCGTCGAGACGCCGGAGGCGTACATCGACGCCGTGACGACCTTCCTCCATGAGGCCGCCGCATGATGTGGCGGCTCCGTCTCTTCTACGAGCGCGTCGGCTGGAAGCCGTTCGCGATCGGCGCGGGGATCGTCGTCCTCGTCGCCGTCGCGGCCGGTGCTGCGATCGCACTCCTCGGCGGAGGCGACGAGTCCTCGGCGCCGGCCACGACCGCGGCCGAGAAGCAGACGAACGTCTATTACCTACGCGCCGTCGCGCCGAAGACGCAGGTCCAGGGCTGCTCGATGCGCATCCGCTTCATCTGGAAGCCCGACTACCACGCGATCCAGTACCTCGGCGCGACCGCGATCATCACCGTGTCCGGAACGGACATCGCCGGCTCGTACAGACAGCCGTTCACGCGCAAGGGACTGGCCCTCGATGTCGGCCCCGTCGACCTCAGAGGCGGGTACAAGGTCTGGTCGGCGAAGGTGACGGCGATGGACGGCGATCCGCCCGGAAACGACACCACGGTCCAGACCGCTCCACCAACCAATTCGAAATGCGCCTAGGCCGCGGGCGCGGGTTTCCAAGCGACCGTGTTTCCAGGGCTATACTGCGCGCCTTCACATGACTAACGACACGGTTGATACGAACACGACGACCACGCTGACGGAGCAGGACGTCTGGGTCACAGGCCCCGACGGGGAGCAGATCCCGAACTACGAAGCGACCTTCCCGACGATCAACGAGGGCGAGGTCGTGCACGGCCAGGTCGTCCGCGTCGACAAGGACGAGGTCCTCGTCGACATCGGCTACAAGTCCGAAGGCGTGATCCCGGTCGCGGAGCTGTCGATCCGACGCTCCGTGAACCCCGAGGACGAGGTCAAGCTCGGCGACGAGGTCGACGCGCTCGTGCTCACGAAGGAGGACGCCGACGGACGGCTGATCCTCTCCAAGAAGCGGGCGCGCTTCGAGATTGCGTGGAAGGCGATCGAGGGAGCGGCCGAGAGCGGCGAGGCTGTGATCGGCAGGGTGATCGAGGTCGTCAAGGGCGGCCTGATCCTCGACCTCGGCGTCCGCGGTTTCCTGCCCGCGTCGCTCGTCGACATCCGCCGTGTCCAGGATCTCGACGAGTTCCTCGGCCAGGAGCTCCGCTGCAAGGTGATCGAGCTCAACCGATCGCGCAACAACGTCGTGCTCTCGCGCCGTGCGGTGCTCGAGGACGAGCGCAAGGAGATGCGCCAGGCGATCCTCGACCGGCTCTCGCCCGGGGACGTGGTCGAAGGGCAGATCTCGAACATCGTCGACTTCGGCGCGTTCGTCGACCTCGACGGCATGGACGGCCTGATCCACATCTCCGAGCTCTCGTGGAGCCACGTGAACCACCCGTCCGAGGTGCTCGAGATCGGCCAGGACGTGCAGGTCAAGGTGCTCGACATCGACCGCGACCGCCAGCGGATCTCGCTCGGCCTCAAACAGACCCAGTCGGATCCGTGGCAGCAGATCGTCGAGGCGTACAACGAGAACGACGTCGTCCAGGGCAAGGTGACGAAGGTCGTCACGTTCGGCGCGTTCGTCGAGATCATGCCGGGCGTCGAAGGGCTCGTGCACATCTCCGAGCTCGCGCAGCACCATGTCGAGAACCCGCGCGAGGTCGTCTCGCAGGGTGACGTCGTCAACGTGAAGATCATCGAGGTCGACGCCGACCGACGACGTCTCTCGCTGTCGCTGAAGCGGGTTGACGAGGGCGATGACGTCCAGCCGCGCGCCGACGGGCAGCCGCTGGAAACCCCCGCTCCGACTCCGGCGCCGCAGATCGACCTCTCGGACGAAGTCTTCGCCGACGAGCCGCAGAGCCCCGATGCCGAGCCACCAAGTGACAACGAACCACCAAGTGACACTGTGTTACAAGGTGAAGAGGAGTCGGCCGGCGAGGAGTCGGTAGCCGAGGCCGCGCCGGAGGCCGACGAGCCGGAAGCTCCAACCGAGGACGTCGCCGAGGCGAGCATCGAGGCGGACGCAGTCGACCCGACGCAGCAGGGGCCGGGCGATTCCGAGGGCAACGCCCCAGACGCGCCCGAAGAGGCTGAGGAGACGCAGGAGTAGCAAGCCGCTCGCGGTCGCGATCACGGGCGGCATCGGAGCGGGGAAGAGCGAAGCGTTGGCCGCGTTCGCTCGACACGGCGCGGCGACGATCTCGAGCGACGCGGTCGTCCACGAGCTCTACGAAGACCCCGAGGTGCAGGCCGCACTGGTCGAGCGGTTCGGGACGAGCGACAGGCGGGCCGTCGGGAAGCAGGCAGTCGGGGAGCGCGACGCGCTGATCTGGCTCGAGGGCCTCTTACATCCGCTGGTCATCGAACGCACCGAAGCCTGGCGCGACGAGCTCTCGCGGCTTCCCGATCCGCCGGAGCTCGCGGTCAACGAGGTCCCGCTTCTGTACGAGGCCGGCGCCGAGGGCCGCTTCGACGCCGTCGTGGTCATTACCGCGCCGCGCGAGCTGCGTGCCGACCGTGCAGGCGACCGTCTCGACGAGCGCGAGCAGCGCTTGATCCCGGACGACGATAAGGTCAGCCGCGCCGACTTCACCTACGTCAACGACGGTTCGCTCGAGGAGCTGGATGCCTTCGTGGCCGACGTCGTTCGTAGGCTCACGTCGTGAGAAGAGTCGTCCCGATCGTCGTCCTCGTCCTCGCCGTCGCGGTCGGTCTCGTCTACTTCCGTAACGGCCAGCCGGCCTGGTTCGAGCGCATCCGCTACCCGCTCCGCTACGAGCAGATCGTCCGCGGCCATGCCCGGAACTACGACCTCGACCCGGCCCTGGTCGCGGCGGTCATCTACCAGGAGAGCAAGTTCCACGCGACGCGAAGTCGAGCTCGGGCGCGATCGGGCTCATGCAGCTGACGCCGCAGACCGCGGAAGGCATCGCGATCCGCACGGGCGGGTCGCGGTTCCAGGTCTCCGACCTCTACAACCCGGAGATCAACGTGCGCTACGGCTCGTGGTATCTACGCCACCTGCTCGACAAGTACGGCGACGAGCAGGACGCGCTCGCTGCGTACAACGCGGGCCAGCACAACGTGGACGAGTGGCGCGCCGAGGGCAAAGGGATCCAGTTTCCCGAGACACGTGCGTACGTCCACCGCGTCGAGCACCTGAAGCACGTCTACGCGCGAGCGTACGACCTCTAGAACGTGGCGAGTTGCTCCCGGATCCAGTCCACGCCGAGGGTGGTGCCCTTCTGCTCGCGCACCTGGATCGCCTGCTCGAGAAGCCTCCTGGCCTCTTCGGGCCGGCCCGCCGCACGATAGACCTCTGCGGCGTTCACACAGAGGATTCCCATGTCGAGGACCCGTCGCCGGTCAATGAGAGCGAGGCTCTCCTTCGCCAGGTCGCACGCCGCGTCGTGGTCCCCACGCGCAGCGAGGACTCTCGCGTTTGCCGCTCGCCAGTAGGTTTGAGTCGTGACGTCGTCGTCCGCACCGAGCGCTCTAGCCTCGTTGAAGTACACCTCGGCTTCGTCCGCACGGCCTTGCGCTGCCAGAGCGAGGGCGGCGATTCCGCTCACCGTCGAGAGATAGCCCGTCTCCCCGAACGCCTTGAGGGCATCGTGCGCCGGGATGATCTCTGTCTCGGCATCCTCGTATCGGCCGGCGAGAAGCGAAACGCACGCGGTCATCATCGAAAAGGCGTGAGCGTCGACGGTCCGTCCCAGCTCCAGCTGCATGGCCGTGCCTTCCTCGATATCGACCCGTCCTTCGTCTTCCCGGCCCGCCATGCGCCGAAAGTTTCCCCGGATGGGGCGCAGCCGACTCGTTTCGGCGCGGGCGTTCGGACGGTCCATGAGCCGGGCGAGGAGCTTCAACCCGTCGTCGACCGATCCGTCGTACCAGAACGCATCGACGCAGAGCCAGCCGACCACAGCAGCTTCGAGCCGCAGATTGCCGAGCGCGTTCGCGATCCCGGCGGCCCGCTCGAAGGTCGCCAGTCGGGTCGCCGTCCGTCCAGCTGATGTGCTGGCCGAGGAGGTAGAGCACTTCGGCCAGCGCCTCTTCGTCTCCGAGTTCCTCCAGTTCCGCGGTGCACCGACGCAGGCTCGTCACGGCGTCGTCCATCAGGCCGCCGAGCATCGTCTGAAGGGTCGCCTTCCTGGCTTCGATCAGCGCGCCCGCCGCGCGATCGCCGGCCAGGCTCGCCGCGACCAGGCCGTCGTCGTACGCCGCTTGAGCCTCGTCGAGGTTGCCACGCTCGACCAACGAGTGTCCGAGCTCCCCGAGCAACCGGGGTCGTAGCTCGTGCGTCTCCGGTAGGAGGGCGAGCGCACGCTTGCTGAGCCCGATCACCGCGGACACATCCGCACGGCGGGCGGCGCTCCCAAGCCGCTCCCCGGCGCGAAGCGCGAGCGCCTCGGCGGCCGAGTCGACCGGAGCAAGCTCTACGCGATAGCGGTACGCCTGCTCCAGGTGATAACCCACGATCTCGTCCTGCTCCGCGAGGTCGATCTGGTCGAGCCAGTCCGCAAATCGCTCGTGCAGCTCGGCGCGAAGCTCCTTCGGCATCGCTTCGTACGCCGCGTCGCGAATCAGCAGGTGCCGGAAACGGAACGCGTCCTCACCGGGAAGGTCGGTCCGGTCGGGGCGGATCAGCTCCTTCCGCACGAGAGCCTGCAGGTTGTTCCACACGGACTCACGTAGCTGATCGGTGGAGAGCTCCGCGACGGCTCCGCGGTGGAAGACCTTGCCCTCCACGGAGCCTCGCTCGATGACGGCGCGCTCGTCGCGGCCGAGGCGGTCGAGCCTCGCCGCGAGGAGGGCGTGGATCGTCGGCGGAACGGTGATCTGCGACAGGTCGCCTGCTGGAACCCAGTGGCCGTCGCTCCGGGTCAACAGACCGTCGTCGATGAGCATGGCGAGCATCTCCTCGACGAAGAGAGGGTTTCCCTCGGCCGCGCTCATGATCCTGTCCCGAACGCCCTCGTCCAGCTGGGCACGGCCCAGGAGGTTCGTCACGAGCTCCGCGGATTCGCCGTCGCTCAGGCGCTCGAGGAGAGCGGACGTGGCGTTGAACTTGCCGCCGCCCCAGCCCGGCCGCTCGTCGAGAAACTCGGGGCGTGCGAGGCAGATCAGGAGTATCGGGGCGTCGCGGGACCAGTCCGCCAGGTGCTCGACGAGGTCGAGGAACGTCGTCTCGGCCCACTGCAGGTCGTCGAAGAGGACGACGAGCGGCCGGGCCTTCGCCTCCGCTTCGAACAGGCGGCGGACGGCCCATGCGGTCTCATCCGGGGGGCTCGGGCTCCCGCCGAGGTCGAGCGCCCCTGCGATTCGCTCGGAAATCAGAGCTGCCTCGTCGCCTTCGAGCGAACCTGCGATCCCCGCCAGCGGATCGTTGCCGTAGCGTCCGCGCAGCGCCTCGGCCAGCGGCCAGTACGTGATGCCCTCTCCGTACGGCAGGCAGCGGCCTCGCATGATCGTCGCCTCGTCGCCGACCCCTGCGAGAAACTCGGCGACGAGCCGCGACTTGCCGACACCCGCAGCGCCGAGAACCGTGAACAGGTGGCATGCGCCCTCTCCGACGGCTCTCTGGTACGCCTGCTCCAGGGCGGCGAGCTCACGCTCACGACCCACCATCGGCGAGTCGAGGCGTCGCGCGCGGCCCGGGAGGTCTTCCTCGAGGCTGAGCAGCCGGTAGGCGCCGACCGGCTCGCTCTTGCCCTTGAGCCCGAGGGGCTCGACCTGCGCGACCTCGACCGCATCGCGCACGAGCCGGTACGTCGGCTCGCCGAGCAGGATCTCTCCGGGCGGCGCGGCCTCCTCGAACCGC
Organism: uncultured Actinomycetes bacterium; assembly: GCA_963812695.1. GTDB lineage: Bacteria > Actinomycetota > Thermoleophilia > Gaiellales > Gaiellaceae > VAXT01. Next base: position 31,578 of record CAWEWD010000009.1, read on the forward strand.
TTGGCCACGTTGACCGCGTCGCCGGTCGCGAAGCGCTGGCCGCCGCTGCGAGTCACCGGCCACGACCTCCCCGGTGTTCACACCCGTTCGGACGGTGATCGCGACGCCCCAGTCCTCTTCGAGCTCCGTGTTCAGCGCGCGCGAGCCGCTCGCGCATCTCCGCCGCGGCGCCGCACAGCTCGCATCGCGTCGTCCTCGTGGAGCACGGGGATCCCGAAGACCGCCATCACCGCATCGCCGATGAATTTCTCGACGATCCCTTCGTGACGCTCGACGACGGCCTTCATCTCGTCGAAGTAGCGGCCCATGACGCGTCGGAGCGACTCCGGATCGAGTTGCTCGCCGAGCGCAGTCGACCCGGTGACGTCGGAAAAGACGACGGTGACGGTCTTGCGAACGTCGCGCGCCGGCTCCATCTCCTCGAGCGGAGCGCCGCACGCGCCGCAGTACGCGAAGCCCGCGGGGTTCTCCTGGCCGCAGCGGGCGCACGTAACCATGCGGTTGAGTCTAGTTTCGAGCCATGATGTCTCAATGATGCTCAAAAGACACTTGACAGACGCCTGTGTGATGTCATAATGACGTCATGGAGATGGCACGGTTCGTCGATTCGCTCGCAGCAGACGTGGCCGCAGTGGCCGCAGTCGGCGACGAGCAGACCCGCGCCGCAGCCGAGCGCGTGCTGCAGGCGATCCGCGGGTCAGCTGGCCTGCGCCTGCTCGACGCCCTCGGCGAGGCTGCGCTCGAGATCAGCGGCCAGTTGCCCGAGGGGCACATCGAGGTGCGCCTCGTCGGCCAGGACCCGGCGCTCGTCTACGTCGGCGAGGTGGCAGCGCCTCCGGAGCCGGCGGCCGAGGACGGGCTGACCGCGCGGATCACGCTCCGTCTCCCCGAGTCGCTCAAGGCCTCGATCGAGGCGGATGCGGCTCGCGAAGGAATTTCCGTGAACAGCCTGATCGTCCGCGCCCTTTCGCGGGGCGCGGGCGGTCGGGTCCAGAGATCCGGCAAGCGGCTCCGAGGCTACGGCCAGAGCTGAGAAGGAGGGAGAGTCAGATGGCGACCAAGTTCTATCCACTTCCTTTCGGACACGCAGAAGTACGCGTCGACCAGCGTCCCGCCAAGCGGGCGCGCCCTCGGAGAAGGCGATGAGGCGCGAGACGTTCGACACTCCAGGCGCGCTCGAGCTCACGGTTCGCGTCCCCAGCGGGGACATCCACCTCGACACCGTCGAGGGCACGGAGAGCGTCGTCGAGCTCAGCGCCAGCCCCGAGCTCGAGGACGAGGCCCGGATCGAGCTGCATCCGAAGCACGACGGCCACGAGCTGAGCGTGATCATCGAGAAGCGGTCGGGCCTCTTCCGCTCATTCCGTGACGACATCCGGGTGCGGATCACGACTCCGCCGGGAGCGGATCTCGACGTCTCGACGGCTTCGGCGGACGTCGACGGGCGCGGTGACTTCGGCGCCGCGAAGGTGAACACGGCCTCCGGCGACATCAGGTTCGAGCACGTCGGCGGCGAGGCACAGGTCAACTCCGCAAGCGGCGACGTCAATATCGACCAGGTCGACGGAGCGCTCAACGTGAACACCGCCTCCGGAGACGTCGAGATCCGCCGGGTCCAGGGCGAGGGCAAGGTCCGCGCCGCCTCGGGCGACATCTCGATCGACGAGGCGGATTCGTCGCTGAAGGTGCAGACGGCATCGGGCGAGATCGAGGTCGACAGCGTGCGCGAAGGCGAAGTGACGTTGCAGACGGCCTCGGGCGACATCGAGGTCGGGATCAAGCAGGGCTCGAAGCTCTGGATCGACGCCAGGTCGATGAGCGGAGAGACGAGCTCCGAGCTCGAGCTCGGCGACGCGCCCAGCGACGGCGCCGGCCCGCTGGTCGAGCTGCGGGCAACTGCCATGAGCGGCGACATCACGGTCAAGCGCGCCTAGGACGATGTCGGTCGCCATCGGAATCGATCAGGCCCGGCCGCGGGAGGAGGCCCCACAGCCTCTAACCAGGCAGCCGCTGTTCCTGCGGGTCTGGGCGGCGCAGACGATCTCCGTCTTCGGAGACCAGGTCAGCGCGCTTGCGATCCCGCTGACGGCGATCCTCGCGCTCCACGCATCGGCGCTCCAGGTCGGGATCCTGACCGCGATGGCCTGGCTCCCGCACCTGCTCTTCTCGCTGCCGGCGGGGGTCTGGATCGACCGACGCGGACACCGGCGCTGGAACATGATCGTCGTCGACGTCCTGCGTGCGGCAGCGTTGGCGACGATTCCGGTCGCCTGGTGGCTCGGCGTGCTGACCATGTGGCAGCTCGTGGGCGTTGCGTTCGCCGTCGGGGCGCTCACGGTCTTCTTCGACCTGTCCAGCGTGTCGTTCTTCGTCGCGCTCGTCCACCGGTCGCAGTACGTCGACGCGACCAGCAAATTCAGCACGACCCGATCGCTTTCGTACATCGCCGGGCCTTCGACCGCAGGCTTCCTCGTGCAGGCGCTCACCGCGCCGGTGGCGATCGCTGCCGACGCGCTGTCATTCCTGGTCTCCGCGATCGCCCTACGCGGAGCAAAGGTTCGCGAGCCCGAGGTTGAGCGGAGCGAGTCGAGCGGGCGGACTGATCTCAGGGAGGGCTTTCGCTACCTCGCGCACCAGCCGGTTCTCCGTGCCGGTGTTGCGTGCACGAGCACGATCAACTTCTTCAGCTTCTTCATCTTCGCGATCTTCGTCCTCTACGCGAGCCGGACGCTTGGGCTGAGCGCCGGCGCGATCGGGCTCATCCTCGGTGCGGCCTCGTTCGGCGCGCTCGCGGGCGCGCTGATCGCACCGCGCGTGGGGCGGAGGCTCGGAATCGGACGTGCGGTCGTCGTCGGCTCGGTGCTGTTCCCGGCCCCGATGGCGCTCTTCCCACTCGCCCACGGCTCGCACTGGCTGAGCGGCGCGATGCTGCTCGCCGGCGAGTTCCTGGCGAGCGTCGGCGTGATGATCTTCGACGTCAACCAGAACAGCCTGATGCTGATGCTGATCCCGCAGACTGTTCGCAGCCGCGTCGTCGGCGTCACGCGGTTCTTCAACTACGGAACGCGGCCGTTCGGGGCGCTGCTCGGCGGCGTGCTCGGTGCGGCGATCGGGCTGCGGCCGACGCTCTGGGTGGCGGTCATCGGCTGCCTGTTCGGCGTCGTGTTCCTGCTGGCCTCGCCGATGCCCCGCATGCGCGAGGAGGACCTCGCATGAGCCGCTCCGAGATCCTCCGGCACCGCCCGCTGCGCGCGCTGCTCGTCGCCGAGGTGATCTCGACGACGGGCGCCCAGATGACCTGGCTCGCGCTGCCGTGGTTCGTGCTCACCACCACCGGCTCGGCGGGCCAGATGACGCTCGTGATCATGACCGCGCTCATCGGCACGGCGGTTGCGGGGATCCCGTCCGGGAGCTTCGTCCAGCGGATGGGCGCACGTCGCTCGATGCTGATCTCGGACGCTCTCCGTGCGCCGCTGATGCTGCTGGTCCCGATCCTCCACTGGACCGGTCACCTCTCTCTGGGGCCGCTGCTCGTCCTCGCGTTCCTCCTGGGCATGCTCGCGATGCCGTATTTCACGGCCCAGAAGGTGATGGTTCCCGAGCTCCTCGGCGAGAACGAGGAGACGATCAGCCAGGCCAACGGTCTCTTCCAGGGCGCGATCCGGCTGACCTTGCTGCTCGGGCCGCCGCTCGGCGGCGTCCTCATCGGGCTCATCGGGGCGGCCAACGTGCTCGTCATCGACGGTCTGACCTATCTCGTCTCCTTCGCGCTCGTCGGCGCCTTCGTGCCGCGGCGCGAGCCGCAACCGGCGCCGGAAGAGGGCACGGGCGGGATCCTCGTCGGACTGCGCTTCCTGGTTCACGACTCGCTGCTCCGTGTCTGGATCCCGCTCTTCGTCGCGGGCGACGCGGCGTGGCAGGCGTTTTTCGCGGCCGTCCCGGTGCTCGTGATCGAGCGCTTCGACGCGCGTGCGACGATCGCGGGCCTGCTCTTCGCGGGCTTCGGCGCCGGGGCGCTGATCGGGAACTTCCTGTCGTTCCGCTACTTCGTTCAGAAGTACGACGGCCTGCTGCTGGTCGCGCTGACCGTCCCTCTGCAGGCGGCTCCGCTCTGGATCCTGACCCTCGACGTCGGCGCGCCGGTCATGTTCGGTGCGATCCTCGTCAGCGGGATCGGGAACGGCATCTGCAATCCGTCGATCCACACGATCTTCACGCTCCGCATGCCGGTCGCGATCCGCGCGAAGGCGATGTCCGCGATGGGCGCGATCTGGGGCGTCGGGACGCCGCTCGGGCTCGTCTTGGCCGGCCCAGTCCTTGCCAAGTTCGGCGCGCGGCCGGTGCTCGTCGGCTTTGCCGCCGTTCAGACGGTCGCCATGCTGGGGGTCGCGGTTGCCTCCCTCCGCGCACGTGCGTCCTCCGCCGTCGCGGTGACCCCTGCGCTTGACTAGAGCCTACGCAGACCGTTCGAGCTCGTTCGCCTTCGCGGTCAGCGCTGTAAAGCCGGCCTGCAGGAAGTCGTTCACGGCCGCCGAGCCGAGCGACCAGGTGAGCAGCCGCCCGAACCTCGGCGAGATGATCTGCGTGGCCGCGAGGCCCGCGGCGACCCAGGCGCCCGCACAGCGCGAGCACGTGACGAGCTCGCCGATTGCCTGCTCAATGCCGCCTTCCACTGGCTCCTCGCCCTCGCCATCGTGCGCGTGGCCGCGCACGAACGGCTCGCGGATGAAGCTCGTCACCTGGTCGTGCGACAGCGTGCGCGAGGCCTTGAACGCAGCCGCGCTGAGGATGAGAAAGTCGAGTGCGGTATGGCATTGAGGGTCGCGGCCCCGAGCATGGGCGATCGCTCCGGCGGCGCCGAGGCCACCCGCGAACACGGCCAGGATCGATGCATAAGCGGCGTAGGGCGGCCTGTCGGTCTGGACAACCATCGAGGCTAGCCTTCCCCCGATGGCTGCACTTCAAGACATCAGACGCGTATCAGCCGACCGGAGACCAACCGCAGGCGATCGCGGAGCTCTCCGAGGGCCTCAACTCGGGCGAGCGGTTCCAGACCATGCTCGGCGCGACCGGCACGGGCAAGACCGCGACGATGGCCTGGATCATCGAGCAGGTCCAGCGCCCCGCCCTCGTGATCGCGCACAACAAGACGCTCGCCGCGCAGCTCTGCAACGAGTTCCGCGAGTTCTTCCCGACGAACGCGGTCGAGTACTTCGTCTCGTACTACGACTACTACCAGCCCGAGGCGTACGTCCCTCAGGCCGACCTCTACATCGAGAAGGACTCGTCCCAGAACGACGACATCGCACGGCTTAGGCTCGCCGCGACCTCGGCGCTCTTCATGCGGCGCGACGTCGTGGTCGTCGCCTCGGTCTCGTGCATCTACGGCCTCGGCTCGCCGGAGGAGTGGCGCGAGCGCGTCCTGATCCTCGACGTGGGGGAGGAGCACGACCGCGACCTCGTCCTGCACAAGCTCATCGACAGCCAGTACGTCCGCAACGACGCCGTGCTCGGACGCGGACGATTCCGCGTGCGGGGCGACGTGATCGAGGTGCAGCCGGCGAACCAGGAGAGCGCGTACCGCGTGTCGTTCTTCGGCGACGAGGTGGAGCAGATCACGCACTTCGACCCGCTCACCGGCGAGGTTCTGGCCAAGCTCGACAACGTCGCGATCTGGCCGGCCACGGAATACGTGACCTCGAGGCCGACGATCGAGCGCGCCGTCGACGAGATCCGGGCCGAGCTGAACGGGCGCACGAAGGAGCTCGAGTCCGAGGGCAAGATGCTCGAGGCGCACCGCCTCAGGCAGCGCACCGAGTACGACCTCGAGATGATGAAAGAGCTCGGCTTCTGCAACGGGATCGAGAACTACTCGCGGATCCTCGAGGGCCGTCCGCAAGGGTCGCACCCGTTCACGCTCCTCGACTACTTCCCCGAAGACATGGTCGTCTTCATCGACGAATCGCATCAGACCGTGCCCCAGCTCGGCGGCATGCACGAGGGCGACCGCTCACGCAAGCAGACCCTCGTCGACTTCGGCTTCCGGCTCCCGTCGGCGCTCGACAACCGGCCGCTCCGCTTCGACGAGTTCCTGGACAAGGTGAACCAGATGGTGTTCGTCTCCGCGACGCCCGGGCCGTTCGAGCTCCGTCATTCGACTCGAATAGCCGAGCAGCTCATTCGGCCGACCGGGATCGTCGACCCCGAGGTCGAGCTGCGGGCGACGAAGAACCAAATCGACGACCTCCTCAACGAGATCCGCCGACGCGAAGAGGTGGGCGAGCGCACCCTCGTCACGACGCTGACCAAGAAGATGGCCGAGGACCTGACCGACTACCTGCTCGAGTCGGGCGTCAAGGCGCGCTACCTGCACTCCGAGGTCGACACCCTCGACCGGATCCAGATCATCCGCGAGCTGAGGCTCGGCGAGTACGACGTTCTCGTCGGCGTCAACCTGCTTCGCGAGGGGCTCGACCTGCCCGAGGTGTCGCTCGTGGCGATCCTCGACGCGGACAAGGAGGGCTTCCTGCGCGGCAAGACCGCGCTCATCCAGACGATCGGCCGCGCGGCCCGGAACACGAACGGCAAGGTCTTGATGTACGCGGACAAGATGACCGAGGCGATCAGGGGTGCGCTCGACGAGACCGACCGCCGCCGCGCCGTCCAGCTCGCCTACAACGAGGAGCACGGGATCACGCCGGCATCGATCCGGAAGGGCGTGTCCGACATCGCCGAGTTCCTCTCGCTCGAAGCGCCGCACGTCCCCGGCCGTCGCCGCCGGGGCTCGCGCCAGGTCGAGGGCATGAGCATGGACGAGATCGAGAAGCTCGCCGTCACGCTCGAGGAGGAGATGTTTGCCGCCGCCGAGGAGCTGCGCTTCGAGTACGCGGCCAAGCTCCGCGACGAGATCAAGGACCTGCGCCGGGAGCTCCAGGCTGGCGCGGAGGCCCCCGCGTAGTCACGTGAGCGGCGAGCGTTCAGCTCTCCGCAGTCGTCCACTCATCGCCCTGCTGACGGCCGAGGCGGTGTCCTCGCTCGGCTCGCAGATGACCTTCCTCGCGCTGCCCTGGTTCGTGCTGGTCACGACCGGGTCGCCCGCGAAGATGAGCATCGTCCTCGCGGTCGAGATTCTTCCGATCGCGTTGCTCGGGATTCCGAGCGGGGCGCTGGTCGCGAAGCTCGGCGCCCGCACGACGATGGTGCTCGGCGATGCGGGCCGTGCGCCGCTGATGCTCGCGATCCCGCTCCTGCACGAGGCCGGCCTGCTCTCGTTCCCTTTGCTCCTCGTCTGTGTCTTCGCGCTCGGCTGCTTCATCGCGCCGTACTTCTCTGCCCAGCGGCTGATTCTCCCCGAGCTCGTGGGCAACGACGAGCGCACCGTCGGCCAGGCGAACGCGGTCGTCGAGGGGACTCAGCGCGCGACGTCGCTCCTCGGCCCGTCCGTCGCCGGCGTGCTGATCGCCGTCATCGGCGCAACGAACGTGCTCTATCTCGACGCTGCGTCCTACGCCATCTCGTTCCTGATCCTCGTCACGCTCGTACCGCGACGCCCGCCGATCGGCGAGTCGGAGGACGCGCACGGGCTGCTCGCGGGGATCCGCTTCCTCTTCCGCGACCCGCTACTCCGGATCCTCGCGATCACGGCTCTGTTCCTGAACATGTTCGGCCAGATGCTGGCGGCGTCGCTGCCGGTGCTCGCGTTCGACGAGTACGACGAGAGCTCGGCGGTCGCCGGCTTGTTCTTCGCCGCATTCGGCGCCGGCTCGGTCGTCGGGGCGATTCTCGCGATCAAGCTCGTGCCGAAGTTCGACCCGATCCGGCTCGGTGCGGTCTCGCTCGTGGCGCTCACGGTTCCGATCCCGTTACTCGGCCTGCCCTTGCCGGCCGGGCGGTCATCGCAGTGCTGTTCGCCGGAGCGATCTTCGGGCCGCTCGTGAATGCGCCCCTGATCGGAGTGCTGACCACGCGGACGCCCGAGGCGCTGCGGCCGAAGGTCATGACCGGCGTGATCACGATGGCGATGCTCGCCGGGCCGATCGGTCTGCTGGTGGTCGGGCCGTTGCTCGCCTCGTGGGGCCCGCGGCACGTCTTGCTGCTCGTTGCTTTCGGTCAGTTCCTGGCGTCGCTGCCGTTCGCGTTCGTCGCGCTGCGCGGCAGCCGCCCGCAGGCGCCGGTTCCTGCCGAAGCCGCCTGAGCGAGGGAAGCCTCGTTTGTTGCCAGTGTTGACGGGGTACCCTCTGCGGCATGCATTGGGTATGGCTCATCATCGTGGGAGCGATCGTCGGAGCGCTCGGCCGCCTGCTTCATCCCGGCCGTGACCCCATGGGCTTGATCGTGACGATCCTGATCGGCATCGCCTCGCTCATCGTGGCCGGCCTGATCTTTTCGAGTGGCTTGCTGCAGTTCATCGTGGGCGTCGTGATCGCGATCATCCTCGTCTGGCTCGTCGGGCGCTTCATGGCCTCGCGCTCGGGGCCGGCGACCGCGCCCTAGACCGGTTCGACGCGGAGGGGCTGGCGGCCGCGGGCGAACGTCCGTCTCGCCGTGAGCCCCCAGTCGTCGTCTCGCCACACGTAGGTGTGGACGCGGATCGTGTCCGCGTCGCACTCGTACACGTGCAGGCCGCGTGCCTCGCCACGGCGGCTCGGGCGCGGCTGGCCGAGGCCCGGAGCGATCGAGACGACGACGCCGCGTGCGTCGCCCGAGATCACTTCGAACTCGTGCCGCTCGCTGACGGCCGCCTGGTGGATGTGACCGGCGAGGATCAGCTCCGCGCCGGAATCGACGAGCGCTGCGAGCACGTGTGCACGCTTCGAGACCGGCTTCTTCCGCGAGCGCCACGGCGCGCCGACCAGGTGGTGGTGCAGTGCGACGACCCGCAGGGCGCCCTCGGGCGCCTCGGCCAGGAGCTCACCCGCGTGCGAGAGCTGCGCGTCGCGAATGCCGCCGGACTGGTGCCGCCAGGCCCGGACCGAGTTGAGGCCGACCACGTGCAGGGTCGGGGAACGGTAGACCGGCTCGGTCGTCTCCCAGTGCCGCTCGAACTCTTCGAACGTCCGCGTGAAGCGCGCCGGGAACGTGTACGGGATGTCGTGGTTGCCGGGGACCGCGAGCACCGGGGGCCCGAGCGAGCGCAGGAAGGTCGCCGCCGCGGCGTGCTGCTCGGGTCGTCCGCGGTGCGTCAGATCGCCGCTCGCGACGACCAGCTCGGGCGACGTGCGCTCGATCAGCGCCTCGACCCCGCGCTCGATCGCAGGCGCGTCCCGGCCTCCGAAATGAAGGTCCGAGACGTGGAGGAGCCGTGTGGATGGAGCCGAACCTCGGGGTACACTCATGGCGATGGCCGACGAGCCTACCGAGATCTTCGACGACCTCTATCTCGGTCTGCGAGCCGGCGGAGCGCTGCGCAAGAAGCGGCGCGGCGAGCCGCTGACGATGGAAGAGGAAGAGGCGCTCGGCCGCTGGAACTCTCTCGCTTCCGCGCGTAAGGCCGCCACGCTGGGCGCCTTCGCGATCGGAACGTTCTCGCTCGGCTTCACCCTCGGCGGTCTCGTCTTCGGCCGCTGGCGCAAAGCCTGAGTTTCAGCCGGCACTGAGCGGGGGCACAACAGTGCAATGCGCTTTCGGCCGGGTGCACGGCTAGACACGGGTCAGGTGACCGACGTCCGCGGGCGCGGCATCGGCACCGGCGGCCTCGCCGTCGGCGGTGGAGGGATCGGCATCGTCGCGCTCGTCGTCTATCTGGCCTTCGCACTTCTCTCGGGCGGCAGCGGCGGGCTCGGCCAACTCGAGCCGCTGGACAACACGCAGGTCGGCCAGGGGAACACACCCACTGCCGTCACCCAGGACTGCCGGACGGGAGCGGACGCAAACCAGCGTGACGACTGCCGGATCGTCGGCGTCGTGAACAGCGTCCAGAGATTCTGGAGCGGGGTCTTCCAGCGCAGCGGCAAGCAGTACCGCGACGTGAACACGGTCTTCTTCACGGACCAGGTGCAGACCGGCTGCGGCGTCGCGAGCTCCGAGGTCGGCCCCTTCTACTGCCCCGCGGACAAGCTGGTCTACATCGATCTCGGCTTCTTCGACGAGCTCGAGTCACGCTTCGGCGCGTCGAACGGCCCGTTCGTCCAGGCGTACGTGATCGCCCACGAGTACGGGCACCACGTGCAGGACCAGCTGGGCGTGCTCGACTCGATTCGCGGCTCGCGGCAGGGACCGGAGAGCAAAGCCGTGCGCTCCGAGCTCCAGGCGGACTGCTACGCGGGCGTCTGGGCGGCGAACGCGGTTCAGACGGGCCTGATCGAGCAGATCCCGCAGTCGGACATCAACGAGGGCCTCGACGCGGCCGCCGCGATCGGCGACGACCGCATTCAGCAGCAGACCCAGGGCCAGGTGAACCCGGAGACGTGGACGCACGGCTCGTCGGAGCAGCGCCGGCGCTGGTTCTCCCGCGGCTACGAGCAGGGCAAGCCCGCGGCCTGCGACACGTTCTCAGGCTCCATCTAGCGCGCCGCCCCAGACGTAGTTCAGCGCTCCACTGATAACCGCGACGACGGCGAACACGATCCCGAGCACCGGCTGACCCGCAGAGGCGAGCGCGAGTGTCGCGGCGGCCCAAACGAGAAGCTCGATCGCGAACTGCGCGGGATGCGGAAGCTCGATCTTGGCCTTCGGCGACACGAAGAGCCCCCAGACGACCGCCACGAGCGCCGGAGCTCCCAGTCCGAGCACCCACTGCGTCACGCCGGACGCGGTCGAGAAACCCCAGTACGCCGTGGCCGCGAGCGCCGACAGCTCGAGGAGGAAGCGCAGGACGAGGTTCGCGCCGCGCATCGGCGCGGGACCCTAGACCTCCGCGTCCTTGGCCGGGAAGAGCACGGTCGGCACGTCTTCTTCGGCGGGGTCCTTCTCGAGCACGACGACGCTGATGAGCGTGGCCAGGACCGCGGCGAGCGGGATCGCCAGCAGGACGGCCCAGCCGCCGAACAGGATCGCCGTCGCCGTGACCGACACGAGCACGACGAGCGGTGAGAGACCGACCGCGTCGCCGAGCACGTTCGGGATCACGAGGTAGTCCTCGAGCAGCCGCACGGCGAGCACGGCGAGGCCTGCGGCCAGTGCGAGGTGCCATGACTCCGTCAGGCCGACGCCGACCGCCAGCGCCCCGGCGGTCAGCGGGCCGATCACGGGGACGATCTCGACGACGCCGGCGAAGGCTCCGACCAGCAGCCAGTACGGCAGTCCGATCGCGAAGAACGTGGACGAGAGAACCGTCGCCACCGCGCAGATCAGGATCAGCTGTCCGCGAACGTAGGCACCGAGCTTGAGGTCGATCAGATCCCAGGTGTCGCGCACGACCCGGCGCTTGTCCCGCGGCAGAAGCGAGACGACGAGCGCGATCGCACGGTTGCGCTCGAAGACCCAGTACGCGGCCGCGGCGAGGACGAAGAAGACCCCGATCAGGATCTCGAAGCCCAGCACGGTCGCGTCGAGCGCGTGGCCGGCGACGTTGCCGGCGCTCGGCAGATCGTGGAGCCAGCGGTCGAGCGGCTAGCAGCGTGTCGTGCTTCCAGCCCGTCTGGTGGCGAGCCTCGGCGCGCAGCGCGTTGCCGCCGACGGCGGTCTCGATCTGGTCGACGGCGCGCGGCACGACGAGCCAGAGGAGCAGCGCGACGAGCCCGGCGACGGCGAGGTAGTGAAGAACGATCCCGAGCCCGCGCGGGATCCGGTGTCGTCGCAGCCACTCCACGCTCGGGCGCATCGCGGCCGCGACGATGAACGCGAGGAAGAGCAGGGCGATCAGCATCTTCAGCTTCCAGAGCGCGAGCACGCCGACGACGACGCCGACGGCGACGAGCGTGGCCAGGGCAACGCGGGCGGCTGTGTTCCTCATGCAGGGCCTTTTCGCCGTTTCCTCGTCTCCGCAAACTGCAGGAAACGAGGTTGGCCCGTTGAACCCGCGCCGCATGCGACCTCGCCGTGACGAGGAGGTGTACCTCGACGCCCGCTTACACGGGGCGGTGCTTGCTCGTCCGATCTTCCGGTCGGCGCTGCTCGTCGTGCTCGGCATCGCCGCGTTGATCGTGCCGTTCACTCCGGCCGTGGTCGTCGGCGCCGTCCTCATCGCCGGAGGCGCGTTCTTCACGCTCCGCGCCGTCTGGCAGTGGGAGCGCACGCATCTTGTCGTGACGACCGACAAGGTCTATCTGCTGCACGGCACGGTCCACCGCCGCGCCAAGGCCGTGCACCTGAAGAAGATCGAAGCCGTGGAGATCGACCAGTCGCTCCTCGGCCAGCTCTTCGGGTATGGAACGGTCTTCGTCGGGCCGCTCAAGGTCGGCCACATCTCTCATCCGAGCGATCTCTGCGACCTGGTCGAGCGGCTCGCCTCGTGACGTAAAGCGAACACTTGTTCGATCCGACCCGCCTCGCTAGGATGGGTCGGTTATGCCTTCCGACGAGCTCGTCATTCACGGTGCCCGCGAGCACAACCTGAAGGACATCGACGTCCGCCTGCCGCGGAACAAGCTGGTCACGATCACGGGGCTCTCCGGCTCCGGGAAGTCGTCGCTCGCTTTCGACACGATCTACGCGGAGGGCCAGCGCCGGTACGTCGAGTCCCTCTCCGCGTACGCGCGCCAGTTCCTCCAGATGATGGAGAAGCCGGACGTGGACTCGATCGAAGGCCTCTCGCCGGCGATCTCGATCGACCAGAAGACGACGTCGCGGAACCCGCGCTCGACGGTCGGCACGGTGACCGAGATCTACGACTACCTGCGCCTGCTCTACGCGCGGGTCGGGCGGCCGCACTGCCCGGTCTGCGGGCGGCCGATCGCCGGGCAGTCGATCGAGGCGATCGTCGACCAGGTGCTGCGGATGGAGGAGGGCACGAAGTTCACGGTCAACGCGCCGGTCGTCCGCGACCGCAAGGGCGAGTACAAGGACGTCTTCGAGGAGTTGCGCGCGGACGGTTTCACGCGTGTGAAGGTCGACGGAGAGATCCGCCTGCTCGAGGACGAGATCGTTCTCGACAAGAAGTTCAAGCACACGATCGAGGTCGTCGTCGACCGGCTGGTCATGAAGCCGGACCTGCGCACCCGGCTGGCACAGTCGATCGAGACCGCGATCTCCCTCGCGGACGGGCTCGTCGGGATCGACGTCCAGGACGGCCAGGAGCTGACGTTCTCCGAGAAGTTCGCCTGCCCCGAGCACGGCGTCGGCCTGCCCGAGCTCCAGCCGCGCATCTTCTCGTTCAACTCGCCGCACGGGGCGTGTCCCCGCTGCACGGGCCTCGGCGCACAGCAGGAGATCGATCCCGACCTGCTCGTCCCCGATCCGACGCTCTCGATCGGCGAGGGCGCGCTCGTCCCGTGGTCGACCGGCAGCTCGAGCTTCTACGAGGCGGTCATCCAGGGGATCGCGGACAAGTGGGAGATCGACCTCGACAAGCCGTGGCAGGAGCTGACCGCGGAGGAGCAGGATCTCTTCCTGTACGGCACGGACGGCGACCGGATCTACGTGCGCTACCGCAACCGGATGGGGCGAAGGCGCTCGTACATGCTCGCCTTCGAGGGGATCGTCAAGAACCTCGAGCGCCGCTATCGCGAGACGGACTCGTCACAGCAGCGCGAGCGGATCGAGGAGTACATGAGCTTCCGGCCGTGCCCGCAGTGCGGCGGCGCGCGGCTCAAGCCCGAGGTGCTCGCGGTCACGATCGGCGAGAGGAACATCCACGAGTTCTCGAAGATGTCCGTCACACGGGCGATCGAGTTCCTCGACTCGCTCGAGCTGAGCAAGACCGAGGAGCTGATCGGCGCGCGGATCATCAAGGAGATCCGCGAGCGGCTGACGTTCCTCGACAACGTCGGCGTCGGCTACCTGCAGCTCGATCGCGCGGCGGCGACGCTCTCCGGCGGCGAGGCGCAGCGGCTGCGGCTCGCGACGCAGATCGGCTCGCAGCTCGTGGGCGTGTTGTACATCCTCGACGAGCCGTCGATCGGGCTCCACCAGCGGGACAACGGGAAGCTGATCGCGACGCTCGAGCGGCTCCGCGACCTCGACAACACCGTGGTCGTGGTCGAGCACGACGAGCAGATGATGCGCGCGGCCGACCACCTCGTGGACATGGGGCCCGGCGCAGGCGAGCACGGCGGGTTCGTCGTGGCCGAGGGCACGGCCGAGGAGGTCGAGCGGAACACGAAGTCGGTCACGGGCCAGTTCCTCTCGGGCAAGCGCACGATCGCGGTGCCCGACCGGCGAACCGAGGACCAGGGCTCGTTCTGGGTGCGCGGCGCCTCGCAGCACAACCTGAAGTCGATCGACGTCGAGTTCCCGGTCGGCAAGTTCATCACCGTCACCGGCGTCTCCGGCTCGGGCAAGTCGACGCTCGTGAACGAGATCGTCTTCAAGGCGCTCGCGAACCGGCTGCACCGGATGCGTGTGAAGCCGGGCGAGCACGCGAGCTGCGAGGGCATCGAGTGCTTCGACAAGGTGATCGACATCGACCAGTCGCCGATCGGCCGCACGCCGCGCTCGAACCCGGCGACCTACACGAAGCTGTTCGACCACATCCGCGAGCTCTACTCGCTCACGCCCGAGGCCAAGGTCCGCGGTTACAAGCCGGGCCGCTTCTCCTTCAACGTGCGCGGCGGCCGGTGCGAGACCTGCAAGGGCGACGGGACGATCAAGATCGAGATGCACTTCCTGCCGGACGTGTACGTGCCGTGCGAGACGTGCCACGGGCGGCGGTACAACCGGGAGACGCTCGAGGTGCGCTTCAAGGGCAAGTCGATCGCGGACGTGCTCGAGATGTCGGTCGAGGAGGCGCTCAGGTTCTTCGCCAAGATCCCGAAGCTGCGGCGCCGGCTCCAGACGCTGCATGACGTGGGGCTCGACTACATCAAGCTCGGGCAGCCGGCGACGACGCTTTCGGGCGGCGAGGCGCAGCGGGTGAAGCTGGCCTCGGAGCTCTCGAAGATCGCGACCGGGCGGACGCTGTACATCCTCGACGAGCCGACGACGGGCCTCCATTTCGCGGACATCGAGAAGCTGCTCGAGGTGCTGCAGCGGCTCGTCGATTCCGGCAACACGGTGCTCGTGATCGAGCACAACCTCGACGTGATCAAGCAGGCGGACTGGATCATCGACCTCGGGCCCGAGGGCGGCGAGGCCGGCGGCGAGGTGATCGCGACGGGCACGCCGGAGCAGGTCGCGGAGGTCGACGAGTCCGCGACGGGCCGCTACTTGCGCGACGTGCTGCCGAAGAAGCCGGCGCGCAAGGCTGCCAAGGCCGCCTAACCGGACAGCGGGAAGCGGTGGGCCTCGAACCAGAGGCCGTCGTCGCCCTCGAACAGAAGGACGACGTCGTCGGCTCGAGCGGCGATGGGCAGGTGCTCGGTGAGCGCGGCCTCGACCTGGTCCTGGAGCTCCGGGCCGCCCTCGGCCACTGTCAGGTGCGGAATGATCACGTCGTGGGCGCCCTCGTACGGCGGGTAGTCCGGGAAGCGCGCCGCGATGAGATCGGTCAGGGCCTTGAACGGCTCCGACGGCTCGGGCGCGAGCCAGGCGACGTCCGGGAACCGGGCCACTCTGGCCAGCTCGAATGAGATCGCGCTTTCGGAGACGAAGAGCTCTCGAAGATGGTCAAGCAGCTCGTTGTCGAGCTTCTCCGTCGGGGCGAAGGGATAGAGGAGCGTGATGTGGGCAGGGACGCCGTGCTGCGCCGACCAGTCGTGCTGCGCGCGCCACTCAGAGACGAGTGGCTCCGCCTCCGGGACCAGGATGACGAGGGCGGTTTCAGGCATTCGAGAGACAGTACGCTGAGCGCGTGAGCACTGCAGCAGAGCCGGTTCGGTCGCTCCAGAAGGAGTGGTGGCTCCGTGCGCTGACCGTCGTCATGAGCCCGCGGGCGACGTTCGCCGCGTTGCGCGACGACTCAACCGAAGCGGCCGAGGCGCGGCAGGAGCCGATCATGGCGATCGTCATCCTCGGCGGGATCGCGGGCATCCTCACGACGTCACTTGCCGGGCGGCTGCTCGACGACCCGAACAACGATGGCCTGAACGTCGCCCTCTGGGCGTTCCTGGGCGGGGCGTTCTACGGACTGATCGTTTTCTGGCTCGGAGGCCTCTTCGTCTACGCGATCGCCGCCGCAGTGCGTGCGCGCGCCTCGTACCGGCAGGCGCGGCACGTCGTCGGGCTCGCGATGGCGCCGGTGGCGCTCTCGCTGCTGACGGTGTGGCCGCTCCGGCTCGCGATCTACGGCGAGGACGTCTTCCGCACGGGCGGGTCGGACGCGGGCGCCGCGGACAAGCTCTTCGAGGCGCTCATCGTCGGCTGCTTCGCGTGGGCGTTCGCCCTCGTCGCGCTCGGGCTGATCGAGCTGCGGAAGAGCTCGAGCTCCTCCTCGGGCATCGCGTAGATGTGCTCGTCGCCCGGGAAGGTGCCGTCGCGCACCTCCTCGGCGTAGTGCTCGAGCGCGTCACGGATCTCGCGCGAGAGGCTCGCGTAGCGCTTGACGAAGCGCGGGAGGTGGCCTTCGCTCAGCCCGAGCAGGTCGTGGTAGACGAGCACCTGGCCGTCCGTGTCGCGGCCGGCGCCGATGCCGATCGTCGGGACCGTGAGCCGTCGCGTGATCTCTGCGGCGACCGGTGCGGGAACCGCCTCGAGGACGACCGCGAACGCGCCGGCGTCCTCGAGCGCGAGCGCGCCTTCGACCAGCTCCGTCGCGGCTTCGGCGGTCTTGCCCTGCGTCTTGAACCCGCCGAGCTTCGTCGCCGACTGCGGGGTCAGGCCCGACGTGCCCCATGACGGCGATGCCCGCGTCGACGATCGTCTTCACGCGCGAGACCATCGGGCCGGCGCCCTCGAGCTTGATCGCGTCGGCGCCGGCCTCCTTGACGAAGCGGATCGCGTTCTCGAGCGCCTTCTCGTCCGAGACCTGGAACGAGCCGAACGGCATGTCGCCGACGACGATCGGATGCCTGGCCGAGCGCGCGACCGTGCGCGTCAGGAACAGCATCTCCTCCATCGTCACCGGGACGGTCGTGCCCTCGTAGCCGAGGACGACCATGGCGGCCGTGTCCCCGACGAGGATGATCTCGACGCCCGCGTCCTCGGCGAACCGGGCGCCGGGCGCGTCGTAGGCGGTGACCATGACGATCTTGTCGCCGCGCTGCTTCATGGCGGCGAGCTCGGGCAGGGCGAGCTTCCCCTTGGGTGGTGTGCTCACGTTGTTTCTCCTTCCAGGACGACGTTGTCGATGAGGCGCGTTTTTCCGACGCGAACTGCCGCGGCGAGGACTCTTTGTCCGTCCAGCTCCGCCACCTCGACGTAGTCGACGTCGAGGCTGTTGAAAAATCGTTGCGCTTCTTTTGCGGGGTCTGACCCCGTCACGAATGCGTCGCGACCTGCCCACAGGCCGCGCGGCAAGGCCAGCGCCGCTTCGCGCTCCTCGGGCGAGAGGTACGCGTTTCGCGACGACAGCGCGAGGCCGTCCTCGTCGCGGACGGTCGGCACGACTCGGATCTCGAGGCCGAGGTTCAGGTCGCGGACGAGCTGCTTGACGACCGCGGCCTGCTGCGCGTCTTTCTGGCCGAAGTAGGCGCGAGCGGGGTGGACGATGTTGAAGAGCTTCAGACAGACCGTGGCCACGCCGCGGAAGTGGTCGGGCCGGAACTCGCCCTCGAGGCGGTGTCCGAGCTTCGCCCACGTCGACCCAGGTGGCGAAGCCTTCCGGGTACATCTCCTCGGTCGACGGCGCGAAGAGGACGTCGACGCCCGCCTCTTCGGCGAGCTGTGCGTCGCGCTCCTCGTCTCGCGGGTAGCGGTCGAGGTCCTCGGCGGGGCCGAACTGCGCCGGATTGACGAACAGGCTCGCAACGACGACGTCGTTCTCCTCGCGAGCCGCCGCGAACAGCGCAAGATGACCGGAGTGGAACGCGCCCATCGTCGGAACGAGACCTGTCCGAGGGCCCGTCCCTTGTAAGAGCCTGTCCCTCGTTAGCTCGCCGATCGTTCGGACGATCTTCATCGGACGGCCAGCTCCGCGGTTGCGTCCGCCAGCGCCCGATAGAGCGGCTCCAACTCGGGCAGGCGCTCCCTGATCGCGTCCAGGTGCGCCTCGACCGTCTCCCAGTCGCCGCGCACGGCCGGCCCGGTCAGCTCGAAGTCGTTCTCGATCACGCGCCGCATGAGAGGAAGGAGCGCCTCGGGCGGTGCGCCTGCAGCCTGCACGAGGTCGGCCGCGGCCTGGTGCAGCGTGACGAGGTAGCTCGCGGCGACGACGGCGCCTGCGTGGTAGAGCACACGCTCCGAGTCGTTAAGCGCGAACGGCTCGAGCCCGAGCTGGCGCGCGAGCCACGAACCGACGTCGCGGGCCTCGTCGCTCTCACCGGTGACCGCCGCGTAGGCGCCGTCGAGCTGCTCAGGTCCTCGCGCGCGCGTGAACGACTGGAGTGGGTGCAGCCCGAAGCGCCGCTCGTGCGGTCCCAGCGCCGCCAGCGGCGTCGCTCCGCTCGTGTGCCCGATCCACGGGCCCTCGGGAACGGTCGCTGCGACGTTCGGGATCGCCCGGTCCGGAACGCAGAGCAGGACGAGGTCGGCCTCGTCTTCGGCCAGCTCGAAGCCGCGCTCGCGGAGCCTCGCGGCCACCGCCGAGCCGACTCGGCCCGAGCCGATGATTCGAATCGTTTGCACCACCAGAAAGCTCCAGTTCCGTAGCGGATACCGGGCACGTCGAAGTGTACCTCCGAGCGTCCGGATCTATGCCTAAAATCCCGCGGCGATGCCGATCTACGAGTACGTGTGCATGGAATGCGAGTCGCACTTCGAGGAGCTCGTCCGGAACGGGGAAGCGATCACCTGCCCGGACTGCGAGGCCTCGAACGTGCGCAAGCAGTTCTCCGTGTTCGCGACTCACGGCACCGCCGAGCAGCCATCCTTCGGCGGTCCAGCGTCGGGCGGTTGCTGTGGCGGAAGCTGTGGCTGCGGGCACTGAGCTCAACGCCTACGCGGCGGAGATCGCCGGCTGCACGCGCTGCCGCCTGGCCGAGGGCCGGACCCAGGTCGTCTTCGGCGTCGGGAACCCGGAAGCCGAGCTGATGTTCGTCGGCGAGGCGCCGGGCTTCCACGAGGACAAGCAGGGCTACCCGTTCGTCGGCCAGGCGGGCAAGCTCCTCGACCAGCTCCTGGGCGGCATCGGCATGTCCCGCGAGGACGCGTACATCGCGAACGTGATCAAGTGCCGGCCGCCCGGCAACCGCGATCCGATGCCGGACGAGATCGAGGCCTGCGAGAGGCATCTCTTCCGCCAGGTCGAGCTGATCGAGCCGAAACTCGTCGGAACGCTCGGCAACTTCGCGACGAAGCTGCTCTCGGGCAAGCCGACCGGGATCACGCGTGTCCACGGCCAGGAGCAACAGGTCGAGCTCGGCGGCCGGGCCGTCCTGCTCTACCCGCTCTACCACCCGGCGGCCGCGCTCTACACACCCGCGATGCTGAGCGTGCTCAAGGAGGACTTCGCGCGGATCCCCGAGCTCCTCGGGCTCGTGATCGAACCGGCGCCGGAGCCCGAGCCGCTGATCGCCGCCGAGCCCGCTGTCCAGCTCGGCCTCTTCTAGGCTCAGGACGTGGAGCGGGAGTCGTCCTCGCCGGAGGAGACCGAGCGCATCGCGGCGGAGCTCGCCGCGGACCTCGAGCCGGGCGACGTCGTCACCGTCTCCGGCGAGCTCGGCTCGGGCAAGACGACGTTCGTCCGCGGCGCGTGCCGGGCGCTCGGCGTCCAGGGACACGTCACGAGCCCCACTTTCACGGTCGGGCATCGGTACCTTGGGGTCGTCGATGTGTCTCACCTCGACCTGTACCGGTTCCAGAGCGTCTCGCCGGCGGAGTGGGGCGATCTCGAGCCGTACTTCGACGGGGCGGTGTGCTTCGTGGAGTGGCCCGAAGCCGCCGGGGACGAGCTGCCCGAGCCTCGCTTCCGGGTGCGGCTTTCCCACGCCGGAGGAGACCGGAGGATGATCGAGGTCGAACGTGCTGACGCTCGCGTTTGACACGGCGACGAACGTGGCCACGAGCGCGCTCCTCGAGGACGGGAAGCTGCTCGGCGAGCGCACCGGGATCCCGGGGCGCCTGCTCGAGGACGTCGACCACCTCCTGACGAGCGCCGACGCGGAGCCGGACGAGCTGCAGCGGATCGTCGTCGGCACGGGGCCCGGGAGCTTCACGAGCCTGCGCATGGGGCTCGCCGCGACTCGCGCCCTCGCCTTCGCCCTCGACGCGCAGGTCGCCGGCGTCTCCACCCTCGAGGCGCTGGCCGCCGGCGCTCCCGGGGCGCTTCCGGTGATCGACGCGCGCCGCCGCGAGGTGTTCACGCTGATCGACGGCAAACCGGCCGCAACGCCTCCTGGCCAACTTCGTAACACCGTGTTACAAGGACGGGCTTGTGTCGGCGATGGGGCTGTTCGGTACCGCGAGGTGCTCGAGGCGGCCGGCGCCGAGATCCCGCCCGACGACAGTGAGCTGCACGTTCCGCGCGCGAGCGTCCACGCGCGGCTCGCCACCGACTTCGGGCCGGCCGAGCTCGTCGAGCCGATCTACGTCAGGGTTCCCGACGCGGACCGGAAGCGGTGACGATCGAATACCGAAAGCTCAAGTTGCGCGACCTGGGCTCGATCGAGGAGATCGAGCGCGCCTCGTACCCGACGCCGTGGTCGCGGTCGATGTTCGCGGGCGAGCTCGCGAAGCCGTCCTCGATCTGCCTCGGCGCGGTCGACACCGAGCGCGACGAGCTCGTCGGCTACCTGATCATCTCGCGCTACGTCGACGCTTGGCACGTGATGAACATCGCCGTCGCGCCCGCGTACAGGCGGCGCGGAGTCGCCCGCGGGATGATGGAGAGGCTGTTCGAAGTCACTGCGCGGGACGTCAGGCGCGGCTACACGCTCGAAGTACGCGTCTCCAACGAGTCGGCGATCCACCTCTACGAGGCGCTCGGCTTTCGCGCGAGAGGAATTCGCCGCGGCTACTACACGGACAACCGAGAAGACGCGCTGATCATGTGGCGCGACCCTGTTCGCGAGCCCGCGAGCGCTTGATCCTCGGGCTCGAGACGTCCTGCGACGAGACCGCTGCGGCGCTCGTCACGGAAGACGGCGAGATCCTCGCCAACGTCGTCTCCTCCCAGGCAGAGCTGCACGCGAAGTACGGAGGCGTCGTGCCGGAGGTCGCGTCGCGGCGGCACCTCGAGCTCGTCACGCCCGTCCTGCGCGAGGCGCTCGGCGAGGCCGGTGTCGGGCTCGACCGGGTCGAGCGGGTCGCGGTCACGCAAGGCCCGGGGCTGATCGGCGCGCTCCTCGTGGGGCTGTCGGCCGCGAAGGCGCTCGCCTGGGCGCGGCGGTTGCCGCTCGCCCCGGTCAACCACCTGCACGGCCACGTTGCCTCGCTCTATTTGCAACCCGAGCGCGTCGACCCGCCGTTCCTCTGCCTGCTCGCGAGCGGAGGGCACACGCTCCTCCTCGACGTCCGGCATCACGGCGGGTTCGACATCGTGGGCACGACGCTCGACGACGCGGCGGGCGAGGCGTTCGACAAGGGCGCCCGGCTGCTCGGGCTCGGCTATCCGGGCGGAGCGGCGATCGACCGGCTGGCGGCGGAGGGCGACCCCGAGGCGTACGACTTTCCGATCGCTCGCGTCCCCGGGCTGGACTTCTCGTTCTCGGGCCTGAAGACCTCGCTTCTCTACACGGTGCGCGGGCTCGACACGGACGAGCTCGAGCGGCGGCGTGCGGACCTTGCGGCCTCCTACCAGAGGGCGATCGTCACCGCCCTCGTCGAACGAGCCGAGGCCGCGGCGGTGCAAACGGGCGCCGATCGGATAGCTGTCGTCGGCGGCGTGGCCGCGAATTCGGAGCTGCGCGCCGCTCTCCCT
>CAWEWD010000010.1:0-177187 GCA_963812695.1 uncultured Actinomycetes bacterium
AGGTAGAAGAGGACGGCGTTCGCGTAGACGATGTCGAACGACGCGTCGTCGAAGGGCAGCTCGTAGACGGAGGCGGCGGCGAACTCGGCGTTGTCGATCCCGCGCTGCGCGGCCGTGGTTCGGGCGACCTCGATCTGCTCCGGGTCGACGTCGATCCCGAAGATGCGGCCCGGTGCGATCGTGGGCGCGAGGTCGAGCGCGATGCTCCCGACGCCGCAGCCCGCGTCGAGCACGTCCAGGCCGGGCTTCAGGCGGGGCAGGAGGAACGGGAGGAAGGTCCGGGCATCCCGCATCCCCACGTACCGCTGCTGGACGCTCTCCTCGATGACGTAGCGCTCCACGGTCAAAACCCTACGGATGCGCCGCGGAGCCGGGAGTCTCGCTTGCGGCGACCTGTTCGGCGGCGGCGAGCATTTCGCGCCCGACCTGATCCAGACCCACCGCCAGACAGAGCAGGCCGGTGGACACCCGTTCAGCCACGCCCCATTCCCAGATCGCCGTCGGGTCAAGACCCGTGCGCGAGGTGAGCCACCTGCAGCGTTCGTGCAGATCTCCGTCCAGGGGATCCTCGCGCATGATGATCCCGAGGTCGTATTCGGGCTCGGCAAGGAGCCCGTCGGGGTCGACGAGCTTGAATCCGTCGGTCCCTTCGAGCGCGTTCCACTGATGGACGTCGCCGTGGACGAGCACAGCCCGCTCGTCACGGTGCGCATCGGCTCGCCTCGACGCACAGGCTCGGGCATGCTCGATGGCGCGTTCGCTGCACGGACGACCGAGCTCCTCCCACGTGCGCGTGATGAACTCGGACAGCCAGCGCGCCTTTTCCGCCCCGGACGGGAGGCCGGACTCGGGTGCTGGACGCCATACTCGT
The DNA here is from genome assembly GCA_963812695.1 of uncultured Actinomycetes bacterium. Classification (GTDB taxonomy): domain Bacteria; phylum Actinomycetota; class Thermoleophilia; order Gaiellales; family Gaiellaceae; genus VAXT01. The sequence continues at coordinate 872 of CAWEWD010000010.1, forward strand.
TGCGCGGACCGAACGAGGATCTCGTGCCGAGTGCCGATCGGGAGCCTGAGCTCGTGGAGCGACCGTCCGAGCCGCTCGAGCAGCAGCGCGCCTCGATCGATGTCGTCCAAAATGAGCTTCGCGCAACCCTCACCGTCCGCAAGGCGCAGCGCGACGATCTCATGCGCAGCGGCTTCGTCGCGAGGCACGATCAGCTTCAGAACGGCCGGCGTGCCGTCCTCGCGGATGGCTTCTGCGACGAATGCTTCCGACGAATCGCCGTACGGCCTGCCGACTCTGACGCCCCAGTCGCTCTCCACGGCCGTTATCAGCCGGGGCAGGTCGTCGAGCCACGTCTCCGCTCCGACGGCCAGCGCCTTCGCGCGAACAACCTGGCTGACCTCGGGCATTCGCAGAGGACTCAGAACTGCCCGGCTGTCCAGACTCGCTCGCGGAGGCTCGACGCGAGCGGTTGGAACCGTCTGACGAAGAGCACCTTCGCGGCCGTGGCGCTTGTGTCGGAGGCCCGTGCCAGGTCGAAGCTTTGATTCGCGGGCGGCGGGCACTGGGTGCTCGACTGGAACCAGAGTTCGTAGTGACGGTCGGCCTCGATCGAGTTCTGCAGGGCCTGTTGCAGCAGCGTCACCATGCGGTCGGTCGCGGGGGTCGGGCCGGAGAAGCTCGCGAGCTGCTGGAGGATGCTCTGGCGGTTGACCCTGACGCTTTCGATCTGACGGGCAGCGTCTGCGTTCGTGATCTTGCAGTCGCGGGCGGCGCTGATCGCGCCGGCGATCTCTCGGCGTCCGGCTGCCGACTGGCTGAGCACGTTTTCGATGCGGTCGACGAAAGGACGCAGGTCGGTCGCGTTGTCGCCCGAGCTCGAATCTCGCGTTGCCCAGATCGCGGCTGCTGCTGCCGCGACCACCAGCAGGACGACGAGCCCGACAACCCACTGCCAGCGCCTCCTTCTTCGCGGAAGAGCGCCGGTCGCGTCGACTCGGGTCGGCGGCTCCGCAGGAATGGCCACCGTTTCGGCGGCGCCGCCTGCGATCGCGGCGCGTAGGTCGCTCACGAGCGCACCGGCCGTTGGATAGCGCTCGTCCCGATCCTTCGCCATCGCCCGCGCGAAGAGGCCGTCCAGGTCGGGCGCGAGTGACGGCGGCGGGTCGTTGAGGTGGGCCTGGAGCACGGCGATCTCGCTCTCACGTGCGTACGGCGGTTCGCCCGACAGGCAGTGGTAGAGCACGCAGCCGAAGGAGTAGACGTCGGCCCGCCCGTCGAGCGGCTCGCCTCGGATCTGCTCGGGACTGCAGTAGTCGACCGTGCCGAGGAACGACCCGGCGTGGGTCACTCCCCTCGAGCTCGTGCGCTTCGCGAGCCCGAAGTCGCACAGATACGCGTGCCGCTCGGCCTCGGCGAGCAGGATGTTCGCGGGCTTGAGGTCGCGATGGATCAGGCCCGCCGTGTGCGCGGCATCCAGCGCGCCGCCGATCTGCTCGGCGATTCGCAACGTGTCTCCCCGCGACAATGGGCCGCTCTCCCGGATCAGCGCCTGCAGGCTCGGCCCGTCGACGTAGCGCATCGCCAGGTAGAGGACCGTGTCGATCTCGTCCGCGTCGTAGATCGGGATCACGTGCGGATGGTCGAGCGACGCCGCGAGCTGCGACTCGCGGAGGAAGCGGGCGCGGAAGTCGGGGTCGTCGGCGAGCTCGGGCGCGATCACCTTCAGCGCGACCTTCCGCGTCGAGTCGCGCGTGCGGCGCGAGAAAGACCGTCCCCATCCCGCCGCGGCCGAGGACTGACTCGATCGTGTACGCCCCGAACTCGTCGCCGACGTTCACGGGCAGGTGCGCAGCCGATAGCCGAGGCCGCGCTCGTTCTCGATCAGATGCCCGGCGTCGTACGGCTCGAGCTCCTTGCGGAGCTCCCAGACGATCTTCGCGAGCTCCTCACGCGAGTGCATCGGCTCGTCGCCCCAGACGGCGTCCATCAGCTCGGCGTGCGTGCACAGCGCCGGAGAGCGCTCGGCCATGTACGCGACGAGCTTGTGCGCCTGCGCGCGGATGTGCAGCTCGTGCCGCTCTCCACGGCTGACGAGGACGAGACGAGCCTCGTCGGCGTCGTAGTCGAGGCATTCCTCTGCCGCTTCCGGCCCCTCGGCTGCACGAGTCGCCTGGGAGTCCGCGGTCGTCTCGTACTCGAGCTCGAAGTAGCTGGCCCCGTCCTGGTGGTCCATGGAGCCGAGGATGCAGACGACGTCGCCGCTCGCGAAGCGGCATGCGGCCCTCGACCCGCTTCGAGCTCGCCGGCCCGGCGGACGAACGTCCCGTTGACGCTGCCGCCGTCGACGATCGACCAGGTGCTGCCCGAGCGCTCGAAGGCGCAGTGCTCGGCCCGCGTGACGAGGTGCTCGGGGTCGGGCTCGAGCGCGATGTCGTTCAGCTCTGGCAGTCGGCCGACCGTGACCCGCTCTCCGGACAGGTCGACCGTCGCCGGTTCGGCGATTCCGGGACCTGAAACGACAATCGTGGCGTCCATGGCTCGCGGTCAGCTGGCCGCGCCCAAGGCTACAACGCTGTGCCGAAAGCGACCAGAGCGTCACCGGGCCCAGCGATTCCATCGACCGCCCATCTTCCGTCCATGGATGAGGCGGCTCCTCGCTCGCAGACTCGCTGCAACGACACACACGGATGGAGGAACCAGTCGAAAGTCGTCAAGATCGCACTACTAGCGCTCCTCGTCGTCGGCTCGGCCGGCGCCGCGGGCACATCGGGCTCGGCGCCCGGCTTCAAGGCGTCGAGGGAGTTCGACACCTCGGCCAAGGACACGAACTCGGTCGCGCTCGGTGACCTGAACGGCGACGGGAAGCTGGACGTCGTCGCTACGCACGGCGCGTTCGACGACGATCCGCCCGCGCTCAAGCGCCTGCGCCTCGTCTCGGTCCTCTACGGCCGCGGCGACGGCAGGCTCGGGCCTTCGCACGAGTACGAGATCGGCAGGCCCGGCGACACGCAGGGCGCCTTCTCGATCGCGATGGGCGACGTGAACGGCGACGGCAAACTGGACGTCGTCACCGGGAACTTCGCACTCGAAGTCGGTGTCGCTTCTGGTGAACGACGGGCATGGAGCCTTGGAGCCGCCGGTCAACTACTCGCTGGGGCGACAGCCGTGCGACGTCGCCCTCGAGGATCTCAACGGCGACGGCAAGCTCGACATCGCGACGGGGAACCCGAACACGGTCTCGATCCTCCTCAATGCCGGCGACGGCACGTTCGGAGCCGTGCACGAGTACCCCGCGGGCCGCGACACCTGGGCCTTCGCCGTCGCAGACCTGAGCGGTGACGGCAGGCCCGACATCGCCACGGCCAACCGCAGTCGGAACTCGACCACGGTGCTCGTCAACCGGGGCGACGGCAGCTTCGGCGCGCCCGTCGACTACGGCACGGCGCCAGGGCCGAGCCACGGTCACGATCGGCGACGTCAACGGCGACGGCACGGACGACGTCGTGTCGGCGAACGGCAGCTCGGATCCGAACGGCGAGTTCGACGTGGCTCGATTCCGTCTCCGTTCTCCTCGGGACAGGGAGACGGCACGCTGCGACCGAAGCGCAACTACAGGCTTGAGAGGACCCGAATGAGGACGGCCGCTACTTCATCACCGTGCGGATCGCCGACGTCAACGCCGATCGGAAGCCGGACCTCGTGACCGCCAATACTCGGCGAGCGACATGGTCGATGACCGTGTTCGTCAACGGCGGCAAGGGAACCTTCCGTCGCCATTTCGACTATGGCATGAGCGACTCCACGAGCCAGGATGTCGGGCAGGGCTCGGAGGCGATCGCCCTCGGCGACCTGAACGGGGATCGCAGGGCGGACGTCGTGGAAGCCAGGTTCGACGAGGTCTCGGTGTTCGTCAACGCCCCCGGCATGTGCACCGTGCCGGACGTGTACGGAACGAGGCTCGCAGCGGCCAGGCGGCGGCTCGCCGAGAGGCACTGCTCCGTCGGAAAGGTCAAACGGACCAAGGACGCCACCCCCGGCCTCGTCTGGCAACAACGGCCGAGCGTGGGAACGGTCCTGCCCAAGGGCGGGAAGGTGACGCTGTTCATCGGGAGCTCACGATGAAGCGACTTCTCCTCATCCTGAGCCTGGTCGTGCTGGCGGGAGGCGCTCGGGCGCCGGTGTCCGCTCCGCGGCGACAGCGCTCGAGCGCGCGGCCTCCAATGCGGAGGGTGCGATCGTCTTCGCGAGCACCCGGGACGGCAACAGCGACCTCTGGGCGGTGAAGGCGGACGGAACGGGCCTCACGCAGCTCACGAACGAGCCGTTCGACGCGTACAACCCCCTACCCTCGCCGGACGGCAGGCACATTCTCTTCGAGGGCGGCGAAGGGATGACCGTGATGGACGTCGACGGAAGCGGTCGCCGCGCGATTCGCTCGTGCTCGGTTTCGCCGGAGGCGTGGTCCTCGGACTCGAGGCATCTCGTCTGCTCCGACTACGAGGCAGGGATCCTCGTCGTCGACACCGCCGACGGAACGGTCACGCCGTTGGCAGACAGCGGGATCGGCGCCGAGCTGGTCTCCGGACGGGACGACGATCGCGTTCGTCGACGAGCACAAGCTGTACGTGATCCCGGCGGCAGGAGGGACGCGGCATCGGCTCGGAATTCGCAAGCTCGCAGAACTCGGCGGCTCCGGCCTGGTCGGCGTGACTCCCAGCGCCTGGCCTATGTCTCCGTGGAGAGTGGCGATCGGTACTCGCTCTGGACGATCCGAGCCGACGGCTCCGGCGGGCGTCGCCTCGCACAGAAGGTCTCCGAGGAGACGCCCAGCTGGTCTCCCGACGGCTCTCGCATCGCCTTCGTCAGGTACCGCCCCCACGATGTCGCCGCAGTCTCGACGGTGCGCAGCGACGGCAGCGGCCTGCACGACGTCGCCTCCGGACTGGTTTACCTCTCGGACCCCTCGTGGTCGGCGGACGGGCAGGTGCTGTACGAGCTCGGGCGCTTCGAGGGCTCGGAGGAGACCGACGTCTACGTGGTGTCGCCCACGGGGCACGGTGGCCGGGCCCTCACGCATCCGTTCCCGACCGGCGGGACGAACACTGACGCACGCTGGATCACCGGCTTGCACCCGACGGGTACGGAGCAGCTTCCCCCGACGATGTCGGTGCCGTTCAAGCGGAAGATCAGCTTCGCCCAGGCCGTCGCCTGGATGGCGACGGACGGAACGCCGCGCTGTCCCGAGGCTCGCCGACGGACAAGCATCCCAGGCTGACGATCTGGGACGGCGCGACCGGCCGGGCTCGACGCGGGCCGGTTCTGTGCGGCGACCTCTACGGGCCGGGATATCTCGCGCTCGCCGGCGACCGGCTTGCCTGGACGTGCTCCGAGGCCGGAAACACCTACTACGCGAGTCCAGTTGATGACCGGCTCGCGTCGGCGATCGCCGGGGCAAGAGCATTGCTTCGGCGTCGGGCGACCCCAACGAGGGCGGCGACGACATCGTGGGCGTCTTCGGGCACGGGAGCACGATCGTCTTCTCGGAGCAGCACAAGAACGAGCACGGCCCCAGCGATCCGTGGCTCGTGCTGACGCACAAGGCGAAGAAGTGCCCCGGCTCCGACTTCTACAACGGGCGCGCCGTGTGCCGCCCGCTCGGGCGGTGGGCGCGGGATCACGACCGCGGTCGACGGCACACGAGTGCTCACGGTCACGCCGGACCGGCGTCGTGCGGACGCTCTCGCTCAAGCGGCCGCGTGCTCCACAGCTGGAACCTCGGCGCACGGAGTCGTGACCGCCCGCCTCCGAGGCCGCGTCCTCGCAGTCCAGCAGGGCACGGACGGTGGAGCGTCTACGACGCACGACGGGAGCGAAGAGGCAGTCGCGCGAGCTGCTGACGGACGGCGGGCCGCCTCCGTTCCTGCTCGGCGTTCAGGGCGATCTCGTCGTCTACGAGACGGGCGGCGCGACTCCACCTGCTGCGCCTGTCGGATGGCCGGGACAAGGCTCTGCTGATTCCCGGCGCCGCGCCCTGGCTCGACGCCAGCCTCGAGCCGGCTGGGCTGTTCGTCAGCTGGAACAAGATGCACGACCGCCGGCCGGGCCGAATCGCGTTCATCCCGCTGCGGACGATCGCCGGCCGCTTGTAGGCAGCGGTGACGAGGGCGGTCAGCCTCAGGCGCTGACCGCCCCGGCCTGCCTCATGACACGGCCTACACCAGATCCCATCGAGCGCCCAGGTTCCGTCCATGGATCGGGCTTCCGCTCGCGCAGCAGACTCGAGGAGTAGAGAAAAACACTCAGGACTGGAGGAAACGATGTCCAGGCTTCAGCAAGATCAAGATACCTCTGCTTCTCGTCTTCGGCCTCGCGGTCGCGGCGGCCGCGATCGTCGCCGGAGTCGGGCTCGTCGGCGGCTCGAGCTCTGCGTCGGATCGAGCCGGCCGCCAAGGCGCGGCGACTGGCGGGACGCTGCCGGATGCTCCAGAGCCAATCGCGGCCGGCCGCACGACCGTCTGGACCGGTTCCGAGATGATCGTCACCGGTTTCACCCCGGGCTCGGACGGGACGTTCATCGACTCGACCGAGGTCGCCGAGGCTTACAACCCCGCGCACGAACGCCTGGCGGCAGCTTCCGGCGCCGCCGACCACGGCGAACTACTGCAGGCGCAGTGCGGTCGTGGACGGGAAGCGAGATGCTCGTCTGGGGCTGCGAGCCTGACGGCGTACGACCCGTCGACGAACCAGTGGCGCCGGCTTCCCGACTCGCCGACCCGCCACGGCATCGTCGTCTGGACGGGCCGCGAGCTGATCGGCTGGGGCGGCGGCTGCTGCGGGGACGTGTCCGACGACGGCTCGGCCTACAACCCGGTGACGAACACGTGGCGGAAGATCGCGCCCGCTCCGGTCAGCGGGCAGCAGTCTCCGGTCGGCGCGTGGACGGGTCGCGAGCTCGTCATCTTCAACGGCCATGGTCCCGAGGGCGCGCGCGTCGGTGGCGCCGCCTACAACCCGAGGACGGATTCGTGGCGGCGGATCCCGTCCGAGCGGGGCCTCAGCGCTCTGGCGATCGCGGTCTACGACGGGAACGAGATCCACGTGCTCGGCGCGCGTCGGGGCGCCGTGCTCTCGTTCAACCCCTCGAACAACCGCTGGCGGACATTGCCGCGGACGGGGCTCGCCGCCGACGGTCTCGTCGCTGCCTGGACGGGGAACCGCCTGATTGCGTCGGGAGCGTCCACGCGGGCCTACGATCCGCGCGAGGGATCTCTGGACGACGCTTCTCGTCGTCACCGCTGGGGTTCCGCGAGGGAGCTCAGGCCGTGTGGACGGGACGCGAGTTGATCGTCTGGGGCGGTCTGGTTCCGACGCCCGCGGTGCATCGACTCAGCCGAGATACCTCGTCGACGGAGCTGCGTTCACCCGCCGAAGTACACACCGCCGCCTCCTGAGTGCTGCTAGCTGCTCGAGCACAATCTGAGAGCAAACGGTCCGCGCCGCCTCCGGGCGGCGCGGACATTTCTCTGCGTCCCGCTAAACGCCGCGGAGCCCGACTTCGCGGGCGGGAGCGGCTCGGCGGGGAAGATGGGGGAGAGAGGATTCGAACCTCTGAAGGCTGAGCCAACGGGTTTACAGCCCGTCCCCTTTGGCCACTCGGGAACTCCCCCATGGAGGGTCAGCATTGTAGCCTCGTGATCGTGGAGCGCTTTGACGTCCTCGTCGTCGGCGCGGGGCCGGCTGGATCGACGGCTGCGTACCGACTCGCACGCGAAGGCGCGTCGGTCCTGCTAGCCGACAAGGCCACATTCCCGCGCGACAAGCCGTGTGGCGGCGGGCTCACGATGCGCGCCGTCCGCCAGTTGCCGTTCCCGGTCGACCCGGTGGTCGAGGACCGGACGACGCGCGTCCGGCTCGGGCTCGACTTCACCCGCCGGATCGAGCGGCACATGGACGAGCCGCTCGTCCTGATGACCCAGCGCAAGCGGCTCGACGCCTATCTCGTCGAGCAGGCCGTGCGCGCCGGAGCGGAGTTCCGGGACGGTGTCAAGGTGAGCGACGTCGCGCTCGAGGAGGACGGCGTCCAGGCGCAGGTCGACGGCTCGCGGGTCGTCGCAACGCATGCGCTGCTCGCCGACGGGGCGAACGGCGTCTCGAGGCGTGCGATCGGGCTCGACGACGGCCGCGACTACGGCGTGGCGCTCGAGGCGAACGTCCCGTACGGCGTCGTCTCCGAGACCGAGTACCGCGGCCTGCTCTGCCTCGAGCTCGCGAACGTTCCCGGCGGGTACGGCTGGGTCTTCCCGAAGGGCGACCACGTGAACGTGGGGGTCGGAGGCTGGGAGAGCGAAGGCCCGCGGTTGCGCGAGCACCTGGCGCGCTTCTGCCGCGAGTACGGCATTCCGGAGTCGAGCCTGGAGGACGTCCGCGGCCACCGGCTTCCGCTCGTCCACCCGCGCGCGCGGCTCGCGAAGGGGCGCGTCGCCCTCCTCGGCGACGCCGCGGGCCTCGTCGACCCGCTCTCCGGCGACGGCATCTACGAGGCGTTTCTCTCGGCCAGGCTGGCGACCGAAGCCGTCCTCGCCGGCGATCTCGAGAGCTACGACCGAGAGCTGCGGCGCGCGCTGTCCTCCCAGCTCGCCGCCGGGTGGAGCGCCCAGGTCGCCCTCGACCGCTTTCCGCAGGCTCACGTACGCGATCGTCCGCACGCCGTTCCTCTGGAACGCGGTCGTGTCGCTGCTCGGCGGCGACGTGCCGAGCCCGAGCTCGATGCGCGGACTGAGGCGCGTCTCGATGCGAGCGGTCGACGCGATCGCCCGCGTCTCGGGCAACCCCGGCAAGGCATACCGCCTGCGCGAGACCTAGACCCGGCTCAACTCGGGTCGACGGTGAGCCGATAGGACGAATCGTGGGCTCCGCCATGGCCGCACTCGCGCTCGCTCCCGGTCTCGCGGTCGGGAGCTTCCTGAACGTCGTCGCGGCGCGCGTGCCGCTCAAGCGCTCGCTCGTCCGGCCGGGCTCGTCGTGCATGTCGTGCAAGGCCCCGATCGTCTGGTACGACAACATCCCGCTCGTCTCGTACTTCGCGCTGCGCGGAAAGTGCCGGAACTGCGGTGCGCGGATCGGTCTCGTGTACCCAGCCGTCGAGATCGCGGCCGCGCTCCTCGTGGCGGCGTGTGTGCTCGTCGTTCGGGCTGACCTTCTACGCGGCGATCGCGGCGTTCTTCTGCTGCGTCCTCGTCGCGATCTCGGCGATCGACATCGAGCACCGGATCGTGCCCGATCGGATCGTGCTGCCCTCGACGTTGATCGTGCTCGCGGCGCAGATGGTGCGCGATCCGAGCATCGAGTGGCCGCTCGCAGCGTTCCTCGCCGCGCTCTTCCTGTTCGTCGCGGCGGTCATCTATCCGGCCGGGATGGGCATGGGCGACGTGAAGCTCGCGCTGTTGATGGGCGCCGCACTCGGAAAGCTCGTCTCCGTCGCGTTGATCATCGGCATGGTCAGCGCGGTCGTTCCAGGGATCTACCTGCTCGCCCGGCACGGGCGGTCGGCGAGGAAGATGGGCGTCCCGTTCGCCCCGTTTCTCGCCCTCGGCTCGGTGATCGCCCTCTTCGCCGGCGAATGGCTCCTCGAGGCGTATCTCGGCGTCTTGCGGTCCTAAAGCGCTCGACCGCGCTGCCGATACCCCGTTTGCGGCATGAACGACAGCGGTCACTCCAATGGCGTACCTCGTTCGAGCGATGACGTGCGCTCTCCGAGCGCCGATACGAACAGTGCAACGACCTATAGCCCTGTTTGGAGCGGGTCGGGCGGCGGCGTCACACCCGAGCTCGTTCTCGTAGATCCCGAGCTCGCCCTGGCACAGCGGCACACGAGACAGAGAAAGGCGGCCATGTCCTCAACAGAACCGGCAAACACGTTTCCCGAGCCTGAGCAGTCTGCGCCTGCACCCGCTCCCACTCCAGTGACCTCGCCCGACACGTCGATGATCGACGTGCCGCTCGGAACGCTGATCTTCCGCGCCGGGCTCCTCGGCGAGGAGCAGCTCGAAGGCGCGCTTCAGGAAGGCATGCGCACCGGAAAGCGCCTCGGCGAGGTGCTGCTCGAGCGCGGTTGGCTCAACGAGCGAGATCTTGGCCGGATGCTGGCCGGGCAGAAGGGCCTTCCGTTCGTCGACGTCAATCTGAGCGACGTCGAGCACGAGGCGCTCGCTGCGCTCACCGAGGAAGATGCACGGCGCCAGGTCGCGCTTCCGTTGTTCTACGAGGACGGAGAGCTCGTGATCGCCGTCGGGGATCCGTCCAACGAGGTCGCGCTCGAGGGTCTGCGCCGCGAGCTCGAGGCGGACTTCCAGCTCGTCGTTGCGCCGTATAGCCAGCTTCAGCAGGTGATCGACGAGGCGTACACCCGCCCCGCTCCTGCCCGGTCCTGCGCCCGAGCCCGAGGGCGTGCTCTTCCCCGATCTCGTGCCGCCCGCGAAGGACGAGGCTCCGGTCGAGGTTCAGCCCGAGCCTGCGTTCGAGCCGGAGCCCGAGCCCGAGGCCGAGGCACCAGCCCGATCTCGGGTTTGCCCCCGCGGTCGAGCCCGAGCCCCAGGACGTGGCGGCCCCCGAGGCTGAGACGCCCGAGGAGCCCGAGGCTGAGAAACCGTTTTCGAGCTCGACGCCGACGCTGCTCTCGCGGATGCTCTTCCCGAGCGTGCGGCACGCCGTCCAGGAGCCCGAGCCAGCCGTGGACGAGCAAGCGGCAGATGAGCCTGTCGCCGAGGCGCCTGCCCCGGCAGACGCCCCGGAGCTTGCCCGAGGCGGATGCGCCCGAGCCCCCCGAAGCGTCCGCGCCCGTTGAGGACTTCGCCGAGCTCGAGGTGCCCGCCATTCCTGAGATGCCGGTCCCGTCGTTCGAGCAGCCGGCTGAAGGATGGAGCCCGCGCCTGACGAGGAGCCGCCGGAACCTGCGGCCGAGCACGTTGCCGACCAGCCCGCCGAGCAGCCGCCGACAGGTTGCCGAGGAGCCGGCCGCGCAGGTTGCCGAAGAGCCGGCCGAGCAGGTTGCCGAGGAGCCGGCGTGCCGAGCAGGCTGCCGAGCCGGCAGCCGAGCAAGTAGTTGAGCAGCCGGTCGAGCCCGCGGCCGAGCAGGCCGACGAGCAGCCGGCCGAGCAAGCGGTTGAGCAGCCGGTCGAGCCCGCAGCCGAGCAGGCCGACGAGCAGCCGGCCGACGAAGCTCAGCCGTCGACCCATTACGTGGTCGTGCGTCTCCGCGAGGGCGAGTCGCTACAGATCGGCGAGCACGGCAATGCCGCCGAGGCATCCGCCCAGGCCGCCGATGCCGTCGCGCAGATCTCCGCAGCCGCCAGCAGCGGCACGTGGCCGCTCTTCTCGGGCCGCTACCTCAGCCCCGACACGATCGTCTCGGTCGACCTGGTCGAGGCCGAGACCGCCTAGCTTCTCCAGACATGTCCCAGTGCCAGGCACTGGGACATGTCCTCAACACCACTGTCCGGCGTCTGACACCGGGACATGGCTGTTTGGTCTACTGCGCGTCGCGGACGAAGCTGACGTCGTGGCCGCGCCTGTTTGCGGCCTCGAGCTCCCGCTCGTCGAGCGCGCCGATCCGGAACAACAAGTCGAACTCGTCCCGCAGGTGCGTGCCCATCATCTCGGGCCCGTCGGTGGCGATCGTGAACGGCACATCAGCCGCGGAGAAGGCACGGAACGTGTCGCGCACCGCGTCCTCGTCGGGCAGCGCCTTCGTCAGCAGGTTCGACGTCGGGCAGACCTCGAGCGTGATCGCGCGCTCGCGTAGATCCGCCATCAACGCCTCGTCCTGAGCGGCCAGGATCCCGTGCCCGATCCGCTCCGGGCGCAGCGAGTCGACCACGTCGCGAATCTCGGCGATGCCGTGGTCGCCACCCTCTTCCCCGACGTGGATCGTCACGCCGAGACCCGCCGAGCGAGCCTGCTCGACGAGCGGGGCGAGCGCGTTGTACGGATACGGCCCGTCCGCCACGGGCCGCGGCCCCGCGATGTCGATGCCGACGATCCCGCGTGGCGCGTAGCGAATCGCCTTCTCGACGATGATCCCGTTCTGCACGTCACTGAAGGTGCGGTCCATCATCAGGATCAAGCCGGCGCGCACCTGCGGGTACTCGAGGCTCGCGCGGTCGAGCCCGCGGACGGCGGCCATGATGATGTGGTCGAGGTCGCGCTCGCCCCCGCGGTTCCGCTTCATCGGGTTGAACCGCAGCTCGAGCGTCGTGATCCCCTGCGAGCGGTAGGCGCCGCCGATTGCCGCGTGCACCGAGCGCTCGACCGCGAGCGGGCTCGACTGGATCAGCTCTGTCCAGCGGTAGATCTCGTCCAGCGCGTCGAGATCCTGGACGCCCTGCGGGTCGGAGACGGTCACGAGCCGGTCGAACTCCCAGAAGTCCTTCACCGGGAGGGCGATCCCCTGCTCGTGCGCGAGGCTCCAGAGGATGTCCGAGGCGACCGACCCGCCGAGGTGGGTGTGCAGCTCCGCGAGGCCTCCGTCGACCATCGGCCGAGTCTACGCGTGGATCCGCACCGCGGTCCCGAGCGGGACGGTCTTCATCAGGTAGCGAAGATCGGGCTCCGATGCATGCAGGCAGCCGTTCGAGACCGCAAGGCCCCAGGTCGGCGTGGGGGAGCCGTGGATCGCGAGGCGATCGCCTCCGGACCAGCCCTGCGGGAGATGTGGCTGACGCCCGGAGAGGGCGAGGATGCAGCAGCCGTAGTAGGAGCCGAAGTCGGCGCCGGGGAGCTTGTCCGTGACGTAGAACGTCCCCGGAGGAGTCGGCGTGTCGGGAGCTCCGACGGCGACCGGGATGCGGCGGAGGATCCCGACGTCGTGAACGACGAGCACGCGCTTCGAGAGGTCGACCTCGAGGCTCAGCGTGCGATTGAGCAGGCTGACGCGTCGGGCTCGGACCCAGCCCAACCGCGTGTTCCCGAGCTCGGTGCTGCGCACGGCGAGCCAGGGGCCCTTGACATAGGCGACCGAAAACGTCTGTGGAGATCCGAACTCGGTCCGGGAGCCCACACTCGTCAACACCGGTCCTCCCGGGCTCGCGCGGAGGGTCAGGTGTCGCCCGGCCGGCACCCGCGCGCCGAAGTCCTCGACCGCGCGCAGCACGGGCGGGGGCCTGCGCACCGGCTGAGCGACACGCTTCTCGCCGCCTCCGCCCCGGGTGAGCAGCACGGTCCCGGTGGCGATCGCCGCTATGGCCAGCGCACCGCAGGCGACGAGGCCGGCCGTGCGGGCCACGCTAGTGCAGCTTCAGGTCGCCGACGCTGACGAGAACGTAAACGCCCTGATTCTGGAGCACTGCCTGCCCGGACTTGTCCTTGACACCCAACAGGCTCGCTCTCGCGGCGTCGGCCCTCGTCAGGCCCCCGACGAAGTCCGCCTGCCGGCCCGCCTCGAGGTTCGGGACCGGCCCCTTGCCGCCCTTCAGGTTCAGCTTGACGAGGATCCGCTGCTTCGCGTTTCGTCCGGCCCAGAAGCTGTCGGTCCCCGCGAGCTGCACGATGTTGACGGACTTCCCGCGCACCTGGTTCGGCGCGTACCGGCTGAGGCTCCCGGCGAGCAGCGGGTAGAGGTCGCGCGTCCCGAGGAGCAGGCGGTTTCCCTTGCTCGACGGCTTGGCCGGAATCGGCGCCGGCTCGCTGGGGCCGGTGGGGACCTTGCCCGTCGTCGTCGTGGTCGCCGTCGTCGTGGCGGCTGCGGTCGTCGCCGGGGTCGCGCTCTTCTTGTCGTTGTCGCCGCAGGAGGCCGCGAGCAGGGCGACGAGGGCGAGCGGTGCGAGGCGGACGAGAGTCATGCGGGCGCAAAAGGTAGCTGGGCGTGAATACTTGTGCGAGATGAAGGTCGGGATCGTCGTCCCGTACTCATGGTCGTTCTGGGGAGCCGTCGTCGAGCACGCCGAGCTCCAGGCCGCCGCACTGCGCACGCTCGGACACGACGTCCGGCTCGTGATGGGCAACGACCCTCCGGGGAGCTTCACGCGCGTGCTCCACCCTCGGCTCGGACGCCACGGCGAGCCTCCGCCCGAGGTGATCCCGATCGGCCGTTCCGTGATCGTGCCCGCGAACGGGTCGCTCCCGAACATCATCCTCAGCCCGCGCTCGATCTTCCGGATCAGGCGAGTGCTCGAGACGGAGCGCTTCGACCTGCTCCACCTGCACGAGCCGATGACGCCGACTCCTTGTGTCGCGGCGCTCGCGCTGGCCAAGTGCCCGCTCGTCGCCACCTTCCACGCCTCCGGTGAGCTGGCCTGGCTCAAGCCGGCAAAGCCGGTCTGGGGCTTCCTCCTCGACCGCCTCGATCACCGGATCGCCGTCTCGGAGCAGGCCCGCGAGTCGGCCGCACGCTACTTCCCCGGCGAGTACGAGCTGATCCCGAACGGCGTGCTCGTCCCCGATCGGGCCGAGGCCGGCTCGCGGGACGACCACATCGTCTTCGTCGGCCGCCAGGAGCCCCGCAAGGGCCTGCAGGTCCTGCTTCGCGCATGGCCCGAGATCCGGAAGCGCTCGGGGACGAGGCTTCGTGTCGTCGGCGCGGACCCGCTTGCAGTCCGGCTCCTCTTCGCGCGCCTGCGCGTCCCCGACGAAGGAGTCGACGTGCTCGGCTTCCTCTCCCAGGACGAGCTGACCGCAGAGCTCCTCAGCGCGAAGGCGCTCGTCGCTCCGTCGCTCGGCGGCGAGAGCTTCGGAATGGTGCTCACGCGCGCGTTCGCGTGCGCGACGCCGGTCGTCGCGTCGGACATCTCCGGCTATCGGGGCGTCATGGAACCGCAGGCGGGCCGCCTCGTTCCGCCCAACGATCCCAGCGCGCTGGCCGAGGCGGTCGTCACCCTGCTCGAGGACGAAGCGGCGCGCGCAGATCTGGGTCGCGCGGCCCGCGTGCTCGCACAGGAGCGCTACTCCTGGGAGGGGATCGCGCAACGGCTGTCCGAGATCTACGAGGGAATCGTCGAGTCGCCGAAGGCGTTCGCGGCATAGGGATGTCGAAGCTGCTGAAGGCGAAGTGGATGCGAGCCTCGCTCGTGCTCGTTGCGTTCTCGGGGATGATCGCGTTCTTCGTCTGGCACGGTCCGGATTGGGGCCTCGTCCTCGACGCGTTCAGGTTCGTCGCCTGGGAGTGGGTCGTCGCCGCGATCGCGCTCAACCTGCTCTCGGTGCTCGCGAGGTCAGCCGCCTGGAACGAGGTGATCGAGCAGGCGGTTCCGGCCCCACCGCCGTTCCGCGCCGTCTTCTCCGCGTTCGGGGTCGGCCTGTTCGCAAACGCTGTTCTGCCGGGACGCATCGGCGAGCTCGCCCGGGTTGCGGTTCTGAGCCGGAGGATCGAGGAGGAGCGGCGCGCCGACACCTGGGCGGTGCTCCTCGGCACGGTGTTCGCGCACCGTGTGCTCGACCTCTTCCCGGTCGTGCTCCTGATCGCGTACGTCGCTGCGACCGCGAAGATTCCACACTGGGCGGTGGCGAGCGTGATCGTGTTCTTGATCGTCGCGTTCGCGCTGTTCGCGTTCGCGCTTGCGAGCGCACGGCATCGCCATGGCACGGTGCTGGAGGAGGCCGAGGGCGGCGTCAGGCGGCTCGTGACGATGGCGCGCTACGGGCTCGGCGTCCTGCACGCGCCAGTGCCGGCGGTGATCGCAGGGCTTCTCCAGTGCCTGGGCTGGCTGTGTCAGCTCTTCGCAGTCTGGGCGACGATGCGCGCGTTCGACATCCACGAGCCGCTGCCCGCGGCCGGGCTCGTCCTGCTGCTGATGAACGTCGCGATGCTCTTCCCGCTGTGGCCCGGCAACGTCGGCCTCGTCCAGGCCGCGGTCGCGCTGCCGCTCGTCTCGTACGGCGTGCCATACGCCAAGGGCTTCGCCTTCGGGATCGGGCTGCAGGCGATCGAGATGTCCGTCGGCGTGGGCATCGGGTTGATCTTCCTGGCCCGGGAGGGTCTGTCGTACGCGATGCTCAAGCGCATGCCGGGCGCCGAGCAGGCCGAGGTCGACCGGGAGGACGAGGAAGACGGCGACCAGGAGGCCGAGCAAGAGTCACGTGAACGCGCTCGCGTCGCCCGCTAGCTGCAAGGGCGTCCTGTCCGCGCTCGAGGCGGCGATGGCCCTCGCGGCCGGGATGCGCGACGCCGGCCTCGAAGCGGACGAGCTCCCTGTCGCGGACGGCGGCGAAGGGACGGCCGAGGTCTTCGCAGCGACCCTCGGCGGCGAGTGGCGGACAGCTCCTGCTTCGGATCCGCTCGGCCGCGTGGTCGAGGCGCGCTACCTCGTCCTGGAGGACGGGTCGGCGGTCGTCGAGGCGGCCGAAGTGGCGGGGCTGCGGCGGTTGGGGCCTGGCGAGCTCGACCCGCTCGAGGCCTCGAGCCGCGGCCTTGGAGAGGTGCTCGTGGTGATTGCGGGCGAGGCTTCGGGACCGATCCTCGTCGGGCTCGGCGACACGGCGACGATCGACGGCGGCGCAGGGCTGCTCGAGGTCGTCGGCGAATCGTTGAGCGGCTGCGACCTGCAGGTTCTCTGTGACGTACGCAATCCGCTGCTCGGGGAGCGGGGCGCGGCGCGAGCATTCGGCCCGCAGAAGGGCGCGTCTCCGGAGCAGGTCGACGAGCTCGAGGTGCGGCTCGCCGGGATGTCGGAACTGGCCCCATACGCCGAACTGCCCGGTGCCGGCGCGGCAGGTGGCCTGGGCGCGGCGCTCGCGTCACTCGGAGGCCTGCTCGTCTCGGGCGCGGCCGTCGTGCTCGAGCGGATCGACTTCGCGGGTCAGGCTCGCTCGGCCGACCTCGTGGTCACGGGTGAGGGAACGCTCGACCGCTCGTCGACCGAGGGGAAGGCGGTCGGCGAGGTCCTGAAGATGTGCCGTGAGCTAGGCGTTCACTGCGAGCTCTTCGGCGGCCGCGTCGACGAGCCTCCGCCCGGCACGCAGCCTCACACGTTGAGCGGCGACCCGGATCGAGCCGCGGACGACCTGGTCGAGCTCGGCGCCGTGTTAGCCCGCGCGCTGCTCGGCGCCGCGTAGACGCTTCGCCATCTCTTGGAGCATCTTCCATGCGAGCTTCGGGTTGCTCTCGACGAGAGGCCGGAACTCCCACGACGTGATGCCGTAGCACTTGAGCGGCGTCTTCGCGGTGATCGTTGCCGTGCGCGCACCGTCGTCGATCAACGCGACCTCGCCGAAGTGGTCGCCGTGCGCAAGTGTGTTCACGTCTTCGCCGTGCACGCTGACCGTCGCCTCTCCCTCGTCGATGATGAAGAAGCCGATCCCGGTGGAACCTTCGCTCGCGATCGTGTCGCCGGTGTCGAACTGCCGTTCTTTCATCGTGCTCGCAATACCCTGGATGTCCTTCTTGTCCAGATCCGCGAACAGCGGGACTTGCCTGATGAGTTCCTCTGGAGCCGCCATGTGGAGGATTCTATTCAGTGACGCCAGTTCAAAGCTAGGGCCTAACGGCTTCGACCCGGCGGGCAAGCTCCTCGATGCGGCCCTGCGCCGCGTCGAGCTTGGACGAGCAGACGGCGTACAGCTGCTCGCCGCGTTCCCAGAGCGTGATCGCCTCGTCGAGGCTCGCCTCCCCGCTCTCGAGCCGCTGGACGATCGTCTCCAGCTCGCGCTGGGCGTCCTCGAAGCTGAGCTCGCTCAGTGCGTGTCCTCCACGGTGGCCTCGAAGCCGCCGGTGCCGAGTTCGACGTCGACCCGCGTTCCGGCGGTGACCTCGGAGCCCGCCCGGACGATCGAGTTGGCTGTGCGGACGATTGCATAGCCCCTGTCGAGCGTGGCCCGCGGAGACAGTGCTCGGAGTCGTCCGGCCGAGTGCTCGACCGCTGCACGGCGTCGTTCGACCAGCAGGAGCGGCGCGCGGCGAAGGTGGTCTCGCGAGAGGTCGAGTCGGCGCCGCTCGCGGTCGAGTGCCCGGCGCGCGCCGGTGGCGAGGGCCGCCCGCGATCGTTCGAGGCGGGCGGTGAGCTCGGCCAGGTCGGGGACGAGGAGCCGGGCCGCGGCAGTGGGGGTCGAGGCCCGCGCATCGGCGACGAGATCGGAGAGCGGAGTGTCCTGCTCGTGTCCGACCGCGGAGACGACCGGAACCGGGCAAGCGGCGATCGCGCGCAGGAGCCGCTCGTCGCTGAACGGGAGGAGGTCCTCGAAGCTCCCGCCGCCGCGCGCCAGGACGACGACGTCGATCTCCGGCGCCTCCGAGATCGCGCGCAGCGCGTCGGCGATCGCGGTCGCGGCGCGCGGGCCCTGGACGTACGTCTCGGCGACGAGCAGGCGGGCAGGCGGAAAGCGCGCGGTGATGGCTGCGAGCACGTCTTTCTTCGCGGCGGCGTCGTTGCCGGTGACGAGCCCGATACGTCTCGGGAGGCGCGGCAGGGGTCGCTTGCGGCCGGTGTCGAAGAGGCCTTCCGCGGCAAGTTTCTGCTTCAGCCGCTCGAGTGCCGCCAGGTGGTCGCCGAGGCCGAAGCGCTCGATCGAGAGGGCTCGCAGCCTGAAGTCGCCGCGGGCCTCGAACAGCTCGGGACGCCCGTACACGTGGACGCGCTCGCCGTTCGCGAGGTCGAGGCGCAGCGCGTCGAACTGCCCGCGGGGCATCGTGACTGCGAGGCAGGCGCCCTCCTCGGGATCCTTGAGCGTGAGGAAGACGCTCTGCCAGCGATCCTGGCGGCGGAGCTCAGTGACCTCGCCTTCGACCCAGACCGTGGGCAGGCGCGCGAGCCACTCGGCGACTCCGCGGTTGAACGACGCGACGCTGTAGACGCTGCGGTCGCCGTACTCGATCGCCTCGACCTTCACGCTCCGGATGCTACGCCCTGGGTGGCGGGAGTCCGGCACACCTCCGGGCCGCGCGCCGCCGTCGACACGATGTTGTCGCGCATCCGGCACAGCCATGCGCGCATGTCAGCGATACGCTCGACGCGGGTGGCGGGTGGAACTCTTGATCCCCACCCGGGTGGGGGCGTGGGCTAGAGGAGGATCTCGGCCGCGATCTTCGGGTCGCACCCGCGCCGGACGAGCTCGACCGCTGCATGGAGATCCGCTTCGCTGTGCGCGAGACGCTCGGCTAGATGAAGCGGGTAACCGGCCTCCATCAGCACGTGTAATCGCCAGCCTTCGACCTTGGCGCGCTCGCTCTGTTCGTGTTCGGCGATCTGTGTCATCGGCGTTTTGAGCGGTGATTCGTCCTCTGCACGAGAATCCCTGCCCGCCCGGCGCGCGGAGCTAACGCGGGAGCCCCTGCAGCGCGTCCAGGCGCTGCTCGGCCCGCGAGACCGTCTGTTCGATCCTGCGCGTGAGCTCCGCGAGCCGCTCCTCGAGTGCCCGTTCCTCGTCTGCGAGCGCTCCAAGTCGCTCCCGGAAGTCCGCCTCGACCTCCCCGAGCCGGCGCGAGAGCGTCGCCACGAACTCGTCGCGCTCTCGCTCCAGGCCTGCGGAGACCTGTTCGAGCTTCTTCTCGAGTCTGAGGCCACCCGACTCGCCGAGCTTCGTCATCCGCTCCGCGAGCAGCGACTCGCCCTCGCGTGCGAAGCGCTGCACGGAGCGCTCCAGCTCGCGCTGCAACCGTCGCGCCGCCTCCTCGCGAGCGGCCCGGATCGTCCCGTCGAACTCGTGCGTCGCCGCGTCCACGAAGTTGCCTGACGCACGGTCGAGAACACGCTCGAGCTGCTCGACCTGGCGCCGCTCGACCTCGCCGAACGAGCTCTGGATCCGCCGCGACGCCTCGGTCTCCTCGCGTTCGACCCTGCGGACGAGGTCGCGCTCCCGCGCCGTCATGCGGTCGGACACCTGGTGAAGCGCCCGCCTGCGGTCCGTCGCGTGTGCCTCGAGCTCGGCCTCGGCGATGGCCGCCGACTCGGCGACCGCCCGCGCGAGATCCTCGCGGAGCCGGACGACTTGCGTCCGCTGTTCCTCGTCGATTCCCTGGAGCCGCTCGGCATCGCTTTCCAGGCGCGCCTCGAGCGCCTCGATCAACGAGCGCTCGTGGTGCGCGACCTTCTCGAGCCGCTCACCGAGGTCGCGTTGCGCGCGATCGAGATCCTGGTGCCACGACGCCAGACGCTGCTCGACCTGGCCCTGCACCTTGGCGAACGCTTCGGCGAGGCCGTGGCGCAGCCGCTCCTCGCTCTCCTCGAGGGCGGTCCGCCTCGTCTCGGCGAGTCGCCGCTCCTCCTCGGCGTAGGCGGACAACGAATCAGCGCGTGCACGGGCGAGCGTTCGCTCGAGGTCACCGATTCGGTTTCGCGTCTCGCTCTCGACCGCCGCGTCGAGCTCCGACTTCGCGCGCTCGAACTCGCGATCCAGCGCACGGCTGCGGGCCATGCCGCGGCGGAGGCCGACCGCTCCGACGACCGCTAGCTCACACGCGATGAGCCCGGTCGCGGCGATCGCGAGGCTCGTCGAGGGCTCGAAGGCGAACGCAATCCAGGCGGCAACGGCGCCGAGACCGATCGCCCCGCCGGCTGCGATCAGCGCCTGACGGCCGACGGCCTCGAACGCGGCACCGGCGAGCGCGGCAGCCGAGACGACGACGCCAATGGCGAAGACGATCGCGAACGCGGTTTCGAGCGACATGCGTCCATCGTAAAACGCCTGCTCAAGTAAGGCGAAGCAGGACCAGGCCAACGGCCAGCGAGATGACCGCAAAAGTCATGGCGCGGAGGGCGGCCTCCGGAGCCTTGATCAGCGTGATGTCGGTGACCGGCTCGCGACCGCCATCGACGAGCTCGAGCGTGCCGCTCACCGAGGCCACGTGCCGCCGGACGGTCCGCACCTGTGTCGAGAGGTGGCGCTGCGCAAGGCTCAAGAACCCGGCGAACGCAGCTGCGAGCACCGCTCCGAGCGAGATCCGCCCGGCCATCGCGAGGTAGCCGACGAGCAGAGGGAACGACCCCCAGTCGAGGCCGAACCAGACATCGGAGTGGAACGCTCCGCCGAACAGCTCGAGGTTGTAGGCGACGACGACGAATGCGCCGACAGCGACGAGTGGGGCCAGCCACGGCGTGTAGGCGATCGAGCCGTAGATTCCCAGCGCGACGGCACCGGCGATCGAGATTGCGCTCAGCCAGACGAGCGTGCTGTCCGAGATCCGCGTCTGCAGCGGGTGCCCCTTCAACTCGTCGAGCGCGTGGGCTCCGATGCCGACCGCGAGGAAGAATGCGGCGAGCGCGACGAGCAGCCGGTCGACCTCGAAGTGCGGTGCGAGGGCTGCTCCGATCGCGACGTACGAGAGATGCCACAGCGTGTACGGCGGATGCAGCAGGGTCAGGTAGTCGCGCCAGCCGCCCGGCTCCAGCGCGTAGAACGCCGGCCGGCTCGCGCTCACGAACGGCGCCCCCAGGTGACGTAGCCACCGCCGAGGCTGAGCCGCCGCACGCGGACGTCCTCGATCCCGGCCGCTCGCCAGAGCTCGATCTGATCGGGGATCGGCAGGTGGTCGTGCAGCTCGCGGATGCTCGGCCCGAGAAACGACCCGACCTCGTGCCAGCCGTGCGAGATCACGGCGCCGGAGACGGGTAGCCCCACGCGGACGTAGAGCTCCCACAACGGCCGCCAGACGCCGCGCGGCAGGCCGAACTCGAGTGCTGCGACGATCCCACCGGGTCTTACCACCCGCGCCAGCTCGGCAAGCGTGGCGCCTGGATCCTCGACGTAGCGGATCAGGTACGTGAAGGTGAGCCCGTCGAACGCGCCGTCGGG
This sequence comes from uncultured Actinomycetes bacterium, assembly GCA_963812695.1. GTDB lineage: Bacteria > Actinomycetota > Thermoleophilia > Gaiellales > Gaiellaceae > VAXT01. The sequence continues at coordinate 22,568 of CAWEWD010000010.1, forward strand.
AAACGGAAGCCGCTCCGCGCCGCTCTCGACGAGCGTGATCCGGCCGGATAAGCCGGCGGCTTCGATCCGGGCCTGCGCGCCCGCGAGCATCTCGGGGCTCTGGTCGACGCCGACGACGCGGCAGCCCTTCTGTCGTACGAGCTCGATCGCCACCGCAGCCGTCCCGGTCGCCACGTCGAGCACCGAGTCTTCGGGCCCGCACTCGATGCGAGAGACGAGGAACCGCCGCCAGCGCGGGTCCTGCCCCAGCGAGAGCAGCCGGCTCCAACGGTCGTACGAGGGGCCGAGCGGCGCGAACAGGTCGCGGGCAGCCCGGTTCCGCTCTGAAAGGGAGGCCACGCGACCGAGTCTAAGCTGGCGCCGTGGCCCTCAGGGAGGACCTCGAGCGCATCGCCGGTTCGGCCGCCGCTCTCGCGGCAGAGGACGAACAGGTGGAAGGGGTCGTGCCCGCCCAGGCCGAACCCGACGAGCGGACGTATCTGTGCGCGTTCGTCCGCGGCGACGAGCGCACGTGGCTCGTGCTCGACGACGGGGGGGCAGTGGTTGCGAGCCGCGAGGTCGTGCGGAGAACCGCCTCGATCATCGCGCTCTGCGAGCTGGCCGAGGAGCGGGCCGGAGGAGGCGAGCTCCAGGAGCTGCGGGAGCAGCTCGTTGCGCTCCGGTTGACCGAGCACCCGGAAGGGATCGAGGAGGCCGAAGAAGCCGCGCTCGAGCTCGAGCGGACGATCGGCGCGCCGCCGCGTCTGGCCGAGCCTGCGTTCCTCGATCGGGTCGGTGCCGCTGCGCGCCGCCTCGAGCAGGCGCTCGGCCCGAGCACCGGGTCGCCGTTCGCCGAGGGGATGAAGGAGGGCATGGCGTCGGTCGAGGAGCTCGTGCGCGACGTCGAGACGAACTACCGGGCGACGCTGGACTGACTTGCGTCGCTATCGTGGTCCGGATGGAAGGCAGTTTTGGATTCCCGCTCGGCGGCGATCCCGATGAGCTGATGCGGAACCTGCAGGAGTTCGCAGCGCGCCAGGCCGAGTCGGTTGCCGAGGCCCAGCGCGAGCAGTTCGCGACGCTGACCCTCAACACCGCGGTCGAGCTGACCGGCGCGGCTCTGAAGCGCATGCAGGTCGAAGGCGGTCCCGACGAGCAGTCGATCGCTCTGCGGGATGCGATGCGGGTCCTCTTCCCCCGAGGCGGTTGCGCTCGTGAGCGCGGCCCGCCAGGGGTTCATGCGCGAGAGCTAGCTCAGGCTCGGAATCGGCGCCTCGACCGGCGGGCATGCGCACGGCTGGTCGCCCGAGTGGAGGCGCGGCGTGCACGGGATCGCGGTGTTCGCGAAGCAGTGGCAGGCCGGGTCGTTGCAGTTCCCCTGCTGTCCGCAGTTGCACTCGGAGCAGCGGAACCGGCAGCCGACGCGGCCGCTGTTCAGACAACAGAACCATTCGCCGGACGTGATGCAGCCGGTGGGGCAGCCCCCGCCCTGCTCGCACGTCTTGCACGTGTAGCCGAGGTCCTCGCAGATCGTCGCGGGCGAGAAGCACGGGTTGCACGGCCCGCCGCCGCAGCCGACGCAGCTCGTGACCGAACCGAGTGAGACGCCCGTGCGCGTGAGGAAGAGGCCCGTGCCGAGCGTGCCGGCTCCGAGGAACTTGAAGAACTGCCTGCGCGAGGAGCGCCTGGCGAGCGAACGAGCAGCGATGTTCGTGAGATCCATCAGTACTTGGTGATCCCGGCCGTGATCATCTTGTAGTCCTCGAGCGAAACGTGCTCGACGGAGAACTTGGGCACCGGCTGGTACGCGCGCTCATGCCCCCTCGCCGTCTTCCGCAGCGACGCGAACTGGTCGTCGACGAGAGAGATGGCCTGAGCCGCGCTGTTCGCGAACACGCTGACGTTCTGCACGTACGACTCCCCGTGGTCGCCCTGCACCTGCCGGCTCAGCAGGTAGATAGCTCCGTCCTTCATCCCTCACCTCCCGTTCCGCTAGGAAATCACGATTAGGGCAGCAATTACAAGGGCCGTCGCACCGACGAGCTTCTTCAAGGTCAGCACGCGGTCCTGAATGGCGTCGCAGACCGCCGGAAAGTCGTCGCTCGCGGACGTCACGGCGGCGACGACCGCGAGCGCGCGCGCCGCTCCGTAGGCGGTCGTGATCGCGACGGCGCTCGCCATGTCGCCGACGAGGAAAGCGGCCAGCGGGACGACGAGCAGCGACTGGTACGGGATCCGCGTCGTCACTCCGAGGCCCAGGTCGAAGCCCCAGGCGAAGATCCCCGGGTAGTGACCCATCGAGCAGGGCCAGTCCCCGGGCGTCTGCCGTGCCCAGGTGATCGGCCGCACGGGCAGCAGGCCGAGGTCCACGGACGCCGCGTAGATGAGCGCCGCCGGCACGACGACGACGAAGACCGTGTCCAGCGCGTCGCCGATCGCGCTCCGGAGCAGCACGCCTGCGAACCCGAGCAGGACGCCGATCGTGAGGCCGCCGAGGATGCCGCCGAAGACGTGGAGGGCGAGCGCTGTCTTTTTCCTGCCCACCTGCACGAGGGGGCCGATCTGTCCGACCATGGACAGTCCTCAGGGGCTGGCGGCGGTCGACAGCCCGACGACGAGGCTCAGGCTGACGAGCACGAAGACCGAGGGGACGCCGACCGACGGGTCCGCGTTCCCCGCGAGCATCGCCGCGACCAGCCCGAATGCGCCTGCGAGCGCGACCAGGCCGCCGACCCGCGCGGTCCTAGCCATGCGTGTGCTCCTCGGCGACGGCCGGGCCGTCTCCGTTCTCTTCGGCGTCGACCCAGCCGCGGCCGGCCTGGAGCGTTCCCTCCTGATCGAGCAGCGACTCGAGCTGGCGCCAGTCGTTCGCGACCCCGCGGATCACGACGCGTCCCTCGTGGTCGAGCAGGTACGCGAACGGCGTGAGCGTGACCATGTAGTCCTTCTCGATCTGGCCGTTCGTGTCGATCACCATCGGCGCCTCGAGTCGGTTCATGCGTCCGAACGACTGGCACGACTCCGTGTCGCCGCGGCAGATGACGAGGAAGTCGAACTCGCCGCTCCGGGTCTTGCGCACCTCGTTCAGGCCCGGCATCAGCTCCCGGCACGAGAGACAGCCGGGTGACGCGAAGACGAGCAGTCTCGGAACGGGCGGCAGCTCGTACAGCGAGACGGGCTCGCCGCTCTCCGAGTCCGCGGCGACGAATTCGGGCGCCTGTGCGCCGCGCTCGAGGCCGGTGTCCGTGATCAGCGCCCCCGGGTCGTCGCCTAGGCGGAGCTGGAGCAGGCCGAGCTGGCGGAGCGAGCCCGCGAGCAGGAACGCGAGGACGAGCACGACGAGCCACAGGACGAGGTACGAGGCCAGCCAGACGCCGCTCACTTCTGCTCCTTCGGGTAGAGCGGGACGTCGAGCGGCTGGTGCCGGAAGCTCACGCGGCGCGTCGGCGTGGGGTGCATCGAAGCCTTCTGCCGGAGGAACGACCACGTGAGCGGGAAGAGGCCCGAGAGGCGCGTGATCGCGACGAAGGCTGCCGTCATCAGCAGCGATGGCAGGAGCTCGTGGCGACCGATCGATGCGGTGTCCTGGAGCGCGAAGACGAGGGCCGCTGCTGCAACCCCCGCGAGCGCAAGCGCGCGGACGAGCGCGACCGGCGAGACCTTTTCGACCTCGGAGGCGCCGAAGCAGTGGCACGGAACCGTGTTCGACCGCGCGAGGCTCACGGCCAGCGCGGCGGCGAAGATGCTGAACAGGACGATCGCGCCGAGTGCCGCCAGAGCCGGGACGAGTCCGGCGACGAGGAGCAGTCCGACGCCGAGCTCGGCGGCGATGAGCGCACCGCCGGCGACCGGCGCAAGGCGGGCCGGAACGAGCCGGTACTGACGCACGCCCTCGACGAAGCCGCCCGGCGACTGGACTTTCTCGATGCCCGCGAGCAGGCAGACAGCGCCGAGGCCCGTGCGGAACACGAAGTAGGTAGCGGCAGCTGTCAGAGAATCTCCCCCTCGATCGCGGTTCCTGATCTTGCGCACAGCCAGGAATTCCGTCAAGCCGTGTCGCATTATCCTCGCGCTGTGACCAAGCTCGATCGCGCGATCGTTCGTGTGCTGCCGGCGATGCCGCGGTCCGTCGTCCGCAGGATCTCCGACCGCTACATCGCGGGGACGACGATCCCCGACGCCGTCCGGGTCGTCAAAGAGCTGAACGCCCAGGGGAAGATGGCGACGGTCGACGTCCTCGGCGAGGAAGCGACGAGCAGGCGCGAGACCCAGGACATCGTTCGCGCCTACCACGACGTCTTCGAGGCAATCGAGCGCGAGCGCCTGGACTCGAACGTCAGCGTGAAGCCGACGGGTCTCGGGCTCAACCTCGCGTACGAGCTCTGCCGCGCGAACCTGTTCAAGGTCGTCAGTCACGCAGCCGAGAGCGGCAACTTCGTCCGGATCGACATGGAGGACTCGAGCACGACCTCGGACACGCTCGAGCTGTACCGGGAGCTGCGCGCCGAGGGCCTCGAGAACGTCGGCATCGTCCTCCAGGCGGGCCTGCGCCGGTCGATTCGCGACATCCACGACCTCGCGCCTCTGCTGCCGAACGTCCGCCTCGTGAAGGGCATCTACGTCGAGCCGCCGCTGGTCGCCTACCAGGAGTTCGAGGAGGTGCGCGACAACTTCGTCCGCTGTTTGCACGAGCTGCTCAAGGGCGGCTCGTACACGGCGATCGCGACCCATGACGAGCATTTGCTCACCGAGGGCAAGCGGCTCGTCGCCGAGCGCGGATTGACTGCCGAGCAGTACGAGTTCCAGATGCTGCTCGGCGTGCGGGAGATCGCGGCGGGCAAGCTCGTGCGCGACGGGCACCGCCTGCGGATCTACGTCCCGTTCGGCGAGCACTGGTACCGCTATTCGCTGCGGCGCCTGCAGGAGAACCCGAAGATCGCGGGCTACGTCGCGTCGGACACGATGAGCCGGCTGTTCGGCGCGGACGGGACCTAGTAGTTTTCCACAGCCTTGCCGCCGGACTCCGAGTCGCTGGATCCGAACGAGCGCTTTCGACAGCGGCGGGCGGAGGCGCGCAGGCATCGGTATTGGCTCCGACGAACAGTTGCGCTCCTCGCGCTCATCGTCGTCGCGGCGCTCATCGGGCTCGGCGCGACCGTCGTCGCGGGTCACGGTTCCAGCGGACACAACGCTGGCGTCGACGCGAAGAAACCGGCGCCACACACGCGAGCGGTTCGGCGGGCACCGCTCCCGGCCGAGGTGCGCGGCGTTCACGTCACGATGTCGCTCGCGAACGAGCCGGGGAAGCTCGACCAGTACCTGGCGATCCCCGGGCTGACCGCGCTCGAGCTCGACGTCAAGGACGAGACCGGCAAGGTCGGCTTCCTGATGCCTGCGACCACGCTCGCGCGCAGGGTCGGCGCGTCGCAGCCGTACTACAAGGCAGCTGTCGTGGGGCGCAAGGCGCGTGCGGCAGGCGTCTACCTGATCGGCCGGATCGTCGTCTTCGAGGACCCGACCCTGACGGCGGCCCGCCCCGGCCTGGCGATCCAGCACAGCGACGGCTCCGTCTGGGTCAACAACGCGGGCCTCGGCTGGGCGAACCCCTACGACAAGCGGGTCTGGAGGTACGTCGTCGGGATCGGCCAGGCCGCGGCGCGCGCCGGTTTCGACGAGATCCAGTTCGACTACGTGCGCTTCCCGACGGACGGCCCGATCGAGAGCGCCGTGTTCCCGCACAAGGCGTCCGAGCCGATGGGTTGGACGATCGCGCGCTTCGCCCACTACGCGTCGAGCAGGCTGCATCCACTCGGCGTGCGCGTCTCGGTCGACGTCTTCGGCCTGTCCGCGACCCACGACCTCGGGATCGGCCAGGTGCCCGGACGGCTGGCGAAGTACGTCGACGCGGTCTACCCGATGGTGTACCCGTCGCACTACAACTCGGGGGAGTTCAATCTGCCCGACCCGAGCGCGGCGCCGGGACAGACGGTCGCCCTCTCGCTCCGCGACTTCCGGAACGCGATGCTCGGGCGCAAGGCACAGCTCATTCCCTGGCTCGAGGACTTCTCGCTCACGAGCGCACATCCGGCCCTGTCCGACGTCGAGGCGCAGATCAAAGCGGCGCGCCGTTCGCGGGCAAAGGGCTTCCTCCTGTGGAACCCGGAGGGCGTCTACACGGAGCAAGTCCTCAAGTAGTCTCCGGGCGCAAGCGACTCCTCTGGAGGCACCTCAAGTGACGCAGACATACGACGAGCTCAAAGACCGTCTGGCGACGATTCACGACCTGCACATGGCAGGCGCGATCCTGGGCTGGGATCAGCACACGAAGATGCCGCCGGGCGGCAGCGAGGTACGGGCCGAGCAGCTCGGCACACTGCACAAGTTTTCGCACGAGCTCTTCATCGACGACGAGATCGGCCGCCTGCTCGACGAGCTGAGCGACTACGAGGAGAGCGCCGGGTACGACTCGGACGAGGCGAGCCTGATCCGGATCGCGCGGCGTGACTACGACAAGGCGAAGCGGGTGCCGCCCGAGCTGCGCGCCGAGATGACGCGCGCCGGCGCAAACGCGCTTCCGGCTTGGATCGAGGCGCGCGAGAAGTCGGACTTCTCGATCTTCCTCCCGTACCTGAAGACGAATCTCGAGCTCACACACCGGTACGTCGACTGCTTCGAGGGCATGGGCTTCGATTCCGCGTACGACGCATTGCTGGACGACTTCGACGAGGGCCTGAGCGCCGACGAGGTGCGTGTCGTCTTCGACGAGCTCAAGCGTGAGCTCGTGCCGCTGATCGCCCAGATCGGTGAGAACGCCGACCGCGTGGACGATTCGTCTCTCCGTCGCGGCGACTTCCCGATCGAGAAGCAGCGCGCATTCTCGCTCGAGGTGCTCGAACGCCTCGGCTTCGACCACGAGAAGTGGCGGCTCGATCCGACGGTGCATCCGTTTGCGATGAGCGCGGGCATCAACGACATCCGGCTCACGACGCGCTACGACGAGACCGACCTCGGCGTCAGCCTGTTCGCATCGATCCACGAGTTCGGCCACGGCTTCTACGAGGCGGGCGTCGACCCGGCGTTCGAGCGCACGCTGCTCTCGTCCGTGACCTCGATGAGCCTCCACGAGTCGCAGAGCCGCATGTGGGAGAACCTCGTCGGCCGCGGCCTTCCGGCCTGGCGCTTCTTCTACCCGAAGCTGCAGGCCGCGTTCCCGAGCCAGTTCGGCGACGTCGACCTGGACACCTTCTACGGGGCGATCAACAAGGTCGCGCCGTCGTTCATTCGCGTCGAGGCGGACGAGGCGACCTACAACATGCACATCATCCTGCGCTTCGAGCTCGAGCAGGAGATGCTCTCCGGCGACCTTTCGCTCGAAGACCTGCCCGAGGCGTGGAACTCGCGCATGGCCGAGTACCTCGGGATCGAGGTGCCCGACGACACCCACGGCGTGCTGCAGGACATCCACTGGTCGGGTGGCGCGATCGGGTACTTCCCGACCTACTCGCTCGGGAACGTCGTCTCCGTGCAGCTCTGGGACAAGGCCCGGGGGGAGCTGCCCGACCTCGACGCGCAGTTCGAGCAGGGCGAGTTCGGCGACCTCTCCGGCTGGCTCCGCGAGAACCTGCACCGCCACGGGCGGAAGTACACCTCGAAGGAGATGCTGGAGCGGATCACGGGCGGCGGGATGGACCCGGGGCCGTACATCCGGTACCTGAAGTCGAAGCTCGGCGAGATCTACGGGCTCCCGGTCGAAGCCGCGACGCCTGCGTAACGGTCGGCGCGCTAGCGTGACCGCTGAGTTCCGACCGCTGGTGCGGTCCTAGTCCCGACCCCATCGACAAGGAGGAAACGTGCCCAAGGTTTCGCAACTCGGCAGGGTGATCATCCCGGTGTCCGATCAGGACGCGGCGATCGCCTTCTACACGGAGAAGCTCGGCTTCACGCTCAGCGCGGACGTTCCCTACGGCGAGGGCGACCGCTGGGTCGAGGTCTCGCCGCCGGACGGTGGTGCGGCGATCGCCCTCTCGACCGGCATGGGCGAATTCCAACCCGGTCGCGAGACGGGGATCGCGCTCACCTCGGCCGACCCGAAGGCCGACCACGAGGAGCTGAAGAACAAGGGCGTGGAGGTCGACGAGGAGCTGATGGGCGGCGACGGGACGGTGCCGCTGCTCTTCATGTTCCGGGACGGCGACGGCAACGGGCTGATGATCGTGGAAGAGGGACGCTAGGCCAGCTCCTTCGCGTAGCGCCGGCCCGTGTGCTCGTAGCCGAGCGCTTCGTAGAACGCGTGCGCGTCGGTTCGGCGGTGCGCGGTATTCAGCACCATCGCCTTCCCGCCGCGCCGGCGCGCTTCGTCCTCGAGAGCGTGCATCAGGAGCTCGCCGATCCCGCGTCGGCGGAAACGCTGCCCGACGACGAGCCCCGCGACCTGACAGCCCGGCTCGTCTCGCTCGACGAGGTTCTGGACATGGAGCGCGCCGAGCCCCGCGAGCTCCGAGTCGACCTCGGCGACGATCACCCAGGTGGACGGGTCGGCGGCGATCCGCTCGAGACGCTCGGCGGTCTGCGCGGGCGAGGACGGATAGCCGAGGTCGCCGAGCAACGCGGCCACTGAGACGGCGTCGCGCGCGAGTCGCTTCTCGGATCGTTACGGAGGAGGCGGCGGAGGCGGCGCGTCGTCTTCCACGTACGTCGTTCGTCTCGTGCGGCCCCATGCACGGCCGTCATACCACGACCGCTCCGGCCCGCCTTCGACGTACGCCGAGCGACGCCAGTAGCCCAGGCCCCACCAGGACTGCCAGAGAAGCATCGTGAGCACGAGCGCGACGATGCCCACGACCATCAGGATCACGCCGATTGCGTCCAGGTTGAGGCCGGACGGCTCGCTCGTGACGCCCCAGGTGAGGATCGCGCCCGCGGCGATCAGGATCAGGCTGATCGGAATACCCATAGGCACCAACCTATGCCCGCTTTCGGGCTCGGCTAATCGCGCCGGTGCTTTGGCTTCTGCCACCACAACCGTTTGGCCGGCTCCTCCGCCTCCTCGAGCTCGGCCAGTGACGTGCCGCCGTAGTTGCGGAGCGTGAAGTCGGCCTGGGCGACGAACCCGACTGCGGTCAGCGAGAACGTGAGCGGCCGGCTCGTGAGCTCCCAGCCGTCGAGAGGCCCGGGATCGGCGAGCTTCGCCTTCTCGTCCTCGCTTCTCACCTCGAAGACGGCGAACCCTCCGTGCGGCTTGCCGATGAAGTGGTCATGCGAGACGATCTGGCCCCGGCCGCTCTCGCCGATGTACTGGTTGAGCAGGTCGTTCGCGTCGCGGGCGGACATGCCTTCGGGCGCGAGCGCATAGACGAGGAAGCAGCGCGACCGCGGCTCGGGCTCGCTCATTCCGGCTTTGTAGCAAGCACCGCGAAGTCCCACGGGACGCGCCGGTCGCGCTGGAGCCCCTTGTAGAAGGTCTGGTACTCGGCGAGCCTCGTGACGCGCAGGCCGGCGTCGATGACGGCGTTGACGACCTCCTCGAGGCGCCAGGCTCGCCCGTCGGAGTCGTCGAAGTAGTTGTCGCGCCAATGGCCGAGCGGGTCGACACGTTCGGTGACCGGATGGCTGTCGTACAGGAGGAGCGTGCCTCCCGGTTTCAACGCCGCCGCGATCCCGGCGAGCCACTGGCCGAGGTCGCGGATCGAGACGAGCACGTCGCCGCCCGTGAACACGAGGTCGAAGCGGCCGCGGTGGAGCTCCAGCGGCAGTTCGTGCACGTTCGCGTGGTAGTACGCAACGTCGGGAGCCCGTTCGCGGGCGATCTCGATTTCCTCGGCGGACACGTCGACCGCGGTCACGAGCGCGCCACGCTCCACGAGCTGCGCCGTCGCCTCGCCGGTCGCACATTGCAGGTGGAGGACGTGCCTCCCTTCGACGTCGGGGAGCAGGTCGAAGATCTGCCTCGGGATCAGCAGCTGCTCGGACGCTGCCCGGGTCCGGCTGCGGTGGATCTCGTCCCAGGCGCGGCGGTTCTGGTCGGTCGGCTCCACAGGTCTCCTTGTAACAAAGTGTTACAAGGTTCAGCGCGCCGAGGCTGCGTTTGCCGCCGAGGCTTGGGTGGCCAGCGCCAGGATCAGGTCGCGCTCGGCTTCGTCGACCATGACCCAGTCAGAGCTGCGTGCGCGGCGCAGAACGCGGTCGTCGTCCAGGCGCGTGATGAGCTTGCTCGTCAGACGGATCTCGATCCAGCGCTCGTGCGCGTGGACGATCTCACGCCCGTCGACCCAGATCGCCTGTTCGTTCGTCCACTGGGATGGAGCGACTTCGGCGCCGGGCAACCGGCCCAACTCGTCGAGGAGCGCGCTGTTCATGCGGGGAGCAGGAAACCGCCGTCGACGACGAGGACGTGTCCGCGGATCATCTCCGCCTCTGGCGAGCACAGGAAGACGACGGCGTTCGCGATGTCCTCGGCCGTGACGAGCCGGCCCGCGGGCGTGCGCTGCTGGCCCCATTCGAGCATCTGCTCCTTCTGCGGAAAGTGCTCGAGCGCCTCCGTGTCGACGACGCCGCCCGACACAGCGTTCACCCGGATCCCACGCGGCGCGAGCTCGACCGCGAGGTAGCGGACGAGCGACTCGAGTGCGGCCTTCGAGGTGCCGACGAGCACGTAGTCGGTGAGCACGCGCGTCGAGCCGAGGCTCGAGATGCCGACGATCGTGCTGCCCTCCGGCATCTGCGGCGCCGCGGCGCGTGCGAGCGAGAGCAGTGCGCGGGCGTTGGCGTTGAGCGTCCAGTCCCAGTGCTTGTCCTCGGTCTCGAGCGCGGGGCGGATGACTCCGGTTGCCGCGTTGTGCACGAGCGCCTGGAGCGGGCCCAGCTCCGCGACCTCACGCGCCACGCGCTCGGACGAGACGTTTCCGCGGATGAGCACGGGCTCGGCTCCCTTCGCCCGCAGCTCCTCGGCGGTCGCCTCGGCGGCGCGGTCGTTGCGCAGGTAGCCGATCGCCACGCGGGCCGCGCCGAGCTCGGCGAACCGCAGCGCGATCGCTTTCCCGATCCCCCGCGACCCGCCCGTCACGAAGGCGGTCGCGCCCTCCATGCTCACCGCTTCAGCGGTTTGTCGGCGGGAGCAGCGCTCGGAATCGTCTCCCAGCCGATCCGCGTGTCCGCCTCGCGCGGTCCTTGCTCGGCCTTGGACGACGCATGCCCGAGGCGGTCGAGCAGGTCTGCCTTCTCCTCGGCGTAGCGCCGCACCTCGTGGTTCTCGGGCAGGTCTTCGACCAGTTCCAGGACCCGCGCGCGGAGCTGGTACGCGAAGTGCGGCGTCGCCGGACCGACGATCGCGTCGACGTCGTCTCTGGTCGGAACGGCCACGGGCGGAAGCGTAGTGGACTAGGTTGCGTCGGTGCGCCGGGCGTCAGCAGCCGACCTGATGCTGCTGCTGACCGTCACCATCTGGGCGCTCAACTTCACGGTGTCGAAGTACATCCTCGACGCCGGCCTGCGCCCGCTCTCGTACTCGTCGCTCCGCTACACGGCGGCGGCGCTCGTGTTCGTCGCGCTCACGTTCCCGCGCGAGCGCTCTCTGCGGATCGGGCGCCGCGACCTGCCGCTCGTCGGGCTCGCCGTCGTGCTCCTGCTCGTCAATCAGCTCAGCTTCGTCTTCGCGCTCGACCTGACGACGGCCACCACCGCGGCCCTTCTCTTCGGGACGCTGCCGATCTTCACCGCGCTCTTCTCGCGCCTGGTCGGGATCGAGCGGCTCAACCAGCGGTTCTGGATCGCGGCGTCGCTCTCCTTCGCGGGCGTGATCCTGGTCACGGCCGGCTCGGGAAAGAGCGTGTCCGCGAACCTCGGCGGTGACCTGCTCGCGGTGCTCGGCGCAGCGACCTGGGGCGGCTACTCGGTCGCGGTCTCGCCGCTCATGCGCCGCTACTCGCCGTTCCGCTTGAGCGCGGTCTTCCTCTGCGCCGTGTCGGTCCCGCTCCTGCTGCTCGCCTCGCCGCAGCTCGGAGACCAGAGCTTCGACATCGGGACGCTCGCCTGGATCGGCTTCGCGTTCGCCATTGTCGGCCCGCTCGTGCTGACGAACCTGCTCTGGTTTACGGCGATCGACCGGGTCGGGCCGGCGCGGGCGTCGGTCTTCGCCAACCTCCAACCGTTCTTCGCAGCGATCATCGCGCTGCTCCTCCTCGACGAGCGATTGACCACCGTCCAGGTGGCCGGCGGCCTCGGGATCGCCGCCGGAATCGTGCTCTCCCGCGAGCGGCGGCCGCCGCTCGGACCTGCGGAGTGAAGGCCACGCCAGCGGGTACGGTAAGAGGAGAGTGGCTTCGTTACGTGTTCGCCTCGCCCGGAAGCCGCCCGGATATCGCTTCACCATCGGACGTGTCCTGGCGATCTATGGCGCGATCATGGTCGCGCTGCTCCTTGCTGCGCTCGACCAGACGATCGTCGCGACCGCGTTGCCGCACATCGTCGCCGACATCGGCGGCCTCGAGAGCTACTCGTGGGTGATCACCGCCTACGTGCTCGCGATGGCGGTCACGGTGCCGTTGTACGGAAAGCTCGGCGACATCCACGGGCGGCGGCTGCTCTACATCTTCGCGATCTCGATCTTCCTCATCGGCTCCGTGCTCTGCGGGCTCTCGCAGAGCATGGGCCAGCTCGTCGCGGCTCGCGCCGTGCAGGGGTCGGGAGCCGGAGGCCTGTTCGCCCTCGCGATCGCGACCGTCGGCGTCATCGTCCCGCCGCGCGATCGCGGCCGCTACCAGGGCCTGATCGGCGCGACGTTCGCAGCCGGCTCGATCATCGGCCCCGCGCTCGGCGGCGTGATCGTCGACCACACGACCTGGCGGTGGGTGTTCTTCGTCAACCTGCCCGTCGGCGCGGCCGCCCTGGTCGTGATCGCGATTGCGATCCCGAAGCGGACACAGCGCCAGGAGCACTCGCTCGACCTGGTCGGGGCGACGCTGCTCGCGATCGGGACGAGCTCGTTCCTGCTCGGGCTCGTCTGGGGCGGTGAGACCCATCCGTGGAGCTCGACGCAGGTGCTCGGAGCCTTCGCGGTTGCGCTCGTCTCGTTGACGGCGTTCGTGTTCGTCGAGCGGAGGGCGACGGAGCCGATTCTGCCGTTCGAGTTCCTGCGCAACCCGATCGTCGCCGCGGGCGTGGCGTCGGTCGGCCTGTCGGCGATGGCGATGGTCGGCACGATCGCGTTCGTCCCGCTCTTCGTCCAGGGTGTGATCGGCACCTCGGCCACGTCCTCGGGCGTCGTCCTCACGCCGTTCATGCTCGGAGCCGTCACCGCGAGCGCGATCTCCGGCCAATGGATCTCCCGGAGCGGTCACTACCGGCCGAACGCGCTCGTCGGGCCGGTCGTGCTCGCGATCGGGCTCTTCCTGCTCTCACGGATGGACACATCCACGACCAACGCCCAGGCGGCCGCGTACATGGTCGTCGCCGGCGTCGGGCTCGGGATGATGATGCAGGTCTTCGTGGTCGCGGTCCAGAACCAGGTCCCGATGCGCGCCATGGGGTCGGCGACGGCATTGACGCAGTCCGCGCGCGCGATCGGGGCGACGCTCGGCGTCACCGTGATGGGCGTGATCGTCAACCACGGCCTGCCCCCCGGGTCGCACCTCAGCAGTGGGTCGGTGCACCGGCTGCCGCCGAACCTGCGGGAGTCGCTCGCGAACGCGCTGCAGCCGGCATTCCTCACGGCGTCGCTGCTCTGCCTCGTCACGCTCGTCATCGTGGCGCTGTGGCTGAAGCAGGTCCCGCTCCGCGAGGAGGTCGACACGGCGACGGCGGAGCCGGCGTCGCCGAGCGTTGCGCCGCAGAGAGCGCGTTAAGATCAGTTCGAGATGAGCTCGACCGACTTCATGCCCATCAAGGGGTGGGATCACCTCGAGCTCTACGTGGGCAACGCGAAGCAGTCTGCGTACTTCTACGAGCGCGCGCTCGGGTTCACCCAGACCGCGTATTCCGGGCCGGAGACGGGCGTTCGCGATCGCGCCTCGTACGTCCTCGACCAGAACGGCATCCGGCTCGTCGTCACGAGCGGCCTTCGCCCCGACAGCGAGATCACACGGTTCGCGTGCTCGCACGGCGACGGTGTCAAGGACGTCGCGCTCACGGTTCCGAATGCGACCGAGGCGTACCGGCAGGCTGTGCAGCGGGGCGCGAGAAGCGTCGTCGAGCCGCACTGGGTCGAGGACGACTTCGGCCGCGTCGAGCTCGCGGCGATCGCGACGTACGGCGAGAACATCCACACGTTCGTCAACCGCGACGACTACGCAGGCCCGTATCTCCCCGGCTACACGTCGACGACGGAGAACGGCTCGCCCGCGACCGGCATCGGCCTGCAGAACATCGACCACGTCGTCGGCAACGTCGAGCTCGGCCGGATGGAGCACTGGGTCGAGTTCTACGAGCGGGCGTTCGGCATGACCGAGCTGATCCACTTCTCCGACGAGGCGATCTCGACCGAGTATTCGGCGCTGATGTCGAAGGTGATGATGGACGGCGAGGGCAAGATCAAGTTCCCGATCAACGAGCCCGCCGAGGGCAAGCGGAAGAGCCAGATCGAGGAGTACCTCGACTTCTACGGCGGGCCGGGAGTGCAGCACGTGGCGCTGGCCACGGAGGACATCGTGGGCACGGTGCAGGAGCTCGAGGAGCGCGGACTGCGCTTCCTCAAGACTCCGAGCTCGTACTACGAGGACCTCGAGGACCGCGTCGGAGAGATCGACGTGGAGTACGACGACCTTCGTCGCCTAGGCATTCTCGCCGACCGCGACGAGGAGGGGTACCTGCTTCAGATCTTCACGAAGACCGCGCAGGATCGGCCGACGCTCTTCTTCGAGATCATCGAGCGGCACGGCTCGCGCGGGTTTGGAGAAGGCAATTTCAAGGCATTGTTCGAGGCAATCGAACGCGAGCAGGCCTTGCGGGGCAATCTCTAACGCGAGAGGAGACAGCTGGTGGGCATAGGAGCAGTTCTCATCATCCTCGGGATCATCCTGGGCTTCGTCTGGAACTGGGTCATCGGGATCATCCTCATCATCCTCGGCTTGCTTTTCGGTGGCTTCCGCCGCGGCCGCTGGTATTGACGTAACTGCTACGCCTTAGCCTTCGCGGGATGAGCCCGCAACGGCGTACGGCACTTCTTTCGGTCGTCGCCGCGTGCGTGCTCATCTCGCTGAAGCTCGCCACCGGGCTCGCGAGCGGGAGCCTGGGCCTCGTCTCGGAGGCCGTGCACTCCGGGACCGACCTCGTGGCGGCCCTTCTGACGCTGTTCGCCGTTGGCGTCTCCGGGCGGCCGGCCGACAGCGGGCACCCGTACGGGCACGGGAAGGCGGAGCATCTCGCGGCGCTCGCGGAGGCCGGGATCCTCGTGCTCGCGAGCCTCTACATCTCGTACCGCTCGCTGGCGGTCCTCGTCGGCTCGGCCGAGTCGAACGTGAACCCCGTCTGGTACACGTTCGTGGTCGTTCTGATCGTGATCGCAGTGGACGCGAGTCGCGCGACCGTGTCGCTTCGCGCCTCGCGCCGCTACCGCAGTCCCGCGCTCGCCTCGAACGCGCTCCACTTCGCCAGCGATCTCCTCGGATCGACCGCCGTTCTGTTCGGGCTCCTGCTCGCCCGCGCCGGCTGGCTGGAGGGAGATGCGGTCGCGGCGCTCTTCGTCGCGGCGCTCGTCCTGATCGCGGCCTACAGGCTCATGCGCGGCAACGTCGACGTGCTCATGGATCGCGTGCCGGCGGATGCCGAGCAGGCTGCGCGCGCGGCCATCGAGGGGTTGGCGCCCGGCGTGCAGCTTCGCCGCCTTCGCATGCGCCAGGCTGCCGGCCTCCACTTCGCGGACGTCGTCATCGGCGTCTCGCCGGATGCGGGCGTCGGTCAGGGTCATGCCGCAGCGGACGCCGTCGAGGCCGCCGTGCAGAGCGCTCTGCCCGAGAGCGACGTCGTCGTCCACGTCGAGCCCGCGCCCGAGGACGCCGCTCTCCGTGAGCGGATCCACGCAGCGGCGCTGACCGTGCCGCGCGTGCGAGAGATGCACAACATCCGCGTCGTCTCGGTCGACGACGGCCTCCAGGTGGCTCTCCATCTCAAGCTGCCGCAGGACCTGACCCTCGAGACGGCTCACGAAGTGGCGTCTCAGGTCGAGCGTGCGATCTCCGATGCGGTTCCCGAGGTCGTCTCCGTGCAGACGCACCTCGAGCCGTTACGCGAGCCGACCGCCGGGCGTGCCCCCGCGGGCGCGAACGTCGAGGCCGATGCGGAGCGCATCAAGAGGATCGTCGCCGGCCGAACCGGGGCTCCGCCTCGAGAGGTCCGCTTCCTCCAGACCGAGGACGGGCTGGTCGCGTTCCTCACGCTGGGCCTCGATCCGGAGGTCACGCTCGCCGACGCGCATGCACTCGCGAGCGAGGTCGAGGAAGACGTACGCCGCGCCCTCCCGGAGCTCGCGGACGTTAGCGTGCACACGGAACCGTGAAGCTCTGCATGTTCAGTCCGAAGGGCGCCGACCTCAAACGAGGCTGGCCCGGACGCGTCGACGGCGACCGCGTGATCCAGCTCGCGGCGCAGACGCTCCAGTCGTTCTTCGCCGGCGGCGGCCAGGCGCGCGAGCACGCCGAGTACCCGCTGGCCGACGTCGACCTGCGGCCGCCGGTCCTGTACCCGCCCGCGATGCGCGACTTCTACGCCTTCGAGCAGCACGTCAAAACCGCGCGCGGCCTGCGCGGCCTGGAGATGGTGCCCGAGTGGTACGAGATCCCGGCCTTCTACTTCACGAACCCAGCCGCCATCTACGGCCCCGAGGCGGAGATCCCCTACCCGGACGGGACGAACGAGCTCGACTACGAGCTCGAGGCGGCCGTCGTGATCGGCAAGGGCGGGCAGATCGGCGGGTTCACGATCATGAACGACTGGTCGGCCCGCGACCTCCAGCGACCGGAGATGAAGATCGGCCTCGGGCCCTCGAAGGGCAAGGACTTCGCGACGAGCCTCGGCCCGTACGTCGTCACACCCGACGAGCTCGGTGACCTGCGGCTCGAGATGCTCGCGCGCGTCAACGGCGAGGAGCGCTCGCGCGGGAACATGGGCGACTTGCACCACTCCTGGGACGCGATCGTCGCGCACGCGGCACGCAACACGCGGCTCAGGGCCGGAGACGTTCTCGGGTCGGGCACGGTCGGGACGGGCTGCATCCTCGAGCACGGCGACGGACGCTGGCTCCAGCCGGGCGACGTCGTCGAGCTGGAGATCGATGGGCTCGGCATCCTGCGAAACCGGGTCGGCCCGAAGGCCGCCTAGCCTTCTTTATCCTTCGGGCTGATGCCGACCTACCAGAGCCGAGGCGAGGTCCCGCGGAAGCGCCACATCCAGTTCCGGGACAACGGAACCCTCCTCACCGAGGAGGTGATGGGCCTCGAGGGCTTCACGGGCAACGAGTCGATCCTGTACCACCTGATCTCGCCCTGCCGCGTGAAGGAGCTCGGCAAGTTCCAGCCGATCGAGCGCAAGGAGTGGGTGCCCGACGCGCACGCGCACCGCCATCTCAAGACCTTCGGCACCGAGCCCGAGGGCGACGAGGTCTCGGGGCGGAAGCTGCTGATGTGGAACAACGACGTCGAGATCTCGCTCGTCCGGCCGAGCGAGACGATGGACTACTTCTTCCGGAACGGCGAGGGCGACGAGGTGTACTTCGTCCACGAGGGCAGTGGGACGCTGCACACGACCTTCGGCGACGTGCCGTACCGCGAGGGCGACTACGTGGTCATCCCGCGTGGCACGACGTACCAGTTCGAGCCGTCAGGCCCACAGCGCTACCTGCTGTTCGAGACACCCGGCCTGATCGAGATCCCGAAGCGGTACCGGAACGAGTACGGCCAGCTGATGGAGCACGCGCCGTTCTACCACCGCGACATCCACGCGCCCACCGAGCTGAAGACGTACCGGGAGCGCGGCGATTTCAACCTCAAGATCCGCGTGCGCGACGGGTACCAGGACTACCTCATCGACTACCACCCGTTCGACGTCGTGGGCTGGGACGGCTACCTGTACCCCTGGACGTTCAACATCAACGACTTCGAGCCGATCACCGGACGAATCCACATGCCGCCGCCGTCACACCAGACGTTCGCCGGCCCGAACTTCGTGATCTGCTCGTTCTGCCCCCGGAAGCTGGACTTCGATCCGCTCGCGATTCCGATCCCGTATCACCACTCGAATCTTCAGAGCGAGGAGATGATCTATTACGTCTCCGGCAATTTCGGATCGCGCCGGGGAATCGAGGTCGGCTCCGTGACGCTCCATCCGTCGGGCATCCCGCACGGGCCGCACCCGGGCCTGGCGGAGAAGTCGATCGGCCAGACCGAGACGCACGAGCTGGCCGTCATGTGCGACACCTTTCACCCGCTGAAGCTCTCGAAATTCGCTCAGGGGCTGGACGACGGGCAGTACGCGTACTCCTGGTACGAGGAGCCGGGTCAGACGCAGACGTACGACCAGGATCCGGCGGGGGCGACGTCGCACCTCTGAGCCGCGGATCCCTGCGGAGGCGCCGGAACTTTGCGGGCTCCTTTTCTAAGGCGCCGTCCACCTCCTCCCCGTCGCAATCGTAGGAAGAAAAGAGTCACGGATGGGTCACGACGCGGAACCAAGAGCGGTACGACAGCGCTCGGTCGTGCTCGACTTCGACGGCACCGTCACGGAGTCCGATCTGCTCGACCGCATCGCGCTCGAGTTCGGCGATCCGGTCGTCTACCAGGAGGTCGAGGAGGGGCTCGACGGCGGCCGCCTGCCGCTCCGCGAGGTGATCGTGCGCGAGTTCGAGCCCGTCACCGCGCCGCTCGGAGAGGTCGTGGCGTGGGTGCTGGACGAGGCGAAGGTCCGCGCCGGGCTCGCCGAGTTCGTGCGCACCGCACACGCGGACGGTTGGGCGGTCCATGTCGTCTCGAGCGGGTTCGAGGAGCTCATCGAGCCCGTCCTCGAGCGAGAGGGCGTGGACGTGGAGCTGCACGCGAACCGTGTCGACGCCCGCCCCGACGGCTGGCGCGTCGAGTGGCGCTACCCGGACGACTGCGAGGTCTGCGGCGAATCGTGCAAGCGTTCGCTCCTCCCCGAGGGTGAGGTCGTCTACGTCGGCGACGGCTACTCGGACCGCTGCGCAGCGCTCGCCAGCGACCGTGTTTTCGCGACTGCCGGCCTCGCGCGCTACCTCGCCGAGCAGGGGAAGCCGTTCGAGCCGTTCACGGACTTCCACGCGCTGTCCGAGGCGCTCGCCGCATAGGCGTGGCGCTCCTCGAGCTTCCCGAGCCCTACGCCTTCGAGCTTTCGACCGCCCGCTACCGCGCGTTCGGCACCGACCTCGCGAACCTCTGGCACGAAGGCGGCCTGCACCGGGTCGTCGACGGACGGGAGGTGCGGATCACCGAGGCGCCCGGCGGAGTCGACGTCCAGCCGCTCGCCGCCGATATTGGGCTGGTCGTGCGCAAGCTGCTCGGCGCCGAGTTCGACCTCAACGAGTTCTACGCCTTCGCCGCGACCGAGCCGGTCCTGGCGGATCTCACGACCGAGCTCCGCGGGCTCAGGCCGCCGATCGCCGTCGAGCCGTTCGAGAGCATCGTCACTTCGATCACCGCCCAGCAGGTCTCCCTCCACGCCGCGTTCGCGATTCGCAACCGCCTGATCGAGCGCTTCGGCGTCCGCGCGGAACACGCCTACTCGTTCCCGACGCGCGAGCGGCTGGCCGCCGCCGAGCCGGACGAGCTCTTCGCGCTCGGCTTCTCGCACCGCAAGGCCGAGTACGCGACCGGCCTCGCGCGCAGCGACCTCGACCTGGACGCGCTCGCGCTTCTCGCCGACGACGAGGTCAAGGCTGCGCTGACCGCGCTGCCCGGGATCGGCGAGTGGACTGCCGACTGGTTCCTCGCCCGTCATCTGGCGCGGCCCCGCGCGTGGCCGGCGGGAGACCTCGGCGTGCGCAAGGCGGCCTCGCGCTACTACGGCGAAGGCCGCGACCTGACGACGGACGAGGTGCGCGCGCTCGGTGAGCGCTTCGACCCCTTCCAGAACCTCACCGCGCACTATCTCCTCGCCGGACTGCTCCGCGGCACCTAGGATCGAATCTGTGCTCACGCTCTACGACGCCGACCGCTGCCCCTACTGCGCGCGCGTGCGCATCGTCCTCTCCGAGAAGGGGCTCGAGCACGAGACCGTCGTCGTCGACCTCGACGACCGCCCGGCCTGGATCTACGAGAAGAACCCGCTTGGCAGGGTCCCCGTGCTCGAGGAGGACGCCTTCGTGCTGCCCGAGTCGGTGGTGATCAACGAGTACCTCGAGGAGCGCTATCCGGAGCCGCCGCTCTGGCCGGCGGATCCCGCCGAGCGCGCCGCCGGCCGACTGCTCGTCGAGCGCTTCGACCAGCTGAGCCGGCCGTACTACGCCCTCCGCCGAGGCGATGAGGACGCCAGAGACCGGCTGAGCGCGGAGCTGGCGGAGCTCGACGCCGCGCTCGCCGTCCGCCCGTTCCTCAGCGGCCGCGAGTTCGGGCTTGCTGACGCGGCCTATCTGCCGTGGATCCTCCGGGCCGAGTCGATGCTGGGCGTCGACCTCGATCCATACCCGGCTGTCACCGAGTGGGTGGCCCGAACCGGCGAGCGGCCCTCTGTCGCCGCCGAGACCGCGCTCCTGGCGGCGCTGTGAACGTCCGCGTAGCGAACGACGCCGACCTGCCCCTGCTCGAAGAGTTCGTCAGCGCCTATCTCGACGAGCACTGGGCCCGTCCGTATGCGCCTCCTCCGCCCGGGCCGTACCTGCAGGAGGGCCGGATCGTCGTCGCCGAGGCCGACGGTCAGGTCGTCGGCATGGCCAAGGGCGAGCTGCGCGACGGGCTCGGGCATGTCAGCTTCGTCTACCTGAAGCCAGAGGCGCGCGGGCTCGGCGGCGGCAACGACCTCGTGGGGGACCTGGTCGCGCACTTCCGCGAGCGAGGGCTCGACCACGTCTCGCTGAACGTCGAGCTGCCGAACGACGAGGCGCTCGCCTACTGGCGCCGGCTCGGCTTCACGGACTACCGCCGCTCGCTCTTGACCGATCTCGAGTCGCTCGAGCGGAGGCTCGCGGGCGGCGACGTCGCATCCACGGGCTCGATCCACCTGCAGACAGATGATCTCAGTGCGGTCGAGAAGGCCGTCGTCCGCTGGGTCCCGCGCGTCGTCCGCTCGGAGTCGAGCGTCGTCGGGCCGCCGCGGAACGGATGGATCGGCGTCTACGACGACATCGCGGCCGGCCAGCCCGAGCAGCTGCGGCGGCTCGCGTCCGAGCTCTCGTACGTGTCCGGCGGCGTCGTGGTCGCACTCGGCGTGGAGCAAGGCGAGGTCGTTCGGCTCGTCGCCTATGACCGAGGCCGGGTGGCCGACGAATACCTGTCCGTGCCCGAGTACTACGGGCCGCTGCCGCCCGGAGACGCGATCGCAATGCGGGCGAACCCGACGCTGCTCGGCCGCCTGACCGGAGCGAAGCCGGCGGAGATCCGAACCGCGGCCCGCACGGCGACCTCGGCGGCGGAGCTTCCGCCGGCCCCGGAGCTCCTGGCCGAGATCGCAAAGACGCTCGGCATCGAAGGCGTGAGCCTGTCCGCCGAAGAGGCGTCGACAATCGAGGGCGCAGTGAGGGTCGAGCACTCGTGAACGTCGTCCTCCTGCACGCCTTCCCGCTCGACGAGCGCATGTGGGAGCCGCAGCTCGAGGCACTCGACGAGGACGTGTACGTCCCGAACTTCTACGACCTCGGCGGAAACTCCGTCGATGGCTGGGCGGAGCACGTCCTCGAGCGGGTCGAGGGAGATCTCGTTGCGATCGGCGCTTCGCTGGGCGGTTACGTCGCGCTCGCGATGGCCCGGGCTGCGCCCGACCGCGTCAAGGGCCTCCTGCTCGCCGGCGCCCGTGCCGCCGCCGATCCGCCCGAACGGCGTGCCGCCCGCGAGGAGATGATCCGCGTCGTCCAGGCCGAGGGGATCGAGGGCTGGAACCGCGAGTTCGCGCCGCCCGGGCCGGGGGACCGGACGACGGACGAGCTGGTCCGCGGCATCCAGGCTCTGCGCGACCGGCGCGACGCCACCGATGTCGTGGCCGGATTCAGCGGGCCGCTGACGGTCGTCGTCGGCGACCGGGACGAGATCCTTCCGGTCGACGAGGCCCGTCAGATCGCGGAGTCGGCGCCGGACGCGGGGTTCGAGATCGTCGAAGGCGCGGGCCACGTCGTCAACGTCGACGCGCCCGACCGCTTCAACGAGATCCTGCGGGCGTTCCTGAGCCGGGCCGGCTGACGGCGATCTTCCCGGCTTCGAGCGCGTCACGGAGCATCTCCGCGTTCGTCGGCGCCTGAGCCGCTTCCCGGCCGCCGACGCGGCTGTGGTTGTTGTTGTTGAACACCACGTACGCCTGTTCCGCCTGCTCGGACAGCTCCTTCAGCTGCGGCACCCACTCGCCGAGCTCCTCGTCCGAGTAGAGGTGGTCGAAGCGCTCCGCCGCGCTCCCGCCGCGCGCATTCCACGTCCCCGCGTTCCGTCCGTGCATGCGCACGTAGAGGATCGGCGACGTCAGTGCGAGCACCGTCAGCGGGACGTTCTTGCCCTCGCTGCGCGGCGCGTCGACGACCACGTGCGACATCTCGTGCTCCTCGAGGAAGCGCAGCGTCTCGTCGCGCTGGTCGTCCTCGAACCAGCTGCGGTGCCGGAACTCGACGAGCATCTCGTCGTCACCGATCTGGTCGCGCGCCCACGCGAGGTAGTCGAGCGACGCCTCCCGCGGGACGATGTACGGCGGGAACTGGAACAGGAGTCCGCCCAGCTTGCCTGCCGCGCGCAACGGCTCGAGCGCTTCGAGGAAGCGCCGGAAGATCTCGGCGCGGAACTCACGCGACGGACGGTCGACGCGCCCGCGCTCGTCCTGCGGAGCCTCGTCCCGGAGGTCGGGCGGAAGCTGCTCGATCTTGACCGGGTGGCGCGTCATCACGCCGAAGGCCTTGACGTGCATCACGAACCCGTCCGGCGTGCGCTCCGCCCAGCGCTGCACCATCTCCTCCGCCGGCAGCCGGTAGTAGGTCGAGTCGACCTCGACCGTGTCGAAGTGCTCCGCGTACCAGGCGAGCCTCGCCGCGGCCGGCACGCCCTTCGGGTACCAGTGCTTCGTGAGCGCCTCGTCCGCCCACGAGCACGTCCCGACTCGGATCGTCGCCGCCACGCGGCTCAAGGCTAGCGGTCGGGTCCGAAAACCCGTGTCGGCGTCCCGCCCCGTCATCGCTGACACGAAGTTGCGAGGCGGGTCGCCGACCGGGTGGGCCAGGAGCGCTGACCGTGCGGGCAGCGGCGGCTGCGACCGCGGCCGGAAGTATCTGACGTTTGGCAACTCCGGTCAAGAGCATGGGAGGCTCCGCGTGGAAGCCTCCCGTGCTCGACCGCGAGTTACTTCTTCCTGCGAGCCGTGGCGATCTTGACGGCGAAGAACGAGAGCGACGCCGTCCGGCAGCCCTGCGGCACTCCGGGCAGCGGAGGCGCGGGACACGCACCCGGGAGATCTCCGAGGAAAAACACCTGCGCGAGTAAGCGTGTCTTCTTCTTGATCTTGATCCGGATCGTGTATTTGCCCTTGCCGTTCGTCGTGCCCTTGCCGGCGCGCTTGTTGCTCCCCGGCTTGTAGAGCTCGACGAGCCCGCCGCCGAACGCCTGCCCGTCGACCACCAGCTGGCCGGAGACGATCACGACGCCGTGCTTGAGGCTCTTGGTCGCCATCTTCAGGCTGACGGTTCCCGGAATAACCGCCTGGCCTTCGGTCGTGCCGGCCGGATTCGGGTTCGGGGTTCCCGCGACATACGGCGTGAACGTGGCGTGCCAGATGCGGTCGGCGAAATTGGCCGGGTTCGTGAAGACGCCGTTGACGTCGAAGAACGCGAACAGGAGCTGCGCTCCCGCCGGCGTTCCGATCGGCCCCGCCAGGCACATCTGAATCTTGGCGGCGGCGAAGGTGTTCTCGGGCGCCGTCGTCACGTGGTCGACGTACAGCGGGACGTGCAGCTGGCTTCCCGCGATCAGGATGTCGAGGCGCCAGACGGCCTCGTGCGTCGGCTGGCCCGTGCACTGCACGGCCTGGGTGGTGTAGTTCGCGGGATTGTCGACGAAGATGTGGCTCTCGGAGGTCTTGATCTCCGCGTGGGTGTTGCCTCCGCCGCGGAGGATCAGGTCGCCGCTGACATCGCCGATCTTCGTCCCAGCGGCTTGCGAGAGGTTGACGCCATAGCCCAGCGGGACGTAGACGGTGTCCTTCGCCGTAGGGTCATCCGCCTCGTCCTGGATGTGGCCGAGCAGAAGGCTGGTCGCCGCACCAGGCGTGTTTTTCGAGGCGGTGACAGTGAGGCTCGGGGAGTACGACGCCCAGGCTGAGCTCGTAACCGCGAGCGAAACGACGGCTGCGCTCACTACCAGCGCAAGCCGGATGACCCTTTTCATGCGTGTCCTTTCCTCGGAGTTCAAGCTCGTTATCGGCAGATCGCAACCGGAGTTAACTCTGCGTCGGGCCGCCCAGTCAACACATTCACCGCGATATAGCCTCGGCCAGGACGAGACGCGACATGCCCTGACCCTACAATCGCGCCATGGACCCCCGGCCCGTTGGCGTTTTCGACTCCGGCACCGGCGGGCTGACCGTCCTCCACGAGTGCCTGGTGACGATGCCGCACGAGGACTTCATCTACCTCGGCGACCTCGCGCGCCTGCCCTACGGGCCTCGACCGCTGGACGAGATCCGCCGCTTCGCGGGTGAGATCGCCGGCTATCTCGAGGCCCAGGGCGTGAAGCTGGTCGTGGCCGCGTGCAACGCCGCGACGTCGGCCGCGCTGCCCGAGCTCCAGGAGCGGCTCGAGGTGCCGATCGTCGGCGTGATCACGCCCGAGGCTCACGCCGCGGTGCAGACGACGCGTAACCGGCGCATCGGGCTGCTCGCCACGCAGGCGACCGTGGCCGCGGGGCGCTACGCCGAGCTCGTGCACACGCTCGACGCGGGCGCCCGCTTCTTCCCGGTCGCATGCCCGCGCCTCGTGCCGTTGATCGAGAGCGACGAGCCCTTCGGCGCCGAGACGGTCGAGGCCGTTCGCGAGTACGCGGCGCCGCTGAAGCAGGCCGAAGTGGACACGGTCATCCTGGGCTGCACGCACTACCCGCTGATCAGGCCGATCTTCCAACGCGTCTTCGGCCGCGGCGTGACGCTCGTCTTCTCCGCAGAGGAGACCGCGCGCGAGGTGGCCGAGACACTCGAGCGCAAGGGATTCGGCAACGATCCGGGGCGCGAAGGGCGCTATCGGTTCCTGACCACGGGCGATCCCGAGCGATTCCGCGCCGTGGGCGAGCGCTTCCTGCAGCTTCCGCTCGGTGAGGTCGAGCAGGTCGCGATCGCCGAGCTCGAGGCGGCGGCGGCGTGACCCGTCCGAGCGGCAGACGCCCCGACGAGCTGCGGACGCTCACGATCGAGCCCGACTTCCTCGAGCAGGCGAGCGGCTCGGCGCTGATCTCGTTCGGCAAGACGCGGGTCCTGTGCACGGCGTCCCTCGAGGACGGCGTCCCGCGCTGGCTGCACGGCAACGGACGCGGTTGGCTGACCGCGGAGTACTCGATGCTCCCGGCTTCCACGGGGCAGCGCACGCAGCGCGAAGCGAGCACCGGTCGGCAGAAGGGACGGACGGTCGAGATCCAGCGGCTGATCGGCCGTGCGATCCGCGCCGTCGCGGACATGGAGGTGCTCGGTGAGCGAACGCTCTGGCTCGACTGCGACGTGCTCCAGGCCGACGGCGGAACCCGGTGCGCGGCGATCTCGGGCGCATACGTCGCGGCACGGCGGGCGCTCGATCATGTCGGGCTCGGCCGCGTCCTGGCCGATTCGGTCGCGGCCGTCTCCGTCGGCATCGTCGAGGGCGACGCGCTGCTCGACCTCGACTACATCGAGGACTCCTCCGCCGAGGTGGACGTGAACGTGGTCCTGGCGGGCGACGGGCGCTTGATCGAGGTGCAGGCGACGGCCGAGCGGGCTCCGCTCTCGCGTGACCAGCTCGACGAGTTGCTCGACCTGGCCACAGGCGGGATCGAGGAGATCGGTGTCGCTCAGCGCGAGGCCGTGGAGGCGGTCCGTGCTACCTGAGCTCAGCTGGGCGGACGTCCTGGTCCGCCTCCTGGTCGCCGGAATCCTCGGCGGGGCGATCGGAGCGGAGCGCGAGCTCCGGGAGCACGACGCGGGGCTGCGCACGCACACGCTCGTCGCCGTCGGCTCCGCGCTCTTCACGATCGTCTCGGCGTACGCGTGGACCGATTTCAACTTCTCGTCGCGGGACGGCATCACCTACGACCCGACCCGAATCGCCGCCCAGATCGTGACCGGGATCGGGTTCCTCGGGGCGGGCGCCATCATCCGCCAGGGCCTCTCGGTGCGTGGCCTGACGACCGCCGCGAGCCTGTGGGTCGTCGCCGCGATCGGCATGGCGTCCGGCGCGGGCTACTACTCCGGCGCCCTGATCACGACGATCGTCGTCCTGCTCAGCCTCTGGCCGCTGCGGATCGTGGCCCGCAGGATCTTCGAGCGCATCCGGCCGGGTGAGCTCCGGCTCGAGGTGGAGCTGCGCGCGAACGAGAGCCCGTCCGTCCTCCTCGAGTCGCTCGAATCCCGCGGCGTCGCCGTGCGGGCGTTCGAGGTCGAGGACGCCCGCGACCGCCGCCGCGTCGCGCTCGACGTGCACGTCGAGAACACACAGCCCGAAGCGGTCACCGCCGAGCTGATGCGCCTCGAGCCCGTGCTCGGGGTGCGGTGGGCGAACTGATCCGGGCCGTACTGGCCTCGGCGAACGAGAACAAGCTCCGCGAGCTGGGTCACGCGCTCGACGGCTGGTCGCTCGAGCTCCTCGACACACAGGACTATCCGCCCGAGAGCGGCGCGACCTATCTCGAGAATGCGCGCGGCAAGGCCGAGTTCGGGCGGACGCTCGTGCCGGATCGCTGGGTGCTCGGCGAGGATTCCGGGGTCGAGATCGAGGGGCTCGGCGGCGGCCCCGGCGTGCTCTCCGCGCGTTGGGCTGCGGGCCGGGAGGCGGAGCGCGCGCTCGAGGAGCTCGAAGGCGTGGACGGCGACGGCCGCCGTGCCCGGTACGTCTGCGAGCTCGTCGCGATCTCACCGGACGGAGCCGAGCACCGCGGCACGGGCGTCCTCGCGGGCCGGATCGCCGACGAGCTGAGCGGCAGCGAGGGCTTCGGCTTCGACCCGGTCTTCATCCCGGACGGGGCCGACCGAACGGTCGCGCAGCTCGGCAACGACTGGAAGCGGCACAACTCCCACCGAGCACTCGCCGCCCGCGCGCTGCTTGCCTCGATAATGCAGCCATGAACTCGATCAACCTCGTCAGCGCAGCGAACACCGGGGGCAGGATCGACGTCGGTGAGGCGACCGGGTCGACCGAAATGCTCATGTTCGTCTACGACCTCGCGCCGGGCCAGGGCTCGTCTCCCTATCACTACGAGTACGACGAGGAGTGGCTCCTGGTCGTCGAGGGGACGGTCGTGGTGCGCACGCCGGACGGGGAGCACACAGTCGATCGTGGCGAGCTCGTCCGCTTCCCGGCCGGTCCGGAAGGAGCGCACAAGGTCATGAACCGCAGCGACGCGCCCGCGAGGACGTTGCTGTTCTCGCGGCGGGGGGAGGGCTACGCGGTCTCGGTGTATCCGGACAGCGACACGATCGGCGTCTGGGCCGGCGGCGAAAACGACCTCGTCTTCGAGCGCGGCACCGCGGTCCCGTGGGCCCACGGCGAAGAGGGCTGGAACAAGGCGACCTAGGCTAGCCCGGGCGCCTCTTCGAGCTCGACCGTCTCGCGGCGGCCGCGGGAGTACCACCAGTTGATCTCGGCGCCGAACACGATCACGTTCGCCATCACGTACAGCCACACGAGCAGCAGCGCCGGCGCGCCGAACGCCTGGAGGGCGATCACGTTCTTCGAGAACCGCAGGTAGAGCGGCAGGAGCTGGAAGCTCGTCTCGAGCGCGATCGTGGCGACGACCGCACCGGGAAGCACCTCCTGCCACGTGAGCTTCTCGTTCGTGAGTAGGTAGTAGACCGTGAACAGGAAGACGAAGACCGCCAGCGTCGAGATCAGGATCGAGCTCACGAACGCGACGTACGAGTTGCCGAAGAAGGCGCCCGCGAAGCGCGTCAGCACCTCGTAGCCGATCGATCCGACGAGCAGCCCGATGAAGAGCGTGACAAGCGACCCGACGAGCAGCGTGACCGCGAGCAGCTTCCCGTGCAGGAAGGAGCGGTTCGGCTTGCCGTACACGATGTTGAACGCGGACTCGAGCACGCTGAACAGCGAGAGCGAGGTCCAGCCGAGGAAGAGGGCGCCGATCACGCCGAGCGCCGCGGCGTTGTCCTGCACCGAGCGCACCACGCGGACGATGCTGTCGACGGAGCTCGTCGGGAACGCCTTGTTGAGCTCGGTCACGAGGTAGCTCGACTCGTCTGCGCGGCCGGCGAAACCGAGGAACGCGAGCGCGAGGAAGACGAGTGGGACGAACGAGAGAAGCGCGAAGTAGGCGATCATCGCGGCGAGGTGCGTCCCTCGATCTGCGAAAAACTTGCTGAAGACCTCTCGCATTGTGCGGGAGGCTAGTCTCTCGGCCATGACGGAGCCCAGCGCTGCGCTCGCCGAGCTGACCGAGATCTCGTCGCAGATCGAGTCCGCGGTCCTGTTCGGCGCCGACGGCAAGGTCGTCGCCGCGACGATCCCCGACGAGCCGGCGGCTCAGGTCGCCGCGAGTGCGAAGTCGCTGCTCGAGCAGGCGGCGCAGATCGGCGAGGGCGAGCTCACGCAGGTTCAGGCGTCGACTCCAGACGGGAGCCTCTTCGTCGTCAAGGACGGTCCGACGATGATCGCGGCGTCGACCTCGGCCGAGCCCACTGCCGGGCTCGTTTTCTACGACCTGAAGAGCTGCCTGCGGGCCGCGGCCAAGCCGCCGCCGAAGCCCAAGCCGGCCGCGAGGGCGAAGCCGGCCGCGAAGGCCAAGCCCAAACCTGGCCCCAAGCCGAAGCCGCGCACGCCGCGGCCCAAGAGCAATGGGACGTCGTAAGCTCCTCGCGCTCGGGTTCGCCGTCGGGTCTCTGCTCGGCGTCGGCCTCTACGCGCGCCGTGGGAAAGGGACTGAGCGAATCGACCTCTACTTCGCAGACGGCTCGCTCGTCTCGCTGCACAGCGACTCGCCCGAGGCGGCGCCCTTGCTCGTCCATGCGCACGACGCCCTGCGGGCCGCCGCGACGTGAAGCGCGAGGACCTTGGAGCAGCGCTCCGCGACCACGCCTACCTCGAGGGCGACTTCGTACTCCGCTCCGGCCGCCGCTCGAACTACTACCTGGACAAGTACCGCTTCGAGACGCGCCCGGAGTTGCTGTCCGCGCTCGGCGAGCACATCGCGGCCACCGTGTCGGAGCACGAGCCCGACGCAATGCGGCTCGCTGGCCCCGAGCTCGGAGCCGTCGCGCTCGCTGCCGCGGCGTCCATCTCATCCGGGCTTCCGTTCCTGATCGTCCGCAAGGCGGCGAAGGAGTACGGCACGGCAAATCGCCTCGAGGGCGTCTTCGAGCCGGGCGAGCGCGTGTGCCTCGTGGAGGACGTCGTCACCTCCGGTGGGGCGGTCGTAGCGGCGCTCGACGCGGTGCGAGAAGCGGGCCTGGAGTGCCGGATTGCGGTCTGCGTGCTCGATCGCGAGGAGGGTGGAGCGGACGCTCTCGCGCGCCGTGGAGCCCGTCTCGTGCCCCTTTTTCGGGCAGGAGAGTTGCTCTCAGCGGAGAAAACCGCCGCAAAACCGCATGGTTGAGCGGAAACGACCTGGGTGTTAGGGTCCGACTGCGCTAACCGGCAACGTGAGAGGGAGGATGCACGTGACAAAACAGGAGTTCGTAGACAGGGTTGCGGACAAGGCAGGACTCTCGAAGCGTGACGCTGCGGACGCCGTGGACGCGTTCCTGGACTCGATCACCGACGAGCTGCGTTCGGGCGGCGAGGTGGCGTTCACCGGATTCGGGAAGTTCACGACGCAGCGGCGCGCCGCGCGCCAGGGCGTCAATCCGAGGAATCCTACGGAGCGAGTGCAGATCCCGGCGACGACCGTTCCGAAGTTCTCGGCCGGCAGTCAGCTCAAGCAGGCCGTGAAGAGCGGCGCGGGGATGATGTAGCTACTGCGGCCCTATCGGAAGTTTCGAGAGGGGCCGCCGGTGCGGCCCTTCTCTTTTCTTCCGGGCCGCTCGGTACTCTCACTCCGATGGTCCAGGATCTCGAGGCGGCGCCCACGACAGCCGTAACCGCGTTCGGGGACATTTTTTCGGACACAGCCGCAGGCTCGTCCGGAAAAAGTGAGCGTCGGCGAAGTCGATGCGAACCACGATGATGCACGACGTCGAGACAGCGCCGACGACTACGACGGCGTTCGGGGACAAGCTCGCCGAAGCCGTCGAGCGCAAGCGCAGCCAGCTCCTCGTCGGGCTCGACCCAGTGCCGGAGCTGCTGCCGCTCGAGCTCGCCGGCGAAGCGGGGCTCGGCCGCTCCGAGGCAGCCGACGCCTGCGCCCGCTTCTGCCGCGGCGTGATCGACGCGGTCGCCGCGTACGCGGTCGGCGTGAAGCCGCAGCTCGCCTTCTTCGAGGCACTCGGGCCGCCCGGGATGGAGGCGCTCGAAAACGTTTGCGCGTACGCGCACACGGCCGGCCTGATCGTCGTCGCCGATGCGAAGCGCGGAGACATCGGCTCGACGGCGAGGGCCTATGCCTCCGCCTACCTGGAAGCCGGCGAGGGCCGGCCGCCGATCGCCGACGCGATGACCGTCAACCCGTATCTCGGCCTCGACTCGCTCGAGCCGTTCATCGCCGCCTGCCGCCGCGAAGGGGCGGGCATCTTCTGCCTCGTCAAGACGTCGAACGAGGGCGTGGCGGACATCCAGGATCTTGCGCTGTCGGACGGGAAGCCGCTCTGGCAGCACGTGGCGAGCCTCGTCGCGGAGTGGGGCGAGGACCTCGTCGGGGAACGCGGCCTGTCGAGCGTCGGCGCGGTCGTCGGCGCGACGCACCCACGCGCGGTCGGCGAGGCCCGGCGGTTGCTCCCCCGGGCCGTCCTGCTCCTGCCTGGCATCGGCGCCCAGGGCGCCGGCCCGGCGGACGTGGCGCCTGCGTTCACGAGCGGTCCGGCGAGCGCGCTCGTCGCGGCGTCGCGCTCGGTCATCTACGCGTTCCGCTCGACCGACGACGACTGGCGCGCCGCGGCAGCGGCCGAGGCGGCGCGGCTGAAGAGCGAGGTCTGGACGGCTTCGGGGTGGTGAGTGATGGACTGGCGCACTGAAGCGAGGCGGTACGCGCTCCCGGTCGCGTTCCTCCTCCTGGTGACCGCCGCCGTGCTCGTCGTCCGCGGCGCGCTCTAACGGCTAGCCTTCCCGCCCGTGAAGTTGGGCCTGCTCGTCTGCGCGGCCGCACTCGCTCTCATTCCGCCCGCCCTCGCAGCTGGACCGAGCGTCCATGCGCGCGCCTATCTCGTCGAGGACGGACGCAACGGAGAGGTGCTGCTCGCGCACAATCCCGGCGAGCGGATCCCGATCGCCAGCCTGACGAAGATGATGACCGTGCTGCTCACGCTCGAGCGCTCGCGGCTCAGCGACACGGTGACGATCTCGCCGGATGCGGCGGCGGTCGGCGAGTCCAGCATCGGCCTGCGCGCCGGCGAGCGAATGTCGGTGCGCGACCTCGTCGAGGCGGCGCTCATCCAGAGCGCGAACGACGCCGCCTGGGCGCTCGCCGACCACGTCGGCCACGGCAGCGAGACCAAGTTCGTCGCGCTGATGAACCGGCGTGCGCGGCAGCTCGGCCTCGACGACACCCACTTCGTCCGCCCCGACGGCCTCGACGCGCCCGGCCACGTTTCGAGCGCGCGGGACGTCACGACGCTGGCCCGGCTGCTGATGCAGAAGCCGGTCGTGCGCAAGATCGTCGCGATGCGTGACGCAACGATCGAAGGCGATCGCCACCTCCACACCTGGAACGACCTGCTCGGCGTCTATCCCGGCGTGATCGGTGTCAAGACGGGGCACACCGGAGCAGCGGGCTGGTCCGAGGCCGGCGCCGTTCGCGGCCCGGGCGTCACCGTCTACGCGACGATCCTCGGCAGCCCGTCGCGGCGTGTGCGCAACGACGGCCTCGCCAGTCTCATGACCTGGGGGCTCTCGCGTTTCCGCGTCGTCCAGACCGTGACCGCAGGGCATGTCTACGCGAGCGCCCGCACCTCCTACGACGGGGGCGACGTCGACCTCGTCGCGCCGCGGTCGGTCGGGCGGGCCGTCGTCACGGGCCGTCCGCTCGTCGAGCGTATCGTGGCGCCGATGGGAGTCGACCTGCCCGTTCGGAAGGGCCAGGAGCTCGGTGAGGTGCGCGTCTACGAGCGAGGCAAGCTCGTCGCGCGCTCGCCGCTCGTGGCCGCCCGTTCGATCGAGGAGCCGGGCGCCGCGGGCCGCGCGGGCTGGTACGTCAAGCGCGCCGCGCACAACATGTGGGGCTGGGTGTCCTGACTCGATGATCGTCACGGTCACGCTCAACGCGGCCCTCGACCGGACGCTGACCGTCCCCAACTTCCAGCGCGGCCAACGGCACCGGGCGAGCGGGGGCCTGACCCTTGCGGGTGGCAAGGGCATCAACGTCGCGCGGGCTCTGAAGCGGCTCGACGTGCCCGTTGTCGCGACGGGCCTCGCGGGCGGGCTGACCGGAACCCGCATCGTCGAGGAGTTGACCGGCGAGGCGATCCTCAACGACTTCGTCCGCATCGCCGACGAGTCGCGCACCTCGACCGCGGTCGTCGATCCGACCTCGAGCTCCTACACCGAGATCAACGAGTGGGGGCCGCACGTCGAGCCGGAGGAGCTGGAGATGCTCCGCGAGAAGCTGCGCTACCTCGCGACCGCGGCCGACGTCGTCATCTTCGCCGGGTCGCTCCCCCGCGGGGTCGAGGACTCCTTCTACGGCGACCTGATCCGCGAGCTGAACAAGCGCAGCATCGGGACGGTGCTCGACGCGGAAGGCGAGCCGCTCCGGATGGGGACCGCGGCCGAGCCGTTCCTCGTCTCGCCGAACCAGCGCGAGGCGGAGAGTCTCGTCGGCCAGGAGTTCCACGAGGACCAGGACTTCATCCAGGCGCTCGACGACATCGCCGAGCTCGGCGCGCGCAACGTGCTGATCACGCAGGAGTCGGGCTGCTTCGCGCTGCTCCGCGAGGAGCGTGAGGTCAAGCGGCTACGGGCCGTGGCCCCCGAGGTCGAGCCTGCCTCGACGGTCGGATCCGGCGACGTGCTCCTGTCCGCCTTCCTCGCGGCGCGCGAGGCCGGCAAGCCGATCGACGAGGCGCTCCGGTCTGCCGTCGCGGCGGGCGCGGCGTCCACGCTCGAGGTCGGCGCCGGGCGGCTCGACCCGCGCGAGGCGAGTCGCCTCGCCGGGGGCGTCGAGGTAACCGAGCTCGAACCGGTCGTCTCCTGAGGCTGGTACGATCGACTGCCACTTGAGAGGCGTGACCAGAGAGTGTTTTTGCGGCCCAGGCGATCCATCGAGCCTGGGCTTTTTGCATAGAGGGGGGTTCGCGTGGACGTAGAGATTGGCCGTGGCAAGAAGGCACGACATGCGTATGGCTTCGACGACATCGCGATCGTCCCGAGCCGTCGAACGCGCGACCCACAGGACGTCGACATCGGCTGGAAGCTCGGCCCGCACCTGCTCGAGCTGCCGCTCCTCGCTTCGGCGATGGACGGCGTCGTCTCGCCCGCGACCGCGATCGCGCTCGGCAAGCTCGGTGGCCTCGGCGTCCTCAACCTCGAGGGCATCTACACGCGCTACGAGAATCCCGACGCCGAGCTCGAGCGGATCGCGAAGCTGCCGAAGGACAGAGCGACGCGCGGGCTCCAGGAGATCTACGCGCGCGGGGTCGAGCCGAAGCTGATCGCCGAGCGCGTCGAGGAGATCAAGCGCGCAGGCGTGCTCGCGGCGGGCTCGCTGACCCCGCAGAAGGTGCGCGACCACTACGAGATCGCGCTCGAGGCCGGGCTCGATGTGCTCGTCATCCAGGGCACCGTCGTGTCCGCCGAGCACGTTTCCTCGAACGGGCAAGCCCTGAACCTGAAGGAGTTCATCGCGAGCCTGCCGATCCCGACGCTCGTCGGCGGCTGTGCCTCGTACCAGACCGCATTGCACCTGATGCGCACCGGCGCGGAAGGCGTGCTCGTCGGCGTCGGGCCGGGGCACGCGTGCACGACTCGCGGCGTCCTCGGCGTCGGCGTTCCCCAGGCGACCGCGATCTCGGACGCGGCCGCAGCTCGCGTTCAGCACCTGCTCGAGACCGGGAAGTACGTGAACGTGATCGCCGACGGCGGCATGCGCACCGGAGGGGACATCTCGAAAGCGGTTGCGTGCGGCGCGGATGCCGTGATGGTCGGCTCGCCGCTTGCGCGCGCCAAGGAGGCGCCCGGCCGCGGCTTCCACTGGGGGATGGCCACGTTCCACCCGACGTTGCCGCGCGGCGCTCGCGTCCAGGTCGACCAGAGCGCCTCGCTCGAGGAGATCGTCGTCGGGCCGGCGCGGGAGAACGACGGGACGCTGAACCTGATGGGCGCGCTCCGGACGTCGATGGCGACCTGCGGGTACGAGTCGATCCACGACTTCCAGAAGGCCGAGATCATGCTCGCGCCGTCGATCAAGACGGAGGGCAAGTCGCTCCAGCAGGCGCAGAAGATCGGGATGGGCTGATGGGCGAAGTCGTCCCGCTTCCGACCGCCGAGCCGGCCGCAGAAGAGCGGCCGGTGCTCGTTCTGGACTGCGGCGGCCAGTACTCGCAGCTGATCGCGCGGCGCGTGCGCGAGTGCCGTGTCTACTCGGAGCTCGTCCCACACACGATCAGACCGGACCAGGTCCGCGGACGTGATCCGTTGGCTCTTGTCCTTTCCGGCGGGCCTGCCTCCGTCTACGCGGACGGCGCGCCGAAGGTCGACCCGGGCATCTTCGAGCTCGGGATCCCGACGCTCGGGATCTGTTACGGCATGCAGGTCATGGCCCAGGAGCTCGGCGGGCGCGTCGAGCGGACCGGTGTCTCGGAGTTCGGCAAGACCGAGTTCACGGCCGAGGGCGGCGAGCTGTTCGTGAACCTGCCGCCGGAACAGATCGGCTGGATGAGTCACCGCGACTCGGTGACCGCGCCGCCGGCGGGTGCGCGCGTCGTGGCGTCGTCGCAGTCGACCCCGATCGCCGCCTTCGAGGATTCGGAGCGGAAGTTGTACGGCGTCCAGTTCCACCCCGAGGTCGTGCACACGCCGTACGGGAACGACCTGCTGAAGAACTTCCTCTATTCGGTGGCGGACGCACCGGCGACGTGGACGGCTGCGGCGGTGATCGAGGAGCAGGTGGAGCGGATCCGCGCGCAGATCGGCTCGCAGCGGGTGCTGTGCGCGCTCTCGGGCGGAGTCGACTCGGCCGTCGCGGCGCTCCTCGTCTACAAGGCGGTCGGCGACCAGCTGACGTGCGTCTTCGTCGACCACGGGCTCCTGCGCAAGGACGAGGCGGCGCAGGTCGTGGAGACCTTTCGTAACCACTTCCACGTGCCGCTCGTCCACGTCGATGCGGAGGAGCGTTTCCTCGGCAAGCTCGCCGGGATCACAGACCCCGAGGAGAAGCGGCGCACGATCGGCGAGGAGTTCATCCGTGTCTTCGAACACGAGTCCGAGCAAGCTCGGGCAGATCAAGTACCTCGTCCAGGGCACGCTCTACTCGGACGTGATCGAGTCCGGCGGGGACGAGAGCGTGGCCGCGACGATCAAGTCGCACCACAACGTCGGCGGGCTCCCCGAGGACATCGACTTCGAGCTCGTCGAGCCGCTGCGGCTGCTCTTCAAGGACGAGGTGCGGCGCGTGGGCGAGGAGCTCGGGCTGCCGGAACGGATGGTCTGGCGCCAGCCGTTCCCGGGGCCGGGGCTCGCGATCCGGATCATCGGCGACGTGACCCGCGAGCGGCTCGAGATCCTGCGTGAGGCGGACGCGGTGCTCCAGGAGGAGGTGCGACGGGCGGGGTTGTACCGCGACCTGTGGCAGAGCTTCGCCGTGCTGCCGGCGATCCGCTCCGTGGGCGTGCAGGGGGACGAGCGCACGTACGCGTACCCGATCGTGATCCGCGCCGTGACGTCGGAAGACGCGATGACCGCGGACTGGGCGCGGCTGCCCTACGACCTGCTGGAGACGATCTCGAGCCGGATCATCAACGAGATTCCGGCCGTGAACCGCGTCGCGCTCGACATCTCGTCGAAGCCGCCGAGCACGATCGAGTGGGAGTAGGACCGCGGCGGCCCGGGCATATCGCCTAGGCCGTGCTCTATCGCCTGATCGGATTCTGGGTCCTGCGCCGTGCGTTCCGGATCGTGACCGCGGACGACCCGCGCTCGCTCTCCGTGCGCCTCGGCGCCGAGGGCAAACGGATCCTGATGGGAGCCGCGCTCACGCTTGCGCTCCTGATCCTCGGAACCGTCCTCCTGATCGCCGTCCTCGTCGCCGTCGCCACCTAACGGGGTCAGACCCCGCTCCAAAAGCGTGACGATCTCTCCACAGGTGCTCGGAGCCAGGCGGTTTCGCGGGCTCGACACCGGCCCGTTCGGACAGTCGAGTTGTAAAGGGGTCTGACCCCGTTCAGGTTGGCGTGAAGCGGGGGTAGCGGGCCCGGACCTCGTCGATGAAGGCGGCCAGGCGGTCGGCCAGCGCGGGGTCTTCGATCTCGAGCACGTTTTCCGCGTTCTGCTCGCCGGAGCGCGACAGGTTGAAGCTGCCCGCGAACGCGACGTCGTCGACGACCGTCACCTTCGCGTGCATGAAGTCGTGCACCGTTCCCTGACCCCACGGCGTCGACGGCTTGGCCGAGAAGTCGGCCTTGAGCGCCTGCCTCAGCAGCGGCAGCTTCCAGGCCGCGTTCCCGTCGATGCCCCACTGATAGATGACACCTTCGATCTGCGGACGGTCGAGACAGCCCGCGATGTCGAGCCCCTCCGAGATCCGCTCGGAGAGCGCCGACAGCACCGGTGCGACGGTCAGGACCGGCGAACAGATCCGCACGCGACGCCGAGCCCTCCTGATCCGCTTCGCGATTCGCCGCGACAACGCCTCGCCGAAGCCCGGCGTGAACCAGGCGCGCACGTTGTTCCCCGCAACCCGCACCGGATTCGGCTCGACGAAGCCGCTGTCCTCGACGATTCCCTTCGACCAGAGCTGCTCGAAGTCCGCCGTGAAGTCCGCGGCGAGCTTCGTCGATTCCGCAATCACGATCACGTTCTCCTGGCGCGTCCACGAATCGTCCGTCCAGTTCGCCGACCCGGTCCACACGGCCTCGCCGTCGCGCACCGCGTACTTGTGGTGCATCAAATCGGGGATGCCCGCGATCGGCCGGTGCGGCACTCCGAGGGACGAGATCAACTCGACGTCCGGTTCCGGCGGCGGAGGCACGGGAATCGGATTCCGGTGACCCACGTCGTAGATCATCCGCACCGCGACACCCCGAGCTGCCGCGTCCTTGATCGCCCCACCCACGAGCTCCGCGGTCTCGGGCGCCAGGTGGAAGTCGTACTGCGCGAGATCGAGTGACCGCCGAGCCGCCCCGAGAAACGCCGCCACCTGCTTCGCCACGTCGCCGGCCTGCTGACCGCCGTCCGTGAGCGTCCGGATCTCGAGCGAGTCGTTCAGCGGACGCTGGTGAGGCCGTCGAGCTGGCGCTGTGCGGCCGGTACGAGGATGGCGGCGAAGCGGCGCAACGAGCGGATTATCCTTTCGACGTGACGACCTCGCCAGCCAAGAGGCTCATCCTCCTCTACGGCTTCCTCACCGCCCTGACGTACCCCTTCGCCGCGATCGCCGGTGGGCTGGACTATCCAGGCGTCAAGGAGACGGTGTTCTCGATCGCGGTGTACGGCGCGATCCTGTGGGGACTCTGGCGGGGCTCCGGCGTCGCGTGGAGCTTCGCGGCGGTTCTCGACGTCCTCGCGCTGACCTCGCTCTGGCTGGTCGGCCTCGCGTTCGGTTTGACGCTCGTCGTGCTGCTTGGAGTGACGCTCGCGCAGCTCGTGATCCTCTTCACGCCATCCGTGCGCGAGCACGCGTTTTGATCCCGCGGCTCGCGGCTGCCCGGATCGGCTCGACGTTCAACCAGTACGCCGCGTCGGCGCACCTCCGGGAGCGGCTCGCCGACTATCTCGAGCGGCGCTCCGAAGCCGAGCTCCTGCTCGTCGGCGAGGCGGCCGGCTACCGGGGTGCGCGCGTCAGCGGGATTCCGTTCACCTCCGAGCGGCAGCTGACCGGGAGCGGTCCGGCCGAGGCGTCGGCGACGATCGTCCACCGCGTGCTCGACGAGCTCGGCCTGACCGAGCACGTGCTGCTCTGGAACGTCGTCCCGACGCATCCGCACCGGCACGGGCGAGCCGCTGTCCAACCGCCGCCCGCGCGCCGCCGAGATCGAGGCGTCGCTTCCGTTCCTCGACCTACTCGCCCCGGGCCGGTGCGTCGTCCCCGTGGGGCGGATCGCCGAAGCCGCGATCGGAACGGCCGGGATTCGTCATCCGTCACACGGAGGCGCAAAGGAGTTTCGAGCCGGGCTGGCAGCGCTTGTCTGAGCAGCACCTCCCGATCGCGCGGAACACCGCGACCCTGGCCGTCATCCAGGCGCTCTACTCGGCGGTCCTGCAACTCGGCGCCGCGGTGCTGTCCCTGTCGTTCGTCCTCGTGACCGGATTCCGGTCGTTGCTCGGCGCGGGCCCGGCGATCTTCTTGACGGCCTCGGCCCTGGCGGCCCTCCCGGCCGGGCGCGCGATGGACCGTTTCGGCCGCGTCCCGGTGATCGTCGTCGGGTTCCTCCTCGGCTCGATCGGCTACAGCCTCGCCGCCGTCGGCACCCATTGGGGCTCGGGAGCCGCGCTCATCACAGGCTTCGCGTTCGCCGGGATCGCGGGGGCGGTGACGCTCCTGATCAGGACCGCGGCGGGCGACATGTATCCGCCCGAACGCCGAGCCCGCGGCATCTCGTTCGTCCTCTTCGGCTCGGTCTTCGGCGCGGTCCTCGGCCCCTCGCTCTTCGGGCCGCTGTTCGCAGGCAAGGACGTCGCCGCCGACACGCTCACGGTCCCCTGGCTCGCGGCCGCCGGCCTGTCGCTGGTCACGTGCGGGCTCGCATTGACGGTGCGGCCCGACACGAAGGTGATCGCGGAACGGATCGCAGCCCGCGGCCCGACGCCGTCAACGACCGAAGCCGCGCCGCTTCGAGAGATCCTGCGGCGCCCGGGCGTGATCCCCGCGCTGCTGGCGGCGATCGCGAGCTTCGGCGTCATGGTCTCGGTCATGAACCTGACCGGGTTCGTCGTCGTCGACCATCACCACCACTCGCAGCAGGCGGTGTTCCCGA
Source organism: uncultured Actinomycetes bacterium (assembly GCA_963812695.1). Classification (GTDB taxonomy): domain Bacteria; phylum Actinomycetota; class Thermoleophilia; order Gaiellales; family Gaiellaceae; genus VAXT01. The sequence goes on from CAWEWD010000010.1 coordinate 62,066, forward strand.
TCATCGGCGCGCACGTGCTCGGGATGTACGCGCTCGTGCTCGTGATCGGCACGCTGATCGACAAGATCGGGCGCGGTCCGGCGCTCGCGGGCGGTCTCTTCGTGATGGCCGTGTCGTGTGCCGGGCTGACCTGGGCGACGAGCGTGCCGACGACCGCGCTCCTCCTGTTCGGCCTCGGCATCGGCTGGAACCTGTCGTTCGTCGCGGCGACCGCGCAGCTCGCGGACGCGGCCTCGGCTGCGGAGCGCGGAAAGCTCCTCGGCTTCAGCGATCTGCTCTCGGGACTGACCGGCGCGGCCCTGGCGCTGCTCGGCGGAGTCGCCCTCGACGTGCTCGGAGTGACGGCGCTCGCGCTCGGTGCAACGGCGATCGCGGTCGCCCCGGCCCTGTTCCTCGCCCGCATTCGGCCCGCTCCCGAACCTGCCGCATAACGGCTGGTACAATCGCGCCTCGGCGGACTCAGGTCCGCCTCCTTTTTGCCATGCAGAAGACCTGGAATGCAAAACCCGGCGAGATCGAGCGCCACTGGTACGTCGTCGACGCCGAGGGGAAGACCCTCGGCCGGCTCGCGACGCGCATCGCCGACACGCTCCGCGGCAAGGGCAAGCCGCAGTACACACCGCACGTCGACACAGGCGACTTCGTGGTCGTCGTGAACGCGGAGAAGATCGCGGTCACCGGGAAGAAGCTCGACGACAAGATGTACTACCGGCATTCCGGCTATCCGGGTGGGCTGCGCAGTCGTCCGCTCCGCGAGGAGCTCGAGCGCCGGCCGACGGAGGTGCTCCGCAAGGCCGTCAGAGGGATGCTTCCCCGAAACCGTCTCGGCCGGGCGCAGCTCTTGAAGCTCAAGGTGTACGCGGGGCCGGAGCATCCGCACGAGGCCCAGGGCCCGAAGCCGCTGCCGCTGGAGAACGGGAATGGCTGAGCAGGCCCAGTACCGGGGCACGGGCAAGCGCAAGACGTCCGTGGCGCGGGTCATCCTGCGGCCCGGCGACGGGACGACCTGGATCAACGGGCGGACGATCGAGGAGTACTTCCCCCGCGCGACGCACCGGACAACGGTGATGGCCCCGCTCAGGCTGGCGGGCGCCGAGGGCCGCTACGACCTGCGCGTCCGCGTCCAGGGAGGCGGCCCCACGGGTCAGGCAGGCGCGGTTCGGCACGGAATCGCCCGCGCCCTGGTCGAGGCCGATCCCGAGCTGCGCATCCCGCTCAAGCGCGAGGGCTTCCTCACGCGGGACGCACGCAAGGTCGAGCGCAAGAAGGCCGGCCTGCACAAGGCGCGCAAGGCGCCCCAGTTCTCCAAGCGCTAATTGGCGCGGCGCTACTTCGGCACTGACGGCGTCCGCGGCGTCGTCGGCGAGGACCTGTCCCGGGACCTGGTCCGGAGACTTGGCCGCGCCGCAGCTATCTGGTCGGGACGTGGCCGCGTCTTCGTCGGGCGCGACACGCGCGGCTCGGGGCCCGACCTCGAGGAGGCGTTCGCGGAGGGCGTCGCATCGGCGGGTGGAAACGCGGTCGTCGCAGGCGTCTTGCCGACTCCCGCTGTCGCGCTCCTCGCACTCGACCTCGGCGCCGTGATCTCCGCCTCGCACAACCCTCCGCAGTACAACGGGGTCAAGTTCTTCGACGCCGACGGCCGCAAGCTGAGCGACGCGTCCGAGGAGGAGATCGAGGCGCTCCTCGACGCCGAGCCGGCCGAGACCCCGGGCGCGATCGATCACGTCGGCGTGGCGACGGACAGCTACCTCGAGCACATCGTCGAGCGGTTCGGGAGTGACCTGTCCGGTCTCCGCATCGCCGTCGACTGCGCGAACGGCGCCTACTCGGGCATCGCTCCGACCGCGTTCGAACAGCTCGGGGCGGAAGTGGCGACCGTCGCCTCGGACCCGGACGGCGAGAACATCAACGTCGGCTGCGGCGCGACCGACCTCTCGCTCCTGCAAGGCGTCGTGACCGACGGCGGCTTCGACCTCGGGATCGCGTTCGACGGCGACGGCGACCGGATGCTCGCTGTCGACGGGGAGGGGAACGCGGTCGACGGCGATCAGATCCTCGCCGTGCTCGCGCTCGACCTGGGCGTCGACCTGGTCGCCGTGACGGTGATGACGAACCTCGGCTTCCACCAGTTGATGGGGGAGCGGGGGATCGAGGTCGTTGTGACTGATGTCGGCGATCGCTACGTGCTCGAGGCACTCCGCGAGCGCGACAGCCTCCTCGGCGGCGAGCAGTCCGGCCACATCATCTACCTGCGCGACCATGTGACCGGCGACGGCCTGGCCGCTGCGCTCCTCCTGTGCGGAGCCCTCAAAGGGCGCACCCTCCATGAGGCGGCGGCCGTGATGCCCACCTACCCGCAGGTGCAGGAGAACGTGCCGGTCGCCACGAAGTCGCTGCCGCCCGACCTGCTCGGCGAGGTCGAGCGACTGAACCAGGAACTGGCCGGTGAAGGGCGCATTCTCGTGCGGCCGTCCGGGACAGAACCGGTCGTGCGGGTCCTAGCCGAAGCGAGGGATTTCCAAAAGTCAACAGAGCTCTGTGCTAGGATCAGCGACCTCGTTCGACGAGAGCTCGGTTGAACGGCCTCCGATGCGGGAGGCCGGGGAGGCCGGGCTTTTGCGCTTCAAAAGGGAGGTCTAAAGGGCATGTGCGGGATCATCGGATACGTCGGGCCACGCCGCGCGAAGCCTCTGCTCATCCACGGCCTGGAGCGCCTCGAATACCGGGGCTATGACTCGGCCGGCCTCGCGATGCTGGAGGACGACGGCCTCGACTACATCAGGGCGGTCGGCAACCTCTCCAACCTGAAGCAGATCGCCAAGCACAACGGCTCGCAGTCCTCGACCGGGCTCGGTCACACACGCTGGGCCACGCACGGAAAGGTGTCGGAGCAGAACGCGCACCCGCTCACCGGCTGCGAGGAGTCGAAGATGGCAGTCGTCCTGAACGGGATCGTCGAGAACTTCCGCGAGCTCAAGGCTTCCCTCGAGAAGGACGGGCACGAGTTCAAGACCGAGACGGACGCCGAGGTCGTCGTCCATCTCCTCGAGCGCCACTACGACGGGGATCTCGCCGCCGCCGTGCGCGCGGTCTACCAGGAGCTCGAGGGCCACTTCGCGTTCGTCGTCGTCCACCGCGACCATCCGGAGCAGCTCGTCGGCGCGCGGGTCCAGTGCCCGCTGATCGTCGGCGTGGGCGACGGCGAGATGTTCCTCGCCTCGGCCGCGACCGCGTTCCTGCGCGACACGAACAGGCTTCAGCTGATCGAGGACGGCGAGGTCGTCTCGATCACACCCGAGGGCGCCACGTTCACGAGCGTCGAGAACGGGTCCGACCCGCTCGAGCGCGACGTGATCACCGTCGACTGGGACGACGAGGCCGCCGAGAAGTCCGGATACGAGACGTTCATGCTCAAGGAGATCTACGAGCAGCCGGAAGGTGTCCGCGAGACGATCGGCGACCGTGTCCGGCACGGCAAGCTGCTGCTCGAGAGCCTCGGTCTGACCGACAGGGAGATCCGCAACCTGAGGCGGATCGTGGTCCTCGCCTGCGGCACGTCGTACCACGCCGGCGTCGTCGGCCGGTACGTGATCGAGGAGTGGGCGCGCATCCCGGTCGAGCCGGACATCGCTAGCGAGTGGCGCTACCGGAACCCGGTGCTCTCCAAGGACACGCTCGTGATCGGTATCTCGCAATCGGGCGAGACCGCAGACGTGCTCGCCGCGATGAAGCTGGCCCGGGAGAAGGGCGCGAGAACCGTCGCGATCACGAACATGAGAGGCTCGCAGCTGACCCGCCAGGTCGACTCCGTGCTGTACACGCGCACGGGGCTCGAGGTGGGTGTCGCGGCCTCGAAGACCTTCACCGCTCAGGTCGCGCTGATCAGCCTGATCGCGCTCAAGCTCGCGGAGGTCAAGAAGACCATCGCGCAGGAGGAAATCGAGTTCATCCTCGACCAGCTGTACGAGCTCCCGGAGAAGATGCAGGACTTCCTCGACGGGAGCCACCCGGTCGAGGAGATCGCGCAGCGCTTCTACGACAAGCCGTTCTTCCTCTACCTCGGGCGGCACATCGGACTGCCGGTCGCGCTCGAGGGCGCGCTCAAGCTGAAGGAGATCTCGTACATCCCGACCGAGGCGTACTCGGCCGGCGAGATGAAGCACGGCCCGATCGCGCTGCTCGACGTCGACACGCCCGTCGTCTGCGTCGCGACGAACTCGCACGTCTACGACAAGGTCGTCTCGAACATCCAGGAGACGCGGGCTCGCGGCGCGCACGTGATCGCGATCGCCACGGACGGGAACGAGGACATCCAGCACCACGCGGACGACGTGATCTATGTGCCGAAGACGCCTGCGTTCCTGCAGGCCGTGCTCGCGATCGTGCCGCTCCAGCTCCTCGCGTACCGGATCGCGCGGCTGAAGGGCCTGAACGTCGATCAGCCGCGGAACCTGGCGAAGACCGTCACCGTCGAATAGCGCAGGGCGCTCCACCCTTTAGAGGGAGGTAGCGCGGCGAGGCACCCGCGAAGCTGAGCCGGCATGCCTGCGGCGTCGCGTTACCTCCTGCTCCTCTGCGCGGGGCTCTGCTTCGCGCTCACGTTCGGAGCATTCCTCGTCTACGAGCGACCCGGCCTCGGGCTCGGGCACTTCTACTACCTCGGGATCGCGCTGGCGGCGATGGCTCTCGGTCCACGGCTCGGGGTCGTCGCAGGATTGGTGGCGACGGGTCTCTATGCCGGCGGCGTGCTGCTGAACCCTCATATCCAGTCGGGCGAGGTTCTCCGCGTGGGAACGCTCACCCGCGCCGTCACGTACGTGACGATCGGCGGGCTGATCGGCTGGTTCGCAGGGCGCAACCGCACGATGCTCGCGGAGCTCCGTGTTCTCGCCGAACGCGATTCCCTGACCGGCCTGCCGAACACGAGGGCGTTCGAGGCGGCGATCACCCGACGGCTCGCGGCCGGAGACAGGTTCGTGCTCCTGCTGGCGGACATGGACGCGCTCAAGGACTTCAACCGCGACGAAGGCTTCACGGCAGGGAACGACGCGCTCCGCCGGCTCGCGGACCAGCTTGCGAGATCGTTCGGACCGGACGACGACGTGGCACGGGTCGGGAGCGACGAGTTCGCGATCCTCGCTTCCATCCCGGGCGAGGACGGCGCGGCGCGGACCGCGGCGCGTCTCGAGCGCGTACTGGCGGACGGCCGGACGAAGGCCACGCTCGGCTGGGCCGCCTTCCCGCAAGAGGGCGACAACGCCCTCGCTCTCTATCGCGCCGCGAGCGAGCGGCTCTACGCGCGCAAGGTGATGCGGAGCTACCTGCGGCCGGTGCCCGAGCCCGTCGAGGCCGTTCGCTAGACCAGCGACAGCTCGGCGTCGGCCTGTTCGATGACGGCTGGGTCGTGCGTGGCGCAGACGACTGCGATTCCTCGTTCGCGCGCGATGCGCGAGAGGAGCTCGCCGATCGCGAGCGCGTTTGCGTAGTCGAGGCGTGCGGTCGGCTCGTCGGCGAGCAGGAGATCGGGCTCGGATGCCAGCGCCCGGGCGATCGCGACGCGCTCCTGTTCGCCGGTCGAGAGCCTCGAGACACGTTGGTCCAGCAGTTGCTCGAGGCCGACGACGGCGAGCGTCTTCTGCGCCTGGCCGTTGCCGCTGTCCAGGCCGCGCAGGCCCAGGAACAGCTCGACGTTCTCGCGGACGCTCAGGAACGGAACGAGCGGCGGCTCCTGGGCGACGAGCGCGAGCCGGTCCCGGCGGAACGCTGCGCGGTGAGCCCTGTCGAGCTCGTCGATGCGCTGGCCGAGCACGACGATCTCGCCGGCGCTCGGCAGGTCTAGGCCCGCGAGCATGTGCAGCAGCGTCGTCTTGCCCGAGCCGGACGGGCCCGTGACGACGGTGAGGCGTCCGGAGTTGATGGCCGCGTTCAGTCCGGACAGGACGGTTCGCTCGCCGGTCTGCTTGGCGAGGTTCCGCAGCTCGATCGCGACGCCGCCGCTCGCGGCCGCTCGGAGAGGCTTGGGCGCTTCGGTGTCCGCCTCTGGGACGTCATCGGTGCCCTCGATCAGCACGGAGCTCTCCGCCAGCCTTGCTCTCGCGCGGGACCCGATCCCGCCGCGGCGAAGGAGCTCTTCGGGCACGCGCAGCCAGCCGCCGCGCGCGACGACGATCTCCTCGCTGTCCGGCTGCGCCCTGGCCTGCTCAGCGCTGACCCGCCCGTCGCGGATGTGGACGATGCGGTCGGCGATCGAGGCCGAGCCGGGGTCGTGGCTGACGACGATCGCGGTCGTGCCCTGCGCGCGGGCGAGCTCCCCGATCAGCTCGTAGACGACGGCCGCGTTCTTCGCGTCGAGCTCGCCGGTCGGCTCGTCGGCGAGCAGGAGCCGCGGGCGGTGGGCGAGCGCGGCGCAGAGCGCGACCCGTTGCTGCTCGCCGCCGGAGAGCTCGTGTGGGTAGGCGTCGAGCCGGTCTTCGAGACCGACCTGGCCGAGCAGCTCGGAGGTGCGCTTGCGCCTTTCGCGAGGCGACTCGCCGGCGAGCGCGAGCCTGAGCGAGACGAGCTCTCCGGCCGTCAGCTCCGGTGCGAGCGCCTGCGTGTAGCGCTGGTCGGCGTAACCGAGCCGCCCGCTCCGGTAGCGGTCGAGCCCGCGCCCGCGTAGGCGACGCAGGTCGACTCCGGCCACGCGAACCCGGCCCGCCGACGGCCGATCGAGCCCGGCCAGGATCCGGAGCAGCGTCGTCTTGCCCGAGCCGCTCGGCCCGAGCACGGCGACGACCTCGCCCTCGTACACGGTAAGGCTGAGCCCCTGGAGCGCGGCGGCCGTCCCCTCGTCCGTCGCGTAGACGCGGAAGACGTCCTCGACCTCGACGGCGGGCTTCATACGGCCTCCGCTGCGGGCGTCGAGGTCTGCTCGCGGAAGGCGGCGCGTGTGAGCAGGGCGAGGAGGCCGGCCGCGAGCGCGGCGAAGAGCACGAAGCCGAGGATGAGCACAGGCCAGTCCGGGGCGATCACGAGCGGCGGCACCGGTGTGGTCGAGTTCGCGCTCACCGCGAGCGCCTTCAGGACGACGAGCGCGAGCACGGCGCCGAGCAGCAGGCCGCCGGCGAGCCCCGCGAGCAGCACCGCTCCCGCGCGGAGACGGACCTGCCGGCGCAGCGCGGCCGGGCCCATGCCCTGGGTCTCGAGGTCGAACAGCTCGCCCGCCTCGTCGCGGAGCTCGACGGCGACGGTCAGGGCGAGCCCGACGAGCGAGAGCGCGAGCCCGAGGAGCGCAGCGGCTCCGAGCACGAGCAGCGAGCCGCGCGCGAGCGGATCGGTCCGGAGCCCGTGCTCGACGGCGCGGCGCGAGGTGATGCGCACGGGAGTGGGCGGGTTCTGAAGGAGCCGCGAGGTGAGACCGGGCTCCCCCGAGACCCAGGCCTCGTCGGCGACCGCGGACCCGGGGACGGACGCGTTGAGCGCGGTCTCGAGCCGCGACCGGTCGAAGACGACGAAATCGCCGGAGGTGGTCGGGAAACGGCGTGCGGTCGCGGCGACGCGGACGTTGACCGACGCCGGCCCGACGTAGAGCGGGAGCGTGCCGTTCCCGATCGCGTGCGCGAGCGACGGGGACGCGATGACCGGAATCGGGCCGTTGTCGGTGGTCTGCGCAGGCCGCAGCCGGAAGACCTGGTCCTGGGTCAGGAGGTAGCGGAGCGCGAGCGATCCGGCGGTCGCGGCAGGCGGCCTCGTCCCTTTGGCGCCGACCCAGTCGCGGTAGTCGACCGGGAGTGTCCGCGTGCCTCCGACTCCGGACACCTCGGGCCGTTGAAGCTTCAGCACTCCGGCGCGGAAGACCGCGAACGTCGGCGCCTTGCCGGTCTCCCGGTGCGCCGCGGTGAACGCCTCGGCGCGCGAGAACTCGACCAGGAGCCCGATCAAAAGCCCACCGCGGCCGGCGGGCGGGATCGGTGCGCGGGCGACGACCGGCTTCCCCGTGTTGTTCGGCTCTCCGAGGTCGAGGACGATGAACCGGCCGTTCCGCGTGCGGATGTTCGCGGAGAGGTGGATCGAGTCGCCGCGGATCGTCACGGGAAGACGGAACTCGCGTGCGCCGGGCGGGATCGGCGTGCCCTGGAGCATCACGGGCGGCCCGCCGATTCGGTCGGCGAGGGCGCTCGGCGACTCGGATGCGAAGTCGCTCCGCCAGCGGAGTCGCGTGAGATCGTCGGCCGGGAGGCCGAGGAACGTGACCGCGCGGCGATCGAGCGACGGCGCCTCTCCCTGGAGCCGGATCACCGGAACGGCGTCGAAGCGCGCCGCGTATGCCGAGCCGACGGGCGTCGCGTCCGAGACGAACCTCGGGTCCTGCTTGACCGTGTAGTCGAGCGGGACCTCGAACGCGGCTCGATCGGAGTCGTTCCGAATCAGCGTCGAGCGGTAGGCGGCCGCGAAGACCGCGAGCCCCACGCTGACGCTGACGAAGACGATCGCGACCGTGGCCGTCCCGGGGGCGCGCGCGAGCGAGAGGAGCGCGAGCTTGAGCGAGAGCGAGCGCCCGGCTGCCGCCCGCTCGCACGCACGGAGCACCGGTTGCAGCACACGCGCGATCACGACCGCGGCGACGAGTGCGATCAGCCCCGGAAGCAGCATGAGCACGATCCCGGTGCCCTCGCTCGAGGCGAGCGACTGCGCGTCTGTTCCTCCGACGGCGAAGGCGACTAGCACCGCCACGAGCGCGCCCGCGGCGGCGACGTCGGCGATCGAGATCGTCAACCCGCCGATTGCAACCGCCCGCGCGCGGGAGCCGAGGTAGAGGACGAGCGTTCCGAGGACGGCGACGGCGAGCATCAGCTCGACCGCGGTCAACGACCCGACCGACCGCGAGACGACGGCTCCGGCCGGGGTGTCCGTCGCTTCGGCGAGGGCCAGCGCGGCGACGGCTCCTAGTAGCCAGCCGAGCAGCGTCGCGGGCACGACGACGAGCGCGGCCTCGGCCAGCGCCGCGAGCCGCGTCTGCGCACCGGTCGCGCCGAACGAGTCGAGCCGTCGTGCGCTCGCGCGGGCCCCGCGCCGGAGCCGCGTGGCTGCGAGGAGGACGAACGCGAGCAGCAGGACGACCGCCTGGCCGCCGACGAGCAGGAGCCGCCGGCCCGCGATCCGCGACTTCGCGCCGGCATCTGCGAGCGCGACCGTGGGCGCGGTCAGCGAGAAGTTGGGAGAGCTCGCCTCGAGCGCGGTGCTCGCCCGGCCGATCCGGGCCCGGAAAGCGTCGACGTCCCAGCCCCGGACGTCGTGCGGCCCGAGCGGCGCAACCCAGCCATAGGTGCGGAACGAATCTCGGAGCGTCGGCAGTACCGTGAGACCCTCGACGCCGGCGGCGAGCCGCAGCCGTCCACCCGGCGCGACGCCCTGGAAGAAACTCGCGACCGGGTCGCTTCGCAACGACCCGCGGCCGGTCACGGTGAAGCCCGGCGCTCCGAAGCCGCTCTTGCCGATCGCGACCACCTCGCAGCGGCCCGGGACGCACGACTGTGCCAGCCGCCCGGATCTGAGTGCCACCGCTCTGCCGAGGCCATTCACGGCGCCGAGGCGCACGATCTGCCGGCCGAATCGCGTGTCGCGGTAGAGGAGCACCGAGGTCGGCCGCTGCGTGCCCAGCGGCTCCATCACCGCGCGGACCTGCCTGTCCAGCGCCGCAGCGCTGTCCGCCGGGATCGTGCTCACGCCGACCCAGGTCACGCGTACGGCGCGCTGATCGGGCGGAAGGGCTGCGATCGCGCGGCCGACCGCGCGGTCCTTGACGACCAGGCTTGCGGCAGACACCGTGGCGAGCGCACACGCGGCCAGCGCGACCCCGGCCGCGGCGAGGACGAACGCGGCGGGACGGGCCGCCACGCGCCGGAATCCGAACCGGACCGGGACGGTCAGGCGGCGCAACGACCTGGTGGTGTGCTCCTTGAACACCGGTAAAGTATTTTTGCAGGTGTCGAAGGTTCCCCGCTACGACGTACCGAAAGCCGCGCCGCAGCCGCTTCGGCTCGTGCAGGCGTTCGTCAACACCGTCGACCTCGAGAACGAGCGCGAGTGGCTCGGCAATCCGGGGTCGCTCGAAGCCTGGGCGCGTGAGCGCGGCCTCGCCGCGTCACGGTTCACCGATCGCGACCTCCGGCAGGCGCTCGAGCTGCGGGAGGCGATCCGAGCCCTGCTCGCAGCGAACCGGGACCGGAAGCGCGACGCCGCCGCACTGGCCGTGCTCACGGACACCGCGCGCGCGGCGCGGCTGTCCGTCGTCTTCGTCGGTGACATCCCGAGGCTCGAGCCCGAGGCCGACGGCATCGACGGCCTCTGCGGGCAGCTCGTCAGCGTCGCCGTGACCGCGATGCTCGACGGCAGCTGGGAGCGCCTCAAAGCGTGCCGCAACTGCCGCTGGGCCTTCTTCGACGAGTCGAAGAACCGCTCGGCCCGCTGGTGCTCGATGTCCCTCTGCGGCAACCGCCTCAAGACGCGGGCGTACCGGCGTCGCCACCGATCAGCGGTCTAGGCTCGACACGTGGACGTGCTCAACTGGATCGGCGACGGTCTCTGGAACGCCTTCCGTATGGCGTGGGAGGTCGGCTGGGCGCTGATCCTCGGCTTCACGCTCTCCGGGATCGTCCAGGCGTGGATCCCGCGGTCGCGCATGCAGAGCGCCCTCGGCGCGCGCGACCTGCGGACGGTGTCCCTCGCGACCGGCCTCGGCGCCGCCTCGTCGTCGTGCAGCTACGCCGCCGTCGCGATCGCGAAGTCGATGCTCCAGAAGGGCGCGAGCCTCGTCTCGGCGATGGCGTTCCAGTTCGCGTCGACGAACCTCGTCTTCGAGCTCGGGATCGTGATCTGGATCTTCCTCGGCTGGGAGTTCACGCTCGCGGAGCTCGTCGGCGGCGTGCTCCTGATCGCGTTCATGTGGGCCGGGCTGCGGCTCTTCGTCACGCGCAGCCTCGAGGAGGAGGCGCGCCGAAACGCAATCGCAGCGCAGAGCGGGCACGAGCACCACGCCGCGGGCTCCGAGGGGCTCACCTGGCGGCAGCGCCTGACCTCGGTCGATGCCTGGTCCGACGTCGCGCACAACTTCCGCGGCGACTGGGAGATGCTCTGGAAGGAGATCGGCGCCGGGTTCCTGATCGCCGGCTTCGTCGCGCTCCTGCCGATGGGCTTCTTCAACGCGCTCTTCCTGACGGACGCGCCCGCCTGGATCCGGATCCCGGAGAACGTGATCGTCGGGCCGCTCGTCGCAGTCCTCTCGTTCGTGTGCTCGATCGGCAACGTGCCGCTGGCGGCGGTGCTCTGGGCCGGTGGGATCTCGTTCTCGGGCGTGATCGCGTTCATCTACGCCGACCTGCTCGTGATCCCGATCCTGCTCATCTACCGGAAGTACTACGGGACGAGGATCGCGGTCACCTTGTCGTCGATCATGTTCGCCTCGATCGTTCTCGCGGCGCTCGTCGTGAGCGGTGTGTTCGGGCTCGCGGGCCTGATCCCGTCCGAGCGGCCGGATGTGAACTCGATCACCGAACGCGCGATCGGCTGGAACTACACGACCTTCCTGAACATCGTCTTCCTCGGGCTCGCCGCGGTGCTCGTCGGCCTGACGCTGCGCCGCGGCGCCCGCGATCCCGTGTGCGGGATGACCGTCGATCGCACGACCGCGTTCTCGACCGAATGGAACGGAACGACGTACTACTTCTGCGGGCCTGGCTGCCAGGCGCGCTTCGAGGCCGATCCGGCTCGGTACCTCGAAGGCGCCCGGCCACGTGAGCATGCGCATCAGCACTAGCCTGGTCGCGGTCGTTGTCGCAACCGTTCTGCTCGCTCCTTCCGCGGGCGCGCCCCCGGTGAAGATCGCGGTTCCATCCGGATACGGCGTGTCGACGTTCGCCTCCGGCCTCCGCAACCCGACCGCGATGGCGTGGGGGCCGGACGGCCGCCTGTACGTGACCGAGGACACCGGACTGCTCGTGGTCGCACAGCGCGGGTCGCGGAAGCCGGCCGTCGTCGCCCGCGGGCTGCGAACGCCGCTCGGCCTCGTCTGGCGTGGGCGGACGCTGTTCGTCTCGGAGCAGGGCCGGCTCAGCCGCTTCGTCCTGCGCGGGTCGGCGCTTCGGAACCACCGGGTCGTCGTGAGCGGGCTGCCGTTCGGCGAGCATCAGCAGGACACCCTCGTGCTCGGACGCGACGGGCGCCTGTACCTGGGCAACGGCTCGACGTGCGACGTCTGCGTCGAGCAGGACCCACGGAGCGCGACGGTCCTCTCCGTCAAGCCCGACGGCACCGGTCTCAGAATCGTCGCCCGGGGGCTCCGCAACCCGTACGGCCTCGCAGTCCAGCCGGGCACGAATCGGCTCTACGCGTCCGTCAACGGGCAGGACAACCTCGGCACCGCCGCGCATCCCGAGCCGGCCGACACGGTCGTGCTCATCCGGCCCGGTGCCTTCTACGGCTGGCCGCGCTGCTGGTCGAGCTACCAGATGCGCGTGCTCGTAGGACGCTGCCGCGGCGTGATGCCTCCGATCGCCTACCTCGAGCCCCACTCGTCTGCGGACGGGCTCGCGTTCTGGCGCGGTGACCTCTTCGTCGCCATGTGGGGCCAGTACCTGAGCAACCGGCACGGGCGGAGGCTCGTGCGCATCGACCTCGGCCCGGGTGGCCGCGCGAGGGCGGTCACGACCTTTGCGCGCGGCTTCGAGCATCCACTCGCGCTCGTCGTCGACCCGAAGGGCGGGCTGCTCGTCGCGGACTGGGGTCGCGGGGTGATCTACCGCATTCAATCGCGAGGCGGTTGACGGAGGCGCTTCGTCTGGGATCTTCGGCGCTTCTGCTCGAGGCGCCGCTCGACCGCCGCCTTGCTCGGCTTCGTCGCCACTCGTCGTCGCTCAACGTGGAGCGCTTCCCGTAACGCGTCGGTGATCCGCTCGATCGCGAGCTCGCGGTTTCGCACCTGGCTGCGCTCGTCCTGTGCGATCGCGCGAAGGACGGGACCGGCCTTGCGGACGACCCTGTTCTTCTGCCGGTCCGTGAGCGCGGCGGAGGCCTCGACGTCGAAGAGCGCCTCGACTCGCGTCTCCGATTTCTGCGCATGCTGGCCCCCGGGGCCGCTCGAACGCGAGTAGCGGAAGGCGATCTCCGAGAGCGGGATGGAGACAGACCGTGTGACGCGAATAGACTCGCGCTCCATGGCAGCCATTCTCCTGGACGTCGACGGCGTGTTCCACATCTCGGGCCGGCCGATCGACGGTGCGGGGCCGGCGATCCGGCGGTTGCGCGACGATGGTCACCGGCTGCGCTTCATCACGAACAGCACCACTCGCTCGCGCGCCGACCTGGCCGAGGACCTGCGCGCACTCGGGGTCGAGCTCGAGGACGAGGAACTGGAGACGACGCCCCGCGCGGCGGCGCACACGCTCGCCGGCAAGCGCGTGCTGGCGTTGACCATGGCCGCGATCCGCACGGAGCTCGAAGGGGTCGAGCTCGTCGGCGAGGAAGCGGACGCGGTCCTGATCGGGGGCGCGGACGAGACGGACGAGACGAATCGCGTCTTCAGCTACATGAACATCGCGCGCGCGTTCGCCGAGCTCGAGGGGGGCGCCGAGCTCTTCTGCCTGCACAAGAACCCGTGGTGGCAGACCTCGCGAGGCCCGCTGCTCGACTCCGGCGCGTTCGTCGCGGGCCTCGAGTATGCAGCCGGGGTCGAGGCGACGATTCTCGGGAAGCCGAGCCCAGCCTTCTTCGGCGCGGCGCTCGACACGCTCGACGCGGATCCCGAGCTCACGTGGATGGTCGGCGACGATCTCGAGGCCGACATCGCAGGCGCGAAGGGCTGCGGCCTGAACACGATCCTCGTCCGTACGGGCAAGTTCCGGGAAGAGACCCTCGACGAGGCGCTGGTGAAACCCGATGCGGTCGTCGACTCGATCGGCGATGTGCCCGACTATCTCGCCGAGCTCTAGATGCGGGTGGGCGTCGACCTGATCGAGATCGAGCGCATCGAGCAGGCGCTCGACCGCTACGCGGGCTTTCGGACGCGCTGCTTCACCGATGCCGAGCGCGAGTACTGCGACAGCAGAGGCCGTCCGGCGCAGCATTACGCGGCGCGCTTCGCGGGCAAGGAGGCCGTCGGCAAGGCACTCGGCTGCGGTGTCCGCTTCACCTGGCGCGAGATCGAGATCGTGGGCCGGCCGAAGCCGGGCGTGAAGCTCTCCGGGCGGACGAAGGCCTGGGCGGAGAAGGTGCGCGCGGGGGCGATCGACCTCTCGATGTCGCACTCGAAGGGCCTCGCGACGGCGGTCTGCCTGGTCGACGACCAGGATGCGTGAGCCGCTCTACACGGCTGCCGAGATGCGGGCGGCGGAGGAGGCGTACTCCGGAACCGTCGACGAGCTGATGGAGCGGGCGGGGCGAGCGGTCGCCCAGCACGCGCTCGAGGATTTCGGCGATGCGCGTGAGTTCACCGTCGTTTGCGGCGGGGGCTCGAACGGCGGAGACGGTCGCGTGGCCGCTCGGGTGCTCGAGGAGGCCGGCCGCGACGTGCTCGTCGTCGACGCGAAGCCCGAGGACGAGGACAAGGAGCTCGGCGACCCGGATGTGCTCGTCGACGCGCTCTTCGGCACCGGCTTCGAGGGCGAGCCGCGCCCGGGTGCGGCGCGGCTGATCGAGCAGATCAACGACCTCGGCGCGCCCGTGCTCAGCGTCGATCTCCCGTCGGGCGTGGACGCGTCGACCGGCGAGGTGGCGGGCGCGGCCGTCGACGCAGACCTGACGGTCACGTTCCACGGGGAGAAGGTCGGCCACTACGTGACGCCCGGTGCGTTTCTCGCCGGCTACGTCGAGGTCGCGGACATCGGCCTCGAGGCGCTCGAGACGGAGAGCGGGCGCGTCTCGCGATCGATCCTCGACCTGGTTCCGCGGCGCAGCCCCGAGGGCAACAAGTACACGTCCGGCCACGTCGTCGTCGCGGGTGGCTCGCGCGGGATGACGGGCGCGCCCTGCCTCTCGGCGCTGGCCGCGTTCCGCTCCGACGCGGGCTACGTGACGCTGGCCGGACCGGAGCCCGCGGTGCACGTCTTCGAGCAGTGGGTGCTGGAGGCGGTCAAGCGGCCGCTGTCTGCGGACGGCGACGGGCTCGTGGTGGAGGAGGCTGCGGGCACGGTCATCGAGCTCGTCGAAAAGGCGGGTGCGTTGGCGATCGGCCCCGGGCTCGGGCGCAGCGACGGGACGAAGGCGTTCGTGCGGCGCGTGCTCGCGGAGGCGAGGCTGCCGGTGGTTGTCGACGGCGATGCGCTCTGGGCGCTCGAGCCCGCGGAGTGGCCCGCGCCGCGTGTGCTCACGCCGCATTCCGGCGAGCTGGGCAGGCTGATCGGCGAGGAGGCGTCGTGGGTGGACGCGCACCGGGTCGCGGCCGTGCGCCGCGCCGTCGACCGCTTCGGCTGCGTCGTCCTCCTCAAGGGCGCAGGGACGCTGATCGCGGCGCCCGGAGTGGGGGTGCTCGTCGACGGTGGCGACCCGAGCCTTGCGACCGCCGGGACCGGCGACGTCCTGACCGGGGTGATCGCGGCGTTCCTCGCCAAGGGCATGGACGCGCGTCTGGCGGCGGCCGCGGGCGCGACGGCGCACCACTGGGCTGCGATCGAGGCCTCGCTCGGCGCAGGCATGATCGCGAGCGACCTGCTCGACGCCCTCCCGAGGGTGCTCTCCGGTCACTGATGCACCGCTCCGAGATCACGATCGACCTCGGTGCGGTGCGGCGCAACGTCCGTCGGTTGCGGAGCGCTCTCGGGCGCTCGCAGCTCTGGGCCGTGGTCAAGGCCGACGGCTACGGGCACGGCGCGGTCGACGTCGCAGGCGCGGCGCTCGGTGAAGGCGCCCTGGCGCTGTGCGTCGCGACCGTGGCCGAGGCGCTGCCGCTCAGGCGAGCGTTCCAGGGCGTGCGCATCCTCGTCCTGGGACCGAGCACCGACCGCGATGTCGCCCAGGCGCGCGACGCCGACCTCGACCTCGCCGTCTTCGACGAGCCGATTCCCGAGGGCGTCCGCGTTCACCTGAAGCTCGACACGGGCATGGGCCGCTGGGGCCTGTCCGAGCTGCCGGCGCCGCCGGTCAACGTGGTCGGGCTGATGAGTCACCTCGCGACCGCCGACTCCGATCCAGGCTTCGCGCGCAGCCAGATCGAGCGCTTCGAGGCGGCGACCGCAGACCGGGGGAACGTGATCCGGCACATTGCGAACAGCGCGGCAGCGTTGCGGATCCCCGAGTCGCACCTCGACGCCGCGCGCTGCGGGGTCGCCCTCTACGGGATGTCGCCCTTCGGCGAGCCGCCGGCCGTGGACGGCCTGGAGCCCGTGCTGCGCTGGGAGAGCTACGTCGCGCAGGTTCGGCAGCTTGGCGCCCGGTCAGAGCACGGGGTACGGGAGGGTCTTCGTTGCTGGGGAGCCGACCTGGATCGGGATCGTGCCCGTGGGCTATGCGGACGGTTTCCGCCGTGACCTGACCGGGACGCATGTGTACGTGCAGGGCCAGCCGTGTCGTGTCGTCGGCGCCGTCTCGATGGACGCGTTCGCGATCGAGCTCGACCGCGAGCTGACCGTGGGGACGCCCGTCACGCTCGTCGGCCACGGCGTCCTGATCGAGGATCACGCGCGCGTGGCGGACACGTTGAACTACGAGCTCTCGACGCGCATCAACTCGAGCCCGACGCGTGCGCGGCGCGTGGTGATCGATGCGTGAGCTCGCGAGAGAGCTGCTCGCCGGCCGGGAAGCGTGGGTCGTCGGCGGCGCGGTGCGGGACGAGCTGCTCGGACGGGAGCTCGTCGACCTCGACGTCGCCGTCCGCGAGCCCGAGGGAGCTGCCCGGTCGTATGCGAATCGCTCCGGCGGGGCTCCGTTCCCGCTGTCCGAGCGCCACGGAGCCTGGCGGGTCGCACTCGCAGCGGGGCACACCGTCGACTTCACACCGTTCGCCGGGACGATCGAGGAGGACCTGGCGACGAGGGACTTCACGATCAACGCGATCGCGGTCCCGCTGGCGGGCGGCGAGGCGATCGATCCGTTCGCGGGCCGCGCCGATCTGAACGCACGGCTCATCCGAGTCGTCTCACCGGGCGTGTTCACGGACGACCCGCTGCGGTTGATGCGCGCGGTGCGCCTCGAGGACGAGCTCGGCTTCCGGCTCGAGCCCGAGACGGAGCGGCTCGTGGGCGAGCACGCCGCGCTCGTCACCGAGCCGGCACGCGAGCGGACGCTGGCCGAGCTGGTGAGGCTCTCGGTCGACGGCTACCGCCGCGCGGACGAGCTCGGGCTGCTGGCGCCGCTCGAAGGCTCGAGCACCGGCCTCGACCGGCCCGCGCTCGTCGACCGGCCTGCGTTCCGCCTCGTCGCGGTCTTCGGCGACGCGCTCCGCCGCTTTCCGGTCTCGAACGAGACGAAGCGCTATGCGCAGAAGCTTCTCCACGCGCAGGCGCCCGAGGACGGCTCCGCCCGGTCGATCCACCGCTTCCGCCGCGCGACCGAGCCGTGGTCGCTCGACGCCCTGGTCTTCGTCGGTGCGCCGGAGCTCGAAGGCGAAGTGCTCGCAGCGCGGGAGCGCGAGCCCGCGTCACCGCTGCTGCGCGGGGACGAGCTCGGCGTGCCGCCCGGCCCCGAGATCGGCCGCCTGCTCGAGCTGATCGCCGAGGAGCGCGCGGCAGGAACGATCTCGACGCGCGAGGAGGCGCTCGAGCTCGTCAGGCGCGAACGGGCGCCTTCGAAGTAGCGCTTTCGGCGCGATCCGGCGACAGACGCGTGCGCCCGATCCGAATACGATCGCAGCGGGGAGGAGGTGGGCTGTGCCTAAGAGAAGGCCTAGGACTTCCGCTTGACCGTGCAGCCGACGGCCGGGGTCTCGTCCACCGCGGGCGTCTCCCCGGCGAGCACTGCTTCGATCGCGTCCCGCAGGTAGCGCTCCGAAACCTCGTCCTCCTCGCGCGAGTCGTCGATTGCGCCGTGGTAGACGAGCCGGCGGTCGCTGTCGAAGAGAAAGACCTCGGGCGTGCGCTCTGCGCCATACGCGTTCAGCACCGACTGGTCCTCGTCGTACAGGTAGTCGAAGTTGAAGCCCTGCTCCTCGGCGCGCGCCTGCATCGCCTCGAACGAGTCTTCCGGGTACGCGTCGGCGTCGTTCGAGCTGATCGCGACCAGCCCGAAGCCCCGGTCGCCGAACTCGCGCTGCAGCTCGATCATCCGCCCTTCCCACGCCTGCACGTACGGGCAGTGGTTGCACGACCAGACGACGGCGAGTGCGGGCGTGTCCGCGTAGTCGCCGAGCGAGTGCTGCCGGCCGTCGACGCCCGGCAGGTCGAAGGTGGGAGCCTCGGTGGCGAGAGCGATCGTCATGACAGTGCGGCCTCCAGTTGTTCGCGGGTTGGCACGGGGGACGGACGTCCGTCCGGCTTGCGGTAGATGCGGCAGTTGAGCGCGGGCCGAGCAGAAGCCCCGGCCGGGTCGACGTCTTCCCCGTCGACGCGGATCGTCGGCGAGCCGGGAAAGCGCAGCTCCTCCGCCTCGTCCTGTGTGTAGACCTCGCGCACCTTCACCTCGGCGTCGAGGCCGCGCTCGGCGAGGACATCGTCGAGGAGCTGCTTTGCCTCCGGGTGTGAAGGGCAGCCGTCCCAGAACAGGAACTCGATCTCCACTCGTGCACCGTAGCTAGGGAGTGCCGCGCCGCGTGGGCACGCGCCGAAACGTTCCGGGAAGGAGCGCTTGTGCGACCGCCGCCACCCGGTACCAACGCGGGACGAAGACCTCGGCCCGGTCGTGCTCGATCGCACGGACGATGCTGTCTGCTACGCGTTTCGGCCCGACGACGACGCGCGCGTAGCGGCCGCGCAGGAGCCAGTCCTGCGGGAAGCCCTCGGTATGCACGAACCCGGGGTTCACGGTGTGCACGTGGATCCCGCGAGGCCTGAGCTCTCGGGCGACCGAACGCGAGAAGGCGAGCTGCGCGTGCTTCGAAGCCGAGTAGGGCCCGACCGCGACCGTTCCCGCGACCGAGACGACGTTCACCAGGTGAGACGGCGCCGCAGCCTCGAGCGCGGGCAGGAACGCCTGGAGGCACCAGACCGAGCCGAGATAGTTGATCCGGATCAGCTCCTCGATCCGCTCCGGCGGAAGGTCGAGGTAGTTGCCGCGCCCGGCCACTCCGGCGTTGTTGACGAGCAATCCGATCTCGCGGTGGCGCGCGCGGACCGAGGCGGCCATCCGCTCGACCGCGTCGCGATCGGCAACGTCGCAGACCTCGTATTCGCCTCCGACCTCCGCAGCCGTCGTCTCGAGTCGGTCCTCGCGCCGCCCGACGAGCACGCACAGCCAGTCGCGCTCGGCCAGCTTGCTCGCGACGGCCGCGCCGATGCCGGACCCGCCGCCGGTGACGACCGCGACACGCAAGGTCGCCCAGGGTAACCAACTAGGATCGCGGACCGTGAATCGCTTCGAAGGCAAACGCGGCCTCGTCCTCGGCGTCGCCAACAAGCGCTCGATCGCCTGGGCGATCGCGCGGCGGCTGGCCGAGGAAGGCGCTCAGCTCGCGTTCACGTACCAGGGCGAGCGGATCGAGAAGAGCGTGCGCGAGCTCGCGGAGAGCGTCTCGAGCCCACTCGTCACCGAGTGCGACGTCCGCTCCGACGACGACGTGGAGCGCGTCGTGCGCGAGGCGGGGGAGTCGCTCGGCGGCCTCGACCTGCTCGTGCACTCCGTCGCGTTCGCCGCCGCGGAGGATCTCGAAGGGCGCTTCACGGACACGCCGCGCGACCGCTTCTGGATGGCGCTCGACGTGAGCGCGTACTCGCTCGTCGCGACCGCGCGTGCAGCGGAGCCGCTGATGGAGGCTGCGGGCGGCGGGTCGATCCTGACGATGACGTACCTCGGCGGCGTGCGCGCCGTTCCGCACTACAACGTCATGGGCGTCGCGAAGTCCACGCTCGACTCGTCCGTTCAGTACCTGGCGTGGGACCTCGGCCAGAAGAACATCCGCGTCAACGCGGTCTCGGCCGGGCCGGTCCGCACGCTCGCCGCGCGCTCGATCCACGGCTTTCCGACCATGGAAGCGATCGTCGAGGAGCGCGCCCCGCTGCACCGGCCGATCGACGGCGACGACGTCGGCTCGGCAGCCGCGTACCTGCTGTCGGACGACGCGCGAAACGTGACCGGAACGACGCTCTACGTCGATTCCGGGTACCACGCGATGGGCATGTAGGCGACCGGTAGCTTGGAGGGATGGCACGCCTGTACGCCGCAACGGGTGACGCGATCGCGCGCCTCGACGAGCGCGGGGGCGTCTGGGAGACGCGGATCTCGCTGACCGGCAGCGGGGCGCAATGCCTCGCTCTCGACCCTTCCGACCCTGACGTCGTCTATGCCGGGCTGCGTGAGGGTGGTGTGCGGCGAACGACCGACGGCGGAGAATCCTGGAGCGACTGCGGGCTCCCAGCGCCGGGCGTCTTCTCGCTTGCCGTCAGCGCGGCGGACGGCGCGGTCTACGCCGGCACCGAGCCGAGTGCGCTCTACCGGAGCGACGACCGCGGCGAGACCTGGGTGGAGCTCGCCGGCCTGCTCGAGCTTCCGTCCCGCCCGACGTGGAGCTTCCCGCCGCGGCCCTGGACGTCGCACGTGCGCTGGATCGCACCGAGCCCGCACGACGCTGACCTTCTGCTCGTCGGGATCGAGCTCGGCGGGCTCATGCGCTCGACCGACCGCGGCGAGACGTGGCACGACCACCGTCCCGGAGCGCAGCGCGACGTCCACTCGCTGGCATGGCATCCGAACGCCGCCGGTCGTGCCTACGAAGCGGGCGGCGGCGGCGCGGCCTGGAGCGAGGACGGTGGCGACAGCTGGCACGCGGCCGACGAGGGTCGAGACCGGAACTACACGTGGTCGGTCGCGGTCGACCCGGAGGACCCGGAGCTCTGGTACGTCTCGGCCAGCACGGGCCCGTACGCGGCGCACGGCGGGCGTGACCCGCAGGCGCTGATCTACGGGCGACGTGACGGCGCATGGCGCGCGCTCGCAGGCGGCCTGCCCGAACCACTGCCTGCGATGCCGTACGCGCTCGTCGCGTTCGAGGGCGGTGTCGTCGCCGGACTTGCCGACGGGCAGCTCTGGGGCAGCGAGGACCGCGGCGAGAGCTGGGAGCGCTTCGAGCTCGAAGGCGACCCGCTCAGGGAGCTGCACGCCCTCGTCCGCGCTGATTAGCTAACGCCCCGACCCCGGCACCGAGGAGGACGAATGCCCGTCGACGAAGCAAGCGTGGAAGAGACCCCGTACGGCCGCTACGTCACGTCGGACGGCTGGTTCGTCCTCAACCTCGCCGATGCCCTCGCGGTGCGCAACGAGGAGAAGGGCGGGGTCACCTATCCGCTCGAGTCCCGGGACCACCCGTTCGGCGACGTCGGCGTGCGAGTCTGCGTCCTCCCGCCGGGCCACCCGAATGCGCTCTACCACACGGAGGGCGTGCAGGAA
The DNA here is from genome assembly GCA_963812695.1 of uncultured Actinomycetes bacterium. GTDB lineage: Bacteria > Actinomycetota > Thermoleophilia > Gaiellales > Gaiellaceae > VAXT01. Next base: position 83,570 of record CAWEWD010000010.1, read on the forward strand.
GGGTTCCTCGTGCTGTCGGGCGAGTGCACGCTGGTCGTCGAAGAGGAGGAGCGGCCGCTTCGGCAGTGGGACTACTTCCATTGCCCGGCCGAGACGCGCCACGTGATCGTCGGCGCCGGGGACGGGCCGTGCGCGATTCTCATGCTCGGCGCGCGGCCGGAGGTCGAGACGCTGACCTATCCGGCCAGCGAGATCGCAGCCAGGTACGGCGCCTCCGCTGCGAAGGAGACGGACAAGCCCGACGAGGCGTACGCCGACTGGCCGGGCGAGTTTCAGCCGGCGCGCGTGCCCTGGCCGCCCGGCTCCTGACCGCTCACGTCACGTGGAGGACGCCTTCATGCCGAGCTTCGCGTGGCTGTCCCGTGCGCTTCGTTGGCCGGGTCGGCGACTCGTGCGCGCTTCGCGGGGCCTCTAGCGCAGGCGGAAGGCGGCGATTCGTCCGGAGCGGGCGATCAGCTGTCCGCCGCACGGGTTCTTCGCGTCGTAGTGGGTGACGAGCTCGCGCACGCCCAGTGGGCGGAGGTAGCGGCACGGCGTCTTCTGGAGCTGGCGGAGCCGGCGGTCGGCCGCGAGCGGCGCGGTCGTCGAGTAGCCGGACGGATGCTCGTGCGGCGCCTGCATCAGGTAGTAGAGGTAGACGCTCGCGCTCTGGCTGCCCGCCTCGAACACGGGGAGCTCGAGCAGGCGTCCCGGCGACGTGCTGCCGGAGCGCCGCGTAGACGGGGTTGTGCGGATCGGCGGCCGTCTCGTGGAAGAGCCCCATCCGCAGGTCGACGAGCAAGAGCAGGGCGACGATCGCGGCGACTCCCGGCCAGCGCAGCCTCGAGACGGCCACGGCGACGAGAGCCGCGAGCGCGAGGCAGGCGATCGGCATCATCCGCTCCGGCACGCGCGTGTTGCGGAGGCCGGGGACGTGCTGCCAGATGAAGTGGTAGCCGGGCAGGTTTCCGCCGAGCGAGAACAGGATCGGGATCAGCGCGCCGAGCCCGAGCACGAGCGCGATGCCCCAGCGGCGCCGCAGGATGAGCGCGACGAGCCCGGCGACCGCGAGCACGGCGACCGTCCAGCCGATGTAGACGATCCCTTCGAGCGCGTGCGTGTCGCGCGAGAGGAAGTCCGGCACGGTCGCGGAGTAGTGCTCGACCTGCCGGAACTGACGTCCGCTCGCGCCGGTCGTTCCGCTCACGGCGAGCGCGTCCGCGAGCAGTCCCGCGCCGAGCGCCGGCACGGCCAGGAGCGCGGCCCAGGGCATTCGGACGAGCGCGTACGCGGCGAAGAACGGAATCGCACCGAGCGCGAGGTGCAGCTGGCCCGAGAGCGGGATCGAGACGAGAGCGCCGCCCGCCAGCGCGAGCCACCACGCAGAGCCTCTCCTGGCCCGCTCGAGCGCATAGAGCGACAGCGGCAGGAGCATCGAGATCCACGCAAGGAGGTGACCCGCGCTCCACTGCGCCTGGAGGTACGGCGCCATCGCGAAGGCGAGCCCGCCGACCAGCGAAGCCCCGCGAGGCGTACCGACCTGCCTGAGCCAGAGCGCCGTGAAACCGCCCGCGCCGAGGAAGCCGAGCAGGACGAACACGTTCCATGCCAGCACCGTCCCGAGCACCGCCTGGAGTGGCCAGTACACGTACCCGAACGGCCAGCCGGCGAAGTTCCAGCGCGGCTCGACCTCGGGCTGGAAGCTGTACGGATCGCGCCACGGCGCGCGTCCGTGCTCGAGCTGGTGCCCGACGAGCCAGAGGTTGTAGCCCGTCTGCAGGTGGTCGCCCGGCGCCGCCTCGCCGTAGCCGGGCTTGCCCTCGGCCATGAAGGACGTGTCCAGGTGTCTGACACCGGGCCATGTCGCAACGAGACCTGCTGCGACGAAGAGCGCGCAGGCGAGCGCTACAAGGCCCGCGCGGCCGTGAGCAGCTCGTCGAAGTCCGGAACCTCGCCGGGATCGTGACGCCATGCGCGGCGCACCGTACCGCCGCGCTCGATCAGGAAGGTCGTTCGCTCGGCGACGTCCTTCAGCCCGCGGAACTCGTGGGCGACGCCGAACCCACGCACCGCGTCGCCGTTCCAGTCGGACAGGAACTGGATCTCGCCGAGGTCGAGCGCCTGGCTCCACGCGGTCTGCGTCCACGAGGAGTCCCGCGAGATCGCGTAGGGCGTCACGCCGGCCTCCTCGAACTCCGCTCTCCTGTCACGCAGGAGCTCGAGCTCGTTCGTTCAGGTCGACGACCAGGCGAACAGGAAAAAGAGGAAGAGCGCCGAGCGGCCCGCGACGAGGTTCGAGCAGATCGCCGGCTCCCGCGGAGCCATCCAGACTGTCGCGTCAGGGACGGTGTCTCCGGGGCCGAGCATGGAGCGACCCTACCGTCCTGGCACTTGATCCCGAAGGATCGCAAGAACGGCGTGCGCCTGACGATCGGCCGCTCTCGCCGTCAGCGTCCCTGCCGGAAGCTCGACGACGAACGAGCTGGTTCCCGGGAAGCCGTGGTTCTGCCAGTTCGGCGCCGAGCCCCGCGGCCAGCGAATCCGCTCGAACCTCATCCCCGCGAGCACGGCGTAGCGGCGCGCTTCGGGGACGCTCCGCCCCCAGGCACGCACGAGCCCCTGTGGCTGATGGAACCAGATCGTGACCGAAGGCTTCACGCGCCGAATCAGCCGGGCGGCGGAGCGCGTCTCGGGCTCCGAGAGCGGTTTCGGCCCCGGATACTCCGCGTCCCACGGGCGACCTCCGCGCTTCCATTCGGACGGGAAATTGCGATTCAGGTCGACGCCGTGTGCGTTCTGACGGTGGCGCAGCACCAGCCCGTCCGGGTTCAGGTTCGGGACGAGCCAGAGGTCGACCTCCGGCGACGATCGGGCGAGGATGCGTGTGACCGCGGTCCCGGCGCACTCGTTGCCGTGGATGCAGCCGACGACGAGTGCCTTGATCTCGCTGCTGCGGTCGCCGACCCTGACCGCTTCGATCGGCCGGCCCTTCACGGAACGGCCGATCAGGAACTGCCTCTTCGGGTCGGGCCCGATGCGGACGTGCATGTGGTCGTCGTGGTAGATCAACCGCTGGACGATCCGCGTGGGACCGCGCAACCCGGTGTGCGGGCCGACGAAGACCTTGACCGCTCCGGCGTGCACGAAGCGCGTGACGAGGTCCTGGGCCAGCGCTCGATCGATCTGGCTGGGCCTCGCCGGGGCCAACTCCTCGCGGTCGAGCCGCGGGTAGTAGACGTCGACGTCGCGTCCGTTCTGGTGCGAGGCGTGACCGAGACCGCCGAAGCGCTTGTCGAAGACCCCGCCGTGCGGCCGGGAGAGGTCGCCGATGCCGACACGCGCAGCCTCGGGATGGGCGGCCGCGTAGTCGTCGAGCACCCGCAGAAGCATGCGGAGCACCCGATCGCTTCCCCAGCGGCGCCACCAGCGGTTCGGCGACTCCTTCCGAACCGGATCCCAGGTGAAGAACTGCGTCCCCTCAGCCGGAAGCTGCACGCCCCGGACGAGCCGCCCGTCCCACGGCCGGCCGACCGACCGCGACTGGCGCCACTGGATCGGCTCGGTCGATGGCTTGGACGGCGCCGCTGCTCCGACCGCGGCGACGGCGCAGAGGATCAGGGCGACGCGGGACAACACCAGCTGACGCTACTCGGGAACGCCTTCTCGAGCGGTGCTCTCGGAGACCCGCCGAACTGCTCGACGATGTTCGAAACGGACTCGACCTTGGCCGACGTGAGCCGCAGGAAGAGCCACTGGTTCGCGTTCACCCAGCCGACGAGCAGCCACTCGCCGTTCTGGGAGATCGCCAGCGTCCCGAAGTCGCCCGGCGCCGAGTAGAGGAAGCGCGCCTCGCCCGGGCTGGTCTCGGCCTGGAACAGCACGAGGTCGCTGCGCTGGGTCGCGGGCGAATAGCGGATGAGGATGAACCGGTGGCTCTTGCGGACGAAGACGACGCCCGAGGGGCCGGCCGGCATCCCGATCGCCCACAGCTTGTTTCCGTTCGAGTCGAACACGCGCAGAGACCGCTCGCCGAGCGCGAGCAGCCGCTGGCCGTCCTCCGACCAGACGAGCTGGATCGGCGGGTCGCCCGGGGCCGACAACCAGATCGTCTTCGTCGAATCGACATTGACGAGCTCGATGCGGCCGTCGACCGTCGAGAACGCGACCTGTCGCGTCACTTCCGGCCGCCACGCGGGAGGTGCTGCGCCGACGACGTTGCGCAGCGGAGCATCGCCGGTCCCGTCGCCGGCGACGACCCGCAGCTGCCGACCGTTCAGGTACGCGATCCGGCAGCACTCACTCGGCGGCTCGAGCGACCAGCGGGCGCCGTGGAGCAGCTTCGAGCGCGCGAGCGACCACTTGATCGTCCCGTCCGGTGCGAGCGCCGCGAGGCGATGCGCGCGCGTGACCGCGACGTGCTCGGCGTTCGGCGACCAGGCGCCCTCCCACCACGGCCCGAGCAGCCGCATCGACCCGTCGGGATGGACGATCCACGGGCCCTTGCTCGAGTTGACGAGGAGCGATCCGCCTGCGGGCAGTGCGGTCAGCGCGGGCTTCGGCTTCGAGGTGTTCGCGTTGGGCGTGACCGCGTCGCGCACGCTCCCGACGAGCGCACGTCCGGGCGGCGAGACGAACGCGGCCAGCAGGACGAGGAGCGCGAGGGCGACCACGAGGAGGGGCCGGCGGTTCCGGCGCTGCCACGAGACGGGCTCGCGGGCGTCGAACGATGCGCGGACGAGCGCCCATGCCCGGCGCTGCGCGTCGATTTCGTCCGGCGCCTGGATCCGCTGGAGCGAGCGCCTGACGTCGTCGCTCACCGCTGCTCCCTGTCGACGATCGCTTCGAGCCGGTCGAGGCCGCGGCGCAGGCGCGAGTTGACCGTCCCGCGGGGCAGCTCGAGCATGTCGGCGATCTCCCCGGGCGTGTACTCGAGCAGGTAGCGCAGGACGATCACGGCGCGCTGATCGGGCGGGAGCGACGCGAGCCCGGCCGCGACGCCCTCCGAGAACGTGCCGAGGTCGCCCGTGTCGAAGTCATCGGAGCCGGGAACTTCGGACAGCTCGCGGCGAAGTGCGCGGGCCCGCGCCCAGTCGATCGCGCGGTTGACCACGATCCGGTGCAGCCACGGTCCGAATGGACGGCGCCGGTCGAAACGATCGAGGTTCCGCAGCGCGGACAGGAACGCCTCCTGCGCGATGTCCTCCGCAGCGGCCGCGTCTTGCACGACGAGATACGCGGCCCGGTGCGCCCTGGGCCAGTGCGCGCGGAACAGCGCCTCGAGGTCCGAGACAGATCCCGCTCGAGCGCCCTGTATCCAGGAACGCTCCTGCCGTCCGGAGCCCACCATGGCGCGCTGACTATACGAGTGTCATCGGGCACGAGGTCCATACGTGGACCAGCGCTCGAGAGGTCCGGGATGCGCTAGGCCGGAACGGCAGCGGCCTCGGTCGCGTCCGCGATCGCGCGAACGACCTCGGTCAGGTCGCGGTTCGCGTTGAAGACGCGCAGCTGGCGATCGGCGCCGTTGCCGCGCGACAGGATCTCGCGGATCCCGTCGAGCGCGTCCTCGGATCCGAGCTCCTTCGCATGAGGTGCGAGCTCCTTCAAGCGCCGCCGGACGAGCTGCGCGACCGGAACTCTGTTCCGCGCCTCGGTCGCAAGATCCATGAGCGGCGCCTCGAGCCCGTAGCGCGCGGCGAGCCACTTGTTCTCGCTCGTCAGGATCCGGTGGTAGGAGCGGATCTCGTCCCCTCGGTCGAAGCGCTCGGAGTACATCTTCACGAGCGCCTGGCAGTACGCGGCCAGCGCGACCGCGTGCTCGACCCGGGACACCGAGTCGCAGATCCGGACCTCGACCGTCCCCAGCCGCGGATGTGGGCGGATGTCCCACCAGATGTGCGTGTAGTCCGCGATGCAGCCCGTCTTCTCGAGTTGGCCGACGACCTCCGCGTAGTCCGCGTAGTCGCGAAACCTCGGCGGCGGGCCCGAGCGCGGGAAGGCCGCGAACACGAGCTGCCGGGTGGACGCGAGCCCCGTTGCCTCGCCGCGCCAGAAAGGCGAGCTCGCGGACAGCGCCAGCAGGAGAGGCAGTTCGACAAGGAGCCCGTTCACGACCTGGATCGCCTTCTCCGGGTCATCGACGGCGACGTGGATGTGCAGGCCGAAGATCAGCTCGCGCCGCGCCACGTACTGCATCTGGTCGACGAGCGCGCGGTATCGGTCGCGGGCCGTGATCCGCTGCGCCTCGAAGAGGCTGAACGGATGCGTGCCCGCCGAGCCGACCCGCAGCGACTTCTGCGCGGCGACCGACGTGACGTACTCGCGGAGCTTCCGCAGCTCCCGTTCGACCTCGGCCGGCGTGTCGCAGACGGGCGTCGCGATCTCCAGCACCGACTGCATCAGCTCTTCCTTCATCTGGTCCTCGAGCTCGTGGCCGGCCACGGCCGCGAGGAACGTGTCGACGTGCTGGACGAGGTCGAAACTCTCCGGGTCGAGGAGCATGTACTCCTCCTCGACGCCGAGCGTGTACGGCTTCGTCTTCCCGAAGCCGTGCTCGAGGACACTGCCCCCGGCGGCGAACCCGCCGGCCGTGATGCTCGAGGGATAGGCCTGCTTCACGCCCGTAGTATCGAGACGTCCTGCAAGCGCTTCAACTCACCGACTCGTGGCGGGCCGAGAACGTGGCCGTCGCAGCGCTCTCCAGCGTGGGTGAGCTGGGCCGCCGTGGGGACTCTTCGCGCGTCTTCCGCTGGGCTTCCGTCTCGAAGCCGGTCGTCGCGCTCGCTGCTCTCGTGGCCGCCGAGGAAGGGACGATCGACCTCGACGAGCCTGCAGGCCCGCCCGGCTCGACGATCAGGCACCTCCTCGCGCACACCTCCGGGCTGCCCTTCGAGCCGGGCCCGCCCATCGCGAAGCCAGGCACGCGGCGGATCTACTCGAATCCCGGCTACGAGGCGCTCGCCGAGCGGCTCGCCGTGAACGCGGAGATGCCGTTCGAGGAGTACCTGCAGAAATCGGTTCTGAGCCCGCTCGGGACGCAGGCGTACCATCGCGGCACTCCGGCCGGAGGCCTGTACGGCTCGCTCGACGACCTCGTCACGGTGACGCGCGAGTTCATGGAGCCGACGCTCGTCGCGCCCGAGACCCTCGCCGAGGCGACGCGCGTCCAGTTTCCCGGCCTCGCAGGCGTGATTCCGGGCCTGGGCCGGTTCGACCCGAACGACTGGGGCCTCGGCTTCGAGCTCAAGGACGGGAAGCAGCCGCATTTCACCGGGACGCTCACGTCACCGCGCACGTACGGCCACTGGGGCGCGAGCGGCACGCTGTTCTGGGTCGACCCGGAGCTCGGCCTTGCGCTGGCGCTCCTCACCGACCGCGACTTCGGCGACTGGGCGAAGGAGGCGTGGCCCGCGTTCAGCGACGCGGTTGTCGCCGAGGCACGACCCTGAGCTGCGCCTTCATCCCGCGCATCGCGTGGTCGGCCATCGTGCACTTGAGCACGTAGAGCCCCGGCTTGAGCCGGAACGTTGCGGTCTCCCTCGTCCCGGGCAGCGCGCCCGGAATGGTCATGACCTTCGTCGTGCCGACCTTCCGCACCGTCAGGTTGTGCTCGTCCTGGCCGAAGTTGGCGAGCTCGATCCGGACCGGTCCCGCCGGGACCCGGACTCGCGACAGCCGGTAGTGGAACTCGACCGCGACGACCTGCACCCGGGCGAGCGGGGCGGCGGCCTGCGCGGGCAGCGCGCCTGCGGACGCGACCAGGGCGATCGCCAGCCCGAGCCGCTTCATCGCAGGAGCGGCACGCGCCCGAACGACTTCGCGTGCGGGATGACCGCTGCAGCGTCCGTCGACAGCCACTGCTCGAGCACCGAGCTGTAGATCGTCCGGTAGTCGACCGTCGCCTTGAGGTTGCCGTCCTCGTCGAGCCCGCCTCGCAGGCCAGGGAACTCGCCGATCATCGTGCCGCGTACGCGCGAGCCCATGAGCAGGCCGATGCCCGCGGCGCCGTGGTCGGTCCCGTCGGAGCCGTTCTCTTCGGCGCGGCGGCCGAATTCCGACCAGACGAGCGTCAGCACGCGGTTCCCGAGCCCGCGCGCCTCGAGGTCGCGCTGGAACGCGAGCAGCGTCTTGCTCGCGAGGTCGAGGTTGTCCGAGAGATCCTGCGCCTGGTCCGAGTGCGTGTCGTAGCCGCCGTTTGCGCTCAGCGCGACGCAGTGGAGCGGCAGTCCGGCGGAAAGCATTGCGGCGAGGCCGGCCATCTGATCCGGGAAGCCGTTGTCCGACTTCGGGTAAGGCACCGGCGGCTGGAACCCGCCGTTGAAAGGCGCGAGCTGCTGGCGCAGCCGGTGCGACTGGAACGTGACCTCCCGCGCGCCGGCGAGCGCCTTGTCGTGTCCACGTGAGGAGCCGAGGGAGCCGATCGCAGACAGCATGCGGTCCTCGACCTGGCCGTAGACGCCGGGTGCCCAGAACGAGTACTCGCCCGCGCCGCTCAGGGCAGCGACGGGCTTCTTCGCCGTCGCGAGCGACGGTGAGAGCTCGCCGTCGAGGCTCACGCCCTGGAGCGGGTTGTCGGCCTTGCCGACGTGGTCGAGGTAGCGGCCGAGCCATCCGGTCTGGAGCCGCGGGTCGGTGTCGCCGACCTCCCAGTAGTGGCGCGACGTGAAGTGCGACTGGTCGGCGTTCGTGTACCCGACGGCGGGCAGCACCGCCAGCTTGCCCTCGGTATGCAGCGTGTGGAAGCCGGCGGCCGACGGATGCCAGCGCAGGCGCGTGTCCTCCGCGAAGACGAGCCCCGAGTCGGCGAGCGCGAGCTTCGGCCTCAGCTTGCGGTACTCGGGATCGCCGTACGGGAAGAGGACGGACAGCGAGTCGATGCCCCCGTCGAGGAAGACCGTCACGACCACCGTGTCGGAGGGCCCGGCGGCGAGCGCCTGAGCGATGCCGTGATCGAGCGCGCGCGGCGTGAGCGCGGTCGCGCCGTAGACGGCGACCGCAAGCCCGACCGAGCGTGCAATGAAGCTGCGTCGATCGAGGCCCGTTCCCGCGGGCAGCGGCATCCCAGCCTCGATGTCGGGCAAGCCCGCGCCGGCCTGCGCGACGGCCTTGCGCAGGAGCGCGGACCGTGAGTGCTCGGTGCAGTCGTGGTGCGGCATCAGCTGGTTTGCTGGTCGGGGGAGACGGCGATCAGATGGCGCAGCGCGTTCTCGATCAGCGGCGGGTACTGCTCCTTCTTCCACTTCCGGTCGGCGTCGGTGATCGCGTGGTGGGCGAACGACTTCAGCGCGCGCTTGGTCGGCGGCGTGAGGCGCGGCCGGCCCCAGTAGGCGAGCGCGCGGTCGAGCAGCTTCTCTGCGTTGAGCGGCGCCTTTTCATCGCCCTTCAACGCCGACGGCCGCAGCACGCGCCCGGCGAGGTTCCAGCGGGCGAGGAAGGACGCGGTGTCGAGCCAGCGCGTGTCGTCCCAGCCCGCGACGTTCGGCGGGTAGAAGAGCTGCTGGCCGGCCTGGTTCGAGAGCCACGTCCAGGCCTCCGTGTCGATCCCGCGCCGCCGCGCCCGCAGCATGCCCGCGAGGTAGACGACCGGCGGCTTGACCATGCGCGGCCCGTTGTAGACCTGCGGATGCTTGAGGATCGCCTCGACGACCGGGCGAATCGCGTAGTGGTTCCGCACGTAGAGCCTCTCGAGCGCGCGGCGCGTCGCAGCCGGAGGGTCGGTCGGGACGAAGTAGCTCCAAAGCTTGGCGACGAAGAACGACGCGTGCTTCGGGTTGTGGACTGCGAGCCGGCAGGAGTCCTGCCAGTCGAAGTGGCCGTGCTTGCCGAAGATCTTCTTCGTGCCGGTGTCATGGCGCCGCGGGTCGAAGCGGAAGTTGACCGGGCCCTTCTCGTCGCTCCAGTCGTTCCGCCATCCGGTCAGCGCCCTGGCCTGCTCGCGGACGTCGCGCTCCGAGTAGCCACGGCTCGCACCGAGCGTGAAGAGCTCCATCATCTCGCGGCCGTAGTTCTCGTTCGGCGCGTCTTTCTCGTTGTCGGTGCCGTTCAGCCAGAGCAGCATCGCGGGGTCTCTCGTGACCGTGAGCAGCAGCTTGTAGAACGACCCGAGACCGTGGCTGCGGAAGAGGCCGTTCTGCTGGAGCATCAGCCGCTGCGAGCCGACTCCGGCGTTCGAGGTCGCGAACCAGTCGTGCCAGACGAGCGTCATGCGCTCGACGAGCGGGCGGTTCGAGCGCACCATGCGGTCGAGCCACCACAGGTGGTCGTGGCCCCACGCGTCGATCGGCGCGATCGGGTGGCCGTCGTCGTCGACGGGCTTCGGCCCGATGAGGCGGTCGCGCGGAGGATGGGTCAGCGAGTGGACTGCGCCGTGCAGGCCCTTCTTCGCGAGCCGCTTCTCCTCTCCCGGGCGCGGTCCGAAACCGGCACGCCAGAGCAGCCGTTCGGCTTGTTCAGGGCCGAAGTGGCCTCGGTAGACGGGAATTCTGCGTGCGGAAGACACCGGGCGGTCCCGCTTTCGCCATCGGCGCTAGCCGTCCTTGCCTGAACCCCCGGACGGTGCTACGTCGTCGTCGGCGAACAGTGGGCGGACGTACTCGTCGAAGGTTTCCTTGTCGCAGCTTGCCAGAGTCGTCGGAACGAGCGCCGTGACCGACGCGGTGCGCGGCACGTGCATCGTCAGCGCGACCTCGCCGAAGTAGTCGCCGGGCCGGAGCATCCGTCGCGGCCCGAGACCACCCTGGTTGGAGACGGCGCACAGCCCGCGGAGGATGACGTAGAAGTGGTCGCCCTCCTCGCCCTCGAGGACGATCGGATCGCCCGCGGTCACGTCGGCGCGGCGCATGTTGTGGGCGAGCTTGGTCAGCACCTCGCCGGGGAGCTCCTGGAAGAGACCGATGCGCGCGAGCTCGGTCACCGTTGCTGTGGCAAAGCGTGGCACGGGGCCTATTGTTGCGGACGTGGGCGAGCTCGATCAGTGGAAGCACTGCCCGCGCTGCGGAGCCGAGGTCGAGCCCGGCGGCGGAATGGTCGAGTGCGGCGCCTGCGGCTTCCGGGTCTACGCGAGCTCGAAGCCGACCGCGAGCGCGGTGTGCCTCGACGATGACGGGCGCGTCCTGCTCTCGCGCCGGGGGATCGATCCGTTCGCCGGCAAGTGGGACCTCCCCGGCGGGTTCGTCGACGAGGAGGAGCATCCGCGCGACTGCGTGCGTCGCGAGCTGCGCGAAGAGGCGGGCGTCGAGATCGAGCCGCTCGAGCTCCTAGGCGTCTGGATGGACCACTACGGCGGAGACGGCTCGGCCGCGGCCACCCTCAACTTCTACTGGACGGCGCGTATCGTCGAGGGCGTGCCCGAGCCGCACGACGATGTCGCGGAGTTCCGCTGGTTTGCGCCGTCCGAGATCTCGGACGACGACCTGGCGTTCGCGCACACGCGAGAGGTGCTAGCCGTGCTCGGGCAGAAGCACTCGTAGCGCGCCCGGCGCGATCTCGAAGCGCAGGGGGGTCTCGAGCTGCTCCGGCTCACCGTCGATCGCCGCGCGCAGCCGGCCCGCCCGGGCGTCGACCGTGAACGCCGTGCCTGGACGCTCCTCCCAGGTCCTGGGCAGCCAGCCGTGCGCCACGTACAGGTGGAGCGCGCCCTCGTCGAGCCGCTCCCGTTCGCCGAGGGAGAAGACGTCGAGGCTGTAGCGGTTGTTCGAGACGACGACGACTCTGGCGTGGACGTTTCGACCGTCGACGGTCACGCCCAGGCCGCCCGGATGTCGCAGGAGGAGCCCGAGCGCCTTCAGTTGCGCCGGCGTGTCACCTCCGTCCCGCTCGTGCACGAGCCGCGCGTAGAGGCCGAGCGAGACGTTGTTGAGGAAGAGGCGGCCGTTGACGCGCGCGACGTCGATCCGAGCTTCGCGCCCGCCGAAGGCTCGCAACGCAGCGAGTGTGTCGTCGCGGTCGAGCCCGAGGTCGCGCACGAAGTGGTTGCGCGTCCCGAACGGAACGACGACGAACGGCCATCCTCGCTCGACCGCCACCTCGGCGACCGCGGCCAGCGTGCCGTCCCCGCCTGCGCCTCCGATCGGGCCCGCACGTGCCTCGCGGGCAGCCTCGCCGGGGTGTTCTCCCGGTCCCAGGACGCGCGCTTCGATGCCGAGCCGCTCGGCCTCTCGCCGGAGCTCGCCGGCGTTCGGCCCCTGGCCGGAGCGCGGGTTGATGACAAGGAAGCCGCCCATCGCGTTAGCATCGACAATCCACCGACCGAGGGGAGCCCGAATGGAGCTGATCGAGAGGATCGACGCCGCCCGCGAGCGCTGGAACGTGCTCGCGCATCCTTTCTACAAGCGCTGGAGTTGCGGTGAGCTGACCCGCGACGAGCTTGCACACTACGCAGGCCAGTACCGCCACGCCGTCGTCGCGCTCGCGGACACCGCCGGGAAGACCGGCCACGAGGAGCACGCGCGCGAGGAGGTCGAGCACGTCTGGTTGTGGGACGAGTTCGTCGCCGCCTTCGGGTCCAGGAACGGACCGCGAGCCGAGCCCCGAGACGGCCGAGTGTGTCGACGCGTGGACCGCGCCGCAGAACCGAAACGAGGCGCTGGCGGTCATGTACGCGATCGAAGCCGGGCAGCCGGCGGTTTCACAGACCAAGCTCGACGGGCTCGCCGAGCACTACGGCGTCGCCGCTGACGAGCCTGGCGCCGAGTACTTCGCGCTGCACTCCGAGCGCGACCACGAGCACGCGGCCGAGTCGCGTCGCGAGCTCGAGCTCGTCCACGACGCAGACGAGGACCGCCTGGTCGACGTTGCCGAAGCGGCGCTCCGGGGTAACTGGACGTTGCTGGACGGAGTCGACGCCAGGAGGTAACCGTTGAAGGCGCTGTTCCGGGGGCTCCCGGGGCACCCGCTCCACCCGCCGCTGACGGACGCGACGATCGGCGCGTACATATTCGCGACGGTCATGGCCGTGCTGTCGAGGCTCGGAGTGAGCGAGCACAACACGGCGACCGCGTGGTGGCTGGCGCTCGTCACTGGGCTCGCGATCACGGTCCCGACGGCGATCACCGGTTTCGCCGACTGGCTCGAGATCGAGCCCGGTACGCCGCTCTGGCGCACGGCCACGTTCCACCTGAGCGCGATGCTCACCGCCACGGTTGTCTTCGCGATCACGGCCGGTGCCGGGCATTCCGACTACGTCGACGGCTCGATCGGCGGCGGCTCGCTCGTGCTGACGCTCGTTGCGTTCGCGCTGCTCACGCTCGGGGGCTGGCTCGGCGGCGCGATCGTCTTCACGCACGGCATGCGCGTATTGAAGCTCGTCGACGAGCCTACGAGCCGAGCAATCTCTCCGCTCCCGAAGCCGGAGAAGGACGAGGCCGAGGCCTAGCCGGAAGAGCCGTTCGTCTCGGCGGGCGACAGGCCCAGCTGTGCCTCGAGTGCGCCCTTCGGCTGAGCTCCGATCGCGGCCGCGGCCGGCTCGCCGTCCTTGAAGAGCACCATCGTCGGGATCGAGGCGATCCCGTAGCGCTCGGCGATCTCGGGCTCCTCGTCGATGTTCACCTTGACGAGCCTGATCTCACCGGCGCGCTCCTCCACGATCCGGTCGAGAATCGGGGCGACCGCGTGGCAAGGCCCGCACCATTCCGCCCAGAAGTCGACGAGGACGGGCTTGTCCGCTTGGAGCACTTCGTGCTCGAAGGTCGATTCGGTCACCGCATCTGCCATCTCATGGTTCCTTTCCTAATTGGGTTTCGTCTATCTAAACGCTCGCGCTGGATGTGCTCTTCCCGGACGACCGTAGAATCGAACACCATGGCTCAGACGTTCAATTCCCTGCCGGCGGTCCCGGATCACGTCGCTCTCGAGCGCGACATTCTCGCCTGGTGGGATGACGAGGGCGTCTTCGACCAGCTTCGCGAGCAGAACCGCGGACACGAGCGCTGGGGCTTCATCGACGGGCCGATCACCGCGAACAACCCGATGGGCGTCCACCACGCCTGGGGCCGCACGCTGAAGGACGTCTTCCAGCGCTACAAGGCGTTGCGCGGGTTCGACCAGCGCTACCAGAACGGCTTCGACTGCCAGGGCCTCTGGGTCGAGGTCGAGGTCGAGAAGTCGCTCGGCCTGAACTCGAAGCGCGACATCGAGGAGTACGGGCTCGCCGAGTTCGCGGCGCGGTGCAAGGAGCGGGTCGCCGAATACTCCGAGGTGATCACCGAGCAGTCGAAGCGCCTCGGCATGTGGATGGACTGGGACAACGACTACCACACGTTCTCGGACACGAACATCTCGTACATCTGGGGCTTCCTGAAGGCCGTCCACGAGCGCGGCTGGCTGTACACGGGGCACCGGGCGACCGAGTGGTGCCCGCGCTGCGGGACGTCGATCTCGCAGCACGAGCTCTTCGCCGGGGAGTACAAGGACCTCGAGCATCCGTCGCTCTACGTCCGCTTTCCGCTGAAGGAGCGTGAGGGCGAGGCGCTCGTCGTGTGGACGACGACCCCGTGGACGCTCCCGGCCAACGTGGCCGCTGCGGTCAAGCCCGACGCGGAGTACGGGCTCCGTGACGGCCAGTGGCGGTTGGCGCGCGAAGGCGAGGACTACGACCGCTTGGTCAAGGGCGAGGAGCTCGTCGGGCTCGAGTACGTAGGCCCGTTCGACGAGACGCCCGCCCAGGAGGGAATCGTCCACCGGGTGATCTCGTGGGACGAGGTCGTGCTCGACGAGGGAACGGGGATCGTCCACATCGCGCCCGGCGCAGGCGCGGAGGACTTCGACCTCTCGCGTGTCCACGGGCTAGACGTGCTCGTCCCGATCGACGAGTCGGGGCGGATGCTGCCGGGGTTCGGGCCGGCCGAGGGCCTCGCCTCGGACGAGGCCGCCGACGTGATCATCGAAGACCTGCGCCGCCGCGAATTGCTCGTCGAGTCGGGCACGATCACGCACCGCTACCCGACCTGCTGGCGCTGCGGCACGCCTCTCGTGTTCCGCGTGGTCGACGACTGGTTCATCGCCTGCGACGAGATCCGCCAGCCGATGCTCGACGCGAACGCGACCGTCCAGTGGACGCCGGACTACTACTCGAAGCGCATGGACGACTGGCTGCGGAACATGGGCGACTGGAACATCTCGCGCAAGCGCTACTTCGGGCTGCCGCTCCCCCTGTACCCGTGCGACTGCGGGGAGCTGAACGTGATCGGCTCGCGCGCGGAGCTCGAGGAGCGGGCGACCGCCGGGCTCGAAGGGTTGCAGGAGCTGCACCGGCCGTGGGTCGACGAGGTCACGATCTCGTGCTCGGCGTGCGGGAAGGACGTGCGGCGGATTCCCGAGGTCGGCGACGCCTGGCTCGACGCGGGCATCGTCCCGTTCTCGACGCTCGGCTGGAACAACCCTGAGTTCATCGAGCACGGCTATGCAACGGGCGCTGCGGCGGGCCTGTCTGGGGCGGACTTGCCCGACCATGCGTACTGGGAGCACTGGTTCCCGGCGGACTGGGTCTCGGAGATGCGCGAGCAGATCCGGCTCTGGTTCTACTCGATCTCGTTCATGTCGATGACGCTCGTCGGCAAGTCGCCGTACCGGGCCGTGCTCACGTACGAGAAGCTCCTCGACGAGCACGGGCGCGAGATGCACCGCTCGTGGGGGAATGCGATCGCGGCCGACGAGGCGCTCGACTCGATGGGCGCCGACGTGATGCGCTGGCTGTTCTGCGAGCAGAATCCGGGGCAGAACATCAAGTTCGGGTACGGGCCGGCGCGCGAGGTCAAGCGGCGTCTGCTCACGCTTTGGAACTCGGTTCGGTTCTTCGTCGACTACGCGAACGTGTCGGGCGAGAGTGCAGGCTGGTGAGGTCGAGGCGCTCGACCGTTGGCTCCTGTCGCGGGTCGAGCAGCTCGTGGTGGAGACGACCGACGCGTACGAGCGCTTCTGGACGCCCGATGTCGTCGCTTCGTTCGAGTCGTTCGTCGACGACCTGTCGAACTGGTACATCCGGCGCTCGCGGCGGCGCTTCTGGGACGGCGACGCGGCGGCTCTGGAGACGCTGCGCACTGCGCTCCTGCGCTCGCTCGTCGTGATCGCGCCCGTGATGCCGTTCCTCGCGGAGCAGCTGTGGCAGGTGCTGCGGCCGGAGGATGGGCCTGAGTCGATCTTCCTGGCGAGCTGGCCGGAGGTTGGCGAGCGGGACGAGCAGTTGCTCGCCGAGGTCGGGGAGACACGGCGTGTCGTCGATCTCGGCCGCCAGGCGCGCGCGGGCTCCCAGCTTCCGCTGCGGCAGCCGCTGCGCCGGCTCGTCGTCCAGGGTGCGCCGCTGGCCGAACGGCATGTCGACGAGATCCGCGAAGAGCTGCGCGTAAAGGAGGTCGAGTTCGGCGATGTCGAGGCGACCGAGCTCCGCGTGAAGCCGAACCTGCCTCTGCTGGGGCCGAAGCTCGGCAAGGAGCTCGGCTCGGTGCGCGCGGCGCTCGAGGCGGGCGAGTTCGAGGAGTCGAACGGTGGCTTTCGGGCGGCCGGCCACGAGCTGTCCGCGGACGAGGTGCTCGTCGAGCGGGTCGGCAAGGAGGGCTGGGCGGTTGCGCACGCCGATGGGATCACGGTCGCGGTCGACACCGCTCTCGATCCGGAGCTCGAGGTCGAGAAGCGCGTGCTCGACCTGATCCACGACCTGAATGCGAAGCGCAAGGACGCGGGTCTCGAGCTGACGGACCGGATCGTGGTCAGCCTCCCGCAGGCCGCGTCGGACCTCCTCGAGCACGAGGACTGGATCAAGAACGAAGTCCTGGCCGTCGAGATTCGTACCGACGGCGGCAGCAGCGAACCGCAAATCGCCAAGGCGTAACCCCTGGGGTCAGACCCCGCCTCGAAAGCGTCACGACATCGACACGAAAGCCGCACCTGCGCTCGCCTGTCGCCAGGTCGCGACTACGTTCGATGCATGGCGCGACCTCCTCGTCCCCAGTTCGCCGGCGCGGCGTACCACGTCATGGCTCGAGGAGTGGCCCGGCAACCGATCTTTCGCGACGACAAGGATCGCCGCCAGTTCCTGAAGCTCCTCGATGACGTCGTCGCCCGGCACGAGTGGTCCTGCCACGCATTCGTGCTGATGTCGACGCATTACCACGTCTTGGTCAGAACGCCGAATCCGGATCTCGCGCGAGGGATGCAGCGACTGAACTCCTGCTACGCGCAACATTTCAACCGGCGCCACGGCGAAACCGGTCATCGCTTCGAACGGCGCTACCACTCCGTCCTCATCGAGTCCGATGCCCACGCCCTTGAGCTCGTTCGCTACCTGGCGCTGAACCCGGTTCGTGCCGGCGCCTGTCGAGAGGCGGCCGCGTGGCGGTGGAGCAGTTACGCGACCATCGTCCGCCGTGAGCGACCGCCGTTCTGCCTCGCCGACGAATGGCTTCTCGCGTACTTCGGGCGGAACCGAGATCGCGCGCTCGAGCGGTTACAGTCGTTCGTCGAAGACATGTCCTCGCGCCCGCCATTTGTAAAGGGGTCTGACCCCGGATGAGGCGGTGCGCGTGGGTGCCCGACGCCGACCCCGAGTACGTGGCGTACCACGACGACGAGTGGGGCGTGCCCTCGCGGGACGACCGGCACCTGTTCGAGATGCTCACGCTCGAGGGCGCGCAGGCCGGGCTCTCGTGGTCGACGATTCTGCGCAAGCGCGAGGGCTACCGGAAGGCATTCGCCAACTTCGACGCCGCGAAGGTCGCCCGCTTCTCGGGCCAGGACGTCGAGGGCCTGCTCACCGACCCGGGAATCGTGCGCAATCGGCTCAAGGTCGAGTCGACCGTCAACAACGCACAGCGCATCCTCGAGCTCGACAGCCTCAGCGACTACCTCTGGAGCTTCGTCGACGGCGAGCCGCTCGTGAATCGCTGGCGCAAGCTCGGCGAGGTGCCCGCCGAGACGGCCCAGTCGAAAGCGATGAGCAAGGACCTCAAGAAGCGCGGCTTCCGCTTCGTCGGCCCGACGGTCTGCTACGCGTTCATGCAGGCGTGCGGCCTCGTCAACGACCACACCGTCGACTGCTTCCGGTACCGCGAGGTCTGACTAGGACTGGCTCTCGGCGAGTGCGAGCTCGCGGCGGAGCTCGACAGGAAGACGGAACTCGACGGCTTCCTCGACGAGCCGATGCGCCGAGATGTCCTCGACACCCCGCGCACGGAACCAGTCGCACACACGCTCGACGAGCCTCTCCGGAGCAGACGCACCCGACGTGAGCCCGACCGTCTCCGCTCCGTCGAGCCACGACTCGTCGATGTCGGTCTCGTCGTCGATCAGCTGCGCCGCCACGCCGAAGGCCCGCGCCACCTCGACGAGCCGATTCGAGTTGGACGAGTTGCGCGAACCGATCACGAGCAGCAGGTCGACCTCCCCGAGCAGGTCCTTGACCGCCCACTGGCGGTTCGAAGTCGCGTAGCAAATGTCTTCCTTCTTCGGCGCGTGGATCGCCGGAAAGCGCCGGCGAAGCGCGGTGATGATCTCGCCGGTCTCGTCGACCGAGAGCGTCGTCTGGGTGATGTAGGCGACTCTCGCGTCCGCCGGGAGATCGAGTGCTTCGGCGTCCTCGACCGACTGCACGAGGATCGTCGACTCCGGCGCCTCGCCCATCGTGCCCACGACCTCCTCGTGACCCGCGTGCCCGATCAGAAGGACCGTGTACCCGTCTGCCGCGTAGCGGCGGGCCTGGACGTGCACCTTGGTCACGAGCGGGCAGGTGGCGTCGATCGTGTTCAGCCCGCGCGCCTGCGCGTTCGTGTGCACGGACGGAGCGACGCCGTGCGCAGAAAGGACGACCGTCTCCCCCTGGGGCACCTCGCCCTCGTCCTCGACGAAGATCGCACCGCGAGCCTCGAGGTCGCGCACGACGTGAGCGTTGTGGACGATCTGCTTGCGAACGTAGACCGGCGGCCCGTGCAGATCGAGGAGCCGCTCGACCGTGTCGACGGCGCGCTCGACACCGGCGCAATACCCGCGCGGCGACGCTAGGAGAACTCGCTTGACCACGCGCTGAGTCTAGTCCCAGACATAGGAAAGCCCGCCGCTCGGGGGGTCAGTGCGGCGGGCCTCCCAGATTGCTCACCGCGGTCTTCGTGGCCAGGTACGCACAACCGCGGTTCGCATCGCCCAGTGGCTGGACGGTAACGGGCTGTCCGGCGCTTGTGAATAGGCCGAGAGGCCCATCTTTGCAAGGTGTATAGCGGTTCCTTGATTCAGCCGGGCGCTCGGTAGCGTGGGCGGAGTGCTGGGCCTATCATCCATAAGGCCTGGTGGTCCCATCTGTGGCTCACTGATGCTGTTTCGCCGGAACCGTCGAGCCGACGGGCCGGACTCTGCTGCGGCCCCCGGCAGCGAGCCCGAGCCCGCCTCCAGCACCGGCCAGTTGGCCGCGATCGCTTCGCTCTCCAGTGAGCTCGTCCGGGCCAAGGACAAGCACGCGGTCGCCAGGATCCTGATCGACACCTGTTTCTCGCTCCTTGGGGTCGACCTGGTCGCGGTCGCCCTCATCAGCGAGGACGGCAAACGCGCCCAGGGGCTCCTCGCCGCCAGTGCGGACGAAGACCTCGACTGGTGGAAGGACGTGAGCATCGACTTCGATTCCGAGCCCTCGGGGATCGCGAGCGCCGTCTTCGAGGGCGGCCCGGTCGTCGTCTACGACATCGCGAGCTCCCAGGAGGTGAACCGCCGCCTCGCCGAACGGAGCGGTGCGAAGAGCGCGGTGTACGTTCCGCTCATCTCGGAGGAGAAGGTGCCCGCGGTGCTCGTGCTTGCGACGACCATGGCGCCGCGCGTCTTCACGGGAGACGAGTTGTCGCTGCTGCAGGCGCTCGCCGCCGAGGCTGCGCTCGCACTCGATCGGGCGAGCTCGGCCGACGCGCTGGCCGATGCGCTCGACCGTGAGCGGCTCGTTGCGTCGATCGGCAGGAAGGTGCGGTCCGAGCTCGACCTCGACGACGTGCTGAGGGTCGCCGTCGAGGCGACCGGCTCTGCGACCGGTGTCAGCCGCTGCTACCTCAGGCTCGGCGAACCGGGCGGGCCGATGCCGCTCGCCGCCGAGTGGACCGCTCCGGGGTTCGCTCCGATCGGAGCCGCCGCCGACCGACTAGCGGTCTCCAACCTCGCGGCGCGAGACCGCAAGACCGTCGCCGTCGGCGACATCCACGAGGAGTTGGCGCTCACCGATCCGACACTCGGCGGGACGGAGACCTTGCAAGAGCTCGACAGCCGCGCCGTCCTCGCGACGCCGGTCCTCGTGTTCGAGAAGATGATCGGGATCTTCGCGCTCCATCGCCCGCAGCCGGGCCCATGGTCGGATGCGGAGATCTCGCTCGCCGAGGCCGTCGCACGCGAACTGGGAATCGCGATCCACGCCGCGCAGCTGCTCCACGAGAACGCGCAGCGTCTCGAGCAACAGGCCGCGCTCCTCAAAGCCGCCCAGGTCGTGACGAGCGAGCTGCGGCTCGAGACCGTCCTCCAGCGGCTCGTGGACGAGGTGACGAAGCTGCTCCATGCGGACGCGGCCGACTGCTACCTCTTCGACTCGGACAATTCGCTTCTCCGCTGCGCGGCCGTTCACGGCCTCGATCCGACGCTCGTCGACTTCGAGTTCCTGGCCGAGCGCTCGGTCGACGCGCGATTCAGCGAGCCGGTGCCGAACCGGGCCTACCAGGGGTTCGCGAGCGCGATCTCGGCGCAGATGACCTGGTCGGGCGAGCGGCGAGGCGTCCTCGGCGTCGCGACCCGCGACCCGGAGCGACGCTTCGGCGACCTCGAGCGGAGCCTGCTCGACGCATTCGCCGGCCTCGCGTCGCTCGCGGTCCGCAACGCGGCGAGCTTCGAGCAGAGCGTTCGCCAGGCGCGGGTCCAGCGCGGGTTCTACGGGATCGCCTCCGCGTTGTCCGAGCACCTCTCGCAGTCGGCCACCCTCGACGCGGTCGCCCACGCGGCGAACGAGGCGTTCGGGGGATCCTTCACCGCGGTGCTGATGCCGGGCGCGCGGGGCCTCGAGCTCACGGCCTCGTACCGGGTTCCCGACGAGCTCGCAGCGACGCTCAACGACGAGATCCCGGCCTCCGCCGAGGTCCTCGTGACCGCGGCGGGCGAGCGACGCCTGCTCGCCGCGTCGTCCCTCGACGACGATGACCGCTTCGGCGAGGAGTGGCGCCGGCTCGCGGGTGTCAGGTCGCTGCTCGCGATCCCCGTCGATCCGCCGCGGCGCGAGCAAGGCGGCCTGGTCGTCGTCTTCTTCGCCGAGCAGCGCACGTTCAGCGACGACGATCTCGAGCTCGGGCGCCGCCTGGCGGGAGCCGCGCGCGCGGGCCTCGAGCGCAGCGAGCTCTACGAGAGCGAGCGCACCGCCCGCGCCCTCTCGCAACAGCTCGCCCGCATGGGCAGCCTCCTCGCAACGGAGCTCGAGCCGGCCGCGATCCTCGAGGAGCTCGCAGACCAGGCACCGTCGCTGCTCGGCGCCGACGCGTGCGCGATCGAGCTGGTCGAAGGCGACGAGCTCGTCGTCAGCGCGGTCGGAGGCGCGACCGCGCCCCCGGTGACCGGCGCACGGTTTCCGTCGACCGCCCGGCCGGGGGGCGACGTCGTCCAGACGCGCTCGCCGGTCGTCTACACGGACACCGAGGGCGACGAACGGCTCGTCGCGGACGATCCGATCCTCGCCGCGGGTCATGCCGCCTACCTGGGCGTGCCGCTCCTCGGGCTGGAGCGAGGTCTCCAGGGAGTGCTGGCCGTCTACTCGCAGCGGCCCCGGGTCTGGCGCGAGGAGGAAGTCGCGGCGCTCACCGCGCTCGCCGGGAACGCCTCCGCGGTGCTGTCGAACGCCGAGCTCTACCAGCGCGTCGCGCTCGAACGAGAGCGGAGCTACGCGATTCTGTCCAACATCGCCGACGGGATCGTGGCCGTCGACCGCGAGGGCAAGGTCGTGCTCTGGAACGATTCGGCGGAGGCGATCACGGGCGTTCCCGGAGCGTCCGCGCTCGGGCGGACTCCGGTCGAGGTGCTCCAGCGCGAGCTCGCGTCCGGGGACGAAGGGACCGCGGGCGAGCGCCTGCTGTCGATCCAGCGCGGGGGCGACGAGGTCTGGCTCTCGCTCACCGAAGCCGTCATGCACGACCCGGTCGGCTCCGTCTCCGGCCGCATCTTCGCCTTCCGCGACGTCTCCTCGGAGCGGATCGTCGAGGAGATGAAGTCGACCTTCGTCTCGACCGTCTCGCACCAGCTGCGCGCGCCGCTGACGTCGATCTACGGGTTCGCCGAGACGCTCCTCAGGCGCGACGTCCTGTTCAGGGAAGAGGAGCGGCGCACGTTCCTCGAGTACATCGCCTCCGAGGCGCAGCGGCTGACGACGATCGTCGACACGTTGCTCAGCGTCGCGCGGCTCGAGGCCGGCGACATGCAGGTCGAGCTCGCGCCGACGGACCTCCGGGCCGTCGTCTCGGATGCGATCTCGAGCGTCCAGGAAGGCGCGATCGTCAACGGGCACCGGTTCGTGCTCGAGTTGCCCGACGAACCGCTCGCCGCTTCGGCCGACCGCGAGAAGCTGGTCCAGATCCTCAAGAACCTGCTCGACAACGCGGTCAAGTTCTCTCCGCACGGCGGAACGGTCACGGTCGAAGCGCATCGTCGGGCCGGCCGCGTCGAGGTCAGGGTCGTCGACCAGGGCGACGGCATTCCCGAGGCGGAGCGCGCGCACATCTTCTCGAAGTTCCACCGCGCGGACAGCACGGGGGGCTACGCCGGTGCCGGGCTGGGGCTCTTCATCGCGCGCGGGCTCGTGCTGGCGATGGGCGGTCGGATCTGGGTCGACTCGGCCGAGGGCGGAGGGTCGAGCTTCACGTTCGAGCTGCCGCTCGCCGAGGCGACTGAACAGGGCGCAGGCGGGGTATAGGTCGCCCGTGGGCGCGCGCGTTTTGATCATCGACGACGAGGCGCCGATCCGCCTGCTCTGCCGCGTCAATCTCGAGGCCGCCGGGATGGTCGTGCACGAGGCCGAGGACGGTCCGGCCGGCGTGGAGGTCGCGCGCCGCGAGACACCGGACGTGATCCTGCTCGACGTGATGATGCCCGGGGTCGACGGTTGGGACATCTTCGGCGAACTGCTCGAGGATGAGCGAACCGCGACCATTCCGGTCGTGTTCCTGACCGCACGCGCCGAGCTCCGCGATCAGGCGCGCGGGCTCGAGCTCGGCGGCGTCGACTATGTGACGAAGCCTTTCGATCCGCTGGAGCTCGCTCCGCTGATCGACGACCTGCTCGCACGGGTCGAGCACGGGGACGTCCAGGAGCGCCGACGCGAGCGTCTGGCCGAGCTCCGCGAGCTACTCGTCACCGACTAATCGTCAGCGGCCCGAGAAGTCGGCTGTGACGAGGCGGGTCGAGCCGCCGGCCACCCCGACCCCGATGCGTCGAAAGTCGCGGTCGAGCAGGTTCTCGCGATGCGGCGGGCTCTGAATCCACATGCGGACGATCGCGGCCGGAGTCAGCGGCCGTGAACCGGCGGCGAGGTTCTCCCCGAGGTAGGGCGCTCGCACGCCGAAGCTGTGGAGCCGCGTCGCAAACGCGCCGTGGTCGAAATAGCCGCGTCGGGCCATGTCGCTCGAGTGCGCTTGCGCTGCACGGCTGAGGGCCGGGCCGACGACGAGAGCCGGCACGCCGTTCCGCTCACGAAACGAGTTGATCAGCCTGACGACCGTGAGCTCGCCCGGGCCGAGCGCCGCACCGCTCGACGTCAGCGGGGTCAACGGCATACGGGAGTCGGCGTCTGCCCGGGCACCAACACTGAGCGCTATCCCGAGCAAGAGCACCATGACGCTGAGACTGCGGCAGTTCCCAGACATCAGGAGGTCGGGCGACATTAATGGGCGAAGACGACATCGTCCAGGTTTACAACTGCAATTTTCGGTAGTTTCCGCGAAGTACGGACCGATTTACAGCGCGGAAATTCGTCGCTAGCGCGCCGTCTGGGCGAGGAGAATGCCCGCGAGGACGATTGCGCCGCCAACGAGCTGAGCGCTCGTCAACGACTCGCCGAGCAGTGCATAGGCGACGAGCGCGCCCGCAACGGGCTCGAACATCGCGGTCACGCCCGCCCGGGTCGCGGAGAGGTGCCGAAGCGCCGCGAGGAGCAGGAGGAACGGCACGATCGTGCCGACGAGGACGACGCCCATCAGGAGCGCCCAGACCGGCAGCGTGGTCGAGAAGACGGCGCCGTCGAGGCTGACCCGGTCGTCCAGATACTCCGTCGGGAACGACCACCACGGTTGGACAAGAGCCCAGAAGAGGGCGGCGAAGGTAAAGCCCAGCGCGAGCAGCGAGACCGGGTCCCGTCGGGTAACGGCGTTTTCCGCGAGCAGGATGTAGAGGGCGAACGCGACTGCCGACCCGAGTGCGGCCAGGACTCCGAGCCCGTCGAGTGCGACGCCGCTCCACAGGTCGACGACGAACGACAGTCCGCCGAGCGAGAGGATCAGCGCCGCCCAGACCCGTCGTCGGACCGGCTCCTTGAGGACGAGCCGCGCCCAGAGCGCGATCAGCACGGGCGCGACGTACTGGATGAGCAGGGCGACTCCGATCTCGAGCCGGTGGATGGCGACGAAGTAGAGGAGTTGCACGAAGGCGAGGCCGGCGACGCCGAAGAGGAGGAGAAACGGGAGCTCACCGCGCCTGATCCGAAGGCTCCGCGGGCGCGCGATCGGAGCGCTCCGACGAGGATCAGCGCCGCTCCGGTCGAGCGCACCTCGGTCAGGCGCAGGGACGAAAGCCCGGAGCTGAGGGCTGCCTTTGCGAACGACCCGTTGATCCCCCAGAGCGCCGTTGCGCCGAGCACCATCGCGTAGCCGACCACCGGCCGGCGGACGTGTTGCTGCGGATCCGCGGCGACGATCGGCTCGGACACGCAGCGAACCTATCCGACTACACTGCGGGGGTCTTCGGGGTGTAGCTCAGTCTGGTTAGAGTGCTGCGTTTGGGACGCAGAAGTCGCCGGTTCGAATCCGGCCACCCCGACTGATTTACCGCTTTGCAGCTGACGTTGGAACCGGCTGCTTTACGGACTTCGCCGGCGGGTTCGCATCGACGAGCACAGCGACCACGAGGAGGATCGCGATCGCGACCGCGCTCTCGCCGCGCAGGCTGCGCCCGACAGCTCGCGACCCGACTCCGCGACCGCGTTCCAGCGCCGGTGCCACGACGAAATGGTGCAGCGCGCCCCACGACAGTGCGAGCACGACGAGCGAGCTCTTGATCAGTAGCACCTGCCCGTAGCGGACCTGCCAGAGATCGGCGACCTTCGGCAGCCGGTCATACGCGAGGTACGCGCCCGCGAGCACCATCGCTCCGACGAGCACGGCCGCCAGCTGCGAGAAGCGATGGAACGCGTCTCGTCGCAGCTCCGGCGCCGTCGGCCACACGACGAACGCGAGCATCACGAGGCCGCCGACCCAGAAGCACGCTGCCACGAGGTGCACGTAGTCCGCGAGCTCGGACTTCCACGACGATCCGACGTCCACGGCCGAGTGCCCCGACAGCGAGAGCCCGGAGCAGAGGACGAGCCCGAGGAAGAACGCAGGCCAGAGCAGAATCGGCCGGTCGGTGAGCCAGGCCAGGAAGAGGAATGCGGCGACGAGCGCGAAGCCGAGCGTCATCGCGATGAACGCGGTCCCGAACCGCGTGCCGCGGGCGAGCGGCGACAGGTCGCCGTAGACCAGTTGGTCGAGCGGAAGCTGGAACGCGTCGGCAGCCCGAAGGATGAACCCGAGGATGCCGAGCTCGATGCTGCCGACCACCCCGGCCCCGACGACCCAGTAGAACCGCCGGTCGAACGCCGGGTTCGTTCGCCCGCGCAGCACGAGCAGCCTGAACGCGAGCCCGCCCACGAGCAGCGCCAGCCCCAGGAAGTAGCCCCACTTGGCAACGTACTCGAACTTCGTCGGGCCTCCGGCTCCGTACGCCTCGGTCGGCGGCGGCGGCTTGACGCGGACCCCGAACGTGTACACGCCCGAGACGACGTGACCCTCGTTCGACGTCACGTGCCAGCGCACCGTGTAGGCGCCCTTCGGCAGCTTGCGGAGAGGAACGACGACCTTGCGGCCGCTGTCGGTCGTGTGCGTCGCGCCGGCCGTCACGACCTTGCCGGTCGCGCTGCGCACATCGATCGAGTTCGAGAATGCGTCGACGCTCTGGTCGAACTGGAGCGACACCGTGCGTCGGCGCCGTGGCGAGTCGGGCGCCGTAGGTCGGCACGCGCTCGAGTAGGACGGCGTGGGCGAGCGCCGAGGTCGGCAGCGCCAGAGCGACGAGGACCGCCGCCGCTAGCGCCTTCGATCTCATCGCCCGCCGGCGAGCGGGGACAGATGGCCGAAGATGGGCGCGACGTTCCGGTCGCAGAAGAGCAGCGTGGCCGTGGCGATCATGATCATCGCGAAGCCCGCGTTGAAGACCGGAGAGCGCGGCTGCGTGGCACGGCCGAGCGTGATCAGCGCGCCGGCGAGCATCGTCCACCCGAGCGCATGGTGCAGGAATGCCGCGCGCGAGAAGAACCACGGATTCTGCTCGTGGATGAGAAAGGCGAAGCCGGAAACGAAGAGGGCGAGCGGCAGCGTCAGCTCCCACCTGGGGCTTCGCAGCTTCCCCCGCACGAGCCCGAGCTGGGCGCCGCCTGCGAGCATCAACGCCTGCGCCCACGCGCTGTGCGCGAGCATGTGGATCGCCGAGCTCGTGTAGAAGACCATTACGGGCCACATCAGGACGCCCATCAGGAAGGCGATGCTGGGCCAGAGGTACGCCCGCCACGCGCGTCGACGCCAAACCTCGCGCCCGATGATCGCCTCAGCGAGCAGGCAGAGGCCGAGGAACAGAAAGCCGACACCGAACATCCAATGGACGACCTCGGCCGGCGGCTCCATCTACGTTGTCCGTTCCTCCGCTTCTTCCAGGTCGGACAGCAGTCCCGGGACGACCCAGAAGTGGAACAGCGCTCCGACGAGCATGACCAGCAACGGTGGTTGGACCGCGAGGTACCAGAAGCTGTGCTTGTCGGGGTCGAGCAGCGTGATCCGGTACGGCTGGACGAGGGCCCAGACAAGGCCGGCGAGGGCGGTCAGCGGCCCTAGCGCAGAGACCGAAGTGTTCCGCCATGAGTGCCTGGCCCTGGCCCGTGCACCTTGACGGACGAGCTCAGCGTCCATCGCTCATCTCCCCGCGTGATTGTACGGACGGAGGCGGGCCCAGCGTCCGGAAGGTGTCGGCGCGAGCCTCGCTGGACAGAAACCGCAGGAAGAACCACGTTCCGACGGCGAAGAGGACAGCCGCCTGCTCGAGCGCCATCGCGCCGCCTCCGATCTGCTGGTCGGTCAGGGGCGACATACCCCAGAGCCGGGGCGCCTGAACGTAGTAGTCGTAGATCGGGCGCGGGATGAGCGCGAGCATGAGGCCGAGCGGGCTCGCGACGACGAACGCGGCGAAGAGGTACATCGCACGCACGCCGGCTTTGAGCCGATGCGGCTCGTTGCGGAGCGCCGGCCACCAGAAGAGGCACCCGGTGACGAAGTACGAGAGGTGCTCGAGGTGCAGCAGCGACTCCGGGTGCCGGAGCGCCGCGTCGTACACGGCCGGGATGTGCCAGACGAAGTACGTCCCGGCCCAGAGCGGCAGCGCGACCACGGGGTGCGTGAGCAGGCGCGGCCCGCGGATCGCAGCCGGGAGCCCGATGACGCAGAGCGCCGGCGCCCACTCGGCCAGGATGACGTTCTGGAGGAGGTGGATCGAGAGCAGGTAGTGGAGCGCGATCGGATGCAGCGGCGTGACGAAGACCGCGAGGATCAGCGCGAGGCCGGCGACGAAGCACGAGACGCGCCAGCGCTCCGTCGCGTAGCGCCGGGCCAAGAACGCGTAGCCGATCGCCAGCGCAGGGACGAAAATGAGCGCCTCGAAGTCGAGCGGCCACGCATACGGATCGTGCACAGGCAGGACGCTACGCTATGTGCGCGCGGGCGTAGCTCAGTGGTAGAGCCCTGGGTTTCCAACCCAGTCGCGCGGGTTCGATCCCCGCCGCCCGCTTGGGATCCGCCGCAAGCCGTCCGACGCGGCCGTGATCCTCCTTCGACGTGGAGGAGCGCCTCGTCCGGTTCCGGGCCACGACGGTCCTTGCGGTGCTCGGGATCGCGATCGCGGTCGGCATCCTGCTCGAGGTCATCTGGATCGCGCGGCACATCCTGACGTGGATCCTGATCGCGGCCTTCCTCACCCTCGCCCTCAACCCCGCCGTCGAATGGTTCCAGCGCCACGGCGTGAAGCGCCGCGGGGCGGCGACCGCAATCACGGTGCTGCTCACGCTCCTCGGGCTGGTCGCCCTGGGCGCGCTCTTCGTCCCGACACTCGTCCACGAGGTGAACGGCTTCGCGAAGGCGCTGCCCGGCTACATCGACGACATCACGCATCGCCGCGGCCGGCTCGGGTTCCTCGAGTCGAAGTACCACATCACACAGCACGTACGCGACCAGCTCGAGAACGGGGGTGCCGGCAAGCTGCTCGGACTGACCGGCACCGCGGTCGCGATCACGAAAGGGGTCATCACCGCGATCGTCGCCACGGTGACGATCCTGTTCATGACCGTCTTCATGCTGCTCGAGGGGCCGGTCTGGGTCGACCGCTTCTTCCTGATGCTCCCCGAGTCGTCGCGCGAGCACTGGCGCGGCGTCGGGCACCAGATCTACAAGACCGTTGGCGGGTACGTGACCGGAAACCTGCTGATCAGCGTGATCGCAGGCATCTCCTCGACGATCGTCATGGTCGCGCTCGGTGTGCCCTATGCGGTGGCTCTCGGCCTGCTGGTTGCGATCCTCGATCTGATCCCGTTGGCCGGCGCGACCATCGCGGCGATCCTCGTCTCCGCGGTCGGGTTCATCCACTCGATCGTCGCTGGGATCGTGCTGATCGTCTTCTTCATCGTCTACCAGCAGCTCGAGAACCATCTGCTGCAGCCGCTCGTCTACAGCCGGACCGTGCGGCTGTCTCCGCTCGTGATCCTGGTCGCGGTGTTGATCGGGGCGGAGCTTGCGGGCGTTCTCGGTGCGCTGGCCGCGATCCCGGTCGCCGGGACGATCCAGGTGCTCCTGATCGCCTGGCTCCAGCACCGGCGCTTGCGCCAGGGCCGCGCCGCGACGATCTGAAATCACTCGTTCGGGCTGAAGACCCGCGTGGGGCGCACCGATCACGGTCGTATGCGCACGACTCTTGCGGCCGGCGCTCTTTCGATCTTGCTGCTCGGTTCAGCGCAGCAGGCGGCCGCGCGCCCGCATGCAATTCAGGTTCCGCGGAAGCAGACGCTCAGCCTGTTCCTGCAGCACGCCGCGGTGCGCTCGCTGCCCACGCGTCCCAGGAAGACCGACAACGGCCTGAGGGCGCTCGAGCTCGACGTTGCCGCGCGCATCAACGCGCAGCGAGGGGCTCGGGGCCTGAGGCCGCTTCGCATCTCGCGGGGGCTCGACGCAGCCGCCGCGTACCACTCGCGCGAGATGGGGCTCAAAGGGTTCTTCGAGCACGAGTCGTTGAACGGCGCGCCGTTCTGGAAGCGCATCGAGCGCTTCTATCCGATGGGCCGGAGCGAGTGGACGGTCGGCGAGAACATCTTCTATGAGACTCCCGACACGAGTGCCGCCAGCGCCGTCGGGGAGTGGATGGCGAGCCCGCCGCACCGGCAGAACATCCTCGCGCCCGAGTGGCGCGAGATCGGAATCGGGGCCGTGCACTTCGCTTCCGCGCGCGGCGCGTACGGAGGCCGTTCGGTCACGATCGTGACCGCCGACTTCGGCGCCCGCGGCTAGCAAGAACGAATCGTTCCGAGGTGCGCCTGGAGGGATTCGAACCCCCGACCAACGGCTTAGAAGGCCGCCGCTCTTCCTCTGAGCTACAGGCGCCCGGGCGAAGCGTAGCCCGCCGCCCAGTTCTACTCGACGAATTCCGCCTCTGCCTCGGGATTGGCCGCGTGCCAGTCACTCAGGTGGAGATCGAGCTCCATACGCACCCGGCTGTGCCGGACCGATGAGAGCCGCGAGACCTCGATCGTGTTCGGGCCGACCTCGTCGGCGACGTAGGCGCGCTCTCGGAGAAACGCGACCAGGCCGGGTAGATCTGCCGCTTCGTGGACTCGGATTCGCATTGAAACCCGTATGCCAATTGTCGGCAGAACAAGGCTTGGGCGAGACCTACGCACGGGTGATTGGCAGCCCTCGATCGGGGTAGGTCCTCTTGCGAATCGAAACGAGGAGGGTCGACAAAAGTGGCTGACTTGAATGGCAAGAAAGTCGCGTTTCTCGCAACGGACATGGTCGAACAGGTCGAGCTCACCGAGCCGTGGAAAGCAGTCGAAGCGGCGGGTGGGAAGCCTGAGCTCGTCTCGCTCGAGTCGGGTGAGATCCAGGGCTTCGATCACTACGACAAAGCTGACACGTTCCACGTCGATCGCGAGGTGGGCGAGGTGAGCGCCGAGGAATACGACGCCCTCGTCATTCCCGGCGGCGTCGGGAACCCGGACACGATGCGCACGGACGACAAGGCTGTCCGCTTCGTGCGTGAGTTCTTCCGGTCCGGCAAGCCGATGGGCGTGATCTGCCACGCGCCGTGGATGCTGGTCGAGGCGGACGTCGTCCGCGGTCGCACGCTGACCTCGTTCTGGAGCATCAGGACGGACGTGCAGAACGCGGGCGGCGAATGGCTCGACGAGGAGGTGGTCGTCGACGGCAACCTCGTTACGAGCCGGTACCCGAAGGACATCCCGGCTTTCAACGAGAGGCTGCTCGAGTTGATCGAGCGCGCGCCGGTTGGCGCGTTGCGCTAGGCGGAGGAGTTGCGCTTTCGTCACTGTCCCGTTCCCCACGGGTCCGAAGTTCGCCAATAGGGTCCTGACCGGAGGGAGGCTCGCGGCCGGACCCCGGACGCGGCATCGGAAGCGGCTATCCTGAGCCGTGCGCGGTGGCGGTAGCTCAGTTGGTAGAGCCCCGGGTTGTGGTCCCGGTGGTCGCGGGTTCAAGTCCCGTCCGCCACCCCTAGCTCCGCAGTGAAGATCCTGGCCTCCCGTCGGTTTCCCGGCCCCGCCTGGGACGAGCTTCGCGACGTCGAGTTCTACGAAGGCACGCTCAGTGCACCGCGGCCGGATGTCGACGCGCTCGCCGTCGTCGGCGAGGTGATCGACGCGCGAACGCTCGAGCTCTTCCCGAACCTGCGGGTCGTCGCGAACTACGGAGTCGGTTACGACGACATCGACGTCGCGGCCTGCGCCGCCCGTGGTGTGGCCGTGACGAACACGCCCGGCGTCCTCAACGCGGCGACCGCAGACCTCACGCTCGCGCTCATCCTCGCCTCGCGTCGGCGCGTCATCGAAGGCGACTCGTTCGTTCGGGCCGGCAACTGGGGCACGGATTGGGCGACGCCGAAGCTCCTCGCCCAAGAGGTGAGCGGCGCGACCCTCGGCATCGTCGGCCTCGGGCGGATCGGCAAGGCCGTGGCCCGCCGGGCACGCGGCTTCGAGATGCGTCTGCTCTACACGAAACGTGAGCGCTTGCCGGCGGCCGAGGAGGACGAGCTCGGGCTCGATTATCGCGACCTGGACGACCTTCTGCGGGAGGCGGACATCGTCACCCTCCACGTCCCGCTGGCGGCCGGGACGGAGTTGCTGCTCGACGCGCGGCGACTAGGGCTCCTGCACGACGGCGCGTGCCTCGTCAACACGGCGCGCGGAGCGCTCATCGATGAAGCGGCGCTCGTCGCGGAGCTCGCTGCGGGCCGGATCAGAGCCGGCCTCGACGTCTTCACCGACGAACCGAACGTGCCGCCGGAGCTGCTCGAGCTTCCGAACGTCGTCCTCACGCCCCATCTCGGCAGCGCGACGCAGGAAACGCGGGAGGCGATGACACGCGTGCTGGTCGACAATCTGCTCGCCGCGGAGGCGGGCAGACCGCTCCCGAATCCCGTCTACGCTTCGTAGCCCGCGGCCCCGTAGCTCAGCGGATAGAGCAACGGACTTCGAATCCGTGTGCGGAGGTTCGACTCCTCCCGGGGCCATCCGACCACCTGGAGCCATGCGGAAACCCGCATTCCTCCACGGGTCAGGTGTGCCGTGGAGGTCCCGAAAGCGCGGATGGTTCCCCCACCGGTCCCCCCACGGATTTTGGGAAATGACCGGGACGGCGACCGGAGCGGGCCCCCTCGCCGCCCGCGATCAGCCCCGGCGGCGGTAACCGACCGAGGAACCTGGCTTAGGCCGACCGCGCGCGGCCTCGACGTGGACGCAGAGATCGCCGCAGCACGGGCCTCGGCGGGCTAGCGGCTGGCGAGGATCAGGGTCACGGCCACGATCACGCTGATCACGAAGATGGTGTAGACCGGCCAGCTCTGACGTGCCCGGAACAGCCGCTCCTCCGGTCCCATCTGATGCGGCTCCTCCTCGGCGGACTTCTCTGTCGGCTCCCGACTCACCTGACGCGAACAGTAGACCCAGTTCCAAAGGTCCGGAGTTCCCGTCGCCGGCTAGACGCTCTTTCGGCCATGGCCGTCTTGTCAGCCGCTTGGTGCGAGTGAGATCGTATGAGCCAGGAACGAAGCGAATGGAGGCAGGGCATGTCCGCTAAGACCGTCGCCGCCTTTCTGTGCGGCGTCATTGCTGCAGGCACCGGAACCGCCGCCGCCCTCGAAACGGGCCAGGTCTTCCGGCTACAAATGGGCGACGAAGCCCAGTACGGCAAAGTGAAGTGCCAAGCTGAAAACGTAGCGCCTTACCGCGGCTTCTACTGTTGGCGCGTACACGGCTACCGGGTCGTCTACGGGCCGAGCGATATCCGCGTGCTCTACATACGCCGCGTGAACAACAACAAGTTCGTCACCCGGACAATATTCCACGTCGATCCGTCCGGCGGCTGAACGGTCGTCGCTCGAAGCGCCTCAGGCGCGGAGAAAATGCGAGCCGTAAGGCGAGCGTCTGTGGTGCCATGCGACGAGGGCTCTCCGCGACGAAGTGACTAGTCCTTCGCCGGCGCCTGAACCGCCGTCGAGGCTCCCCGCTCGCCGCGCCGTAGCTCCCGGCTCCGCTCCGACTCGGCGTTGACCTCTGCGCCGAAGAGCAGCGCGAGGCCGCTGATCCAGAGCCAGGTGAGCATGATGATCACCGCCGCGAGCGAGCCCCAGGCCTTGTTGTACGAGCCGATCTGACCGACGAAGATCGCGAAGGCACCGGAGGCGAGCAGCCAGACGACCACGCTGGTCACCGTCCCGAGCGTGAGGAAGCTCCAGCGAGGATGGTCGACGTTCGGCCCCAGATAGAGGACGGTCGCGAACACGGCGAGCAGCGCCAGGATCAGGATCGGCCATTGCGCGGTCCACCAGAGCCAGTTGACGAGCGTCTCGAAGCCGACCGCCGACCCGATCCAGCCCGACAGGTGCGGGCCGAGCACGAGCAGGCCGAAGGCCAGCACGAAAGCGACCAGCATCAGCACGACCATCAGAAGCGCCGTCAGCCGCTGCTTGACGAAGCCGCGTGTCTCCTCGCGGTCGTACGCGGAGTTCAGCGCCCACATCAGCGTCTGCATCGACCCGGTGAGCGTCCAGAGGGCGAGCACCGAGCCGACGACGATCATCGCGATCCCGGAGCTCGACTGGCCCTGCGTGACGCGGTCGAGGCTCTGTCTGACCAGCGTGAGAGCTTCAGGCGGGGCGACCGTGCCCAGCCGGTCGACGAGCTTGCCGACGGCCTGCTCGTCGGCGACCAGGCCGAAGACGCCGACGGCGACGAGCAGCAGTGAGGGGATGGCGAGGAACGCGTAGTAGGCAAGCGCGGCAGCCAGGTTCGGGATGTGGTCTTTGATCGACTTCTTGGCGCCGCGGACGAAGATCGCCAGGTAGTCGCGTTTCGAGAGATCGCCGAGCGACGGGTCGGCCACCTTCGGCTCGTCTTGCTCCGGCTGGGGGCGGGGGCTCTCGGAACTCCCGTCACTGACAGCGGTCCTCTCCGCCTGGCTCATAGGCGTCATCGTTCCCTCTGACCGGAGGGCGAAACGATCAGTCCGTGCACCGTAGGATCACGAGCATGAGCGCTCGCCAGGCCGCCTGCCACTGCGGACAGCTCCGCCTCGAGGTCACCGGCGATCCGTTCGTCGTCTCCATCTGCCACTGCCTCGACTGTCAACGCCGCACCGGGAGCGCGTTCGGGATGCAATCCGCGTTCAAGCCGGACCAGGTCGAGATCGTCGGCCGCTACAACGACTACTCGCGGATCTCGGAAGAGGCGGACGAGAAGGAGCACGTCTTCCACTTCTGTCCCGAGTGCGGCTCGCAGGTCTTCTACACCGAGCCGACGGAGCCGGACCTGATCGTGATTTCGGTCGGCGCGTTCGCCGATCCCGCGTTCCCGCCGCCGACCGAGTCGGGCTACAACTCGCGCCGGCACGAGTGGCTCGACCTGCCCGAGGGCATCGCCGCTTTCGCACCGGAGCTCTGGTGGCCGATCCACCCGCTCTACCAAGCGGGCAGGTATGAGGATGCTGCCGATCGAGGTCGCGAGCTGCTCGACACGCATCCGCAGCACCCCGACATCGCCTACAACGTCGCGTGCTGCGAGAGCCTCGCGGGCCGGTCGGCCGACGCGATCGAGCACCTTCGGCTCGCGATCGACGGGCACGAGTACTTCCGCGCGATGGCCGCCGACGACTCGGACTTCGATCCGGTCCGCGACGAGCCGGCCTTCAAGGAACTGGTCCGCTAGCGCTGGCTCTCTTCAATCCCGAGAGCCACGAGCCGCTCCTCGACGAGCCCTGGGACGCCGCCGCGATCGAGGCCGCGATCCGTGAGATCGTCGCCGAGACCGAGGGCGCTTTCGACGACGGGTGGCCGGTGCATCCCGACGACGAGGACGAGCCGCGACGCTACCGCACCCTGTATCTCGGTGGTTCGGGCGTGATCTGCGCCATTGACGAACTGCAGAGTCGCGGGCTCGTCGAGCTCGAGCGCGACTACGTCCCGTACCTCGAGCGGGAGTACATGCCCGACTATCCCGAGGACGAACACCAGCGTGGCCTGCACTTCGGCGAGGCCGGGATCCGCCTCGTCCGTCAGCGACTCGCACCCTCGAGCGCGAACGCCGACCGGCTTGCAGAGCTGATCGCCGACAACGCGCACGACGAGCACCGGGAGCTGATGTGGGGAAGCGCGGGCACGATGCTGGTCGCGGCCGAGTTGCACCGCTCGACCGGCGAGACTCGCTGGACAGAGCTCTGGCGAGAGAGCGCTGCGTGGCTCGACGACGAACGCGATCCGGAGTCAGGCGTCTGGACACAGATCATCGTCGGCAAGCCGGCGCAGTACCTCGGCCCTGCGCACGGATTCGCGGGGTGCATGCTCGCGCTCGCGGCGTTCACTGCAGCGCCGGACCTCCATGAGCGCGCTGCGGAGGTGGCGCGCCGTTACGCCGTCGAGGAGGACGGGCTGGCGAACTGGCCCCCGCTGACGGACAGCGGCCTCCAGGCGCCGGACGGCAAGATCCGAGTCCAGTGGTGCCACGGCGCCCCCGGGATCGTTAGCTCGCTCGCGAAGCTCGCGCCGGAGGATGAGGAACACGACCGGCTGCTCCGAGCCGGAGGCGAGCTGACGTGGCGCGCGGGCCCTCTGGTCAACGGCCTCGGCCTCTGCCACGGCACGGCCGGCAACGGCTACGCGTTCCTCGCCCTGCTCGAGCGAACGGGAGACGACCTCTGGCTCGAGCGCGCCCGAGCATTCGCGATGCACGCGGCCGCGCAGGTTGCCGCGGCTCGCGAGACCCACGGCCGCGGCCGCTTCTCTCTATGGACGGGAGATCCGGGAGTTGCGCTCTACCTCGCCGACTGCCTCGCAGGCGGTGGCACGGTGCCGCTGCCCTAGCTCGTCCGGCTCGCGAGCAGGTAGAGCAGAAGCGGGCCGAGCGTCGCCGCGACGCTGAAGAACCAGACCGCCGTCAGCTCGACCGCGCCGAACTCGCGCTCCGTGACGATGACCCGCGGCGCGGGACTTGCAGCAACGAGAAGGCTGCGCGCCGCGCGCGCGACCTCGGGCGGGGAGACGAGCACGAGCTCGGGGCTGATCGGCTCCGAGAAGTCCGCGGGAAAGGCGACAGCGAGGTCCACGCCGCACGATTCTCCGGAATCCAGGCGCCCCGGGCATCCCTCGTTCGGGGGAGTGCGGGCGAGAGGACTCGAACCTCCAAGGGCATAGCCCACCGGGTCCTAAACCCGGCGCGTCTACCAGTTCCGCCACACCCGCGCGATTCAAAGGATAGAGCGGCGGGTACTCAGCTGAACATGGCGACACCCGAAGAGCGCGAGCAGGAAAGCCGCGAGAGCGACGTCACGAAGTTCGAGGAGCAGCTCGACGAGGTCCGCGAGGAGCAGCACGAGGCTGCGAAGCGGGTCGCGGAGCCACTCGAGCCGCACGACGAAGACTCCGACGACTGAGACGCTCGCGTCCGCGGGCGGCACGGACGCGAACTGCGGCGGTTAGGACCCCTGCTGCGAGGGCGGCTCGCTGCGGTCTCCCTCGTCATCGGACGGTCCCGAGCGTTCTCCCATGCCTCGTTCGGGGGGCGAAAGACCCAGCCCGGCAGGGTGCTGGCACAATGGCCCGCGTGAGGACTCAAGTGGAGGAACTCGCGGACAATCGCGTCCGCCTTCAGGTCGAGGTCCCCGTTGACCACCTGAAGCACGCCGTCGAGCACGCGTCCTCCGACCTCGCGGCCAGCACCAAGATCCCCGGCTTCCGCAAGGGCAAGGTCCCGCAGAAGGTGCTCGAGGCGCGGATCGGCCGCGACCGCATCTTCACCGAGGCCGTCGAGTCCCACATCAGCGGCTGGTTCTGGAACGCCGCCGACGATGCGAGCGTCCGGCCGGTTTCGCAGCCCGAGCTCGACTACGACGTGCCGAGCTCCGAGGACGAGCCGTTCAATTTCACCGCCGAGTTCTCGGTTCAGGCCCCGCCGGAGGTCGCCGAGTGGGCCGGGCTCGAGGTGCCCGCTCCGGAGCCGGATGTCCCGGAGGAGCTGGTCGAGCGCGAGCTCGAGGCCCTTCGCGCGTCGGTTGCCGAGCTCGTCCCGGTCGAGGACCGCCCGGCGAAGGACGGCGACGTCATGGTCGTCGACCTCGTCGACGAGACGGGCGAGGCGCAGCGCGACTACGTCGTCCAGCTCGGCGCCGGCCGACTCGTCGAAGACATCGAGCGCGGACTGCGCGGGATGAGCCCGGGCGACACGAAGACGATCGGGTACACGGACACCGAGGGGGGTCAGAAGCAGGCCGAGGCGACCCTGAAGGAGCTCAAGGAGCCGGTGCTGCCGCCGCTCGACGACGAGCTGGCGCGCGCCGCGAGCGAGTTCGAGACGCTCGAGGAGCTCCGCGCCGAGATCGAGGGGCGCCTGCGCGAGGCGATTCAGGCCGAGCTCGACGCCGACTTCCGCGCCGCCGCGATCGACAGGCTGGTCGAGGTGTCGAAGGTCGACGTCTCGGACGCGCTCGTCGAAGCGCGCGCCGCCGAGCTGCTCTCCGCGATGCTCCGTTCACTCGAGCGACGCGGCCTCGATGCTGAGACGTATCTGCAGGTGACCGGCCAGACCGCCGACCAGCTGCGCGAGACACTCCGGGCCGAGGCGAGGCGCGCGATCTCACGCGAGCTCGTCCTCGAGGCGGTCGCCGACAAGCTGGCGATCGAGGTCTCCGACGACGAGGTCAAGGAGCTCGTGCGCGAGCAGGCGGAGGCCGCCGAAGAGGATCCGGAGGCCGTCATCGAGCAGCTCTGGCAGTCGGGCCAGCACGAGCGCCTGCGCTCGGACCTCCGCCTGAAGAAGGCGCTGGACCGTATCGTCGAGGACGTGAAGCCAATTCCAGTCGAGCTCGCACGGGCGCGCGACAGCATCTGGACGCCCGAGAAGGAAAAACCGGCAACCGCTACGAAACTGTGGACCCCGAGCAGCAAGGAGCCTGCATGAGATACGACCCCCAAATGAGCCCACTCGTCCCGATGGTCGTCGAACAGACCTCGCGCGGCGAGCGGGCGTTCGACATCTACTCCCGGCTGCTCAACGAGCGGATCGTCTTCCTGGGGACGCCGGTCGACGATCAGATCGCGAATCTGATCATCGCCCAGCTCCTCCACCTCGAGTCGGAGGACCCCGACAAGGACATCGCCCTCTACATCAACTCGCCGGGCGGATCCGTGTACCACGGGCTCGCGGTCTACGACACGATGCAGTTCATCAAGCCCGACGTGCAGACGATCTGCGTCGGCATTGCGATGTCGATGGGAGCGCTGCTTCTGTCCGGCGGCGCGAAAGGAAAGCGCATGGCGCTGCCGAACGCCAAGATCCTGATCCACCAGGTCTGGGGCGGCTTCCAGGGTCAGGCGACCGACATCGAGATCCACGCACGGGAGACGATTGCTTTGAAGCGAAAGCTCGAAGAAATCATGGGAACGCACACGGGCCAGGATCTGGACAAGGTCTCGAAGGACATGGAGCGCGACTTCTTCATGACGGCAGCGGAAGCGAAGGAGTACGGAATCATCGACACTGTCATCGAGCATCGCTGAGTCGAGGGCTAGGCAGAGTGACAATTTCGATGTACAAGGTGACTGGGGATGGCTAGGGCCAGCGAAGGAAACGAGCAGCTGCTCTGCAGCTTCTGCGGCAAGTCGCAGCGACAGGTCAAGAAGCTGATCGCAGGCCCGGGCGTCTACATCTGCGACGAATGCATCGATCTCTGCAACGAGATCATCGACGAGGAGCTGACGGCTCCGGCCTCGCTCGACCTCGAGAACCTGCCTCGCCCGAAGGACATCTACGCCGTTCTCAACGACTACGTCGTCTCGCAGGAAGAGGCGAAGCGCACGCTCGCCGTCGCGGTCTACAACCACTACAAGCGCGTGCAGATGGGCACGGAGGACGGCGACGTCGAGCTCCAGAAGTCGAACATCCTCCTGCTCGGGCCGACCGGGTGCGGGAAGACGCTTCTGGCGCAGACGCTCGCGCGGATC
The DNA here is from genome assembly GCA_963812695.1 of uncultured Actinomycetes bacterium. Lineage (GTDB taxonomy): Bacteria > Actinomycetota > Thermoleophilia > Gaiellales > Gaiellaceae > VAXT01. The sequence goes on from CAWEWD010000010.1 coordinate 122,594, forward strand.
CTGAACGTCCCGTTCGCGATCGCCGACGCGACGGCGCTGACCGAGGCCGGCTACGTCGGCGAGGACGTCGAGAACATTCTCTTGAAGCTGATCCAGGCCGCGGACTTCGACATCAAGAAGGCCGAGACCGGGATCATCTACATCGACGAGGTCGACAAGATCGCGCGCAAGGCGGACAACCCGTCGATCACGCGCGACGTGTCCGGCGAGGGCGTCCAGCAGGCGCTACTCAAGATTCTGGAAGGCACGGTCGCCTCGGTGCCCCCGCAGGGTGGCCGCAAGCATCCGCACCAGGAGTTCCTGTCGATCGACACAACGAACGTCCTCTTCATCTGCGGCGGTGCGTTCGCCGGGCTCGAGAAGATCATCAGCAAGCGGATCGGCAAGAACGCGGTCGGCTTCGGCGCGGACATCCGCTCGCGGCACGACACGGACAAGTCGGAGCTGCTCTCGGGCGTCATGCCCGAGGATCTACTCTCGTACGGGCTGATCCCCGAGTTCATCGGCCGGCTGCCCGTCGTCTCGGCGGTGCACCAGCTGCAGCGCGAGGATCTCGTCCAGATCCTGGTCGAGCCGAAGAACGCGCTCGTCAAGCAGTACCAGCGCTTCTTCGCCTACGACGACATCGAGCTCGTCTTCACCGAGGACGCGCTCTGGGAGATCGCGGACAAGGCTCTCGAGCGCGAGACCGGCGCCCGCGGATTGCGCTCGATCATCGAGCACGCGCTCCTCGACGTGATGTTCGAGCTCCCGTCCCGCAAGGACGTCTCGAAGTGCGCGATCACGAAGGAGACGATCGCGCAGGACATCAAGCCGACGCTCGTCACCTCGGGCGGCGCGAACGAAGAGCCGGACGAGCTCGTCGAAGAATCCGCGTAGTTCGCGCCGGTCGACTCAGGGTGACGTCATCGTCACGTGCTCGCCTGTCGGCTCGGGGAGGTCGGTCGGCGGTTCGGGCTCCTCGCGTCTGCGGATTGCGTGCACGCTCGGCTGCGCGTAGACGATCACCTGCGTGATGGCGATCACGACCGCGGCTCCGAGGAGCGTCTCCTGGACGCCGATCACCGCCGCGACCGGCCCGGCCAGCGCCGCCCCGAGCGGGAGCAGGACGAAGGAGCCGAACGAGTCGTAGGAGCTGACGCGCGACAGCGACTCCTCGGGCACGTTCTGCTGGAAGACCGTGAACCAGAGCGCGATGTGGATGGCCAGGCCGCAGCCGGCGAGCACCGAGAACACGACGAGCGTCCAGAGCGGAAGGCCGAGACCCATCCCGAGCGGCTGGAGGAGGAAGACCCACGCCGCCATGCACGCCGCCGCGAGCGGCTTCTTCGGGCTGATCCGCAGCGCGAGCAGGCCGCCGACGAGCGCCCCGACGCTGAAGGCCGCGGTCAGGGCCGCCCACGCCGGCGCGCCGCCGAGGTCCCGTTTGGCGACGATCGGCCCGAGCACCCAGTAGGAGGCGAACGCAAAGTTGCCGATCCCGAAGAAGACGATCGTCGTCCAGATCCAGGTCTGACGCCGGAACTCGTCCCAGCCCTGGCGCAGGTCGGAGAAGAAGGACTTCGTTTTGACGACCTCGTCGCGCTTCGGCAGTCTCAGCGGCACGAGCAGCAGCGCGCCGAGCCCGAAGGACACGGCATCGATCAGTAGCGCCGACCCCGGGCTGCCGGCCGCGACGATGGCGCCGCCGATCCCCGGTCCGACGATTCTCGTCGCATTCCGGGCGAGCCCGAGCAGCGCGTTCGCCTGCTGGAGCCGGCCGGGGCTGATCGTCTCGGGAATCAGCCCGGTCGAGGCGGGCAGGTAGAAGCCTTCCGCGAGCCCGTAGATCGCCTGCAGGACGACGAGCATCAAAATCGTCGCCGAGCCGGTCAGGACGAGCGCTCCGGTGATCGCCTGCACGATGCCTTGCACGACCGCGACCGCGATCAGGACGAGGTGGCGCGGGAGCCGGTCCGCCCAGACGCCTGCGGCGAGCACGATCGCCGCATCCGCGATCTGCCGCGCGGCGAGCACGAGCCCGAGCGCGATTGCCGAATCGGAGACCTGCAACACGGCGAACACGAGGGCGACAACAGAGATGCCGTCGCCCAGCCCGGAGATCGTCGAGCTTGCGAAGAGGAGGCGGAAGTTGCGTTCCGCGAGCGCGCCGACGGCACGGCGAAGTCGCATTGCCTGCTTTTACCGCATTTGCCGGATAACCGAACTCGAGCGATACTGAACGCATAGTCGCTGCCTGACCGCATCCACTCTCAACGCCCGGACTCGGCGAGTCCGCGGCCGTACGATGCGCGCATGGAGCCGCTCTACCAACCGCAGGGGATCGAGGAGCGCTGGCAGCGCACCTGGGAGGAGGAAGGCCTCTACAACGCGGAGGCCGACGATCCACGCACGCCGTACGTGATCTGCCTGCCGCCGCCGAACGTGACCGACCGGCTGCACATGGGCCATGCGCTGAACGCCTCCGCGCAGGATCTGCTCATTCGCTGGCACCGGGTGCGGGAGTTCAACACGCTCTGGCAGCCGGGCTACGACCACGCGGGGATCGCGCTCCAGGCCGTGATGACGCGGCGGCTCGCGGCAGAGGGCAAGACGCTGCAGGACGTAGGGCGCGAGAAGTTCGTGGAGCTCTGCTGGGACTTCATCCGCGACTACGGCGGCCAGATCATGGGACAGCTCAGGACGCTCGGCGCCTCGCTCGACTACCGGCGCCACCGCTTCACGATGGACGAGGCGTACTCGGCGGCGGTGATGCGGTTCTTCACCCATCTCTGGGACAAGGGCTACATCTATCGCGGGTCGCGCATCGTGAACTGGTGTCCGGGCTGCCGGAGCACGGTCTCCGACCTCGAGGTCAAGCACCGCGAGCTCGACGACACGCTGACCTGGATCCGCTACCCGCTCGTCGAGGGCGACGGGCACGTGACGATCGCGACGGTGCGTCCCCCGACGATGCTCGCCGACGTAGCCGTGGCGGTTCACCCGGACGACGAGCGCTATCGCGATCTCGTCGGCAAGGAGGCGATCGTCCCGATCGCCGAGCGGCGCGTGCCGATCATCGCGGACGAGCGCGTCGATCCTCACTTCGGCACAGGTGCTCTCAAGATCACGCCGGGCCACGACCCGATGGATTGGGAGATCGGGCGCGACCACGACCTTCCCGAGCCGATGGTGATCGGGCTCGACGGTCTGATGAACGAGAACGCAGGCGACCTCGCAGGCCTGACGCAGGCCGAGGCCGAGAAGCGGATCGTCGAGCAGCTGTCCGAGCGCGGGCTGCTCGAGAAGCGCGAGTCGTTCCGTCATTCGGTCGGGCATTGCGACCGCTCCGGCGACCGGATCGAGCCGCTCGTGCTCCTCCAGTGGTGGGTCGAGATGGAGGAGCTGGCCAGGCCTGCGATCGCGGCGCTCAAAGACGGCCGCGTCCGCTCGCATCCGGAGCAGCAGACGAACGTGATGCTCTCGTTCCTCGAGAACATCCGGCCCTGGTGCATCTCGCGCCAGCTCTGGTGGGGCCACCGGATTCCCGTCTGGTATTGCGCCGACGGGCACACGACGGTGGCGGAGAGCGAGCCGGCGGCGTGCGACGAGTGCGGGAAGGGCGCGCTCACGCAGGAGGAGGACGTGCTCGACACCTGGTTCTCGTCCGCGCTGTGGCCGTTCGCGACGCTCGGCTGGCCGGAGCAGACGCCGGAGCTCGAGACGTTCTACGCAGGCGACGTGTGCTCCACGGGCCGGGACATCAACTTCCTCTGGGTCTCGCGGATGATCTGGGCGGGCCTCGAGCTCATGGGCGAGGTGCCGTTCCACGACGTCAACTACCACGCGATGATCCTGGCCCCGGACGGCCGCCGGATGTCGAAGAGCCTGGGCACCGGGATCGACCCCACCGAGTTGATCGCCGAGCACGGCGCCGACGCGACGCGCTACGGACTGCTCAAGATGGCGTCGACGCAGGACGTGCGATTCTCGGCCGGCGCCATCGAAGAGGGCCGCAAGCTCTCGAACAAGCTCTGGAACGTGTCGCGGCTCCTGCTCGGTGAAGCGAGCGACGTCGCTCCGGACCCGCGGCCCCGCGATATCGAGGAGAGGTGGATCCTCGGCCGGCTCGACGCCGCCCGCGCGGAGCTCGAGACGCTGATTCCCGAGTTCGAGTTCTCGGCTGCGACGAGCCTGCTCTACCACCTGACTTTCGACGATTTCTGCGACTGGTACGCCGAGGCGATCAAGGCGCGGCTGTACGCGGGCGACGACGATGCGCGCGCGACAGCCCTCGCCGCACTCGAGCGGCTCCTGAAGCTCCTTCATCCCGTGATGCCGCACGTGAGCGAGGAGATCTGGACGCATCTGCCGAGTCGAACGTCACGCCTCATCGTCGCTCCCTGGCCCGAGCCCGATGACAGCTTCGCCGCCGACCTGCATGCGCTCGATCGGGCCCAGGAGGCAGCGGCCATCTTCCGGCGGAGCGGCGTGCGCGCCGAGTTGAAAGGCGAGGATCTGCGGATCTTCGAGGCCGTCGTCCGGCCCGATCGGGTCAAGACGGACGGCAACGTCGATGCCGAGCGGGAACGGCTCCGCCAGGAGATCGCGCGCGCGGAGGGCATGCTCGCCAACGAGCGGTTCACCTCGAAGGCGCCGACCGACGTCGTCGAGGCCGAGCGCGACAAGCTCGAGCGCTACCGCCGTGAGCTCGATGCGATCAGCAACTAGCCCGGGCGCGGCGACAACCTGGGTCGCCTCGCTGAGCCCATGGCCCGAGGAGTTCGGGCTCGACGGGATGCGGTCGCTCCTCGCCCGCCTCGGCGATCCGCAGAAGACGTATCCCGCGGTTCACGTCGTCGGGACGAACGGGAAGTCGACCGCCACCCGCACGATCGCCGAGCTACTTCGGAGCGAGGGTCTTCGCGTGGGCGCGTACACCTCGCCGCACGTCGCCGGCTGGCACGAGCGGTTGAATTGTGACGAGTCCGGCTTCGAACGGGCCGTCGCGCGGGTCCGCAGTCCCGCGGAGGAGCTCGGGGCGACGCAGTTCGAAGTCCTGACCGCGGCGGCGTTGCTCGAGTTCGCCGAGCAAGGCGTCGACGTGGCGGTCGTCGAGGCCGGGCTCGGCGGGCGCCTCGACGCGACCAACGTCGTCGACGCCGAGGTCGTTCTGCTCACCAACGTCGCGTTGGAACACACCGAGGTGCTCGGCGAGACGCGCGAGGAGATCGCGCAGGAGAAACTCGCGGTTGCTCATGCGGCAAGAGTAGTTGTCATGTCGGACAACACGTTCGAGGAGCTCGTGCCGGGCGACGCGGAGATCGTGATCGGCGGTGCACGCGAAGCGGCCGAGGCGTTCCTCGGCCGGAAGATCGACCACGACGCCGAGGTCTCGCTGGCCGGCCGTCTCGAACATCGCGACGGCGAGATCCGCGACGGGGCGCACACCCCGGAAGCCGTCGACTGGCTGCTCGCGCGGATTCCGGCCCGCGACTACGTTCTCTGCGTCTCGATCCTGCGCGAGAAACGGGTCGACGAGCTGCTCGAACGTCTCGGCCGCGCCGGGAGCACCTTCGTCGCGACGACCTCCAGCAACCCGCGCGCGATTCCCGCGAAGGATCTCGCCGCGCTGGCCGAAGCGCACTTCTCCGAGGTCGTCGCGGTCGCGGATCCGGTCAAGGCCCTCACACGCGCGCGTACTTTTGACCGTTCCATCCTCGTCACCGGCTCTCTCTACTTGCTCTCGGACCTCCACGCGCGAGAGGAAGACGGCGCACGTTGACGAAAGCTGGCGAACGAATCACGGTCTTCGCGTTCGCGTCCCTCGTCGTGCTGTCGATCGTGGGGGTCGCGTTCGCTTTGGGTTACATCATCGGTCAACTTCTCCTATAACGGGGGAACGGAAGTGAAGACAGTCCTCGCAGCGAGTGGAAATTCCGGGTTCTTCGGGACGCTTCACGACGCGTTCGACTCGGGCTCCTGGCCGCTCATTCGAAACGTGGGGATTTTCATGGTCGTCGTCTTTTGGCTGGCGGTCGGCTACTGGGTGTTCAAGGACGCGCGGCGCCGGATCGAGGATCCGTGGCTCGTCGGGGCGGCGACGATTCTCGGGCTCGTGCCCCCGTTCGTCGGCGCCTTCATCTACATGCTCTTCCGTCCACCCGAGTACCTCGAGGACGTGCGCGAGCGAAAGCTCGAGATCAAGGCGATGGAGGAGAGCCTTGGCGGTGGCCGGCGCCAGAACTGCCCGGTCTGCCGTGCGGACGTCGACGAGAGCTTCCTCGTCTGCCCCGTGTGCACGACACGCCTGCGCCAGGCGTGCGTCAACTGCAAGGCGCCCCTCGAACCGCTCTGGCAGGTCTGTCCCTACTGCGAGACGCCGGTCGAGTCGGCGGCGCCGATTCACTTTCCGCCGCTCGAAACCCCGCGGCAGGAAACCGGGTCCGAGTAGAGTCAGCCGCCGATGGCGGCCGAGCGCACACTCGTCCTGATCAAGCCCGACGCCGTGCGCCGCGGCCTGGCCGGCGAGATCCTGCGGCGCTTCGAGCTTCGAGGGCTCGAGATCCGCGAGGCGCGCCTGCTCACGGTCGACCGCGAGCTGGCCGGAGAGCATTACGCGGAGCACGCTGAGAAGCCGTTCTTCGCGGAGCTCGTCGAGTTCATCACTTCGGGGCCGACCCTGGCGCTCGTGCTGGAGGGGGAGGGGGCGATCGCGACCGTCCGCACGACGATGGGCGCGACGAACCCGGCCGACGCCGGCCCCGGAACGATCCGCGGCGATCTTGCGCTCTCGATGCCCGACAACCTCGTGCACGGCTCGGACTCGGCGGAGTCGGCGGCGCGTGAGATCTCGCTCTGGTTTGACTGACTACCTCGAACGAAACCGCGAGGGCTGGACGAAGGCGAACGCGGAGTACACCGACGCGCGGGCGGCCGAAGCTTGGGCGGCCGAGGACATCACATGGGGCATGTTCGGGCCCAGCGATTCCGAGCTGGGTGTGCTCGGGGACGTGTCGGGCAAGGACGTCATCGAGCTCGGGTGCGGGACGGCCTACTTCGGAGCGTGGCTCGCAGTGCGCGGTGCACGGGTGACGGGCGTCGACATTACGCCCGCGCAGCTCGATACGGCTCGCCGGATGAGCGCAGAAACCGGGATCGCGATGGAGTTGATCGAGGCGAACGCGGAAGACGTCCCGCTTCCGGACGAGTCATTCGATCTCGCCATATCCGAGTACGGCGCATCGATCTGGTGCGACCCGTACAAGTGGATTCCGGAAGCGGCGCGGCTTCTTCGTCCGGGTGGCGTGCTCGTCTTTCTCTGCAACTCGCCACTCGCGGTTCTCTGCTCCCCTGACACTCCGGACGGGAAGGTCGGTGAGCAGCTCATGAGGCCTCAGTTCGGTATGCACCGGTTCGAGTGGGATGGTGAGGAGGGCGTGGATTTCCATCTCGCGCACGGCGACATGCTGCGGCTTGCTCCGTGAGAGCGGCTTCGACGTCGAAGGCCTCTGGGAGATCCAGGCGAGTGAGACCGCGCAGGACCACAGCTACTACGACTTCGTTCCGGCGCAGTGGGCCCGCAAGTGGCCGGCCGAGGAGATCTGGAAGGCCCGCAAGCGCGGGTGAGCGTTCCGCCGGCTGCGCCGCTCATCCTCGCGTCGGTTTCACCGCAGCGGCGGGCGATTCTCGAGCAGTTGGGGGTCCCGTTTCGGGTCGTTCCGCCCCGATTCGAGGAGTCCGGAGGGGATCCGGTCGAGCTGGCGGCTGGGAAGGCGCGTTCGGTCGACGGCGGCGAGTCGCCGGTGCTCGGGGTCGATACGGAAGTCGTTGTCGACGGTGAGGCGCTCGGGAAGCCCGCGGATGCTGGTGCGGCGGAGGCGATGCTCGAGCGGTTGTCGGGGCGGCGACACGACGTTGTCTCCGGTCTGTGCCTGCGCACGCCTGCGTGGGAGGAGCTGCACAGCGAGACGACGATGGTCACGTTCCGGGCGTTGACGGCGCGCGACCTGGCCCGCTACGTGAGCAGCGGCGAGTGGGAGAGCCGCGCGGGCGGGTACGCGATCCAGGGCCTCGGCGCGTCGCTCGTCGAGCGGATCGAGGGTGACTACCTGAACGTCGTCGGCCTCCCAGCCGCCCTCCTCGTCCGTCTCCTGACGCAACGCTTCCCGGGCGCGTACGGCTTCGGCTAATCCAGCCCCGTCCGGTGTCAGACGCCAGACACGTCCTCGGCGGACACGAGTCAGCGATCGAAAGCGAAGTCTCGGACGTTGAAGAAGTTGCTCCAGGGCCACTCGGCCGGGTGTCCGCACAGTCCTGCACGTACTGGGTTGAAGGCGATGTAGCGCATCGTCTCCGCGAAGTACTCGTCCGTCTCGATGAGGCGCGAGGCGAATCGCTGTTCAAAGAGGTGGCCGACGAGACCGAATCGTTCGTTGAAGTACCCGGCATACCCGCTGTTCAGTCGCTGCATGCCTTGCGAGAGATTCGGCTGCGGAGTCTGGACGAGCAGGTGAAAGTGGTTCGTCATGAGGCAGAAGGCGTGCTGCCGCCAGCCGTACCGTCGAACGACCCGGTCGCGCAGTGCGAGGAAGCACCGCCGGTCGTCATCGTCCTGGAAGATCGGCTGCCGGCGGTTCCCACGAGACGTCACGTGGTACATGCCGCCGGGAATGAGAACTCGTGGCGGACGGGGCATGAGCCGAGGGTACGGACGAGACGGAGCGTGAAGCTCGAGCGCGCATAAGCCGCTCCGAAGTTGTGTCGGTTAGCGGACATGTCCGGCGTCTGACACGGGGCATGGTGGTGTTGGGCCTGTCCTTCGCGGTTTTCCACAGAATCACTACACTCGGCGCGGGACGATGGGCTTCCTGGGGTACTTCAATGGCTTCGGCGGCCGCGATATGGCCGTGGACTTGGGCACCGCAAATACGCTCGTCTACGTGCGCGGGCGCGGCATCGTGCTCTCCGAGCCGTCGGTCGTCGCGATCGACCAGCGCTCAGGCGAAGTCCACGCGGTCGGCGTCGAGGCGAAGCGCATGCTCGGCCGTACGCCGGGCACGATCTCGGCGATCCGCCCGCTCAAGGACGGCGTCATCGCCGACTTCGACGTCACGGAGCAGATGCTCCGCCACTTCATCCAGAAGGTCCACCAGCACCGCTTCGCCCACCCGAGAGTCGTCGTCTGCGTCCCGTCGGGCGTCACCGGGGTCGAGAAGCGTGCCGTCGAAGAAGCGACGCTTTCGGCCGGCGCAAGAGAGGCCCACCTGATCGAAGAGCCGATGGCCGCCGCAATCGGCGCCGGCCTCCCAGTGAGCGAGCCGACCGGGAACATGATCGTCGACGTCGGCGGCGGGACCACCGAGGTCGCGGTCATCTCCCTCGGCGGCATCGTCGTCTCGCAGAGCCTCAGAGTCGGCGGCGACGAGATGGACGAGGCGATCACCAGCCACATCAAGAAGGAGTACAAGCTCCTGATCGGCCAGCAGACGGCCGAGGAGATCAAGCTCGAGGTCGGCTCCGCGTTCCAGCTCAAGGACGAGGTGCAAGCCGAAGTCCGCGGCCGCGACATGCTGACCGGCCTCCCGAAGACGGTCGTCATCAGCAGCGACGAAGTCCGCCACGCGCTCGAGGAGCCGGTCGGCCAGATCCTGGACGCCATCCGCTCGACGCTCGACAAGACACCGCCCGAGCTCGCAGCCGACATCATGGACCGCGGCATCGTCCTCGCCGGCGGAGGCGCGCTCCTGGCCGGGCTCGACGAACGGCTCCGCCACGAGACGCAGATGCCGGCGCAGCTCGCCGAGTCGCCGCTCACGTGCGTCGCGGTCGGTTCCGGCCGCAGCCTCGAGGTGCTCGAGGTCATGCAGCGGGCCGCGAAGAACCGGTCGAAGAGCCGCAACGGCTACCGCAACGGCTACCGGCGCTAGTTCTTCGAACTCGCCGCACACTTCGCTACCCTCCAAAGCCGTGCCTAGGACTCGCAGCGCGCGGGTGGCGGCGCTGGGCTCTCCCGTCCGACGCGCGGTTGCCCCCCGTTATTCCTCCAGGTCGTCAGGCCCCCTGCGCAGGCGGCTCGTCGTCGGCTTGCTCGTGCTTGCGTCGCTGGTGATGATCACCGTCTACTTCCGCGAATCGCCGAACGGGAGCCTGCACGGCTTCCAGAGCGCGGGCTCGACGGCGCTCCGCCCGTTCGAGATCGCCGCCAACCGCATCGCGCGCCCGTTCCACGACGCCTACAACTGGACGGCCGACGTCTTCCACGCGAAGGCGGAGAACAAGCAGCTCCGGGAAGACAACAAGCGTCTCCAGCAGCAGGCGATCCAGGCCGCGACGCAGGCGCAGGAGGCCGCAGCCCTCCAGAAGCTCCTCAAGCTCAGGCGCGCGCCCGCCTACCAGGACTACGCGAAGACCGCCGTCACCGCCGAGGTTCTCTCCAACCCGGTCGGCCAGTTCGACCAGACGATCGTCGTCGCCGCCGGCAGCTCGAGCGGAATCCGCGTCTACGACGCAGTCGTCACCGACCGCGGTCTCGTCGGCCAGGTGACGAAGGTGCTGCACGACACCGCTCTCGTCACGCTCCTCAACGACAAGGAGAGCGCCGTCACGGCGAAGGACCACCAGACGAGCGCGATCGGCGTCGTCCGCCACAGCCAGGGCCCCGAGGACCTGCTCTTCCTCGACCGAGTCCTGAAGAACAAGCGCGTGAACCGGGGCGACCTCGTGATCACCGCCGGCCAGATGTCGGGCCACCGGCTCTCGTCGTTCTACCCGCGGAACATCCCGATCGGCCGCGTGACGAGAGTCGGCCAGACCGACGTCGACCCGTTCCAGGACGTCCAGGTGATGCCGTTCGTCGACTTCTCGTCGCTCCAGTACGTCCTCGTGCTGGCGAGCCACAAGGCGCGTCCGCAGATGCCGTGATCGTCCCCGCCGCGAAAGCAGCCGTCCTCTTCTTCTTCGTGACGATCGTCCAGGTGACGATCGTCTCCGAGATCGGGATCCTCGGCGGCTCGCCGGACCTCGTGCTCGTCACGCTCGTCGCGGTCGCGCTCACCCAGGGCTCGATCTTCGGCGCCGTCACCGGATTCTGGGCCGGACTGCTGATCGACATCGCACGGCTCGGCACACTCGGCTTCACGTCGCTTCTGCTCACGCTCGCCGGCTTCTGGATCGGCCGCTACGGGGAGACGACCGGACGCGACCGCGCGCACGCGCCGCTCCTCTCGGTCGCCGTCGTAACGGTGCTCTACGCGGTCGGCTCGCTCGTCATGCACTTCCTGCTCCGCGAGCCCGCTCCTGCGCAGGTCGTCCTCTTCGAGGAGCTGCCCGGGACGATCGCGCTCAACCTCCTGCTCACCCTGCCCGTCTTCGCGCTCGTCAGACGGCTGTTCGCAACCCCGCAGCGGCCGCCGGAGGTCGAGTTCGTTGGCTAGCCGCGTGACTCCGCTCCGCCCGGGCCGCTTCCTGCCGCGTGACCAGAGCCTCGACGCGCCATATCGGCTGACCCCGCAGCTCGTCTTCCGCATCGGGATCCTCGGCTTCCTCACGCTCGCCGCCTTCGCGGTCCTCTTCTTCCGGCTCTGGGCGCTCCAGGTGCTGTCCGGGAACCAGTACCTCGTCGCCGCCGAGAACAACCAGCTGCGCGTCATACGCACCGATGCGCCGCGCGGGCCCGTCGAGGATCGCTACGGCCGCGTGCTCGTCGACAACACGAGCGCCACTGCGGTCAAGGTCTGGCCTGCCGACCTGCCCAAGCACGGCGCGTACGCCGAGCTCCGCCGGCTAGCGCGGATCCTCGAGGTCCCGCTGGCGGACGTAACGAAGGAGATCAAGAAGAACCGCGGCGATCCGGTGACGCCGGTCACCGTCCGCGACGCCGTCAACGAGAACGAGGTTCATTACCTGCTCGAGCACCAGTCGGAATTCCCGGGCATGACGATCACGAACACGTTCGTCCGGAACTACCCGTTCGGCGACCTCGGTGCGCACATCCTCGGCTACGTCGGCGAGATCTCGCCGGACCAGCTGAAGTCGAGCAAGGGCTACGTGCTCGGAGACAAGGTGGGCCAGGCCGGGATCGAGTCCTCGTTCGACAAGGAGCTACGCGGGCTGCCGGGCCTGGAGCAGCTCCGGGTCGACTCGCTCGGGCGGCCGATCAGCCCGATCGAGCTGCGGACGCCGGTCACTCCCGGCTACGCGGTCCGGCTCACGCTCGACGCGAAGCTCCAGCGCGCCGCGCAGCAGGCGATCGTCAGCGGGATCAACCTCGCGCAGGCAAACCATCAGTGGTACGCGAAGGCCGGCGCGATCGTCGCTCTCGACCCGAGTGACGGCGCGATTCGCGCACTGGCCTCGTACCCGACGTTCGACCCGAAGCTGTACACCAGCCGCAAGAAAGGCGCACTCGCGCCGCTTCTCGATCCGAACGTGGCCAAGGCGGATAACTATCCGGCGCTCGACCGTGCGATCGCGGGCGCATATCCACCAGGCTCGACGTTCAAGCCGGTGACGGCGCTGGCCGCGATGCAGGAGCACATCCTGCAGCCATACGAAGCGCTGCAATGCACGGGGACATACACGACCTCCGGTCAGCTCTTCAAGAACTGGGACCCGTTCGTGAACACCTCGATGACCCTGCCGACCGCGATCGCCCAGTCGTGCGACACGTACTTCTACCAGGTGGGCAAGAGGTTCTACGACCTGCCGGCCGACCGCGGCCAGCCGCTCCAGCGCTGGGCGAAGACGTTCGGCTTCGGCCAGCAGCCGGGCCTCGACGTCGGCCCCGCGACGTCGGGCCTCTTGCCGACGATCGCCTGGAAGCACGCGACCTTCACGAAGAAGACCGACCCGTACAACTGGCAGGTCGACCGGCTCTGGAAGCCGGGCGACTCGATCCAGCTCGCGATCGGCCAGAAAGACATGCTCGCCTCGCCGCTCCAGATGGCGCGCTTCTACGCGCTGCTCGCGAACGGCGGCAGGCTCGTCACGCCGCACCTCGTCTCGGCGATCGAGCAGCCGGGGCCGCGCAACGGCCCCTCCCAGGGCGCGCAGGTGCTCCGCCGCTACCAGGCGCCGACGAAAGCGCTCAACCTCGATCCGGCCGGAATCACGGCGATTCGTGACGGGCTGTACGAGGCGACGCACTCTTCGGCCGGCACGTCGGCGTCGACCTTCAGCACCTTCCCGGTCCCCATCGCCGGCAAGACCGGCACGGCCGAGACGCACGCGATCGACGCATACGGGACCTCCATCAAGACGAACACCTCGTGGTGGTGCGGCTTCGGCCCGTTCAACGGGCCCCGGCTCGTGGTCTGCGCGGTGATCGAGAACGGCGGTTTCGGAGGCGAAGTCGCGGCGCCCTCGGCGCTCAAGGTGTTCGAGCAGTTCTTCGGGAAGAAGGCCACCAACGTGAGCTCGGCGCGGACGGACTGATGGCCGACTACGCAGCCGACAGACGACTCGCGGTCCGCCAGCGCGCCCGCGCGCGTGAGAGCACGTACCTGCGCAATCTCGACTGGGTGCTGCTGGCCGCAGTCGGAGGGATCGTCGCGTACGGCCTCTGGGTGATCTCCGGGATCACGAAGGACGACATCCCCGCCAACCCGAACTACTACGTCGTCCGCCAGGCTGCCTACGCGCTGGTCGGCTGCGCGGGGTTGGCCGGGATGACGCTGATCGATCCCGGTTTCTGGCGCAAGCACTCGCGGATCGTCTACGGCGTCCTGATCGCGATGCTCGTCCTGACGCCGGTCCTCGGCTCGAGCGTCCGCAATACGCGGCGCTGGATCGACTTCGGGCCGTTCCGCTTCCAGCCGTCCGAGTTCGGGAAGCTCCTGCTCGTCCTGTTCCTGGCCGGGTTCCTCGCCGATCGCGGCAAGCGGATCTACGAGCGGCGGACGACGCTGACGGCGGTTGGCCTGGCAGCCCTGCCGATGATGCTCGTCTTCCTGCAGCCCGACTTCGGGACGGCGATCGTCTACGCGGGGATCCTCGGCGCGACGTTGTTCATCGCGGGCACGCGCTGGTCCCAGGTCTCGCTCCTGCTCGCAGTCGGCGTCGCCGGCGCGACGTTCGTGCTGTGGGCCGGGCCGGCGATCGGCGTCGACATCCTCAAGCCGTACCAGCGCGAACGGATCACCGGCTTCGCGAACCCGTCGCGAGATCCGGGCGGATCGACGTACAACATCACGCAGTCGATCACCGCGGTCGGCGCGGGTGGGGTGGACGGGCGCGGTCCGAACGGCGCGACGCAGACGAACTACAACTACCTGCCCGAGCACGCGACCGACTTCGTGTTCGCCTCGACCGCCGAGCAGCGCGGCTTCTTCGGCGTCACGGTCCTGCTCCTGCTCTACCTGCTCGTGATCTGGCGGGCGATCAAGGTGATCACGCTCGCCCGAGACGCGTTCGCGGCCATCGCGGCGGCGGGGATCGCGTTCGCGCTGCTGGCGCAGATCTTCATCAACGTCGGGATGACGGTCGGGATGGCGCCGATCACGGGCATTCCGCTCCCGTTCGTCAGCGTGGGCGGCAGCTCGATGGTCGCGAACCTGCTCGCGATCGGCGTGCTGCAATCGATCTGCGTACGGCGCCGTTAACCGCCGCGTAGTACCACGGGCCAGAGGTCCTGGGACCTGCCGGACCGGTCCGTCCGGTCAGGGTCCTAGCCTTTTCGCGCATACGCGACGAAAGGGTGGTTCCCCTGTGGCGACGACAAGACGAGAAGCGCACGAGCTGCTGCTGATCGAAGAGGCCGACGCCTGGTTCGAGTACCTCGCCGCGACGAGGGGCCAGTCAGCAGTTCGCTACAAGGAAGTGGAGCCGTGGGCGTGGGCGAGACTCAGCCAGCGCCTGCGCGCAATCAGGACGAAACGCCAGAAGCTGCGCCCCGCCAGGGCGGCCTAGCGTTCGCGAAAGACACGGGGAGACCGGTTGGTCCCCCCGTGCTATCCGCCTGGCCGCAGAGCTGGGCCCTACTCCTAGGTGGTCGACTTCGAGAGCTGCGACACGCACTTGCCGAAGGCGTTCCGGTCGTGCCCGCTCTTGCCGTACTTGGCGCGGAAGGCCGGGCCGCCCATCGAGCTGCGCTCCGCCTTGCAGGACTGCGCAGCATTCTGCGTGTTGCTCTCCTGCTGCTCTAGTGCAGCCTTGGCTTTCGAGGAGACGCACTTGCCGAAGGCATTCCGATCGTTGGAGTTCTTGCCGTAGAACTCGGCAAAGCTCTTGTTGTCGTGGGTGGCCGCGAAGTTCGGGTCGGCCTGCTCGGCGGTGCAAGCCGCTCGAGCGCTGAGCCGGTTCTGGTGCGCGGCATGCGTCCACATCGAGACGCACCGGCCCATCGCGTTCCGGCGATTGCTCTGGACGGTGCCGTAGGTCTGGCGAAACACATCCGTGCCGAGGGAAACGCGGAGAGCGTGGCAGGCGCGAGCGCCGTTCTGGCGATCCTGCCCCGTCGGTCCGCCGAACGAGGCGGCCGGCACGACCAGGGCGGCCAGTGACGCTGCGATCAGGATCTTTGTCTTCATGCTGAGTTAGAGCCTCCTTTGGAGAGGGATCTCTCTCAGCAGACGAAATGAATGTAAGGAAACCGCAGCGCTACTTGTAAGCATCCTGCAAAGAGCTACGGCGCGGCGATCACCTTGTAGCCCAGATGCACGAGCGCGAGCGTGAGCTCACCGTCCGGATCGCCCGAGTCCTGGTTGTAGACGTACGAACCGCCGCCGGGCAACAGACCTCCCGCGCGGGCCATGAGGACGTTCCAGAGCGTCTGCACGGAGAACAGCGTCGCCGCGCCCGTGAGGACGAGCGGGTCCTCGTGGTGCCGACTGAGGTCGCGGGCGAATCGTTCGTACTGCGTGTTGTGCAGGAGGCCGACGAAGCCGCCGCCCTCCAGCCCCATGAAGACGCCTCCGACCCCGCCGACGTCTTCTGTGAGACGTCGGCGGGCCTCGTCCACGAACGTTGGGGCGAGGAACGAATCGGCGTTCATGATCAGAACAGCGTCATCGTCGCGGAGCTGTGGGAGGAGGAGGTCGAGGACCTGATTCAGCGCCCCCGCCCTCTTGCGCTCGTTGTCGACCGTGACGAACACGTCCGCGCCGGCTGCCTGGGCCGCGAGGGCAGTGCGGTCAGTGCAGTTGTCGGCGATGACGATCGTCAGGTCCGGCTTCGAGCTCTGCTCGTTGAGCGAGCGAATCGCCTTTCCTATCCGATCCTGCTCATCGCGAGCCGGGATCAAGGCGACGACCAGTCCGCGGTCTGAGGGCCGCGGTGCTCTACGAACCAGGCGGGCCAAACCCGCCGCGAGCGGGCCGATCCGTGGTTGTTCCGGGAACTCGACGAGCATGGCCCCAGCCTCGCGGGCGCGCGTGCCCAGCCGCCTGACGCAGATGCGTCAACGATCGTAAGAAGTCTGTTAGGTGGCGAGGCCCGTCTCTGGAGAGAGACAGGGGTCGAGACGGGCCTTCGCCGGCTGGGCCGACACCGATGCTCGGCGAATCATCGCGCGCGCTGCTGTAGGAATCCTGAAGCTAGGGGCTGAGGCGGAACGGCGGGTACTCGTCCGTGACGAGGGCGAATGCGTAGCCGACGACGCGGTTGTACCAGCGCGACACGCCGAGGACGAAGTCGAAGAGGCCGCGCGGATACCGGCCCGTGAAGAGGATCGCGAACCACGCGAAGATGACGATGAAGAAGGCCGCGATGCTCAGGAAGAACAGCACGATGTAGTGCGGGATCGCGAGGATCCACTTGACGAGCGGGAGCCAGCGGTTGAGGTCGTTCTCCGCGTCGGGATACGGCAGATCCAGGGTGACGGTCTGCCGCTCGTCGGTGGACGGATAGCGATCGTTCATCAGCGCGAGGTAGACGCCGACGCGGTTCGCGAACCGCAGCAGCTCGAGGTTCCAGTCGAACCACCAGCGCGGGTACTTCTGGCGGAAGACGATCATCAGCACGGCGGGGAGGAAGACGATCCCCGCGGCGGTCACGGTGGCGTGTGACGTGTGGTGGCCCCAGCCGCCTGAGGCGGGGCCGGTCAGGAATGCGAACAGGATCAGGATCGGAATCGCCGCGAAGATCCTGAACGCGGTGCTCAGCCGGCTCAGCTCGCGATCCGGGTACTCGACGTCGAATTGCACTGGGTACGACTGTTCTCTCGGTCCAGTGGGCTCCATGTCTCCTCCCTTGACGGTGTCCGGTAGATCCTTACAAGGCGTGAGACTTCAGACGTGAAGCTGATTGCGATGAGGTCGTGCGGGCCGCTGCCCCTGCGGTCGCCAGGCGTGTCGAGGACGTGAACGTGACCGACCGCGAGCAGGCGCGAGCTCGTCGCCTCCTCGACGGCTGACATGCACGCGTTCACCGTCGGCTTCGGGCTCGGTTTCTTCGTGGCGCTCCAGCTGGGGCCCTTGTCGCTGTACCTGATCCGCTCGACGCTGCGCAACGGCTGGGAGGTCGGGCTTGCGATCGCGGCCGGCATTGCAGTCATCGACCTCGCGTACGCGACACTGGGCGCCGCGGGCGCGGCACCGCTGCTCGCGATCGGGCCGCTCGATGTGATCCTCGGGCTCCTGGGCGCGGCCGTGCTCGTCCTGCTCGGGGCACGGACGCTCTGGAGCGCGTTCAGGATCCGGCTCGGTGAGGGCGCGGAGCCGGTGAGCCCGCGTCGCGGGTTCCTGACGGCGCTGTCGGCGACTGCCTCGAACCCGTTGACGATCGCCTCCTGGGCAGCGATTTTCTCGGCGGCGAGCGCCGCGGGAGCCGCCGAATCGGTTCCGAGCGCCGTGCTCCTGATCGCCGGCGTCGGTCTCGGGAGCCTGACCTGGGACGTGACGCTCGCATCGGGCACGGCGCTCGTCGGACGGGCCGCGGGAGAGCGTCTGCTCCGTGTCGTCGACCTCGTCGCGGGCATCGGACTGATCTGCTTCGGCGCCGCGCTCGCGTACAGCGTGCTGAGCAACTAGGTTCCGCGTCGTGCTGATCGCACAGCTCTCGGACGTCCACGTCGGCGGCGCGCGCTACAGCCGCGAGCTGCTGGAAACGGCGATCGGCGAGATCAACGCGGCGGAGCCGGACATCGTCGTCGTCGCGGGCGACCTGACGGACGACGGCTATCCCGACCAGTACCCGCTCGCGAGGCAGGAGCTCGACGCCATCGCCTGCGAGCAGGTGATCCTCGTCCCGGGCAACCACGATGCGCGCAACGTCGGCTACGTGCTCTTCGAGGACACGTTCGGCGCGCGCGACCGGCGTGTCCGGCTCGAGTGCGCGGGGCACGACGTTGCGCTCGTCGCCGTCGACTCGTCGAAGCCCGACCTGGACGAGGGCGAGATCGGGCGTGAGCACTACGGGTGGATCGAGGAGGGCTTCGCCGGCGAAGCCGACGTGCGGATCTTCGTCTGTCACCACCACCTGATGCCCGTGCCGGGGACGGGCCGCGAGCGCAATCAGGTACTCGACGCCGGCGACGTCATCTCGCTCCTGCGGCAGCTCAGCGTCGACCTCGTGCTGTCGGGCCACCGCCACGTCCCGTACGTGTGGCCCGTGGCCGGGATGTACATCGTCCACTCGGGCACGGTCTCGACGCGGCGCACGCGCGGGTTCCCGCATCCGGCGTACAACCTGATCAGGGTCGAGAACGGCCGAATCGCAGTCGACCTGAAGATCCCGGGCGGCGAGCAGCGAGCCCTGGGCGACTATCCGCGCGACTGGCCGGAGGAGCTGTCAGCGCGCCACTACGACCCGTTCGTGAGAGCCCAACGCGGCGAATCGCTCGCCAACGACTGACAGGCCCTAGAACTGGGCGCCGGCAAGCCCGACGGCCGCCAGCGTAAGCGCCAGACCGAGGGCGAGGAGCATCAGGCGGAGAGCTGTGGCGGAAAAGCGGTCCGGCCCCGCCGCATGGGGGCCGTTTCCGCCTGTCTCCGAGTACTCGTCGAGCATGGAGCCAGACTGCCTGGTTACGGCCTGCGCCGCATGACCCTTTCAGGTCAACTTGTCGAGCAATCGCCCACGTCGCGGCGCAGGCTGGAGTGTCGACTCGGACGGCTGCTAGCCTAAGACGGAGGTTTCGATGACCTGTACCAACTACACACGCTGCGCGCGCACCGCCCTTCGGGTGTCGTCTGCGCGCGCGCCACACAAGGAGATTTCGTTTGCTGAAGCTGTTTCGGCGCAAGCTGCGCCAGGAGAAGGCACCCGGTGAAACTGCACCACCACCACCCGCACCACCTGAAGTAACACAGCCGCCCGTCCAGGCGGGCGCACAACCCACATCCACCAAACCGAGGCGGCGACGCGGATCCCGCGGCGGCCGCAACCGGCGCAAGCCGGCCGGCTCGGCCGCGGCGACCGAGACCGCAAAGGAAGAGCCCAAGGCCGCAGAGAAGAAGTCCGACCGCAAGCCCGCGCAGCGGAGCCAGAGCCAGCGCTCCCAGCGTCAGCAGCAACAGCGGCGCCGCCCGCCGCAGCGCCGGCCGCCGCTACCGAAGGCGAAGCGCGAGCTACTCGTCTCGGTCGACGTCGGCGAGCAGCGCGTCGCCGTGATCGAGGACGGCCGTCCCGCCGAGGTCTACCTCGAGCGCCCGGAGCGCCGCTCGATCGCAGGCAACGTCTACAAGGGCACCGTCGACAACGTCCTCCCGGGGATGGAGGCCGCGTTCGTCGAGATCGGCCTCGAGAAGAACGGCTTCCTGTACGTCGACGAGATCGTCACGCCCGAGCTCGAGGGCCGCGGCGGCCGCAAGATCCAGGACCTCCTCAAGCGCAACCAGGAGGTTCTCGTCCAGGCGGTCAAGGACCCGATGAAGTCGAAGGGCGCGCGGCTGACCACCGAGATCTCGCTGCCGGGCCGCTTCGTCGTCTTCGTCCCGAGTGGCGAAGGCCTGGGCGTCTCCAGACGGCTCGAGGACGACGAGCGCGTCCGCCTGCGAGACATCGTCAAGGCGATCGCCCCGAAGAAGGGCGGCGTCATCGTCCGCACGGCGGCCGAGGGCGCGTCCGCGGAGGACATCGAGCGCGACCTCGCGTTCCTCCAGAAGCTGTGGAAGTCGATCGAGGCGAATGCGGCCAAGTCGAAGGCGCCTGCGCTCGTCTACCAGGAGGCTGAGCTCCCACTCCGGGTCACCCGTGACCTCTTCACGGACGACTTCGAGAAGGCGCTCGTCGACCACGACCGCACGTACAAGCGCATCGTCGGGTACCTGAAGAAGACCTCGCCGCACATGGTCGACCGCGTCATCCGCTACCGCGAGAAGGCGCCGCTCTTCGAGGCCGAAGGCGTCGAGGACGCGATCAAGTCGACGCTTTCGCGCCGGGTCGACCTGCCGTCCGGCGGATACCTCGTCTTCGACTACGCCGAGGCGTTCACGGTGATCGACGTGAACACGGGCCGTTTCGTGGGCTCGCGCTCGAAGTCGTCCGGCGGGCGGCTCGAGGACACGATCACCGCGAACAACCTCGAGGCGGTCAAGGAGGTCGTGCACCAGCTCCGGCTGCGCGACATCGGCGGGATCATCGTCATCGACTTCATCGACATGGCGAACCCGAAGAACCGGGCGACCGTCGAAGAGGCGCTGAAAACCGAGCTCGAGCGCGACCGGACGAAGACCTACGTCGTCGAGATCTCGCCGCTCGGCCTGGTCGAGATGACGCGCCAGAACGTGACCGACGGACCGCGCGAGATCCTCACGCAGAAGTGCCCGACCTGCGCCGGAGACGGGATCGTCCTCTCCACGCATTCGGCCGCGATCGACGCGGAGCGCAAGCTGCGCGACCTCGCGAAGAACGGCAAGCGCGGGGTGGAGGCGTTCCGGGTCGAGCTCGAGGAGAACGTCGCCTGGCACCTCATCGGCCCCGGTGCCTCGCGGCTGATCGAGATCGAGGCGCTCGCCAAGCGGCGCTTCTTCCTCGAGGGCAAGAGAGGCGTGGCGGTCGACCACTTCAAGGTCAAGGCCGAAGGCAAGCTCGTAGACGTTGCACCGAAGGCTCCGGTCGAGGAAGGCGCCGAGATCCGACTCGAGCTCGTCGAGGTCGGCCAGCACGACATCACGTCGGCGGTCGGCAAGCTCGACGGGCTCTCGATCTCGGTGGCGGACGCGTCGAAGCTCGTCGGCAAGAAGGCCAAGGTGCGCATCGAGCGCGTCCTGAACGGCGCGGCGTACGCGACGCTCGTCCAGACAGCGGCTCAGACCGCCAAGAAGGACGTGCCGATCACCGCCGAGTCGGAGGCCGAGAAGCCGACCCGCGCACCGCGCAAGAAGAAGGCCGAGGAGGCCTCCACGTCAGAGCCCGGGGCTGCCGCTGACGAGCCTGTCGCGGACGAGCCTGTCGCGGACGAGGTCGCCGAGGAGCCTGTTGCCGAGGAGTCGAGCGCAACCGAGGAAGAAGCTCCGAAACCCAAGAAGAAGACACGCCGCGGATCGCGCGGCGGGCGCAACCGCCGGAAGAAGCCGGCTGGCGCAGCCGTAGCGGCGGCCGCGGCCGAGAACGGCCAGGCCGAGGAGGCGCCGACGCCCGCGACGATCCACGTGCCGTCGCCCGAGCTCGGCCAGACGACCGACGGCGCGGACGCGGACGGCGACCAACCGCCCAAGAAGAAGCGGACGCGCCGAGGCTCGCGCGGTGGCCGGAACCGGCGCAAGAAGCCGGCTGCGGCTTCGGCCGAGGCCGGCACCGAGTCGTCCAGCGGCTAGCTTCGTTTCCGACGTCGAGCTGTGGGACGCCTGAAATAGCAAGGGCCCCGCCGAGTGCGGGGCTCGGGGCTCACGCGGTGGGTGGCCGCGTGGTCACGACGTTGTTGGAAAGCGGTGAAGAAGATCGCTGCACCTGTGACGATCAGAAGGCCCCACATCCACGTCGGCCTCGGTTCGAGGACGCCTGGAATCCGCCAGTGGATCCAGCCGCGCTTGACGACCTGCTCGTACCAGGCATCGTTCGCCATGTTCCCGACCCCGTAGGCGATCATCAGCGACAGGTAGAGAGCGAGCGGTGTCGGGCGACGCATACGGGGGAGCTGCCTCGAGAGAAGGAGCCCGGTCAAGACGAGCAGGTAGCCCTCGAGGCCGTGGTGCTCGCCAAGATGGACTCGGGGCTGACTCTGGTAGATCACGTGCGAGCCCGGGAAGTAGAAGCCGGCGAGCGCGAACATCCAGGGCAGCGCGAGGACCCCGAGGATGATCGCGGCGGAGATACGGATCGGATCGCCACGTGGGTCTCCCCAGCTGCCGCGGCCGGTTCGAAGGGTGAGGACGAGGGCCGTCCCGACACCGACCGCGGGCAACACGTTGATCCACTTGGCGTCGAGATTCGCCTGGTCGACGACTCCCGGAACGACGATCACGGCGCAGAAGGCGATCGAAGCGATCGCGGGCCATCGCCATCCGGTGCGATCGGCTGCAAGGATCACGATCGCAATCGCCGCCAGCGCAGTGGGGAAGTTCAGGAAGACGAGCGCCCGTCCGAGCCCACCCGGAAGGCCGTCCTGGCTCACGTGGTACAGGTCGTTCGGGTCGACCCGGGAGTACGTGATCACGTCGATCAGCGCAGCGAGCCCGAGCAGCCCCCAGACGACGTACGCTTCGCGAAGACCCGGACCGGCGGATCCTTGGCTAAACTGACCGTCTCGCGGGCCCGAGCCCGCGTTTTCCACGCCTATGTCCAACTACGCGATCATCTCAGTGGGTGGCAAGCAGTACCGCGTCCAAGAGGGCGAGAAGCTGCTCGTCGACCGGGTCAAGACCGACGAGGGCAAGACGTTCCACCCGGACCTCCTGTTCGTCGGCGGCGAAGGCAAGGCGGACCTGAAGCCGCGGCTGCAGGTAACCGCCAAGGTGCTCGGCCACGTGAAGGGCGAGAAGATCCGGATCGGCAAGTACCGCAGGCGTACGGGCTACCGTCGCCATAACGGCTACCGTAGCTCGCTCTCGCAGATCGAGATCACGGCGATCGGCGCGAAGCGAAGCACCGCGGCGAAGAAGCCGGCCGCCGCCACCAAGAAGCCGGCTAGCACGACGAAGAAAGAAGAGAGCTAGATGGCACACAAAAAAGGACTCGGTTCCTCCAGGAACGGCCGCGACTCGCATGCCCAGCGCCTCGGCGTCAAGATCTACGACGGCCAGACGGTGAAGGCGGGGATGATCCTCGTCCGCCAGCGCGGCACGAAGTTCCGCCCGGGAGCGGGCGCCGGGATCGGCCGCGACGACACGATCTTCGCCAAGCGCGACGGCACGGTCGAGTTCCAGGCGAGCGGCGAGCGCCGCGTCGTCGCTGTGACCGCGTCCGAGTAAGCGATGTTCCACGACCGTGCGCGCATCCGGGTCAAGGCCGGACGCGGCGGCGACGGCGCGCTCAGCTTCCGGCGGGAGAAGCACGTCCCGAAGGGCGGCCCCGACGGCGGCGACGGCGGGCCGGGCGGTGACGTCTCGGCGATCGCCGACGCGGAGCTCCGGGACCTGTCGGGCCTTCAACGGCGCCGCTGGATCGAGGCGAAGCGCGGCGGGCCAGGCGGAGGTTCGGGCAAGCACGGCGCCTCGGGAGAGAGCGTGGAGCTGCGTGTGCCCGCGGGGACGCAGCTCTTCGAGGACGATCGGCTCGTTGCCGACCTCGCGAGCCCGGGCGCCCGCGTCGTGCTCGTTCGGGGCGGGGCGGGGGGTAGAGGCAATCGCCGCTTCGCGACCCCGACGCGTCAGGCGCCGCGCTTCGCCGAAGTGGGTCTGCCGGGCGAGGAACGCGACCTCGAGCTACGGCTGAAGCTGCTCGCGGACGCGGCTTTGGTCGGCCTCCCGAACGCGGGCAAGTCGTCGCTCCTGCGCCGGATCTCGAACGCGAAGCCGAAGGTCGCCGAGTATCCGTTCACGACGATCGCTCCGGTGCTCGGCACGGTCGACGCGCCCGACGGGCGGCAGTTGACCGTCGCCGACGTCCCGGGCCTGATCGAGGGCGCAAGCGAGGGCGCGGGGCTCGGACACGAGTTCCTCGCCCATCTCGAGCGGGCGCGCATGCTCGTCCACGTCGTCGACGCCGCCGACGGCGAGCCGGCCGAGCGCTGGGCCTCGATCGAGCATGAGCTCGAGGCGTACGGCGCGGGCCTCGACGAGCTGCCGCAGGTGGTCGTGCTGAACAAGATCGACCTGCTGCCCGAGCCGCCTGAGCTCGGCGTCGAGGACGAGCGGATCATCGCGGTCTACCCCGTCTCGGCGGCGACCGGGGCCGGCATCGAGGAGTTCCAGCGCGCTCTCTTCAGCCATGTCCCGGAACCCGAGGCATTGCCGGAGGAAAAGCCCGAGGGCCTCGCGGACTACCTCGTCTACCGCCCCGGCCCACGGAGGCGCCGCTATCGCATCTTCAGAACGGACACGGGCTTCCGTGTCACAGGCCGCCCGCCCGGAGACGAAGAGCTGGCCGAGGCGCTCAGGGCCGCGGGCGCGAAGGAAGGCGACGAGGTCGCGATCGGCGACGAGGTCGCCGAGCTCTCGTGATCGGGATCCTCGGCGGGACCTTCGATCCGCCGCACAACGGACACGTCGCGCTGGCGCATGCTGCGCACGAGAAGCTGCCCATCGACGACTTGGTCGTCCTCGTTGAAGAGAGCCCGGGCCACCGAGGCGTCGTCGCGGACGCGCAATCACGGCTCCAGATGGCCCGCGCCGCGTTCCCGGGCGAGGATGTTCGGCTGGATCCCAACGCATTCACGGTCGACACCGTCCGGGGTGGAGAGTTCGGCGAGGACGCTCTTTTCATCGTCGGAGCCGATCAGGCCGCGATGTTCCACCGCTGGCGGGAGCCCGATGAAGTGCTCAGGTGCGTGAAGCTCGCGGTCGGCACGCGCGGCGGATACGACCTGCCGGATCTGAGCCGGTACGGCGACCGCGTCGTGGCGTTCGAGCTCGCGTCACCGGAGGTCTCGTCGAGCGAGGTGCGGCGTCTAGTCGAGGACGGGGAGCCGATCGACGACCTCGTTCCGCCAGAGGTCGCGCGCCTGATCGAAGAGCAAGGGCTGTACCGCTAGCGCGGGAAGGGAATCCCGTCGCTCGGCCGCTCGGGCTGCCAGTGCGGATACGGCGCGTACGCCTCGTGCGCCGATCTCGTCTCCGACTCGACGCTCGCTCCGCGCGCGAGAGCGGGCTCGGAGCGCGGGTAGACGATCTCCCGGTCGGGGTTGCGCGCGCCCGTCATGAGGATCACGCACGGCTCGTCACTCGCGCAGATGAAGGCGTGCGCGGTCCCGGGCGGGCAATGGAGAAAGTCCCACGCCCGGAGCTGTCTCTCCTGGTCCTCGACGATCGCCAGGCACTCGCCCCGGAGCATCAAGAAGTCCTCCTGGTTCGACTCCGCGTGATACAGCCCGCTGGGTCTGCCCGGGGAGAGGACGGCGATCGTGACGCCGAGCTGCTCGAACGTGTGGCCGTCGAGGTCAGGGTTCTTGCGCAGCGCCGGCGTGCCGCCCTCGAAGACGCAGCGAAGGCCGAACGCCTCGTTCGAGAGCCACGCCGCGTCGCGGACGTTGACGACGAACCAGCCGTCAGTGACGGGAACGAGGCCCGATGCGGCGGTTTCGAGTCGCGCCTCGTAGGACATCAGCCGGTGGCCGGCGCCCGGTCGTCTGGGCTCAACTCGCGGTTGCGTGCTCGACGGACGGCACGTCGTCCCAGAGCTCTTCGAGCCCGTAGTAGTCGCGGGTCTCGGGCGTGAAGACGTGCAGGACGACGTCGAGGTAGTCGGCGACGATCCAGTCGCCCTCGCGCTCGCCGTCGACCGCATGCGGAAGGATCCGCTCGTCGTCGTGCTTGAGGCCGTGCCGAACCTCGTCGACGATAGCCCGCGTCTGGCGCGAGTTCTGGCCGGAGCAGACGACGAAGTAGTCGGTGTACGCGCATACCGGCCGCATGTCGAGGATGACGATCTCCTGCGCCAGCTTCTCCTCGGCGAGGCCGGCGATTCGGCGTGCTTGTTCGAGTGAAGTCAGTGGCTCGTCTGTCCTTTGTCGCTCCTGGCGAAATTGTAGCCAGCGCTGTAGTGGCCTAAACAGACACGGCCCAGCCGATGGGACAGGTAGGTTGTCTGATATGACAACGGATCAGAAAGGAGCGATCGCAGAGGCATGCATCGTGGCGGCCGCGCTGAAGCTAGGAATCGAGGTCTACCGACCAGTGGCCGAAGGCGGTCGCTACGACATGATCTTGGATGTTGGGTCGAAGCTTCTGCGCGTGCAGTGCAAATGGGCGGCCTCGCTCAACAAGGTTCTCGTGGTCCGGTGCTACACGTTTCGACGAACTCGAACCGGTTGGAAGAAGACGACCTACACGGCTGACGAGGTCGACGTGATCGCGGCGTACTCGTTGGCTACCGACCGCTGCTTCCTCATTCCGATCGAACTCGTCGAGGAACGCCCAACGATCCAGCTTCGAATCGCTCCAACGTTGAATAACCAAAAGCGGAGGATCAACTGGGCAGACGACTTCGACTTCGCCGCTAGACTTCGCCGGTACCAAGGGGCCGTAGCTCAGTTGGGAGAGCGCGAGAGTGGCACTCTCGAGGTCACGGGTTCGAGCCCCGTCGGCTCCATTGTTTGATCGCCTCCGCGTCGGCCCGCTCGGCCAGCGCGAGTTCCGATTTCTCTTCCTCGGCCGGACGACTTCGTTCGTCGGAAACGCGTTCGCGAACGTCGCACTCGCGTTCGCCGTGCTCGACCTGACGGGCTCGAAGGCCGACCTCGGCTTCGTCCTCGCTGCCCGGACGATTCCGCAGGTGCTGTTCCTGCTCGTCGGCGGAATCTGGGCCGACCGCTTGCCGCGCCACCGCGTGATGGTGCTCTCGAACGTCGTCAGCGGTCTCTCTCAGGGCGTAATCGCGGTCCTGCTGCTGACCGGTCAGGCCGAGGTCTGGCAACTGGCAGCGCTCGGCGCGATCAACGGGCTCAGCGCCGCATTCTTCTTCCCGGCTGCCACTGGAATCGTCCCGCAGACAGTCCCGCAGCGGCTGCTCCAGCCGGCGAACGCGATCCTCCGGCTCGGCCAGAACGCGAGTTGGATCGGCGGCGCCGCGTTCGGTGGCCTGGTCGTGGCGGCCACGAGCCCAGGCGTCGGGATCGCCGTCGATGCGGCGTCGTTCTTCGCCGCCGCGCTCTTCCTCGCCCTGATCCATCTACCGAGCACGCTCAAGCTGGAGGCGTCGAACTTCTTCGCCGAGCTCCGTGAGGGCTGGCGCGAGTTCAGCACGCGCACGTGGCTGTGGGTGATCGTGCTCCAGTTCGGGTTCGTCAACGCGGTCGAGCTCGGTGTCCAAGGCGTGCTCGGGCCGGCGATCGCGAACGACCACCTCGGCGGAGCAGCTGCCTGGGGACTGATCCTCACCGCGGAAGCGATCGGGCTCATCGTCGGTGGCGTGATTCTTCTACGCCTTCGGCCGCAACGGCTCCTGCTCACGGCGACGATCGGTGTCCTGTTGACGATGCCGTTCCTGCTCGGGCTTGCAGGTCCGCTGCCGGTCGTCGTCCTGGTCGCACTGGCCGCGCTCGCCGGCATCGGCACCGAGACCTTCGGGATCATGTGGGACACGACGATGCAGCAGGAGATCCCGCAGGAGAAGCTGTCGCGGGTCTACTCGTACGACGCGCTCGGCTCGTGGGTGCTCATTCCGCTCGGCCTCGCCGTCGCGGGCCCGGTCGCCGAGGCGGTCGGCACTCGAGAGACGATCCTGGCCGCGACCGCGATCAGTCTGACCGCGACCCTGGCCGTCCTCTTCGTGCGCGACGTGCGGACGATCACTCGCCGCGAGGGCTGAGGTCGTCCAGCAGCTGATCCAGCTCCGCGGGACTGTCGCGGTGCGCGTCCCAGCGTCTGAAGAGCTCCGCTGCCCCGCGGCCCAGGCCGTCTGGCAGGCCGAGCGCCTCGCACGTATCCGCGACCTCGTCCATCTCCGGAGCCCAGCGCCAGGCCTTACGTGCTGAACGGACGAAGCGCCCGCTATCGACGCCTTCGCCGGCGAGCGCGTCCTCGACACCGTACGCGCGAGCGATCGCGTACGACTGCGCCGTGAGCGCGCTCCCGATCTTGTTCCAGCCGCCGAACGCCATTTTCAAGGCCGAGGCCGAGCCGATGCCGCCTCCGAGCGGGATCGGCTTCACCTCGCCCTCGGGAAAGAGAGCAGCAACCGAGGCCACGTCCTGCGGATCGCCCGACAGGTACAGGTTCACGTCCCCGGCCGAGATGACCGCGCCGTCGACGCAGCGCAGGTAGCCGGCGATCCGCTTCACACGCTGGGGCGAGATCGCATTCCCTTCGACGTAGATCCCGTCGAAGCCCTCGGCCGCGACCTCACCGGCCACGTCCTCGGCGATCGCCGGCGGGCAGAGGCTGATCACGAGCTCGCTCTCCGCGACGAGGTCGCGAACGGTTCCCACGTCGCGAAACGATTCGGCGCGCCGTCCCGTCGCCTCGCTCCGGCCCTCGCTCGGCCAGAGCACCTCGCCCTGAACGGCCGAGCCGACGAGAGCGCCCATCTCGCCCGGAAAGAGCAGCCCAACGCGAGCCATGCGCCCATCTTCGCGGACCAGAGCGCCGGCTCGTCTCGCCCATAGTCATCAACCCCCCAACCGAGGGATGGGAAAGCGGCCCCGGAGACGCGATGAGGAATTCGAGTCGCCCAAACGGCTCATCTCTGACCCGATGCGCGCCGATCGCCGCCACTTCGTCCTCGTCATCGCCGCCCTGACCGCGGGAGCGCTCATGCTCGCCGCGCCTGCGCAGAGCGCGCTGACCGCTCCGGTCCCTCTCGACCCGGGCAACGGCGCGTCGTTCCAGGCGATCCCGCCGTTCGCCTGGAGCGCGGTTCCCGGCGCCGACCAGTACCAGTTCCAGGTCGCCGCCGACCAGAACTTCAACTCGCCGGTGCTCGGTCAGGGCGAGGGCAACTTCATCACGAAGAACACGCGCGCGACGCTCAAGAAGACGCTGCCGAACGGCCGCTACTGGTGGCGTGTTCGCGGGACGACCAAGAAGGGCGACACGTCGCCGTGGTCGACGCCGCGCTCGTTCATCAAGTCCTGGACGGCGGTGCCGAGCTCGCAGACGCCGGGTCCCGGCTACCCCTTCACGTTTCCCGGAACGCCTTTGAGCCTCGGCTGGTCCCCCGTCCCGTACGCGGCCAGCTACCTCTTCTCGCTCGCCAGCGACCCGGCGCTCGCGAACCTCGTCGTCAGCAGCAACGGTCAGCCGATCCAGACCTGGGCGACGAACTTCGTGCCCGTCTACGACCTCCTTCCCTCCGGCACGTACTACTGGAACGTCGTCCCTGTCGACTCCGAGGGCAACCGCGGGACCCCGTCTCCGGTCTCGTCCTTCACGTGGTCCTGGCCGTCGACCACGACGCTGCACGTCAACGACCTCATGTCCGCCGACGAGATGTTCGACCCGCAGTTCTCGTGGGATGCGGTTCCCGGCGCGACCAAGTACGAGGTCGAGGTCAACTCGTCCGTCGACTTCGCACCGGGCTCGAAGGTCTGCTGCGCGCAGCTGACGACGTCGACCTCGCTGGCTCCGAACATCGTCTTTCGCGACAACACGTACTACTGGCGCGTCCGCGCGCTCGACGCCGAAGGCAATGCAGGCGTCTGGAACCGCGGGCCCGACTTCGTGAAGACCTTCGACAAGGTGCCGCCGGTGACGGCCCCGAGCATCAAGAACATGCACATGCGCGACAACCTGGCCGACCCGGGTACCGACGTCGACCTCGGTACCGCCGGCTACCAGACGAACGTCCCGATCGTGAAGTGGGACCCGGTCCCGGGCGCCTCGGCCTACCTGATCGACGTCTCCCCGAACGCCGGCGGTGTCTGCCAGTGGGGAACCGGCTGGCGCGTCTCGACCGCGATCGCGTCGTGGACGCCGCTCGGCAGCGGCTGGAACAACATCAAGCCGTACCCGGACGCGATGCCCGTGTCGTACGACGGCATCCCGCTCACGCTCAACCAGCACTACTGCGTGCGCGTCCGAGCGCGGGGCGAGCGCGACTCGCTCAACCAGGACGTCTACGGCGACTTCACGTACCTCGACGACGGCACGGGCTCGGCGTTCCAGTGGGTCGGCTATCCGACCGGCGGCGCGTGCACCCCGAGCTGCAACACCGGCTACCTCGGCGCCGACGACTACGTCCTGCCGGCCCGCGGAACCCTCACGCGTCAGACGCCGCTGATCACCTGGAAGCCGCTGGCCGGCCACCAGAGCTACTACGTGATCGTTTCGAAGGACGCGAACTTCTCGAACCTGGCCGACTATGCCTTCACCCAGGTCCCGGCGTACTCGCCGCGCAGCCTGACCAGGCCGACGACGTACTCGGACGAGACGACGCTGTACTACTGGGCCGTCCTGCCTGCGACCGGCTTGAACGGGAGCGGCGCGGTCGGCGACCCACTGTCCGCAGCCCCCTCGAACTTCCAGAAGCAGTCGCTGCCGCCGTCGCAGATGAGCCCGGATGACGGCGCGCTGCTGACCGTCCAGCCGGTCTTCCGGTGGGCGTCCGTCGAAGGAGCGCGCCGCTACCGCTTCCAGGTCGCGCAGGAGCCGACGTTCGCAAACCCGATCGAGGACGTCCTCACGCCGTCGACCTCGTACACCCCCCTCACGACCTACCCGGCGGACACGACCCTCTACTGGCGCGTTCGCGCCGACGACGAGAACCTGATCGGGCTCACCTGGTCGAGCGTCCGCACCTTCCAGCGCAGGCTCCCCACGCCGGCGACCGATCCGAGCAACCCGACGATCGGCGACTTCACGCCGGCCTGGCTCTGGTCGAACGTGACCGGCGCCTCCGGCTACACGTTCTCGATCGACGGCCCGGACGGCAGCCACAACGAGTACTCGAGCCTGCGCATGCGCTCCGCCGCGTTCATCTACCTCTTCGGCCCGGGCATCTGGCACTGGCGGGTGCGTGCCGAGTTCCCGAAGCTCCCGACGGGCGTCGTCACGGGCCCGTGGTCGCCGTACGTCCCGTTCACGCGGACGCTGAGCGAGCCGAGCGGTGCCAAGACGAGCGTCTCAGGGGACCACGTCCTGCTCTCCTGGAACTGGAAGCTCGGAGCGAAGGACTATCGCGTCCAGATCTCCCAGACCGCCGACTTCTCGACCACGCTCGAGGACGTGTCGACCGACAACACGAGCTACGCGCCGCTGCTCACGCATCCGTTCTACGCGAACGGCGGGACCTTCTACTGGCGCGTCGCGGCCCGCGACAAGAACTTCAACGTCGGTGACTTCACGCAGGTGCAGCGGATCGACATCGCGCAGCGGCTCAGAGTCGCGGTCAACCGCTCGGCACTCCGCAAGCGGTGGACGAAGGTCACGGTCACGGTCGCCGATCCGCTGAACCATGCCGTCGCCGGTGCCCTGGTCAAGGTCTCGGGCGCAGGCGTCCGGGCGAAGAAGGGCCGCACGAAGAAGACGGGCAAGATCACGTTCCGCATCCGGCCGCGCAAGAAGGGTCGCCTGACCTACAGCGCGACGAAGCCGGGATACGCGGCCGGCGGTCTCTCCCAGCGCGTCTCGTAGTCGCCCGTACAATCGCGGCATGGAGCGGGCGGTGCACGACCGCGGCGTCTGGCCGATGGACACGCCGATCGATCGGAGCGAGCACGAGCTCGCGGACTGGGAGCTGCTGACGGACGCACTCGTCGGGGTGCTCGGTCACGAGGGCCTGATGAACGTCGACGAGATGCGGCGCGGGATCGAGAGCATGCCGCCGGACGAGTACGACCAGGCGTCGTACTACGAGCGCTGGCTGTTCGCGGCGGAGACGATCCTGGTGGAGAAGGGTGTGCTGGCGCCCGGCGAGCTCGATTCGAGGCTGGGGTGACCTTCCGGCCCGGAGATCGGGTGCGGGTCGCGGCGCGCGCGCACGAGGGTCACCATCGGACCCCTGGGTACGTCAAGGGCAAGCAGGGCCGCGTCGAGCGTGTCTTCGGAAGCTTCACGAACCCGGAAACGCGCGCGTACGGGACCGACGGGCTGCCGGAGCAGGTCCTCTACCACGTCTGCTTCGCACAGGGCGAGCTCTGGCCCGCGGCGCGCCGAAACGATCGCGACACGACCTGCGTCGACATCTTCGAGCACTGGCTGGAGGCTGAATGAGCGATCACGATCACGACCACGATCACGACCACCCGCACGACCCGATCACGAGCGACGGCGACCCGCCGGCTGCGGCGCGCGCGTGGGCGCTCGAAGAGCTGCTCGTCGAGAAGGGCGTCGTGCAACGCGAGGACGTGCGTCGCAACATCGATCGGCTCGTGTCGCGCTCTCCGGCGGACGGGGCCAGGCTCGTCGCCCGCGCGTGGGTCGATCCGGAGTTCAAGCGGCGTCTGCTCGCCGATGCGCGTGCGGCGGCCAACGAGCTCGATCTCGACTCCGGCCCGTCGCCCGCAGTCATCGCCGTCGAGAACACGGACACGGTGCACCACATGGTCGTCTGCACGCTCTGCTCCTGCTACCCGCGTGCACTTCTGGGCCCGCCGCCGGACTGGTACAAGAGCCTTCCGTACCGTTCGCGGGCGGTCTCGGATCCGCACGGCGTGCTCGAGGAGTTCGGGGTCGAGCTCGACGACGACGTGGAGCTGCGGGTGCTCGACTCGACGGCCGACGTGCGCTATCTCGTGTTGCCGCGCCGCCCGGCCGGCAGCGAGGAGCTGACCGAGGACGAGCTCGCTCTCACTGGTGACGCGCGACTCGATGATCGGCGTGGCGCAGCCGATGGCGCCAACGCCCGCCTGAGCCGGACGCGCGCCTTTCGGCGCAAAGCTGTGACAGACGTGCGATTGCGCGCCCGCTACGTTGTCGATATTGACAACGAGGAGGAGGCGGGGAATGAAGAAGAGATGGAGATGGCCGCTCGCCGGCTTCGTCTTGGGCGCGCTGGTCGGAGCTACCGTGCTGACCGTGAACGTGGTGGGGGCGAGCCGTCCCTCGCCTGTCGCCGTCCGCGCGGCAGGGTTCGGAGAGATCCTCCACACGCCTGTGTTGCTCGCGCCCGCGGGCAAGTCGGTGGAGCTCTCGTACGACGTCGTGTGCGGAGCGCTGAAGGACGAGCCCGGGTCGCATTGCTCGCCGTCGGGCTCCGCTTTCGTGCGGCCCGTCGATGGGTCGACGTTCGCCAGGCTGCCGCTCGAGCGAGAAGCTGACGGCCTGCTGTCGGCGGTCGTTCCGGCGGCAGATGTGGGGAAGGGGTTCGACTACTACGTCGTCATGGACAACGGACGGGGTGGTAGCGCGACGCTGCCCGAGGCCGGAGCCGAGGCCCCGCAGCACGTGTGGGCGCTGACCGACTGGACGACGATCGACGTCGGGGCCG
Organism: uncultured Actinomycetes bacterium; assembly: GCA_963812695.1. GTDB lineage: Bacteria > Actinomycetota > Thermoleophilia > Gaiellales > Gaiellaceae > VAXT01. The sequence goes on from CAWEWD010000010.1 coordinate 155,912, forward strand.
CGCATTTCGGGCGCTCACGGGTGCCGTCCTCGGTCCTGAGGGAGCTCTCATGGGGCCGCGGCGACGCTGCCATCGGGCTCGACAGCGGACGGGAGCAGTCGCGCATCGGACCGTCGGCCTTCGACGTTGCGCCCGACGGCTCCCTCGTCCTCCTCGACCAGGTGAACCACCGGCTCGCCGTGCTGCGACGCGGCGCTCGGCCGGCTCACGTGCCGATCGCGTTCTCGGGCGGAGAGGGCGACCTCGCCGTGGACCGCTCCGGAACGATCTATGTTCTCGACTCTGCGACCAAGCCGATGGTTCGCGCCTTCACGGCCGGTGGCGCCTCGATCGCAGCGACGCCGCTCGCCGAGCCGACGGCGGACATGATCCGCATCGGCCCGAGCGGCCCGCTCGTGCATTCGTATCCGTCGGAGATGTGGCTCCGAACGGGGCCGGGTCGACCGCCGCTCGGGCCCGAGCAACAGCTGGCGTCGGCGCAGGCCGCTCGGAGCACCGCGGACGGCGTCGGAGTCGTCGTGCATGGGTCGCCGGGCGAGGTGAAGCTGGCTCTCGTGCGCGGGGATCGCGTCGTGCGTGCGTGGCTCCTTCGAGGCGAGTCGAGCTTCGGCGAGGTGCAGCTCGCGGAGCCCTACGGCGACGGGATGGTCGTCGTCGTCCGGCTCTGGAACGAGAAGCACGCCGAGTTTCGCGTTCTCAGGCTCTCGCCCGAAGGGCTCGTGCAGAGCTTCGACGTCGCACCGGCCGAGTGGGCCGAGTCGGCCTCGCTCAGCCGCTTCCGGCTTCACGGAAGCACGCTCTATCAGCTGCGGTCCGATCCGTCCGGGGTCGAGATCGCGACGTTCGAGATCGGAGGAACGACATGAGAAGGGGTCTTGCAACAGGTCTGCTCGCGGGTCTCGTGCTCGGCCTGCTCGTAATCGGCACGCCGGCCGGCGCGTACCACACCCACTTCCAGTACGGATGCAACGACACGTGGTTCAACCACGACCCGGTGACGCGGGCCGATGCTCGCGACTACGCGTACGTCGCCGCCGCGGAGGGGTACCAGTGGGGCGGAGGGTGCTGGAACGGGAACAACGTCGACGATTCGCCGGGCGATCCTCCCGCGGACCCGAACACGCTCGGCGAGGGTGGGGACTGCTCGGGCTTCACGTTCAAGTCGTGGTGGGAGCGAGCCGAGACGGGCGACCCCTGGTTCCGCTACCACGCGTGGATGCAAAACGTCCACGGCCCCTATACCGCAGCGGACTTCAAGGCCGGAGCAGGCGCTGCGAACACGACGGTCGCCAAGGCGAGCACGACGTACATGGACGCGTTCGCGGCCAGCGATCACATCGGGATGATCTACTGGGCGAACACTGCCTTTAACCAGGACCGGATCATCGAAGCCAAGTGCGAAGCCTGCGGCACGGGAACCTGGCCGAGGACGTATCGCGGGAACCCCGACTACAGCGGAGTCAGACGGCTCTACTGGGCAGGTTGACAGTGGACGGCATGACTCGCTTACACTCTCAGGGTGGTCGAGCTGCTCTTCATGATGGTGATCCTGAAGCTGCCGATCCTGTACCTCGCGGGGGTCTGCTACTGGGCGATCAAGGCCGAGCCGAAACCGCTCGAGGGAGCCCGAGTCACCGTGCCGCGCGAGCCGGGCCCGCGGAGGCCGCCACGGCGGCGTCCGCGCTCGCCTAGGTCGCACGGCGGGCCAGATCGGCGCGACGCTCGGGTCGCACGCGTGGCTCGTCCGAGGCGGCACGCATGAGCACGACGCCGGTCGAGGGGCACCGCTCGAGTGGGGCGGAGACGGCGGCCGGGTTCCTGGCCGCGATCTCGCTGACCGCGAGTGCGATCGCGATCTTCTATCGCCCGGTGCGGCTCGCCCCGTTCGCGATCCTGGTCGCCCTGATCGCGGCGGCGCTCGCAAAGGAGCGTCACAGGAGGTTGGCGGCGGCTGCGGTCATCGCCGCGAGCGCTGCGTGGCTGATCGGCATGGCGTTCGCGGTTTTGACGAGCAACCCGATCTTCTGACGCAAGCCGCTCCCGGAGGGAGTGCGGGTGGTAGAACGAACGTGAGATGAGCGTGCTTGACGTCGACGGCTTGAACGTGGGCTATGCCCAGGCGCTTCTCGAGCAGTACCTCGAGAATCCCGAGGCGGTGCCCGAGGAGTGGCGGTCGCTGTTCGAGAGCGGCGACCCGGCGGTCGTTGCGGCGCTGCCGGGCCTAGCCAGGCTGGTCGAGAACCTGAAGGAGAACGGTGCTCCCGCTCAGGCGGAAGCGTCTCCGGAGCCCGCTCCCACGCAGGAGCCGGTGCAGGTCACGGCGGCTCCAGCAGCGCCCGCGGAACCCGTGGCTGACGACTTGCTGATCGGAGGCGTCGCCTCGGCGATGGCGCTGATCAAGGCGATCCGCACGCACGGGCATCTGGCCGCGAACCTCGATCCACTCGGCTCGGATCCCGTCGGCGACCCGGCGCTCGAGGCGGAGCTCCTCGAGCCGCCGCTGACGCCGGAGCTCCAGGCCCGCATTCCAGCGTCCGTGCTACGCGTCGGAGTCGAGGGCGAGACGCTGGCCGACGTCCTGCCGAGGCTCCGCGAGATCTACTGCGGGACGATCGCGTACGAGATCGAGCACATCTCGGATCACCAGGAGCGTGTCTGGCTCCGCCATGCGATCGAGTCCGGCCGCTACCGGCAGTCGTTGAGCGGCGAAGAGCGCCGCGGCCTCCTCGAGCGGCTGACGCAGGTCGAGGGCTTCGAGCACTACCTCAGGCGCGCGTTCCTCGGGCAGAAGCAGTTCTCGATCGAAGGGCTGGACGTGATGGTTCCGATGCTCGACGAGGCGGTCGGGCTCGGGGTCGAGGCCGGCGCGCACGAGGTCGTGATCGGAATGGCGCATCGCGGTCGGCTCAACGTCCTCGCACACATCATCGGCCGGCCGTATGCCGAGGTTCTCCGCGAGTTCGAGGGCGAGCGAACGATCGAGGCGATCGCAGCGACCGCGGAAGGCGCAAGCGGCGACGTCAAGTACCACCTGGGCGCCGTCGGCCGCCGGAGCACCGAGGCCGGAGACGCGACGGTCCTCCTAGCCTCGAACCCGAGCCATCTCGAGGCTGTCGACCCGGTCGTCGAAGGCGTCACGCGCGCCGAGCAGACCGACCGCTCGTCACGATCGGGCGTCCACGACCCGGCCGTCGCGTTGCCGATCCTGATCCACGGCGACGCGTCGTTCCCCGGCCAGGGCGTCGTCGCCGAGACGCTGAATCTGCAGCGGCTCGTCGGCTACACGACAGGCGGCACACTGCACGTGATCGCGAACAACCAGGTCGGGTTCACGACCGACCCCGCGGACGGGCGCTCGACCCGCTATTCGAGCGACCTCGCGAAAGGCTTCGACACGCCGATCATCCATGTCAACGCGGACGATCCCGAGGCAGCGCTCTCGGCGATGAGGCTCGGGTTCGCCTTCCGGCGGCGGTTCGGGAGCGACGTCGTGGTCGACCTCGTCGGCTACCGCCGCCACGGGCACAACGAGGGCGACGAGGCGTCGTTCACCCAGCCGCTGATGGCCGAGCGCATCGCGAAGCAGCCGAGCGTGCGCGCGCTCTACGCGCAACGTCTGGTCGACGCGGGCGAGGTGTCGGCGGAGGAGGCAGAGCGCCTCGCCAAACAGACGCAGGAGCAGATGCGCGCGGCCCATGACGAGCTCAAGACGGAGTTGACGAAAGCGAAGCCCTCGAGCGGCGAGAGCACTCCCGTCTCGGCCGAGGCGTCGGTCGAAACGAGCGTCCCGGCCGAGCAGCTGCGCGAGCTCCAGGACGAGCTCGTCAGCGTTCCGGAAGGCTTCACGGTCAATCCCGAAGCTCGTGAAGATGCTCGAGCGTCGCGTCGAAGCCCTCGACAGCGGTGGCATCGATTGGGGCCAGGCGGAGTCGCTCGCGTTCGCGAGCCTGCTCGTCGAGGGCATCCCGATCCGCCTGACCGGGCAGGACACGGAGCGGGGCACGTTCTCGCACCGGCACCTCGTCCTACACGACGCGCACACGGGCGCCCAACACGCGCCGATCAAGCACCTCGCGGACGCGTCGGCGTCGATCGAGGCGTACAACTCGCCGCTCTCGGAATACGCGGCCCTCGGCTTCGAGTACGGCTACTCGGTGACCGCGCCCGAGGCGCTCGTGCTCTGGGAGGCGCAGTTCGGCGATTTCATCAACGGCGCGCAGATCATCGTCGACCAGTTCCTCGTCTCGGGCCTCGCGAAGTGGCGCCAGACGTCCCGGCTGACGCTGCTGCTCCCTCACGGCTACGAGGGCAACGGCCCCGAGCATTCGAGTGCCCGGCTCGAGCGCTTCCTCCAGCTGGCCGCGCAGGAGAACATCCGCGTCGTCAACGCGACCACGGCCGCGCAGTACTTCCACCTCCTGCGCCGTCAGGCGCTCGACCCGAACGCGAGGCCGCTGATCGTCATGACGCCGAAGGGGCTACTCCGGAACAAGGAGGCATCGTCCACGCTCGACGACCTTGCCCACGGACGCTTCGAGCCGGTGCTCGACGATCCGGCCGTTGGGGATCGAGCCGCGGTGACGAGGCTCGTGCTCACGTCCGGAAAGCTCTACCACGACATCGTCGGTAGCGAGCTCAAGGGCCAGGCCCCGAACGTCGCGGTCGCCCGCATCGAGCAGTTGTACCCGTTCCCGGTCGCTCCGGCAGCGAGGCTCCTGGCGTCGTACCCCTCGCTCCGCGAAGTCGTCTGGGCGCAGGAGGAGCCGCAGAACATGGGCGCCTGGCGGGCGATCCGCCACCGGCTCGAAGAAGCGGTCGCCGGCCGGCCGCTGCGGTACGTCGGCCGGCCGTGGCGCGCCAGCCCGAGCGAGGGCTACCCGACGTCGCACCTGCGCGCGCAGCAACGGATCGTCAGCGAGGTGCTGGAGACGAACGCCTAGGGGCGTCCGCGCCGGCGCCGTTCGACGGCGGCCTGAGCGACCCGGGTCGCGTGCCTCCGAGCCTCCGCGACGAGCATCCTGCGGTGCTGAGGAGGGATCCGGCGCCAGATGTCGTAGGCCGTCAGCGCGACCCCGAGCGGGCCGATTTTGCGTGGAATCAAGCGGTTGGCGCGCGGCACGGAGAGGATCCTACTCGTCCGCCCGGGCGGGTAGCCTCGCTTCGTTCGCCCGACCCCGCTATCATCCCCCGCCGTCCCGTAAACATGCGACCTACCGACCAGGGAGGTTTTATGCCGGTAGAGACGCCTTCCGTCTTTGCGCACGTCATCCAAGAACATCTCGAGCTGAAACGCCGCAACTCCGAGCTCGACCAGAACATGCCGCTCGATCGGTACGAGGCCGACGATCCGTTCGAGAATCACCCCCTGTTCAAGACCGAAGAGCAAGCGAGGATCGAGGAGACCATGGACGGAACGGAGTCCATCCCGGCCGAGCAGCTGGCCAGCCTCGCCCCTCAGCCCGAGCGAACCGCAGACGAAGACACGCTCTGGGGCCGCTCGCGCGACTTCGACTGGGGCGACTGAGCCTCACGTCACCCTGTTTCAGGCTGGCCCAGTAGGGTAGTCGGACCCTGCCAACGAGCCAGAGGAGACGCATGATTCGCAAGCTCAGATACATGGCCATGGGGGCCACGCTCGCCTACTTCTTCGATCCGCAGAACGGCCGCCGGCGCCGTGCCATGGCCCAGCAGCGGGTTCCGGCGTTCTTCCGCAAGGCCTCACGCAAGGCCGGGGACGCGGGCAGCACCGTAGCCTCGGAGGCGTCCGCAGCCAAGCAGAAGGCGACGCATCTCAAGGAAGAAGAGAAGCCTCAGCCCGACGACGTCACCCTCGCACGCAAGGTCGAAACCGAGATTTTCCGCGACTCGGACATCCCAAAGGGTCGGATCAACGTCAATGCCGAGAACGGGAAGGTCGTGCTCCGCGGCGAGGTTGAGCAGCCCGAGTTGATCAAGGATCTCGAGCAGCGGACGAAGAAGGTCCAGGGCGTGCAGGAGGTCGAGAACCTGCTCCACGTGCCCGGCGCATCGGCGCCGACGAATAGCTAGTCGCGCAGCCTCCGCATCAGGGGTAATCCGTACCAGAACCAGCCGAAGAAGGCTGCGGTCACGGCTGCCACGAGAGCCGCGCTCGTCGCCTCGAAGAGGATGTCGGTGACGACGAAGACCGACCCCGAGATCGCGAGCGCCAGGAACACGGTTCCCGCGATCACCAACCGGTTCGAGACCACGAGTAGGTGCTCCTTGTCGCCTCGCCGCCAATCGAGTCGATGGTATGTGGACGGAGCGATCAGAAGGGCTGTCGCGATTGCTGCACAGAGGAACGTCAGGAAGTAGACGTCCTTCTGAAGGTTCGTCACCTCACTGAAGCGCTGGGTGAACGGCACGCCCAGCAGGAACGCGAACAAGACCTGAACGCCTGGCAGCGCTACGCGTAGCTCGTTCAGGAGCTCGATCAGCTCCTCGTCGCGCCGGTCCTCCTTGCTCTCATCACCCGGCATGTGCTGATGTTCCCCGAGATCGACCGTCTGACGCAACGAGAGGAGCACCGTGCGCATCGAGTCGTCCGTCACCGCAATTTCCTGGATCCCTTCCGAAGCCGTCAAGGGACTCCCGAAGATCCCGTTCACGATGGGCGTCGCCCACTACGACGACCCGCCGCCGGACGTGATCGAGGACCTCGACGCGATGCGCGAAGCGGATGCGTTCCGCGAGGCGAACGAGCTGCGGGCGTTCATCGAGGTCGGTGACGACGGCTCGATCACCGACGCCGGACATCTCGGGACGGGCCACCTCGGCGTGACGCGGATCAAGGTCGGGCCGAAGGAGCTGAGCGTCGCCGCCGTCGCGCTGCCAACGATCCAGGGCGAGCCCGAGATCGGTGACGGCTGGGCACGCTTCAAGCAGACGGCGGGCGGACGCACGGGCGCTCCGGCGCCGCGGCGCGTTCGCGGCAAGCCCTTCTTCCGGATCAGCTCTGCAATCGCCTGGACGACGCTCGCGCTCACGATCAAGGCCGACGGCTCGTCCGACCATGAGCTTGCCGGAGCGAGCCCGTTCCCGCGCCACTGGGTCTACGACAAGGACGGGAAGCTCGTCCAGAAATCGGGGACGATCGACTTCGAGCAGTGGTACCGGGAGTCCCACGGCGACAACACGCCCTGGGGCAGCGAGGAGACCGAGGCGTTCGTGACCGAGGCCGAGTCGGCGCTCGAGCGCGAGCTCTCGAGGACGATCATGCGCAGCGGCGCGACGTCGAAGCCGCAGCGGCTTCAGGTCGACGAGACGCTCACCGAGCAGGGAGAGACCGGCGACGGCATCTACCTCCTGCTCGACGGAATCCTCGCTGTCGAGGTCGACGGAGAGACGGTCGCGGAAGTCGGCCCTGGAGCGGTCCTCGGCGCACGCGCGCTGATCGAGGGCGGCCGGCGAACTGCGACCCTGCGGGCCGTGACGCCCGCGAAGGTCGTGGTCGCGAGCGCCGACGACATCGAGCCTTCGGCGCTCGAGGAGCTGGCCGGAGCGCACCGCCGCGAGGAGGGCTAGGGACGGGCGGAGCGGATCGCGTCGAGCACGTGGTCGACCCGACCGTCGCGGATCGAGTCGGCGAGCCGCTTGTCGCCGCCCAGGCCGGCGCGCGCCGACAGGACCTCGTAGAGCCGGTTGCCGGACAGTCCGCGCTCCCGCGCTTCGACGACGAGGCGCCGCACGACCGGCAGCGGGTTGCCCGCGTCGTCGAACTGCCAGAGCGGGTAGTAGTGCTCGCGGGCGCCGGCGGGGCGGAAGGCGATCACCTCGCCGTCGCGGCGCATGGCCTCGAGCTTCAAGGGCTCGATGGCGAACCGGGACGCGAGCCAGGAGGCGGAGAGCGTGTCGTCGGCGAGGCGCGTTGCCACGAGCGGGAGCCTACCCCGACATGAACGACGTACGCGAGCTGCTGCGCCGCCGGGTCGACTCTGCCGAGTACAAGGCGATACGCGAGCTCTGGACGCTCCACTCGAAGGCCGAGGAGCGGCGAGACCTGCCCGGGCTCATCGCCACGCTCACCGCCGACTGCGTCTACGAGATCGTCGGAACCGAGCACGTCTGGAACGGCCACGAGGGCGCGACGCGCTTCTACATGGGCCTGCTCGGCGCGTTCCCGGACATCGACTTCCGGCTGACCGACATCGTGATCGGGCCGCAGGGCGTCTGCGAGGCGGCGAACGTGACCGGGACGCACGAGCAGGACTGGCTCGACTACGAGGCCTCGGGCGAGCGCGTCGAGTTCCGCGGTCGTCATCTTCTTCCCCTGGGATCCGGCGCAGCGGCTCTTCGGCGGCGAGCGCATGCACGTCTCGCTGGAGTGAGTCAGGAGCCGAGGATCTCGGCCAGCTTCGCCGAGTCGATGTTCCCGCCGGAGACGACGCAGACGATCTTGCCGTTGCCCGCGGCTCCGCTTCGCGCAAGTGCGACCGGGGTCGCGCCGGCGCCCTCGGCCACGACCCGCGCGCGCTCGGCCAGGAGGCGGACGGCGGCGGTCACCTCGTCCAGGCTTGCGACGAGGGAACCGTCCAGGAGCTCCTCCGCCAGCGCGAACATCTCCGGGAACACCTCCGGCCCGCCGATCCCGTCGACGAAGGTCGGCGTGTACTCGACCTTCACCGGCTCCCCGGCGTCGAGCGAGGCGGCGAGCGGTGCGCCGGTCGCGACCTCGGCCGCGAAGACCTTGCACGACGGCGCGAGCGCTCGGACGGAGGAGGCGATCCCGCACGAGAGCCCCCCGCCTCCGTAGGGCGCGAGGATGACGTCCACATCGGGCAGGTCCTCGAGGATCTCCAACCCGATCGTGCCGTTCCCGGCCATGACCGCATCGTCGCTGAAGGCGTGCACGTGCAGGCCGTCGAGGCCCTCGAACGTGCGCGTGCGGAACACCTCGTGCCACTCCTCGAAGGTGACCGGGATCATGTCCGCGCCGAGCCGTCTGATCGCAGCAACCTTTGTCTCCGGAGCCGTGTCCGGAAGGACGACCGTGCAATGGGTTCCGAGTCGGCGGGCCCACCAGGCGACGCCCTGCGCCATGTTCCCCGCGCTTGCGGTCCAGACGCCGTGCTCGAGCTCCTCGGGCGAGGCGAGCAGCATCGCGTTCCCCGCGCCGCGCAGCTTGAACGAGCCGATCGGCTGGAGGTTCTCGAGCTTGAGGTAGATCTCGGCCGCCGCGTCCTCGAGCTCGAGACGGACGAGCGGCGTGCGGACGATCGACCCGGCCAGGCGTTCGCGGGCAGCTTCGACCTCGGCCAGAGCGATCACAGCTCGACCTCGGTGCCGGTGCCTTCCTCGAGCGCGCGCCGGTAGACGAGCCCGGCTGCAGCTGCGTCCTCGACTGCATGCCCCATCGACTTGTAGACGGTGACCTGCTTCGTGGAGGTGCGGCCTTCGCGCGTGCCGGCGAGAACCTCGCCCAGCTCCACGGCGTCATCCGGATCGAGCCCCTGCAGCTCGTGCGCGCCTGCAGGGTACGGGTTGAATGCGACGCGCGACTCGACGGCGAGCAGCCCCGCCCGCATGACTGCCGGATCGAGCTCCGGACCGTCCCGGGACGCCCCGACCGAGGTCACGTGCATTCCGGGCTCGAGCGACTCCGCCCCCAAGATCGGCTGTCCCGCATCGGTGCAGGCGCAGACGACGTGCGCTCCGGCGACGGCCTCGTCGAACGAGCCGTAGGCGGTCCCGCCGACCTCGTCCGCCAGCGCCCGGGCGTGCTCGAGGTTGCGGCTTGCGACGCGCACGTCGTCGAACTGTCGCACGCGAATCGCCGCATCGATGTGCGAGTGCGCCTGCACGCCTGCGCCGAGGACGGCCAGCACGCGCGCGTCCGTCCGGGCGAGCGCGCGCGTGGCGACGGCTGAAGCGGCACCGGTGCGCACGGCCGTGATCTCGGTGCCGTCCATGAGTGCGAGCGGCGCGCCGGTGGCGTCATCGAAGAGCGCGATCGTCGCCTGGTGGCTGGGCAGGCCGACCTCGTGGTTCCCGGCGAAGACCGAGACGAGCTTCGTCTCGAGGATCCCGTCCGCGTAGCCGGGCATCGCCGCCAGCAGGCCGCGCTCCGTCTCGGCGGCGACGCGGGGCGGGACTGACGCGCGCCCGGCGCTGAGCTCGACAAAGGCGCGCTCGAGCGCACCCAGCAACTGATCGAGATCGAGCAGACGACGGACCTCGGCGCGCGAGAGTACGAGCACGGTCAGGGCAGCATGCCGAGCGCCTGGAGGCCGTCGATCGGCTCCTGCGCGCTGCAGCTCCCGAAGCTGACGAAGAGCTCCCGCGCCTGAGCGACTTCATAGGCGCCGGCCGTCCGCTCTCGCCAGCGAAAGGACTCGGCGCTGAGGGCGAACGACTCGGGATCCTCGTCCGCGAGCGTCTCCTCCTCGTCTCCGAAGACGGCTGCTGCGAGCACATTCAGGAAGCCGTGCTCGTCGCCGTGCCGGAGCGGCTGGTGGAGACCGGCGGTCGCCTTGAACGGAACCTCGAGCCGGCGGCACGCCTGGATGAACTCGGCGAGCGCAGGAACGCTGGGCAAGACCGATCCGCCGCAGCGCACCTTCGCCCGGAGGCCCAGCTCGCCGAGCTGCAGGATCCGGAACGAGACATCGTGGCGGAGCGGCAGCTCGCAGTAGACCTCCGCCGCGGCGTCGAACAGCACCTCGGGGTCGAGCCCGGCCGCCTCGACGGCCTCGATCCTCGAGTCGGCCGGAGGAAGAGCGCCCGTGTCGAGCACGACCGAGAGCCGCAGCTGCTCGTCCCCGAGCTCCGCGAGCTTCGACGCGGGGCACACGAAGCGGTTCACGATCCAGCCGGTGTCGCCCGCCCGCACGCGCCGGTGCTCCGCCAACCCCTCGCCGAGCGGCAGCTCCTCCGGCGGAAAGGTCGGCGCGTGGTCGATCAGCCCACCGAAGAGGGCGCGCCGCGCGTCTGTCAGCGTCTCGTTCAGCCCGCGGTGATGTAGTCGGTCAGGTACCGGATCTCGAAGCTCTGCTGCTTCGACTTGAACTTGACGACGTCACCGATCGAGACGATCCCGACCACGTCGCCGCCTTCGACGACCGGAACGTGGCGGATGCGCCGGTCGGTCATCAACGCCATGCACTCGTCGATCGACGTCTCGGGGCTGACGACGATCAGCGGCGACGACATGATCTCGCCGACCGTCACCTCGTCTCCGGTCGGCCCGTCACGCGCGACCCGGCGCAGGTAGTCCCGCTCGGACACGATGCCTGCGACCTCGCCGCCGTGCTTCACGAGCAGCGACCCGACGTTTGCGTCGACCATCTGTCGGACGGCCTCGAGCACGGGGGCGCCCGCATCGATCTCGAGCACGTCGCGGCCCTTGTCGCCGAGGATCTCCGATACGCGGTTCACATCGCCTCCCTGCGGTGGATGAGAACGACACCGGCAGCTTACGAGACAATCGGTACCGTGGCACCCGAAATGCTCGCTGGGAAGTGCGAATGCGGGGCGGTCCGGTACCAGGTCGCGGACGAGTTCCTGTACGCGTCGAACTGCCACTGCTCGCGTTGCCGCGCCGCCACCGGGTCGGCGTTCAAGCCGTTCGCCGGCATCGAGCGCGAGAAGCTCGTGCTGCTCTCCGGTGACGACGCGCTGCTGATCAACGGCGAGGAGGAGTTGAACGACACGCGCTGCGCGAGCTGCGGCTCGCTCCTCTATTCGGTCGTGCGGGACGGAGAGTACGTCCACGTCGCGCTCGGCTCGCTCGTCGACGAGCCCAGCATGCGGCCGACGAAGCACATCTTCGTCGGCTCCAAGGCGCCGTGGTTCGAGATCACCGACGATCTGCCCCAGTTCGACGAGCACGCGACGGCCTAGCCCGCCGATGAGTTCGCGGCGCTGCCGCGGTCTGATCAGGGACTAGTCACGCGAGCGAGAGGAGTGGGCAGTGAGCGAGTCGCTGAAGAGCGTCGGTGCGATCACCCTGTTCGTCGAGGATCCGCAGCGGTCGAAGGCGTTCTACGAGAAGGTCTTCGAGGCGCCGTTGGTCTTCGAGGACGAAAACTCGGCCGCGGTCCGGTTCGAGAACACGATCATCAACCTGCTTGCGACGCCCGAGGCACCCGAGCTGATTGCGCCCGCAGCCGTCGGCGGGCCCGAAGCGGGCGCCCGCTCGCAGTTCACGATCTTTGTCGAGGACGCGAACGCCGTGTGCCAGGATCTGGCGAGCCGCGGCGTCGAGCTGCTCAACGGGCCGATCGACCGGGTGTGGGGGATGCGCACGGCCGCGTTCGCGGATCCTGACGGCCACGTCTGGGAGGTCGCGCAGCAGCTCGCCGCGGACTGAGCCGGCTGGCACGATGAGGTGCGATGCACCGCGTCGGGCTGCTCGTCCCGAGCTCCAACACGACGATGGAGACCGAGGTCCCCGCGCTCCTGCGCGCCCGGGAGCTCGTGCGGCCGGAGGACACGTTCACCTTCCACAGCGCCCGCCTGCGGATGGAAGACGTCACGCCCGAGGGGCTGCGCGCGATGAACGAGCAGACCGAGCGCGCGACGACGGAGCTCGCGGACCTGCGGCCCGACGTCGTCGCCACCGCGTGCCTGGTCGCGATCATGGCGCAGGGCCCGAGGCAGCCACCGCGCCGCCGAGACGGAGATCGCGTCGATCCTCGAGCGAGAGCATGCACCGGCGCCCGTCGTCTCGTCCGCCGGCGCGCTCGTCGACGGGCTGCACGCCCTCGGCGCGCGGCGGATCGGGATCGTCGCCCCGTATCTCCCAGAGCTCACGCGGCTCGTCGTCGCGTACCTCGAGGACGCGGGAATCGAGGTCGCGGACGCGATCAGCCTCGAGGTGCCCGACAACCGAGCCGTGGCGGCGCTCGACCCGCACGAGCTCGAGCAGCACTGGCGGCGCCTCGACCTGCGCGGCTGCGACGCGCTCGTTCTCTCGGCCTGTGTGCAGATGCGCTCGCTCGACGTGCTCGACGAGGTGGAGCGCCGCAGCGAGCTGCCGACGGTGTCCGCCGCAACGGCCACCACATGGGCAATCCTGCGTGCGCTCGACCTCGAGCCGATCGCTCCGGGTGCGGGAGCGCTCCTTCGCGCTGCACCCGAGCGCGTCGTGTAGAAGGCTCCTCGCCCGACCGCAAGCGGGCGCAAACCGTTCCGAGCACACGGTGCCGGCGCGTGTGCCGAGCGGCCTGACACACGTGGGTCATTTCCTCGTTTCGCACGGCCCTCGGGCGGTGACTAGTCTCGAGGGACCCCCTAAGGAGGCTGAGATGGACTACGTGAACCTGGGCAGCACGGGCCTGCGCGTCTCGCGCGTGTGTCTCGGAATGATGAGCTTCGGCAAGCACGAGAGCCGCGAGTGGGCGCTCGACGAGGCAGCCGCGGAACCGATCGTGAAGCGCGCGGTCGAGGGCGGGATCATCTTCTTCGACACGGCCGACGTTTACAACGGCGGCGAGAGCGAGGTCGTGACCGGGAACCTGCTGCGCAAGCTGTTCGGAATGCGCGAGGAGTACGTCGTCGCGACGAAGGTCAACGGCCGGACGATGCCCGGGGAGAACGGCCGCGGCCTCTCACGCAAGCACATCATGGCGTCGATCGACGGCTCCTTGGAGCGGCTCGGGCTCGACTACGTCGACCTCTACCAGATCCACCGCTGGGACGACACGACGCCGATCGAGGAGACGATGGATGCGCTGCACGATGTCGTCAAGGCCGGCAAGACGCGCTACATCGGTGCGAGCAGCATGCGTGCGTGGCAGTTCGCGAAGGCACAGCGCGTGGCCAAGACGCCGTTCGTCTCGATGCAGAACCACTACAACCTCATCTACCGCGAGGAGGAGCGGGAGATGATCCCGCAGTGCCTCGACCAGGGGATCGGCATCGTCCCGTGGAGCCCGCTGGCGCGCGGACTGCTGGCGCGCAGCGCTGAGTCGTCCGAGGAGCGGTCGACGACGCGCGGGCGGAGCGATCCGTTCCGCGATTCGCTCTACAAGCCGGAGCTCGACCTCCCGATCGTCGAACGCCTCGGCGAAGTGGCGGCCGAGGCAGACGTGTCGCCCGCGCAGATGGCGCTCGCGTGGCTCCTGCACAAGCCCGGCGTCACTGCGCCGATCGTGGGCGCGACGAAGCTCGAGCATCTGGAGGACGCACTCGCCGCCGCGGAGCTGTCGCTGAGCGAGGATCAGATCGCGCGGCTCGAGGAGCCGTACGTCCCGCACGAGGTCTCGGGCATCGACCTCTAGCGAGGCGCGGCGTTCGGAGTCACGTTTGTCAAGGCGAGGCAGACCAGTTGTAAGGTGGCTGTGCCTACCTGCGGTGGACCATAGGGCACGCCACCTAGAAGGAGGTCTTCGATGAAGATGCTCGCTGTGGGCGCACTGCTCCTGGTGCTCCTCATCCCATCCGCTTTCGCCGGCTCGCAGAGAACCCACGCGGGGAAGGTCCTCTGTGTCGAAACCCGGGGCAACAAAGAGACGATCCGCGACGTCAAGTTCCGAAACACGAGCAAGTGCAAACGCGGCGAGCAGAAGATCGCGCTTCCGCGTGGCCTGCGAGGGCCGGCCGGTCCGCAAGGCCCAGCCGGACCACAGGGATCCGCAGGAGCGGCAGGAGCCGCAGGCCCGCAGGGGCCACCAGGCCCGGCAGGTGCCACCCGGTCCGCCCGAGGACGCCTTCACGCGCGTCACCGCCTTCGGCGGCGACTTCGCGGCCACCAACGCGAGTGTGAGCATGACGGCTGAGTGCGCGGCGTACGGCCCCTACGCCAACGGCGGAGCGGCCGGAGGATCGGTGCTCTACCACGGCCTGAACGACATGAGGCTCGGCGACATCGTCCATCTGGTCTACACCGCCAAGTTCTCTTCCGACACGCCACGGACGGCGAGGGCGCCCCGTACCTGCGGGTGTTCCTCGATGGGACCAACCACGACGTGATCTTCTCGCCGGACACGCAGCCCGTGCCGTCGGTGGCGGAGGATGTGTTCCACCAGTGGGATGTCACCGAAGGCACCGTCCGCTACGACGACGACCCGGGTGACGGCCCCGACTCGCCCTGGCAGGAGATCGCGGCAGACCACGCCGACGAGGTCATCTCGGGCATTTTCGTCTCGGTGGGCTTCTCCGACGGCACGAACCTGACCGGGTGCCTGCGAATACTTGGCGTCAACGAGAGCGTGTTCCTGTTCGGAAGCTAAGGAGGCTTCTCGGGTTCAGCGATTGAAGCAGGACCGAGATCAGACGAGCGCCGTCCCGCGAGGGGCGGCGTTTCGTCGTTCACCCGCGGGTCGCGCCGGCGCTAATGAGTAACGCGATAGTCAACGAGGAGATAGCCAGTCGGTGAGATCTCGCTTCGGATCGATTCGAGCTGAATCGGCGGCAAGCCGTCGAGGAGTCGTCGTCCGTGGCCGGCGATCGTCGGCGCGATCGTGAGCACGAGTTCGTCGACAACGTCGGCGGCGAGCAGTGCTTGCGCGACCGAGATGCTTGCGTGGACGCCGACATCGCCTCCGCGCTGCTGCTTGAGATCCCGAACGAATTCGACCAGCCCGCCGTCGATCATCGTCGCATTGGCCCAATCTTGGTCAAGGGGCGTCGATGTCGCGACGTACTTCGTGACCCCGTTGATGAATGTCGCGAATGGCTCGATCTCGCTGCTCGGCCAGAACTGCGCCCACTCGGTGTAGCTACGGCGGCCGAGGATGACCGCGTCCTGTGTCGCCATCACCGCGGCAAGTTTTGCGTCCATCGCGTCGTCCCAGCCGAAGAAAGTCTCTGGGGCCTCGGCAACCCCGTCGAGGGACAGCAACTCGCACACGACGATCTTTCGCACGTCCTGCACCTCCGTTTGAGCTCGTTGCTGCTAGTTGACTGATCGAGCCGCCGAAACTCATCGCTGCGACGCGCGCGCAACAAAAAGGCCCGCGCAAGCGGGCCTTTTGAGTGTGGAGCGTACCGGGATCGAACCGGTGACCTCCGGCTTGCAAAGCCGCGAGAGGGACGAAACGGCCGAGAACGGCTGAGAACGGGCAGCGGCGCAAACCCGCTTTGCTCCACGACTTCCGTCGTAACGATCGCCTAGACAGGCCAAGGTTCTGTCCAGCGAGACTTAATCGATGTGGCGTTGAGATGGCGTCAGGATTTCGCCCCGGCTGACAACACCCCTCTAGACAGCGACGATCTCGGCGAGCCGGCCGAGTTCATCTTCCAGTGCCCTGAGTGCGTCGAGCGGGAAACTGACTCGGTGCGATGAGTTACGAGCGAACGCAGTAGCGTTACGCGCGAGGTCGAGGAGCAGTGCATCGAGTCTTTCCAAATTCGTGGGTCGACTACTACACGCGTTTGTTGCGCTACTCAGAACTGAACGAATGCAATCCGCCCTCACCGCCAGTCCCCTTGATCCTTGCGGGGGCAATCGTCACCAACGACTTCGACAAGAGGAGGCGGTGGCAGGAAATGGTCGGCTGGGCGGATGCGAACGGATGCCCACACCTCCTCGATGGAGTTGACGACGAGGACTGGTACTGCGTTGAGGAGTTGAGCACGTTCCGATTGGGTCCTTGGCCGCGTGGGGCGAACACCGAACCAAGGGAGCGTCCTTCGCCCGAGGAGCTTCGGGAGCACCTCGAGTCGCTGTCGTCGAGGTGGCCCGAGATCGTAGGGGTAGAACTCGCGACGGGTACGCGGCCGGAGTCGTTTACAGGAAGAAGGCGCGCCGACTAGTTGTCGTCGCCGATGGTGATGCGTCCCCACCGTGGGGCAGTTGGTCGGAGCTGTCTATGAACGAAGGCGAGCGAAAGGAATTCACCCGTTTCCGGAGTGCGGTCAATGCCGCGATCGCCCCGCACGGAGTTGATCACATCGATTTTGTGACCAAGCGGGGCTTCCAAGGTTGGGCGTCTTCAGGCAACTGATGGCCTGCCGCCGCCCCCGGGATCGGGCGCCGAACGCCCGTCACTAGTATCGGACCCTGACCCACTCGCGGAGCCACCAGCGGTCGGGATCGGCTCGATTCCGTCCGAGTGGCGTGGGCGACTCGAGCTTGCATGACGTAATCGCGGCACTCGCCGCGGACCTCGGCAACCACCTCGACGACAAGAACTGGGTTAGCGGCGCCGACGGGTGGCCAGAAATACCTGAGTCAGAATGGGAGCGGTACCCAGGCTGGTAGCTGCGAGGTTTCCCTCGTGGTGCGTTGGCTCCGTGGCGAATTCAGCGTGCGCGATAACGGTGAATCTTCTCGAGTGCCTCGTTCACGCTCGCACGCTGCGCATCGGTCAGGCGCGGGGGCAGATTCTCGAGCGTCTCGACAAGTCTCGGCGCTTCGACATAGAGCACCTTGTCCCGTTCGACCACGGGCTCGGGCGCAGCTGCCCCCACACGGCGAACACGCCCTGCACCCACACCGTTGGCCCCCCGTGCCGTTCGATCAGTTCTTTCATCCGCACGGCCGAGGACGCGTCGTGCTTCCGCCGAAGCGAAGACGGCCAGCGCGAAGCCCCTTGTCGTCGACGACTGCGGGTTCGCTGAGACTCTTCGAGTCGATCGTGAACACGCCAGGTGGGCCGACCGCGACGTGATCCCAGTTGCCGCTGCCCGTCCGGGATGTCGTGGTGGACGCGCCATTCGGAGGAGTTCAGCCTCGCGAGCTCGTCCGCCGTCCACCGCTCCCCGGCGGCCCCCCAACGCCAGCGGAGGTGCCGGCGTTGAAGCCCAGCATCCACGCGAACCAGAGGCGTAGTGAGGCCGGCACCCAGCACGAACGCCATGAACGTCTGTAGGAATCCATCGCCTCGGATGACGAGATACGCGCAGACGATCAATAGGCACGTGAAGAACACAAGACCACGCCATGAGCCACGCATTTCGGCCCGGCGCTCCTCTCGGAACTTCTGCATCAAGGACTGGCCGGCGGTATTGCGACGGAACACCAGCGAATACTTACGAAGTCGCGTGGCGGTAGTCGACGACGCACTGATCGAAGTCTTTCGACGCGTACGTCCCGTGCTTGACCTCGAGCCGGCACACTCGGCGCTCCGCGTGGCGCGGGGACTCGTCCTCGCTGAGGCTGGGAGCGTCCTCGAAGATCAGAAATGCAGACTGGCGGTACGTGTGTCGGCACGCGAAGCGGTTCGCCCACCACCGCGATTTGAGCCACGACTCGCGGCTAACGTCGACAGCGGCGTTGTCCGGATGGTTGCAGTCGTACTGGGCCGACAACGGGTCGTAGACGTCAACTCTCGTTGCGGCCGATGTTCCACTGCCGAGCGCGAAGAACACGATCGCGGCCACGCCACCCACGAGAACGAGCGCCGTGATCAGGATCGATCCAGCTTTCGCTACCACCGAACGCCCCTTACCGCGTCAGAGCCTCGCATAACAAGGATCATCGGCGGTCGACCGGAAGTGCTTTTGAGGCCGCCGCCCGCGTGTTCGCTCTAAACTCGAAGACCCGACCCGGCCCCGAGGGGAGGAACTTCGGGCGCGGCCGGTCACCCGTACGCAGCTTTCCAGCGGGCTCTGAAGCATCGGAACGTGCTCATGGCACTCGCCGCGGCGAAAGACCTTCCGCGGCTCAGCCTGGTCGACGCTCTCGAACTCACGGTGCTCGTCGCCCGGAAAGATCCGCGCCGGCACCCTCGGATAGCGGCGAGGTGGCTTCTGCGCTACCTCGAGGAGCACCCATCAGCGACGATCGAAGACGCGTCCCTCGCCGTCGCAAGCCTCATCGCCCTGACCGGCCCGAACCACGACGAAGCGGCGCAGACGCTTCGGGTCATGGCCGAAAGGGCGACTAGCAGGCGGCGAGAAGGCGGCGTAGCGTGAAACCGTGGCGAGCCGCGTTACAAGGAGGCATAGGCACAGCTCCGGCGAGATAGGGATCTCCTCGCCTTCCGGGGCCGCTTCGCCTTCCACGGTCTCGTCGCCTTCCGGGGCCTCCTCACCTTCCGGGGCCTCCTCACCTTCCGCAGCCTCCTCACCTTCCTCGATCTCCACAGCTTCCGGGGGTCCCGTGCCCGGCCGCGGCTGCCACCCTCTGATTGCCCTCACAATGTCGTCTGCGGCAAGCACTGTTGCAGAGGGGGGTGGTGGGGTTGAACCCGACTCGGCGAGATCCCCGCAGAGCCCGGCGGCATACCAGATAACGACTGCAGCAATTGCCAAGCCCAGGAGGCAGACGGCGCCTTCTTTTACGTGGAGGTGATCGCCGGGCACAAGCTCCGCCGCCTGCCAAGTGACCGCGGTGATCTGTCCGAGCGCTCCGGTGAGCGCCACGACCCCGGCTATGAGCATTCCTTTCACGGTCGGTATCGACGAGTCCGGGCCGATCGCCTTAAGGAGCAGTGGGCCCATGGCGACGAATACAGCTGCGAGTCCGC
The DNA here is from genome assembly GCA_963812695.1 of uncultured Actinomycetes bacterium. Classification (GTDB taxonomy): domain Bacteria; phylum Actinomycetota; class Thermoleophilia; order Gaiellales; family Gaiellaceae; genus VAXT01. The sequence goes on from CAWEWD010000010.1 coordinate 175,285, forward strand.
TCGCTACGACGAGTAGGCCGAGTGCCGCTTCCGGCTTGGAGCCCAGGATGGCCGTCAGAGCGTCGGAGGACGCGAGCAGCGCGACAAGCGCAGCGGAACCGATCGTTACGTTCCCGACCCAGTTGTCTTTGAATGACCAGCTTGTGCCGAGGTAACTAAGCGGCGTATTCCATTTGACTGTCTGGCTGCCGCGCACCTTATCGATTGGCCACACGACAGCGAGTAGTGCGAGGCCCACCCCGACCAGGAACGCCCACCAAAAGATGTCCCAGTGGGCCTTTTTCGCCGTCGCCAGCTTGATGTTTACGGACAACGGGTTCACACCAACGCCGAAGATAAGACGGGCGTCCGCGCCATCCTTGACGTTGCAGCCTGCGCTGAACGTCAGCGTGACCTGGGTCCGTCTCCCGGAGTCGACACTCTTCGGGTCCGACTTAATCGAACAGCCCGGGTCGCCGAAGATCCTCGCGGAGACATTCACAGGATCCTCACTGAGGTTCGTCAGCGTCACCTTGCCGGTGTGCGTCCCTCCGTCAGCCGATTCAAGCTGGATGTCAGTCGAGTCGACGACTACGTCGACCGTTCCAGCCTTCGCCGCGGCCACGCCAGGTCCAAACACGGCAATCGTGGCGGCGACACCGACGCCCAGCGTGACCCCTCGCCGTCCAAGCCACTTCACTACTGACCTCCGAGGACGCTGCCCGGAGCTTAAGCCCGGCTCGCGCAATAAACAACTGGCAGCGGCGCAGACGCTTCGGGCCATGGCCGAAAGAGCGTCTAGCCGGCGACGGGAAAGGGGCGTAGCGTGAGCGCGGGGCCGGGTTGTGGCAGCGCCCGAGGCGCCCGTGGTGTTCGGCTCGCCGCCCGGCCCCGATTTACGATCCTGCCGTGAGCGTTCCCGAATCCCGGATCGCAGACGGAGTTCATAGAGCGAATCACATCGCAGGGGTCGTCTTCGAGGGAAGTGTCGCGCTGGCGGCCGCTGCCGCAGTCACCGCGTTCCAGCTCGACCATAAGGCGCGATGGGTCGCGGCCGTCATCGCTGCGCTCGCCGCGCTCCCTGGATACGTCGCAGCCTGGACACTGCTCTGGAATCCGCTTACGGAGAGCACACCCGAGCTGCAACGTGGGAGGCTCGAGAAGCAAACGACGCTAGTCCATTTGGCGCTGATCGGACTGCTGACTGCTGTTCCTCTCGTCGCGTTCCTCGTTGTCGCGGCCGTCCTCTTTCCAGATGAGGTCGCGAGAGTTGTCGGCTCGTCAACCTTCATCCTGGTTGTCACCTCAGTGGTCGTTGGGCTCCTTCGCAACGTCTATCCGTGGTTGAAGCGCGAAGCTGTCGTTGCTGAAGCGCCTCGTCGATTGACGCCTTCTTGTAGGCGAGGCGCACCTTGGCATCCGCAAGCGATTCGACACTCGATCGGAATCGTTCGCGGGTTGACGTTTCCCGCCGCCTCCACTTCAACAGTTGCCCAAGACTGATGACCATTCCCTGCACGCGACCCGCGCGCGACCTTGTTTTACTCCCACCCGTGAGCAAGCGAACCAGGCTGCTGACGAAGATCGCACGCTGCCCGATCGTGGATCAGTGCTTAACCGATCCGTCGCCGTCGCATCCGTGCAGCAAGATCGTGCTGTACCAGTGGCCGGAGAACGTTCCGTTCAAGCAGCGGCTCAAACGCTGGCAGAGCGAACATCATTTGCCCGAACCATGGGTCGGCCACCTCGAGTCGGTGCCGCTTCTGTTTCTGAGTTCGAACCCGTCGATCGCCGGGTCTGGCGTGCACAAACCTGGACCGGCTCGAAAGCCGGCGCCTCCGCTCGAACGCCTCGGCGAGCACACGGCGGAGAATCACCCGGCGTTGCGGCGTGGGCTGAGCGCCCCGAAGTGGGACTGGGAGGA
>CAWEWD010000011.1:0-47745 GCA_963812695.1 uncultured Actinomycetes bacterium
CGGACGTACTCCCGCTGCTCTGGGCTGCGGGGCAGGACGACCGCATGGACGCTGCGCTCTTGTCCCAGGTAGGTGAGCAGCCGTGGGAAGAACGTGTTCGAGCGCCGGTGGTAGAGCGAGACATCGGGCGGCGTGCGCACGACGACGAGCGTTCGCTGCCGGTTGACTAGGAGCTCGTCGAGGACGGTCGAATCGGGCTCGAAGTCGTACAGGTAGTACTTCTCCTTGAGCCCCGGGTACTGGAGGGGCTTCGGCGGGCGCACGCCGAAGCGCGCCATGCGCTCCTCCGGGATCGCATCCGGGACGACGACCTTCGTCGCGGCGCGGTCGCCGAGATGGTGTTGGAGCGTCGCGTACTCGTAGTCGTGCGTCGTCGCGCTCGGGATGCCCAGCCGGCGCGCGGTGATCGTCAGCTCGTGGGAGCCGTGGGCGAGCGCCAGGTCGTAGCCGCGGCCCTTTGCGTAGCGCTTGAGCGCGCGCAGTCGCGAGGTGAGCGCGAACGCCTTGGCGACGCGCGACCGGCCGCCGTGCGCGCCGATCACCTCGGCGTCGATCCGGTGCCGTTCGAGGAGCTCGAGCGTCTGCGCGTAGTCGCGCGTGGTTACCTCGACCTCGTCGCCACGCTCGCGGAGCAACGCGATCAGCGGCCGGAAGACCAGCACATGAGCCGGCGCCGAGATGTCGACCCAGACTTTCACCTCGCTTCCCTGGCCGGCGGCAGCTCCCGCCCGGCGAAGCCGGCTTCGCCGCCGCCTGACGCCGCTGCCAGCACGGTGCTCTGCGGGCCCGTGTTGACAACACTGTGCCCTCCGCCCCGCACCGGCAGCGGCGCCCCAGGAAACCGAGGAACTCACCTGAGGACTCCGGCAACCTGTGCTGTCCAACCGCGCCCGGAGCCCGTTCCACGTGTCGCTCGTGCCAGAGCGTGAACGCGAGCAGCCCCCAGAGCTGGCGGCTCAGGTCCTCGCGGCCCGCGACGTGGTCGTCGATCAGCCGGGTCACGGCCTCGGGCCGGAAGTAGCCCTGGCGCCGCAGCGTCTCGGCCGAGAGCGTCTCGCGCGCGAAGGGCTCGAGGTCGCTGCGCAGCCATGCCGCGGCCGGGATCGAGAAGCCGCGCTTGCGCCGGCGCAACAGCTTCGGCGGGATCAGAGGCGCCGCCGCCTTGCGCAGGAGGACCTTCTTGCGCAGCCCGTGCACCTTGTGCCGATCGGCGAGCCCGAGCGAGAAAGTCGTCACGAGCGGGTCGAGGAACGGGACGCGCGCCTCGAGGGAGTGCGCCATCGACGCCCGGTCGGTCTTCGTGAGCAGGTCGTCGACGAGATAGCGTGCCGACGTCGACGTCCTGGAGCCGCGCCAGCAACTCGGCGCCCTCGGTCTCGGCGAAACGCGCGCGCAGGAGGTCGACCGGGTCGGAGCCGTCGCCGCGGCCCGTCAGCTCGACTCGCGCGTCCGGCGAGAAGATCTCCTTCCAGCCGTGATGCCGCTCGAGCGGCGGGAGGTGCGCGGCCCGCACGAACCGCTTGGCCTTGTAGTCGAAGCTGGCCCTCGCGCTCGACGAGGGCAGCCGCTCGACGACGGGCCGCAGGAACGGTGCGGTCCGAGCCCGCCCGCTCGGCGAGCAGGTCGGCCGCGTACGTGTAGTAGCCGCCGAAGAGCTCGTCCCCGCCCTCGCCCGAGAGCGCGACCTTCACGTCCTCGGCGGCGAGCTGCGCGACGAGGTACGTGGGCAGCGCCGATGAGTCGGCGAACGGCTCGTCGAAGGCGTCGGCCAGAGCCGGCAGGAGCAGGGCCGCGTCCGGCCGGAGGACGAGCTCGCGGTGCTGCGGTCCCGTACCGCTCCGCGACGAGCCGCGCGTCGGCGAGCTCGTCGAAGCTGCGCTCCTCGAAGCCGATCGAGAAGGTGCGCAGCGGCTCCGAGGCCTCCTCCGCGGCGAGCGCGGCGAGCACGGACGAGTCGATGCCGCCCGAGAGGAGCACACCGACCGGCACGTCCGAGACGAGATGCGCCCGCACGGAGTCGCGCAAGCGCGCGCGCAGCTCCTCGATCAGCTCGGCCTCGTCGTCGGCGCGAACCTCGTCCGCCGGAACCGGAGCCGGCCGTGCGTACCGCGTGATCTCGCTCCGCCCGTTCTCCCAGGTCAGGACGTGCCCTGCCTGGAGCTTGCGCACCTCACGGAAGATCGTCAGCGGCCCGGGAACGGAGTTGAAGGCGAGGAACGCGTCGAGCGCGTCGAGGTCGATCTCGCCGCGCGGAAGCGCTCGCAGCTCGGAGGCGAACTCGATCTCCCCGCCCGCGTCGCGGTAGTAGAGCGGCTTGATCCCGTACGGGTCGCGCGCGAGCACGAGTCGGCTGCGCTCCGCGTCCCAGAGCGCGACGGCGAACATGCCGCGCAGCCGCTCCGCGAAGCGCGCGCCGTGCTCCTCGTACAGGTGGACGAGCACCTCGGTGTCACCGCTCGTCGAGAACCGGTGCCCGGCCCGCTCGAGCTCCCGGCGGAGCTCGCGATAGTTGTAGAGCTCTCCGTTCTGGACGACGGTGATCCGCCCGTCCTCGTTCGAGATCGGCTGGTCGCCCGTCGCGAGGTCGATGATCGCGAGGCGCCGCGCTGCGAGCCCGACAGGCCCCTCGACGTACGCGCCGTCCGAGTCCGGCCCGCGCTGGACGAGGGTTGCGCTCATCGCCGCGAGCCTGGCGGGGTCGACGGTGCCGCGGGTGGACGCGATTCCGGCAGATCCCGCACATGCGGCACTACTCTAGATCCCGCGGTGGGCAGCTTCGGCGCACACGAAGAACTTCAGCTCCTGCTGCTGCTCCTGACGGCTCTGGGGCTGCTCCTGCTCGCCGACCCGCTGCGCATCCCGTATCCGATCCTGCTCGTCGTCGGCGGGCTCGCGCTCGGCTTCGCGCCCGGCGTCCCGACGGTCACGTTGCCGCCCGATGCGGTGATCATCGGGATCCTGCCGCCGCTCCTCTATTCGGCCGCCTTCAACACCGGCCTGCGCGACCTGAAGCGCAACATACGGGCGATCTCGCTCCTCGCGATCCCGCTCGTGGCGGTGACCATGGTCGGCGTCGCGGTCGCGGCGCACTATGTGATCGGTCTGTCGTGGGCCCCGGCATTCGTGCTCGGCGCCGTCGTCTCGCCGACCGACCCGATCGCCGCAACGTCGATCGCGCACAGGCTCGGCGTTCCCCGGCGCGCGATCGCGATCGTCGAAGGCGAAAGCCTCGTCAACGACGGAACCGCGCTCGTCCTCTTCAAGTTCGCCGCCGCCGCGGTCGTCGCCGGCTCCTTCTCGCTCGTCCACGCTGCGGGCGACTTTGTCTGGACGGTCGTCGGCGGGGTCGTGGTCGGGCTCCTGATCGGACGCGCGATCCGCTTCATCCGCTTTCGCGTGAACAACCCGCCGCTCGAGGTGACGATCGCCTTCCTGACCGGCTATATCGCGTTCCTGCCCGCTGCCGCGCTGGGCGTGTCCGGCGTGCTCGCGGTCGTCACGGCGGGCGTCTACATGGGCTGGCACACGCCCGAGCTGACGAACGTCGATTCGCGGCTGCAGGGCGAGGGCTTCTGGGCGATCTTCAGCTTCCTCCTGAACGCGCTCCTCTTCGGTCTCGTCGGCCTCCAGCTCAGGCCGATCCTCGACCAGCTGCACGGCCTCTCGTGGCAGCAGCTCGTCGGCTACGCGGCACTCCTCTGGGTCGTCGTGCTCGCCGTCAGGTTTGCCTTTGGGTTTCCGATCGCGCACGTCCCGCGCTGGTTGTCGCGCAGCCTCCGGGAGCGGGATCCGACGCCGCCGTGGCCGTTCATCGCGTTCATCGGCTGGGCCGGGATGCGCGGGGGCGTCACGCTGGCCGCCGCGCTCGCGATCCCGCTGGAGACGGACGCCGGAGCTCCGTTTCCGGATCGCGCGCTGATCGTGTTCCTCGCGTTCTCGATCGTGCTGTCGACGCTGGTCATCCAGGGGCTCTCGCTGCCTGGAGTCGTGCGTCTGCTGAAGCTCGAGCGCGACGACGACGTTGACGAGCGAGAGGACGCGAAGGCCAGGATCCACGCGGTCGATGCGGGGCTCGCCCGGCTCGAGGAGCTCGTGGACGAGGACTGGGTGCGCGACGACACCGTTGAGCGCATGCGCGGCCTGTACGACTTCCGACGAACTCGCTTCGGCGCGCGCCTCGACGGCTCCGACGACGGTGGTGTGGAGGCGCGCTCGCAGGACTATCAGCGGCTGCGCCGCGAGCTACTCGAGGCGGAACGCAACGCCGTAGTCGCGCTCCGCAACGAGGGCAGGATCAGCGAGGACGCCATGCAGCGCGTGACCCGCGACCTCGACCTCGAGGAGTCGCGCTTAGACGTGTAGGAGCTGTCTGAGGATGCGCCAGGCCGTGGCGCCGAGGTTCCGCAGATAGAGCCGCACGGAGCGGTCGGCGATCCACTCGAGGTCGTGCGCGAGCTTCTCGGCCATCGACGTCTCGTAGCCGCGCCGCACCTGGGCGAAGCCGGTCAGCCCCGGCCGTACCACCAGACGCTGCCAGTACGCGGGCAGCTGCTCGGCGAGCTCCTCGAAGAAGCGCGGGCGGATCGGACGCGGGCCGACGAGGCTCATATCGCCGCGGAGCACGTTCCAGAACTGCGGGATCTCGTCGAGCTGGGTTGCGCGCAGCCAACGGCCGAGCTTCGTCACCTCGGACTCGGTCTGCTGCACGAGCTCCGAGCCGAGGTGGTGCCCGATTCGCCCTTCCGCCCCCGGCCGCAGCGTCCGGAACTTCGTCATCGTGAAGACGCGTCCCCCGCGGCCGACGCGCTGGCCACGGTAAAAGACCGGTCGCCCCGAGCTGAGCAGGTTCGCGATCCCGATCGGAATCGTCAACGGAAGCGATACGAGCAGGAAGAATGCGGACAGGATGACGTCGAGCATCCGCAGCTCGAGGTCGACGCGCCGCCTGTCCGGTGTCTCCTGGGCGAGGAGCGAGAACCGCTCCGCGAGGCTGTCCCGGCCTTGCATGGTCAAGGTCACAGGGCTGTAATTGTTGCCGATGGAAGCCGCATCCGTTCGAGAGCGCTCTCCGCTGCGGTTGAGCCCGGGTCGAGTCGCCGCCGTGCTGGTCGGGCTGACGCTCGTCGCCTGGATCCTGACCTTCGACCGGATGCGGGGGATGGACGCCGGGCCGGGGACGGATCTCGGTGGGCTCGGCTGGTTCGTCGGGCATCTGGGTGACGATGATGGCGGCGATGATGCTGCCGTCGGTGGCGCCGATGGTGCTCGCGTTCGCCCGGGTGACGAAGGAGCGAGCCGCCGTCAACAGGCGATTTACGTCCCGCCGTGGATCTTCCTGCCGGCTACCTCGGCGCCTGGACGGCCTACGGGCTCGCTCGCGTACGGCGTGTTCCGTGCGATCGACGCCGTCGCCGGGAGCTGGCTGGCGTGGGACCGCGCAGGGCCGTATGTGGCGGGCGGAGCGATCGCGTCGCCGGTCTCTACCAACTGACGCCGATCAAGGACGTCTGCCTGCGCCACTGCCGCACGCCGCTCCACTTCCTGCTCCACGGCTGGCACGAGGGCCGGCTCGGCGCGCTGCGCATGGGCGTCGAGCACGGGCTGTACTGCGTCGGCTGCTGCTGGGGACTGATGATCGTCCTCTTCGCGTGGGCGTGATGAGCCTCGTCTGGATGGCCGTCATCGCGGGCGTGATCTTCGCGGAGAAGGTGCTTCCGTGCGGCGACTGCGGCTGACGCGAGTGCTCGCGATCGCCTTCGTCGTTTTCGGCCTGTGGATGGCCTTCGCGCCGGGCAGCGTTCCGGGCCTGACGGATCCCGATCAGGTGGGCCCGTCGATGGGCATGACGCCGTAGCCGTCTGGTATAAGCGTCACTTATGGATACGCGCCAGTTGGCGGCGTTCTGCGCCGTCGTCGAGCGCAAGAGCTTCTCCGAGGCGGCCGAACGGCTCGGCGTCACGCAACCTGCCGTCAGCCAGCAAATCCGCGCGCTCGAGGAGCGCCTCGGGCAGCAGTTGCTCGACCGCTCGGGCCGGCGCGTGGAGCCGACCGAGGCGGGGAACCGTCTCTACCGGAGCGCGCAGCGCATGCTCGCGCTCGAGCGGCAGCTGCTCGACGAGGTCGCGGGCGGCGCCGAGGGGCCTCTGCGCGGGCAGCTCGCGCTGGGCGCGTCGACGGGGCCCGGCGGTACGGTCGTCCCGGTTCTGCTCTGCGAGTTCGCCGAGGCGAACCCGGAGATCGCGATCGACCTGACGATCTCGGACACGCAGACGATCGTCGAGCAGGTCGCCCGCCGCGAGCTCGAGCTCGGCGTCGTCGGAGCAACGCCGCGGAACAGATCCGTCGCGTACGAGATGTTCTTCCGCGACGAGGTGATCCTCGTCTGCCCGCCGGACCATTCCTTCGCCGGCAAGGCGATCTCGCTCGACGAGCTGCGGGAAGAGGGCCTGATCGCGATGCAGGAGGGCGCGGGCGTCCGGCAGGTGATCGACGACGCGCTCCGCGACGCCGGAACGCGGCTGCGCGATCTCGGCGTCAGGCTCGAGCTCGGGCTCCAGGAGTCGGTGAAGAGCGCGGTCGAGGCGGGGCACGGGGTGACGTTCATCTCGCGCACCGCGGTCGAGCGCGAGCTCGAGGCCGGGACGCTTGCCGAGGCGCGCGTTCGAGGGCTCGAGCCGTCGCGTGAGATCTCGCTCGTGCGCGCTGCGGGCCGGGTGTCGACCCGTGTCGCCGACGCGTTCGTCGAGTTCGCGCGTGAACGGCTGTGATCGTTCGCTGGGGCCTCGGTGAGCTGGAGGGCGTGCTCGCGCAGCTCGGCGTCGTTCGTCCGTTCTTGATCGCGAGCTCGCGCTGGGAGCCGCCGGTCGACGTGTCCGGCGAGTGGCGCGAGGTGCCGTCCGACCGCATCGCTGACGTCGTCGCATCGACAGCCGGATCCGACAGCGTGCTTGCGGTCGGCGGCGGCAGCGCGATCGACCTCGCGAAGGCGATCTCGGCCGAAACCGGGCTTCCGCTGATCTCGGTGCCGACGACGTACTCGGGCGCCGAGTGGACGCCCAACTTCGGGATCCGCGATCACGACCGGCGCATGAAGGGCGGCGGCGGGGGCGCGCAGCTGGCCGGGATCGTCTACGACCCGGAGCTCACGCTCGGCCTGCCGCGCCCCGAGACGGTCGGCACTGCGATGAACGCGCTCGACCACACGGCCGAGGCCCTCTACGTCGAGGGGCGCAACGAGGACGGCGACCGGGAGGCGATTGCAGGCGCGACCCTGATCGGAGAGTGGCTTCCGCGTGTCGTCGAATCCCCGGACGACCTCGAGGCCCGGCGCAAGCTGCTCGAGGGCGCCATGCACGCGGGTGCCGCTCTCGCCGCGGCGGGCCTCGGCCTGGCCCACGCGATGGCGCAGGCGCTCGGCGGCCGCTTCGGCCTCCCGCACGGGGCGATGAACGCGATCACGCTCCCGCCCGCGCTCCGCTTCAACCAGCCGGTCGCGGGCGCCGAGATCGCGCGCTTCGGCGCGGCGCTCGGCACGGACGACCCGATCGGCCGCGTGCAGGAGCTCGCCCTTCTGGGCGGATACGAGCGCCTCCGCGACCAGGGCGTGCCCGAGAACGAGCTCGCCGAGGTCGCGGAGGCCGCCGCAGGCCGGCCGGGCACGCGGGCGAATCCGCGCCCGGCAACGCCTTCCCAGATCTCAGACCTGCTGCGATCCGTCTACTAGAACGGTCCGCAGCCGTCCCACCAGCTGGATTTCACACCCATTCAGCTCCCCTCTCTTCGAGTACAGCCCCCAGCCGATCTGACGGCTCCACGCCGGCTGGAGGCTGCTCGTCTTCCTGATGCGAGAGGATGCTCACACGGAGTCCTGAAAAGTCCCTGAAGACCTCCGCGTTACGATCACCCCGCAGCAGGAGGTACTGCTTGGTGTACCGCATTCTGGGCCCGGTCGAGGTAGAGCTCGAAGGCCCTCCGCTGTCCGTCAAAGGCAAGAAACCGCGTGCCCTGCTGGCGCTGCTGATCCTGCGCCGGAACGAGCCCGTCCCGACCGAGCTTTTGATCGACGACCTGTGGGGCGACAAGGCGCCTGCGACGGCGGCGAACACGCTCCAGGTCTACGTCTCGCAGCTGCGGAAGATCGTGGGTGACCGCGTGTCGAGGGAGGGGGGCGGGTACCGGCTGCGCGTCGATCCGGACGAGCTGGACGCGGAACGCTTCGAACGGCTCGCCGAGCAAGGGGACGCCGCGCTGCGCCGACGGTCGTTTCGCGAGGCCGCCGAGCTCCTCACCCAAGCGCTCGCCTTCTGGCGCGGGCCTGCGCTCGCGGACCTCCGCTACGAGTCGTTCGCGCAGGGCGAGATCGCGCGCCTCGAGGAGCTGCGCCTCGTCGCGAACGAGAACCGGATCGAGGCCGAGCTCGGCCTCGGGCGCCACGACGCGATGATCGGCGAGCTCGAGGCGTTGATCGCAGAGCACCCGGGACGCGAGCGCCTCCGGAGCCTGCACATGCTCGCGCTCTACAGGGCGGGGCGACAGGCCGACGCGCTCGACGCCTACCAGGCGGCCCGCCAGACGCTCCTCGACGACCTCGGCCTGGAGCCGGGGCCCGAGCTACGAGAGCTCGAGCAGGCGATCCTTCGCCAGGACGAGGGGCTGTCGCGACGGCCTTTGCCGCGGAGCAACGTCCCTGTGCCTGCCAGCACACTCGTCGGCCGCAGACGTGAGCTCGATGAGGTCACGAGCGCGCTGCGCGGCCCCACGCGCGTCCTCACGCTCACCGGCCCCGGCGGCTCGGGCAAGACGCGGCTCTCGATCGAGGCGGCGAACGTTCTGGCGAACGAGCTCGTGGACGGCGCCTACTTCGTCGCGCTCGATGCGATCCGCGACCCTGCGCTGCTGCTGCCCGCGATCGCGGAGGCGGTCGCGGTCAAGGAGAGCGGCGACCGGTCCCTCCCCGAAAGCATCGCCGAGCGACTGGCGGGTCGGCAGGCGCTGCTGGTGATCGACAATTTCGAGCAGCTCGCCGAGGCGGCGCCGGTGCTCTCAGAGGTACTGGAGGCCGCGCCGGGGCTTTCGTTCCTGGTCACGAGCCGTTCGGCACTGCGGGTCTCCGGCGAGCAGGAGTACCCGCTCGACCCGCTCGACCTCGAGGACGCCGTCGCGCTGTTCGTCGAGCGCGCCCGAGGAGCAGATCCGCGCTTTGCGCTGACGGACGAGAACGCGGCCGCTGTCGAGGAGATCTGTGGGCGCCTCGACGGCCTGCCGCTCGCCGTCGAGCTCGCCGCCGCGCGCACGAAGCTGCTGCCGCCGGATGCGATGCTCGCGCTGCTCGACGAGCGCCTCGACCTGCTCAGTCGCGGCCCCCGCAACCTCCCCGAGCGGCACCGTGCGCTCCGCGACACGGTCGCCTGGAGCTACGACCTGCTCGGCCCCGACGAGAAGAGCCTCTTCGCGCAGCTGTCCGTCTTCGGCGGCGGGTTCACCCTCGAGTCCGCCGTCGCAGTGTGCAACGCGTCGCTTGACGGCGTCGCGACGCTGCTCGACGACAGCCTGCTGGAGCGCGACGGGCCGCGGTTCAAGATGCTGGAGACGATCCGCGAGTACGCGCTCGAGCAGCTGGTCGCGGAGGAGGAGCACGAGCCGGACGACGTCAGACGCCGCCACGCGCAGCACTTCCTCAAGCTGGCCGAGTCGGATCCGGTTCCCGAGCAGGCCGCCTGGCTCGCGCGCATGGACGCGGAGCGCGACAACTTCCGCGAGGCGCTCTCCTGGCTGCTCGACACGCGCGAGGCGAGTCTCGGCCTGCGGTTGGCCGCGGCGCTATGGGAGTTCTGGTGGGTGCGCGGTCATCTCGCCGAGGGACGCGGCTGGCTCGACGAAGCGCTCCTGCGCGGCCGGTCGGCGTCGCCCGAGCTCCGGGCCCGGGCGTTGCACGCTTCCGGGAGCCTTGCCACGCGCCAGGGCGACTACGAGTCCGCCGGCGACCTGTTCCAGGAGAGCCTGGCCATCTGGGAGGAGCTCGGCGACGCCGCAGGGACGGCGCGCTCGCTGCTCTCGATGGGGACGGTCGCGGCGGAGCAGGGCGACCAGGAGCGGGCGATCGAGCTCTCGGAGCGCGCGGCGCAGCTCTACGACGAGTCCGGCGACCAGCGGGGTCACGCGCTCGCGATCAGCAATCTCGGCGGGATTGCCCTCGAGCGCGGCGAGTATGCGAGGGCGGCGTCGCTGAGCGAGCAGGCGTACGGGCTGTTCGAGACGCTGGAGGACAGCGAAGGCATGGCGTTTGCACTCGTCAACCAGGGTTTCGCGGCTCTTTCGGAGAACGAGCACGACCGCGCGATCGACCTGCTCCGGCAAGCGCTGCGCCGGCTCGCCGAGCTCGAGTTCAGGGACGTGATCGGCTACTGCTTCGAAGGGCTGGCCGCGGTGCTCGCGTTCACGGAGCGCCCCGAGGAGGCCGCGCGGCTGCTCGGCGCAGCGGAAGCGCTGCGCGAGAGTCTGGGTGTCGGGCTCGCACCGGCCGAGCAGACGACCCATGACGAGACGGTCGCGGCGGTGCGGAGCGCCCTGCCCGAGGACCGGTTCGGCGCGGACTGGCGGCAGGGGCGGGAGATGCCGCTGGAGGACGCGATCACGTATGCGCTCGATGAAGAGAGCGCGCACATTCAGCGTTAGTTCTTAGATAAGCGTCTCTTATGCCTGAAATTAGCGTTTGGCTGATATAGTCGCCGGGTGGCCGCGCCGCTTGCATTCGACGTGCTCGTAGTCGGCAGCGGCGCCTCCGGCCTTGCCGCCGCCGTGTCGGCCGATCGGGCCGGCGCGAGCGTCGGACTGGTCGCGAAAGACGCTGTCCAGTCCTGCAACTCGGCGAAGGCGCAGGGCGGCATCCAGGCTGCGTTCGGTGACGACGACTCGCCCGAGCAGCATGCCGAGGACGTCTGGCGCAGCTCGCACGAGACCGCCGACCGGCGACTCGTCGAGGTGCTGACCGGCGAGGCGCCCGGCGCGATCCACTGGCTCGAGGAGCTCGGCGTCGAGTTCACGCGCGAGAACGGCGGCTACCGGCTCGCGCGTTGCGGCGGATCCTCCCGGAAGCGCTTGCTCCAGGTCGGCGACAGGACCGGCCATGCGATCACGAAGGCGATGCGGGAGTGGGTCGAGGGCTCGTCCGTGCAGACCTTTCCGAAGTCCCCCTTGACCGAGCTCGAGCGCCGCGAGAACGGCTGGCGTGCGGTCTGCGGCGAGCACGTGATCGACGCGGCGACGGTCGTCCTCGCTGCCGGCGGGCGCTGCTACCGGATCGCCGAGGAGCGCGGGGAGCTGACGACCAACCATCCCGGGGCGACGGGCGAGGTGACGCAGATCGCGGTCGGGCTCGGCGCCGAGACGCGCGACTACGACGCGCTTCAGTACCACCCCAACGGTGGCGCCTGGCCGCCGCCGATGCAGGGGTACTCGATTCCCGAGACGACTCGCGCCTACGGCGCCGTCCTGCTCAACGCCGACCGCGAGGAGTTCACCGACTCGCTCGGCCCCCGCGACGAGGTCTCGCAGGCGATCGTGGACGAGGTCGCGGACGGGCGTGGCGTGGAGACCCCCGACGGACGGCCCGCGGTCTACCTCGACACGACCCGGATCGCCGAGGACGATGCGAACGTCTCGCTGCCGTACATGCTCCGCCGGTACCGTGCCGGCGGCATCGACCCGCTCGACGAGCCGATCCTGACCTATCCAGTCCTCCACTACCAGAACGGTGGGCTCGTCATCGACGAGCAGTCCGAGACGACCGTCGACGGTCTCTACGCCTGCGGTGAGATCGCCGGCGGCACGCACGGGCGGAACCGGATGATGGGCAACTCGCTGCTCGAGTGCACCGTCTTCGGCCGGCGCGCGGGCACGGCGGCGGCGGCGAGGGCGGCATGAGCGTCGACGTCGGCACCGATCTTCGTCAGGCGGTCGAGGACGCGGCCGCACACCTGTACGTCTGGGCGTTGAAGGACATCCCTCAGGACCTGCGCGACGCGCTCGCCGACGCGAAGGACAGGGAGACGTCCATTCCGGGCCGGCGCGTGCTGGAGACGATCGTCAAGAACGTCCAGGTCGCCGAGACCGAGGACAACATCGTTTGCCAGGACACCGGGATCGCCGTCTACACGTGCCGCGTCGGCGAGCACTTCCCGCTCCATCCGAGCCGGATCTACGAGGCGCTGAAGATCGGCACAGAGCGCGCGACCATCGACACGCCGCTGCGCTCGAATGCCGTGCACACGCTGACGCGCGAGAACACCGGGCCGAACACGGGCTACCGGTTGCCGATCGTGCACTGGGAGTTCGTGCCGGACTGGGACGGGCTCGACGTGAAGTGCGTGCCGAAGGGCTCCGGCTCGGAGAACATGAGCTTCCTCAAGATGTGCGTCCCCGCGGACGGGGTGAAAGGCATCAAGACGTTCGTCCTGGAGTCGATCGTCGGCGCGGGCGGCAAGCCGTGTCCGCCCGGGATCGTGGGCGTTGGGGTCGGCGGCTCGGCCGATTACGCGATGTACCTCGCGAAGGAGGCGATCGCGCGGCCGGTCGGGACGACGAACGCGGATCCCGAGGTGGCGAAGCTCGAGGTTGAGCTGTTCGATCTCCTCAATCAGACAGGTGTCGGCCCGATGGGCCTCGGCGGCGATGTGACCGTCCTCTCGTGCCACATCGAGCACGCGGACACGCACATGACCCTCAACCCCGTGGCCGTCAACTACCAGTGCTGGGCCGCGCGCCGCGCGAGCGCCCACGTCGGCCCGGACGGCCATGTCGATTTCGACCGAGAGTTCTGAGAATTGCCCCTCTTCCGTCACACATCTTTTCCGGGGTCTGACCCCAAACGTCCGCTCGGAGCGGCCAAACGGGGTCAGACCCCGTCCAGAGGCGATGGCTGAGCACAAGCTGACGTTCCCCGCGAGCGAGGAGGACATCCGCAAACTCCACGCGGGCGACCTCGTCACCGTCGACGGCCACATCCTCGGCATCCGCGACCGAACGCAGATCCGGATCTTCGACCAGGGCGTCGAGCCTCCGATCGACCTGAACGGCGCGTTCCTGCTGCACACCGCGCCGAACGTGCGCAAGCTCGGCCCCGGCAAGTACGAGCCGATGTGCGTCGGCACGACCACGAGCGCGCGCATGGTGCGCTTCACGGAGCCGCTCGGGCGCGACCACGGCGTCCGCGCGATCGCCGGCAAGGGCGGGCTTCCCGACGAGGCGATCGAGCCGATGGCGAAGCACGGCATGGTGTATTTCGCGCTCGTCGGCGGGGCGGCCGCGCTCGAGACGACCCAGATCGAGGAGATCGAAGAGGTCTACTGGGAGGAGCTCATGCCGGAGTGCCTGTGGAAGTTCCGCGTCAGGGATTTCGGCCCGCTCTGGGTCGGCATCGACTCGCACGGCAACTCGATGTACCACGACGTTCAGACCGAAGCCACGAAGCGACTGGAGGGAATCCTTGCTGGACTTTGAGCCACGGTCGGGCGGCCTGACGCATGTCCTCGACAAGGGTCTCGGCCCGCGCGCGTGGGAGGACGTCCTCGAAACCTCCGGCGTCTACATCGACGTCGTCAAGCTCGGCTGGGGCACCGCGTACGTCACGCCGAACCTGCGCCGCAAGCTCGACGTGCTCAGCGGCAAGCCGGTCGTCATCGGCGGCACCTTCTTCGAGGTCGTGTACGTCAAGGACAAGGTCGACGAGTACAAGCGCTGGCTTGCGGACCTCGGGCTCACGCACGTCGAGATCTCCGACGGCACGGTCGAGATCCCGCGCGAGGAGAAGCTCGAGCTGATCGCCGACCTCGCGCGCGACTTCACCGTCCTGTCCGAGGTCGGCTCGAAGGACTCCGACGTCAACTTCGCGCCCTACCTCTGGGTCCAGTGGATCAAGGAAGAGCTCGAGGCCGGCGCGTGGAAGGTGATCACCGAGGCGCGCGAGAGCGGGACCGCAGGCATCTTCCGGCCTTCCGGCGAGATGCGCACGGGACTGATCGACGAGATCGTGAACGAGGTCGAGGTCGCGGATCTGATCTTCGAGGCGCCCACGAAGGGCTCCCAGGCCTGGTTCGTCAAGGAGTTCGGCCCGACCGTGAACCTGGGGAACATCCCGCCGGACGAGGTGATCCCCCTCGAGACGCTTCGGCTCGGGCTCCGCGGAGACACGTTGAAGGAGGTGCTGCTTCCTGACGAGCGCACCCGCACTTCCTGACGTCGACTTTGAAGACATGTCCGCCGAGGACCTGCTCACATGGGTCTACGGCGAGTACGGCGACCGCCTCTGCCTCACGTGCTCGTGGCAGAAGCAGTCGTCGGTGCTCGTGCACATGGTCTCGGAGCTCGGTCTCGACCTGCCCGTGATCGAGCTCGACACGCAGCTCTTCTTCCGCGAGACCTACGAGACGCGCGACCGGCTCGTCGAGCGCTACGGCCTGAACCTGATCTCGAATCCGATCATCACGGTTGCCGAGCAGCATCGTCAGGAGGGGCCCAACCTCTGGGAGCGCGACCCGGACCGCTGCTGCGAGATCCGCAAGGTCCAGCCGCTCCTGGCCGCGCTCGATCCGTACGACGCCTGGATCTCGGGCATTCGCCGCGACCAGTCACCGAGCCGCGCCGAGACGCCGAAGCTCCAGTGGTCGGAGCGCTACGGCGTCTGGAAAGTGCACCCGCTGGCGGACTGGGACGAGAAGCGCGTGTGGGCGTACATCAAGGTCAACGAGATTCCCTACAACCCGCTGCACGAGGCGGGGTACCGCTCGATCGGCTGCATTCCCTGCACCCGGCCGATCTCCGAGGACGAAGAGGAGCGCGCGGGCCGGTGGGCCGGCTCCGACAAGCTCGAGTGCGGGATCCATGAAGACACACCGCTAAAGGAGGCACATGCCTGACGGTTTCACTCTCTGGTTCACCGGCCTTTCGGGCGCCGGCAAGACGACGATCGCGGAGATCGTCGGTCCCGAGCTCGAGCGCCGCGGCCGGATCGTCGAGTACCTGGACGGGGATGCGGTTCGCCAGCACCTGTCGAAGGGGCTCGGCTTCTCCAAGGAGGACCGCGACACGAACATCGAGCGCGTCGGCTGGGTTGCCTCGCGGATCACGCGGCAGGGAGGCGCCGTCATCGTGTCGGCGATCTCGCCGTACGCCGAGACGCGAGCCACCGCGCGCGAGATGGTCGAGGAGTTCGGCCGCTTCGTCGAAGTTCACATCGACGCGTCGGTCGATGCCTGCGCGGAGCGCGACGTGAAGGGTCTCTACGCGAAGGCGTTCGCCGGCGAGATCAAGGAGTTCACCGGCGTGTCCGACCCCTACGAGGCGCCCGAGAGCCCAGAGCTCCGCGTCGACACCGAGAGCCTGACGCCGGAGGAAAGCTCCGACCTCATCCTCGGCAAGCTGGCCGAGTTGGGCCTGGTCGAAGACGAGGTGCCCGCATGAGCCATGTCACAGTGCCAGGCACTGGGACAGGTCTGATCGAGCCCCATGGTGGGTCGCTCGTCGACCGCACCGGCGAACGGCCGGACGACCTCGAGTCGCTCGAGACGCTGACACTCACCCCGCGCGAAGTGGCCGACCTGGACATGCTCGCCTCGGGCGCGCTGTCGCCGCTCGAGGGCTTCATGGGCCGCGAGGACTACGAGCGCGTGATCGAGGACATGCACCTCGCGAACGGGCTCGCCTGGGCTCTTCCCGTCTGCCTCGCCGTGGAATCGGCACCCGAGGGAGACCGCGTCGCGCTGGCCGACGGCGACGGACGACCCCTGGCCGTCCTCGAGGTTGACGAGGTCTGCGAGTACGACAAGGAACGCGAGGCCGAGCGCTGCTTCCGGACGACCGACGAGGCACATCCCGGAGTCGCGCGCCTGTACGGCCAGCATCCGCTGTACCTCGCCGGCAAGGTGACCGTCTTCGACCGGCCCGAGCCTCCCTTCCCGGAGCTCGCGCTCGATCCCGCGGACACCCGCAAGGCATTCGAGGAGCGAGGCTGGCGCCGCGTCGTCGGCTTCCAGACCCGCAATCCCATCCACCGCGCGCACGAGTACCTGACGAAAGGCGCCCTCGAAACCGTCGACGGCCTGCTCATCCACCCGCTCGTCGGCGAGACGAAGTCCGACGACGTCCCCGCCGCAACGCGGGTCGCGTGCTACCGCGTGCTCGTCGACAACTACTACCCGGCCGACCGCGTGATCGTGTCCGCGTTCCCGGCCGCGATGCGCTACGCGGGCCCGCGCGAGGCGATCTGGCACGCCATCTGCCGCAAGAACTTCGGCTGCTCTCACTTCATCGTCGGCCGCGACCACGCGGGCGTTGGCGACTACTACGGGACGTACGACGCGCAGCTCATCTTCGACGAGTTCGAGCCGCACGAGCTCGGCATCGAGCCGATGTTCTTCGAGCACGCGTTCTGGTGCAACGCCTGCGGCTCGATGGCCACTCCGAAGACGTGCCCGCACGGCGGTGACGACCACGTGTTCCTGTCCGGGACGAAGGTGCGCGAGCTGCTCGCGGCCGGGGAGCTGCCGCCGGTCGAGTTCTCACGCCCCGAGGTCGCCGAGGTGCTGATCGACGCGTATCGCTAGATGACCTGGCAGTTCACGCTCACCGGGTTGCTGATCGGCTCGCTCGTCGGTCTCACCGGAATGGGCGGCGGGTCGCTGATGACGCCGATCCTGATCCTCTTCTTCGGCTTCCAGCCGACGCTCGCGGTCGGCACCGACATCCTCCATGGCGCCGTCTTCAAGTCGTTCGGCGCCGTGCGGCACCGCAAGCTCGGGACCGTGCACCTGCGGATCGCGTTCTGGATGTTCCTCGGCTCAGGGCCGATGTCGCTCGTCGGGGTCGAGCTCGCGAATTGGATCGAGAACCAGTACGGGAGCGGTGTCGGAGACGGGATGGCCAAGGTGATCGGCTGGGCGCTCATCCTCGGCGGGCTCGGCTTCCTCGCGAAGACGTTCGTGAAGCGGGGAGTCCAGCCCTCGGACGCGCCGTTCCTACTCTCGAATCGTGACCGGGTGATCTGCGTCGCCCTCGGCGCGAGCGGCGGGTTCCTCGTCGGCCTGACGTCGGTCGGTAGCGGCACCTTCTTCGGGCTCATCATGCTGCTCGTGTTCCCGCTGACCGCCGCGAAGATCGTCGGGACGGACATCTTCCACGCGGCGGCGCTGCTCTGGGTCGCGGGGATCAGCTATCTCGTGCACGGAAACGTCGACCTGCACGCAATGGGGTGGCTCCTGCTCGGCTCGATCCCAGGCGTCCTGTTCGCGAGCAAGCTGACCGTGCGGGTCCCAGAAGGCGCGCTCCGTGTCGGGCTCGGCACCGTGCTCCTCGCCAGCGGCGTCCGGCTGATCGAGTTCCCGCACTACACGATCCTCGTGCCGGTCATCCTCGTGCTGGGCGCGATCGGGGCAGGGCTGACCGAGTTCCGGCGCCTGAACGCCCGCGCCGTTGCGGAAGCTTAGGTCTAGGGAACCTCCGTCGACGAGTCGTCGCGCCAGCTTCCGCCGGCGCGCTCGGCGAGGTCGGCGAACGTCGTCCGCTCGAGGATCTCGATCGTCGCGTCGCGCACCTCGCTCCACGTCCCGCGCAACGAGTCGGCCACGAACTTCGGCGCGCCGTCCGGGCTCCTTCTCGTCGCGTAGCCGATCGGTGCAAGCTGTCCTTGGAAGAGGCGGACGACCCGCTCGAGGGTGATCTCCTCGGGCGGCTTGTTCAGCCGGTAGCCGCCGGCAGGCCCGCGCTCGGAACGGATGAGCCCCGCCGAGCGCATGACGGGCATGACCTGCTCGAGGACGGAGTGGGGCGCTCCGGTGCGCTGCGCGAGCTCCTCGAGCTTCATCGAGCCATCGCCGTCGAGCGCGAGAGCGAGGAGCGCGCGTGTCGCGTAATCGGTTCGGCGGGAGATCCACATGTCCGGATTGTCGCGTGTTTGACGACGTCGTGAGCGTTCCTTAGACTGCCTTCTCGACTTTCTCTACATAAACAGTACGGAATATCGACTAATAAGGGGGCTTGATGGTTCGGATTAGCACTATCGGAGTTGTCCTGGCGGTTCTCGTCGCGGCCGCAATCGCGAGCGTCACCTCGAAGGACGCCTCGGCGCGCCCGTCCGGAGGCTCGATCAGCCTCGTGGCGTACTCGACCCCACGCGACGCGTACTCCCAGCTGATCCCCGCGTTTCAGCACACGCCTGCGGGACAGGGAACCTCGTTCCAGCAGAGCTACGGCGCGTCCGGCGAGCAGGCGCGTGCCGTGATCGCCGGCCTCAAGGCCGACGTCGTCGACCTCTCGCTCGAGCCGGACATGACGTCACTCGTCCAGGCGAGCCTCGTCGCCAGGTGGTGGAACAAGGACCAGTTCGACGGCATCGTCACGCGCTCGGTCGTCGTCTTCGTCGTCCGCAAGGGCAACCCGAAGCACATCCGCACCTGGGACGATCTGGTCAAGCCGGGTGTCGACGTCGTCGTGCCGAACGTGCAGACGTCCGGCGGCGCCCAGTGGAACGTCATCGCGGCCTACGGGGCACAGCGCAAGCCGGCAAGACCCACGCACAGGCGGTCAAGTACCTGAGCAAGCTCTACGACCACGTCGTCTCGCTGGACAACAGCGCCCGAGACGCACTCAACACGTTCCTCGCGGGCCGTGGCGACGTCCTGCTCTCGTACGAGAACGAGGCGATCTTCGCGCAGAAGCACGACCAGCCGGTCGACTACGTGATGCCGAAGTCGACGATTCAGATCGAGAACCCGATCGCCGTCGTCAAGACGAGCTCCAACAAGACCGGCGCCCGCGCGTTCGTGAAGTACCTCCGCACGAAGCCCGCCCAGATGCTCTTCGCCCAGAACGGCTATCGGCCGGTTGTCCGCAGCGCGGCCAAGGGGTTCAGCTTCCCCGATCCGCCGGGCGTGTTCACGATCCAGTGGCTCGGCGGCTGGGCAAAGGTCGACAAGCAGTTCTTCGACCCGCGCAACGGCATCGTGACGAAGATCATCGCCGCAACGGCGGCTGAGCTGAGCTCACGCACCGAGGCTCTTCCCAGGCCCAGGGCTGTTCGCGGCTCTGGGCCTGGGCTTGCATGGGGTCGCGACCGCGTACCTGAGCGTCATCGTCCTGCTGCCGCTCGCGGCGCTCGTCTGGACGGCGGGCAAAGCGGGCAGGGCGGCTTCTGGGACGCGATCTCCGGCCCCGGAGGCCGTCGCCGCGCTGAAGCTGACGCTGGTCGTCTCCGTCGTGGTCGCCTGATCAACGCCGTCATGGGCACGGTGATCGCGTGGATGCTGGTCCGCGACCGCTTCCCGGGCCAGGGGTTCGTCAACGCGATCATCGACCTGCCGTTCGCGCTGCCGACGATCGTCGCCGGGCTGACGCTGCTCGCGCTCTACGGGCCGAACGGGCCCGTCGGCGTCGAACATCGCCTACACGCGGACGGCCATCCTGGTCGCGCTGCTGTTCGTGACGTTGCCGTTCGTGATCCGCACGGTGCAGCCGGTGCTGCTCGAGCTCGACCGCGAGATGGAGGAGGCCGCCGCGTCGCTCGGCGCCGGGCCGCTCACGACGTTCCGCCGCATCGTCTTCCCGAACCTGCTCCCGGCGATCCTCTCGGGCGTCGCGCTCGCGTTCGCGCGCGCGGTCGGCGAGTTCGGCTCGGTCGTGCTGATCTCGGGCAACCTGCCCTTCAAGACCGAGGTCGCCTCGGTCTACATCTTCGGCCACATCGAGAGCGGCGACCCGACCGGCGCGGCGGCGGTCTCCGTTCTGGTGCTGGTCATCTCGTTCGTCGTCCTGCTCGGGATCGGCGGCGTGCGACGCTGGGCGACGAGGCACGACCGTGCTAGGTGGCTCCTCCGCTTCGTCGGGCTCGGCTACCTCCTGGTCGTGCTGGCGGCGCCGGTCGCGCTCGTCTTCTACCGCACGTTCGAGCACGGCTTCGGGCCGGCCTGGGACGCGGTCACGACGCCCGAGGCCAAGCACGCGTTCTAGCTGACGCGTGCTCATCGCGGCGATCGCCGTGCCCGCGAACACGATCTTCGGCATCATCTGCGCGCTCGCGATCGTGCGCCAGCGCTTTCCGGGGAAGGGCATCGTGAACGCGCTCGTCGACCTGCCGCTCGCGCTCTCGCCGGTCGTCGTCGGGCTCGCGTTCCTGCTCCTCTACGGCCGGACCGGCTGGTTCGGGCGGCTGGCTGACCGGTCACGGGATCCAGATCGTCTTCGCGCTGCCGGCGATGATCCTCGCCACGATCTTCGTCTCGCTGCCGTTCGTCGTGCGCGAGGTCGTGCCGGTGCTGCGCGAGATCGGCACCGAGCAGGAGCAGGCGGCGGACACGCTCGGCGCGTCGCCCTGGCAGACCTTCCGGCGGTCACGCTGCCGGCCATCCGCTGGGCGTCGTCTACGGCGTCGTCCTGACCACGGCGCGCGCGCTCGGCGAGTTCGGCGCCGTCAGCGTCGTGTCGGGCCGCATCGTCGGCAAGACCGAGACGCTGACGCTGCACGTCGAGGAGCGGTACCAGAGTTCGACTACACGGGCGCGTACGCTGCCTCGGTCGTGCTCGCGATGATCGCGATCGCGACGCTCGTCGCCATGACGCGTTCAGCCCAAGGAGGAGACCCGCTGATGGCCATCGTCGCCAGTCGTCACGAAGCGCTTCGGCGACTTCGTCGCGCTCGACGACGTCTCGCTCGAGGTGCCGGGCGGCTCGCTGACCGCGCTGCTCGGCCCGAGCGGCAGCGGCAAGTCGACGCTGCTGCGGGTCATCGCCGGCCTCGAGCAGCCGGAGGCCGGCACGTCGACCTCGACGGCGAGGACGTCACGCGCCAGCCCCGCAGAAGCGCGGCGTCGGCTTCGTCTTCCAGCACTACGCGGCGTTCAAGCACATGACCGTCCGCGACAACGTCGCGTTCGGGCTCAACATCCGCAAGCGGCCGCAAGGCGGAGATCCGCAAGCGCGTCGACGAGCTGCTCGAGCTCGTGCAGATCGCCGGCTCGGCCGACCGCTACCCGTCGCAGCTCTCGGGCGGCCAGCGGCAGCGCATGGCGCTCGCGCGCGCGCTCGCGGTCGAGCCCAAGGTGCTGCTGCTCGACGAGCCGTTCGGCGCGCTCGACGCGCGCGTGCGCAAGGAGCTGCGCGCGTGGCTGCGGCGGCTGCACGACGAGATGCACGTGACGACGGTCTTCGTCACGCACGACCAGGAGGAGGCGATGGAGGTCGCCGACCAGATCGTGGTCATGAACCATGGCCGGATCGAGCAGGTCGGCGGCCCGCGCGACCTCTACGAGCACCCGGCGAACGAGTTCGTGATGAGCTTCGTCGGCCCGGTGAACCGCCTCGGCGAGTCGTTCGTGCGCCCGCACGACCTCGAGCTGCGGATCGAGCCGAACGGGGAGACGACGGCCGGCACGATCGAGCGCGTCGTCCACCTCGGCTTCGAGGTGCGCGTCGAGCTCGTGCTCGAGGACGGGCGCGACCTCTGGGCGCAGGTGACGCGCGACGAGGCCGAGGAGCTCGAGCTGGCGCCGGGCGGCGGGTGTTCGTCCGCCCACGCCGCGCGCGTGTGTTTCAGACTACGTAGCGCTCATGGAAACGCGGCTTCGCTCCGCACGGAACACGACCCTGCGCGCGCTCGACCGCATGTCGCTGCTCGCGCCGGTTTACCGCGCATACGAATGGGTGCGCTCGCTGCGAGGCTCGGAGGACGGGGAGGTCCACGTGGATGGGTTGCCGGTTCCGCCGCCGCGGTTGCGCGTCGAGGTCGCGGGCACGGCCGGGCTCGAGTGGTTCCTCGACAGCGGACGGCAGCAGGCGGGGATCATTCGCTCCGCGGCGGAGCGGAACGACGCGCCGCTCGAGTCGGCCGGGTCGCTGCTCGACTTCGGGTGCGGCTGCGGCCGCGTTCTACGGCACTGGGTCGGGCTCGAAGGGCCGGCGATCCACGGCAGCGACTACAACGAGCGACTCGTCGGTTGGTGCGCGGCGAACCTTCCGTTCGTCACGGCGTCGGTCAACGAGCTCGCGCCTCCGCTCCGCTACGACGGCGAGCAATTCGGCCTCGTCTACGCGATCTCGGTCTTCACGCACCTGCCGCACGACCTCGAGCGCGGCTGGATCGACGAGCTGGGCCGGATCACCGCCCCGGGGGGTTGCTTCTCCTGACCACGCACGGGGACTCGTACGCCGACCGGCTCGACCCGGAGGAGCGCGCGATCTACGACTCGGGCGAGCCCGTCGTGCGGTGGCCCGGGGTCGCAGGCTCGAACCTGTGCACGACGTTCCATCCGAAGTTGTACGTCCGGACTCGTCTCGCACCCGACCTCGAGCTGGTCGAGCACACGCCCGACGGCGGCACAGTCGGCAGCCGTCAGCAGGATCTCGTCGCTTCAGGAAGCCAGCGCCAGGAACGGCAGTCTCGGTCGTGAGCTCGAGAGGGCCCACAGCCGGCAGCCAGTCCTTCCGGCACGTCGTCCACTGCAAAGCTGCGGACTCGCGTCGCATGAGCCAGTTGTCGAAGACCGAGCCCTGAGCGTCCTGTACGAGGGCGGCGCGGATCGACGACCACGCGTCGGTGAGCGAGAACGCGCCGAGCGGCGCCGTCGGCGTCAGCGCACGCACATGGATGACGCCGTCGCGCGTCTTCACGTTCGTCCAGCCGTGGCCCGAGATCCGGAAGACCGGCGCAGGCGCGAGTCCGTCGATAGCGACCCCGCGGCCGCGGTGGCCGAGCCACGCAGGAGCCGGTCTGACCTGGACGAGGCGCGCGGGGGTCGACGCGTAGCTCTCGTGGTAGCTCGCGATCGCCTTGCCCGCCGGAGCCTTGACCCTGAACTTGTGCTCGACGCGCGCTTGCCGGAGCTCGTCGGCGATCACACCGCGTGCGATCGCGGTCGAGGCGCCCGCTCGCGCAAGCGCGCCGCGGTACGCAGCGCCGCTGCCACCGAAGCGGTAGCGGATGATCGCGCGCTCGGCGGCCTTCAGGTCCGTCGGCTTGACCTTGAACGCGCTCTTCAGGACGAGCCGGCCGAAGAGCGACGTGTACGCGATCTCGCGGTCGCCGGTCACGTGCGCGACGCTCGAGAGCTGTGAGCTTCCGAGCAGGCCCCACGGCGTCTTGCACTGCGGCCCTGCGGGAAGGGCAGCTGCCCTTCGGTCAGGGACGTGTCGAACTTGCGCCCGGCCATCTGCGGGCCCTGCGCAGAGGCTGTGGTTCCGCGTCCACAGGTAGACGCACGCGGCGGCCGGCTTGTCCGGATCGCGATCCGACGCGGCCCATTCGCCCCAGCCCCACGACCAGACCGTCGCGAGTGGATGCTCACGGTTGACCTGCTTGATCGCGAGCACCTGCCACTTGATCGTGTCGAACCAGGCGCTCGCGGGCTTCAGGTGCTCGCGTCCGCCCTGGCCCGGGTTCGTATGGAAGCCGAGGAAGATGCCCATCTTCGAGACGGGGACCCCGATCGACGTCAGGTCCGTGACTCCCTGGCGGAAGGCGTTCCGCAGGTTCCGTGACCCGAGCACCGGCCCCTGGTGGTAGATCTGCGGCGCCGCGAAGTAGACCTCGCGGACGAAGTTGGTGTAGAGCGCCACCTGGCGCCACCAGTCGCCGGCGTCGCCGTCGGTGAAGGGACGGCTGTTCAGGAGCAGGAACGGGTGCGCGCCGAGCGCGCTGAGCCGCCGCACGAACTGGAGCACGTTGTCGCGGTACTGCGTGTTCGTCGGCGACCACGGCGTCGCGAGGTTCGAGCCCCACATTTCGTTGAGCGCGATCCACGGTGTTGCGCAGCCCGACGATGCGACGGCCCGGTAGAAGACGCGGTCCGCCCAGTCGTCGACGAGGCTCGGATCCATCGGGTTCGTCGGCGTCCCGACCCGCTGGCGTAGGTTCATCTCCCAGTAGACGGTCTTCGCGCCGAGGGCCCTCAGTTGCGCGGGATAGATGAAGTTCGCCGCCGCGCCGACGACCCCCGGCCGCGCGAACATCGTCCAGAACGGAACCGACCCGTCGGCGAAGTCGACCCAGACGGGAGACTTGTTCGGCAGCCCGCACTCGCGCGCCTGGGCGTGACCGGGATGCAGCCCGAACAGCGCGACCGAGCCGAGCACGACGACGAGGAGCCGTTTCACGCGTTCCATGTTAGAGCGAGCGGCGGCAAAGCCACCCCTCGCTCAACGCTCGGCATCGCAAGCGACGCTGAGGGGCTAGCTGTCAGCGCGAACGAGGAAACCACTACGTCCCTGTTTGATCAGGACGCGGCTGAACCCTGCCCCGCCGAAGAGGAACCGCAGCTCCCGCTCGGTGTAGTTGAAGATCGGGCAGTTGTTGATCACCTCGTAGCGAACCTTCCGCACCGGCCCCTTGAGCCAGTTCCAGCGCGGGAAGCTCGCGACGGCAGAGCCGGACGTCAATTCCGCCATGCGGCGCACGAAGAGATGCGCGTCGGGGATGTAGTCGAAGAAGCCGAGCGCGATCGTGACGTCGAACTTGCCCTCGAGGGGCGCGGACAGGAAGTCGCCGTGGACGAGCTTCACCTTGTCGCCGAAGCGCTCCAGGCGCTTGGCCGAGAGGTCGAGCATCTCCTGCGCGATGTCCGCGTTCACCCACTCGCGGGCGCCGGCCTCGAGGATCAGCTCGCCGACGCGGCCGGAGCCTCCGCCGATGTCGAGCACGCGCGGCTGGTCGTACTCGCGGACGACCTCGAGCGCGAAGTCGCGGCGCTTCAGCAGCCCGGGGCGGACCGCGCGCTGGAGCGGGTGCTCCTCGTCGTAGAGGGCGTCAAACGACGACGCCTGCTCGCGAAAGTGATCTCGGACGAGCTCCGTAGCGTTCGACAGACTTCTCCATGGGCCTCCTCGTAGCTGGTCAGCGTGTAGTCGCGGGCGATTGCACGAATTCGATTCGCGACCAGCCGCCGGCCCGGGTTGCGCTGGACGCTCTTCCAGGCCGCGAGCGCGCGCTGCTTCGGAGTCGGGCTCTCGGGCAGCGACGCCCGCAGTGGTTGCGGGTCGAGCTCGTACGGATGGAAGTACAGCACAGGGTGGGAGTTCTCGGCGGCCACATTCCGGAGCGCGCGACGTAGGACGGAGGTCGGTAGCGCGCGCCAGTACGCGCCTCCGCCCATCGGGACCGGGCGTCCCCGGACCGGCCAGACGGTGACCGGGTTCTCCCAGATCTCGCTTCCGTCGCCGAGCTCGAGCCGGTACGGGGTTCGCGGCACGCCGCGGATCCGCTGCGGGATACGGGGCGAGTCGTACTGGCTCGAGTCGTAGCGGAAGCCGAGCTCGGCGAGCACGTCGTAGGCCCACGGCGTGTCGCGGGTGATTTAGAACGCGGGTGCCCGGTAGCCGATTGGCCGCTTGCCGGCGAGCTGCTCCACGAGCTCGGCGCAGCGTTCGACGTCCGCCTTGAACTCGTCTCGGCTCTGGGTCGGGACGCGCCGGTGGTCGTAGCCGTGGCATGCGAGGTCGTGACCCTTGCCGGCGATCGCCCGCACGAGATCGGGGTAGCGCTCGGCCGTCATGCCGAGGACGAAGAACGTCGCCTTCGCTCCAAGCTCGTCGAGCAGCTCGAAGATCGCGGCGGTCTGCCGCTCGAGCCCGGGGCCGCGCGTGTCCCAGTCCGCGTGGCCCAGGCCGCGGTGGACGAGCTGGTGCCAGTCCTCGAAGTCGATGCTGAGCAGGAGCTTGGCCATCGGCTGAACTCTAAGATCGATGCGCGGTGAAGAAGTTCGCTCCTACCTTGATCGTCGCCGGCTTGCTGGCGGCGACAGCCACGGCGTTCGCGGTCGATGAGCGCTTGAAGCTCGATGACAGTCCTGTCCTGGGGACGCGGATCACGAAGCTGTTCTCACCGAAGAACGGCGAGGCGAGAATCCGCTTTGGGCTCAGGCGCGAGGAGGACATCCGACTCGACATCGTGGACGACAACGGGACGGTCGTCCGGCACGCCCTCGGAACGGGAGTCTTCGGCCAGGCGCTCCACCAGTTCGCCTGGGACGGCCGGATGACGCAGGCCGGATCGTCCCCGACGGGGTTTACCACGTGCAGCTGGAGCTGAAGGACGAGGATCGAAGGATCGACTTTCCGAACATCGTCCGAGTCGACTCGACGCCTCCGACGATCCAGCTGACGATCCGGCCGCGGGTGTTCTCGCCGGACGGCGACAAGCGGGCCGACCGTGTCGATGTCCGCTACAGGTTTGACGAGCAGGCCTACGCGATTCTCTACGTCGACGGAAAGCGGGTCGGCCGGAGCGGCCGGAAGAAGGCGTCGGGGACCTATGCGTGGTACGGGCACGGCAGGCGGCCGGGCGACTATCGGCTCGCGCTGGCGGCGCGGGATCTGGCAGGGAACGTCGCGGGGTCAACGCGCGCGTTCACCGTCCGGCTTCGCTACATCGACCTCTTCAAGCACAAGTTCACGCCTCACGGCCGGATCCTGCGGGTCCGCGTCTCGACCGACGCGAAGACAGTCGGCTGGCGCCTCGGCCGCACGCGCGGGAACGCGAAGCCACCGCTGATCAGGCTTCCGGTGCCGTCGAAGCCGGGCCGGTACACGCTGACCGTGACCGCGCACTGGCCACCGCGCACGGGCAACCGTCGTCGTCCCGAAGTAGCACGGCGAACCCGCCCCTGCTGCTCGCTGCATCGCTCGAACGCGCGGTCACCGACTCCGCCGAACTCCTCCTCGCCGCCGGTGTGGTGCTGGCGATTGCCTACGGGCTGACACGGAGCCGGATCGGCGTCTTCCAGTGGCCCCTGCTCGGAGCCTCGGTGCTCGCGCTCGGCGTGGGGGCAGGGCTCGGTGGCTGGGCCTGGCACGAGAAGCAGCCGGACCGTCGTCGGCTCTCCGACGGAAGAGTTCTCGAACACGCTCCGCGAGCAGCCGAAGAAGACGAAGCCGTCCGAGAAGCCGAGCGTCGAGCTCACGCAGGTCCAGTGGCCGACCTACGGCTACGACATCCAGCGGACCCACCTGGCACCCGACTGGCGCAACCTGAGGCCGCCGTACCACGGGCTCTGGAAGCTGAAGGCGCGTGCCGACATCGAATTCCCGCCCTCGGTCGCCTACCGCAAGGTCTACGTCGCTCAGCAGAAGGGGCGGTTCTACGCCGTCAACGCGCGCACCGGAAAGATCGTCTGGACGAAGCATTTCCCGAACTGCTCGGCGGCATCTCCGACGATTGCGGACGGGATCGTCTACCAGGCGTACATGCACACGCTCCCGTGCAGCAAGCACGCGGCGGCCGCCGAGGGTTTCGTCGTCGCCTGGAACGCACGGAACGGGCGTCAGCTCTGGCGGGTGCGTGCGGGCACCGTGGAGTCGACGCCGCTCCTCGTCGGCAAGATGCTCTATTTCGGTTCCTGGGACCACCACCTCTACGCGTACCGGCTTCGCGGCCAGCGCCGTCCCCTGCTCCAGTGGACCTTTACCGCTGACGACCAGATCGTCGCGGCTCCGGCGAGCGCCGGAAACCTCGTCTTCGTCGCGGCGACGGGAGCGTCTACGCGCTCGACGCGAAGACCGGCAAGGAGCGCTGGCACGCGCAGTCGTTCTCGCACTTCGGCGGCCGCGAGTACTTCTACGCCACGCCGACCGTCGCCTACGGCCGCGTGTTCGTCGCGAACACGGACGGCACGGTCTACGCCTTCGGCGCAGCGACCGGCCACCTGCTCTGGGCGCGCCACGTCGGCACGTACGTCTACACGGCGGCGGCCGTCTGGCAGAAGACGGTCTACGTCGGCACCTACGACGGCAACTTCTACGCGCTCGACGCGGCGACCGGCGACATGCGCTGGCGGTACGACGCCCTGCTCGGTCCACGGCGCGCCGACGGTGATGGACGGGCTCGTCTACTTCTCGACCTGCGGCCGTGCGGCCGGCCGGGGCCTGCGACGCGAAGCACGGCCCGCGCGGCACCTACGCGCTCGACGCGCGCACGGGGAAGCTCGTCTGGTCGTTCCCCGACGGCCAGTACTCGCCGGTCGTCGCCGACGGCAGCGGTCTACATCTCGGGCCGGACGGCGTACGGGCTCCCGCGCTGCGCTGGCTGACGCGCAAGCGGCTGAGGCGCGGAAGTGCGCTCAGCTGAGCGAGCAGGACCGCGACCGCGATGCCGGTCAGCGGCCAGACGAGGTACGACGTCTGGAAGACGCGGGCGATGAAGAGCAGCACGAAGATCGAGACCGCGAAGCCGGCGGCGCCTCCCAGCGCGGCCCGGAGCGGCGCGCGCCAGAGGAGCCACGCCGTCACGGGAGCCAGACGAGCAGCGCGAGCAGCGCGAACGGGTAGGCGCCGTAGCGGTCGTCGATCCCCCCGGCGTTGAGGAGCAGCGCCGAGAGGCCGTAGCCGAGGATCCGGTACGTCCCCGCGCCGTAGCTGATCGTGTCGTGCCAGAGCGCGCCGGCGTCGGCGATCAGGAACGGCAGGAAGCCCGCCAGCGAGGACGCCGCCGAACGCGGCGCCGGCGCGGTCCGAGCGTCGCGCGTGGCGCGTGCTCGCGAGCAGCATGACGACGAAGAACGGCACCGCGACGAGCGCGAACTGCTTCAGGAGGATCGCGGCGCGCGAGCGCGACGGCCGCCCAGACGTAGCGCGAGCGGGTGAGCAGCGCGAACGCGAGCAGGAGCGCGAGGAGCGCCGGCGCGTCGGCGGTGCCGAACCACGCGCCCGCGAACGAGGAGCGGGCTCGCCGCGAGGCCGAGCCGACGGCGAGCCGCCACGACGAGCGGCGCGCGGAAGAGGAGCACGGCGAAGAAGCAGCCGATCGTCGCGAGCAGGACGAACACCCGGTAGTCGTCGAACGGGCGCGGGAGCACGCTCCACGCTGCCGCCGTCAGCGCGGTGCCGGGGAAGTACGCGAAGTGGCGTGAGCGCCACCTGGCGGTGCCCGCCGGCGGCGGCTCGTGCCGTCGCGGCTGTAGAAGCGCTCGAGCCCGGAGCCCTCGTAGTCGTGGCCGTACGGGTTGTGGCCGTGGCGGACGAGGTTGCCGGCGAGCTCGATCTGGTACGTCGAGTCGTTCGTGTGGAACCACGGGCGCGGTCGCGTCGCGGAGGCCGACCTGGAGCAGCGTCGCGGGGACGAGCAGCACCGGACGACGACGGCGAAGCGCGACGCGAACCACGCGCCAGGACGCGGCCGCCAGCCGACCGCGGCGGCGAGCGCGACGAGCAGCGCCCGCGAGCACGGCCGGCGTGCGGACCACGCCGAGGTCCCAGCGCGTCGGCGGCGCGGACGAGCGGGCCGAGCAGGCCGTGCGGCGGTGGACCGGCGGCGGGCGGAACGGCCACGGATCGGAGCCGAGCGCGGGCACGTGAGCGCGACGAGCGCGCCGAGCGACGCCGAGGAGCAACCACGGGCCGTCGCGGCGGATCGCACGCGCCGCTCATGTCTCGGTCGTCGGCCCGCGACGAGGAAGCTCGAGGCGCGACCCCGAGCACGAGCCACGTGACGGGATCCTCGAAGAAGCCGCTGTAGAACAGCGAGTGGACGAAGAGGGCGAGGAAGACCGCGGCGAGCGCGAGGCCGAAGGCGGCGTCGAGGCGTCGCACGCGCCGAGCGGACCGCCGCGCCGGCGAGGAGCGCGGCGTAGAGCGCGAGGCCGATCACGCCGAGCTCGGCCGCGACCGTGAGCGGCGTCGTGTGCGAGACGAAGAGCGTCGGCGGGCCGCCGCTGCTTCGAGAGGGCCTGGCTCGCGCGCGGCTGCGAGCCGAGGCCGACGCCGACGAGCGGGTGGTGCCGAACACCTTCCGCGTCAGCTCGATCCGCCGCGAGCGGTCGCTCGTGACGCCGCTGCGTCGAATCGTCGCGCGACCTTGTCGCGACGACGCGCCGCCGCCGACGAGCACGAGCACCGCCGTGACCGCCGCGACGAGCGACGGCTGCGGTCGCCGGCGACCGCGGCGACGACGAGCGTGACGACGAAGAGCGCGACGAGGCTCGACTGCGAGTACGAGAAGAAGAGCCCCGCGAACAGCAGCGCGATCAGCCCGGCGACCAGGAACGGGTCCGAGCTTCCGGTACAGCAGCGCGACGAGCAGCACGCGATCCCGAGCACGACGTGCCGTCCGTACAGGCTCGGGTCGCGGAAGAGCGACGTCACCCGGAAGAAGCTCGAGTACGCGTTCCCGACCTCGACGGCCGGCGAGTAGAAGAGAGCCGGTGCGTCGCCTCCTCGACGAGGCCGACGACCGCGAAGAGCGCGGCGAGCGCCGACGGCGATGCCGCGAGCGCGCGCGGCATCCACGCCGGGAACGGCGCCCGCGCGACGACGGCGACGAGCACGGCGAACGGCAGCAGGAAGTACTGGAGCAGGTTCTCGCCGGGCCCGGTCCTCCGACCAGAGCACCGAGAGGCCGGCGAAGGCGAGAACACCGCCGCCGGGAGCGAGACGATCGCGGCATCGGGCGTCACGCTCCGCGGACGAGCGCCAGACGAGCGCGAGCGCCGCCGCGCCGAGGACGACGTAGAGCGGCAGGAGGCGGCCGAGCTGCGCCGTCGCGGGCGATGCTGACGAAGTGGCTCGCCGCCGAAGGCAGCGGCAGCCGGAACGGCGCGGCGACGCGACGAACGGCGTCACGAGCTCCGGTCGTCGGACGAAGATCCACGCGCCGATCGCCATTGGCACGAGTGAGGCGACTCCGAGCGCGGCGAGCTTCGGCGAGATGCGGTTCCCGGACAGGTCGTGGACAGAGCCCGAGCTCCGCGACCGCGAGCAGCGCGAGCCCGCCAAGGAGCATGAGCCGACCGCGTCCGAGCAGGATCAGAGCGGCGCCTGCAGCGCCGACTACCGCAGCCAGCTCTCCGGAGTCCACCGGCGGATTAAACGCGACCGGGAAGCAACCGCCTGCCGTAGGCGCCGATCCGGGCGCGCTCCTCGGGCAGGTAGAAGCCGACGAAGCGCAGCACGATCGGATAGATGGCCACGAGGACGATGACTAGCGGGAGCCCGCCGTCGATCAGCTTTCCGACCACCGTCAGGCGCGGCAGCAGTCCCCGCAGCGGTCGCGAGGCGCCGCCACTGGTAGTGCACGTGGAACACGCGCTGCGCCTTCCATGTCATGCCAAGGAAGATCACGAAGTAGGCGAGGAGCATCGACACTGCGGCGCCGATCATCCCAAAGGGCGGGATCAGCGCGAGGTTGAGCAGGACACCGATCACCGCGGCGATCCCGGTGATGATCCAGTTCGACCCGCGGCGGCCGACGCGCCCGATCGAGGTCACGACGACGACGTAGGCGCCGAAGACGACGAACGCGAACGACAGCATCGGCACGACGTCCGCGCCTCCGTAGAAGTCCGGCGTCGTCAGCAGCCGAACGATCCACGGCGCTGCGAGGCCGAGAGCGAGCGCCGCCCAGGACGAGAAGAACGTGACGTAGGTGAGGACGAACCCGTAGGTGCGCCGCGCCTCGTTGTCCTCGCGGATCGAGTACGCGAACGCGGGCCACGCGGTGCGAAACGCGGCGAGGACGAAGAGCAGCCCAGCCGAGATGCGCATCCCGATCGCGTACAGGCCGAGCTCGTGTGGGCCCTTGATTCGCACGAGCAGAATCCGGTCGGCGAAGTCGATCGCGTTCAACGCGATCACCGACGGCACGAGCGGCATGCCCCACTCGGTCATCCTCCAGAAGACATCTCGGTCGAACTCGAGCCCGAGCTGGGTGCGGCGGTAGGCGAGGAGCACGGCGTAGACGGCGAGCGTCCCGACTGAAGTTCCCGACGATGACCCCGAGCGGCCCCTGGTCGAGGACGACGACGAGCAGGATCGTGATCCCGATCGTCAGGGCGACGTTCGCGAGGCTCGCCGATCGAGTAGCTCACCGAGCGCTCCTCGACGCGGAAGAGCGCCGTCAGCTGGTCGTAGTTCATCGTCGCCCAGAGGCCGACGAACGCGGCGCGGACGAGGTCCGTGTGGCACCGAGCCGTAGAGGCCCTGCGAGATTTGCGGGGCGAACAGCTCTCCTGCGGCGAGCGCGATCGTCGCCGCGCCCATCGTGAACCAGAACGAGGTGCGGACGACCGTGAGCCGTGCACGGTCGTTCTCCGCGCGGAAGTAGAAGCGGAAGAACGAGCTCTGGATCCCGGCGCGGAGGAGCGCGAAGATGACGGCGGTCAGCGCGACGAGGGCCTCGATCGCGCCGTAGTCGGACGGGTTCAGGAACCGCGTGTAGAGCGGGAGCAGGAGAACGGCGACGAGCCGCTGGATCAGGCCGCCGACGCCGTAGATCGCGGAGTGCTTGCCGAGCCGCTTGATCTCCTGGGCGAGCCCCATCTACAGGCGACGCGTAGATGTCGAGCAGGCGGTCGGTCATCCGCTCGACGTCGTGCACCTCCTCGACGTAGGCCCGTCCCGCCTCGCCGAGGCGCTTGCGCTCCTCGAACGACTCCACGAGTGGCCGCAGCACGTCCACGAGGTCGTCCTTCGTCGCCCGCACGATCGGCACCTTCACGCCGAATGCCTCCTCCGTTTGCCGCACCGCGTCCTCGTCGAGCGAGGTGACGACCGGCTTCCCGAGCGCCATGCCCTCGATCGTGAACACGCCGTGCCAGTCGCGCAGCACCTGGTCGACGACGATGTCCGCCTGCTTGTACCGCTCGAGGGCCTCCTCGTTGCGGACGCCGTGGACGACGTCGAGGTCGACGGGGAGCTGCTTGCAGGCTTCGATCACGTGCTCGGTGCCCTTCTTCTCCTTGTTCGACGGCGCGTGGACGATGCGCACGCGCTCGCGCTCGACCGGCGGGACGGGGTCGTAGGCGGTGAGGTCGATCCCGGGCGGCAGCACCTCGGCCTCGTACGGGATGAACCGCAGCGCGGCGAACGAGCCGACGACGCGCGCGTCCGCCTTGAGCCCGTACATGAGCTGCTCCTTGGGCCGCTCGCGGATGTCGGCGCCGAGGAAGTGGAAGAGCGACTTTCGGCGCGTTGCCCTGAGGATCGGGAACTGGACGCTCTTCGGGACGAGCGTGAGGCCGAAGTAGAAGTGGAAGATGTCGGTCTGGGGGGAGGAGCTTCGAGAGCGCGCGCCACTGGACGAGCTGCTGGCGCAGGAGGCCCGTGCGGGGGCGCTTCTAAGGTCCCAGTCCGCCTGGTCGGGGCGGAACGGCTGCGTGTTGAAGACGACGAGCCGCGGATCGACGCCGCGCTTGCGCAGCGCCTGCACGTTCGTCCAGCCGACCCCGGCCAGGTTGACCGGGCAGTGCGTGAACTCGGAGGCCCATCGGCCCGGAAGTATGGTCAGGCGACGCCCGGGGGAACAGGAAGCCGACACGCTTCCAGCGCTCGAGCTCGCAGCCGTTGCCTCGACTGAACTGCGTGTCAATCGTCTGGCCGTTGAACGTCCCGCTGACGTCGGCGATCTCCGGGCCGCCGAAGATCTGCGTGCACGCGGTGCCCTCGGGGACTGGTGCGAACGGATCCTCGATCGCCGAGCTTGCGGCAGGCCTCGGCGTCCCGGTACGTGCCCCTCCCTCGGGGCACTGCAGCGTCCACATCTGCGTCGGCGCCTCAGACCCGCGGATCGAGACGGAGATCTGCAGGTCCGCTGTCGTCTCCGTCGCGGCCTTGTCGGAGCTATCTCGGCTCATACAGCCGGTGGCAGCCAGAGCCGCCAGAGCGACTACGGCGACGCGCATCAGACCGCGTTCGCGGGGAGGAGCAGCGCGTAGCCGTCGCGCAGGAACGGCGTGCGATCGATGAGCCGCCGACCTCGTCGGGTGTGGCGGAGCCTTCCTCGGTCACGATCTCGCTCAGTAGCTCCGGCGCGGTCATCTCGAAGAGTGCGCGCTCGGCTTCGCTCTGCTCCGGCGCCAAGGCAACGTCGATCGGCGCCAGCTTGATGATCTCGCAGGCCACGATCGTCGGCACGCCCTGATGCTGGGCGGCCTCGGCGAGCGCGGTCGTCCCGATCTTGTTGCAGAGAGCTCCGTCGTGGAAGACCGTGTCGGCGCCGATCAGGAAGATGTCCGCCTCGGCCAGCGCCTTGGCGCCGTCGACGTCGTCGATGAGCTCGACGTCGAGGCCCTGCTTTCGGAGCTCCTCGGCGAAGGCCCGTCCTTCCGACCGGCTCGGAGACGGTGCAGATCGCCCGCTTCGGCGAGCCGTAGATCAGCGCCTCGTGCACGGTCGCGGAGGCGGAGTGCGTCATCACGACCTTGTCCTCCAGCCGGTCGCGGAGCTGGATCGCGATCGAGGCGGCCGCCCGCTCGCGGCCTTGCAGGAACACCTGGCCTTCCTCGGAGACGAGCTGCCGGAGCTGGTCGGGCTCGAGGAAGGTGTGGGCGTTCGCCGAGGCGAGAACTCGGCCCGCGGCGCCTGCGATCGCGCCCACGCCCGGCCTGTCTCTCGGCGAGTTGCCGGCCGGCATCCATGAGCGCATCGAAGAGCTCGGCGGAGGTCTCGAACGGCTGCTCAGCGACCTCGAGCAGCGTCTCGACCGTGCGGCGCGCCATCCAGCTGGCGCCGTGCTCGCGATCGGCGGTGAGCTCCTCGACGACGGCGGACAGGCCTGCCATGCAGGGAATTTTATCCGCCGAAGGTTGGACTTCCGGTCATGGGCCACGATCGGCCAGGAGACCTTTCCGGCGCCGCACGCCCTGGATCACGACGCACCGGCGCCGTCGATCTCGGTCGTGATTCCCGTCTACAACGAAGGGCCGGCTCGGCTGCGTGAGCTCTATTCGCGCACCGCCGCGACGCTCGACGAGGCCGCGCGGACCTTCGAGCTGATCTTCGTCGACGACGGGTCGACCGACGGCACGTTCGCCGAGCTAGAACGGCTCCACGACGAGGACGAGCGCGTGCGAGCGGTTCGCTTCAAGCGGAATTTCGGCCAGCACGCGGCGATGCACGCGGGCCTCGCGCGCGCGCGCGGCGAGATCTGGGTGACCATGGACGGCGATCTTCAGAACGCTCCGGAGGACCTGCCGCGGCTGATCGCGGGCAGTGGAGGAAGGCGCCGACGTTGCGAGCGGAACCCGGACCGCGCGGCGCGATTCCTGGGCGGACGCTCCCGTCGCGCGTGATCAACGGGATGCTGCGGCGGTTCACCGGCGTCGACATTTCCGACTTCGGCTGTGCGTTCAATGCGTACCGGCGAGCGTGATCGAGCCGATGCTCGGGGCGATCGGGAAGCAGAAGTTCACGAAGGCGCTCGTGTTGTCGGCGGCGCCAGCGTTGCTCATGTCGCATGCGCCGCGGGCGGGCCAGTCGCGCTACTCGCCGCTCCGGCTGACGCGGCTGGCGCTGCACGTCCTCGCCGGCTTCTGGCCGCAGCCGATCCAGTGGATCGGGATCGCGCTCGGTGTTCTTGTGCACCATGGCCGCCCTCGCGTCGGGATCTACGGAGTCGTCTTCTGGATCAACGAGTCGAACTTCCCGGTACCGCTGTTCGGCGGCGTCGGCGTGATCTTCGTCCTCGGCATGCAGGGCTTCATCCTGGCTCTCGTCGGCGAGTACCTGGGCCGGATCCAGCGCGACGTCGAGGGCCGGCCGCTCTACACCATCGACCGCGAGCTCAGCGGACACCCGTACGGGTCAGACCCTGTAAAGGTTTTGTCAGCGCAGAAGCGTGGCGAACTCGGTTTCGGCGAGGGCGTCGCGGACTTCGCCGTAGTTCTCGATCAGCTCCTCGTGCGAGGTCGGGTTCAGCTTCTGCAGCGATGACGAGACCGGGGCGGGCTCGACGTCGAGGAACTCGAACAGGGACGCGAAACCGCCGTCGTCCGCTGCGAGGTCTTCGTAGACGACCTCGGTGTACGGCAGCCCGACTCGCTTGAAGCGGACGCGTGCGCCGGCGATCCCGCGTTCGTGAAGCGTCATCCGCCGCAGCAGCGTGTTCGTGTCGAGATTGAGGCGCACCTGCTCGACGTCCTCGCCGTCCCGTGCGTGAAGCCGCCCCTCCCGCGCGGCGCCGGCCTCCTTGGAGATAACGACGTCCAATGCGTTTCGACGGATCAGGTGGATGATCCGCACGCGCTTGAGCCACAGCGCCGGCATCAGAGGCCTGCTGATCCGCGACAACTGGCTGTACATGAGCTTGAACCCGACGGCGTCGATCCCAGGCCGCTCGCGGTACGCCTGCCCTAGGTAGTGCCAGAGCCAGTACGGCTTCGTGATCCGATACTTCCCGCGCGCGTACGTCTGCCAGTACGGAAGATCCTGCTCCTGGCCCCACCTCGGCTTGCCCTCGCCGCCGTGCATGAAGAGCTCGGAGTAGGCGATGACCTTGGGGTGGCTCGTCAACATGTCGACGACCCAGGTCGAGCCGCTGCGCTGGGTTGAGAGGACGACGAAGTTCGTCACGGCGGGAGAGCCTAGCTAGGCTTGCGGGCCGTGAAGGCGAAGCGTGTACTGGTCACCGGGGGCTGGGGTTTATCCCGTCAATTTCGTCCGCCACCTGCTGCCGGCGACTTCTACGAGGTCGTCTCCCTCGACGCGCTCACCTACGCGGGCAGCATCGACAACCTCGCAGCGGGCTCGTCGCACCAGCGCCACTGTTCGTGCACGGCGACGTCCGCGACGTGGAGCTCGTGCGCGAGGTCGTCGCGGAGGTGGACGTGATCGTCAACGCCGCCGCCGAGTCGCACGTCGAGAAGTCGATCGAGGACGGCGCGGCGGAGTTCGTGACGACGAACGTCGATGGCACGCAGATCCTGCTCGACGCGATCCGCGAGCAGCCCGTCGAGCGCTTCATCCTCGTTCGTCCAGCGAGGTCTACGGCACGGCGCTCACGAGCCGATGGACGAGGAGCATCCGCTCAACCCGCGCAGCCCGTACGCCGCGACGAAATGCGGCGCCGATCGGCTCGCCTACTCGTACTCGTCACGTACGGCCTGCCGATCGTGATCGTGCGGCCGTTCAACAACTACGGGCCGCGGCAGCATCCGGAGAAGGTCGTGCCGCGGTTCATCACGCAGGCGCTCTGCGACGAGCCGCTGACGATCCCACGGCGACGGCGACGCGAGCCGCGACTGGCTCTACGTGGACGACGACGCCGAGGCGATCGAGGCGATCGTCGAGGCCGATCGACTCGGTCGCCGGCGAGGTCTTCAACGTCGCGACCGGCATCGACATCTCGGTGACGACATCGCCGACAAGGGCTCGAGCTGCTCGGGAAGCCCGCGTCGGTGAGGATGCATGTGCCGAGCGGCCCGGCCAGGTCGACCGCCACATCGGCTCGACGGACAAGGCCGAGCGTGTGCTCGGCTGGCAGGCGAGGACCTCGTTCGAGGAAGGGCTCGAGCGCACCGTCGCGGGTACCGCGACAATGAGCCTGGTGGAGGGCCCCGGCGCGGCTGACGCGGCCGCCGCCTTCTCGTCCTAGGGGCGGGGCCGGCGCAGCTCGGGCTGCTCGCGGCGGCGCGCGGCCCGGGGCTCTTCGTGATCGCGGCCGACCGCGACCCGGCCGCGCCCGGGTTCCGGTTCGCCGACCGGCGGGCGATCATCTCGGCCGAGGACGAGCACGGCATCGAGCGCCTCGCCGCTGCGGAGCGCGTCGACGGGATCATCGCGCCGGGCATCGACTGGCCGGTGGCGATCGCTGCTCGCGTGGCCGAGCGGCTCGGGCTGCCGCACCCGATCGACGCCACGGTCGCGAACCGGGCCGTTCGAAGCAGTCGGCAGCGCGACGGGCTCGCGGAGGCGGGGGTGCCGCAGCCGCGCTGGATATGGCTCGGAACCGGAGCAGGGACCGCCGGTGCCATCGTGGTGAAGCCGCCGGACCGGTAGGGGCAGAAGGGCCTGTCGTCGTCGTACGAGGACGAGCTTGGCCGCGATCGGGCGCGCTTCGAGGAGTCGCGGACCGGGTGGCGTCTCATCGAGGAGCTCGTCGACGGCCCTGAGGTGACGGTCAACGGTTCTCCGTCGGCGGACGGTTCCAGGCGCTCGACGGTCACGCCGCCGGCTTGCGGCTGCGCCCGCGTTCGGGGTCGCACTCGCGAAACGGGCACCGCCGGCGGAGTGGGACGCCGCGGCGGCTGCCGGGGCCGCGGAGGCGGCCGCTGGAGCGCTCGGCATCGATGGAGGGGCCGTCGTATACGCAGGTGCGCCTCTCGCCGGTATGGCTGGAAGGTGATCGAGGTGGCCGCGCGCCTTGGCGGCGGCCACGACGCGGAGCTCTGCGAAGCTGGCGCTCGGTGTCGACCTGAACGGCGCGGCGATCGATGCGGCGTTCGGCGAGCCCGGCCGACGTCTCCCGGCGACGCCCGCGTCGCCGGCGCGTTCGTCCGGTTTCTCGTCCCGCCGAAGGCACGTGCTCGGATGGTCGAGGAGCACGGCGAGGCGCGGGCGGCGACGGCGTGCACGACGTCCGCATCTATCGCTCGGCCGGTCACGTGTTCGGCCCGTTCCACCGCGGCGCCGACCGAGCGGGCGCGGTTCGGCGACCGGCGAGAGCCGAAGAGGCGCTGGAACGGGCCGATGCGGCCGCTCGTCTCATACGCTTCAAGGTCGGTGCAGAAAGTCTCGTCTAACAGGAGGTGACGCATGTTGGAACTTCAGCTGCCTGATCGTCGGCCACGAGGGGATCGAGGCCGTCGCGGAGACCCTGCGCTCCGGCTGGATGACCACCGGGCCGCGCACGCCGCGCTCGAGCAGGACGTCGCCGCGTACGTCCGGGCGCAGCACGCGCTCGCCGTCGCTCCGGGACGGCCGCGCTGCACCTCGCGATGCTCGCGCTCGGCGTTCGGCCCGGCGACGAGGTGATCACGACGCCGATGACGTGGCCGGCGACGGTCAACGTGATCGTCCTCTCCGGCGCGATCCCGTTTTCGTCGACGTGGCGCGACTCGGACCTCAATCTCGACTGATCGCGTCGCCGAGCTCATCACCGCGCAAGCGAGGCGATCGTCCCGGTGGATTTCGCCGGCCAGCCCGCGACCTGGACCGACTGCTCGCCCGCGGCATCCGCTCGTCGAGGACGCGGCTCACGCCGTCGGCAGCGAGTACCGCGGCCGCAAGGTCGGCTCGATCGCCGAGGCGCCGTCTTCCGCTCTACCCGATCAAGAACATCGCGGCCGGCGAGGGCGGCATGATCTCGACGAACGACTCGAAGGTTGCGGAGTCGATCGAAAGCCTGCGCCTCATGCGCCGCGGTGACGGCTCGCTCTACGACATCGTCGTCCCGGGTTACAAGGCGAACCTCTCGGACGTTCTCGCCTCGATCGCGCTCGTCCAGTTCGACAAGGTCGAGCGTCACGGCCAGATCCGGCGGCGCCAGTTCGCTATGTACGACGAGGCCGCCGCCGAGCTCGACGGGATCGAGCCGCTCGCCCGAGACCCGCGCGACACGCACGCCTACCACCTGTACGTCATCCGGATCGACGCAGAGCGTGCCGGCGAGACCCGCGACGAATACCAGCGCCTCCTCGCGGACGAGAACATCGCGACGAGCATCCACTTCCTGCCCGTGCACAAGCTGACCGCATACCGCGAGCTCCTGCCCGACCAGCCGCCGCTGCCCGTGGCGGAGCGCGCCGGCGCCGAGATCCTGTCGCTCCCGCTTTCCCCCGCGCACTCGGACGAGGACATCGCGGACGTCATCGCCGCGCTCGGACGAGTGCACTTCTCCCTGACCCGATGAAGCGGCCGCTCCGCGTCTCGCTGACGCTCCTCGTCACGGGGCTTTGTCTCGGCTACCTGATCTGGAAGATCGACCTCGGCAAGACGCTGCGGGTGATCGCGGACGCGAATCCGTGGTACCTCCTGCTCGCGCTCGCGCTGATGATCGTGACCATCCTGCCCATGGCCTGGCGCTGGCAGCTCCTGCTGCGAGCGAAGGGTGTCGAGGAGAACATCCCGTGGCTGACGCGGGCGTACTTCGTGTCCTACGCCGCGGGGCAGATCCTGCCCACCTCGGTCGGCGGAGACGCGGTTCGCATCTACGAGACGGCCCGACGCCATCCCGGGCAGGGCGACACCGCAGCGGCGACGGTCCTCCTCGAGCGGGCGATCGGGGGCGCCGCAACGCTTCTGCTGGCCGCGATCGGCTTCCTGCTCGCGGTCGGCCACTACGACGTGGGCGCCTACCTGTGGATCGAGGCGTTCTTCGTCATCGCCACGATCATCCTCGGCTTCCTGCTCTTCTCGCGCCGCGCGAGGCCGCTGCTCAAGCTCGGCCGCCCCGTGCTCGCGTGGGTTCGGCTCGACAAGCTCGTCGCCCGCGTGTACCACGCGATGCACTCGTACCGCGACCACGTGGGTGTCCTGTTCGCGGTCTTCTTCGTCACGCTCGGCGTCCAGGCGATCCGTGTGCTGGCGGTCTGGCTGAGCGGCAAGGCGGTCGGGATCGACCTCTCGCCGCGGCCGTACTACGTGATGGTTCCGTCCTTCCTCGTCATGCTGGTCCCGTTCGACGATCAACGGGTTCGCGGTGCGCGAGTCGTTCTTCGTCAGCTTTCTCGGGAAAGTGGGCGTCAGTCCCGACCAGGCATTCGCCGCGGGCTTCCTGTTCTTCCTGCTCACGATCCTGATGGCCGTCCCGGGTGCGCTCATCCTCGCCTGGGAAGGGCTGCGCGGCTCTAGGCGCGAGCCACGGATCGCGCGCGAAGCCGATGGCTGAGGCCGCGGTCAGCACGGTCGTCGTCACGCACAACGCGGCGCCGTGGATCGAGCGCTCGCTCGAGAAGCCTCCGCGGAACCGGCGCCGAGGTGATCGTCGTCGACAACGCGTCGACCGACGGCACGCCCGAGCTCGTTCGGGAGACGTTCCCGGAGGCTCGCCTGATCGAGCAGGACAACCGCGGTTTCGGCGCCGGCAACAACGCTGGCATGCGCGCCGGCTCTGGCCGCTACTTCCTGCTCCTGAACCCGGACGCGTGGCTCATGGACGGCGCGTTCGAGGCGATGGTCGCGTTCGCCGACGAGCATCCGGAGGCCGCGGTCGTCGGACCCCGGC
The DNA here is from genome assembly GCA_963812695.1 of uncultured Actinomycetes bacterium. Taxonomy (GTDB): domain Bacteria; phylum Actinomycetota; class Thermoleophilia; order Gaiellales; family Gaiellaceae; genus VAXT01. The sequence goes on from CAWEWD010000011.1 coordinate 40,901, forward strand.
TCCTGAACCCCGACGGCTCGCTGCAGCGCTCGGTGCGCGGCTACCCGAGCCCGTGGCGGATCGCGACCGAGTACTTCTTCCTGCGCAAACTGGCCCCGCACTCGCATGCGCTGAACGCGTTCTTCGGCGAGCAGTTCGACCACGAGTCGGTGCGCGAGGCGGAGTACCTCTTCGGCGCGTGCCTGCTCGTGCGGCGCGAGGCGGTCGACTCGGTCGGCGGCTTCGACGAGGAGTTCTTCCTGATGAGCGAGGAGGTGGACTGGTGCTACCGGTTCCGCCAGGCCGGCTTTGGGATCTTCTTCCCCGGCGCGGAGGTCACTCACGTCGTCGGCGCGTCGCTCAATCCCCGGCAGTTCAAGGCGATCGTGCGCGGTCACCTGCAATTCCTGCGCAAGCACCGCGGCCTGCGTGTGGCCGAGCGTGCCAGGCGCGTGATGCTCTGGGGCCTGCGCCTGCGCGGGGTGTTCTTCCGGGGCGATCGCGGGCGCGCCGATCCAGAGGCGGCGCAGTGGCTGGGGTCAGGCAACACCGCAGCGCTCCTAGAATCGGCCCGGTGAAAGCCGTCGTCGTCGACGTCGGCTGGGTCAACGGCCTGGCCGCGATTCGCTCGCTCGGACGGGCCCGGATTCCGGTCTTCGCGGCGGATCACCGGATGAGCCCACTCGGTTTCCGCTCGCGCTACGCGCAGCCGGTGACCGTGCCCGACCCGCTCGCGGACGAGGACGGGTTCGTCGACGCGATTGCGCGCATCGGCGGCCCGGCGGTCGTCTTTCCGACGCACGACCCGCCGCTGAATGCGCTCGCTCGCCACGCGGATCGCCTGGACGGCTTCCTGTTCCCGTTCCCCGGCTGGGAGCGCCTCGAGTCGATCCAGGACAAGCGCCACCAGCTCGAGACGGCTCGCGAGGCGGATGTCGACATCCCCGAGACGCTCTATCCGCGTACCACCGGCGGCCTGAGGCGGCCGGGCTTCCGTTTCCCGTCCTCGTCAAGCCGCAGCATCCCGACGGCTTCAAGCGCGTGTTCGGCAGGCGTTTCGCTGCGACACGAAGGCGGAGCTCGAAAACGCCTATGCGGACGCGGAGCCGTTCGGGCCGATGGTGCAGGAGCTCATTCCCGGCGGCGACGACGAGCTGTACAGCTTCGGCAGCTACCTGCGCGCGGATGGCGAGCCGCTCGGGCTCTTCAGCGGGCGCAAGCTGAAGCAGGTGCCGCCGCTCGTCGGCACGTGCCGCGTCGGCGAGGCGGTCTGGGTGCAGGAGGTGGTCGACGCGGGCCTGCGGCTGTTGAAGGCGCTCGGCTTTCACGGGATCTCGCAGGTCGAGTTCAAGCGCGACCCGCGCGACGGCCGCTTCAAGCTGATGGAGGTCAACCCGCGCCTGTGGCAGTGGCACGGGCTCGCTGCCGCATGCGGAGTCGACCTGCCGTTGATCGCGTACCGCGACCTGACCGGGGAGGAGGTTGAGCCGGTCTCGATGAACGGCGCGCGGCGGACGTGGTCGATCTCGTTGATGCCAGGAGAGCGGCCCGAGCTGCAACGGCCGCCCTACGTGGACGCGGTCTACGCGCGCGACGATCTCAAGCCCGGGCTCGTGCATGCGGCCCGAGTCGCGCGGGGCGTGTTCCGGCGATTCCCGAGCGCGTCGAGCGGCGGGCGCGCTGGGTGCTCGACACGGTCGGGGCCCGCGAGCTCGGCTTCGGGGATGACGTCCCCTACTCGGCCGAGGCCTGGGAGCAGGTTGCCCGGGGAGAGCGGCCGAAGGGCGACGAGCTCGCCGAGGCGTTCTTCCACCTGGCGCGTCTCGAGGAGCGAGACGGCGTTCGCGACGAGCACGGCCGGTTCCGGGCGGCCGGTTCCTCGCTCGAGCCGCTCGACCCTCCGCTCGAGCGTCTACGCCGCAGGCTCGGCGTCGAGCCGCCTCGCTGGGGCGGTGCCCGGTTCGCCGTCGCGCTTACCCACGACGTCGACACGCCTGGAAGTGGACCCGGACCCGGCTGCGGGGCGCGGCTGCGCGGGCAAAGGGCGATCTCCTCGGGGGCCGGATCGGCTCGGGCCTGCGCGAGGCGCGCGGGTTGGCTGCGTCGCCGCTCCACACGGTGAGGGGAACCGATCCCTTCTGGAGCTTCGACCGCATCCTCGCCGACGAGCGTCGCACGACGCGTCGTCCACGTTCTTCCTGATGGCCGATCACGCGCACGAGCTCGACGGGCCTGCTGCGGAGTCTTACGAGCGGCTGCGCCCGCGCCTCGTCGAGACGCTGCTCGACGGTGCTGCCGAGATCGGCCTCCACGGCAGCTACTCGGCTGCGGAGGACGGTGCGCGCTTGGCAACTGAGAAGGAACGGCTGGAGCAGCTCGCCGGCCCGGTCCAAGGCCAGCGCTATCACTTCCTCAGGCTCGACCCACACCGCAACCTGGCCCAGCTCGAGGCGGCCGGGTTCGCCTACGACTCGACGCTCGGGTTCAACGACGCGCCCGGCTTTCGGGCGGGGATCGCGCACCCTTTCCGCCCCTGGAACGTGGAGAGCGACTCGCCCCCGACATCGTCGAGGTCCCGCTCGCCGCGATGGACGTGACCCTCTCTGCCGAGCGCTATCTCAATCTCAGCGCCGGGCAGGCTGAGGAGCGGCTCGGCACGCTGCTCGACTGGGCGGGGGAGAACGGCGGAGGCTTCGCAGTCCTCTGGCACTCGGAGCAGTACGACTCGGCGGTGTTGCCGGGTTGGGACGCGTCTACCGCCGCCTTATGGAAGGCGTTCGCGCCCGCGGGGGCATCTGCATGCAGGCCGGCACGCTCGCAGAAGAGGCGCACGAGTGGCTGTCGTGAGCGTGCCGATGCGGACCTACCGCAGGCGTGTGAACCGGCTTGGCCCGTCCGCGCGCTTCCTGGCGCTCGTTGCCGCCGCCCCCGCTGCCCTCGTCCTCGGTCGCCTGCTCCCGGAGCACGGGCTCGGGCTCGCGCTGCGGTTGGCCGCGGCCTCGGCGTGCGTGCTGATCGTCCCGGGCGCGGTCTTCGTGCGCGCGCTCGGCCGCCCGGCTGCCTTCGGCGTCGCCCTCGCCGCCTCGTTCGTCTGGAGCCTCGCTGCGCTCGCGGGCGCGCTTGCGCTCACGTTTGCGTTCGACGGCACCATCGGCACGACGCTCTGGCTGCTCGCCGGCTTCGCCGCGGCGACACTCGTGCCTGCGCTCATGCGCGCACCGGTTGCCTCCGAGCCGACCGAGCGAGGAGCCGTGGCCGGCGTCACCGCGGTCGCTGTCGTCTTCGCGGGGCTGTCTGGTGGACGGCGAGCTCGGTCTTCGGCGATGGCCTGTTCCACCTGGGCCGGATCCGCAAGCTCGAGACATTCGACCTGACGTCGCTTAACGTCCTCGACGAGTTTCGCGACGGAGGCCTGCACCCCGGCTACGCGTTCCCGGTCTGGCACTCCGCGGTCGCGCTCGTCGCGCGGCTCGCCGACGTCGATCCCGAGCTCGCGCTTCGGCATCTTCCGGCGATCCTCACGCCGCTCGCGGTCGTCCTCGCGTACGCGGCCGGCGCGGCGCTCTTCCGCTCGTTCGGGGCCGGGGTCGCGACCGCAGCGGCCCAGGTCGGCCTGCTGGATTCTCGCGCGCCGGCACCCGGTCGTTCGACTTCCTGGCGCTGCCGGCGACGGTGGCGCGCGCTCTGATCGCGCCGGCGCTCCTCGCGCTGGTCTTCTCCCTCGCCGCCGGCGGCCGACGCCGCGGGGTGCTCTCGATCGCAGCCGCCTCGCTCGCGCTCGCCCTGGTTCATCCGACGTACGCGTTCTTCGTCGCCGTGCCGCTCGCGGGCTTCCTCGCTGCGCGCGTCGTGCTGGCGACGAGTCGCTGGCCGGAGGCGGTGCGCGTCGCAGCGGCCCTGCCCGCAGTGCTCCTGCCGGCCGGGCTCTACGCGCTCTGGCTGAAGCCGATCGTGGATCAGACCGTCTCGCACGGGCCCGATGCGGCGGAGCGCGCACAGAACATCCACCACTACTCGGGACAGGTCGACGTCGTCGGGGGCTTGCTGCGGCTCGCGCCCGAGGCGATCTCACGCGGCGGCGCCGTCGCCGTCGCCGGCTTGCTCGCGATCCCGCTCGCGGCTTTCGCGGGGCCGCGTCGCTGGTCTGCCTACGTTCTCGGCGGCTCACTCGCCGTGCTCGGCCTCGTGCTCTTCCCGTGGGCGTTCGACCATCTCCGGAGCGCGTGTCGCTCTCGCAGGCGCGCCGGCTCGCGGCCTTCCTGCCGCTCCCGTTCGCCGTTGCCGGTGCGGCCAGCCTGGTCGGCCGGCTCCGGCTCGCCGGGCTCGTCGGGCCGCATTCGGCGCCGGTGGGGTCATACAGCTCGCGTATCCCGGCGAGTTCTCCTGACGCGCTCGTCGTCGGCGGGCCCTCCTGGCCGGTCTGGGTCGCCTTTGCCGGGGCGGCGGTGGGACTGGTCGTCGCTGCGGTCGTCCGCAGGGGGATGAAGAGGGTCCCCGCTCTGGACGGCGGCGGTCGCCCTCTCTCTCGTTGCTCCGGTCGCGCTCGCCGGCATGGTCTACCTGAGCAGGACGAGCCGGATCGCTTCCGGCTCACGCCCGGTCTCGTCGAGGCCCTACGCACCGACGTGCGGCCTCGGACGTCCGTCTTCTCGGATCTCGAGACGAGCTACCGGATCGAGGGTTACGCCCCGGTCTACGTCGCAGCCGCCCCGCCCGCCCACGTTGCCGACACGATCGAACAAGCCCGACGAGCGGCGCCCGGCCGTGATCGACTTCCTCGGCAGCGGCACCCCTCGCGATCCCGCGCCGCTACCACGAAAACTGGATTGTGGTCGCGACGCATCGCTTCCACTCGACTCCCGCTACCCGAAGGTGTACGAAGACGATCGCTTCGTTCTCTACCGGCTCAGCCGCCGTTCAGGATCGTGAACGGGAACGAGGCCAGGGTGAGGTTCTCCTGCTCGTCGAGTGCCTCCACCTGGAGCGTGTACGAGCCGTTCGGGAGCAGTCCAGTGTCGAGCGTGTGCGCTAGGTAGAACTCGTAGCGCCCCGGCCGGCCGGCTTTGTTCTGGAACGTCCCCGGGGCGTAGATGCGCAGGATCCGAAGAGCGGCAACGGGAGCAGGTAAAGCCGGAAGTCGACCGCCCTCTCCCACGGCCTGACCGTGGTCGGGCCGACGACGACCCGCCAGCGAATGAAGGCCGGTGCAAGCCTCGCCCCGGCCCAGGGCTCGGGCGGCGCGGGCAGCGGCGACGGGTCAAAGGCGTCGACCGTCACGTCGACGAACCCGCTGAGGTTCTCCGGCGGGACGGGGTTGCCGAGCGAGTAGAACGTGAGCTTCGGGAGCTGGGGGACGGTGTCGTCGATGTATGGCGCGAGCCCGCCGAGCCGAAGCGGGTTGACGTAGGTCTCGTCGCGGTACTCGCCGAGATGCACGTGTTCCGCGCCGGGAGCGATCCGCCGATCAGCGGCGTCCTCGACGCTGCTGGCTCTCACGGTGGGCACGATGTGCCAGTAGGAGAGCTGGTGACCGCCTCGCTTCGGGAAGATCGACACCGTCATGCCTCGCACCTGGGCCCGGCCGCCCTCGATCGCGTACACCGGCGTTCCGTCGGGAGCGGGGATGTCGACGCCGAAGTGGAAGCCCGTCTCGTCGCCCGACAGCCGCGAGTCGTTGAAATATCCACGGATTGCATGCTGCTGGAAGAACGGCCGTATCGGCCACGAGTACGCAGAGGCCGCCGCAGGGACGAGCAGCGCGAAGAGCGCTCAGGGCAAGCAGGAGTCGAAGTGGGCCGCGCACGACGCGAAAGTTGTAGCACCGAGGTTCGTTAGGGTGCCGCTTCATGGCCAGGCAGGAAACCGTGGAGCAGGCCGCCGCGAAGAGCTCGGTCTACGCGGAGCCGCGCGCCGTCACCGATCTCGAGGAGTGCTACTTCTACCACATCTCGACGGAGATCCCTGGGTACGGGCTCGTCGAGGGCCCGTGGGACCTCCGCGGCGGTGTTGACGACTACCTCGGGAACGTCGACCTGAGCGGCAAGCGGGTGCTCGAGGTGGGGACCGCGAGCGGCTTTCCTCTGCTACACGATGGAGGGGCGGGGCGCCGACGTCGTCGCGTACGACCTGTCGGACAAGCAGTCGTGGGACGTCGTGCCCGTACGCGCAGTACGACCACGCGTCGTTCGAGTCCGATCGCCGCGCAGCACCTGCGGAAGCTGAACAACAGCTGGTGGCTCGGGCACGGCGCCTTCGAGTCGTCGGCGAAGGTCGTCTACGGGACGGTGTACGAGATCCCCGAGGAGATCGGGCGCGTGCAGGTGGCGACCTACGGCAACGTGCTGCGGCACTTCCGCGACCCGTTCCTCGCGCTGGAGCGTCAGGGCTGCGGCTGACGACCGAGACGGCGATCGTCACCGAGAACCCGTCGCTGCGCTACTCGCTGCCGCAGATGGCCGCGAGCCTGCTCAAGCCGAACATGGCGTTCCTGCCGAACTACGAGCGCGTGCAGCCGCGCGAGTCGTGGTGGCACTTCACGCCGGCCGTGATCAAGCAGATGCTCGGCGTCCTCGGGTTCGAGGACACGAAGGTGAACTACCACGTGCAGCGCTTCTCCGGTCGGCGCAACCCGCAGTTCACGGTGGTCGGCCGCCGGACTGTGCCGCTGCCCGAGCTAGGCGCCATTGACACTCCCGGTGCGAGGGAACATCCTTCGCGCGATGCCGTACAAGGCGGTCGGGATCTCGGCGGCGACCCTTCTGCTGGCGCTCGTCGTGGGCGCGTCGGTCGCACGCTCGGGCCAGCCGCCTCCAGCGGGCGTCCGCGGCTCGACGAGCCAGAGAATCGCATTCACCAGTGGGACGAAC
>CAWEWD010000012.1:0-15990 GCA_963812695.1 uncultured Actinomycetes bacterium
TCCCAGTGCTCGTGGCAGGACCGGACGATCCGCCCCACCTCGGCGAGCCGACCGCCCACGCGCTGGAGCAAGCGCTGCCCCGTGATCGTGTGGGTGTTCACGATCGCCCGTTCCTGAGGGCTGAGCGGGCCGGGCTTGTTGAGGATCTCCGCCGGGACTCGGATCTTGCCGACGTCGTGTAGGAGCGCGGCGAACTCGGCGTCGAGACGGGCGCGCGAGTCGACCGCGAGCTCGTCACACACTGCAAGGACAAGCTGGAGGACGTCGCGGCTGTGCGCTCCGGTGTACTTGTCGTCGGCTTCGACTACGTCTCCGAGGAGGAAGGCGGTCCCTCGGTAGGCGCCCGACAACTCGAGCGCCTGGTCGAGACGTCGCTGACGCTCGCGTGTCGAGAGGGCGACCATGAAGAGGAGCGGGAGCGGTAGCAAGAGGGCTTTCTCGTCGTACCGTGCCGCAAGCGCCGCCAGCAGCCCGAGGGGCGCCAGCGTCAGGTCGATCGCGAAGACGAGCGGGAGTTGCGAGAGCAACTGGCGTGGAGGCACTCGGAGCGCGGTCCATTCGCGCACCGTCGAGCTGAGGAGGTCGATTGCGAACTGCGCCGCCAATGCGAGGGCGAGGAGCGACAGCGTGCGGCCGTCGAGCGATGCGTCGGCCGGAAAGAACGTGAAGACGAGCGCTGGCCCAAACGCGAACCACGAGCTGCCGACGACGATGAGCATGCGCTCGACCGGAACCACGCCCAGGGCGTACTCGGGCAGCTGCCCGAGCAGGCCGCCGGCGGCGACCCACAGCGGCAGCTGGGACGGCGGCAGCACGAACACCATCTCGACGAGGACGAGCTGCGTCGCGACTGCGAGGGTGCTGCCGACTTCGAACTCGAGTCGCGACGCGACCGCGTACGAGAGCACGAGGAGGCCGACCATCCAGGTTTTGGGCAACGGCTCCCCATGTGCCACCAGGAGCAGCGCGAGCGCAGCCGCGACGAACGCGGCGCTCGACGACCAATAAGTGATCCGCTCAGCGCGCGAGAGGACGCGTGTCTCCCGGGCACGCGCCTCCGCGAGTAGCTGTTCGCTCAGCGGGTCGAACGCCTGCGCTTCCGGCACGGGTGGAGCTACCTGCTTCGGCAGGGATCGACGTACACGCCGCCGAGCGAGAACGTCTCGCCCTTCTGCAGGCCGTGCACGTCGAACTCGAACGCGACGGGCGTCCAACCGCTAGACGACGCGACCGACAGCATGTTGATTCCGATCGGCATCACGAGAGATGGCTCCCAGGTCGCGCCAACCTTCAGCTTGGCAAGAGTGAGGTCGTGCGCCGTGCCGTCGAGGCCCTCGTAGATGGCCTTCACGTCGAGGTGAGCCTTGCCGTTCCCACCGCGGTCGGTCAGGAAGAGCCGGAGGGTTGGGTTGTCGAGGTTGACGCACATCGCGGGCGTGACCGCCTCGGAATCACCCTTCGTGAACAGCAGCGAGCCCGCACCGTCCGTGACAGGGTCGTGCTCCGTCGAAAGCGTGACGTTCTTGAACGTCCAACCGCTCGTGTTGTTGAGGTCGCCCTGCGGGACGAGCGAATAGTCCGCCAGGTCTCCCCAGGGTAGGAACACCTGAGACGCGGCGTCGAATCCGCAATCTGCGCCCGCGGAGAGCCTGCCGCTCTTCGCGAGCTGGCCCTTCGACTGCAGCTCGGTCAGCTTCTTCTGGAGGTCGCCGAGTTGATGGCTGTTGTCGACGAGCTGGCTCGTGGGGCTCTCGTCGATCGAGCTCGCCAGTGCTGCGCCGCTTGCACCCAACGCCGCAATGATCGCCGCAACCACCGTGACCAACCGCAGACTTCTCATGACCGTCCCTTTCGCCGCAAATCCTCAGGCCTCCCAACCGGGTGCTGCGGCCTTATCAAGACGGGTCCGCAGCGTCGTTGAATCCCCCTTCCGGGGCAACCGACCTCGGATCCCTCTCCCGAGTGAGCCGTGAGAGTCGCTCACGCACGCCCCGCGTAGCTGAAGTCATCGGCCTCGATTTGCTCAGGGCTGCAACGTCGCTTCGAGCAGGCGCCAGCGGCCGTTGAAGCCGTCGCGGACGGCCGTGATGAACATGCCGAGGCGGTCGCCGGCGCCCGGGTGTCCCACCGGCGAGTAGGCGACCACGAGCAGTTGGTGGAGCCGCTGATCGCGCAGGTCGAAGCCTGGCCGGGGCCAGCGTCTGAGCGCCATCAACCGTCCATGGCCCGTAGCGGTCCGCACCCACCATTTCGCCACGCCTTCGGGTGTGGCGAACGAGGGGCGGGAAAGCGTTCCCACTGCGAAAACACGGAGCATCCAGTTTGCCGACCGCGCGACTGGTCGCCCGGCGCCGGCCCGCACCTCGATCGGGTAGATGCCGCGAAGAGCCGGCTTCGGAAGGCTTCCACGCCAGACCTTGTTTGCGAGGCGGAGCGGCCTCCATCCGAGCGGAGCGCCAGCCGCCGTCGTGGCGCCGACGAGTCGCACCTCGAGCCGCCGGCCCTCGAGCTCACGCACGGTCACCGAGGCCGACCCGCCGAGACGAACGATGGCCGGATCCGCGACAACGACTGGAGCTCCGGCCCTCGCCGAGGCCTGGCGCTCGACGTTGCCGTTCGGGCGGCCCGCGAACGCTCCGGCGGCGCAGGCGAGCGCGGCCACTCCCACGATCGTCGGTCCGATCATGCTGCTCATGACTCCTCCTCTTCGATCGTCTCGTTGGTGTGACACGCGACGATCGAAGCACCGGTAGGAGCCCGGGACTTCGGGGATCACCCTGGGGTGAGCTCAGGTCTAGGGAAAGCCCTGAGCGCCTAACGAGATCAGCGCTGCGGCTTGATCCGAAGCACGCGACCGAAGTCGTCATTGACCCAGATCGAACCGAAGCCGGCGCCGAGCCGCATGATCAGGCCGCTGACATGCAGCCTCGCCACGAGTCGACGCGTACGCGGGTCGATTCGATCGACGTTCCCAGAGCCGGAATCGGCGACCCAGACGGAGCCGAAGGCGACGTCGAGGCCCACCGGTGCCACCTCGGCCACCGCGCGTGATTTCGTTCGTGCGAGCATCGACCCGCGCCACCACGTCCGCGCCGCAGGCGGCCGACCAGATGCCATCGGTCCTGTCGGCAGCGAGGTATCCGCACGGCTCATAGTCGAGGGCCGCGGTCCCGGCCATGTGGTTCGTTGCCGGATCGATGCGCACGAGCCTGTTCCCGTACGGGACGGCCACCCAGACGGCGCGCGGCGACGCGATCACGCTCATGTGCTCCGCGCAACAGGCGCGCTTCGGCCCGACGAGGATGGTCGCCACGACTCGATTCGTCGCGGGATCGATCCGTGAGACGCTGGGGCCGCCCGCGTTTGCGACCCACACGGCTCCCGGCGAGACGGCGATCCCCTCAGGACTCGGGCCAACATCGATGGTCGCGATGGGCTTGTTCGTTCGGGGGTCGATGCGGGTGACCGTGTCGTCGGACGGATTGGAGAGCCAAACGCCGCCGTCGCCGGCGGCAACCGTTTCCGGGGGGTAGGCCACCTTGATTCTCGCGACGACTGCGTTCCGCGCCGGGTCGATCCGCATGAGCGTCGCCCGGGTGTTGCTCATGGCCCAGACGGCGCCCTCCCCGACGGCCAACGCTCCGCCTGCCCTCAGCGGCGGCACAGCGCGCCCGACGCGAATCCGAGCGACCACCTTGCCCCCTTCCGGCAGCGCGGAGATCGAGCTTCTCTGGGCACCACCCTTCTCGCTGGAGCGAGACGTCGCGAGCAGAACGGAGCCCACGATCGCGGCGACCACGGATGCCGCGACGACGGCCAGACGGATTCGGCGATTCGCCGATGTGCGTGCAGGCGCCGGATCGGAGCTCACGACGTTCATCTTCCACCGCAAGGCCCCGCGATTCCACCGAATCCGCCGGATTCCAGGGAAAACCCTGGGGAAGCTTTGGCACGAGTGTGCGACGATCACGGCTGTGGGCACACGCGTGTTGATCGTCGACGACCACCAGCCGTTTCGCGCTGTCGCCCGCGAGCTGCTGGAACGCGCCGGCTACGTGGTCTCCGGCGAGGCGGCGGACGCTGCGGAAGCCCTCGCTGCGGTCGCAGCAGATGCGCCGGACGCGGTACTCCTCGACGTGCAGCTCCCCGACCGCGACGGCTTCGCGGTCGCCACGGAACTCACTGCCGGGAACGGGCCCGCGGTCGTCCTCATTTCGTCCCGGCAGGCAGACGACTACGGGCGGCGGGTCGAAGCGTGCGGCGCGCGCGGCTTCATCTCGAAGTCGAAACTCTCGGCGGCGGCGTTCTCCGCGCTCCTGGAGTGATGGCCTCCACGGCTCTCAGCGCATCGCCGAGCCGGACCCTGAGGGGCGACCCGGTGTTTCTCCTGCCGGTCGTCGTCGCTGCGAGCCTCGCAGTCGGTCGGCTCGGCCTCAACGGTCACGTCTCTGGGCTGCGAGTCGCTGCCGACCTTGCTCTTTCGTGGGCCCTGGTGGCGGCCGCGCTCGCGGTGCGCGAGCGGCCGCGCTGGCGTCGAGCAGGATGGCTGCTCGCGACAGCGAGCTTCGCAGTCCTCGGCGCGGATCTCGTGTGGGCCGCCTCGAATGCCGTGTGGACACTCGGCTTCCTCCTCGAGGGTTGTGGGCGGCGTTACTCGTTCACCTCGTCCTCGCCTTTCCGGACGGGCGACCGTGGTCGCGCCCAGCCCGCATCGCGATCTCCGGAGCGTACGTGGCGACGCTCGGCGGTCAGCTCGTCGGCGCGATCGTTGATCCGGACACGCGGTGACGTCCTCGGTTTCGCACCGCACGCAGACCGTCGCGCATGCCGTCGATCGAACGCAGGAGATCACCGCGATCGCCGTCGGCCTGGTCGTGCTGGTTCTCGTGGTGCGGCGATTGCGCGTCCTCGGTGGGCCGACACGACGCGCGCAGGGGCCGCTGCTCGTCGCCGCGGCCGTCACCGCGTCCAGCGCCGTCTCCTGCCTTAGTTGGGCGATTGCGACCGACTCGGCCAGCTCGGCCCTTGAGACGTTCGTCCGAGCGGTCGCGGTCTCAATTCCGTTGGGCATCTGCGCGGGGATCGTGTGGTCGCGTCTGCGGCGGCCAGAGCTGGCCGAGCTCGTCGTGGAACTGCCGACGGGGGCGGGCGGCATGCGCGAGCGTCTCGCGCGGGCGCTCGGCGATCCGACGCTCGAGGTTGTGTACCGGCTCGCCGACGGCCGCTTCGTCGACGCGACCGGCCAACCGGTCTCACTGCCCGACGGAACGGACCGGGCCGTCACCGCGGTGACCGCAGGCGGCGAGGAGATCGCCGCGCTCGTTCACGATCCGGCCTTGCTCGACGAGCCGGCCCTGGTGGAGTCGGTCAGGGCCACCGCCGGGCTCGTGCTCGAGAACGAGCGGCTGGCGGCCGAGGTGCGCTCTCGGCTCGCAGAGGTGCGCGCGTCACGCGGCCGGATCGTCACCGCTACCGACGCCGAGCGGCGACGGATCGAACGTGACCTCCACGACGGAGCGCAGCAGCGTCTCGTGACGCTTTCCGTCGCGCTTGGCCTCGACGCGGCTCGCGCCGACCCGGCGACAGCGGATCTCCTCTCGCGCGCCCAGGACGACGTCGAGGCCGCGCTGGTCGAGCTCCGCGAGCTGGCACGGGGCATCCACCCCGCGCTGCTCAGGGACGAGGGTCTCGAAGCAGCCGTGGAGGCGCTCGCAAGACGAGCACCGCTGCCAGTGACGGTGCACGGCACGGTGGGAGGACGTCTGTCGGATCCGATCGAGCTCGCCGCCTACTTCGTCGTCTCGGAAGCGCTCACGAATGTCGCGAAGCACGCGTCCGCGACCGAGGCATCGGTGCTACTCGAACGGGAACCAGTGGCGCTTCAGGTTACGGTGGTGGACGACGGAATCGGCGGCGCCCGCGTTACGCCTGGCTCGGGCCTGGCTGGGCTCCGCGACCGGCTCGAGGCGCTCGACGCGACGCTGACGCTCGAGAGCGAAGCCGCTCGAGGCACGACCGTTCGCGCCTCGATCCCATGCGGGTCGTAATCGCCGACGATGCACCGCTCGTCCGCGAGGGGATCGCTCGCCTACTGATCGAGCACGGCGTCGAGGTCGTTGACCAGGTCGGAGACGCCGAGGCACTGCTAGCGAGCGTACGCGACCTGGCTCCGGATCTCGCCCTGGTCGACATCCGTATGCCGCCGACGCACACCGACGAAGGCCTGCGCGCAGCCAGCGATATCCGCTCGCGCTACCCCGCGACGGCGGTCCTCGTCCTCTCGCAAAACCTCGAGCCCGAGTACGCGCTGCGACTCGTCGAAGAGAAGCCCGAAAGGGTCGGCTACCTGATGAAGGAACGCGTCGGCCGCATTGAGCAGCTGCTCGATGCGGCGGATCGGGTCGCGGCAGGTGAGTGCGTCGTCGACAGGGCCGTCGTCGAAGAGTTGCTCGCGCGTCGACGACGAGACGATCCCGTGGCGGACCTCACCCCGCGCGAGCGCGAGATCCTCGGACTGATGGCCGAGGGCCGCTCGAACCGTGGCATCGGAAGGGCGCTCTGGCTCAGCCCGAAGACGGTCGAGACGCACATCCGCGGGGCATTCCAGAAGCTCGGGATCAAAGAGGCGCCTGAGGACAATCGCCGCGTGCTCGCCGTGCTGACGTACCTGCAGCGGTAGTCGCGAGAGGAATCAGACAAGGTGCTACAACGCTCAATCAAAAAGCCCCGTCTAGCGGGGCTTTCTTGGAGAGCGGATGATGGGACTCGAACCCACGACCTTCTGCATGGCAAGCAGACGCTCTAGCCAACTGAGCTACATCCGCGGAGCGGAAAAGTATAGCCGCCGGTTTATGCGGCCGAATCGAGCGCTTCGTTGACCAGCCGGTCGGCCAGCTCGTTGTGCTCGCGCCGGACTGCCGTGTAGCGGACGCGCTTCAGACTGCGGGCGAGCGCCTCGGCATCGTCGACCAGCTCGCGCAGGGCTTCGTTCTTGACCTTGTACTCGCCCCGCATCTGCTTGACGAGCAGCTCCGAGTCCGAGACCACCTCGACCTCCTCGACGCCGCGCTCGATCGCCGCCTCGAGACCGGCCAGCAGGCCGCGGTACTCGGCGACGTTGTTGGTGGCCGTGCCGATCGCCTCCCCCCGCGCGTCGAGCACCGTGCCGTCCTCGGCCTCGAGGACGTACCCGAAGGCGGCCGGCCCGGGGTTGCCGCGCGAGCCGCCGTCGGTCGAGAGCCGCGCCTTCACGCCCGCTCGTAGAGATCGAACGCGGGCTCCTCGTACGGGTGCGCCTCCCGCAGCGCGGCGACGACCTCGGCCTCGCGCTCCTCGGGGTAGACCGTCTCGAGCCGCAACTCGGCGACACGCTGCTCACGCCCCGGCTGCCCGATGCCCGGCGACGACCCTTCGCCGCCGAGGAACGTCCCGGTTCCCTCCGTGTACCAGGAGCAGCGCTCGTAGTTGCCGATCCGGCCGGCACCGGCCGCGAAGAGCGCCTCGCGCAGCGGGTCGAGCGCTTCGCGGGGAACGAAGACGACGAGTTTCCGGTTCAACGGGACTACTCGTCCGTGTCGATCTGCGCGCGCTGCAGCTTGCCCGAGTAGTCCACGTAGATCGACTTCCACTCGGTGAAGACGTCGAGCGCCGCCTGCCCCGCCTCGCGGTGGCCGTTGCCGGTGCCCTTGATGCCGCCGAAGGGCAGATGAACCTCCGCGCCGATCGTGCCGGCGTTGATGTACGTGATCCCAGTGCTCGAGGTCGCGCATCGCGCGGAACGCCGTGTTCACGTCGCGCGTGAAGATCGAGGACGAGAGGCCGAACTCGATCCCGTTCGAGACGCGGATCGCCTCGTCCGACGTCCTGCACCGGGATCAGCGCGGTCGTCGGGCCGAAGATCTCCTCCTGGGCGACGCGCATCTGCGGGTCGACGTCGCCGAAGATCGTCGGGCGGTAGAAGCTGCCGTCGCCGAGACCGTTGCTCGCTCGCGATCTCGCCGCCGGTGAGCAGCTTGGCGCCCTCGTCCTCGCCGATCTCGGTGTAGGAGTGGATCTTCTCGAGCGCCGCGCTGGTTGATCACGGGGCCGACGTCGACGTCGTCCTCCCAGCCCGTGGCCGAGCTGCAGCTTCTCGGCGCGCGCCGACGAGCCGCGTCTGCAGCGGCTCGTAGACGCTTCGGCCTGCACGATCACGCGGCTGGCGGCGGTGCAGCGCTGGCCCGAGGTGCCGAAGGCCGACCAGACGATTCCCGTCGACGGCGAGGTCGAGGTCGGCGTCGTCCAGCACGATGATCGCGTTCTTGCCGCCGAGCTCGAGGTGGATGTGCTTCAGGATCTCCGCGCCGTTCTTGGCACCGCGATTCCGATCTCGCGCGAGCCGGTGAGCGTGATCACGGGGACGTCGGGGTGCTTGACGAGCCGCTCGCCGACCTCGCCGCCGCCGCCGTGGACGATGTTGATCACGCCGGTCGGGAGACCGGCCTCGAAGATCTCGACGAAGCGCTCGCCGAGCAGCGGCGTGTCGGTGGCCGGCTTGAAGACGACCGTGTTCGCCGCACACGAGCGCCGGCGCGATCTTCCAGGTCGGGATCGCGATCGGGAAGTTCCACGGCGTGATCACGCCGACCACGCCGATCGGCTGGCGCACGCTCATCTGGAACTTGTCCGGCATCTCCGACGGCGTCGTCTGGCCGAACATGCGCCGGCCCTCGCCGGCCATGTAGTAGCGTCATGTCGATGGCTTCCTGGACGTCGCCCGCCGCCTCGGCGAGCACCTTGCCCATCTCGCGGACCATCAGCTCGGTCAGCTCGTCCTTGTGCTCGGCGAGCGACTGCGCGACGCGGAAGAGGATCTCGGCGCGCTTCGGCGCCGGCACGAGCCGCCAGCTCTCATAGGCGGCCTTCGCGGCCTCGACGGCCCGGTCGATGTCCTCGACGCTCGACTTCGGGAAGACACCGATCAGCTCGCCCGTCGCCGGGTTGGTCGACTCGAAGGTCTCGTCGCAGGTGGCGTCGACCCACTCGCCGCCGATGTAGTTCCTGTACGTCTTTGCGCCGTCGTCGCCATCGCTCCCCTTGATCGTGTCGGAGAGCGATTCTACGCAGCCGGCGTCGGTCTTCGGAACGTGCTCGCCGCACGCGCGCGGCGGAACGGTCCCGGGATCTACGCGCCGGTCGCTCTGCCGACGTCCTCTCTCGGGCCGGCTTTCCCTGCCGGCGGTCGGGCCCTGAGCGCCGGTCGACGATGACCTCGACGTTCGGGTTGTCCTTGTAGTACTCGACGAGCCTGTCGTAGAGCTCGTCCTTGAGCTCGGGCGGGATGACGCAATAGATCATTTCGCCGGAGTGTAGTGGCGGTTTCGGCCTTGCTCTAGAGCCGGAGGGATGTCCGGCGCGATACGGCCGTCCGGCTCGAGGTGGCCGTTCCAGTCCGTGAACGGTCGATCGAGCTCGTCGGCTCGTGCCCTCGCTCGGCGAGACGCACCGGCTGGCCCGACTCGAAGACGACGCGGTACTGGTACCAGGAGATGTCCCACGCGACCGTCACGACGACCTCGGGGTTCGTCCCGGAGAGCTGCAGGATGCGACGCCTTCGGCACGCCGAGGCTCTTGGCGATGCCGGCGATCGTGCGCCGGTACGCGCTGTCGTTGAAGAGGTCGGCCGCCTCGACCATCGCCAGCTCGGTGTCGGAGAGCCGTCGCAGGATCGGCTCGTCCACGACCGGCTCGACCGTCGGGCTTGCGGGACTCGCCGAGCAGCGACGCCGAGAAAGCCGCGCCGCCTGCGCCGCCGGTCGCGACGAGGGCGTCGTCGGGACTGCCCTCCTTCAGCCAGCCGTGCTCGAGCGGCGATGTCCTTGCAGAGCGCGCAGACGTCGACGAAGTTCTCGCCGTCGGCCGTGTAGCGGACCGAGCGCTCGCCGACGAGCAATGACCGCTCGCAGATCCCACAGTGCGCAGGGCGGTGATGGCCTGCCTGGTGCTCCGCATCTCGCCGCGGACCTCAGCCAAGAACCCTCAGACCTTGGCTTCTTCCAGCTCTTTCTGGTCTCTCGATGATCTTCTGCGCGATGTGCGTGGGAACTTCCTCATAGCGGAGGAAGTGAGCGGTAGTCGCCTCGCCCGCCGGTGAGCGAGGTCAGCGACTGCGCGTAGGTGAGGACCTCCGCCATCGGCACCTCGACCTTGATCGAGGTCATCCCGCCGACGCGGCTCCATCCCGTGCAGCCGGCCGCGCCGTGAGTTGAGGTCGCCGTTGACGGCGCCGACGGCGTCGTCCGGGACGCTGACCTCGAGCTCCATGATCGGCTCGAGCAGCACCGGGTCGGCCTTCTCGTAGGCGTCCTTGAACGCCATCGAGCCGGCGATCTTGAACGCCATCTCCGAGGAGTCGACGTTGTGCTGCTGGCCGTCCACGAGCCGGACGCGGACGCCCTGCACCGGCGCGCCGGCGAGCTCGCCGTGCTGCATCGCCTCCTGGATGCCCTTGTCGACCGCGGGACGGAAGCCCTGCTGGATGACGCCGCCGACGATCTCGTCGACGAACTCGTAGCCCTCGCGCTCCGGGCAGCGGCTCGAGCACGATGTCGCAGTCGCCGAACTGGCCGCGGCCGCCGGTCTGCTTCTTGTAGCGGTCCCGGCGCCCGCGACTCCTTGCGGATCGTCTCGAGATACGGGACGTGCGGCTGGTGCAGGTCGACGTCGACGCCGAAGCGGTTCCGGAGCCGGTCGACCGCGACCTCGACGTGCATCTGGCTCAGGCCGGAGAGCAGCTGGTCGCCGGTCTGCGGGTCGCGGCGGAGCACGAGCGTCGGGTCCTCCTCGGCGAGCCGGCGGAGCGAGGTCGCGATCTTCTCCTCGTCGCCCTTGGCCTTCGGCGTGACCGCGAAGCTCATCACCGGCTCGGGGAAGTCCAGCTTCGGCAGCTCGACCTGGTGCTCGGAATCGAGCAGCAGGTCGCCGGTCGTCGTCTCCTTCAGCTTCGCGACCGCGCCGATGTCACCGGCGCCGAACTCCTTGGCCGGGTCGTGATCCTTGCCCTGCAGGATCAGCAGCGCGCCGACGCGCTCCTTCGCATGCGAGCGGATGTTGACGACCGTCGAGTCGGAGTCGAGCGTCCCGGAGAGGACACGGAAGAGGTTGATCCGGCCGGCGAACGGGTCGGCCACGGTCTTGAAGACGAAGGCCGCGGTGCCGGCGCCGTCGACGTCGATCGAGGGCGGGCGCTTCGCCGGCGACGGAACGCCTTCGACCACCAGGTCGAGGAGGGCGGTCGTGCCGAGGTTCTTCGTCGCCACGCCGCACGCGACCGGGAACAGCTCGCCGCGGGTGACCGCGTTCTTGAGCGCGTGCGCGACCTCCTCCGGCCGAGCTCCTCGCCCTCGAGGTAGCGCTCCATCAGTCCTTCGTCGGTCTCGACGACCGAGTCGAGCAGCTGCGTCCGGTACTGCTGCACCGTGTCGCCGAGCTCCTCCGGGATCTCCATCGGCCCGCTCTCGCGCTCGCCTTCCGGGCTGCCGTAGGCGGTCATGTGCAGCAGGTCGACGATCCCCGTCAGCTCGTGCTCGGTGCCGATCGGCAGGTGCACGGCGACGCAGCGCTCGGAGAGCTGCGTGCGGAAGTGCGTCGAGCGCGCGGTAGAAGTCGGCGCGCTCGCGGTCGAGCATGTTCACGAAGACGACGCGCGGCAGGTCGAGCGACTCGGCGCGCGACCAGACGCGGCTCGTCTGCACCTCGACCCCCATCACGGCGCTCGCCACGATCAGCGCGCCCTCGACGACCCGCATCGCGGCCACCGTGTCGCCGGCGAAGCCCGCGTCGCCCGGCGCGTCGATCAGGTTGATCTTGCGCTCCTGCCACTCGAGGTGGCAGAGCGACGAGGCGAGCGACATCTGGCGGCGCTGCTCGTCCTCGTCCCAGTCCGAGGTCGTCGTGCCCCCCTCGACGGTGCCGAGCCGGTTGATCGCGCCGGCCTGGAAGAGCATCGCCTCCACGAGCGACGTCTTCCCGGTCCCGCGGTGTCCGGTGACGGCGACGTTGCGGATCTTTCCGGGCTCGGTTGGCATCGCGGGCCACTCCTCCTCGAAGACGCGGGACGGGTCCCGATCTTACCGCCGGGCGGCGTCTATCCTCGGCGCTCGATGTGGTGGCAGGACGCGGTCGTCTACCAGATCTACCCGCGCTCGTTCCAGGACTCGGACGGCGACGGGGTCGGCGACCTGCGCGGGATCACGCAGCGCCTCGACCACCTCTCCTACCTCGGGGTCGACGCGCTCTGGCTCTCGCCGATCTACCCCTCCCCGCTCGCCGACTTCGGCTACGACGTCTCGGACTACACGGCGGTCGACCCGCAGTTCGGGACGCTGGACGACCTCGACGCACTCGTCGCCGCGGCCCACGAGCGCGGGCTGCGCGTGCTGCTCGACCTCGTCCCTTCGCACACCTCGATCGAGCATCCCTGGTTCCGCGAGCACCCGGACTGGTACATCTGGTCGCCGGTCGAGGGGCCGCCGAACAACTGGGCCTCGGTCTTCGGCGGCCCGGCGTGGAGTCGCGACGAGGTGAGCGGCCGCTGGTACCTCCACACCTTCTACCCGGAGCAAGTCGACCTGAACTGGCGCAACCCGGCGCTCGTGGCCGCGATGCAGGACGTCGTCCGCTACTGGCTCGCCCGCGGCGTCGACGGCTTCCGGCTCGACGCCGTGAACGTGATCGTGAAGGACTCCGAGCTGCGCGACGATCCGCCCGCGTCCGGCCAGCCCGCGCTGCCGCTGAGCGGGGAAGCGGCCGAGCTCGACCACGTCTTCTCGGGCAACCGCCCGGAGGCGATCGACGCGATGCGGGCGCTTCGCGACGCCGCCGGCGACGCGCTCCTCGTCGGCGAGGTCTACCTGCCGACGAGCGAGCTCGCCCCGTGGCTCGAGGCGCTCGACCTCGTGTTCGCCTTCGAGTTCCTGTTCGCGCCATGGGAGGCGGAGGCGCTGCGGGCGGCGATCGAGCCGGCGGCGAGGCTCGAGCGCGCGGCGTGGGTGATGTCGAACCACGACTTCGACCGGCTGGCGACGCGCGTCGGTCTCGAGAACCTGCGCGCCGCGGCGGTGCTCCTGCTGACGCTCCCGGGCGTCGCGTTCCTCTACCAGGGCGACGAGCTCGGGCTGGCGAACGGGCCGGGCGCCGAGACGACCTTCGACCGTGCCGGCCGTGACCGGCTACGACACCCGATGCAATGGGAAACCGGGCCCGAGGCGGGCTTCACCACGGGCGAGTCATGGCTGCCGCTCGTCGATCCGGAGGACCGGAACGCCGAGGACCAGCGCGCCGACCCCGGCTCGCTGCTGAACCTCTACCGGCGACTGATCGAGCTGCGGCGAGGGCTCGGCCCGGGCTTTCGGCTGCTCGAGGCCGAGCCCGGCGTGGTTGCGTTCGAGCGGGACGGGCACACGGTGGCCGTGAACACAGACCGCCGAGCAGCGCACGGCCCCCGAGGGCGAGCCCGTGCTCGCAACCCACGACGGCGAAGGCCTCCCTGCTCACGCGGCGTTGGTCGTGCGAAACTAATACGCACATGGCGGAGATCGCATACGACGCTGTGTCCAAGGTCTATCCCGACGGGACGCAGGCCGTGCACGACCTCGACCTCGAGATCGGGGACGGCGAGCTGATGGTGCTCGTCGGCCCGTCCGGCTGCGGCAAGACGACCGCGCTGCGGATGCTCGCCGGCCTCGAGGAGATCAGCGACGGCGAGATCCGGATCGGCGACCAGGTCGTCAACGACCTGACGCCGAAGGACCGCGACATCGCGATGGTCTTCCAGAGCTACGCGCTCTACCCGCACATGACCGTCGAGGACAACCTCGCCTTCGGCCTGAAGCTGCGCAAGCTGCCGAAGAAAGAGATCAAGGAGCGCGTCCAGCAGGCCGCGCACATCCTCAAGATCGAAGAGTTCCTCAAGCGCAAGCCGCGCGCGCTCTCGGGCGGCCAGCGGCAGCGCGTGGCGATGGGCCGCGCGATCGTGCGCCAGCCCCAGGCCTTCCTGATGGACGAACCGCTCTCCAACCTGGACGCGAAGCTCCGCGTCCAGCTGCGCGCCGAGATCCATCAGCTGCAGCGCAGGCTCGGCGTGACCACGATCTACGTCACGCACGACCAGATCGAAGCGATGACGATGGGCGACCGCGTCGCGGTCATGAACGCCGGCCACCTGCAGCAGGTCGACACGCCGCAGGTGCTCTACGACAACCCGCGGAACGAGTTCGTCGCCGGCTTCATCGGCTCACCGTCGATCAACCTCGTCGCGGCGACGCTCGAGCGGCAGGACGACAAGCTCCGGGTCGCCTTCGGCGAGCACCGGCTGACCGTGGACGATCAGGTCGTCCGCAACCGCTCCGGGCTCGCGGACTACGCCGGCCGCGACATCATCCTCGGCATCCGGCCCGAAGATTTCGAGGACGCGACGCTCGAGTCGGAGGCGCCACCCGATCGACGACTGAAGGTCGTCTGCGACCTGACCGAGCCGCTCGGCTCCGAGGTGCTCGTCCACTTCAACACCGGCGCCGAACGGATCATCTCCAGCGCCACCGCGGCCGACGCCGGCGACGACGCCGACGTCTCGTTCGGAACCGACACGGAGGACGCGGACACCTCGACGCGGCTCGTCGCGCGCGTCAGCCCGAAGTCGCGGATCGCCGAAGGCAGCGAGATCGAGCTCGCCGTCGACACGACCCGGCTCTACTTCTTCGACCCGGAAACCGGCGACGCGATCTAGCCCTTGACGGCACCGGCGGTTAGCCCCGCCAGGATCCGTTTCTGCAGCAGCAGGGTGGCGACGATCAGCGGCACGGTGACGACCACGGTCGCGGCCATCAATTGCCCCCAGGGGGTCTGGAAGGCGTTGCCGCTCGTCCCGGTGAAGGAGGCGATCGCGACCGGCACGGTGTACTTGTCAGGGCTCTGGATGAACGAGACCGCGAAGAGAAACTCGTTCCAGGCCGCGATGAAGGCGAGCAGGCCCGTCGTCACCAGCCCGGGCGCGATCAGCGGCAGCAGCACCTTGTAGAAGACCTGCAGCGGCGTCGCGCCGTCCACGTAGGCGGCCTCCTCGAGGTCGGCCGGCAGCGCGCGCATGAAGCCGGTCAGCACCCAGATGGTGAAGGGGATCGTGAAGATCAGGTAGCTGAAGATCAGCGCCCACTCCGTGTCGTACAGCTTCGGGAAGTCGAACGGGCCGACGACGTGGAAGCCGGTGAACATCGTGTAGAGGGCGCCGACGATCGCGATCTGCGGGAAGATCGTCATCGAGAGCATCAGGTAGAGGATCGAGGACTTGCCCCGGAAGTTGAAGCGGCCGAGCGCGTAGGCGGCGACCGATCCGACCGCCAGCGAGATCAAGGTGACCGAGCCGGCCACGATCGTCGAGTTGAGCAGCGCTCGCCGGAAGAGACTCGAGCTGAGCACGTCGCGGAAGTTCTGCAGGGTCGGATGGTGCGGGAGGTACTGGATCGGCGTGTCGAAGAGCTGCGCCGAGGGCGTGAAGGCCGAGCGCAGCGCCCAGTAGAACGGGAACAGCGCGTAGATGAAGATCAGCGCGATGAGGATCCAGAACGGGAGCTTCCACACGAACCGGCCGACCGGGTTGCGCCGCAGGCGGACGGCCCGCGAGACCGGCCGCGAGACGGCGCGCGAGCGTTCGGTCTCGCTCGCGGTGCTCATTCCTCGTTCACCCGCATGAAGGTCACGTAGATCACGACGAACAGCGCGATGATCAGGAACATGAAGACGCTCGCCGCCGCTCCGAGGCCGACATTGCCGTCGCCGACGATCGTGCTCTGGATGTAGATCGCCATCGACTGCGTGTCGAGCCGGTTGCCGAAGAACACGTAGAAGATGTCGAACACGCGCAGGGCGTCGAGTGTCCGGAAGATCAGCGTGACGAGGATCGCCGGTTTCAGCAACGGCAGTGTGATCCGCCAGAACTGCTGCAGCTTGCTCGCC
>CAWEWD010000013.1:0-63785 GCA_963812695.1 uncultured Actinomycetes bacterium
GAAGGCTCGAGGTCTTTGCCTCGGGAGTTGAGAGTGACGAAGATCGTGGTGGCATCATCCTGGTCGCCAACTAGGACGAAGATGAGGCGCAGCGCCAAGATCTTGTCGCGCAACTTCTTCAGTTCCTCGCCAACCGCGGTCTTCTTCTTCGCCTTGGAGATCGTTGGGTCGGTGAGGGTCGCCGCCACCGTCCCCTCGACGTACTGCACGAGTCGAGCGTAGGCGTCCTCGATGGCCTCCTATCTTCGCGGCCCACCTTCGGCTCGAGCTGAGGATCAGCCCGACTCATGACCTTCTCCTGCAGAAATGGGAAGGAGGTCTCGTGTCGAGAACCCAGCGGTTCCGAAGGAAGTACTTGGCGTGTGCGCGTCGGACCTCATCGGACTCGGTCGACTCTTCGACGGCCGCGATTGCGAACTCTCGGATCGTGTCCAGCATCCCCAGACGCCCGCTGCCCCCGCGACGTACGAGGCTCTTCAGCACGAGCGACTCGAGCAGGTCGAGATCGCATCCGCACACGGCCTCGGCGGCCTCGACCGAGAAACTCCCTCGGAACGCAGCGAGTCGGCGGAACAGACTCTGCTCTTCGGCGCCGAGGAGTTGGTAGCTCCACTCGATCGTCGCGCGCAATGTTTGTTGGCGGGCAGGCGCGCTGTGCGAGCGTGAGGTGAGCAGCGGGAGGCGCTCCTCGAGCCGTGCGAGCAGCTCCTCCGGACGAGCATGGCGATACGCGCTGCGGCGAGCTCGATGGCAAGCGGGAGACCGTCGAGGCGCCGGCAGATCTCCGTCACCGCGGGCTGAGGGGTGAACCCGGCGTCGACGGCCTGCGCCCGTTCGATCGAACAGGATCGTGGCGTCCGTTTCCGGGAGCGGCTCGACCGCGTAGCGCTGCTCGGAATCCAGGTGCAACGGCTCGCGGCTCGTCACGAGCACCTTCGCGTTCGGCGTTTCGGCGAGGAGCGAGGACACCATCGGAGCGGCCTCGACGATCTGCTCGAAGTTGTCCATCAGGATCAGCAGCCGCTTCCTGTCGACGAAGTCGGCGAGGTCGCCGTCGGCGCCGATCGCCGTGCCCACCGCGCGACCAACGACCGCTGGGTCCTGCACCGCCGACAGCGGCGCCCAGTAGACGCCGTCGGGGAAGTCCTCCTGGGCTTCTGCCGCGAGCTGGAGCGCCAGCCGGGTCTTGCCGCTGCCGCCCGGGCCGATGAGCGTGAGCGAGCCGACTCGCGTCCGTCGCGCGCTGGCCTCATCGGAGCTCGCACCTCGCGTCCGACGAACGCCGTCGCCGGATGGGTAGGTTGTTCGGCCGGTAGAGCGTCCTCAGCGGGGGGAACTCCGGTCGCTGCCGAGCTGGAAGAGGCGTTCGGCGCGGTCGAGGTCCTTGAGCCGGTGCTCGCCGAGCTCGACGAGGTGACTCACGTCGGGGAGCTGGTCCTGGGTCAGGGTCGACGCGGCCTCGGACATCACGACCTGGCCGCCATGACCGGGCCACGATCCGCGCCGCGCGTGGACGTCGATCCCGACGTAGCCTCGCCGGTCACGGTCGGCCTCGCCGGTGTGGATCCCGATCCGGACCCGGACCTCGAGCGGTCGGGCCGTCAGTGCGCGGCCATGGCCTTCTGCAGCGAGCCGCGGCCATCGCATCGGACGCGCTCGCGAACGCCACGAAGAACGCGTCGCCCTGGGTGTCGACCTCGACGCCTCGTGCCGCGTGAACGCGTCGCGGACCACCCGGCGGTGCTCGGCGAGGACCTCCGCGTAGCCGTCACCGACCTGCCTCGAGCAGGCGCGTCGAGCCCTTCGATGTCGGTGAAGAGGAGCGTGACCGTCCCGCTCGGAAGCTGCCGCATCCGGACATGATCCCGCGCGGCAGCGGGTCTGCCAAGCTCAGCGCGCCGTGGCGCCCACCGCGTCGGCGACTCTGAGTTGTGGCTCGACGGGCCCGTCGGTGCCATCGACTCTCTGTCCCGACGGGAAGAGGGCCTGCGCGACCTGGATCGTGCTCTCGCACGTGCGGCGCAACGACTCGGCGACGCCTTCCGGAAGGACGGCCGCAACGATCTCCGACGTGCGCGCGTCCGGGGCCGCGTACTCGATCGAGGCCGCCGCCAAGGGGTACATCCGCCTCAGCGAGTCCACGAACCCGTGCACGAGGTAGGCGTCGTCGAGCAGCCCGACCACGCCGTAGGTCGCTTCGGGTAGGAGGTCCTCCTCGTCGAAGATGTACGTGAGGATCGTGCCGGTCGCGAACGCGACTGCCCGACCGAAGTGCTCGTCCTTCGACATCGCAAGCGCCGCTTCCAGCGCGTCCGGCACCGCTCGGAGATAGCCCTCGAGCACAGCCGCCAACTCGTCCACGTCCTCGCTCGCGACGTCGCCCGCGTGGCGGCGCAAGCCCGTCCGCGATCTCGTCGGCGGAGACCCGCTCGTCGAACCCGATTCTCAGCAGGTCGATCACCAGGACTGCCCGCCGCCGAACATGGCCTCGTTGGCGCCCTCACCGACGGCCTTCCCCACAGCTTGGACAAACGCTTTCGTGAGGCTGTGATCCGATGCGCCCGGCTGAGCCTGGACGACCGGGGCGTACGCGTAGCCCTGTTGCGGCATTGGGCTCACTCCGGGGACATAGAGGTACTGCGCGTGCCCATAGGGACACATGAAGGCCGGCGGCAGCGGGCCGCACGAGGGGCACGTCGGGCCCATGGCGGTCAACTCCACGAGCATCGTCGGGTGCGGCATGAACGAACCGGAGCAGCTCAGAGCCGCTGTGTAGCCGCAGAACGCGCATCTCGCATAGAGCACGTTCTCTCCCTCTTTGGCGACAGCCGGATGCTACTACCGCGCTGACGATTGTCGAAATCGGCGCCTAGGAACGAGGGTCGAGCTCGACGGCCACCTCGGCCGCGACGTCCTGCTTCTCGACGACTTCGTAGCGCTCGGCCTCGCCCCCGACGACTCGCTCGACGTCCGCGACCTCGTGGCCGGGCTTGACGATGAAATACGACCGGCCCCATGTTCCGCACCGACGAGTACTCCTCCGACGTCAACGAGACGTGCTCGAAGCACGTGTCGTCGGCGCACTCGCACATGAACTCCGTGAACATCGGGCTGAGGTTCGTCGCGGTCGACTTGATCCGCTCGTTCACGTCGCGGAACAGCGACTCGTTGCGCGCAGCGCGCTCCTGTCGTGAGTCTGATGCCATGTTTCCTCGATCCTCGTGCTCGTGGAACGCCAGACGAGGAGAAGATACGGCTCGTCGTCCGTTCAGGCTAGCGCGTTCGTCTCGCAGTAGCAGGCCCACACCAGGCGACCGAGCGCTATCCAGACCTCGTCGGACATGACGAGCGAGTTCATGCAGACCACGACCTGGCGGTCGCCGGACTCGCTCGACAACGCGATCGTCGTGTGCCCCATCGCGAAGCCGAGGTGACCCCAGGCCGAGCCGCACGGTGACGGTGCCTGGCCCATGAGCGACGAGACCTCCTCGATCCCGAGGCCGTACCCGTCGCTCTCCTCCCAGTCGGAGGGGACCGTGGTCAGCAACTCGGCTCGGATCTCGGGCGTAAGGAGCTCGCCGCCGAGGAGCGCCTGCAGGAAGCGCGCGACGTCGCGTGCGGTCGAGACCATCTCGCCGGAGCCCCAACCGAACAGTTCCACGTCGGTCACGTCGTCCAGTCCTTCGCCCGCGTCCGGGAAGACCGGATTCCCCGGCATGAGATAGCCGCGTGCAACACCAGCGCGGTCTCGCAGGTCGGTTCCCTCGAGGCCGAGCGGCTCGATGATCCTTCGTCTCAGCTCGTCGCGCAGCGTCGCGCCGGTCGTCTCCTCGACGATCAGTCCGAGCGCGAGGTAGTTGCCACCCGAGTACTCCCAGGCTGTTCCCGGTGGAAAGAGACGCGGCTGGGCGTGGACGAGCTCGAGTGCGGCGCGAGGAGTGAGGTTCGGCTTGTAGCCGCGGTCTGCCCGATAGGGCGCGATCAGCGAGTCGAAGTCGGCGTAGTACTCGGGCAGGCCGCTCGTGTGGTTCAGGAGCTGGCGCAGCGTCACGCCCTCGGCGATCGGCCCGACCTCGTCATCGAGAGCGAGCGCGCCCTCGCCGACGAGCTGGAGGACGACCGCGGCGACGAACGTCTTCGTCACGCTTCCGATCAGGAAGCGGTGCTCGGTCGTCATGGGCGTACCGGACTCCGCGTCGGCAACTCCAGCAGCTGTCTCCCAGGAGAACGCCGGTGCTTTGGCCACGACCACCGCGCCTGGAACGCCTGCTTCCAGGACGGCTTCGAGCTGCTCCTGCATCAGGGCTGCACCGGCTGGAAGTGCGAGACCAGCTCACCGTCGACGACGGCGTGCAGCACGAAGCCGGCAGGATCCGCGGCGGGCTCGATCTCATCCCGCGTGAAATCCAGCCGGAACTGTGTGTAGGTGCTCGGAGCGGTCAACACCGTGCGGCCCGCGAGCTCGGCGGTGATCGCAAGGTGGAAGTGGCCGCCGACGAGCCGACGCACCTGCGGATGGCGTTCGATCACGGCGCCGAGCGCTTCCCGATCGGACGGCGCCAGGCCCATCGCGTCACACACCGGCAATGCCGGTGAGAAGCGGCGGGTGGTGCATGGCGACCAGCGTCAGCTGCCCCGGCGCGACGGCGAGCTCGTTGTCGAGCCAGTCGAGACGCTCGGCGTCGAGGGCGCCCGCGTCTTCGCCCGGAATCGTCGTGTCGAGGACGACGAGCCGCAGCGGGCCGAGGTCGACCGAGTACTGCACCGGCTCGCCGTCGCCGCCGGGCACGTCGAAGTGACGGCTCAACGCGCGCCGGTCGTCGTGATTGCCGGGCAGCACGTAGAACGGCGACTTCGAGAGGAGCGAGCAGCTCGCGCAGCTGTTCGTACTCCTCGTCGCTCGCATTGTCGGTGAGGTCGCCGGTCACGACCACGGCATCAGGTTGAGGCCGGATCGCGCGCACCGACTCGACTGCCGCGGCGAGCCCGTCGACCGACCCCTCGCCGGCCCACGTGGCGCCGATGTGCGGATCGCTGAGCTGGGCGAGGAGCACGCGACGTAGTCTCGCCCGTGGAAGACGCGAGTGCGCCGCACCGTCCTGTTTACATGCCGAGCGACTCCGGGATCCGCGCTCTCCTGGCGGTCGGCATGGCCGCGATCCTCGCGACAGTTGCCGGCACCGTCGCCCGAGGATCGGCAGCGGCGCCGAAGGCCGCGCAGATGGGCGGCGTGTGGTTCGTCGCCAACTACCAGGGCACGTTCGACGCCACCTGGCGCAGCAGCCGCCCGGTGCTCCTGCCCGACGCGCAACACCCGTTCCAGTGCCAGGGAGACGACTCCTCCGGGTCGCTGACTAGCTCCGTCCGCCCTCAGGGCAAGCCGTTCAAGGTTTGGATCGGGCACGACCTCGGCAGCCGCCAGTTGTCCATCTTCTTCCGCCCGCCCAACGGAAACCCGAAGGGCATCGTGACGTCGAACCGCACGGCGCGGGGGTTCCTGATGCGCTACTCGGGCGGTCAATGCGTTCGCTCCGACATCGAGCAACCGGGTTGCGGGGCGCACACGGTCACGACCCCGGTCAACCCGCTCAACCCGGTCAGCGGCCGCTTCGATTCGGGCCTCAATCCCGTCTGGCACGTCAACCCCAGCTGGCCGCTCGAGCCCGAGACCATCGGGTGCAGCGACGGGATCTTCTTCCCGACGGACTACGGCTACGGCTGGCAGGCGGCCGCGCTTCGCGCGAAGCAGCTCTATCGCTGCGGCATCAAGAAGCCGCGGCATTGCAAGCTGACGATCGGCCGCGACAGGACGTACGTCTTCAACCAGACCGACGGCGGCGCGACGTACACGACGAACCTGCACGAACAGTGGTCGATCACCTTCTCGGCGGCCGGTAGGGGCTAGCCGAACCTGAACGCGTAGCTCCCCGCGCGGGACAACCCTAGGCTTGGGCCATGCTCGTCGGACGTGACTCGGAGCTCGGGCGCCTGCGTGAGCTGCTGGAAGCTGCGCGTGCCGGCCAAAGCTCGTCCATTGTGTTGGTCGGCGAGCCCGGTGTCGGCAAGACTGCGCTGCTCGAAGCGGTGGCCGAGCAGGCGGAGGGATTTCGCACCCTGCGCACGCGAGGCGTCGAGGCGGAAGCCGAGCTCTCGTTCGCGCCCCTCGTCGAGCTCCTCGCTCCTCTCGCGGATCTGATCGAGACGATGCCGGCCGCTCAGGCCGCAGTGCTGCAGGCGATGGTTTCCCTTTCCGAGGCGCAGAGTCGACTAGGCGAGGCCGCCGCCGCAACCCTGGCGCTGCTCACGGCCGCCGCGGACAAGTCACCCGTGCTCGTCGTCGTCGATGACGCCCACTGGCTGGACCTTGCCAGCGGCCTCGCGCTGGGCTTCGCCGCACGCCGTGCGCGCGACACAGCGCTGGCCATCGTCTTCGCGACGCGTGTCGAAGAGGAGCTGCGCGCCTCGCTCGATGACATCGATCGCCTCATCGTCGAGCCGCTCGGTCCAGGATCTGCCGAGAAGCTCGTCGTCGACGCGTTCCCGTCGCTCGACGAGGCGACCGCGGCGCGTGTCATGAGCGCAGGAGCAGGCAACCCGCTGGCCCTGCTCGAGCTCCCCGCACTCTTGTCGGGCGATGACGGGGCATCCGTGTTGGCGGAACCGCCGCCGGCCGGAGATGCCGCACAGCAGCTATTCGGGCGCCGGCTCTCGAAACTCGGCGCGGACGGCCGGCTCGCGCTACTCGTCGCAGCAGCGGCTCGCGGCGGCGACCTTCGTCTCCTCACCCGAGCGTGGGACGAGCTAGTGATTGCCGGGATGATCGATGAGGCGGAGAGCAGCGGCCTCGTCATCCTCGAAGGCGGACAACTGGATTTCCGCCACCCTCTCGTCCGCTCGCTCGCCTACAGCGAGGCAAGTGCTGTCGAGCGACGTCGTGTGCACGCCGCCTTGGCCGCGGCCGGGCGCGTGGGCACCGACGCGGAACGCGAGGAGGCGATCTGGCACGCTGCGCTCGCCGCTACGGGACCCGACCGTGAGACCGCGGACAAGCTCGCTGAGCTCGCCGCGCGGAGCCCCGCAGCCGCAGCGGCGACAGCCTATGAACGCTCGGCCCGACTGACGCCCGACGCCGGCGAGGCCGCTCGCCGCCTGCTGGCCGCCGCCGGCGCCGCGCACGAGGCGGGCGAGTTCCAAGCCTCCGCTCGCCTAGCAGCCGAGTCCCGAGGACCGCTGGACGATGAGCTGGCAGGAGCGGAGGCGGAGCGGCTGATCGCACTTGCGGAGTTCGAGCGAGATCGACCCCGCGACACTGTCGACCGACTCGAGCGGGCGGCACGATCGATCGCGGGGCTCGCGCCGGCCCGAGCTGCTCGGATGCTCGCCGACACGATCGAGCCGTGTGCCTCGACAGGCCAGCCCGAACGTGGACTCGAGCTCGCGGAGGTCGCGCGCGACCTGGCTCGGGACAGCGATCCGCTCACCCGTCTGCATGTCGGGTTGCGGCACTCCGACGCACTTCACTTCTCGGGGCGCTTCCCGGAGGCGCGGGCGCTTGCGCTCGAAACCGCACAGGCCGCCGAGCGTCAGAGCATCGAGGAGCTCGGTGGCCTGGAAGGCCTCCTGCTCCTTGCCGAGGCCTTCTTCTCCGGCGGCGAGCTCGATCGGGCCACACCGCTCGCTCGAGAGACCGTTCGCGAAGCTCGGAGCATCGGAGCACTCGCGCTCCTGCGGATTGCACTGGCGTCGGTCTTCACCTACGAGTTCCAGTCGGCCCGGATTCTTCTTGCGCTCGCAGCCGCCGAGGAGGAGCTCGAGCTCGCACACGGGCTGGCCAGACGTTCGGCGCGAATCGAGGCGCTCGGGCACGTCGCCTGGTGCTACGCCGTTCGCGGCGAGGAGGAGCGCTGTCGAAGTCACGTTGGCGAACGTTTCGAGCTCAGTGCCATGGGTCGCGCCGACCCCATCGTCCACCCCTCGCTCGCGCTCCTCGAGCTCGCTCAGGGCCGGTTCGAAGAAGCAGTGGCAGCGATTGAGCCGACCATGCGTGTTCGCGAGGGCCGTGGCATCTTGGCTCCTGTCGACCTCGCGCTCCTCATCGAAGCGTTGGCGCAGGCAGGGCGGATCAGCGACGCGGAGCCCATACTGCAGCGCTTCGAGTCGGATCCACGAGTGATCGAGGATCCGCCGTCGAGAGCCCTTGCCGGCCGGTGTCGCGGCCTGATGGCGGATCGTTCTTCGTTCGAGACCGAGTTCGAGCGCGCGCTCGAAGAACACCGCCCCGAGCCTCGTCCCTTCGAGGAGGCCAGGACGCGGCTCTGTTATGGAGAGCGTCTCCGCCGCGAAGGTCGGCGTCTCGACGCTCGCTCCCGGATCCGCGAGGCTCTCGATGCGTTTCGGTGGATGGGAGCGACCGCCTGGGAGCGACGTGCTGAGGCGGAACTCGCCGCGACTGGAGAGCGCGCACGTCGCCGTGTCGAGGAGACACGTGACGAGCTGACGCCGCAAGAGCTCGTCGTCGCACGGCTCGTCGCCCAGGGATTGCGAAACAAGGAAGTTGCGGCCCAGCTCTTCCTCAGCACGAACACGATCGAGACCCACCTGCGTCACGTCTTCCAGAAGCTCGGCGTCCGCTCGCGCACCGAGCTGGCGGCCAGGTTCACGGATTTCCGTGATGTGACCGCGGTCACTGCTGACTAGCGTCGGCAGCGGTTGCTACGGAACGAAGGAGGATCTCGATGATTCACGTGCTTGCAAGACGGCGAGGGCTGTTGTCCGCGTTGATCGCCGGCGCTGCTATCGCCGGCCTGACGATCGGGCTTCAGTCTGCGCCTGCCCAGTCGTCCGGCAGGGCCGCAGAAAGGGCTTCCGCTGCGGCTGGCTCGTGCCACAAAGGATCGGTCGCCGCACGCATCGGCGGCAAGCGGCGCTGCCTACGAGCCGGACTGCGCTGCAAGAAGCGGTTCGAGCGGCAGTACCGGCGACACGGCTTCCATTGCCAGGCGGGCCGCCTGCGGAAGCTGCACAAGCATCCACCACCCCCACCTCCGCCGCCGCCAGCACCGCCGCCTCCGGATCCCCCGCCTGCGCCCTTGAACGGAACGGGAGGCCTGCACTCGATCCAGGCACTTCCGTTGCACGGCGCGCCGGTCGGCGCTGCTCTCGGCTTCGGCTCGTACTGGGTCCGCACCGCTCCCGGGTACGACCTCTACCGGTACGACACCACGACCGGCCGGGTGACGGCGCACGTCGATGGGCTTTCGACGTCGCCGTTCGCCTTCAGCCAGTACGTCGCGGCCGGTGAAGGGGCGATCTGGACCTCCAACATCAACTCCGGCACCGTCACGCGGATCGACCCGGCGACGAATCGGGTCGTCGCGACCATCCCGGTCTGGCCGGCCAATTCCTGCGGGCCCGATCCGCTCACCTGCTCGTCGCCGACGGCGATCGCCTTCACGCCGGGCGCGGTCTGGGTCGTCCTCCATCACGAGTGGGCAGTTGCGCGCATCGACCCGGCGACGAACACGGTGGTCGCGACGGTCTCACTGGGTTCCGGCGGTCCCCAAGGCCCGCAGGAACTCACAGCGGCGAACGGCTTCGTCTACGCGGGCGGCTCGAGTGGGTTCGGAGGCCCGGCGTTGGAGCGAATCGACCCGGCCACCAACGTCGCCACACCCGTGATCGACGTCGCCAACGGCTGCGATGCCAAGGCGGGCGTTGGCACGCACGTCTGGCTCGTTGCCGGGGTCACGGGCTGCGGGCAGGGCTTGCCCGCCTCGTTGCTCGACATCGACACGGTCTCAGGATCGGTTATGGGCAGCGTCGCACTCGACGACTCGCCATACGCAGTCGCAGCCGGCTGGGGCTCTGTCTGGGCGCTAACCGGCAAGCTCAGCCGCGTCGACCCGGCGAGCCACACCGTGACAGGGACGGTCCAGCTACCTGCCGGCCAGTCATGGGTGGCAGCCGACGCACAGCAACTGTGGCTTGCCGTTCAGGGCGGCGTTTACCAGATCGGACAGTAACCGCCGAAAGCTCCAGGACTCCAACGTCCTGGCAACCGGGATGGGGGCGGCTTCGGTCGCCCCCGACCCAGTCCGGTCAGCTTTCACGGTGCGACCTAACCGAACGTGAAGCAGTACGCCTCGGCGCCGGGGGCGAGGAAGCTGATCTCGAACGTGCGGTCAGTGATCGACCCCGGCTCGCGGATCAGCTGATGGAGCCGCGGCCGATCGAGCTTCCCGTTGCCCGCCTCGTCGACATCGAGCCCGTGGGAGTCGCCGGGAGGCTCTCCGTCGACGAGCACGCGGAACCGGACAGGGCCTGACGCGGGCGGGGCCATGACGAGATTGACGTCGCGCGCGTGGAAGCGGAACACGAGCCGTCCATCGGCTTCGTTCACCACGCTCGCGCCCGGCCCGAGCGTCCAGTTGCCCGAGAGCGCCCACTGGTTGCGCTCGAGCAGATCCGGCACGCCGAAGTCCTGCGGCTCGTCGAACTCGGCGACGTTCGCGGACACGAAGTTCTGCCCTTGCTCGTAGCCGAGGTAGGTCTCCGGAGAGCCCAGCGTCGACCAGTCGGCCTGCGCCTCGAAGCCCTCGCCGGCCACCGAGACCAGGTCGCGGCCCACGTCGTCGTGGCCGGCCTCGCGCAGGAGCATCTGGACGGCCATCTCGCACTCCTCGTAGCCGCCCTCGCCGAAGTGGTTGTGCCGGATTCGCCCTTCCGCGTCCGCGATGTACACGGCGGGCCAGTAGTTGTTGTCGAACGCGTGCCAGACCGCGAAGTCGGGGTCGAGCGCGATCGGATACTCGACGCGCATGTCCTCCGCGGCCCAGCGGACGTTGTCGGGGTCGTGCTCGAACGGGAACTCCGGCGTGTGGACGCCGATGACGACCAGGCCTTGATCCACGTACTTCTCGTGCCACGCGCGGACGTGGCCGAGCGTGCGCAGCCAGTTGATGCACGTGTACGTCCAGAAGTCGACGAGCACGACCTTCCCGCGCAGGCCGTCCGGCGTGAGCGGCTCGGAGTTGAGCCAGCCGGTCGCGCCGTCGAAGCCGGGCAGGTGGGTCTCGGCTCGCAGCTTGGCGAACAGGCTCACGTGCCGGTGTCGTAGGTGCTCACGGCTACGCGGTGGGAACCGCCGCCCGGTCAGGCGTCTTCACGGCGGAGAGACCCTGCATGTAGAGAGCCCCGCTGATGACCGCGATCCAGGCAATGAGGACGAGTCGCGAAACAAGCGCGTACCCACCGTCCGGCGCCCAGACGCCGTTGGTCGCCCAGGTGGTTCCGCCGAGCAGGACGAGCACGACGGCTAGCACTCCCACCGAGAAGAACCTGCTCGAGATGAGGTTGGCCCGCCACAGCCCGAACGCTCCGGCCATCACGAACATCGCAGCCGGGAACGACGCAATCACCAACAGGGCCCATGAAAGCTGATGGAGCCCGGTTGTGAACTCGGGATGGCCCGAGTCGGCGATCGAGAAGGCCAGCGCAGCACGCAGCGCGATGAGCAGAAACAGCATGGCACCGAGCGCAGCGCTCGAGGCGGTCGCCGCCGCGCCCCAACCGCCCTGGCCGGCGTCACGCAGCACGCTCGAGAGGGCTGCTCCAAACCAAAGCAACGCCAGGCACCCAAAGCTGAAGATGACTGCCGCGATCAGAATCCGGCCGCGGTCGCCGTTGAAGAACGCGACGAGTTGATCCGCCCCCGAACCCGCCTTCGGCGCGCTGCCGTAGACGAGGGACGCGATGATGATCAGCACGGCGAAGACGACGCCGGCTCCGCGCCAGCTGCGTTCCCAATCAAGCATGAGACACCGCCCTTCTGAGTTGGGGTTTCATCGCAGTGACTTGAACGCGGCTGCCCCGGCTCCTCCCGGGCGGCGGTTATCCGCGTCTCGTGATTACACCGAACGGGAGCAGCGCGCTGACGACGTACTGCCTCCCGCAGATCTCGAGACAGGCGGAAAGAGACGGCGCAAGGTCGGGCTCATGCGTGCCAACCACTCCCGTTCAGCGCGGATTCGAACGGCCTCGCGCGCAGCGTAGGCCGGCGTCAGCAGCTTCGATTCGGCACAGAAGCTCACAGCCTCGCTGGCCGAGTCGAGCGCTCGCGTCCAGTCTTCCTCGATCTGATCCGCGGTGAGGGTCTCGTTTCCGTCCATCACCCGGACGGTACGCCCGCGGCCCCAGGTTCGAATGCGGGTTTTCTACGTCATCGCCGGCGGCTAACCACTCGCTACCTTGAGTCCCGTGCGCAGGAGGCGAACCGGAACCTGGCTCGGCGTTCCGTACGACTGGCGGCGCCCGACCTGGAAGCGCGTGCAGCGGCGCTGGTGGAATCCGAGGTCGCGCCGGGTGTTCACTCCGAAGAGCTTCGGCTGGGGCTACGACTTCAACCTCGCGGAGATCCTGCGCAGGCTGCATCTGCGCTAGGGCTTCCAGGTCATCAGCACGAACGCCCCGTGGCACTCTGTCGGACCCGTCCATGAGCCAGCTCGTTCAAATCGTCGGCGCGCTTGCGATCCTGGTCGCGTTCATCGCGGCGCAGCTGGGCGTCTTCGACGTCCGCTCGTGGTCGTACCTGTGGCTGAACCTGGTCGGCGCGCTGATCCTCGGGATCGTCGCGTGGCACGAGCGGCAGTACGGGTTCCTGCTCCTCGAGATCGTCTGGACGATCGTCACCGCGTGGGGGCTCATGACCCGCGCGCGCGGCGCTCAGGCCTAGGTGGGCTTCTCCCAGACGGAGACGTGCTTCGTGCTCTCGCTCGTGAACGGCTCGCGGTTCCAGCCGCTCCAGCGCTCGCGCAGAGTCATCCCGGCGATGCGGGCCATCAGATCGAGCTCCGCCGGCCACACGTAGCGGAACGGCACCGAGACCAGCTCCCACTCGGCATCCGCTACGCGAGAGGTGATGCGAGATCAGGCCCTGGTTCTCGACGTCGCGCTCGTCGATTCCGATGTGCTCGGCGCTGAAGTCGAAGACCTGGAACCGCTCGCCCGGGGGAAGCGTCCTCAGAGCGGGAACGCCGATCTCGATCACGAAGCAGCCGCCCGGCCCGAGGTGCGCTGCAACGTTCTCGAAGCACGCGACCTGCGCGTCCTGGGTCGTCAGGTTGCCGATCGTGTTGAAGACGATGTACGCGAGCGAGAACGAGCCGTCGACCTTCGTCGTCGCGAAGTCGCCGATTGCGACCTCGATCTCCTCGCCGCCGGGTTTTTCGTGCAGCTTGGCGACCATCTCTGCGGAGAGGTCGATCCCGTGCACGCGGACGCCGCGCTGCGCGAGCGGGAGCGCGATCCGGCCGGTGCCGATTCCGAGCTCGAGCGCCGCCCCGTCACCGGCAAGCGCGGCGAGGAACTCGACCGCCGGATCGAGCACGTTTGGATCGAACATGTCCGACGCGGACTCGTCGTAGCGCTCCGCCACGTCCTCGCCGAAGTAGTTCTCGGGCGTCAAGCCGTCAGAACTTCCGCGCCTCGAGGTAGAGCACTCCCGTGCACGGGAGGCAGTACGAGCTGAGCTCGTCGCCCAGCTGGACGAGGCGTCGCCTGGATTCGTCCTTCCCGAGCTCGTCCGAATACTGGTGGACGAGCGCAATGTACTTGTGCGTCAGCTGTGCGAAGTGCTGCTGGTTGTACATGGAGTTGATGGTCTCGAGAGTCGAGATCTGGAAGTCGACCTGTTCGAAGTCGTGGTTCATGGCAGTCGGCTCGCCCTGCCCGCAGCCGGCGAGCAGGAGCACGACCAGAAGCAATCCGGCGACGCGCGTCATGGGGCGCTAATTCGCGAGCCGAACCGCGACGACAGCGGCTGCGTCGGCCATCTGGCCCAGCATCCGGTAGTCGACGTTCGCCGGCGTGTCGCAGAGCTTGTGGTAGCAGGCATCGAACGGAAGATTGGCAGACCCGCCCATGCGGCGCGCGGATGCAACCGACTTGAGATCGTCCGCTCCTGTGAACAGGCCGCCGACCGGGATCCCGACATCGGCGAACGACGCGTGGTCGGACGCGCCTCCGAGCGACTCCTGCTCGATGGGCAAGTGGCGCGCCGCGAAGTAGTCGCGGAACGCGTTCTCGATCTTGCGTGAGCCGGGCGGGCCATCGTCGCCCTCATACACGATCCGGTCGTAGTTCGGCGAGCCGACCATGTCCAGATTGATCACGCCGAGGATCCGTCTCCGCGCGCGCGGGCTCAGGCTCTGCACGTAGCTCCTCGACCCGACGAGCCCGAGCTCCTCCGCGCCCCAGAACGCAAAGCGCAGGCCGTGCTTCGGCCGCACGTGGAGGCGACGCGCCTGCCTCGCGATCTCGAGGACGGCCGCGGTGCCCGAGCCGTTGTCGTTGATCCCCGGCCCGTTGGCGACCGAGTCGAGATGCCCGCCGAGGAGGATCACGCCGCTCGTCCGCCCCGGGAGATCGGCGATCACGTTCGCTGCCTTCGCTCGTGTCGTCTTGACCGAGAGGTCGAGGTGCACCCGGACCGTGCCCACCTGGGCGAGCCTCGTCAGCTCCGAGCCCACGTTGGACGAGATGACGAGCACCGGGATCCGGACGCCCTGACCGAAGAGCGTGGCCGAGAGCGGCGCCGTGCGTCCCGGAAGGCCGTCGTTCGCGATCAGCGCGGCCGAAGCGCCGACCGCCTGCGCGGCGCCGGCCTTCTGTGAGAACGGGCACCCGCCTCGCCGCATCAGGGCGATCGCGCCGTGCGGGAATCCGCTGAAGTCGGAGTCCGCACAGCCGCTCGAGCCCCCGACGGAGGCGACCGGAGCCGTGACGTTCCCGCCGCCCGAGTAGCGCATCGTCAGGAAGTCGCGGTTGCGCGCGTAGCGCACGAGCCCGGGCGAGACGCGCTCGAACACCGTCGGCTTCGTCTCGCGGAAGTACTGGAAGGCGAAGGTCTTCTGCCGGGGTCGGAGACCGGCAGCCCGGAGCTGCCGCACCACATAAGCCACCGACTCCGAGTATCCCGGCGTGCCTACAGCGCGCGTTCCCTTGTTCCGTTCCGCGACCGCTTCGAGGGCCTCGAGATGCGCCTTCAGATGGCCGGGCGTGATCGCCCGGGCCAGCGCTCGAGTCGAGGCCGGCGTGCGGGCCGCCGGGCCAGCCTTGTGCCCGACGGCCGCGTCGCCGGATCCCGCAACCAGCAGGAGCCCGATTCCGATCGCCAGAGCGAAACCTCGCACGTGTCTTGATAGACGGCGGCCCCGGACGGAAGTTGGCCGATGCGCACGCTGCGCCGCGAACGGACTAAGGTTGTCCTGTGCGGATCCTCCTCGGCATCGTCATCGTCCTCTTCCTCGTCCTCTGGGTGCGGGCCGTGATCGACTGTTTCAGGCGACACGACCTCGGGGTAGGCGGCAAGGCGGGCTGGACGATCTTCATGCTGATCCTGCCGTTCATCGGGCTGCTCGTGTACACGATGCTGCGGCCCGCGAACGCCTAGCGGAGTCGTGCGCTGAAGATCGTCGGACTAGGCGGCTCGCTGGCGTCGACGTCGCGCAGCCGTTCCGCGCTCGAGACGGCCCTCGCAGGCATTGAGGAAGCCGAGACGGAGCTGCTCGACATTCGGTCGCTCGATCTGCCGCTCTACAACCCCGACGACGAGCCGACCCCGGGCACGCTGGACATGGTCGAGGCCCTGGAGAGCGCCGACGGCCTGCTTTGGAGCAGCCCGCTCTACCAGGGGTCGGTCGCGGGCTCGTTCAAGAACGCCCTCGACTGGCTGCACCTACCCAGCGGCAGCGTGTACCTGACGGACAAGCCGATCGGCCTGATCAGTGTGTCCGGCGGGACGCAGGGGCTGCAGGCGATCAACGCGATGGAGTTCTCCGTGCGCGCGCTCCGGGCGTGGGCGGTGCCATATGTCGTGCCGGTCCCCGGCACCGCCTTCGACGAGCACGAAGAGGTTCGGGACGAGGGCGTCGAACGGCAGCTCAGGATGCTCGGCAGCGAGGTCGTGCGCCTCGCCGCGCACTTCTCGGAAGCGGAGGAGCCGGACCACCCGACCGAGTGCGCTCGGGCACGTGAGCGGGTGGCGGCGGCCGCCTAGTTTCGCTCGCGCCGGACGAGCGCGTGCAGCTCGTTGTCTTCCGGATCGACGAACTCGCGCACGACGCGAAAGCCGGCCTTCTCGAAGGCCCGCAGCGAGGCGGTGTTCTTGAGATCCGGGTCGGCCGTGCAGGCCGTCGTCTCGGGCCGCGCGAAGACGATCTCCTCGACGAAGCGGCGGATCATCTCCGTGCCGAAGCCCTGCCCGGTCCGGGCCTCGTCTCCGATGAACAGGTCGAGCCCCGCCGTCCCCTCGCCTTCCTCGATCAGCGCTGCGTAGTCCGGGTAGTC
Source organism: uncultured Actinomycetes bacterium (assembly GCA_963812695.1). Lineage (GTDB taxonomy): Bacteria > Actinomycetota > Thermoleophilia > Gaiellales > Gaiellaceae > VAXT01. The sequence goes on from CAWEWD010000013.1 coordinate 16,345, forward strand.
GGACACGAGGTAGGTCTGGATCATCCCGAGCGGCTCTCCGTCGAGGAGCGCGAGGTAGTGCTGGGTCGGATCGGTGCCCTCGATCGTCGGCAGGTAATGCGCCTCGGTCTCTTCGAACGTCTTGCGCACGGTCCACCAGCGGACGACGTGAGGCCGTTGGTGCCACTCGTGGACGAGCGGCAGGTCGTCGCGGGTCATCGGCCGGAAGCTGATCGCCATTGCAAGGGGATGATCGCCGAGGCGCGAAGTCGGGCACATGTTCGAGACCGTGCTCGCCGCCACGGCGGCTGCGTGGGGGATCCTGATGGCGATCTCGCCCGGCCTGCAGATCCGCAAGATGCTGCTGCACCGCTCGTCGCGCGAGGTCTCGATCGCCTACTTCTGGGTGCTGCTCGTCGGCTTCACGCTCTGGGTCGCATACGGGGTGACGATCAAGAACTGGTACCTCGTCGTGCCGAACGCGGTCGCATTCACGGTCGGCGCGACGACGATCGCGGTCGCGCTGCGCTACCGGCTCAGACCGGAGCCGGCAGGTAGAACGTGAGCGGCGGGCCGAGCCGCGTCGCCCCCTGACGCCAGGTGACGCGGTAGCCACGCGGGCCGCGCACCGGGTAGTTGCGCAGCCAGTAGACGGTTCCGCCCCAGGCGGCGCCGGTCTTCTTGACCGGGAAGCTCTTGCACGTCGCCTGCTGGCCGAGCGGGCGCACGCAGATCCGGTAGCGCTGGAAGTACTTCGCCGCGAGGGTCAGCCGGAAGCTGTAGACGCCGCCGGTCTTGAAGATCCCGTAGCAGACGTCGCCGGTCCCGCTGCAGTAGCTCTTGACCCGGCTCTGGTCGGCCGCCGCGCTCGGTGCGACCGAGACGAGGGCCGCGATCAGCGCAAGGAGGAGGCTCAGGCGCAGCATCGCTTCAAGTCTGCCGGACGCGGATCGCTCAGCCAAGGGCTTTACGCCATGCCCACAGATGCCGAGTACTGTCCAAGGTCAAGAGTCGTGAGAAAAATCAATTGAGCGATCGTCCGCAGGGTCGAGCGCGGAGATCGCTGATGCATCTCCGACGCCTCAGGTCATCGAAACGCGCGCGCCTGATCGGCGCCGTCGGTTCGACCGCGATCGGCCTTCTGCTGGTCGTGTTGGCAGCACTGCACGTGCGCAATGCGCCGATGCCCTTCTCGCAGGGCAAGCCGACACTGCTCGTCGCAGTGGCGCTCCTCTTCCTCGTCGCGTTCCTCGTCAAGGCGTGCGGCTGGGGCCGGCTCTTCGCCTCGCGCGAGAGGCCTGGGCCGATGGCTCTCGCAGCCGCCGGCGGAGGCGCGTCGGTCATGGGGATCGTTCTTCCCGGGCGGTTCGACGAGTTGATCCGGATCGCGATCGTCCGCCGCTTCCCGGGGTGCCCGGCCGGGATCCGCTCCATCTGCCTCTCGCTCGTGACGCTCGGGTTGATCGACAGCGCAGCGCTCGCTCCGCTCGGCTTCACCGCCGCCGCCTGGCCGGGGAACTCGGCCGCCGTGCGGCTGGGCTTCGCGGTCGTGGGCGTCGGCGGAGTCCTGTCCGCCGCGGTCGTGATCGCGCTCCCGTTCGTCGCGAGGAGCCAGCGCTTGATGCAGTACCGCCTCGGTCGGTGGCTGGCGCCGAGGGCGACGCCGCCGCGACGGGCAATCGAGTCCTGGGCGCTCGTCTCCGCCTCCTGGCTCATCCGCGCGGTGGCTCTCACGCTCCTGCTCGCGGCGCTCGGTTTCGGCTTCAACTTCCCGCTCGCGATGATGTTCCTCTGCGCAGCCGCCGCGGCCGCCGCGCTGCCGGTCAGCCCGGCAGGGGCCGCGACCCAGGTCGGAGCCGGCGCGGCTCTCCTGATCGTCTCCGGCATCGGCCGTTCGGAAGCGGTCGGCTTTGCCCTGGCGGCCCAGACGCTCATCATGCTCGCCGGTGCAGGAGTGCTCTTCCTGTCCGTCGTGTGGGTGACGTCGCGGCGGCTCGCAGGCGCTGCCGCCCTTCGTTTCAGGTAGCCGCAGGTAGCGGCCTCTAGTGTGCGGGGCGTGAGCGACGCCCGCCTCGTCACGCCCGCGTTCGCCCGGCTGTGGCTGGCGACGCTCGGTGCGTTCGCGACCTTCGGGATGCTCGTCCTCGCGCTGCCGCTGTACGTGAAGGACGAGCTCGGCTACGGGTCGGTCGGCGTCGGGCTCGCGGTCGGTGCTGCGAGCCTCACCTCGGTTGTCTTCTCGGTCGTCTCCGGCCGTCTGGGAGACCGCCACGGCCGGCGGCCGCTGCTCGTCGTCGGCGGCCTCGTGATGTTCGGCTGCTACCTCGGGCTCGCGCTGCTGCCGGGCTTCGCCGGGGTCGTCGGGATCCGGTTCGTCGCGGGCGCCGCCGAGGCAACGTTCGTCGTCGCGCTCTACACGTCGACGATGGACATCTCGCCCGAGGAGCGGCGGGGCGAGGCGGTCAGCCTGATCACGCTCGCCTCCTACCTCGGGCTGACCTTCGGCCCGGTCCTCGGCGACGTCGTTCGCGGGTCCGATCGCTACCCGCTCGTCTGGCTCGTCACTGCGGGATTCGTCCTCGCCGCGACCGCGGTCGTGGCCACGCTCCGCGAGACGAAGCCGGCGACGGATGAAGCGTCCTCGGGCAGCTGGCTGCCGCCGCGCGGCGCGCTCCGCCCCGGGCTGCTCGTCGTCCTCGGGCTGCTCGGGTTCGGCGGCTTCATCGCGTTCGCGGCGATCTACGCGCGCGATCTCGGCGTCGAGCGACCGGGGCTGATCTTCGCGCTCTTCGGCGGCGTCATCTCGCTCGTGCGCTTCTTCGGACGGCGGCTTCCGGACGCTCTCGGGGCGACCCGCACGCTCGAGCTCTCGTTCGTCTGCCTCGCGGCGGGCCTCGCGCTGATCGGCGCCTGGGGGACGACGACGGGACTCATCGTCGGGACGGTTGTGTTCGGCGTCGGGCAGGCGATGACGTACCCGTCGGCCGTGCTGCTCGCGGTGCAGTCGACGAGCGCGGCCGAGAGGAGCGCCGTCGTGGGGAGCGTCGGCGCCGCGGTCGACGTCGCGCTCGGAGTAGGTGCGCTGACGCTCGGAACTGTCGCGAAGTTCTGGGGCTACGGCGGAGCATTCCTCGTCGCGTCGGCAGTCGCGCTCAGCGGGCTGGCCGCGTTGTGGCCGATGCGGACCGCGGTCAGTCGGCCGAGCGGCGAACCGTCGATCTGACGGCCGAGAGCAAGGCGCTCGGGGCTCGTCGTCTCGCGGTCGCGAGTGCAGTGTGGAGCGCCTCGGGCGCCTCCGGGCCGTGGAAACCCGTGCCGTGGCCGAACAGGACGTGCTCCGGCTCGAGGCCGGCGAGCGAGCGGCGCGGCGGAAAGAGGCGGAGAACCGGGTTGACGCCGAACGGCTCGCCGGGTGCCCGGAAGTAGCCGAGGCTGCCGAGAGCTTCGGCGACGACGAGGATCCGCTCCGCGGCGAACCAGAGCGCGACCTCGCGCCAGAAGCGCTGCCGCAGGAGCGGGAAGGCGGCGAAGGGCGCACCGTCGACGGGCTCGAACGGCGTCACGTGCAGCGGCACGCCGAGACGCTCTGCGACGGCAGCGCAGTCCCTGTTGTGGCGATCGAGCAACTGGACGACCGCTGCGGGCTCACCGAGAGCCGCGATCCGCTCGTCGAGCCCGTCGCCGTCGACGACGTCCAGAAGCCAGACGCGGCCCCCTGCGCGGATCGCGTGCGACGTGCGCTGGACCCGCTCTCCCTCGGGGCTCCAGCCGAAGCCGTGCTCGAACTCGTCGTCGAAAACGAGCGCCACGGGGAAACTATGGCGCGTGGCGCTCACGAACGCGGAGATCGCCGACCGGCTCGAGTCGCTCGCCGGGCTGCTCGACATCACGGAGTCGAGCCCATACGCGTCGCGTGCGTACCGCCGTGCGGCCGAGACGATTCGCGAGACGCCGGCGTCGATTGACGAGCTCGTCCGCACCGGGCGTGTCCGCGACCTGCGTGGCATCGGGCCCGGGATCGAGGCGCGGCTGCGCGAGCTCGTCGAGACGGGACGGCTCGCGGAGCTGGACGAGTTGGAGGGCGAGATCTCGCCGGAGCTCGTCGGGCTCGGTCGGCTGCTCGGGTTCGGTCCCCAGCGGGCCGCCGAGATCTCGCGCTCGCTCGGAGTGCGGACCGTGGACGAGTTCCGCGCGGCTGCTGCGGAAGGGCGCTTGGGGCAGGTGCCCGGGATCGGGCCGAAGACGGAGGCGAAGCTCCTTGCCGGACTCGCGCCGCGGTGAACGGCCTCGACCCCGCCGAGGGCTTCTTCTCAATCGTGCGCTCGCGTTGAGCGAGGACATCGCCGGGGCGCTCGGCGGCGAGATCGCGGGCGACCCGCGGCGTTGGCGCGACTCGAGCGAGGTGTTCGCGGTCGTGTGCTCCGCTTCGAGGCCCGCGCCGGTGCTCGAGCGATTCGAGCAGCTGCCGCAGATCGTCTCGATCGTCGAGCGGGGAACGCGGCGCGCGATCGGGGTGACGGTCGAGGGCGTTCCGATCGAGGTCGTCGTCGCGGAGCCGCGGCGCTTCGGGACCGAGCTCCTGCGGGCGACCGGCTCGGCCGAGTACGTCGAGGCGCTCGGGCCGCTTCCGGACGGGCCGGACGAGGAGAGCGTCTACCGCGCGCTGGGGATCCCGTTCTGTCCGCCGGAGCTGCGTGAGGCGCCGTTTCGCGGTGAGCCGCCGCAGCTCGTCCAGCTCGCGGACGTCAGAGGCGACCTGCACGTGCACACGAACTGGTCGGACGGCAGGGCGACCGTGCTGGAGATGGGCGACGCGGCGCGCGGGCTCGGCTACGAGTACCTCGCGATCTGCGACCACACGCGGAACGTGCGAGTCGTGCCGGGGCTCGACGCCGACGACGTGCGCCGCCAAGCCGAGGAGATCGTGGCCGCGAACGAGCTGCTGGCGCCGTTCCGGATCCTGCGCGGGATCGAGTGCGACATCCTGCCCGACGGCTCGCTCGACCTTCCCGACGACGTGCTCGCGGAGCTCGAGTGGGTGCAGGCGAGCGTGCATGCCGGCCAGCGCGCGCCTCGGGCCGAGATCACGAAGCGGACGGTCGAGGCGATGAGGCATCCGGCGGTGCGCTGCCTCAGTCATCCGACCGGGCGGATCATCAACCACCGGCCCGAGAACGCGGTCGACCTGGAGCAGGTGTTCGAGGTCGCGCTCGAGACGGGTGTGGCGGTGGAGGTCAATGGGCTGGCTCCCCGGCTCGACCTGCGCGACGCTCACGTTCGCACGGCGATCGAGGCAGGCGTGCCGGTCGTGTGCTCGACGGACGCCCACTCGGTGGACGGGCTCGGGAACATGCAGCTCGCGATCGCAACGGCGCGCCGCGGCTGGGCAACGGCGGCGAACATCCTGAACACGCGCCCGCTGTCCGAATTGGCCTAGTCCCCGACCCCGGGGTCCGGCCGCGGGCCTCCCTCCGGTCAGGACCCTATCGGCGAAATACTCGCGTGTCTGTGCCGCGACGGCGACGAGTCTGCAACGTCTACGCGTTCGCGCCCGGGCCCGTGCTCGACCACTCGCGCACCTCGTACCAGTGCGTGTCCCGCAGCGCCTCGGCCACCTGCGGGTCGGTGTGCGTGGCGTAGAACACGTTCTTGTCGAGGTCGGCGCAGATCGCGACAGCGCCCATCGGAAAGTCCCCCAGCCGCACGAGGGCATCCGTCGGCAGGCGCGCCTCGGCGACCGTGTAGTGCTTGAACTGGAGGTCCGGCGCGATCTCGGTCAGCTCCGGCCAGTCGGGACACGTCCGCGAGCTCATCCGGCCTCCACTCTGTTCCCCGCGTCGGCCAGACTCCACTCGCCGTCGAGCAGCACCGCGCCGCGGGCATGGTCCGACGACTGAACCGCGAAGCGCACCGCGCCGTCGACCCGGTGGTACTGCCGGGTGCCCGCAGCATCGGTCAGGCCGACGCTGATCTGGAACTCGCCCTCGCCGAGCGGCAGCTTCTCGAGCAGAAAACGCAGCTCGCGGTCCCCGGGAGCGCCGTCCCAGCCGAGCTCGCCCACGTCCTGCCGGTCGGCGCCGAGCAATGAGCCGTCACCGTCTCGCACCTCGAGCGACAGAACGGGAGCCTCGACGGGACGCTCGCCCACGAGCTGCAGCGCAATCGTCACGGGCTCGCCCGAGATGAAGTGGGCCCGCGGCTCCCCGTTTGCGCCGAGCAACTGCACCGTCCCGACGCGAACCTCGCCGCTCCCCCACTCGCGCAGGCCCGCACCGACCTCGGCGGGATTCTCCTCGAGCGCGAGCGACTGGTGGTAGCGCGTGATCGCCGCCGACGCCGGGCCGTCGTACTCGACCTCGCCCTTCGCCAGCAGAATCGCGCGCTCGCAGAGCCGCTCCACCGCAGGCGCCGAGTGCGAGACGAAGCAGACGGTCCCGCCGCGGCCCTTGAAGTCGAGGATCTTCCCGATGCACTTGCGCTGGAACGCCTCGTCGCCGACCGCGAACACCTCGTCGAGCAGCAGGATGTCCGCGTCCACGTGCACCGCGATCGCGAACCCGAGCCGCATGTGCATCCCCGACGAGTAGGTGCGCACCGGCAGGTCGATGAAGCTCTCGAGCTCGGCGAACGAGACGATCTCCTCGAGCCGCTCACGCACGTAGCGGCGCTTGAGCCCGTAGATCGAGCCGCTGAGGAAGATGTTCTCGCGGCCCGTGAAGTCCGGATGGAAGCCCGCGCCGAGCTCGAGCAGCGAGCCGACCGTGCCACCGACCTCGAGCCTGCCGGTCGTCGGCGCGAAGATGCCCGCGATCAGCCGGAGCAGCGTCGTCTTGCCGGAGCCGTTCCGCCCGACGAAGCCGACCGACTCGCCGCGTTCGACATCGAACGAGACGCCGCGCAACGCCCAGAACTCCTCGGTGCGCCGCGTCTCCGGGCGCAGGATCGCCTCCTTCAGCGTCAGGTTGCGATGCTTGTTCACGCGGAACCGGCGTCCCACGTCCTGCACCGAAATCTGCCCTGGCTGCATCACGTCGAGGGTACTGAAACGGTCTCTCGAACCAGCTCGGCCAGGCCGAGCACGAAGGCGGGGTCGTCGTTCAGCGACTCGATCCGGTCGAGCTCCAGCCCCAGCTCGGCCGCGCGCTCGCGAGCCTCGACGTCGAGGTCCCACAGGATCTCGAGGTGGTCGCTGACGAACCCGATCGGGCAGACGAGCACGCTCGAGACGCCCCGCGCGTGCAGGCTGTCGAGCTCCTCGAGGATGTCCGGCCCGAGCCACGGCTCCCCGGTCGCGCTCGCGCTCTGGAACGCGAACGACCACGACTCCAGCCCGGCCCGCTCCGCGATCGACTCCGACGTCTCGAGGAGCTGGTCGCGATACGGGTCGCCCATGTCGAGGATGCGCGCCGGGAAGGCTGTGCGCCGTGAAGACGACGTGCGCATCGGTGCCGCGCACGCGCTCGGCGAGCACGTCCAGATACGGCTCGTGCACGTGCCAGCTCTCGATGAAGCGCAGGCCGGCGCGCCCGTCGAGCGCGTTCTCGAGCCGCTCGCGGTAGCCGTCGATCGAGAGCTTCGAGTAGTGCGGAGCGAGAACGAGCCCCACGATCGGGTCGGCGCCACCCTCGACGGCCCGGTCGACCGCCTCGGCGATCCTCGGCGTCCAGTGCTTCATGCCCGCGTAGACCGGGAAGCCGAGCTCGCGCTCGAGGCCCGCGCGCGTCCCCTCGGTCACGTCGTCGAGCGGCGAGCGGCCGCCGATCCGCCGGTAGCGCTCGGTCAGCTCCTCGACGGCTTCGTCCGAGACCGGACGGCCGGAGCGGATGTCCTCGAGGTACGGACGGATATCCGCGAGGTCGGACGGGCTCCCGTAGGCCATGAGCACGACCGCGGGCTTCATGCGGCGGTCCGTTCGTGAACGAGCTCGACGATCCTCTTCAGATCGGCCGGATCGGTGTCCGGCAGCACGCCGTGGCCGAGGTTGAAGATGTGGCCCGGACGCCCGCCGGCCGCGTCGAGGATCGCGATCGCCGCCGACTCGACCCGCTCGAACGGCCCGAGCAGGAGCGCGGGGTCGAGGTTCCCCTGGACGCCGCGATCGAGGCCTACGCGCGCCCAGCCCTCGTCGAGCCGCACGCGCCAGTCGAGCCCGATCACGTCGCCTCCGGTCTCGGCCATCGTCTCGAGCAGGTGCGCCGTCCCCGTTCCGAAGTGGATGCGCGGCACGTCGACCGCGTCGAGGATCCGCTTCGAGTACGGCGCGACGAACTCGAGGTAGTCGTCCCGCGACAGAGCGCCGACCCACGAGTCGAAGAGCTGCACCGCGTCCGCTCCCGCCTCGACCGTCGCGCGCAGGTACGCCTCCGAGGTCGCCGCCAGCTTCTCGCAGAGCGCGTGCCACACCTCCGGCGAGCCGTACATGCAGCGCTTCGTGACCGAGAACTCCCGCGTCGGCTTGCCCTCGACGAGGTAGCCCGCGACGGTGAACGGACCGCCGCAGAAGCCGACGAGCGCCTCCTCGGGAGCGAGCGCGGCACGCACGAGCCGCACGGCCTCGAGGATGAACGGCACCGCCTCCTCGGGGTCGGGCACGCGCAGCCGCTCGACGTCGGCCATCGTCCGCACCGGCTCGGCGACGACGGGCCCCACGCCCTCGACGAGGTCGACGTCGATCCCCATGCCGAGGACCGGGAGCATGATGTCCGCGAACATCACGGCCGCGTCGACGCCGTGCACGCGCACCGGCTCGAGCGTGACCTCGGCGCACAGCTCGGGCTGCCGGCAGACCTCGAACAGCGTGTGGCGCTTGCGAATCTCGCGGTACCCCGGCAGCGAGCGACCGGCCTGGCGCATGAACCAGACGGGCGTCCGCTCGACGGGCTCGAGGCGAGCCGCTCTGACCAGTAGCGGGGTCACTACAACTGGGCTGCGAGCTGATCGTCGATCCGGCGGAAGAGAAGCGACGCGAACGCCAGCGAAGCGATTGCGACGCCGAATGCGTAGACCACGTCGCCCAGCTTCGGCAGGTCGCCGAAGAAGAGCGGGTCGCGGATCGCCGACACGATCGGCGCAACCGGGTTCCCGTAGTAGAGGACGTCGGCCAGCTTCGGGTGCTCCGAGATGCCCGGCATCTGGCCGAAGGGATAGAAGATCGGGGTCAGGATGAACCACGGCAGGAGCACCGTGGCGATCAGGTGCTCGATGTCGCGGAAGATGACCGTCGCCGAGGCGAGGATGATCGCGAAGCCCGTCGACGAGCGCGGTCAGCGGGACGAAGAGCGGGAGCGCCGCCCAGAAGGTCGTCCGAGTGTCGGGGATGATCAGGAGGTTGAGCGGCAGCACGATCGCGAGCATGACGAGCATCGTCACGAGGTTCGTCGCCACGACCGAGACCGGCAGCAGCTGCCGCGGCAGGCGCACCTGCTTCACGAGGCTCGCCTGGCCGAGCAGGCTCGAGCACGACATCTGGATCGCGGACTGGAAGAAGATCCACGACGAGCAGGCCGGTGAGCAGGAACAGCGGGTAGTGGCCGACCGTGACGGCGCGGACGATGACCGAGAAGATCAGCCAGTACGCGAGCATGAGCATGATCGGGTTGATCAGCGTCCACGCGAGCCCGAGCGCCGATCCGCGGTATTTGACGCGGACTTCGCGGCGAAAGAGGTTCAGGAACAGCTCGCGGTACTTGAAGATGTCGGTGTAGACGGCCACCGGGCCAGTCTACGCCGCAATATCCTGTGGCCCGATGGCGAGGAAGCCGCGTTGACGCCGCACGCAGAAGGCGGTCCCGGGAGGCTGCCGAGCCTCGGCCAGGATCACGCGACGGGTCACAGGACCTACGTCGAGCACCTGACCGAGGGCGGCCGGCTCTGGCTGCGAACGAAGCCGTTCTACGCGCCGCCGACCGACGAGCTCACCCTCTGTCTGCGCACGTTCTCGCACATCGTCGAACAGCTCGGGCTCGGCCTGCGCGCCCAGGTGCTCGACGTCGGCTGCGGCCCCGGTTGGCTGAGCGAGTTCCTCGCGCGCTGCGGCTACTGGGTGACCGGGATCGACATCTCCGAGGACATGGTCGAGATCGCGCGCGAGCGCGTGGCGGACATCGACCGGCCGATCGGCGAGAACATCGCGCCCGTCGCCGAGTTCCACGCCATGCCGGTGCAGGAGCTGCCGTGGACCGACCGCTTCGACGCCGCGATCCTCTACGACACGATGCACCACTTCGACGACGAGGCGGCGACGCTCCAGGTCATCCTGAAGACGCTCGTGCCCGGCGGCCGGATCTACATCCGCGAGGGCGCCCGGCCCGCGCCCGGCTCCGAAGGCGAGCGGCAGCTGATCGAGGAGATGGAGGTGTACGGGACGCTCGAGTCGCCGTTCGACCCCGCCTACCTGCGAGGAGGTCATCGCGCAGGCGGGCTTCACCGATGTGCGCCGGTTCGTCGAGGTCGACGAGCTGGTCGAGATCGGCGACGTCGGGGGCATGTTCAATCGCATGCGCGAGCATCTGTCGTACCGCGTCGGCAGGCGGGCGCCCGAGACGAACATCCTGATCGCGACGAAGCCGCTCGGCGACGGCGCAGGAGCGGGCTTCACCGCAGAGATCACCGCCGACGGCTCGTGGCGCCTGGACGCCCATGAGCGCCAGCTCGTCCTCCAGGTCCGGATCCGCAACACGGGCGACACGTTCTGGCCGACGGGCCCGTTCGGCCACGGTGTGGTCACGATCGGCCCGTACGAGCCGCTCCCGGACGGGTCGCGGCGCGAGCTCCCGCGGATCGCGCTGCCGCGGGCGGTCCCGCCCGGCGAGGAGCTGGCGGTGGAGCTCGCGGTCCCGCGGCACGCGGCCGGCGATGCCGACGAGATCGCGGTCGACTGCGTGCGCGAGGGGATCGCGTGGTTCTCGGACCTGGGCTCGAGCCCGCTCGTCGCGCCGGTCGCGCGCTGACCGCGCCGCCATGCGGATCGTCTTCGACGTCACGCCGCTGAGCCAGCCGAGGACCGGGATCGGCAACTACCTGCTCGGGATGCTCCGCGGGACCGCGGAGGCCGCCGCGGGACAGCACGAGATCGTCGCCTTCTCCGTGGTCGGGCCACGCGGCGCGCGCCGCATCAAGGAGGCGCTCGCGGGCCTCGCCGATCGAAGAACGGATCGTGGTCGCGCCGCCACCGTCACACACCTGGAGAACCGCCTGGAGCCGGCTCGGCTCCCCGAAGGTCGAGCGGCTCGTGGGTCAGCTCGACGTCTTCCACTTCTCGGACTGGATGTACCCGGCGCAGGGCGGCGGGCTGCGGACGACGACCGTCTACGACCTCTCTCCGCTGCACCATCCCGGAATGGGTGGCGCCGCTGACCAGGCGGATGCACGGGCGGAAGTACGCGAACGCGGCGAAGACCTGCGACCGGATCTTTGCCATCTCGGACTTCACGGCCGAGGACGTGGCGCAGACGCTCGCCTTTCCGCGCGAGCGGATCCCGATCGCGTATCCGGGTGTCGACGAGCGGTACACACCGGACGGGCCGAGGGCCGAGCGCGACAACCCGTACATCCTCGCCGTGGCGACGCTCGAGCCGCGCAAGAACCTGTCCGCGCTCGTCGCCGCGCACACGCTCGTCCGCAAGCAGCGGCCCGAGCTCGACCTCGTCGTCGCCGGGGCGCCCGTCCAGTGGGCCGAACAGGAGCTCGCCGGTGACGGCGTGACGGCGCTCGGGTTCGTCCCCGACGAGCAGCTCCCGGCCCTCTACCGCGGCGCAAGCGTGTTCGCGTACCCGTCGCTCTTCGAGGGCTTCGGGATCCCGGTCGTCGAGGCGATGGCGTGCGGCACCCCGGTGGTTGCCTCGTCCCATCCGTCGCTCGACGAATCCTGTGGCGACGCGGCCGTGCGGGCGGACCCGACGAGCGCCGATGCGATCGCGGAGGGCATCGAACAGGCGCTCTCGGAGCGCGAGAGCCTCGTCCCGCTCGGGCTCGAGCAGGCACGGCGCTTCACCTGGCGGGCCTGCGGCGAGGCCCATCTGCATGGATTTCGAACAACGCTCTGAGACACTTGTGCGATGTTGCGCGTGGGCCTCGACACCTCGCCGTTGACGCTGACCCGGGCCGGGACTGCCCGCTACCTGACGAACATCCTCGACGGGCTCGAGGCTGACCCCGAGTTCGAGCTGCACCGCTACGACTGGGGCGGCGACGGCAAGGCGACCCGCGTCGTGCGCGACACGGGCTGGTACCGGTTCACGCTCCCGCGAGCCGCGCAGCGAGACGGCGTCCAGGTGCTGCACTGCCCGACGATGCGCGCGCCGTTCCGCTCGCGCGTGCCGCTCGTCGTGACGATCCACGACGCGGCCGTTCTTCGGCATCCGGACGCGTTCAACCGCTGGACGCGCACGTACAGCGCCAAGTCGCTGCCGCGGGTCGCGAAGGCGGCGGACCGGATCGTGGTCGGCTCCGAGTTCACGCGCGACGAGCTGGTCGAGCTCCTCGGCGTGCCGGAGAGCAAGATCAGCGTCATCCCGTACGGCGTCGGACCGCCGTTCGCGGCCGACGGCCCCGCCGCCGATGGCGAGTACCTCCTCGCGGTGTCGACGCTCGAGCCGCGCAAGAACCTCGCCCGGCTGCTGGAGGGGTTTCGGCGCTCCGGCCTCGACGGCCTGGAGCTCCGAGTGGTCGGGGCCGAGGGCTGGGGCGATGTCAGCGTGGACGGCGAGCGCGTTCGCAGGCTGACCGGAGTCGACGACGAGGAGCTCGCGCGGCTCTACCGCGGCGCGTGCGGCGGTCGCCTACGTCTCGCTCTACGAAGGGTTCGGCCTGCCCGTGCTCGAGGCAATGGCGTGCGCGCGGCCGGTCGTCGCTGCCCGCGGGCCGCCCGTTCAGCGAGTTCGCACACGGCGTCGCGTTCGAGGTCGATCCCCGCGACCCCGACTCGATCGCCGACGGCCTGCGCCGGGCAGTCACCGCAGGAACGCAAGCCGTCGGCGCCCAGCGGGCAGCCGACTACAGCTGGGAACGGGCGGTCAAGGCTCACGCCGACCTGTACCGCGAGCTCGCGGGGTGAAGCCGCTCGTCGTCATCGACGCGGACGTGCTCGGGCGTCACCGCACTGGCGACGAGACGTACGTCGCGGCGCTGCTGCGAGAGCTCGCGCCGCTCGCCGACGAGGAGCGCCTGGCGGCGGTTACGCGCCGCCCGGACCTCGTGCCCGACGGAATCGAGCCGATCGAGCTCGCGGCCCGGAGCCAGTCGGTGCGGATGGCCTACGGGCTGCCGCGACTCCTCGGCGCGCTGCGGCCCGGCGCTGGCGCACTTCAACTACGTCATCCCGCCGAGCTATCGCGGCCGCTCGGTGGTCACGGTGCACGACCTGTCGTTCGAGCGCATGCCGTGGCTGATGGGCCGCGCGCGACCGCATGCTCTTCCGGAGGTTCGTCCCGGCCTCTGCTCGCCGCGCCGACCGTGTGCTGGCCGTCTCGCAGCACACGAAGCGACGACCTCGTGGAGCAGTACGGGATCCGCGACGACAGGATCGTCGTCACGCCGAACGGCGTCGATCCCGTCTTCCACCCGAACGGCAGCGCCCCGCACCGAGCTCCGTACATGCTCTTCGTCGGCGGCATCCAGCCGCGGAAGGATCCATTGACGGCGATCGAGGCGCTCGCGCTCCTCGACGGCGAGCTCGACCTCGTCCTCGTCGGCGCAGAGAAGCGCGGCGGCGAGGAGGTGCGCGAGACGGTGCAGCGGCTCGGGCTCGAGCGGCGCGTCGACCTCGCGCGGCCACGTCGACCACGAGGAGCTCGCGGCGCTCTACCGCGGCGCCGCCTGTCTCGTCTTCCCGTCGCGGTACGAAGGCTTCGGCCTGCCCGTGCTCGAGGCGATGGCCTCCGGGACGCCGGTCGTCGCGGCCGCGGCGGGCGCCGTCCCCGAGGTGGCCGGAGACGCAGCGATCCTCGTCGAGCCCGGCGACCCGGAGGCGATCGCGGACGGAGTCGAGTCGTGCGCTCGCCGAACGGGAGCGACTCGTCGCCGCGGGGCTCGAGCGGGCGCGGTCGGTTCAGCTGGGCAGAGACCGCGCGCCGGACGCTGGCGGTCTACCGGGAGCTTCTGTGAGCGTCGCCGGCGTCGTCGTCACGCACGGGCCCGATCCGGACCTCGACGCGCTGCCTCGCGGCGCTCGCGCCCGCAGGTCGACGAGCTCGTCGTCGTCGCGAACCCGCCCGCGCCGCGCGGTCGCACGCGCAGCTGATCGCGAATCGAGCGGCCGCTCGGCTTCGCGGCGAACGCGAACCAGGGCATCGCCGCCACGACCGCGCCGTTCGTCGTCGTCGCGAACCCGGACACGGAGGCTCGACCCGGACGCGGTCGACCTGCTCCGCGCGTTCGCCGAGGCGCAATCCGCGCGCGGGATCGTCGGCCCGCAGCTCCAGTTCCCCGACGGTCGCTGGCAGCCCTCGCGCCGCCGCTTTCCCGACCGTCCGCGGCACGCTCGTCCGCCGAACGCCGCTCCGGAAGCTCGCTACGGCCGCAGACGCGCCAGCGTCGACCACTACCACCTCGACGAGCGCCCGGCCGAGCCCGTCCAGGCGGACTGGATGCTCGGCCGCGTTCCTGCTCCTGCGACGCGACATGCTCGACGAGCTCGGCGGCTTCGATCGCCGGCTTCCGCCTCTACGGCGAGGACATCGATCTCTGCTACCGAGCCGCGAAGGCCGGCTGGGAGCGCTGGTACGTCCCCGGCGCGATCGTCACGCATCGCCACGCTGCCGTCACCGACCGCCGCTTCCTCACCCGGCGCACGTGGTGGCACTGGCGCGGCATCGGCCGGTTCGTGCGCAAACATCCCGAGCGCCTTCGGGCCCTTTGATCTAGTCCCGTCCCAACCCGACCTCGCGCAGCCGCTCGGCGACGTCACTCAGCTCTTTGGAGTCCGGCTCGACTCCCAGTTCGGCCGCTGCGGTGGCGACATCGCTCAGCACGGCGCGCTCTACGTCACTGAGCCCCAACGACTCTTCGAGCGCGGCCACGTACAGGTCGGCCACGTGGTCGAGGTCGTGCCCGCGCCTCGCCCAGTCCGCCGCCGCCTTGCCCATCCGCTCGCGATACGCGGGGTCGCCGGCGAGCCTCTCCAGAGCCTGGACGAGCGCGTCGGTCTCGCCCTCGTCGACCGGAACCTTGACCGCCACCTCATCCGGCAGCTCCGAGAACCAGCCCACGTCGCTGACGACGAGCGGCTTGCCGAGCGAGAGCGCCCGCACGACCATGGCGGACGTCTCACCCATCGTCGGCGAGCGCAGGTTGACGAGTACGTCCGAGTCGGCGATCAGCTGCCAGAGCGACTCCTCCGCGAGGTAGTCGTGGTGGACGACCGAGTCATTCAGCTTCCGCGACTCGAGCAGCCCCTCGAGATCGAATCCCGGCGAGCTGGCTGCCGGCCAGGACGAGCTGGGCCTCGGGACGGCTGACCAGGAGCTCGGCGAAAGGCATCGAGCACCTGCGGGATGCGCTTCGCGGTGTTCATGTGGCCGAAGCAGCCGATCACGACATCCGGCCGCTGGGCCTCGACCGCGGCCACCGGCACCTGCCACGCGGGCATCGGGATCCGCCACACGGGGCCGGTGAAGCCGAGCTCGCGCACCCAGTGCTCCGCGAAGTGCGAGTGGACGATGATCCCGGTCGCGGGCTCGACGACCCACATCGTCAGCGGGAAGTCCGCGGCACGGTCCGCCCACAAGCGGCTGCAGCAGTCCGTCGACGACACCGTGCGCGAGCAGCCGTCCGACGACGCCGTCCTCGTTCTGCATCGCGTCCAGGTAGTCGTCCGGCCGGCCGCGGGCGACGGTCATCCCGGCGACGAGGTGGTGCAGAACGACGTCGTGCAGGACGACGATGCCCGGACGCTTCCGCAGCGCCTCGACGATCCACGCGTGCGCGTCGGAGTTGTTGCCGACGTGGTAGAGGGCGACGTCGCAGCCGCGCGGGGCTCGCCGGCGCTGCTTCGCGACCTTGACGTCGACCCGCTGCTCGAGCGCGGGCAAGAGGTGTGCGCTGTAGTCGGCGATCCCCGAGCGGTCGGGCGGAAGCGGCGAGTAGTACGCGACTCTCATGGGGCGAGCAGGCGGTCGATGGCGGCGTCCCAGGTCAGCTGCGACGCAACGCCCTTGCCCGCCCGGCCCTGGGCGCGAGCCTCGTCGGGATTGGCGCGGAGCCAGGCGAGCGCTTCCGCGACCGCGCTCGGGCTCGGCTCGCAGACGAGGCCCGTTCGCCGGTCCTCGACGACCTCCAACGGGCCGCCCGCGTCGCGTGTGGTGACCACGGGCTTCTCGGCCAGGAACGCCTCGAACGGGACGAAGCCCATGTCCTCGTCGATCGGCGCGTAGAAGACGGCCAGGCACCTCGCGTACTGGTCGGCCAGAGCGTCGTCGTCCAGCCGGCCCGTGAACGTGACGCGACCGTCCAGCCGATGGTTGCCGGCGAGCTCCTCGAGCCGCGAGCGATCCGGGCCCTCGCCCGCGATCACGACGCGCAGATCGCCGTCCCCGGCCGCGGCCTCGAGCAGGAGGTCGACGCGCTTCGCACGGTCGAGCCGCCCCACTGAGAGGACGAAGTCGCCGTACTCGTCGCAGCGGTACTCGAGCGGCTGGGGCGGCGGCCGCAGCACCTCGGCCTCGAGCCCGACCGACTTCTCGAGCCTCGACGCGACGTTCTCCGAGATCGCGAACAGCCGCTTCGCCTCGCGACAGCGTCGTGCGGTCGAGCCGATGCACTGCACGCCGGGCGGCGCGGTCGAACGGCTCTTCGCCGTACTCGCCGAGCTCCGTGCGGTCGAGGTCGTAGGCCTGGCGGAACTGGTGCACGAGCCAGACGACCTTGTTCGGGTGGCGCACCACGTACGAGGGGAACTTCGTCGCGATCACGAGGTCGACCGGGCGACCCTGCACCTCGTCGAGGTCGAGGAGGCGCCAGACGAGCGACTGCGTGACGACCGCGCTCGGCGGATACCACTTGAACGGCACGGCCACGAGCTCGGTCTCGTGCCCGCGCGCACGGAGCTCCGCGACGAGGTTCTCGACCAGGAGCTCGGCGCCGCCGCGGGCGAACGGGACCTGCGTATGGCAGACGAGGATTCTCAACGGTGCGCGACGAGCGCGTAGTCCTGTGGGCCGAAGACGACCTCGTTCAGCCGCGCCCTGTTCGACTCCAGCGCCCGGCGGGCCGGATCGAACTCGGGGCCGGGTGGGAGCTCGACGCTCTCGAGGACCTGCGCCTCCTCGGGCTCGTTCAGGAACCTGACCTCGGCGCGGTCGAATCCGGCCTCCTTCACGAGCAGCGAGAGCGTGTCCGGGATCAGGGGCTGGGCGTGCGTCAGGTCGGCGAAGTAGTTGCGCAGCGCGAAGAGCGAGAGCGGGTTGATCGTCTCGAGCACCATGACGCCCCCGGGACGCAGGCGCGAGGCCGCGAGCGAGATGAACGAGGTCAGTGGACCCGGCTCCAGATGCTCGACGAACTGGGCGGCGAAGATCCCGCCGAGCGACTCCTCGCCGAGGTCGTTGAGATAGCCGAGCGCGTCGGCCTGCTCGACGTCGAGGCCCTGGTCGCGGCAGAACGCGGCCATGTCGGGGTCGAGGTCGACGCCCTTCGCCTCGATGCCTGCGTCAGCGAGGAGCGCCAGGAACTCACCGCGTCCACAGCCAACGTCGAGCACCGGGGCCGCCTCGCGAAAGTCGTCGACGTATTCGCGCTGCCGGTCGCGGATCAACTCCCGCGGCCCGCGCATGCGGCTCTCGAACGCGAAGTAGTCGAAGGGGTGTGCGCCGGCTCGGGAGGCGGTGTCAACGCTGCCGGTTGCCCGCGCGCAGGTGCTGCGGGCCGCCGCTCGACGCGAACGAGCCGGTCGTCGTGCTCGGCGGCCACCGTCGACAGGCGCGCGGCTGTCGCGCTGGTCTCGGATCCGGCCCGCGCGAGCTCGTCCATCCGCGCACTGGCCTCGTGGCGAACCGTCTCGATCCGCTGGTTGAGCGAATCGGCAAGCGAATCGGCGAGCGCGAGCATGCTCGAGTTGAACGCCCGCTGATCCGCGGCCACCGGCTCGATGTACCAACGCATCATTTTGCGTAGCACCCATTTGATCGGAACCAGGATCAGGCCGCGGAGGCGGCCGACGAGACCCGGCTTGTAGAGGAATGGTCGATCGGCAGACACGCCGGCCAGCCGCTGCGCCTCGACCCGCGCGGCGAGCGGGGCTGCGCCGTCCTCGCCCCCGTCAACGGCGCGCGACCGGCCGAGCTCGTGCTCGAGACGGCTGATGATCAGGTCGGTGTCGGCCTGCGCGGGCTCTCCTGTCACACGGCCATTCTAGGGAGGCGGGAGCCGGTTCCCAGCCGCGCGCTGGCCGGTCAGCCGCCCTCATTCTCGACGGAGGCGTGGACGCCGAGCTCCCTCGTATCCGCCGAGCCGGTGAGCGTCGCCGGGGAAAAGGTGGGCGTCACGGCGATCTGGACCTGGAACGGAGCCGGCCGAGGAGCGATGCGCACCAGCCGCGACTGGCCGGGCGCGACGGTCACGTTCTTCGTTTGCCCGCCGACGGTCACCGCGACATGCTCCGGTGGGAAATCGCCGGCCCTGCCCGGAAGGCTGAAGTGAAGGATGGGCGCCGCCCGCCCTCGCCCCGGCACGGCGTACTGCGTGAAGCTTGCACTGGGGCCTGTCCATCCATCCGGGTAGATCCCCGTCTGCATGCTCGCAACCTGCACCGGCCCGTCGGCCCTGTAGAGCGCCAGCTGGCCCACCCGCTCGATCGGCTTGCCCGCGAGTGACAGCGTCGTCGGAGCTACGACGTATCGAGCGGTCAACGCTTTGCTCGCTCCGCCGGGAAGCGCGGTCGAGATCTTCCCGGTCGAGGGGTCGAGCGTCGCCGCGTCGCCGAAGATGTGCGGCGGGGGTGTGATCTCGAGCACCTGGCGCACGCTTCGGTTCCAGAACTCCGTCTGCCACACGGCGTGCGGGTTGCCGTTCAACGTCTGATCGTTGATGAACACGACGTTTGCCTTCGAGCCGAGCCGGTCGTCGATCCAGTTCACGTCGGCCGCCCCAGCCGCGGCCCGCGCGCCGATCGCGAGCCCGCGCGCGCCTTCGAACGCCGAGCGCGAGACGATCCCGAAGAAGAGCGCCACTCCGACCACCAGGACCGGCGTCGCAACACGGCGCGGGAGCACGAGGAAGGCAAGCCCCGCCGCGACGGCACCGAGCGCGAGGAGGATCCGGACGTCCGTGACTCCTCCGCTGAGCCGGGTGTCGAGCCGCAAGAGCGGACTGAACGAAAAGGTGTCGCTTCTGAGCGAGACGTTGAGCAGGCTCTCGAGTGGCAGCGCGACGAGCAGCACCGCGGGCACGAGCGCGGCGGCGCCTGCAAGCACCGGAGGTCGCGGGAGGCCCCGCGCGATCCAGGTCATGAACGCCAACACGAAGAGCGGCGTCAGGTAGATCAGGTTCCGCTCCTCGATCCTCAGCGAGAACTGCGAGGCGAATGCGCCGACCTGCAGGATCATCCACGGGGCAACGCCGCCGGCGACTGCGAGGAACGCGCGCTCCGCCTGGGTCGTTCGGGCGCGTGACACCAGCGCCGTTCCCATCAGGACGATGAACGCGCAGACGGGCACCAGTCCAACCGAGTACGGCAGCTCGGCCACGTGGAGAGCGGTCCAGCGGACGACGCCCTCGAGCGTGTAGCCCGAGCTCGTGTGCTCGTACCCTCCGAGAACGCCCGCCGGCGAACCACCTTCCGCGACCTTCAGCGCGAGATAGCCGACCGCCCCGATGGCGAGCACGGCCAGCGCCCATACGAACTGCCGGGCAACGGCGAGGATGGCCCGCCACGGACGCCGAGCACCGGCCTCCTGGGCATCGAGCAGCCCCTTGAGCAGGACCGCGGTCGGCAGGCCGACGACCAGCACGATCGCCTGGAGCCGAGCGAGGCACGCGAAGCCGATCGCCGCCAGGGCCAGCAGCTGGCGCAACGCAGTCGGTCGCTCGAGGGCCAACGCCATGACGAACAACGCGAGGAGGGTGGCGGGGAACGCGAGGTTCTCGGTCATGATCACGCTCGTGTAGACGAACGCCGGCAGCAGCAGAAAGAGCACGAGCGCGGTGAATGCGTGCGGGGGCGGCATGAGCCGGCGCGCCCAGAACCAGAATGGGATCGCGGCCAGGCTCATCAACAGCACGTTGAGCGTCTTGGCGATGCCGTACGCCGTCGGAATCGAGTCCGCGAGCCACGCCGGCGAGACGAAGATCGGATAGATGGTCGCGAACGCTTGCGGGTGCCCGTGGAGCAGCATGCGATGGCTGGCCGCAAAGCTCTTTGCGAGCTCGGAGTACGTGAGCTCGTCGGACATGATCCACGGGGCCGGCATCCTGCGCGCCAGGAGGATCCGGACGATGACCGAGACGACCACCAGGGCCGCGGCGGCGATCGACCAGGCGGCCGCGGGGGCGCGGGTCAGGGAGAAGGCGGAGGTCCCGGCCGGGCTGAACGTGCGCTCGGAGGCGCGCTCACCGGCCATCAGGCCTACCCGGAGCTCGTCGGAGAAGCGGCCTCGACCGAAAGTCGCTCGAGGTCCGCGTCGACCATCATCTGGACGAGCCCATCGAAGGAGACCTCAGGCTCCCACCCGAGCTGCGCCTGAGCCTTCGAGGCGTCGCCGACGAGGTGGTCGACCTCGGCCGGGCGCAGGAACTGCGGGATCGAGCTCGACGTACCTCGGCGGGATCGAGCCCGACGTGACCGAACGCCGCGTCGACGAACTCCTGCACGGAGTGCGGCTCGCCCGTGGCGATCACGAAGTCGTCCGGCTCGTCCTGCTGGAGCATGAGCCACATCGCCCGCACGTAGTCGCCGGCGAAGCCCCAGTCGCGCTTCGCGTCGAGGTTGCCGAGCCGCAGCTCGTCGGCGAGGCCGAGCTTGATCCGCGCGACGCCGTCCGATGATCTTCCGCGTCACGAACTCGAGGCCACGGCGAGGCGACTCGTGGTTGAACAGGATCCCCGAGACCGCGAACAGCCCGTACGACTCGCGGTAGTTGACGGTGATGAAGTGCCCGTACGCCTTCGCGACGCCGTAGGGGGAGCGCGGGTAGAACGGCGTCAGCTCGGTCTGCGGGACCTCGCGCACCTTGCCGAACATCTCCGACGACGACGCCTGGTAGAAGCGGATGCCCGGATCGACGCGCCGGAGCGCCTCGAGCATGCGCGTGACGCCGACTGCCGTGAACTCCGCGGTCAGGACCGGCTGCCGCCACGAGGTCGGGACGAAGCTCTGGGCGGCGAGGTTGTACACCTCCGTCGGCTGCGCGTCCTCGAGCGCCGACGTGAGCGAGGCAGGGTCGAGGAGGTCGGCCTGGACGAGCGTGATCCGATCGACGAGGTGCTCGATCCGCTCGTAGCTCTCGGTCGACGACCGCCGGACCATGCCGAAGACCTCGTAGTCCTTGCCGAGCAGGAATTCGGCCAGGTACGAGCCGTCCTGGCCCGTCACACCCGTGATCAGGGCGCGCCGGTCGCTCACGTTCGTGCCGCCCTGGTCACCGCTTCGCGAGCATAGTCAAGGGTGTCGGCCAGAGTCTGCTCGAGCGGGATCTCCGGGTTCCAGCCGGTCGCCTCGTGCAGCTTCGTCGCGTCGCCCCACACGACCTCGACGTCGCTCGGCCGCAGCCGGTCGGGATCGAGCACGACGCTGATCGGCAGCCTGCGCCAGCTCGACGAGGAGGTCGACGATCTCGGCGAGCTGCACCTTCCGACCCGAGGCGATGTTGTACGTCCCGGGCGGCACGGCTGGATCGAGCAGCAGCCGGTAGGCGCGACAGACATCGCGGACGTCGCTGATGTCCCGCTCCGCGCGTCGAGGTCGCCGACGCGCAGCTCGCCGCCGTCGCCGCGCTCGAGCTCGGCGATCTGCCGCGTCCACGAGCCGATCGCGAACCGCTCGTCCCGGCCCGGGCCCTTCGTGCTGGAAGGCGCGCGCAACGACCACGTCGAGCCCGGCCGAGCGCACGGCCTGTTCGCAGGCGATTTCGGCGGCGGCCTTCGAGGCCGCATACGGCGAGAGCGGCGCGGGCCTCGCGCTCTCGGTGGTCGGCAGCTCCTGCGCCCGACCGTAGACCTCGCCGGTCGAGACGAAAAGGAGCCGCGCGTCGGGGCGCCGCCTCGAACAGCGCGTCCAGGAGGTTGACGGTTCCGACGAGATTCACCTGCCAGGTCTCGGCCGAGTTGCCCCAGGAGCCGCCGACCGAGGACAGCGCCGCCAGGTGCACGACCGCCGTCGGGCGCGACGTCCCTGACGGCACGCGCAGCAGCTCGTCGGGCTCGCGGACGTCGCCCTCGAACGGAACGGCGACGTCGCCGAGCTCCGCGGCCAGGTGCCGGCCGACGAAGCCGGACAGCGCCGGTGACGAGGACCGGGCCTATCGGCCGTCGTCTCCGTCCTCGTTCCGCATGCCGCTCTCGAGCAGGGCAAGGCGCTGCGCGAGGATCCGGTTCTGGACGGCGAGCTTCGAGATCACCGTCGAGTAGTGCAGGAGCACGACCAGGATGAAGAGGGACGCTAGGACGAACAGCGCCGAGGGCGGATAGGCGATCCCGACCGTGCTCGAGAGCGTGCTCAACGCGCCGCGCCAGACGGCGAGCACGAAGATGACGCCTCCAGTGATCAGCCAGAGAATCGCGTACCGCTCGTGCAGACGGCGGCTACGGATCAGCTCGAAGATGACCGTCAAGAAGATCACTGCGGCAATGGCCGCGAAGATGGACACGCGGGTAGTCATCGTTCCTCCTGGAAGTTCGCGGGACGGCGGAAAAGGCCGACGAAGAGCGCCAGCGAGACCTTGATCGTGTAGTAGATCGACTCGAAGAAGTCGATCGACGACCGGCCGCCGGCGCGGATTCGCATGTGCACCGGCACCTCGACCATGCGCAGCTTGTGCTGATGCACGAGGACGGTGGTCTCGACCTCGGGGTAGTCATGCGGGTAATCGGCTGCGAACAGGGCGATGCCGCGGCGGTTGACGGCGCGGAAGCCCGAGGTCGTGTCGGTGACGCGCTGGCGGACGATCAGCGAGACGATGCGCGCGAAGAGCCGGATGCCCATGCGCCGGGCGAGTGGGGCCTGGTAGCGCTCGCCTTCGGCGAAGCGCGTCCCAACGGCCATGTCAGCGTCACCGCGCAGAATCGGCTCGATGAGCGCCGCGATCTCGCGCGGGTCGTGCTGCCCGTCGCCGTCGACCTGGATCGCGAGGTCGAAGCCGCGGTGTCGGGCGTACTGGTACCCGGCCTGCATGGCGCCGCCGATGCCGAGGTTGAAGGGGAGGCTCACGACGCGGACACCCGTTTCGGCGGCCCGTTGTCCCGTTCCGTCGTTCGAGCCGTCGTCGATGACGACGATCTCGAGGTCCCGGTCGAAGGCCCGCAGCTCGGAGATCACCGCCTCGATCGACTCGGCCTCGTTGTAGGCGGGGACGATCGCCAGCCGCCGCAAGCCCGCGAGTCGTGGGTCTGCGGCCTCGCGCGACGCGGTCGTCACAGGCTCGGTCATCGGGCTCGAGCGATGAAGCTTATCCATCGACTCGGGCGTCCTTTCGGCGCCAGAGCAGGCCGTAGAGCCGCTGCTCGACGCTCGCCGGGATCGGCCTCGGCCCCCAGAATCGACGATGAACGAGGCGGCCGACCGAGCCAAGCGAGCTCTCCGCCGAGAGGCGTTCGGAGTCGCGGTAGAGATCCGCGTGCTTCGCGCGAAGCTGTCTGTACGCCTGCCGGTACCCCGACGGTCGACCCCGTGCTTCGAGCCGGCATGGCGACGGTAATCGACCGTGACCGCCTCGACCTGACGCCCACGCCACCCGTGCTCGAGCGCGTTCACCCAGAGCTCCCAATCCTCGAACTGGCCGAAGGCCGGATCGAAGCCGCCCGTGTCCACCAGCACCTGGCGGCGCACCAGAGCGGACAGCCCGATCGTGTGCCGGTAGAGCAGCGCGTACGGGTCGTACGGCGGGAAGCGGAGCTCGCCTTCCCAGTCGCCGAAGAAGCGCATGCGTCCGTAGGCGAAGCCGAGCTTCGGATCGGCGTCGAGCGGCTCGCGGAGCACCGAGAGCGCGCCGGCGACGAGGCGGTCGTCCGCGTCGAGGACGATGACGTACGGCGTCTCGGCGAGCCCGATCCCGACGTTTCGCGCCCGTGCCACCCCCTGGTTCTCCTGCTCGACGACCTCGACGTCAGACGGCAGCTCGGGCAGCGGTTCCGTCGACCCGTCGTCGACGACCACGACCTTCGCTCCGTCGTCCAGAGCGCTGTCCACGGCCTCACGGAGATACCGGCCGTAGTTGAAGTTCGCGATGACGGCCGTGATGTCGCTCACGGAGCAAGTTTTTCGCGTGGCCCGAGCGGCATCAACTTCAGTAGACCACGGAACTGTGAGCCTTATGTGTGTGGGAAGATCAGACCGTGCTCGCCCGCCTCCACGAGTCTCTGCGGCGGTGGACGAGACGAAGCGACGGGCGTGTTTCCGCGGCGCGGCTCGAGGACCGCCTGCAGGACCGCAGGAACAACTTCGACGTCCTGCGGCTCCTGGCCGCTTCACTCGTGTTGTTTTCGCACTCCTACGCGCTGACGGCGAGCACCGAGCCCTTCGCAGACGTGAGCGGCTGGACGCTCGGCGAGGTCGGCGTCGTCATGTTCTTCGCGATGAGCGGCTTTCTCATCGCCAAGAGCTGGAGCGACCAGCCGCGACTGGTTCCGTTCGCCGTCAAGCGGGCGCTGCGCCTGCTGCCGGCGCTCTTCGTGGCGGTGTCGGTGACCGTGTTCGTCGTCGGCCCGCTGTTCACCACGCTGCCGCTCGGCACCTACTTCACCGATCCGACCACGTGGGTGTACTGGGTGCGGAGCTCCCTGCTGATCACGATCCGCGGGACGCTTCCTGGGGTGTTCGAGACCAACCCGTTCCCGGACGCCGTGAACGGATCGCTGTGGACGCTGCCCGTGGAGGCGTGCTGCTACGCGATGGCGGCCGCGTTCGGCCTGCTCGGCCTGCTGCGACGCAGCCGTGTTGCTCGCCGCGCTCGGCTTCCTGCTCCTCCTGGGCGTCTCGCCGCTGTCGCCCTGTCGAACGCACCCGCCGGCGGGACGACCGGGGGGAACCTCTCGCTCGTGGTCATGCTGGGCGCCACGTTCGTGCTCGGGAACCTGGCCTACTCGCTGCGCAGCCGGCTGCACCTGAGCTGGATCCTCCTCGCCGTGCTCACGGTGCTCTGGGTCGTGACGTGGAGCGGCGATTGGACGAGGGCGGTCGGCGTTCCGGCGATCGCGTTCGCGGTCCTCGTCTTCGCCTTCCGCACCCCGGCCTGGCTGCGGCGCCTGACGGCTCCGGGCGACGTCTCGTACGGCATCTACGTCTACGCGTTTCCGGTGCAGCAGTCGGTGGCCGCGATCTGGCCCGGCATCGATCCGCTCGTGATGTTCGCGATCGCGTTCCCGGTGACCTACGGCCTGGCGTTTCTGTCCTGGCGCCTCGTCGAGCGGCCGGCGTTGGCGCTCAAGCGCGTCGTGGCGCCTCGGCGGCCGGAACCTGATCGCCACGAACCAGGTCAGCCTCGCCGATCGCTAACGCCGTCCTTCGACGTTCGAGGCCGAGCCGCTCCGTTAGTAGAGTCCGGCCCGGTGTCGACGACGCCGTCCGCAGCAGATCAGAAGGCGCGGGTCCGGGGCTTCTGGGAGGAGGAGCCCTGCGGCGTGGAGCACACGGCGACGGCCGGAAGGCACGCCAGAGTTCTTCGCCGAGGTCGAGCGGACGCGCGACGAGCTCGACCCCGTACATCCACCGATTCGCAGACTTCGAAGGTGCTCGCGGCAAGCGAGCTGCTCGAGATCGGAGTCGGGCTAGGAACGGACTTCATCCGCTTCGTCCGCGCAGGGGCGATCGCGACCGGCGTCGACCTCACCGACCACGCCGTCGAACTGGTGAAGCGCCGGCTGGCGCTCGAAGGACTCAGCGCCGACGTCCGAACCGCCGACGCGGAGTCGCTCCCCTTCGACGACGCTCGTTCGACCGTGTCTACTCGTGGGGCGTGCTGCATCACACGCCCGACAGCGCCAAGGCGATCGGTGAGGCGATGCGTGTACTCCGTTCCGGAGGCGAGGCCTGCGTGATGCTCTACGCGCGACATTCATGGGTCGCGTACGGCCTCTGGACGAAGCACGGGTTGCTCGCGGGCCGGCCCTGGCGGAGCCTCGCCGACGTGCTGGCCTCGCACATGGAGAGCGAGGGAACGAAGGGCTACACGAAGCGCGAGCTGCGAGCCCTGTTCTCGCCTCTGAAAAACCTGCGGATCGACAAGGTGCGGACCTCGCTACGACGAGCAGATCGCGCCGGGCCAGATCGCGCGCCTGACCGGGGACGCCCTCGGCTGGAACCTCGTCATGCGCGGCGTCAAGGCTTGACCGCGGCGATATAAAAGTCCGACGCCAAGCGCGGCATGCGCTGGCCCAGCCGCCGGTTGAACGCCATCACACGCGGTAGTCCCGAGAATGCGAGGTCGGTGAACGGACCGCAGAAAAGCACAGCGCCCCGAGCCTCTTCGATCCGAAGCCCAGCGCGGGAGATCGCTTCGTGGATCGAGCTCCACGTGAAGCGCTGCTTGTGCGGCGAATCAGCCAGCGTCATCGGCTCGGCCGCCTCGACCCATTCGGCGTGCTCTGACTTCGCATGACGGAGCCGGGCCGCGAGCTTTCGGGAGCTCGCCTTCTGGTAGAGACGGTCGATCCCCGTTCGATACCAGAGGAAGTTCTCGAGCTCGAACAGGCTGTAACCGCTGGGAGTGGTCACGAGGAGTTTCCCGCCGGGCCGGAGGCGGTCGAAGATGAGGTTCAACGACGCCTCGAGCTCTGCATCGTCCAGGTGCTCCAGGATCTCGGAGGCGATCACAGCATCGAACGGGCCAGGGAGCTCGGCGAGGTCGACCACCTGCAGGGCTTCCTGATCGAGCCCCGCGTCCTGCAACAGGCTCCGGCCGTGCTCGATACTCGGCTCGTCCAGGTCGACGCCGGTCACGTCGTATCCCCAAGACCGGAGCGGAAGCGTGATCAGCCGCCCGGTCCCGCAACCGAACTCGACAGACCTACGGATCCCTCGGGGCTGCAGATGATCGCGGAGCCAGTAGCAGCCGCTGGAGGTGGCCGTAGATGTTCTCTCGCCGGGACGATGATCCATCGTCGAGTTCGCGTCGCTCAAGGACACGGGCGACTCGAACGAACCGCCAACCGGACGACCTCGCCCGGCCGCGGGCGCATCGAGCCGTAGCCGCCGGCCTCGCGAGCGAAGAGCCACATGTGCAAGGCGAGGAGCAGCAGCGTAGGTGATGCTCGACGTGAGGGCCGCGACCCACGCGCCGCGTCCCGGCAGGAAGAGCCAGGTTGAGGGCGACGTTCAGCGCGAGGCCCCGAGCCCAGATGCACGATCAACTGGCGCGGAAAGCCACGGCCCGCGAAGTGGCTGAGACAGGATCGTCAACATCCCGAAGGCAGTAGATGCCCGGCAGAAGCCAGTAGTAGAGCGAGGTCGCGTCCGCGAAGCTCGTCGCCGAAGAAGAGTCGGATCGCGACTCCGGCCAGCGGGATGGTCGACCAGGCAGAGCGAGGCCGTAGAGGACGGCAATCGACCGGAAGACCTCGGCGCTGGCTTGCGTCGGATCCCCGCGCGCCACGCGCGCGAAGAGGTTGAGGCCGACCACCATCGGCAGGACGAACATCCCGTCGGCGAATCGTCGCCGCGACCGAGTAGAGCCCCGCCTCGTCCGAGCCCGAGGTACGCATTGACGAGCAGCAGGTCGAGCCGGATCACGAGGAAGGAGACGAGGATCGCGACGTAGACGCGGAAGCCGTACTCGAGCATCGTCCGCGCAAGAGCGACGTCCGGACGCCCTGCAATCCCCGAGCGTCTCGAGAGGATGACTCCGTAGGCGATCGCCGCTCCGTAGCGGCTGGCGCCGAGCACCAGCGAGCGCTCCGGTCAAGCCGGACATCGACGACGACGAAGCACCGCCAGGAGCACGACCAGGGTGAGCGCCGCCTGTGCGACCTC
Organism: uncultured Actinomycetes bacterium; assembly: GCA_963812695.1. Taxonomy (GTDB): domain Bacteria; phylum Actinomycetota; class Thermoleophilia; order Gaiellales; family Gaiellaceae; genus VAXT01. The sequence goes on from CAWEWD010000013.1 coordinate 44,435, forward strand.
GACGGCGTTGTAGGCGACCATCCGCCCTTCGCCGAGAAGGATGCTCTGCTCGAAGAGACGCCGCGAGCCCGCCGGGAATGCCCGCGAGCGCGACGAGGAGTGGTAGTCCAGCCGAGCCCTTCGAGCAGGCCCGGCGCGACGACCTTGATCAGCGCGCCCACCACCACGAGGGCGAACCCGAGCAGTCGGCCGAGAGCCAGACGGTGTTCCCGGCGATCCCCGGCACGTGCTCGGGATTCCGTGCGGCGAAATACGGGTTTGCGGTCGTGAAGCCGAGCCCGCCGACCTGGATGAGCATCAACGTGAGGCTGTACGCGACTGCGAAGGTGCCCTGGCCCGACGTCCCGAGATGCCGCGCGATGACGGCGGCCGATCAGGCCGAGAAAGAGGGTCGATGCCCTTGCCGCCGAACGTCACGAAGACGTCTGTCCGCAGGCGGGCAGGCGGAGGCGGAACGTAGAGCCTCGGGCTCCACGGGGCCATCGTCGCAGAGGCGTGTGATGATTCGGCCGGTGAGACGCCTGCTGCTGGTCAGCCATCGTCCGATCGACCAGGCAGGCGGCCCGGCCGCCCGCTGGCGGTCCTTCTCGCGGCACCTGCCGGAGCACGGCTGGGAGGTGGACGTCGTCTCGGCCGCAGGCGCGGACGAGTTCGCCTCGCCCGAGAAGGCCCAGCGCCGCGCGCGGGTCATGGAGACCGTAGGCAAGCTCGCCGACCCGGTCTTTCGGCTCGCGGGACTTCGCCCCGAGGCGATGCCGCTGTCGATGCTCTGGATACGCAGCGGGAGCAAAGAGACGCGCCGCCTGTTGGTCACCGGCCGCTACGACGCCGTCCTCGCGACGGGACCGCCGTTCTCCGCGCTGATCGCTGCCCGCCGAGCCGCCGCCGGCACGCCGTTCGTCGTCGAGCTGCGCGACCTCTGGGCACGAAACCCGGCGTTCGATCGGGGCGGGCCGTTGCTGCCGCGCCTCGAGTCATGGGTCGTGGGTGGAGCGGAAGCCCTCGTCGGAGTCACGCCGGAGGCCGCGGACGACCTGCAGCGGAGGCACCCCGCTGCGCGCGTCGAGGAGATCCCGAACGGCTTCGAACCGGCCCTCGTCGCGATGCGCACGCCGCCGTCGGGTGGCACGACGATCCTCCATTCCGGGACGCTGACGAAGGATCGTCCTCTCGAGCCGCTGCTGCGGGCGCTCCGCCCGCCGCTTCGCCTCGTGCTCCACGGCTACGTCGCGCCCGAGATACGCGCTGAGATCGAGCGGTCCGGTGCCGACGTCGAGCTCGTGCAGCCGTCGGGTTGGGAGGAGGCCGTGCGCCGGATGGCCGATGCGGATGTGGCTCTCGTCACGCAGGGTCGGGGCGCAGGTGACGAGACCGCGGTCGCGGCGAAGGTGTACGAGTACCTTGCGCTCGGCAAGCCGGTCTTGTGCTTGTCTCACGGCGGGGCGACCGAGTCATTGCTTCGACGACTCGAGGCCGACCAGCTCGTGGCACGTCTCGACGACCAGGCGTCGATCGAGGCCGCGCTGGCCAGGATCACGGCCGGAGACCTGCCGTCGCCCGTGCCTCCGGAGAAGCTCGCGCCCTACGAGCGTCCGCGCCTAGCCGAGCGTCTCGCCGACCTGCTCGACGGGCTCGCCGCCTAGCGACCGAGCGAGGACGTCGACGATTCGCTCCGACGCCTTGCCGTCCCAGAGTGGCGGAACGCTCGCCTCCTTCTCCCGCGCGGCAGCGATCAGGTCCGGCACCTCGGCGATGCGCTTCGGGTCGAGACCGAGGAGGGTGTTCGTGCCCAGCGAGACGGTGATCGGACGCTCGGTGTTCGCGCGCAGGGTGAAGCACGGCAGCCCGAGGTAGGTCGTCTCCTCCTGGATGCCGCCCGAGTCGGTGAGAGCCGCCGCCGAGCCGGCGACGAGACTCAGGAACTCGACGTAGCCGACCGGTTCGAGCAGGCTCAGCCGCTCCGGATGGAAATCGATCGCGAGCGCGTCGAGGGCCGCGCGCGTTCGCGGGTGGACCGGGAAGACGACCGGCAGCGCCTCCGAGACCGCCGCGAGGTTCGCCATCGCCTCGGCCAGGAGCGGGCCGTCCACGAGCGCCGGCCGGTGCAGCGTGACGACGAGGTACTCGCCGCGCGGAAGACCGTGCTTCTCGGGCGCGCCGTACACGTCGATCCGCTCCCGCATGGCGACGAGCGAGTCGATCATCGTGTTGCCGACGTCGTGGATCCCGGCCGCCGGGCAGCCCTCGGCCAGCAGGTTGTCGCGCGCCTCCGGCGAGTGGATGAAGAGGAGCTGCGAGAGCTGGTCGGCGACGATCCGGTTGATCTCCTCCGGCATCGTCCGGTCGAACGAGCGCAGGCCGGCTTCGACGTGCCCGATCGGGAGGAGCAGCTTCGCGGCAGTCAGCGAGGCGGCCAGCGTCGAGTTGACGTCGCCGGGAACGAGGACGATGTCGGGCTCGGCCTCCAGCAGCACCGGCTCGAGGCGCTCCATGACCGCGGCCGTCTGCTGCGCGTGCGAGCCGGACCCGACGCCGAGCGAGTAGTCCGGCGCCCCCACGCCGAGCTCCTCGAGGAAGATCTCGGACATCTCGCGGTCGTAGTGCTGGCCCGTGTGGACGAGAACGTGCTCGAACTCGTCGCCCCGCCGACCGAGCTCCGCGGCGATCGGCGCGATCTTCATCATGTTCGGCCGCGTCCCGACCACGGACAGGACTTTTCGGCGCCTGGCCATCGCGCGTGAGCATAGAGAAGCCCGGTCCGGCGGCTTGCGCGCTCGATACGCTCACCGCGTGAAACAGGTCGTCTTGCGGGGCGGAAAGACCCAGGTCGTCGACGTCCCGGAACCTGCACCGAGCCCGGGCTCGGTCCTCGTGGCGAATGCGGCGTCCGCGATCTCGAGCGGCACCGAGCGCTCGGTCGTCGCCTCCGGATCGGGCTCGCTCGCGGCGCGCGCGATCAAGAACCCGAACCTCGTCGCGCAGACGCTCAAGCATGCGCGCGACCACGGCGTGCGGGAGACGATCGGCACGGTGCGCGGCGCTGTCGCGCAGGACAATCCGCTCGGCTACTCGAGCGCGGGCACCGTCCTCGACACCGGCGGCGATCCGGGAGTGCACGTCGGCCAGCGCGTCGCCTGCGCAGGCGCGGGCCGCGCGAACCACGCCGACGTCGTGTCTGTCCCGCCCAATCTCGTCGTGCCCGTGCCCGAGGGCGTCTCGCTGCGCGACGCCTCGTTCGCGGCGATCGGGGCGATCGCCATCCAGGGCGTCCGCCGCTCGGAGCCCTCGCTCGGCGACCGCATCGTGGTCGTGGGGCTCGGGCTGCTCGGGCTGATCACGGTGCAGGCACTCCGGGCGTCCGGGGCGCGGGTGACCGGGGTCGAGCCGCTGGAGGCGCGCCGCGCGCTGGCCTCCGAGCTCGGCGCCGAGCGCGTCCTGAGCCCCGGACGAGGCCGAGGACGCGATCTCGGCCTGGACGGGCGGCGCAGGAGCCGACGCGGTCGTGATCACAGCCTCGGCCAAGGGCGGCGACCTCGTCAACCAGGCCGTGCGCATGGTGCGGCGCAAGGGCAAGGTCGTCCCCGTCGGCGAGGTCGGCCTCGACTTCGACCGTGGGGCACTGTACGAGCGCGAGGCCGACGTCCTGATCTCGACCTCGTACGGCCCGGGCCGCTACGACTCCTCGTACGAGGAGGGCGGGCTCGACTATCCGCTGCCGTACGTTCGCTGGACCGCGGGCCGCAACATGGAGGAGTACCTGCGGCTCGTCGCGGACGGGCTCGTGAAGCTCGACCGGCTCGTCGAGCTCGAGCTCCCGGTCGACCGCGCAGCCGACGCCTACGAGGCGCTGGCGGGAGACTCGCCGCCGCCGGCCGCGGTGCTGACCTACGACGTGCGCGATCGCGCCGCGGCACAGGTCGCGCGCAGCTCAGCCCCGCCCGAACCGCGGAACGGCGAGGTGCGAGTGGCCCTCGTCGGCGCCGGCAGCTTCGTGCGCGGGACGCACGTCCCGAATCTCCAGCGCGAGGAGCGGCGTGCGCGTGACGACCGTGATCAGCAGAGGCGGATCGACGGCGGCGTCGCTCGCGCGGTCGCTCGACGGGGCGCGGCCGGGAACCGACTGGCGCGAGGCCGTCGAGGCCCCGGACGTCGACCTCGTCGTCGTCGGCACGAGGCACGACACCCATGCCGAGATCTCGGCCGAGGCGCTGCGGGCCGGCAAGGCGGTCTTCGTCGAGAAGCCGCTCGGGCTGACCCGCGAGCAGATCGACGACGTCTGGCTGGCGGGCGCGGAGAACGACCGGCTCGCGATCGGCTTCAACCGCCCCTTTGCGCCGCTCTCGCGGAAGCTGGCCCACGAAGCTCATGCGCTGGCCGGGCCGATCCAGCTCGTCTACCGCATGAACGCGCCCGTCGCGGCCGACCACTGGCTGAACGACCCGCAGGAAGGCGGCGGCCGCATCCTCGGCGAGGCGTGCCATCTCTTCGACTTCGCCAACTGGCTCTGCGGCACCCCCGAGCGCGTCGTCGCGGTCGCCGTGCCCCCGGCGGCGGGCGGCGCGACGCCCGAGAGCGCGTCGGTGACGATTCAGTACGCCGACGGCTCGGTGGCCGCGATCCACTACTCGGGCCTCGGCCCGGCGTCGATGCCGAAGGAGCGAGTCGAGGTGCTGCGCGGCGGCAGGTCATGGGTGCTCGACGACTTCCGGACGCTGACGTCCTTCGGCGCGGACGGGAAGACCGAGGCGCGCGACGGCGGCGACAAGGGGCACGCGGAGCTCCTGCGAGGCGTCATCGCCGCCTGCCGTGGAGAGCGGCCGTTCGAGCCGGGGCTCGGCGCCGCGTACTGGGCTCAGAGCGTTGCTCTCGGCGCACTGGACTCGATCGCGTCCGGCCAGGCGATGACGGTCGAGGCGCCGCCCGAGAGGGCCGTCTGATGTGCGGCATCGCGGGCATCCTCGGCACGAGCGACGGCTTCGCGGTCGACGAGGAGCTCGTCACGACGATGCGCGAGCTCATCCACCACCGAGGGCCGGACGACGGCGGCTCGTGGCACTCGCCCGAGGACCGGGTCGCGTTCGCGCACCGACGGCTCTCGATCATCGACCTGCGGCCGACCGGCCATCAGCCGATGTCCAACGAGGACGGCACGGTCTGGATCACCTTCGGCGGCGAGATCTACAACCACATGGACATCCGGCCCGAGCTCGAGGCGAAGGGGCACCGCTATCACTCGAACACGGACACCGAGACGATCGTCCACCTGTACGAGGAGGAGGGCATCCGCTGCCTCGAGCGGCTGCACGGGATGTTCCACCTCGCGATCTGGGACTCGCGGACGAAGGAGCTCCACCTCGCCCGCGACCGACTCGGCAAGAAGCCGCTGTACTACGCGCAGCCGCCCGGCGGTCTCGTGTTCGGCTCGGAGATCAAGGCGCTCCTCGCCCACCCTGCTCTCACCGCGGAGCTCGACGAAGAGGCGTTCTTCGACTACCTGACGTTCGTCTGCACGCCCGCACCGATGACGATGTTCAAGGGCGTCCGCAAGCTCGGGCCCGCGGAGCGGATGACCGTTCGCGCGGACGGCTCGACCGAAGTCGACACCTTCTGGAGCCCGTTCTCCGACGAGGTGGCCGCCGAGGTCTCCGGGATGGAGGAGCCCGAGCTGGAAGAGCGGCTGCTCGCGCTGCTTCGGGAGTCGATCCGCCGCCGGATGATGTCCGACGTCCCGTTCGGCGTCTTCCTCTCGGGCGGGGTCGACTCGTCGACGAACGTCGCGCTCATGTCCGAGCTGATGGACGCCCCCGTGCGGACGTTCTCGGTCGGGTTCGAGCGCTACGAGCGCTACAACGAGCTCGAGCACGCGCGCACGATCGCCCGGAAGTTCGGCACCGATCACCACGAGGTCGTGATCGACGCGCACGACCTCGAGTCGTTCCTCCCGGAGCTCATCTACCACCAGGACGAGCCCCTCGCTGACTGGGTCGCGGTGCCGCTGCACTACGTCTCGAAGCTCGCGCGCGACAACGGGACGGTCGTCGTCCAGATCGGCGAGGGCTCGGACGAGCTCTTCCACGGCTACCAGTCGTACCACTCGCATGCCCGCTTCCACTCGCAGTTCCGGAAGGCATTTCGCCTCGTGCCGTCGTCTCTCGCGCGGGCAGCGTCGCGACTGGCTTTCCGCACCGGCAAGCTCGTCCCGCACGCCCAGGCGATCGAGGATGCCGCGGCCGGGCGGATCCCGTTCTGGGGAGGCGCGATCGCGTACCAGGGCGCGCTCAAGGATCGCGTCCTCACGAACGGGCGGGCGCACCCGGACTCGTACCGGATCGTCGAGCGGCTCTGGGAGGAGGCCGGCGACGAGGATCTGTTGACGAAGATGACCTACATCGAGCTCAAGAACCGCTTAGCGGAGCTGCTCCTGATGCGTGTCGACAAGATGACGATGCGGAACTCGGTCGAAGCACGCGTCCCGTTCCTCGACGCCGACCTCGTCGAGTTCGCGATCGCCCTGCCGCCGGAGATGAAGGTCCGCGACGGGCAGGGCAAGTACCTCCTGAAGAAAGCGGTCTCGGGCCTGTTGCCGCCGGAGATCGTCAACCGCCCCAAGCAGGGCTTCTCGGCTCCGGTCAGCGAGTGGTTCCGAGAAGAGCTGGGCGAGCGTGCGCAGCGGGAGATCCGGAGCTCGTCACTCGCGGAGCGCGGCCTTCTGAACTACGACGCGATCGACGACCTCTGGCGAGCGCATCGCGCGGGTCGCGGCGATTGGGCCTTCCAGCTCTGGAACATCTACAACGTGAGCGCCTGGCACGACTACTGGATCGCCGGGCGAGTGCCGGTGGGTTGAGGGTCGGGCTCCGCCAGGGTCTCGCGCTCTGGCGCCAAGCGGGCACGAAGGCGGCGCTGCGCGGAGCGGCCACACTCGGCAAGGGCGTCGCGCGCGAGGCGCAGCTGCGAGCGCGACCGCTGCGCGTTCGCCCCGGCGAACTCGACACCGCACTCGGTGGGACCACACCGGTCGAGGCGCTGCGCGGCCCGGTCCTGCTCGCGATGCCGACGGTCGCACGCTTCGAGAGCCAAGTAACAGAGTCTTCCATGGAGGTTCGAGCCTCGGGTTGACGCCTTGCTCGAGCATCGCTTCGACCTGCTCGGGTCGGGGCCGATCGACCTCGGGCCGGAGATCGACTGGGCGCGCGACTTCAAGAGCGGTCGCCGCTGGCCGCTGCGGCAGAGCTCGCTCCTGCGCGTCTCGTACGGCGACGGCTCCGACGTCAAGGTGCCGTGGGAGCTCTCGCGCTTCCAGCACCTCCCGCTGCTCGCCGCGACCGGGCACGTGGACGAGGTCGGGGCACAGCTCGAGAGCTGGATCGCCGCCAACCCGGTCGAGCTGGGCGTGAACTGGACGACGACCATGGACGTCGCGATCCGAGCAGCGAACTGGGTGGCCGCGCTCGCAATCTCAGCTGAAGCCGCGGCCCGAGAGCCGTGGTTCGAGCGCGCGCTCGAGAGCCTGCTCCTCCACGGACGCTTCATCCGTTCGCACCTCGAGTGGAGCGAGGCGCGGGGCAACCACTACCTCTCGGACGTCGTCGGCCTGCTCCCGGTGGCAGCGCTCTTCTTCGGCAGCCGCGAGGGCCGCGACTGGGCGGAGTGGGCGGCCGGGCAACTCGTTTCGGAGATGGAGCACCAGGTCCGGCCCGACGGCACGGCGCACGAGGCCTCGACCGCGTACCACCGGCTCGTGACCGAGCTCTTCGTCTGCGGGACCCAGGCTGCGGAAGCGCTCGTCCCGGGGTTCGCTCCGGGCTCGTATCGGGAACGGCTCGACCTGATGCTCGCGTTCGCCCGCGACTACACGCGGCCTGACGGCCTGGCACCCCAGATCGGCGACGGCGACGACGGGCGGTTCCTCCCACTCGGGGACTACGGCGCCGACCCACGCGATCACCGGCACCTCTTCTTGCAGGCTGGGCGCTCCCCGGAGCAGGCGGCCGGGAGTGCGGCGTATCCCGACGGCGGCTACTTCGTCCTTCGGAACGGGAGCCTGTACGCGATCGTGCGCTGCGGAGACGTCGGACGCCATGGACGCGGTGGGCACGGCCACAACGACCAGCTGTCCTTCGAGCTCGCCGATGCCCGCGGCCCGCTCGTCGTCGATCCCGGCACCTTCGTCTATACCTCCGATCCGGTCGAGCGCAACCGCTTCCGCTCGACGGCGTTCCACGCGACATTGCGCGTCGGCGGTCACGAGCAGAACGAGCTCCGCACCGACGACCTCTTCGCGATGACCGACCGCACGCGGGCCGAGGCGCTCTCGTGGGACGCGTCGAGCTTCGAGGGCAGGCACCACGGCTTCCCGAACGCGACTCACACGCGCCGCATCGAGCTCGGGGAGCGAGAGCTCCGCATCCGCGACACCGTCACCTCGTCCGAGTCGCAGGAGCTCGAGTGGACGTTCCCGCTCGCCCCGGGCGCCGAGGACCGAATCGAGATCTCCGCCGAGGGCCTCGAGCTCCGTCCCGAGCCGGGCTGGTATTCGCCGCGCTACGGGGTCCGGCAGCCGGTGACGTTCCTGCGGGCACGGAGGCCTTCACGAGCCGGCGAAGACGTGACCGCGCTCACGATCGGGATCCGATCCGCACGAGCCTGACCACATACGCGCGTTCGCCGCGCGGCGCAGTCGCCGGGTTGATCGTGCTCCTGCTCGCGTATGTCGCGATCCGGTCGTACCTGGCCCGAAAGGTGGCCGCCCCTCAACTCATGTGCGACGAGTTCATCTATGCCGGGATCGCGAAGAGCCTCGCCTCGAACGGCCATTTCGCATTTCGCCATGAGCCGAACACGGTCAGCTTGTATCCGGCCCTCATCGCGCCTGCGTGGTGGGCGAGCTCGATGCAGACCGCGTACGACCTCGCCAAGGCGATCAACGCGAGCGTGATGACGCTCGCCGCGATCCCGTTCTTCTTCTGGGCGAAGAGGCTGTCGTCGCCGCTCTACGCACTCGCGGCGACAGCGCTGCTCCTCCTGCTGCCGGCGTTCGACTACACGGCGATGCTGATGACCGAGAACGCGTTCTTCCCGGCCGTCGTCGCGGCGACGTACGCGATCGCCCGATCACTCGAGCGTCCGACGGTTGCGGCGCAGCTCCTCGTCGTCGGCGCGATCGTCGTCGCGTTGGCCGTCCGGGCCCAGGCGGCCGCGCTCGTTCTCGTTCTCCCCACCGCCGTGCTGCTCAACGCAGCGCTCGATCGCGGGACGACCTCCGACAGGACCTGGTCGAGGCTCGCCCGAGCGCTGAGGGAGCAATGGGTGGCGTTGGGCGGTCTCGCCGGCCTCGGACTCGCCTACGGAGCGATCCTCGCTGATCCGCGGGGCCGGTGACGTCCCGTACCGAGACGTGCTCGACGCGAACTACTCGCTGCTGGACGGCATACGGCTTGCGATCTACTACCTGGCGGGCCTGACGCTCGAGATCGGCGTCTTTCCGCTGAGCGCCTTCATCGTGCTGATCGGGCTCGCAGTCCGTGCGCAGCCGCGCTCGACGCCAGCGACGAGGGCCTTCGTCGCCGTCGCGCTCCCCACGTGTTTCGGGTTCCTGCTCGAGGTCGCCCTCTTCGGCTCTCGGTTCACGACACGCTTCCCGGTCGAGCGCTACAGCTTCTACCTCGAGCCGCTCCTCCTCCTCGCCCTGGTGGCATGGCTGTACCAGGGCCTGCCCCGGCCGAGACTCCTGACTGCGTTCGCCGTACTCGTCCCGGTCGGCCTCGTGATCTGGTTTCCGCTCTCGAAGTTCATCCAGGACTCGCCCGTGTACAGCTCGTTCGGGCTCTACTACTTCTTCAATCTGGTCACGCGTCTCGGATCGAGCGCGGAACACATCGAGTTGCTCGCGTCGGTGGGAGCGGTGCTGGCCGGGCTGCTCTTCGCGTTCATCCCGCGGCGACTGGGCCCGATCGCTCTGGCGCTGCCGCTGGTCGTGTTCTTCGTCGCGGTCTCACGGTCAGCGTTCGTCTCGCTCCGGACGTATGGCTCCTTCGCGCGCTACGAGACCGGCCTCGGACGCGACTCGAGTTGGATCGAGGAAGCGCTCGGCCGCAACCGGCCCGTGACCTTTCTCTACTCCGAGGGCGGCGCCGACAAGTTCGTGACGTCGCAGGCCCTCCTCCAGGCTGAGTTCTGGAACCGAAACGTGGACCGGGTCGTCAACACCGGCCAGCCCGAGCTCTGCCCCCTGCCGGAGGAAAGCGCTCGAGTCGACCCTGCGACCGGCGTGATCCGGTCGGTCGGGAATGACGGCTCGATCACGAGCGCACTGGCCGTCGCAAACGCGTCGGTGGGGCTCGCCGGGCGTGTCGTTGGCCGTCACGCTCCTCTCGTCGCATACCGGACCCCGGGCGTGCTCAAGCTCGCCAGCGCGTACGAAGGCGTGTATGCGGACGGGTGGACAGGATCGGACGCCGCGTACTCCGGGTACGTGGCGCCGCCGCGGGACCGGGCACTCTCGGTGACCGTCTCGCGCGCGGGATGGGGCGGCCCCGACGTGCCCGGACATGTCGTCCTTCGGCTCGGAACGCTCGCCGCCGGCCCCGGCCGTCGGCCGCGACTCGGGCGCCCGCTCGCACGCCGAACCTGGACCGTCCACGCCGGTAGGTCGCGTGTCTTCCGCTTCCCTGCTCCGCGCGGCCCATACCGGGTCGAGCTCCACGTCGAGCCGACGTTCTCGCCCTCGGACTTCGGAGCAGCCGACCCACGACAGCTCGGCGCAGTGTTCAGCGTGGGGCTCGGGCCTAGAGCAGCTTCCTGACCGCCGTCCAGTAGGCGCGGACGACCGGGTTCGCCACACGCAGGAGCCCGGGCACGGGGACCATGGCAGGAGAGAACGTCGCCGTCAGGAAACGCGAGAGGTCGCGATCGCGATTGGTGCGCAGTCGCTGTGTCGTTCGCCTCCGCCGAGCGACGACGCCCGCGTTCTGCACGAGCCACGCCCAGCCGGCGACCTTGTCCCGGAGCCAGCCCTCTTTCAGGGCGATCGCCGTCATCCCGAGCTCCGTGACTACGAGCAGTGGGCCGAGCAGGACGAGCATCCGCGCCGAATACGCCGAGAGCACGAAGACGAGGCGGTTTCGCTCCAGAAAGTAGTTCTTCCGGGGATTGCGCCCGTATTCGTACTCGTGCAGGACGTCCGCGCCGGGCTCGATGACCACCCGTAGCCCCGCGATGCGCGCCCGCCAGCCGAGTTCGAGGTCCTCGAGGTACATGAAGAGCTCATCCGCGAAGCCTCCGAGCCGGTGGAACGTCTCCGTCCGCACCGCCATCGCCGTGCCGCTCGGCGCCGGCACCTCGCGCCGCTCAGAGATCGAGTCGGCCGCATCGCCGAACCCGCCCGCCCAGCCGATCCCGGTCACGTGCACCTCGACCCCGGACGAGTTCAGCTTGTCCGGCTCCTCGAGCAGGAGGAGGCGCGCCATCGCGATCCCGACGGACGGATCCTCGACCGCCTGCTCGAGCTGGAGTAGTGCCCCGTCCGCGACGACCGTGTCCGGATTGAGAAAGACGATCACATCGCCCTGCGCCCGGCGCGCCCCGAGGTTGCAGCCCGCTGCGAAGCCGACGTTCCCGTCGGGCTCCAGCACGTGGACTCTTTCGATGCCGCGGGCATCCTCGATCTCCGAGCCCCCGCCGCCGTTGTCGACCACGATCACCTCGGTGAGTCCCTCCTGGCCGTCCAGCGACTCGAGGCAGCGCAGCAAGGCCGGACCGGCTCGATACGCGACGATGACGACGGAGATCGACACGCCGGTTCGCCCTACGTGGCGCGAGCGAAGTAACGCGCGCTGCTGACGTGTTCGACCGCAGCGCGCTCGCCGTACGCCTCGGCGAGCTCGACGGTCCCGCCGTGACGCTCGATGATGGCCCGCATCTCCGACTCCGAAACGGCGAGCCCCGAGCCGGTGTGAGCTTCATCTTCATCATCAGGACCTGCTCGGAGAAGCCGAGGCTCCGCAGGACGGCATAGGCCCGACGGCGAGGCTGCAGGCGCAGGGCGAGCGGGATGTGGGACAACGCCTGGAACACCGCCAGCCCTCCCGGACGAAGAATGCGGAGGAACTCGCTGACGTAGGCCTCGACGACCTCCACCGACGGCATGTGCTGGATGACCAGAGACGAATAGACGAGGTCGAACGAGTCGGACTCGAGCTGTCCGAGATCCGGCGCGGCGTTGACCAGGAACCGGCAGTTCGGCCGGTCCTCGTTCAGCTCGCGCGCGAGCTTCACCATGCCTTCCGAGATGTCGAGCGCGACGCACTCGCGAAACCGCTCCCCAAGGGGCCGACTGAGCCGGCCGACGCCACAGCCGAAGTCGAGCGCCCGCTCGCGGCGCACCGGTTCCCCGAGGTCGTCCGCGACCTTGAGCATCTCCGAGATCTCGGCCTCCCCGGTCGCGAAGAACTCGGCCAGCTCCCAGCCGCCGCCCCGGCGATCGGGGGCGGTCAGGATCGCCCAGAGCGGGTCGACCTTCGCGAGCTCCTCCCACTCCTGCTTGTGCCGGCTCAGGACGTCGGAGCTAACGGCCATCGCTAATAGGCTCCCCGGCTGTTGAGGACGGCGGGAATCGTCTTCAACAGGATCGACACGTCGAGCCAGATCGACCAGTGCTCGAGGTAGTAGAAGTCGAGCCGGACGAGGTCGTCGAAGCCGAGGCTCGAGCGGCCGGCGACCTGCCACAGGCCGGTCATCCCCGGGAGGACGAGATAGCGCTTCCGGTGCCACGGCTCGAGCAGCTCGTAGTCCCGCACCGGGAGCGGACGCGGCCCGACGAGGCTCATCTCGCCGCGCAGGACGTTCAGCACCTGCGGGATCTCGTCGAGCGAGAAGCGGCGCAGGAACGCTCCGACGCGCGTGATGCGCGGATCGTCCTTGATCTTGAAGAGCGCGCCCTCGGCCTCGTTGTCGCGCTCGAGCTCCGCCTGCTGCGCTTCGGCGTCGGCGCGCATCGTTCGGAACTTGACCATCCCGAACTCGTTCTCGTGCAGGCCGATTCGGCTCGCGCGGTAGAAGACCGGCCCGGGCGAGTCGAGCTTGATCGCGAGCGCGATCACCGCCCAGAGCGGCAGGCCGACGATCGCGACGAATGCGCTGACCACGAGGTCGAAGCCGCGCTTCACGAGCCAGTCTGCTCCGACGAAGACGGGCGGGCGCAGCTCGAACAGCGGCACGCCCTGCCCCGGCACGTACTCGCCGCGCCGCTCGATCAGGAGCTCCGTCGCCCGCGGGACGACACGCACCTTCACCCCGCGCCTGTGCGCGTGCTCGACGATCTCCATCAGCTCGCGGTCACTGAAGTCCGAGTCGGTGACGATCAGCTCGTCGACCTGGTGCGCCGCGAGCACGGCCGGCGTCGCCGAGGGCGGCCCGAGCTGACGCAGGCCCGCGCTGTCCGGCGACGTCGAGAGCGCGCCGACGAACTCGTAGTCGATCCCGCCGCGGCTCGCACCGAGCGTGCGGCGGAGACGCGCGAGGCTCTCGCCGGTCCCGACGAGGATCGCTCGCCGCCGAACGCCGGCGAACTTGAGCAGGTCGCCCGTGATCACGTCGTAGCTCCCGCGGAGGAGGCCGATCAACGCCGCGCTCAGCACGACGGCGGTCGGCGCAAGCCCGTACGTCCGGAAGTTGTGGCCCGTGCCGATCGTGAAGATCAGCGTGACCACCGCGACGAGGGCGAGCGAGGCCAGGATGCGGCCGAACCCGGCACGGCGCTCACGCTCGGCGTAGAGCCCGGCCCGCCAGAAGACGAGCACCGTGATCACCGTCAGGAACGGCAGCCAGTCCGTCTCGACCTTCCAGCGCAGGCCCCACTGCGAGACGTCGTTCCCGTAGACGAACGCGCGCAGCGTGAGCGCTGCGTACATGCCCAGGACGAGCCCGACGAGGTCGAGCGACGATGAGCGCAACGACGCTCGCCATCCGCCGAATGGCGCCCTGCAGAGGCAGATACGGCGTCGTCGAACGGATGTCTCCGAGCGGGGCGGTCTCGAGATCGGCGTCTCGGGGGCTCGGGGCGGTCGTCGGCGGGTGCGCCGGAGGCGCTTGTTCGGAAGCCACGGGCCGTTTCATGATACGGCCCAGGGACGCTATTTCGGCATCCGGCGGAAGGCCTGCCAGCTGGGCTTACGGCGCCCGGTGGCCGTGTAGAGGCCCGACTGCCAGCCGTTTCCGATCCTCGCCTCGTCCTTCATCAGGAACCAGATCATCATGTCGATGCGCGGGTTGGCGCGCGCGATCGCGTACGCCTGCGACAGGTACGCCGCCTGCTTCGTCCAGGACACGCCGAAGGCGTGATCGGGCGGATTCGTCTGGTAGCCGTACTCGGTGATCCAGAGGTGCTTGTTCCCGTAGAGCCGCTTGAGCTCGCTGAGCAGCTCCTTGATGTTCCCGAGCGTGACCGCCCGCGGCCCGGGCGGCGGCTTGCGCGGCGACTCGTTCGGATGCTGGTAGTACGGATGGTGCGCGTAGACGTCGAAGCGCGCGTGGGCCCGCTTGAGGCCACGCAGGAAGATGAGCGGTGAGACGGACGCTCTCGGCTGCGTCCCCGTGTTGTTGCCGCGCGGTGCGGTCACGCCGCAGGCGACCTTCTCGCCGGGGAGCCCGTCAGGTGGACGCCCGACATGATCGCGTTGCACATGCCGGCGTAGATCCGCGGGCTGGCCAGCTTGTACTTGCGCTTGCTGATCTTCGTGAACTGGGGCTTCAGGAAAACCGGGTTGTTCGGCTCGTTCCAGGCGACCCAGAGCCGGACGGCCGGCAGAGCGGGCACGTCGGGGGTCGGATGGAAGCTGCCGCTGTAGCGCTTTGCGGCGGCGAAGGCGAAGTTCCGAAGGTCGATGTTCCGTCGAGGGGCCTGGTTCTTCGCCGGGCCTGCCCAGGACGGCGTCCATAGGATCGAGAAGACGGGCTTGATCTTGTTGTCGGCCGACTGCTTGACCATCGCGTCGTAGACCGACCAGTCGTAGGCGGGATCGTTCGGATTGAGCGCGTTCGCCGGGCGCTTCTTGCGCGCGACGCCGCTCGGACCGCCCCAGTAGAGATTGACCCGGAGCGCCTCGACGCCGAGCAGCTTGTACTGGTCGAACGCCCAGGTCGGGTCGCCGATGGTCGACTGCTCGTCGAAGATGCCCACGATCAGGCTCCGCGACTGCGGGCGAGGCTGGGCGGAGGGCGCGACCAGGCCGGCGACGACCGCGAGGCCGACCGCGAGGAACGCGACGAGGACGAGCGGCTTACGCACCGACTCGCTCCATCGTCGGCAGCATCCGGCGCAGGCCTTCCTCGAGATCGATCTCGGGCTCCCAGTCGAGCACCTGCTTTGCGCGTGTGATGTCCGGTTGCCGGATCTGAGGGTCGTCCACGGGCAGCGCCTCGAAGACGATCTCGCTCGTCGACTCGGTCACGCGGAGCACGGTCTCGGCGAGCTCGAGGATGGTGAACTCGCCCGGGTTGCCGAGGTTGACCGGCAGGTGCTCGTCGCTGACCGCGAGCAGGTAGAGGCCGCGGATCAGGTCGTCGACGTAACAGAAGCTCCTGGACTGCGAGCCGTCGCCGAACACCGTCAGCGGCTTGTTCTCGAGCGCCTGGCGCACGAAGGTCGGGATCGCGCGGCCGTCGTGGGCGCGCATCCGCGGTCCGTAGGTGTTGAAGATCCGGACGATCGCGGTGTCCACGCCCTGCTGGTTGTGGTACGCCATCGTCAGCGCCTCGGCGTAGCGCTTCGCCTCGTCGTAGACCCCGCGCGGGCCGATCGGGTTCACGTGGCCCCAGTACGTCTCGGGCTGCGGGTGCACCTGCGGGTCGCCGTAGATCTCGCTCGTCGAGGCGAGGAGGAAGCGTGCGCGCTTCCACTTGGCCAGGCCGAGCGCGTGGTGTGTCCCGTAGGAGCCGGTCTTGAGCGAGTGGAGCGGCTGGCGCAGGTAGTCGATCGGGCTAGCCAGCGCGGCGAGGTGGAGGACATAGTCGACCGGCTCGTCGATCTCGATGCTCTCGATCACGTCGTGGTTCACGAACGTGAACGCGTCGTCCCGGAGATGCTCGAGGTTCGCGAGCGAGCCCGACTCCAGGTTGTCGACGCAGATCACGCGCTGACCCTGCTCGAGCAGGTGCTCGCAGAGATGTGAGCCGAGAAAGCCCGGCTCCGCCGGTGACGACCGCAGTGGGCACGAGGGCGCAGGATAGCCTTGCCTTCGGCGGGGGCGGTCGATTCTTACGAAGCCTTAACCGCGCGCTCGATCCCCGTTGACAAGCGGGTTTCCGGCAGGGATGCTGGCCCCATGCCACTCGCCGTTGTCCTCGCGCTCGGAATCGTTGGGCTGTTCATCGTCATCGGCGGCATTCTCATGTTCGTCCTCGCAGGAGCAGCGATCTGGAAGATGCGCAAGGACGACTTCTGGGACGAGCCGCCGGGCTGACGGACTAGCGCAGTTCCCTGTTCGACTCCATATCGAAGAGCATCGCGAACAGCGAGAACAGCAGCCCTGCGATCAGGAGCAGGGCGATCAGGACGACGGTTGCGACCGTCAGCTCGTTGCCGCCGATACGAAGGATCGTGACCGTGACCCCGAGCACGAGCCCGAGCAGCGAGAAGAAGAGCCCGAAGAAGTAGAAGAAGACGAGCGGGTGGAAGTCGCGGATCACGTACTTCTCGCGCATCCGCCAGAAGAACGCCTTCGTCAGGAGCCACGAGATCGAGGGGATCACGCGGCTGAGCCGGATCCCGGACTTCTCGCCGACGCCGTAGACCGGGCGCGACGGCACGTCGCGGACGCGCGCGTTGATCACGTTCAGGTGGACGAGCATGTCGTTCGGGAACCCGTAACGCGGATAGATCCGGTCGAGGTCGAGCAGCTCGAGCGTGCTCTTGCCGATCGCCGTGTAGCCGGCCTGCGAGTCGGCGACGTGCCAGTAGCCGGACGCGATCTTCGTCAGCAGCGAGAGCACGGCATTGCCGAGATAGCGGTTGCGCGGGATCAGCTCCCACGCCCGCCCCGTGAAGAGGCGGTTCGCCTTCGCGTAGTCGGCCTCGCCGCGCGCGACCGGGCCGGCGATCGCCTCCAGGTCGGCCGGGTCCATCTGGTTGTCACCGGCCATGACGCAGGTGACGTCGACTCCGTGCTCGAGGGCCCGGCGGTAGCCGGTCAGGATCGCGGCGCCGACGCCCTGGTTCTGCTCGTGCGTGATCACCTCGACGCGCGGATCGCCGCTCGCGCCGGCGGCCGCTGCAGTCCCGTCGCGCGAGGAGTCGTCGACGACGATCACCCGGTCGACCAGTTCGGGGATGCCGGCGATGGTCGTTCCGATCAGGTGTTCCTCGTCGAACGCCGGCACGACGACGGCGACCGTCTTGCCGTCCAGCACTATTCGCGTCCGGTACGCACCGCGATCGGCTCCCAGAGGAGGGCGGCGAAGAGGCCGATGATCAGCCCGATCAGGCTGGCGACGACGACTGAGTTGCGCGGGCTCCGGGCCGTCGCCTTCGCGGCCACGCCCTGTTGGATCACACGCGGCAGTTCGACCTGCTCCGCGAGCGCCAGCAGCTGCCGGGCCTGAAGGCGGTCCTGCTCGAGCGTTCCGCGCCGCTGCTCCATCGTCAGGAGAAGGGTTCCGAGCGTGAGCCGTTCCGTCTGGGTTGCGTTGTTCAGCTGGGCGCGCACCTGATCGGCCTGGGTGTTGATCGCGTCGAGCTGCTGTTGATCGCTCGCGATCTGAGTCTTGAACGTATTGATCTTCAGCCTCGCGTACCCGCCGGTCACAGCGACGATTCGGGCGGCGATCGCCGCGGCGGCTGCGTTTACCTGTCCCCGCTTCGGCCCCTCGACTGTGACCGCATAGAGCTGGTTCGGCGCCGTCTTCGGGGCGCCGCTTTTGATCGGACGTGAGGAGACACCTGCTCGAAGCTGCCGGACGGACATCCCTGACGATCGGGCGACCTCTTGAAGCGTCTGCTGTCCGCGTGCGACCTGGTTCACAGTGTTCGGGTTCGTCGCAATCGTGTTCAACGCGTTCGCTCCGCCCGGCCCGAACGGCGTCCCGACGTAGACCGTCGCCTGTGCGCGGTAGACGTCATTGCCGCCGAGGGCCACGAAGTAGCCGATCGCCGCGCCGATGATCAGCCCGGCCACGGGCAGCCACCAGCGGGCGACCAGGGCGTCGAGGTACCGGCTGAAGTCGACCTCGCGCTCCGCCTCGGGGTCCGGCTGCGTGCGGGGGCGCTCGGTCGTGGTGCTCATGCCTCCCCCGGCTCGCTGGCCACCGGTTCCGGGATTTCCTCGGCGAATGGCTCGAGCCGCCCGTCGCTCCCTTCCGTGAGACAGAGGTCGGAGAAGAAGCGTGTCATGACGACCCCTTCGCGGAACTCGCCGACCGTCGGCTCGGGGTGGTCTCCCGAGGCGAGCGCGACGGCCAGCTCCGGGTAGCGGCTTCCCGCCGCGAGCGGGAGTGGGAACGCACCGCCGAAGCGGGGGTTGACGTCCGTGACGAGCAGCGATCCATCCTCCTCCCGGAAGCACTGGATGTTGGCGGGGCCCCAGATCGGCAGCGCCTCCGCGACGCGGCGCCCGTGCTCGATCAGCTCCCAGTCCTTGATCGTCATGCCCTTGATGGATTCGCCGCCCTTGGACTCGATCATCGTTCGCGGGATCGCATTCAGGCACGTGCCCGTGAAGTCGCAGAAGACGTCGATCGAGAATTCCTCGCCGAGACACCAGGATTGGACGAACGACGGGACCGGCGTGTGAGCGAGGTGGTACTCGAGCTCCGCGTCGTCGTGGGCCACATAGATGTGGCGCGAGCCGAAGCCTTCGCGGGCCTTGACTGCGACCGGATAGTGGAGGTCTGCGGGCAGGTCTTCGGGCAGCCAGCTCGGAGGGGACGCGAGCCCGAGACGGCCCGAAGGCTCCGTGCGCGAGGTACTTGTCGCCCATCTGCTCGACGACGTCGGCCGGGGACAGGAGCACCGGCACGGTGATGTCATTCCGGGCTCGGGCGAGGATCAGCTGGTCGAGGTCGGTCAGGGGAACGATCAGGTCGACGGCGTGCTCGGCGACGAGAGCCGTGAGCTCTGGGACGTAGCCCGGGTCGTCGACGCGTCGGACGAGCTCGTACCGATCCGCGTGGTAGAGCGCGGGAGCGAGCGGGTTGACGTCGACCGCGAGCGTCGTCGCGCCGGCCCGGCCGAAGGCCGAGACGATGTCGACGCGCTGGCCCGCGCATGTGAAGAGGACGGTGGTCACGGCGAAAGAGCGTAACGACTCGGCCCGAAAACTCCTCGCGACAACGTCACCCAATTGGTGCAGCCGTGGCT
>CAWEWD010000014.1:0-28354 GCA_963812695.1 uncultured Actinomycetes bacterium
GCCGTGCGACGATCGAGACGATGTAGCCGCTGCTATCCCGCCGCGACCGTCTCGCCCGTGACCTGCGCCACGTAGCCGCGTACGTCGCCGGCAGGCTCGCTGTACGCGTTTCCAAGCGCCGACTCGACGCGCCCGATGTAGTCCTTCGCCCAGCCGGGAATCCCGGTGTCGGTCACCGCGAGGAACTAGAGCGTCGCTGCGAGCCTGATGTCCGCGATCGTCGGCGTTTCCCCGCCGCCGATGAAGCCGGTGTCTGTGCCCCAGTACGCCGGGTAGACATTGTCGAGGATCCTGGGGAGCGCCTCCTCCGCCGACTTGCGGGCGGCCTCCTTGACCTCGTCGGACGCATCCGAGGTCGACACCTCGCCTGGATACCCCGCGAACCCGAGGCGCGGATAGGTCGCACGCGTCAGAAGCGGGTAGAAGATGCTGAGCGTGTAGAAGTTCGCCGCGTCGACCATTGCGCGCTTCTTCGGGTCGGACGGATAGAGGTCGTCACGTCCCTCCCGCGTTGAGAGATACATCATCACGGCGCAGCTCTCGCCGAGGACTCCGTTCGGGAGCTCGTCGGCCTCGATCGTCGGCGTGAGCCCGGGCGGGTACTTCGACAGGTACTCCTGCTCCTGGGTCTGGCCCCAGACGTTCTCCTCCTCGACGGGGATCCCGGCCGCGCGCACAAAGACGCGGACGGACATGTTGTTCACGCTCGGCGGAAGCGTCGAGCTTCATGGCCATGACGTGCCCTCCTCCGGTTGCTTGCCCGATCAAGGATATTCCGCAGCCTTCGCGGCCGTCTGTTTCAGCAGCCTGTCGCGATCGCGAGGGCGCGGCACACCTCGGTCAGCCGATCCGGACCGAGCTTGGTGATTCGCTCCACGAAGTACGCGCTCGGGATGACGGCGATGTTGTCGAAGGAGAGAGCGCAATCAGCGGGCATTCCGTCGTCGGCGCCGAGCCGAACCTCGGTCGGGATGCCACGGACCGTTCGCGTGGCGGGAACCGCGATGTAGGCAGTGAGGACGGGAATCGCCGCCTGCCTGGTCAGAAGCAGATGAGGGCGGCGGCCGGCCTCGGGGTGCTCGACCCACCAGACTCACCGCGATTCACCAGGGCTCGGCAGCGACAGATCGCTTCGCGGAGGCCTCGGCCCATGGATCGAGCTCGGTCGGCGGAACACGCTCGTAGCCGGAGACGATCGCCGAGTCGAAGGCCGCCTCGCGATCACCCGCGAGCTCGTGCTCGACAGCCGCGCGAATGATCTCCGACCGGGACCGTCCGGTTCTCGATGCCCGCTCGTCCAGAAGGGCGAGCAGCTCGTCGTTCAACTGGACGAGCGTCTGTCTGCGCGCCATTGACCATATCGTAGCATATGGCCAATCTGGACAGGTCCTACAGATCCGCGCGAACGAGTGCGGCGCCCCCGACGACGGACTGCAGCTTGCCGCGGGCGACGTCACGCGGGAGGTACTTCATCCCGCAGTCCGGCCCGGCGATCAGCCGCTCCGGCTCGACGTACTCCAGCGCCGCGCGAGCGAGGCCGGCGACGATCCGGGGGTCTCTGGGTGCTCGACCTCCTGCCGAGATCGAGGACGCCGAGGATGATCGTCTTCGTCGGGAGCCCGGCGAGCACCGACAGGTCGAGCCGCGGCTGGGCGGCCTCGATCGAGATCTGGTCGACGACGGTGTCGTCGAGCTCGGTCAGGAAGCCGTACTGGCCGTGCTTCTCCTTCACGAGCGCCGCGTACCCGTAACAGACGTGGAGCACCGTCGTCGCGTCGATTCCCGCGAGCGCCCGGTCGACGGCCTCGACGGCGAACTCCCGCGCCGCCTCCGGGCGCGACTGCAGCCAGGGCTCGTCGATCTGGACGACGTCGGCGCCCGCCGCCGACGAGATCCCGCAGCTCGGCGTTCACGACGTCGGCGAACGCGAGCGCCAGCGCCCTTCCGTCGTGGTAGTGCTCGTCCTGGGTCTGCTGCGACAGCGTGAACGGCCCCGGCAACGGTCGCCTTCACGGCCCGCGTCGTGAGCGACTTCAGGAACTGCAGGTCGCGCACGCCCACCGGGCCGGGCTCGAGATCGGCCCGACGACCCGCGGCACGAGCGACGTCTTCCCGCCGCGGCCGACCGTCTCGCCGGGGTTGTCGAGGTCGAGGCCCTCGAGCGCGGTTGCGAAGTGGTTCGAATAGCTCTCGCGACGGACTCTCGCCGTCGGTGAGGATGTCGAGCCCGATCGCGTCCATCGTCCTGACCGCGAGCTCCGTCGCGTCGTCCTGCGCCTGCGCGAGCAGCGACGGGTCGACGCGCCAGAGCTCTCGCGCGCGAACCCGCGGCGGCACGCGCGAGCCGAGCGCGGCGCGGTCGATCAGCCAGTCCGGCTGCGGGTAGCTGCCTATCACTGTCGTCGCGAGCGGGTGCATCGGTAGAAAGATACGAGCATGAAGACTCGGATCAGCCAGGCCTACCCCGATCGCGTCGAGGTGCGCGGGCGCGACCTGACCGGCGACGTCATGGGCCGGCTCACGTTCACCGAGTACTTCCACCTGCTCCTCACCGGCGAGGAACCGAGCCAGGAGCAGCGCTTCTTCCTCGACCTGTTGCTCGTCTCGATCGCCGAGCACGGGCTGATGCCGACGAACGTCGCCGCGCGGATGACGCTTGCGGCGGATCCGGAATCGCTGCAGGGCGCCGTCGCGGCTGGGATCCTCGGCTGCGGTACCGTGATCCTCGGCACCTCGGAGGAGTGCGCTCGGCTGCTCGAGGCGAACCTCGGTCGCGAGCCGCTCAAGATCGCGCGCGAGGTGCACGCGGCCCCGGGGAGAAGATGCCCGGCTTCGGCCACCCCGTGCACACGCCGGTCGACCCGCGCGCCGAACGGATCTTCGAGCTCGCCGACGAGCACGGCGCGAGCGGGGCGCACACGGAGCTGGCCCGCGGGCTGCGCGATGCCGTGGCCGAGGTCTGGAGCAAGCCGCTGACGATGAACGTCTCGATGCCGATCGCCTCTGTCCTGCTGGATCTCGGCTACCCGGTCAGCGCCGTGAAGGCGATCCCGATCCTCGCGCGCACGGCAAGCCTCCTCGCCCACCTAGCGGAGGAGCGGGACGACCCGATCAGCCTCGCTGGCTGCGAAGGCGGAGGAGGCGGTCGAGTACGAGCGCTGACGCCGACAGCTACCGCGCGCAGATCGCATACCTGCTGGAGCGCTCGGCGTTCTACCGCCAGAAGCTGGGCGCGAGCCCGAGCGACCGGCTGGAGGACATCGCCGAGCTCCCGCTGACCGAGAAGAGCGAGCTCCGAGCCACGGTCGCACCCGCGAATCCGTTCGGCAGACACCTCTGCGCCGACCCGTCCGAGATCGTGCGCATCTACTCGACGAGCGGCACAACCGGCGCTCCGAGCTATATCCCGCTGACCGCCGACGACGTCGAGAGCTGGCTCGTCGGCTCGTCCCGCAGCTACGCGGCCTCGGGCGTCCAGCCCCGGCCAGCGGATCGTCTCGACGTACAACGCCGGCCCGTTCGTGGCCGGCGCCGCGCTCCACCTTCGAGCGCATCGGCCTGGTGCACATCCCCGTCGGCACCGGCAACACAGCGCTGCTCGTCCGGGCGATCGAGACGCTCAGCCGGAAGCGGTCGTCATGACGCCCTCCTACGCCGCGTATCTCTCAGAGAGCCACGACCTGCGCGACTCTAGTGTCGAGCGCGTGCTCGTCGCCGGCGAGCCCGGTGGCGGCGAGCCGGCCTTCCGCGCGAAGCTCAAGGACGGCTGGGGCGCGAAGGTGACCGAGGCGATGGGCGTCGGCGACATCGGCCCGTCGCTCTTCGGCGAGTGCGAGCAGCAGGACGGCATGCATCTCGGAGCGCACGGCTTCGTCCACCTCAAGCTGATCGACTCCGAGACCGGGGACGCGCGCAAGCTCGACGACGAGCACGAGGGCGAGCTCGTGCTCACGCACCTCCGGCAGCGAGCCGCACCGCTCCTGCGCTTCCGCACGCGAGATCACGTCACGGTCATGACGAGTCCCTGCCCGTGTGGCCGTGAAGGCCCGCGCATCCGCTGCGTCGGGCGCACCGACGACATGCTCATCGTCCGCGGCGTGAACGTCTTCCCGTCGGCCGTCCGAGAGGTCGTGAACACGTTTGCGCCGGAGGTCAGCGGCCACATCCTCGTCCGGCCCCGATCCACCGGCGTGAAGCAGGAACCGCCACTCCCGCTGAGGGTCGAGCTGGCGCGCGGCACCGAGCCGACCGGCCGGCTCTCGGACGCGATCGGCGACAAGCTGAGAGAAGAGCTGACGGTGCGGGCCGAGATCGAGCTCGTCGAGTTCGGAACGCTCAGCCGCAGCGACTACAAGTCGAAGCTCGTCGAAGAGCCGGCCTGACGACCTGACAGACTCGCGGGGGCGTGGAAGCGGCCACGGTTTCCCGAGAAGAGTCCAGCGGCAGCACTCTGCTCGCGATCCTCCTGGCGATGGCGATGTTCGTGCTCGTCGTCGACACGTCGCTGATGAACGTTTCGATCTCGGCGGTCGTCAAGGACCTGGACACGACCGCGAGCGGCGTCCAGTCCGCGATCGCGCTCGAAGCCCTTGTCTCCGCCGCGTTCATCCTGCTGAGCAGCAAGATCGGCGACCTGATCGGGCGCAAGAAGGCTTACATCCTCGGCTTGATCGGCTATGCAATCGGCGCGTTGTCGATGGTGTTCGCGCAGAACCTGACCACGATCATCATCTGCTGGGCGATCACGGGGGGCATCGGCGCGTCGCTCCTGCTGCCGGCGATGCAGTCGCTCATCCACGGCAACTTCGAGGGCGCGGCCCAACGGAGGGCCTACGCGCTCGTCGGCGCCTCCGCAGCAATCGCCGCCGCCGTGGGGCCGCTGCTGGGCGGCTTCATCACGACCTACCTCTCCTGGCGGGTCGGCTTCGGCCTCGAGGTCGTGATCATCGCGATCGTCCTGATCGGCGTGCGGCTCGTCAAGGACGTGCCGTACACCGGCGACCGCAAGATCGACGTCGTCGGAGCGATCCTGTCAGTCATCGGGATGGGCGGCGTCGTGCTCGGGATCCTGATCTGGCAGGAGGGCGGAGACTGGGTCGTCGCGACGATCTGCGTCGGTCTGGCCGCGCTCGCGGCGCTCGTCTTCTGGCTGCGCCACCGCAAGAACCAGGGTAAGCCCCCGCTGATCGATCCGGACCTCTTCAAGTTCAAGCCGTTCGCGATCGGTATCTCGGAGCAGTCGCTTCAGCAGATCGCGCTCGGCGGTCTGATGATCGTGCTGCCGCTCTACCTGCAGATCGTGTTCGAGTACAACGCGCTCGAGGCTGGGCTGTCGCTCGCGCCGCTTTCGCTCACCATGTTCGGCGTCGCGCTGCTGGCGGGAAAGAGGGCCGGAAAGCGCCGTCCGAGCAGGCTCATCCAGATCGGGTTCGGGCTGCTGACGTCGGCGGTCGCGATCCTCATCCCGATCGTGCCGCGCGCCCACTCCGGCTGGTGGCTCGTCGTCCCGCTCCTGATCGCCGGCGCCGGCTTCGGCCTCATGGTCTCGCAGCTGAACAACTACACGCTCGCCCCGATGACGGAGGAGCGGGTGAGCGAGGCGGCCGGCGTGAACTCCGCCGCCGGCTCGTTCGGGCTTTCGTTCGGCCTCGCTTCGCCGGCGCGATCATGCTTCCGTCCTCTCGCTCACCTTCACGAACATGGCCAACGACAGCACGGTGCTCGCGCCGGCCGAGAAGGAGCAGGTCTCGACCACGCTCGAGCACGACGCCGAGATCATGAGCAACACCGCGCTCATCACGCTGCTCGAGGGCCAGCCGAAGGACGTGCAGGCGGAGATCGTCCGCATCAACACGGACGCACGGCACTATGCTCTGCAGATCGCGCTGATCATCCCGCTCCTGGCCGGGCTCCTCGGCTTCCTCAACTCCTTCCGCATGATCCGCCTCCCGGAGCCGAAGCCCTCGGCGGGTGGCGAAGGGATGATGCTGGCTTCAGCACGCCGTCGGCGAAGGCCTCGATCCCGTCGATCACCGCCTCGAACCGGATCGAGTAGAAGAAGTCGAACGCGTGCTGCGCCCCCGGCAGCTCCGCGTAGACGACCGGGCTGGCCGAGCCGCGTCGAAGCGCCTCGACGAAGCCCGGCGCGCGTCGTCGACGATGACCAGCGTGTCCCGATCGGGGTGCGCGACGAAGAACGGCGGCGCGCCCTCGCCGTCGTACGCCATGCGGCGAGGACGCTTGGGCCCGACCGGCCCGTAGCTAGCCGTACAGGGAGACGACCGCAGTGACCGATGTGTCCACGTCCTCGAACCCCGGCTGCAGCGACGCATCGTGTCGCGGTCAGAGCGGCCATCGACGCGAGGTGCCCGCCGGCCGAGCTGCCGGCCACGAAGACGACGTTCGGGGTCAGCACCGTACTCGGGGCCCGTGCTCGCGAACCCAGGCGAGCACCTTCTTCACATCGACGAGCGGATCGGGGAACTGCGCGCGCAGCCGGTAGTTCGCGCTGATGCAGACCCATCCGCGGCGAGCGAGCCGGTGGAAGAGCGGCCGCGCCTCGCGGCTTCTTGTTGCCGACGCGGAACGCCCCGCCGTGCAGGTGGACGAGTGTCGGCCCGGTGCCCGAGTGCGACCTCGACCGATACACGTCGAGCCGAGTCCGGCGCCCGGCGTCTCCGTAGGCGATGTTGGAGATTCGCTCGGATTCCCGGGTGCGGCGCCGCGAACGGCCAGAGGAAGATCCTGAGCGGCGGCCGGCGCGATGTGCGAGGCGGGCAGCCCGGCGGCGATCTCAGCGCGTCGTCGACCGCCCCGCCCGGTCCGCATCGACCGCAGCACCACGACGACGAGCCCGGCGGTCGCCAGCACGGCCACGCCCAGAGCCCGATCAAGCCGACCGGGTCTCGCAATGTCTCCTTGCCCGAACGCGAGCGCGGTCGAAGCCGCGAGCACATAGAAGGCGAGGAACGGCAGCTCGTTGACCATGAAGCCGAGCCAGAAGCTTGAGGCGCACCGGGCCCGAGGGCGGCGCGGCCGAGGCGGCGCCACGGCGAACAGGCACGGGAGGACGGCCATCAGTGCAGTCGTGATCAGGTAGCCGTACGGCATGAGTCGGCACTATCTCTGCGAGGCATGGTCACGGTCGAAGAGATCCGCGCGGTCGCAAGCGCCTCCCGCGCACCAACGAGGGCCTCGTGCGCGGCAACGTGAAGTTCCGGGTCGGCCGGATCGTCTATCTCGCGATCTCGCGCGACGGCTCGACGATGGGCTTCGCCTTCCCGAAGGACTGGCGCAACGCACTCGTCGAGTCCGAGCCCGAGAAGTTCTCACTGCCGAGCGAGCACGACATGCGCTACCACTGGGTGCACGTGAACCTCGACAAGATCGACGCGGACGAGATGCGCGAGCTCGTCGAGGACGCCTGGGCGTTCACGGTGCCGAAGCGAGTGGCGGACGAGTACGCCGCCGCGCACGGCTACCGCTGATCCGGCCCCGCAGGTGTATTCGGCCGAAATACGCCTTTCGGCCAATGTACGGCGGCCGAGCCGTTGTTAGCGTCGGCGACATGGCACAAGTACTCCACGAGCGGGAACTGAAGATCACCGATCGGCAGCGCGAGGTCGTCGAGTTGATCGCAGAGGGTCTCGAACGACGAGGTCGGGGAGCGGCTGGGCATCTCGCCGAGGACGGCGAAGGCGCATTGCGACGTCCTCCGGCAGAAGCTGGGTGTGACTCGTCGGCGTCAGATCCCGGTCGCTTATCGGCTGCTGACGGGCGACGACCCGCTCGCACGAAGCCTCGGGTCCGGAGCCTCCGCATCCGGGGACTGACGGCTCTGTAGCTGCGCCCGGGCGCAGGTACAGGCCCCGTTTCGACGAGTCGATATTTCGCGCCACCCCGATTACGGTTGCGCCCACAAGCGATGGCGGGGGAAACGAGTCTTGCGGCTGCTGTCAGTCGGCGCCGAATCATCAAGCGGCCGCGACTGACGCGCATGCTCGACGAAAGCGGCGCGCGAATCATCCTGCTCGTCGCCCCGGCGGGCTATGGCAAGACGACGCTCGCCCACGAGTGGCTCGAGGGCAAGCGCGCTGGGTGGTATCGCGGGAGCTCTGCGTCGGCGGATGTCGCTGCGCTCGCAGTCGGCCTTGCGATCGCCGCCGCAGAGATCATCCCGAACGCCGGCGACCGGATGCACCAGCGGTTGAGAGCTACCGATCGCCCCGAGGACGACGCGGCGATCCTGGCCGAGATGCTCGCCGATGATATCGCCGACTGGCCGACCGACGCGTGGTTAGTGATCGACGACTACCAGTTCGCCATGGATTCGCCGTCCTGCGAGGAGTTCGTCGACGTGATGTGCGCAAGCTCGCCGGTGAAGGCACTGATCGCCACACGGCGCAGGCCGCGATGGGCAACAGCCCGGAGACGACTATACGGCGAACTCATCGAGTTCGATCGGGTGTTACTTGCGATGGACTACTCGGAAGCCGGCACG
This sequence comes from uncultured Actinomycetes bacterium, assembly GCA_963812695.1. Taxonomy (GTDB): domain Bacteria; phylum Actinomycetota; class Thermoleophilia; order Gaiellales; family Gaiellaceae; genus VAXT01. The sequence continues at coordinate 8,501 of CAWEWD010000014.1, forward strand.
GTGCTTGGGCAACACGGGGCGGAGGTCTACGCTTCTTGTTGAAGCGAGTGGTTGGCCAGCCGTACTCGGACTCGCGGCGCTGAGCCGTTCGTCCGTTCCTCCCACTGACAAGCTCCCACTAGCGCTTTACGAATACTTCGCCGAAAGCTTTACCAAGCGGCCGATCCCGAGATTCGGTGGGGCTTGTGTCAGCTAGCGGTTCCGCCATCCATAGACGTCGACCTAGCATCGCGTGTACTCGGATCTGGGCTGCTCCGAACCGTCTCTTGGAGCATGCCGTCAATCTAGGCGTTCTGAATCCCGACCAAGGCCGCTTCGAGCTCCATCCCCTTCTCCGCCGATTCCTCGAATCGAAACTAGACGAGTTCGGGACCTCATCAGTCGATGCCGTCGTTAGCGATGTTGGAGACGCGCTGATCGAGCGGGCGGATTGGGACGGCGTCTTCGGTGTGGCGACGCGTTTTGGCGAACGCACGCTACTAGTGCGCCTCGTGACCGCGGCTTGGGAAGATCTGCTTGACGCAGGTAGAGTTGCGACTGTCTGAGGTTGGCTCGAGCGGGCAGATGAACTCCACGCTCGGTCTCCGGTGTTCTATCTTGTAGAAGCCGAGGTCGCCTGGCGCGAGGGAGCGTACAACCGAGCCGAGCGACTGGCCTTAGCGGCCGCTGACTCGCTCGGCCCGAAGCACCCGCTCACGACACGGGCGTATTTCCGAGCAGGCTTAAGCGCACATCTCGAGGCCAGGGAGGAGGTGGCTTTTGAACACCAACGCCTAGCTCGCGAGACAGCGGCTACCGACCACGATCTTGCCAATGCACTGTGGGGGGGATTTGTCTCCGGTCTTGAGCTTGAGCGTCCTGACACTCGGGCGATTCTCGACGAGCTCGCTTCGATTAGTTCGCCGGCTCCTTCGGAAGCGGTACGGGTGGCTGCGGGTCGTCTCTTTCTTGGCATGTCGGCAAGGCGCCGGACTTGATCAAGGCGACTTCGCCGCCTCCGGGACAGCTTGTTGAGCGAGTAAACGATCCTCTTGTGCGTCTCTCGTTCGGATACGCCTATGGCGGAGCTCTTGTGTTCAGCGGTCGCTACGAGGAGGCGATAGCGACCGTTGATCGCCAGATCGCGGAACTCGACCGCTACGGGCTCGCCTTCGCGTTGCCTCACTCCTACCTCGTCGAAGGCCGCTGCGCTTCAGGGCATTCGACGTTTCAGCGACGCGATGCGAGCGCTGGATAGGTCGATAACTCCGGCGAGGGAGCAATATGTCGATGCGTCCGGTGGCTACGCTTCGCTCGCTCATCACTCTCTCGCGCGGCGATGTCGACCGAGCCCGCGACATGTTGGGTTCTCAGCGTTACGAGCACTCTCTGCCCGCGATGCGTGCAGAGTATTTTGCGGCTCGTTCGCTGGTTCTCGCCTGCAGCGGTAAACGTGGGAGGCAATTGACAACGCGCGACTGGTTCGTGAGGTCTCGACAGCGATCGAACCGCGAGTGATGACAGCGTTCGCACGAAGCATCATCGCCATTGAGGAGCACGACAATGAAGCGGAAGGGCTCGTGCTCGCCGGATTCGCCCTAGTCCGCACTTCCTCGAACTTCAATAACCTAGTCCGCGCTTACCGCGCGCACCCTGAGATCGCCTACATCCTGGCCCGAGACGAGGATTCTCACGCCGAACTAGGGATGGCTATGGCTCGCGCCGGTGACCACTCATTCGCGAAGCAAGTCGGCCTACGGTTGCCTGACAAGCACTCGCGCAAGAACTCGGACTTGTCTTCGCGGGAGACAGAGGTCTACGAACTAGTAGCTCAGGGGCTTTCAAACAAAGAGATCGCCCACCTGCTTTTTATCAGCGAAGGCACGGTGAAGGTGCACGTAAGCCGAATACTCGACAAGCTAGGCGTCCGGTCTCGCACCGAGGCCGCCGCTCGCGCTGACTTCAGAGACTCCTAGGCGACGCCCGCGCTGGCGACCGCGTCCTGGGCCATCTGCTTGTTGCCGGCGAATAGAGTGCCCTCGGCCTGATCCGCACCCGCGAGTCCCGTAAAACTGAAAGAGTCACCGGACTTATACGCTTCGGTCGCGGAGGCCAGGATTGCTTCGAAGGCGGCCACAACCGACGTATCGAACTGGCTCTCTACAGCCTGAGCAAGTCGTAGCCGCGCGACCTGACTGGGCATTGCGTCGCGATAGGGCCGATCGGACGTCATGGCGTTGTAGGCATCAGCCACCGAGATGATCCGTGAGATCAATGGAATCTCATTCCCAACAAGGCCATCCGGATAGCCCTGACCGTCGACCCGTTCGTGATGATGACGGACGATCTTGGCGATCTCCGCAGTAGTCGTCGACATTGGCAAGGATGCGCTCGGCAATTCCGGAGTGTTCCTCCATTTGACGGCGTTCGTCGAGTGTGAGGGCACCGGGCTTCTCGAGCAGTCCGGCGGGAAGCCCGATCTTCCCAATGTCGTGAACGAGACCGCAAAGATGTGCCATTTGCTGTTCCTCAGGCGACAATCCGAGGCGCTCGGCAATGTCGCGTGCGTAGATCGCGACGGCAGCTGAGTGGCCAGCCGTATAACGGTCTCGGGCGTCAAGCGTGGCGACAAGCGCTGTCGCGAAAGAGAGGTTCGCCCGCTCAAGGTGCCTGTTCGCCTCGGCCAGGTCGCCCGCGGTCCGGCGCTCCGCCTGATAGAGCACGAACGATCGCTGAGCCGCGAGCGCTGGTGCCAGGAAGAGCGGAAGGATCAGCGCCCCGAGATTGTGGTACCCGAAGACCAAGAGCCCGACGACAGGTGCGTACAAGGGCACTGATGCGAACAGCAGCGGGTGTTACATCCTTGAGGAGAGCCCTAAGCGGACCCGTGGCCCCGCAGTTTGAAGACCACCGCTCCGAAAGCGATGTCAAGTGACTGAAGGCACAAGGTAGTACCCGCGGCGACTAGAAGCGCGGCCCCTAGGTCATCAGAACCGCCAAGCCTCCCAAGGTAGACCGCGACAAGGCCAGCCGCCGCCCCTGAGATCGCGCGGCTCGCCGTGTAGCTGATCCAGCGCGTAGGCGGACGGAAGCCTTCGCCAAGCATCGATGAGATCGCAACGAACATCGCCGCTAGAGGGCCAAATAGCGCTGCGCCGAGCAGTACCGGAAACGTTGAGATCGACGCGTGCAGTCGACCACCGAGCTCAATCCGACCACGTTGCGCGACGGCGGCAGCCAGACAAAGCGCGGCGATAGCCCACGGGGTCGCCTACGCGATAGCCGCTGAGCAGTAGGGACGCCGCGATGAGGAACGTCGATGTGGCAAGCAAGACCGCATAGACCTGCATCCGGCCAACGGAAGCCCTGAGCCTGTAGTCGAGGAGTTTCAGCGAAATTTCAGCCAAGGTGATTGTTTCCTCCCCCGAAAGGGTTACCGTCGATTTGCCGTCAGTCCCCCAACGAAGGAGAAGGCGAAAGTGCGGAAGATTGTGCTTCGCTTGGCTTCCCGGGCCGCAAACCCCGGGGGCATCATCGCTTGGTAGCTACCGCGTCGTAGCTTCCGTTCTCCACAGCAAATGGGCATCCCCCTGTTGAGGGATATCCACAGGGTGTGGAGAACGAGCAGAAGCTTCGAGTCCCGGAAGTAGCTGCTAGGCAATCAGGCCGCGGCGGAAGCCGACGGCGACTGCATGGGCGCGAGAGCGCGCCTGCAGCTTCGCCAGGAGGTGTCGCACGTGGCTCTTCACCGTTTCCTCCGAGAGGAAGAGGCGCTGGCCGATCTCGCGGTTGACGAGGCCCTCCGAGATCAGCTGGAGCACCTCGATCTCACGGGCGGTCGGCTCCTGCTCGAGCTCCCGAAGCGGAGCTGCGAACGGAATGACCTCGGCGTTGCCCTGTCCGCGCTTCGCGGCCACCTCGTCGAACCGACGGGAATGGCTCACGTATCGGGACAGGATCTTTCTGCGCTCCGCAGCATCCACGATGCACCGCGTATCGGCCGCTCGGGGCACCTGCTTTAACCGGCCCTCCCCCCAGAACGAGGGTTACCGGTTTGAGGTACCCCGTTTCAGCTACGAAGGCGGCGCTTCGACCGGATCCTGGCGCTCGGCCTCGACCGGTGTGCTTCCGACCGGCTCGATTGCGCCGGCCTTGATCTTCTCGGCCCAGTGGCAGGACACGAAATGCCCGTCCCCGAGCTTGCGGAGCTCCGGGACCTCGGTCGTGCACCGCGTCGGCTGCACGTACGGACATCGAGTGTGGAAGCGGCACGCCGCCGGCGGATTCGCAGGGCTCGGCAGCTCGCCCGGGAGCAGGATCGTCTCGCGTTTCTCCTCGACGTCAGGGTCGGGGATCGGCACCGCCGACAGCAGCGAGATCGTGTAGGGATGCAGCGGGTTGTCGTAGAGCGCTTCGGCCGGCGAGATCTCCACGATCACGCCGAGGTACATGACCGCGATCCGGTCGGAGATGTGGCGGACGACGGCCAGGTCGTGCGCGATGAACAGGTACGTCAGGTCGAACTGGGTCTGCAGGTTCTCGAGCAGATTCAGGACCTGCGCCTGGATCGAGACGTCGAGCGCCGAGACCGGCTCGTCCGCGACGATCAGCTTCGGCCGTAGCGCGAGCGCGCGGGCAACGCCGATCCGCTGCCGCTGCCCCCCGGAGAACTCGTGCGGGAAGCGGTTGTAGTGCTCCGGTGAGAGCCCGACCGTCTCGAGCAGCTCCTCGACCTTCTTCTTGCGCTCCTTGCGGTCGCCGATGCCGTGGATCTTCATCGGGTCGCTGATGATCGTCCCCACGCGCTTACGCGGGTTGAGGCTCGCGTACGGGTCCTGGAAGATCATCTGCATCTGACGCCGTATTGGTCGCAAGGCACGCGACCTGAGCTGGCCGATGGACTGACCGTCGAAGACGATCTCGCCCGAAGTCGGTGCGAGTAGCCGGACGATGCAGCGACCGAGCGTCGACTTCCCGCAGCCGGACTCGCCGACGAGCCCGAGCGTTTCACCCTTGGCGAGGCTCAGAGACACGTCGTCGACGGCATGGACGTTTCCAGAGACCCGCCGCGTGAAGCCCTTGTGGATCGGGAACCACTTCTTGAGCTGCTTGATCTCGAGGAGCGAGCCGTTCGTTTCGTTCACGCGACAGCCTCTCCCGCGATCGTTTCGACCCGGAGCCTGCGCTTGTCGTCGAGGGAGAGCCAGCAGCGATCGAGATGGTTCGGAACGTCGACGCGGCTCACCAGGTCGGGCTCCTCGGTGCAGCGGTCGAACGCATGCGGGCACCGAGGCCGGAACTTGCAGCCGCGAGGGGCATTGATCAGCGATGGCGGCGAGCCCGTGATCGAGTGCAGCTTCTCCTGCTTGGGCCGGTCGAGCCGCGGGATCGAGCCCAGAAGCCCCCACGTGTAGGGCATCTGCGGGTCGTAGAAGAGCTCCCGCTTGGGGCCGGACTCCACCACGCGGCCCGCGTACATGACGAGGATGTCGTGCGCGATCGACGCGACGACACCGAGGTCGTGCGTGATCAGGATCACGGCCGAGTCGAACTCCGCCCGTAGGTTTTCGAGCAGCGCGAGGATCTGGGCCTGGATCGTCACGTCGAGCGCAGTCGTCGGCTCGTCCGCGATCAAGATGTCCGGATTGCAGGAGAGGGCCAGCGCGATCATGACCCGCTGGCGCATCCCCCCGGACAGCTCGTGGGGAAACGCGTCGACCCGCTCCTCGGCGTTCGGAATGCCGACCTGCTTCAGCAAATCGATCGTGCGCCGCCTGGCCTGCTTGTTCGAGATCGACTCGTGCGCGACGATCGCCTCGACGATCTGCTGGCCGACCCTGTAGACGGGATTCAACGACGTCATCGGGTCCTGGAAGATCATCGCGATCTCGTTCCCGCGGATATCGCGCAGGCGCGACTCCGGCATGGTCAGGACGTTCTGGCCCCTGTAGAGGACCTCGCCCTCGAATGCCGCGTTCTGGTCGCGTGTGAGCCCGAGGAGCGTCATGGCCGTCACGCTCTTCCCCGAGCCGGACTCGCCCACGATCCCGAGCACCTTGCCGCGCTCGAGCTCGAAGTCGACGCCGTCGACCGCTCGCACGAGCCCGTCTTCGGTCGCGAATCGGACCTTGAGGCCCTTGACCTCCAGCAGTAGTTCGGCCATTAGGACGGTCGAATCCGCGGGTCGAGCCAGACGTAGAGGATGTCGACGATGGCGGTGAAGAAAACGATGAAGAACGCGCCGTAGAGCGTGACGCCCATAATCGGCGGCAGGTCGAGTCCGCCGACGGACTGCGCCGCGTACCAGCCCACGCCCTTCAGGTCGAAGACGGTCTCGGTAAGGATCGCGCCGCCCCCTAGCACGGCCGCGAAGTCGAGGGCGAAGAGCGTCACGATCGGGATCATCGAGTTCCGCAGGACGTGCTTGAGGAGCACGCGCTTCGGTGCGAGTCCTTTGGCCCTGGCGGTTCTCACGTAGTCCTCGTTCATCACGTCGAGCATGTTCGAGCGCAGCACGCGGCCGTAGAACCCGATGAAGAGGATGGAGAGGCAGAACCAGGGCAGGATGAGATGGTGGGCCCACTCGACCGGGTTGTCCGTCAGCCCGACGTACCCGCCGTCCGGGAACAGCGGGTCGTTCGGTTTCTCGGCGAGGAAGAAGCGCAGGACGATCCCGAGCCAGAAGACCGGCATCGAGATGCCGATCAACGCCGCGGTCGTGATCGCCCGGTCAGACCACCTCCCGGCGTAGACGGCCGAGATGACGCCCACGAGGATCCCGAAGAAGAGCCAGATGATCGCCGCCCCGATGCAGAGCGACATCGTCGCGGGAATCCCGCGCTTGATCTCGTGCGCGACGTCCTGGCGCGTGTCGAACGACCGGAGGACGTCGTACTGGCCGTGCTTCCCGGGGAGCAGCCCGTTCCCGGCCTTTTGCATCATCCGCGCGTACTGGATGTAGAAGGGCTTGTCGAAACCCCACTGCTTGCGGATGTTGGTGATGTTCTGCGGCAGCGGGTTCTTGCCGGCCATGCGTGATGCCGGGTCGCCGCCCGGGATCTTGATGAAGATGACGAAGACGAGGAAGCTGACGACGAACAGCACCGCGATCATCCCGAGCAGCCTGCGGAGGATGAACGCGCCCATCAGCGCTCGCTCCGAACCTTCGAACGCGGGTCGAGCGCGTCACGGAGCCCGTCGCCGAAGATGTTCAGCGACAGCACCGTGAGCACGATCGCGATCCCGGGAATCAGGGAGAGCCACGGGGCCGTCTGAAGCTGGTCCTGCCCACTGGCGATCAGGTTTCCCCAGGACGGATTCGGAAGGCGCACGCCGGCGCCCAGGAACGAGAGCCCGGCCTCGGTGAGGATGTTCGTCGCGATGATCAGCGTGAAGAAGACGAGGATCGTCGACGCCACGTTCGGCAGCAGGTCGGAAAACATGACGCGCAACGGGCTGGCGCCCTGGCCGATTGCGGCGTCGATGAACTCCTTCTGACGCAGCGACAGGACCTGCCCTCGGATCGGCCGCCCGACGTACGGGATGAGGATGAACGAGATGACCGAAACCGGGATCCAGAGGCTGCCCGGTTCGATGCTGACCCCTAAGTGATGGAAGCCGTTGACCGAGAGCGCCGTTCCCAGCGCGATCGCAAGCAGCAGCACCGGGAACGCCCAGATGATGTCGAAGAAGCGTGAGACGAACCAGTCGGGCCAGCCGCCGAAGTAGCCGCCGACCAACGAGAGCACGACGGCGAGAAACGTGCAGATCAACGCCGAGCCGATTCCGATCTTCAACGAGTTCAGCCCGCCGTAGAGCAACCGCACCGCTTCGTCGCGACCGAGGTTGTCCGCGCCGAGGACGAAGCGTCCGTTGGCGTGCCACAACGTCGGGCCGAGGATGTCCACCTTCTTGATCTCGAAGGTGTCGGTCTTGGGGTCGTACTGCGCGCCGCCGCTGATCACCTTCCGCAGCTTCCCGTTCACGCGGACCTGGTCGGTCGCGTGGACGATGTTCGGCCCCGTGTGGGCGACGTGCCGCGCGTACAACGGCGCGGACGCACACGCGAGCACGATCAGGATGAAGACGCCGAGCGAGAAGAGCGCCACCCAGTTCCGGCGTAACCGCCGCCAGGCCAGGTACGACGGGCTGCGTCCGACGATCGCAACCTCGTGCTCTTCACTTGCGAGAAGCGACGGGGTGTCGAGCGTCAGTTCTGTCGCGGGCTCCGACATCTCTCCGGCTTTCGAGTGTAGAGCCAGAGGGCGCCCGGAGGCGCCCTCTGCCCTAGTCCTGAATCAGCTCCCTACTTCTTGCACAAACGTGCGAGATCGATTCCGTAGAGGAGCTGGACGTGGATGCAGCTCATGTTCTTGCTGAAGAACTCTGGGAACACGCGGTTCGACCACGGGGCCCACGGAGCCTGCTGCATGATCTGCTTCTCCACCTTCGCCCACCTCGCGTTGACCGCGGGGGTGAGGATCGGGGCCTTCTTCAGGCTCTCGATCTGGGCGTCGGTCTTCTTGTTCTTGTACCAGGCGTAGTTGTTGTTGTCCTGGTCGGTGATCCGGTCGCCGTTCAGCAGCACGTCGAACCAGTCAAGCGGATGCGGGTAGTCCTCGAGCCAGCGCGCCCACCCGGTCTGGGCGTGGGTGTTCACGTTCCCGATGGTCGTGTAGTACGTGGCCCTCGGGAGGACGTTGAGCGAGGCGTTGAGCCCGATCTGGTTGAGGAGGCTCGTGTAGTACTGCGCAGCCGTGACCGCGTCGCTGACGTTTCGCGTCCACACGGTCACCTTCGCGCCGTTGGCGCCGGCCTGGTTGATCAGCGTCTTCGCCTTGGCCAGGTTGTGCGGATACAGGTTCAGCTTCTTGTACGACGGATACGTCGGCGGAAGCACGTTCTGCGTCGGTCGACCGAGACCGCCCCAGACGAGCGTCTGCAGCGCCTTGCGGTCGATCGCGTAGTTGACGGCCTGCCGGACCTTCAGCTTGTTGAACGGCGCCTCCTTGATGTTCATCCAGAAGTAGTACGTGTTCGCCGTCTTGCGAAGGAGCAGCTTGCCCTTGCCCTTGGCGTCCGCGATCCGGTCGGGCGGGATCGCAGCGTTCGAGTAGTCGGACTGGCCGTTGATCACGCGCTGAGTCGCCGCGTCCGCATCCCCGACGAGCTGGACGTCGATCGTGTTCGGGTTGCCCTTGGGGATGTACTTCGTCGGCTTGAAGAACGGGTTCCGCGCCATCGTGAAGCTGCGGTTCGGGTCGTAGTTCGTGAACTTGTACGGCCCGGTGCCCGGAATTGTTCCGTTCTGGATCGCCGGGTCCGTGTTACCGGGCACCGGCGCCGCGAAGAGGAGTGCGAGGATCGTCAGGAAGTCGCCTCGCGGCGAGACCAGCTTGATCGTGATCGACCGCTTCGCGTTGTTCGTGACGATTCCGGAGATGTCTCCGCCGGCCGTCGGGTTCTTCGAATAGGCCTCGGCACCGGCGATGTCGGTGTAGAAGCCGACGCCCTGACCCTGGGCGAGGAAGCCTCGCTTGATCGCCCACTCGAAGTCGGAGGCCTTGACGGTGGCTCCGTTCGAATACTTCACGCCCTTGCGGAGCTTGAACTTGTAGACCTTGCCGTTCTTCGAGACGGACGGCAGGGACGCAGCGAGGCCGGGCACGAGCTTGTAGCCGGCCGGCCCGTCCACGTGACGGTACGTCAGGAGCGTCTCGTAGACATTCCACATCGCCCACCACGACTGGCCCGTGTAGGCCTGCTGGGGATCGAGGTAGTCGATCGTGTCGATGACTGCACGCAGGGTTCCGAACGCCTGCGGATTCTTTGGGGAGACCTTGGCGCGATTAGCCGCGACACCGTGTGCCGCAACCATCAACGAGACCCCAGTCGCGAGCGCTATGACGCTCACCAATGGTCTCCAGTGTCGCTTCCTGCCCATCACACCTCCAGGTTGAAAGTTCCTCGGATAGTTCTGAGACGAGGAATCTTGGCAGAAGTTGAGAGATTGTAAAAAGTGATTTCGATCTTTGTGAAGGCCAAGAGGCGCCGTATCGGGCAGGAAGCTCAGTGCCAACGGCGAAGAGTCGCTCCTCGGAAGGAGAAAGCGCCGTTAGCCTACGAGGCTCAGGGGGTTATGTGGTGTCATCGCCTAGACCGCTCGAGCGGCCTGTCGATCGCGAGCAGCTGCGCCGTCGCGCGCTCGCCTTCGCCGGGCTCTGGTTTCTGCTGGCAGGGATGCTGGCGGCTCTCGGGATCAGCATCGTCCTGATCGCTTCCGTTGCCCTCGCCCTGATCGGCGGAGCGGTCGTGGGAGGCCTCTGGCTCGTACGCCGCTACGAGCCGGCTCGAGCAGTTCGGGCAGCGGGACCGCCGATCGAGCGGGCCTCTCGAAAGGTCCGGCCCTCGATCGAGCGGACCTCTCGAAAAGTGCGACCCACGATCGAGCGGACCTCTGGGAAGCTCCGGCCGTCGATCGAGCGCACATCTCGAAAGGTCCGGTCATCTCTCGATGAGCTCGACGCCGGGCAACGCCTTGGGCGCCTGGCGACGGGCGCCGCGCAGCAGGCCCGGCACGCCCTCGAAGTGCGTCCGCAGAAGCAGGAGCCGGCCGCAGTCGACCCGCGCGAGCGAGCGCGTCGACTCAACGAGCTCGGAGCCCAGCTTCGGCGTGACGGCGAGTACGAACAGGCTGCCGAGCAACACCGCGCCGCGCTGGCGATCGTGCGCGACCTCGGTGACCGGCGCGCAGAAGCGCTCACGCTGAACAATCTCGCACTCGCTCTCGTCCATACGGGCGGCGTGGCCGTTGCCGTCGAGCACTTCGAGCAGGCACTCGTCCTACTGCGCGAGCTCGGAGACGAGGAACACGAGGGACAGGTGATCGCGAACCTCGGCTTCGTGCGCCATCGGCAGGGTCGGGACGACGACGCAGAGAGTCTCCTCCACGCAGCGCTCGACAAGCTTCCTCCCGGGACGTCCGCGTACCGCCGCGTCGAAGAGCAGCTCCGTCGCGCCAGCTGAACGTCGAATCGCGGCTGACTAGACGACTGCGACCGAGCTGAGCTCGCGCAGCGCGGACAGGCGTGCGAGCGCCTGAGCCTCGAGCTGCCGGACGCGCTCGCGCGTCAGATCGAGCTCGTGCCCGATCGCCTCGAGCGTCCACGGCTCGCCCTCGAACCCGAACCGCAGCTCGAGGATGCGACGCTCGCGCTCGGGGAGAGCGTCGAGTGCCTTGCGCACGCCCTGGCGACGGAGCGACTCCTCCGCCTCGTCGAACGGATCGGCGGCCTCGCGGTCGGCGAACAGGTCGCCGAGCTCGCCTTCGTCGTCCGAGCCGACAGTCTGGTTCAGGGAGACAGATGCATGTGCTGCGCCGAGCGCCTCGTCGACGTGCTGCATCGGAAGCCCGGTCGCCTCGGCCAGCTCCTCCTTCGTCGCCTCACGACCCAGCTCGACCTCGAGCCGGCGCGCGGCGCGCGAAAGCTTCTGCTGGCGCTCGACCACGTGCACGGGCACGCGGATCGTGCGCGCGTGATTCGCGACGGCGCGCTGCACCGACTGACGGATCCACCAGGTCGCGTAGGTCGAGAACTTGAAGCCGCGGCGCCAGTCGAACTTCTCGACGGCGCGGTTCAGCCCCAGGGTTCCTTCCTGAATCAGGTCGAGGAACGGGACGCCGAGCCCGCGGTAGCCCTTCGCAATCGAGACGACGAGCCGAAGGTTCGACTCGATCATCCGGCGCTTGGCGAGCAGGTCCCCGCGCTCGATCGCCTTCGCGAGCGTGACTTCCTCCGAGGCGGTGAGCAGCTTGTGGCGGCCGACATCGGCCAGGAAGAGCTGAAGCGAGTCGGCCGAACCGACGATCACGGCCGGGGGGGCCTTCTGCTCGGGCTGCGCCGGCTTGGCATCCTCCTCGGACCGCGGATCGTTGACCTCGAGGCCGATGGCCTCGAGCTCCCGCGTCAGCTGCTCCACGTCAGCGTCGTCGAGATCGTGCTCGAGCGCGAACGCCTCGAGCTCCGTCGGCTCGACATGGCCGCGCTCCTCGGCGGCCTCGACCAGGGAGCGGGCTCCCTCTGTCTCCAGTAATTCCGAAATCTGCTGTTGCGTCAACTGCGATTCCTCTCCCTTTCCTACCTTCCCAGTTTGGTGCACTGTAAGACGGCGTCCGGTCATCGACTTTCTTACTGTAGGCCGTGTTTCCTGGTGTTTCCAGGAGCAAGCGACCCCGTAGTTCGGCTTGGAACCTGAAACGCGTGCGAGTACCTGCTTATTCCGTTGCGGCGGGCTCTTTGGATCTCGCTCGAGCCGGAAACTCGAACTCGACCTTGCCCTCATCATTCAAGACGAGCCGCGCACGAAAAGGTTTGCCAGCTCTGGAACGGAAGCCTGACAGAACTTCCTTCGTCTTGCCCTCTTCGAGCAACTGGCGAGCGACCTCGGGTGTGAGCGTGCGGCCCGCGACGCGCTTCCAGATGACGAACCCGCAGCCCGTTTCCTCGCGGGATTTCCAGCTCGTGCAGCCGTAGGCCTTCGAGTTCTCGCGGATGATCTCGCCCGTCTCGGCGCCGCATCGCGGGCAGAGGCCGAGCTCGACGCGCTCGGGCCGGAGCTTTTCCTTGTCGAGCGCCTCGATCGCCTTGATCGTGGCCTCGGTGAACTGCTCGATCCCCTTGATGAAGTCGTCCTTCGCGCCCCTGCCGTGCTCGATGTCGCCGAGGCGCTTCTCCCAGTCGCCGGTCAGCTCCGGCGAGGTCAGCTTGTTCTCCTCGAGCATCGTGATCACCTGGAGGCCCTTTGGCGTCGGCAGGAGATCCTTCCCGCCACGCTCGATGTACTCGCGCCTGATGAGCGTCTCGATCGTCTCGGCACGTGTGGCAGGGGTCCCGAGGCCGCTCTCCTTCATCGCCTCGCGGAGCTCCTCGTCGTCGATGAGCTTGCCCGCGGTCTCCATCGCTGAAAGCAGCGTCGCCTCGGTGTAGCGCGCCGGGGGCCTCGTCTCCTTGGCCTCGCTCTCGACGGAAGCGACCTTGACCTGCTGGCCCTTCTCGAGCGGCGGGAGCTCGGCGCTCTCGGGGTCCTTCTCCTTGTCGGCATCGGCCTCGACGCCGTAGACGCCGCGCCACCCGGCCTCGAGCGTGACCTTGCCGCGGGTGCGGAAACGCTCGTCCTCGACCACGGTGACGACGGTCGTCCGCGCGTAGCGCGCCGGCGGGTGGAACACGGACAGGAAGCGCCGGGCGACGAGATCGAAGATACGGCGCTCGTCGGGCGAGAACTCGCTGACGTCGTGCTCGACGTCGGTGGGGATGATCGCGTGGTGGTCGCCGACCTTCGCGTCGTTCACGACCCGGGCGAGCGGAAGCGAGTCGAGCCTGAGCACGAACTGCGCCGCGACCGCGTACTCGGGGATGTCGACGAGCGTCCCGGCCGTCGGCTTGAGCTGTGGGACGAGGTCGCCGGAGAGCCAGCGGGAGCTCGTTCGCGGGTAGGTGATCGCCTTCTTGCCCTCGTACAAGGACTGCGCGGCCTGCAGGGTTCGCCGCGCAGAGAACCCGAAGCGGCTGTTCGCATCGCGCTGCAGAGACGTCAGGTCGTAGAGGAGCGGCGCGCGCTCGGACTGTTCCTTGCGCTCGACGTCCTCGACCGTCCCGGTCTTGCCCGACACCTTGGTGACGATCTCCTCGGCGCGCTCGGCTTCCTTCAGCCAGGTCTCCTGGCCGGTCGGCGTGTCCTTGTCGTCGGCTCTGATCGGGTCGAACCACGAGGCCCTCGTAGCGCGGGTCGAAGCTCGCGTGCACGAGCCAGTACGGCTCCGGGACGAACGCCTGGATCTCGCGCTCGCGGCGGACGATGATCGCGAGCGTCGGTGTCTGAACGCGGCCGAGCGAGACGACCCCGCCGACCCAGGCCCGCCCGCGGATCGTCGCCGCGCGGGTCGCGTTCATGCCCACGAGCCAGTCGGCCTCGGAGCGAGCACGCGCGGCGGACTCGAGCGGCTGGAGCTGGTCGCCGGGGCGCAGCTGGTCGAATCCTTCCCGGATCGCCTGCTTCGTCATCGAGCTGATCCAGAGCCGGTCGACCGGCTTCGGAGCATCCGGGCTCGTCGGCGCCGTGCCGAAGACCGACTCGTAGAGGTAGGCGAAGATCAGCTCGCCCTCGCGGCCGGCGTCGCACGCGTTCACGACGCGGTCGACGTCGTCGCGCTTGAGAAGCGTCTCGACGAGCTTCAGCTGCTTCTTCGACTTCGCATCGCGGGGAACGAGCTTGAACCCGTTCGGCGGCACGATCGGCAGGTCCGCCATGCGCCACTTCTTCCATTTCTCGTCGTACTCCTCGGGCTCGGCGAGCTGGACGAGGTGGCCGACCGCCCACGCGATCACGTTGTCGTCCGACTCGAGGAAGGTCGGCTCGTCTTTCGCTGCCTTCTTCCGCTTCGGCTCGAGGTCGACGAGCGTTCGCTTCTGGAACACGCCGTCCAGCGCGGTCGCGATGTCGCGGCCCACGGAGGGCTTCTCGGCGATGATGAGCGTCTTCATTTCGTGTCGGACCTTAGCGCCGCGTGTCAACCTCACCGTTCTACTTCCTGGCAGGAATCGTCACCGGGCCGCCGGTATGGCTGATCTTCCGTTTGCGCGCCACCGGGAAGGAGCACATTCCACGGCAAGGCGGGTTTGTCCTCTCCGCGAACCACCTTTCGAATATCGATCCGTGGCCTCTGGGGCTGCCGCTGTTTCCGAGCAGACAGATCCGTTTCATGGCCAAGGCCGAGCTGTACCGGTTCCCGCTCGGGCCCATCGTCAAGGCAGGCGGGGCGTTCCGCGTTCGGCGCGGAGCGGGCGACACGGCAGGCGATCGCGACGGCCGTGCAGCTCGCGCGGGACGGTGAGGCGGTGGCGATCTTTCCGGAGGGAACGCGTCGCAAGAAGGGGCTCGTGAAGAAGCACGAGGCGCGCCCGCACACGGGTGCGGTGCGGGTGGCGCTCGAGGCAGAGGTGCCGCTGATCCCGGCTGCGATCGCGGGCACGGACCGGCTGAGCCGGCTCGGGCCGCTGCGTGTCGCCTACGGTACGCCGATCGAGCTGGACGATCTTCGTGACCGGAACACCAAGGAGGCTGCCGAGATCGGCACCGAGCGGCTGATGGCCGCGATCGCCGAACTGGAGAGCGCGTTGTGAAGCCGCTCCTCGTCGTCGACGGCGACTCGCTGGCGCATCGCGCCTACCACGCGCTGCCGAAGACGATCAAGCGTGCAGGCGGCAGACCCTCGGGCGCGATCGTCGGATTCACGAACTTCATGACCCGGCTCTGGGACGCGGAGGAGCCGCGGAGCGTCGTCGTCGGCTGGGACACGCTCGAAGTTCCGACGTACCGGCACGAAGCGTTCGACGGCTACCAGAGCGGCCGCGTGTTCGACGCCGCTCTTCTCGAGCAGCTGCCGATGCTGCCGGAGCTCGTGCGGGCGCTGGGCTTCACGGCCGGGAAAGCGCCGGGCTACGAGGCGGACGACTTTCTGGCGGCGGCTGTGGCGGCGGCGAAGAAGAAGCGCTGGCCCGCGCTCGTCGTCACCTCGGACCGCGATTCGTTCCAGCTTGCGTCCAAGTCGGTGACGATTCTCACGCCGACCCGCGGCGTGAGCGAGCTCGCGCGGATCGGGCCCGACGAGGTCCGTGAGCGCTATGACGTCGAGCCGAAGCAGGTGCCGGACTTCATCGCGCTGCGCGGCGACCCGTCGGACAAGCTGCCCGGCGCTCCGGGCGTGGGGCCGAAGGGAGCGGCTCAGATCCTCAGCCAGTACGGCTCGCTGGAGGGCGCGTTGAAGGCGGGACGATTCGGTCCGATCGCGGAGGAGTTGCGCCTCTACCGGCGAATCGCAACGTTGGACGCCTCCGCCCCTCTCTCTCCCCTCGAACCGCAGTCCCCGCTCTGGGCGGGGGCGTCCCGCCTCCTTAGTGAGTGGGGCATGAACCAGATGGCCGAGCGCCTGGCCGCGCGAGCCGAGTCGGCCTCGTAACACTGTGTTACAAGGCGGGTCTTGGAGGTTCTGAGCCACCCCGACCTCGTTCGGCTGCACCCCACGGGCCACCATCCGGACACGCCGCGGCGGATCGAGGTGCTGCTCGACTCGGTCGGCGAGTTCAGTGAGGCGACGCCGGCGTCCGAGGAACAGGTCGAGCGCTGCCACTCGCCGGAGTACATCGCGCGCATCCGGTCGCTGACCGAGCCGACGTGGCTCGACGGCGACACGATCGCCTCCGGCACGACGTATGAGGCATCGCTCCTCGCAGCCGGAATCTCGATCGCGGCCGTCGAGCGCGGCGGGTTCGCGCTCGTCAGACCGCCGGGACACCATGCGCGGCCGCACGCGGCGATGGGGTTCTGCTTCTTCGACAACGTCGCGGTCGCCGCCCGCCACGCCCAGACCGTGCTCGGCCTCGAGCGCGTGGCCATCGTCGACTGGGACGTCCACCACGGAAACGGCACCGAGGAGATCTTCCGCGACGACCCGACCGTGTTCTTCGTCTCACTCCACCAGTGGCCGTTCTATCCGGGATCGGGCGGCCCCGACGACCAGGGCGACACGACGCTCAACATCCCGCTCTCGGCCGGCTGCGGCGACGAGGAGTACGAGCGAGCCTTCGACCACGTCGTCGAGCCCGCGGTGCGCGCCTTCGAGCCCGACCTCGTGATCGTCTCAGCCGGCTTCGACGCGCACACCGAGGATCCGCTCGCGTCGATGAGCGTGACCGAGGACGGCTTCCGCGAGCTCGCACGTCGCAGCGCTGCGCTCGCTCCGCGGTCCGCGGCGGTCCTCGAGGGCGGCTACAACCTGACCACGCTGCCGAGGCTCGTCGCAGCCGCACTGGAGGGTTTCCGCGCGTAGTCGCGCGGGGTAGTCCTCGCTTGTGGAGATCGAAGGGAAGGTCGCGCTCGTCACGGGAGCGGGCGCCTGCGGCACCGGCCGCGCGATCGCACGAGCGCTCGGCGACAGAGGCGCGGCGGTCGTCGTCAACGATCTCGACGAGGAGGGCGGAGCCGAGACCGTTCGGTTCGTCGAGGAGGCTGGTGGCAAAGCCGCTTTCGTGCGTGCGGACGTCACGCGCGAAGACGAGATCCGCGCAGCAATCGAGTTTGCGGTCGCCACCTTCGGCGGCCTCGACGTCCTCGTCAACAACGCAGGCGGCACACCGAGACCGCACTTTCCGGACGCGCCGGTCGAGCACTGGAGTCGAACGCTCGACCTCAACCTCCGCGGCCCGATGCTCGCGATCCAGCTCGCCCTCCCCGAGATGCGCAGGCGAGGGGCGGGCGCGGTCGTCAACATCTCGTCGGTCGCAGGCATCGGCTGGCAGCCGCACAGCTCGCCCGAGTACTCGGCAGCAAAGGCGGGTCTTGCTCGCCTGACGGCGACTCTGGCGCCGCTTGCCGAGCAAGACCGTGTCCGCGTGAACTGCATCGTCCCGAACTGGATCGGAACCGCCGAGGTGCTCGCCGAGATCGAAGCGATGACGCCCGAGGAGCGATCCGAAGTGCCGGAGATCCCGACGACGCCTGCCGAGATCGCGCAGCACGTCGTCGAGCTCATCGAGGACGAGAGCCTGGCGGGCCGCGTTTTCGTCTGGTGGACCGGACAGAAGCCGAAGGCAGTTCCACTCGACGAACTGCCCGGGGCTTGATCCCGGCCGCTGCGTCCCGTACCCTGGATTGGTCCCGCGACGAAAAGGAGGTTCGACGATGACTGAGTTCTCCGTTGCCCGAGCCTCCGGTCGCGCTCGCTAGCACGCGGCACTCCTGAGGCTCACCGTTCACGCCCGCCTCGGGCGTTCTTTCGTGTTCCAACAGCCAAAGGAGTCGTTTTGAACCTGCAAGACCTCGGCTGGGACGCGTTCTTCGCGGATGCGTTCGAGCCACACGCAGCAGACAACCTGATTCCCGCGCGGGTCTCCGCGCGGCACCACGGGCCGTGCGAGCTGCTCACGGAGCAAGGCCCCATGGGCGGCATTCCGGCCGGGAAGCTGTCCGAAGAAGACCTGCCCGCGGTCGGAGACTGGGTCGCCGTCCGCCCTGTCGCCGGCGAGCGCAAGGCCGTGATCGAAGCGGTCCTGCCGCGGCGTACGTCCTTCACCCGCAAGGAGGCGTACCAGCGAACCGTCGAGCAGGTCGTCGCCGCGAACGTGGACACGGTGTTCGTCGTCACCGCGTTCGGCTTCGACCTCAACCCGAGGCGACTCGAGCGCTACCTCACCTCCGCCTGGGACAGCGGCTCGACCCCGGTCGTCGTCGTGAACAAGAGCGATACCGTCGAGGATCCCGCAGTCGAACTGCTCGAGGTCGAGCCGGTCACGATCGGCGTTCCCGTGCACGCGGTCAGCGCCGTCTCCGGCGAGGGTCTCGAAGACCTCGACGCGTACATGCAACACGGCAAGACGGTTGTCCTCCTCGGCTCCTCGGGAGTCGGAAAGTCGACGCTCGTGAACCGCTTCGCCGGACGAGAGGTCCTGGAAACGGCGGAGACCAGCGCGGGCGGCCGCGGGCGGCACACCACGAGTCATCGCGAGCTCGTGCCGCTCCCCTCGGGCGCGGTGCTCCTCGACACCCCGGGCATGCGCGAGCTCCAGCTCTGGGCCGACGAGGAAGTCCTCGACACGACGTTCTCCGAGATCAGCGACCTCGCGGCGCAGTGCAGGTTCTCGGACTGCTCCCACGAGCGTGAGCCGGGCTGCGCGATCCGGCGGGCGCTGAACGACGGGACGCTCGCCCGGGACCGCTGGGACAGCTACTGCAAGCTTCAGCGCGAGTTGCGGGCACTCGCGATCCGCAAGGACGCACGGTTGCGCTCGGAGGCGCGCAAGGAGCGGGCGAGGTTCGCGAGAAGCCGGAGGAAGACCGTCTACTGAGCCGGCAGCGCGGCGTACAGGTTCACTCGAACGCCGTCGGGATCCCCGAGGAGGGCATACCGCTGGCCCCAGAACGCGTCCCACGGCTCCTTTTCGCCTTCGAAGCCTGCTTCCGTTACTCGCGCGTAGATCTCGTCGACCTCGGCCGGGCTCTCGCACTCGAAGGCGAGCGCGACCTGGTTCCCATCGGTGCGCTTCCAGTTGGGGAGGAAGCTGAGGATCACCTCTTCGCTGTCGAGCATGAGCCGCAAGCCGTTCGGCAGCGACGCTTCGACGTGACCCTCGTCCGGCGTCTCGGGCAGGTCGAGCCCGAGGAGCCGATAGAAGCGGATCGACTCGGCCATGTTCGAGGCCGTGATCCCGATCGCGTTCAGCGGCGGCATCGGCCGCACGCTACCGGGTCGTCACTCATCCCGTCGAGAGCTCGGAGCGCTGTCGGACCGCCTCTCAAGACGGCCCGACAGCTTCTTCTCCAACGAGCAACTACCTCAGTGGCAGTCGGGCTCGTCCGCGTCGGTTCGTCTGCGTTGCCCCGGCCGGCAGGAACTGTACGGCGATCGTCCGTGCCGGATCGGTGCCGGTGTTCTGGATCATGTGCTCCATGTCGCCGCCTTCGTCCACGAATCCCTGCCCGGCGGTGTAGACCTGCTGCATGCAGTGGTGATGGCCGTTGGACATGAAGTTCGTGATCGTTCCGGAGACGACGAAGACCAGGCTCGGCCCCGGATGCGAGTGCCAGCCGCTCGTTCCGCCGACCCCGAACGTGTTGTCGATCACGTAGAAATCGGACGCCCCGCGCGTTTTGAGCTTGACGCGCCACACGTTCGGGATATCCGACTTTCCCTTGATCTTGAGCGGATCGAACGGCGCCCTGGCGAGTGTTGTCGTCGACTGGCCCACGGGCGGCGTTGCGAGAACGATTCCTGCGTAGACGCCGGCCACAGCCAGAATGCCGAGCAGCGCCCACAGCCAT
>CAWEWD010000015.1:0-33570 GCA_963812695.1 uncultured Actinomycetes bacterium
TCTGCGGGCGCCGCCCAGGCGATCGGGGCTGCAACAGGTGAGCGTCGGAATCGTGAGGTAGCCGGGCGGAATGATGTTGTCGTGGATGACGCCCCAGATCTTGTCGGTGTTCCCCCAGACGCAGGCGTGGGGGGTCGGGTTGTTCTTCGAGGAGCAAAGGTTCGCGACGTGGATTCGCAGCCAGATCGTTGGCCGGATCGGCCGAGCCGTTCACGTGGCCGACCTGGTTCTGTGGGCTCGTGAGCGTGAGGTTGTGCGCGGCTGCGATCCTGTTCGGACGCGCGGGCAGGGTGAGTGACTTCGGGATCGTCTCGGAGATGGTCGCCGTGTTCGCGAGGATGATGTCGTGGCCGGCGTAGACCGGCGCGGCGACGTTGACGGACTGGCTGAAGGTGACGTCGTTGAGCCCGTAGATCCAGTCGGTCGACGTCGTGCCCGGGGGCACGGACGTGCTGTCCGGGATGACGACGGGAACGATGGCGGTCGCCGTTCTGACGACGTCCCCCGCGGTGGGCCCGGTCGGATTCTTGACGCTGCCCTGCGCGGTGAGCTGCCACTGCCACTTCCAGCCGGCGGGGTTGCTCGGCACGTTCACGAGCGTCCCCGACCACGTCACGCTTCCGGTGGCGGGTAGGTCGTCGTCCGCGTGGGGACAAGGTCGAGGTCTCCCGGGTAGATCGTGGCCCCCGGATAGTTGGCGTTCAGTACGGCGAGTGAGTTGTTGATGCCCGATTCGGCGAGGGCGGAGGCCTTTTGACCCGCATTGGAGCGGTGCGCGTCGCGTGCGCCGGCGGCCGTCATGAACATCACCGTCGTCAACGCGACCGTCAGGACGAGCATCGTGAGGATCGCGAGCACCAGTGCGATGCCCTCCTCTTCGTGAAGAAGGCGGCGCCACGCCGCGACGACGTGGCGACCGAGCAGAGTTCTCTGCGCCATGACCTGCAGGATGGCCTACGGCGCCCCCCGCCGCGATGCCCCGAATAGGTCATTTGGCCAATCTGGCTGCCAGCTTGGCGAATGGGGCCAGATGCCTCTCCGTCGCTACCATCGGGCCCATGGCTCGTGACCCGATCGATCGTCTCCGCGTGCGAGATGGACGAGCTGTTCGACGGTCTCTGGCAGGTCCCGCGCTTCACGCGCCGCCGGGGAGGCTTCCGGCCGCAGATCGACTGCTACCGCACCGAGCAGCCCGCCGCGTTCCACGTCGTCGTCGAGCTCGCGGGCGTCGACCCGTCCAAGATCCAGATCTTCGCCGACGAGGGCACGCTGATCATCTCCGGCGAGCGCCGCCGGCCGCGCAGCGCCGACCGCGTCTACCAGCAGATGGAGATCGACTACGGCCGCTTCACCCGGCAGGTCGTGCTCGGACCGCGACGTCGACGTCAGCGGCTCGAAGGCGACGTACAAGCGCGGCATCCTGACGATCGTGCTGCCGCTGGCGAAGAAGCCGGCCGTGCCGAGCGAGTGACGATTCCCGCAGCATCAGGAGCGGGCGATGAGCGAGCTGCTTCGACGAGCAGGTCGACGTCGACGACGTCGAGCTCCCGTCGGCGCTTCCGGTCCTCCCGCTCAAGGACACGGTCGTCTTCCCCGACTCCGTGCTCCCGCTCGCGATCGGCCAGGAACGGTCGGTCAGGCTCGTGGACGAGGTCGTCTCGAACGACCGGCTGATCGCGCTCGTCGCCTCGAAGGACCGCAGACGTCGAGCAGCCCGGCTGGGACGACCTGTACGAGGTCGGCACCGCCGCGGTCGTGCAGAAGATGATCCGCGTCCCCGACGGCTCGCTGCGCGTCCTCGTCCAGGGAATCCGCCGCATCCGCCTCGTCGACCAGGCTCCAGGACGAGCCGTACCTCGTCGGCCAGTTCGACGAGGTTCCGGACGTCTACGAGGAGATCGCCCGAGACGCCAGGCGCTGACGCAGAACGTGCAGACCCTCTTCGCGCGCCTGATCGGGCTGATGCCGTACCTGCCCGAGGAGCTCGCGCTCGCCGCTGCCAACGTCGACGAGCCGAGCGCGCTCTGCCACCTCGTCGCCTCCACGCTGCGCCTGAAGACCGAGGAGAAGCAGCAGCTGCTCGAGCTGGCCGACGTCGAGAAGCGCCTGCGCACGGTGCTCGTGATCCTCAACCGCGAGCTCGAGGTCGCCGAGCTCGGCTCGAAGATCCAGTCGCAGGTCATGTCGCGAGATGGAGTCGTCGCAGCGCGAGTACTTCCTGCGCGAGCAGCTGAAGGCGATCCAGGAGGAGCTCGGGCGAGGGCGACCCGGAGCAGGCCGAGCTCAACGGAGCTCCGCGAACCGCGCCACCGAGGTCGACGCTCCCGAGGACGCCGCGCAAGGCGGTCGACCGCGAGCTCGCCCGGCTCGAGCAAGCTGCCGACGGCCTCGGCCGAGTACGGCGTCATCCGCACCTACGTCGAGTGGATCCTCAGCCTGCCGTGGGACAAGGCGACCGAGGACAAGCTCGACCTCGTCCAGGCGCGCAAGATCCTCGACGCCGACCACTACGACCTCGACAAGGTCAAGGAGCGGATCGTCGAGTACCTCGCGGTCTCGAAGCTCAAGGCAGGCGACCTCGCGGGGCCGATCCTCTGCTTCGTCGGCCCGCCCGGCGTCGGCAAGACCTCGCTCGGCCAGTCGATCGCGCGCACGCTCGGGCCGCAAGTTCGTGCGCATCTCGGTCGGCGGCGTGCGCGACGAGGCCGAGATCCGCGGTCACCGGCGCACGTACATCGGCGCGATGCCCGGGACGATCATCCAGGCGCTCCGCGACGCCGGAGACGAAGAACCCGGTCTTCCTGATCGACGAGGTCGACAAGATGGGCGCCGACTGGCGCGGCGACCCCGCGAGCGCGATGCTCGAGGTGCTCGATCCCGAGCAGAACATCGACCTTCCGCGACCACTACCTCGACCTTCCGTTCGACCTCTCGAAGGTGCTGTTCATCTGCACCGCGAACCAGCTGGAGACGATCCCGCCGCCGCTCCTCGACCGGATGGAGGTGATCCAGCTCTCGGGCTACACCGAGGAAGAGAAGCTCGGGATCGCCAAGCGAGTACCTCGTCGCCGAAGCAGCTGAAGGCGCACGGGCTCAAGCGCGACGCAGCTCACGTTCACCGACAAGGGGCTGCGCGCGATCATCCGCGAGTACACGCGCGAGGCCGGCGTGCGCCAGCTCGAGCGGCAGATCGCGGCCGTGTGCCGCAAGGTCGGCGCGCCGGGTCGCCGAGGGCGCGACGGAGAAGATGAGCGCCGACGAGAAGCTCGTCCGCGAGTCGCTCGGGCCGCGCCGGTTCGTCGCCGACGTCCGCAAGCGCACGTCCGAGCCCGGTGTCGCGACCGGCCTCGCCGTGACCGCGGTCGGCGGCGACGTCCTCTTCGTCGAGGCGACGGCGTATCCCGGGCGACGGGCATCTGAAGGTGACCGGCCAGCTCGGCGAGGTCATGAAGGAGTCGGCGCAGGCCGCGCACTCGTGGGTGCGGACGCACGGGCCGAGCTCGGCATCGACCCGAACTGGTTCGACCAGAACGACGTCCACGTGCACGTCCCGGCCGGCGCGGTGCCGAAGGACGGGCCCGTCGGCGGGGATCACGATGGCGACCGCGATCGCGTCGATCGCCACCGGCAAGGCCGTCTCCGAAGCAGGTGGCGATGACGGGCGAGATCACGCTCTCGCGGCCAGGTGCTGCCGATCGGCGGCCTCAAGGAGAAGGTGCTCGCCGCTCAGCGCGCCGGGATCTCGAAGGTGCTCTTCCCGACCGAGAACGAGTCCGACCTCGAGGAGCTGCCGGCGGAGACGCGCGAGGAGCTCGAGTTCATTCCGGTCGACTGGATCGAAGAGGTGCTGGAGGTCGCGTTCGACGGCTCGCTGCCGAAGGTCGCCCCTGCGCGCCCGCTTTCGCCCGAACGTAAGGCCGCCGCTTCCCGCTAGGCCCGTTTGCGGGGAATGAGGGCGGGTAAAGTCGCAGGGACAACCAGTCGAAAGGACTTACTGATGGCAAAGCTTCAGGACCGGGCGATCGACCGCGCCAACGACGTGAAGCCCTACATCGAGCGAGCGTTGAAGGACGAGCAGGTGCGCGAGGACGTGAAGAGCGCGATCCTCACCGCCCGCGAGATCTACAGCCAGCTCATGAGCGGGCGCAATCAGATCACGGCGGCCGCGGCCAAGGTCGCGACCGACGAGGACATCCAGGAGAGCTTCCGCGATGCGATCGACGACCTGCGCAGCGCCGCCGACCGCATCCAGGGCAAGACCTCGCACTCGACCCGCAACGCGACCCTGCTCATGGCCGGGATCGTGCTCGGGATCCTCTTCAACCCCGTGACGGGCCCTGGAACGCGCCGCTGGCTTCAGGACAAGGTGTTCGGCGAGGGCGAAGAGTTCGAGTACCGCCAGGACAACGCGAAGTAGCGCGTCGAGCTAGAGCCGCCGTCGGACTTGCCGGGCTGCTTCAGCGCTCGCCTGAGCGAGGCCGGGTCGAGCCCGTCGGCGGTCGAGATGTCCGTCTGCGAGAGCAGGATCGCGCCCGGTTTCGGAGCTGCGCTCGTCGGCGAGACCGGCGGCGCCCAGCCGGCGACCGACGCGAAATCGATGTCCTGGAGGTGCTGCCAGGCAAGCAGGTACGTGTACGGGTTCACCGCGCCGTCGTAGCCGATGTAGAGCAGCCCGACCGGGTGGATCTCGAAGTGCAGGTGGTACGGCGTCGTCGACGCGTCGCCGGTGTTGCCCATGAACCCGAGCACGGTGCCGGCCTTGACCTGGTTGCCGTTGACCGCGAACGGCGAGTACGCGGAGAGGTGCGCGTAATAGAACTCGTTGCCCGGCCTTGTCGCGGAGCCAGAGCCGGTAGCCGCCGATGTCGTTCCACCCGACGGAGAAGACCGTTCCGTCGGCGACCGCGAGCAGCGGGCTCCCGAGCTGGCCGAAGATGTCGACGCCGTGGTGCCAGCCGGACGCGATGTCGCCGCGCGGGGCACCGAACGTGTCGCCGAACGACGACGGCCCGTAGACCGGGAACACGTAGCCGCCCGCGGTGAGCCGCGGCGTGACGTCGGGCGGCGGGCGAATGGTCAGGTTCGGCTTCTCGGGGCCGACCCCGGTGCGCGGCGCCTTCTTCGGCTGCTTCTTCTTCTGCTTGAGGCTCGGATTCGGCTTCGGCTTGGGCTTCGGCGCGACGACCGGAGCCGGGGTGTACTTCGCGCCCGCCTCCGCGTAGCCGATCATCACCTGGGTTCCCGCCGGGAGCCCGTAGTGGTCGGCGCTGAGCCGCACCTCGACGCCGGTGACGAACGCGCGCGTGCCCGCGGAGCGCTTCGTGTCGAGTGACGTCAGGCCCTGCTGGAGCGTGGTCACCGAGCCCCAGTCGCCGATCGGGAACGTCGTGCCGGAGCCTGGAGTCACCGGCTGGCCCTGGATGACGAGACCGGTCACGGTCGATCCGTCCGAGTCGGCCGACGACGCCTTCGAGTTCGCGGACGCCTTCACCTTGGCGCTGACGCCGGCGATCGTCACGTCGCCGCCGAAGATCGAGATCGTCGAGATGTCCGCGGACGCGCTCGAGGTCGCCGACGTGCCCGGGTTCGCGAATGCGCCGTAGGTGACCGAGCCCGCGTTGATGACGGAGCCGTCGGCGGGATAGACGAACGAGCCGCCGACGCCGACCGCGTCCGGGGGCGCGGAGACCGAGGGCGTCGCGCCGCCGGGCTGGCCGGGGACCGCGACCTGGACCGCGAATGCGCGCGCGGCGGTCAGGTCGGTCGTCGAACGCGTGGCGGAGGCGGAGCCCCCGGACAATGCGACAACGGCCGCGAGCGCGAGCGCGGCTGACACCAGGCGGGCCACGCCGCCCATTATGGGCATTCCCAGCGATGTCCTCTTTCTTTGTTCCGTGACGCCTCTGAAAGTGAGAATCATTTTCAGGTAGCGTGACGCTCGATGGCGAGCCAGACGGAGCGTTCCTACAGGGGCCTGAAACTCCCGGCGCGGGCCCGACTGACCCCTCAGCGCCGCGCCGTCCTCGACGCGATCGAGGCTTCCGGCGGCCGTTTCACCGCGATCGATCTCTTCGAGCGTGCACGCCGCTCCCACCCACGGCTCGGCCTGGCGACGACCTATCGCACCCTCGAGCTCCTACGCCGGACCGGCTCGCTCCACGCGCTCTCCGGAGACGCACGCCCGGCCTACGTCCGCTGCTCGCCCGAGCACCACCACCACCTCGTCTGCCTGAGCTGCGGATCGGTCGAGGACACCGAGCTCTGCGCCACCCCGAGCCAGCAGGCGCTCACGCGCAAGCACGGCTTCCGCGCCGAGTCGCACGAGCTCGAGATCTACGGCACGTGCCGTAACTGCGCGTGAACTGGATCGCGGTCCCACTCGCCGGGCTGACGGTCGTCTCCACGCTGGCCGGCGGCTTCGTCGCGCTCCGTCTCCACCGCGAGCTGACGACGCTGATCGCGCTCACAGGCGGCGTCGTCCTCGGCGTCGCGCTGTTCGACGTCCTGCCCGAGGCGATCGACTCGGTCGACAACGCGGACCGAGTCATCCGGCCTCATCGGCCTCGGGTTCCTGTTCTTCTTCCTCGCCGAGCGGATGCTCGTTCTCCATCACCGGGACGACCCAGTGCAGGCCCGGGCACACGAGCAGGTCGGCGTGCTGGGCGCGGCCGGGCTGTCGCTGCACAGCTTCATCGACGGGCTCGGGATCGGCCTCGCGTTCGGCGTGAACACGACGACCGGGCTGCTCGTCTTCGTGGCCGTGGTCGCCCACGACTTCGCCGACGGGATGAACACGGTCAGCTTCATCCTCAGCCAGAGCGACAACCGCCGGAAGGCCGTGAGGTGGCTCACGGTGGACGCAATCGCACCGCTGATCGGAGCGATCGTCGGCGCGTCGATGTCGATCTCGGCGTACAAGCTCGGAGAGCTGCTCGCGCTCTATGTCGGGTTCTTCCTGTTCATGGGCGCGACCGACCTCTTGCCGGAGGCGCACCGGCATCCCTCGCGGCTGCGAGTCGCGCTGACCGCGGCCGGCTTCGTCGCGATCTATTTCGTGTCGGTCGCTACCCGGGCGTAGCCGCGCTGGCGCGGTGCGCGCGCCAGGCGAGCTGCGCGGCCACGATCAGCACGAGGAGCGCGAACAGGCGCCGCAGCGTCGCCTCGGGCAGTGCGTTGGCGACCAGCACGCCGAGCTCGATGCCGGCCACTGCGACGACGCCGATCACGAGCGCGGTGCGCCAGCGGACGTTTCCGTAGAGATGCTGCCGCCAGGTGCCCGCGATCACGACCGGGAGGATCGCGAGCAGCGACGTCGCCTCGGCGTCGACCTGCCCGAGGTCGAGCAGCAGCACGAGCGTCGGGACGAAGATCAGCCCTCCACCGACTCCGAACAGGCCGCCGAGGGCACCTGCGAACAGGCCGATGACGATGACGGCGACGATCTCCATCAGACGAGCAGCCAGATCCCGACCGCGGCGAGCAGGGCCGCGAAGCCGTAGCTGAGCATCGGGCCTGCGACGCGCTGCTGCAGCGCGGTTCCGGCGATCGCTCCGGCCGCGGCCGGCAGTCCCAGCAGCAGGCCGTAGCCGACGTGGACGTCGCCGCGGATCGCGTACGAGATCGTCCCGACGGCCGCGATCAGGCCGATCGAGGCGAGCGACGTCGCCATGGCGGGCCGTTCCGCGAACCCGACGAGGAGGATGAGCAGCGGGACGACGACGATTCCGCCACCGACCCCGAACAACGCACTGAAGAAGCCTGCGACGAGGCCGATTGCGATCAGGCGCACGGCCGTATCGTACGAGGCGTGTCAGCGCTCGACCGTCTCGCCGAGGCTCCGGACCGGGCTGCGATCGTGCTCGACGTCGACGGGACGCTCGCGCCGATCGTGCGCCGGCCGGACGAGGCGGCGGTCCCCGACGAGGCGCGCCGCGAGCTCGAGCGCCTGGTCGCGCGGTATGCGCTGGTCGCCTGCGTCAGCGGCCGCACCGGAGAGGACGCGCAGCGGCTCGTCGGCGTCGACGGCGTGCGCTACGTCGGCTCGCACGGGCTCGAGCTCGCGCCCGAGGCGGACCGTTGGCGTGACGAGCTCCAGCGCTTCGCGGCAAGCGTGGACTGGCCCGTCGAGGACAAGGGCTTGACGGTTTCGTTCCACTACCGCGAGGCCGAGAACGAAGACGAGGCGCTCGAGTACCTCGAGGGGGTTGCGGAGCGCGCCCGTGCGGCCGGCCTCGTGCCGCGCTTCGGGCGCAAGGTGCTCGAGCTGCGACCGCCCGTGGACGCGGACAAGGGGACCGCGGTCACGCAGTTGCTCGGCGATGCCGGGCTGAGACGGGCGCTCTATGCGGGCGACGACACGACCGACATCGACGCCTTCCGCGCACTCGACGGGCTCGAGCTCGGGATCCGGGTCGCGGTCTCGTCGGACGAGGCGCCGAGCGAGCTCGTGAGCGCCGCGGACATCGTCGTCGACTCGCCCGCCGAGCTCCTCACCTTGCTGGCGCGTCTCTGACTTCGTAACAGACTGCTACTCGGTCAGATCGACGACCTCGGCCAGGTGCTCGATCGACGCGCCCTGCCACGCTTCGCCGTCGGGCGTGAGCGTTTCGCCCGGCGCTCGCAGCTGGAGCGCCGTCATCCCGGCGCGCTCGGCTCCCGGGAGCTCGTCGTTCGCGCCGTCTCCGACGAAGAGGCAGTCGGCCGGCTCGACACCGAGCTGCTCGGAGGCGAGCTCGTAGATTCGCGGGTCGGGCTTCGATAGACCGACGTCGCAGGAGAACACGGTCGCGTCGAACTTCCCGCCGAACGGTGTGTCGTCCCAGACCTCGGACACGTCCTGCGTGCAGACGCTGATCATCCCCAGCCGATGGCCGCGGCGGCGAAGCTCGTCGAGCGTCGGCAGCGCGTCGGGTCGAGGGACGAGCACCCGTCTGGCCCGATCGCGGCGCATCGCCAGCACCTGCTCGACGTCCGCGTCCACGCCGAGCTCTCCGAACAGTGCGTGGAAGTGATCCGCCGCCGGCCCGGTGTTGCGATTCGGCAGGTGATCGCCCGAGAGCCACACCTCCAGGTAGCGCTCCGGCTCGACGCCGATCGTCCGGGCCACTTCGTTGTTGAAGCGCGTCGACTCCGCCACGTCCCACGGGACCAGCGTCTGCCAGAGGTCGAAGATGACTGCGCGGTACCTCACTTCTTGAGCAGCTTCTTGACCTCGCCCCAGGGGCGCGTGTTGAGGATCTGATCCGGCCCGAGCCACGCGCGGCGGGCCTGGGCGACGCCGAACTCGAGGTTCGAGAGGGCCGGGATCTCGTGGGAGTCGCTCGAGATGACGATCTTGACGCCGGCCTCGCCCGCGAGCCGCGCGTGTGCGTCGCGAAGGTCGAGCCGGTCCGGCTGGGCGTTGATCTCGAGGAACGTGCCGGTTTCCAGCGCTTTTTCGACCACACGCTCGAGGTCGACGTCCGCGGGCTCGCGCCGGTTCAGCTTGCGCCCGGTCAGGTGCCCGATGCAGTCGACGTTCGGGTTGTCCATCGCGGACAGGACGCGCTCGGTCAGGTCCTTGTCGAGCCCGGAGTGGATCGACGCCATCACCCAGTCGCGGTCCGCGAGCACGTCGTCGTCGACGTCGACCGAGCCGTCGGCCTTGATGTTCGCCTCGACGCCCTTGAGCAGCTTGAAGCGGCCGAGCTTCTCCTGCACCTTGTCGATCTCCACGCTCTGGGCCTCGAGCCGCCCGTCGCGCAGGTAGTGCGAGTGGTCGGTGACGGCGATGTAGGAGCGTCCGAGCCGCTTCGCCTCGCTCGCCATCTCCTCGATCGTGTTCTTCCCGTCCGAGGACCACGTGGAGTGCGAGTGGAGGTCGCCGCGGATGTCGGTCGAGGTCGACGAGCTGCGGGAGGCGGCCTTCGCGCGCGGCCTCGAGCTCGCCCATGTTCTCGCGCAGCTCGGGCGGGATCCACGGGTAGCCGAGGCGCTTGTACATGCCCTCTTCGGTCTTGTCCGTGAAGACCTCGCCGGTCTCGGTGTTCTGGATGCCGTACTCGGAGATCGAGAGCTTGCGGCGGACGGCCTCCTCGCGCAGCGCGACGTTGTGCTGCTTCGAGCCGGTGAAGTGGTGGAGCAGGTTGCCGTACGACTCGGGTGGGACGACGCGGAGGTCGAAGCGGAGGCCGTCGCTCGCGACGACGGTCGCCTTCGTGTTGCCCTTGGCGACGATCTCGTCGACCCAGGTCAGCTTCGTGAAGTAGTCGATGAGCGACTTGGGGTCGCTCGCCGTGGCGATGATGTCGAGGTCGCGGACCTGCTCCTTGAGGCGGCGCACGCTGCCCGCCTCGCTGACTTCGACGGCGGCCGGGTGCTCGCGGAGGACCTCGACGACGGCTCGCACGGCCGGGAGCGCCTGGCCGAGGAGCGGCTTGCGCTCCATCTTCTTCTTCGGCGTCGGCGAGCGCCTTGAGGACGTTCTCCTCGGTCTTCGGGCCGAGCCCGGTGAGCGTGCGGAGCTGCTCGGTCTCGGCGGCCTTCTTCAGGTCGGCGAGCGTCTCGACGCCGAGCTCCTGCCAGATGCGGCGCGCGGTCTTCGGGCCGAGGCCCGGGAGGTGCATGAACTCGACGACGTCCGGCGGTGTGCGCTGCTCGCGCACGGCCAGCGCCTCGATCTTGCCGTCTTCGACGATCTGGACGATCTTCTCCTCGATCGTCTTGCCGATTCCGGACAGGTCCTTCGCCTTGCCGTCGAGCGCGAGCTGCGCGATCGAGCCGCCGGTCTCGCGCATGCGCTGAGCCGCGCGCCGGTACGCGAGTGGGCGGAACTGGTCGCTGCCTTCGAGCTCGAGAAAGTCGGCCAGGAGGTCGAACTGGTCCGCGACGTCTGCGTTCCGGGGGAGCGTTTTCGGCATCACCGCGATGATAGGGACCGTGCGCAGGGTCATCTGTCTGCCGACGTACGACGAGCGCGAGAACCTGGAGCCGATGGTGCGCGCGCTGGGGGCGCTCGGGCTGGAGGGGCTCGAGGTGCTGGTCATCGACGACGGCTCGCCGGACGGGACCGGGGAGATCGCCGACCGGCTGGCTGCCGAGCTGCCCTGGGTGCACGTGCTGCACCGCGCGCGGAAGGAGGGGCTCGGGCCCGCGTACCTGGCCGGCTTCGCGCAGGCGCTCGAGCTCGGCGCGGACTTCGTGTTCGAGATGGACTGCGACTTCTCGCACGACCCGGCGGACGTGCCGCGGCTGGCGGCGGCTGCGGAGGAGGCGGATCTCGCGCTCGGGTCGCGCTACGTGGCCGGGGGCGGCACGCGGAACTGGGGGCTCGTGCGGCGCTTCATCTCGCGCGGCGGCTCGCTCTACGCGCAGGTGCTGCTCCAGCTCGGGATCCGCGATTTGACCGGCGGGTTCAAGTGCTACCGGCGGGCCGTGCTTGGAGACGATCGACCTGGGCGCGATCGACTCGCGGGGATACGCGTTCCAGATCGAGACGACGTACCGGGCGATCCGCGCCGGCTTCCGCGTCGTCGAGGTGCCGATCACGTTCGCCGACCGCGAAGTCGGCGGCTCGAAGATGAGCAAGTCGATCGTCGCCGAGGCGATCTGGAAAGTCCCGGCCCTCCGCCTCCGAGCCCTGACCAACCGTCTCTAGAGGCCATGCCCCAGTGCCAGGCATTGGGACATGTCTGGCGTCTGAC
This sequence comes from uncultured Actinomycetes bacterium, assembly GCA_963812695.1. Classification (GTDB taxonomy): domain Bacteria; phylum Actinomycetota; class Thermoleophilia; order Gaiellales; family Gaiellaceae; genus VAXT01. Next base: position 11,682 of record CAWEWD010000015.1, read on the forward strand.
ACCAGACACGCCCGAACCAGTCGCGTCCTTGAAACGCCGAATCCGCGAACTGAGCGAAACGAACCTGGGCGGCCGTGGCCAAACGAGACGCGTCCAGCGTCTGACGCTGGACATGTCCCGGTGCCTGGCACCGGGACGTGGCTGCGCTGGACACGGGTAGCCTTCGATCGTGCGCGAGATCACTGACGCGACGTTCGAGACCGAGGTCTTGCAGGCCGGGCGGCCCGTCGTGATCGACTTCTGGGCGCCCTGGTGCGGACCGTGCAAGGCGGTCGAGCCGATCCTGGCCGACCTCGCCGACCAGCACGCCGGCAGCGTCGAGTTCGTCAAGCTGAACATCGACGAGAACCCGGTCGTCGCGTCACGCTACGACGTGCTCGCGATCCCGACGGCGATCCTCTTCGAAGGCGGCGAGGCGCGCGAGACCGTCGTCGGCGCGCGCTCGCGCTCGCACTACGAGGACGCCTGGGCGACCTGGCTCAGGCCTCCGGAGCCGTCTCTGTAACGCCCGAGGGCCTCGGCCGCAGACGGCTCAGCCCCCAGCTCCGCTGACGCCGCGGCCCGCGCAGCGTCAACCGCGGGTCGATGAGGCTGTAGACGATGTCCGCGATCAGGTTCGCGATCGTCACGGCGAAGCAGACGACCACGACGACACCGGCGAGCACCGGCAGGTCGTTCGTCGTGAGCGACTGATAGAGCATCGTCCCGATCCCGGGCAGCTGGAAGACGGTCTCGATGAAGATCACCCCGGTCACCGAGATGACGACCATGTCCATGCTGAGCATCGCAACCACCGGCAAGAGCGCGTTCCGCAAGATGTGCTTGCGCAGAACACGCCACTCGCTGGCACCCTTGGCCCGGGCCGTGCGCACGTAGTCCTCGTCCATCGTCTCGAGCAGCGTCGCCCGAATCATGCGAGCGTAGAAAGCAGCAAACAGAAGCGCGAACGTGAACCACGGAAGAACCATGTGGTACGCCCAGTACTTCGGCCCGCCGCACTGGTTCACGCTGTTCCCTTTGTCGTAGACGAGGTCGCAGTACCCGGCTATGGGAAAGGCGTGGAGCTTGTAGCCGAGCGTGTACGAGAAGATGAGGCCCAGCCAGACCGGATGGCACGAGATCCCGACCAGGACGATCGCCATCAGCCCCTTGTCGAGCATCGATCGCGGATAGAGCGCCGACAGGATCCCGATCGGGAACGCGATCAGAAGCCACATGATCGTGCCGCCGAGGATCAGCGAGAGCGTGACCGGCAGCGCGCTTCGGATCTGGTCTCGGACGGGAATGTTGTACCGAAGGGACGTCCCGAAGTCGCCGTGCGCGAGATGGTTCAGAAAGTGCACGTACTGCGCCGGCATGGACTGGTGCTCGAGGTTGTAGTTCGCCTCCAGGTTCCCCGACACGATTCCCTGCCGATTCGAGCCCGGCTGGTTCGGCGGCAGCACGAAGAAGATCACGTAGATGATCATGCTGACGACCATCACGAGGACGACGCCCCACGCCAGCCGCCTGATCACGAACCCGAGCACCTAGGCCACAGCCTTGCCGTTCGCGCGGGTCAGCGCAAGTCGGGTTCTTGCATGCGGAAGTGGTCCCAACCCGTCAGGGGTACGGGCTCGCCACGGAGGCGGATTTCGACGCCGCCGCCCTCCTCGCAGCGCCCGATGACGGTGAAGCGTCCCGGCTCGGCCACGGCGGCCAGCAGCTCGTAGTCCTCGCCGAATCCGAGGTCGTCCAACTCGGCTCCTTCGGCCAGCGGGACGTGCTCGAGGTCGATCACGCAGCGGACGCCTGAGCGCGCGGCGATGTGACCCGCGTCGACCGCGAGACCGTCCGAGATATCGAGCAGCGCATGGGCGACCGCGCCCAGCTCCTTCCCCTCGGCCAGGCGGAGCGGTGGACGCGCGAGCCGGCCGTTCCTGAACGCGGCGCCCGCGGCCGCCGAGCGGTCCGGTGACGACGAGGACGTCTCCGGGCTCGGCTCCCCCGCGGCCCGGGACGCGATCCGAGCGGCCGAGCGCGGTCACGCTCAGCATCGCGAGCTCGGAGCGGGTCGTGTCGCCGCCGACGATCGGGACGCCGGGCTCGTTCAGCCCTTCGTAGAGCTCGAGCACGTCGTCGATCTCCGTTTCCGTCGGAAGCGCGACCGCGACGACCAGCGCCTCGGGGTCCGCACCCGACGCCGCCAGGTCGCTGAGGTTGACCGCCGCCGCGCGGAAGCCGAGATCGCGCCACGAGACGAGGTCGAACCGGAAGTGCACGCCCTCGACGAGCGCGTCCTGGGTGACGACGAGGCCGTCCCCGAGCTGCGCCGCGTCGTTCTCGATCCGCTGAGCCAACCCGCGCCGCTCGAGCTCGGCGAGGAGGCCCAGCTCACCGACCTGCGAGAGCCTCACTGACCGCTCTCGAGTCGGCAGCCGCGCGCACGACGGCCACCCCTGCAGCGCCCGCAGCGATGCAGTCCGCTGCGTTCGCGGCGTCGATGCCTCCGATTGCGACGACGGGAATCGAGACCGCCTCGCAGATCTCCCGCAACCCGTCGAGACCGATCGGCGAATCGGCGTCGGGCTTCGAGGGGGTCGCCCAGACGGGGCCGGCGCCGATGTATGCCGCGCCGAGGCGCTCGCCCGCAAGCGCCTCGTCGACGGTCGAGGCCGAGATACCGAGCATGAGGCCCTGCTCGACGGCTCGCTCGGCGCCAGGATCGTCGCGGCCGAGATGGACACCGTCCGCGCCGAGCGCCAGCGCGGCCTCGACGTCGTCGTTGACCACGAACGTGGCCGGCAGGTCGAGGAACGCTCGTCCCGTCTGGATCACGTCTCCGGTCGAAGCCCCCTTGAGCCGGAGCTGAATCACGGTCGCCCCGCCCTCGACGGCGCGAACGGCGGCCTCGAAGTCGGTCACGATCGCGTGCAGCCTCATCCTTCGGCCTTCGCGCGCGCGTCGAGCGTCGCCGGGTCGAGGTTGTAGAGCGCGTCGTAGAGGGCGACGTGGAACGAACCCGGCCCCTTGGCGCCCACCGCCGCGTCCTCACCCGCGACGCCGAACGCGACGAGCGCCTCCGCCGCGGCCTCGAGCGGACTGGAAGCAACAGCGAGGAAGCAGCCGGTGATCGCCGTCGACATGCAGCCCGTGCCGCTGACCGTGCCGAGCAGCGGATCGCCGTTCGCGACCGCGATCGTGCGCCCGCCGTCGGAGACGTGGTCGACCGGGCCCGTGACGGAGACAACGCACCCCAGCGCCGAGGCGGCGGCCGTCGCCAGCTCCGTTCCGGAGTCGGCCGCTCCGATCGACTCGACGCCGCGGATCTCGGCCTCGCGACCGGCGAGAGTCGCGACCTCGGCCGCGTTCCCGCGCACGACTGCGATCTCGGCCTCGTCCAGGATGCGCTTCGCCGTCTCGGTGCGCAGCCGCGTCGCTCCCGCCCCGACGGGGTCGAGCACGACGGGCACGCCGGCCGCGTTGGCAGCCTTGGCTGCGAGCAGCATCGCCTCGATCCAGTGCTTGGACAGCGTCCCGATGTTGAGCACGAGCGCCCCGGCGACCGCGGCCATCTCCTCGACCTCCTCGACCGCGTGCGCCATCACGGGCAGCGCGCCTAGGGCGAGGGTGGCGTTCGCCGTCTCGTTCATGACGACGTAGTTCGTGATCTGGTGGACGAGCGGCTTGCGCTCGCGGATCGCGGCGAGGTCGGCTCCGGTTCTCATGCGAGGACGTTCACCGGCCCCTCGCCGGCGCCGATCTCGACGAGCCCGTTGCGGACCGCCTCCGAAGCGACTTCCGCTGCTCGTTCCGCGGCCTTTACTAGGGACAGGCCCTTCGCCAGATTCGCGGCGAGTGTGGCGGAGTGGGTGCAGCCTGCGCCGTGCGTGGCCGCGACGTCGTGCCGCTCGACGGGGATCTCGACGTGCCGCTCGCCGTCGAAGAGATGGTCGACCGGATCGTCGCCGTGACCGCCGGTGACGATCACCGCGGGAGCGCCCAGCTCGTGGATCCGCTCGGCGAGCTCGCGCCTCGTGCCCGATCCTGCGAGCGCCTCGGCCTCCATCAAGTTCGGCGTGACGACCGACGCGAGCGGGAACAGCCGGTCGACCAGCACGTCGACGGCGTCGTCCTCGAGCAGCTTCGCGCCCGAGCTCGCGACCATGACCGGGTCGACGACCAGCGGCACACGGTGCACGGCGAGAAAGTCGGCGACCGTGTCGATCAGCTCGCGTGAGAAGAGCATCCCCGTCTTCGCCGCGTCGACGCCGATGTCGGAGAAGACGGCCTCGAGCTCGGCCTCCACGAAAGCGGGTGGCAGCTCCTGCACCGCAGTCACGCCAAGCGTGTTCTGAGCGGTCAGCGCGACGATCGCGCTCGTTCCGAAGCAGCCGGCAGCCGCAAACGCCTTGAGGTCGGCCTGAATCCCCGCCCCGCCCCCGGAGTCGGAGCCCGCAATCGTCAAACACCGTGGAATCAAGTTCCTCCCTTCGCCGGTACTAACCGGATCAGGTTCAGCGGGTGTGTTCTCAGCCTCGGCGACGAGGCACCCCGGTAGGCCAAGGCTACCATCGGCCTCGTGGCCGTCGGCGTGGCGCAGTGGGACGATCTGGTCCAGGGCGAGGAGCTCGCCTACCTCGGCTCGGAGCCTGCGCGGGATGCGATCACGGCTCCACTGCCCGACGATCTTCCGAGCGCTCTGCGGGAGAAGCTCGAGGCGAGCGGTGTCGCCGAGCTCTACTCACACCAGGCCGCAACCTGGGATGCGGCACAGCGCGGACAGAACGTCGCGATCACGACCGGGACGGCCAGCGGGAAGAGCCTCGCGTTCAACCTCCCCGTCCTCGCGGCGCTCACCGAGCAGCCCAAGCTCCGCGCGCTGTACCTCTACCCGACCAAGGCGCTCGCGCAGGACCAGGTCAGAGCGCTCGGCGGGCTGAACGTCAAGCACATCCGCGCGGCGATCTACGACGGCGACACCGAGAGCGAGCGGCGCTGGCAGGTCCGCAAGTGGTCGAACCTCATCCTGACCAACCCGGACATGCTCCATGTGGGCGTCCTGCCGCACCACGACCGCTGGGGCGACGTGCTCTCCAACCTGCGCTACGTCGTGGTCGACGAGGCGCACGTCTACCGGGGCGTCTTCGGCTCGCACGTCGGCAACGTGCTCAGGCGCCTTCGCCGGCTGGCCCGCGTGTACGGCGCCGAGCCGCAGTTCCTGCTCGCATCGGCGACGATCGCGAACCCCGGCGAGCTCGCCCTCGCGCTGACCGGGCTCGACTTCACCGTCATCAGGGAGGACGGAGCGCCAAAGGCCGAGCGGACGGTCGCGCTCTGGAACCCGCCGCTCGTCGACGAGGAGCTGGGCCAGCGCGCGAGTGCGCTCGCGGAGGCGTCGAAGCTGATGGCCGACCTGGTCCAACGCGGCCTGCGGACGCTCGTCTTCGCCAAGAGCCGCCGCTCGGCGGAGCTGATCCACAAGTTCACGGCCGACAGGCTCGGCGACGCGTCGCGCCTCTCGCCGTACCGGGCCGGTTACACGGCTGCGCAGCGGCGCGAAATCGAGCAGCGCCTCTTCGCCGGCGAGCTGCTCGGAGTCAGCGCGACGAATGCGCTCGAGCTCGGGATCGACGTCGGGATGCTCGATGCGGTCATCTCGGTCGGCTTCCCCGGAACGGTTGCGAGCCTGCGGCAACAGTGGGGCCGCGCAGGGCGACGCGATCACGGGCTCGCCGTCCTCGTCGCCAGCGAGGACGCGCTCGACCAGTACTTCATGCGCGAGCCCGAAACGCTTCTCGGCCGCCGCGTCGAGGCGGCGATTCTCGACCACGAGAACCCGCGAGTGCTCGACGGGCACGTGGCCGCCGCCGCGTTCGAGGCTCCGATCGACGAGGCAGACGCGAGATCCTCGGCGCAGGCGCACTCCGCCGCGCTGCCGAGCACCCGGAGCTGTCGAAGACCGACGCCGGCTACGTCTGGGCAGGCCGCGACTACCCGGCCGCGCGCTTCGGCCTCCGCTCGGCGAGCCCTGACGTCTTCACCGTCGTCGAGACCGAGAACGGCTCGGTGCTCGGCACGATCGAGCGCGAGCGCGCCTACTCGACCGTCCACGAGGGCGCCATCTACCTCCACCTCGGCGAGGGCTACCGCGTCGTCGCACTCGACCTCGTCGCCCGCAGCGCGCTGGTCGAGCCGTTCTCCGGCGACTACTACACGCAGGCGAAGAAGGAGACGATGACGTCGATCGAGGAGACGCTCCGGGCGGAGACGCGTCTCGGCCTCGAGCTCGCGTTCGGACGCGTGAGCGTGACCGAGCAGGTCGTCGGCTACCAGCGCAAGTCGATCCGCGACCAGTCGACACTCGAGCTCGTCGGGCTCGACCTGCCCGAGACGACGTTCGACACGGAGGCCGTCTGGTACGTCCCTGAGCCCGAGCAGCTGGACGGACTCACAGACATGCCGAAGCTCCTCGGGACGCTGCACGCCGCCGAGCACGCGATGATCGCGATCCTGCCGCTCTGGGCGATGTGCGACCGCTGGGACATCGGCGGCCTCTCGACGAACATCCATTACCAGACCGGCCGCCCGACGGTCTTCGTCTACGACGGGCACTCGGGCGGCGTCGGCATCACGGAGCGCGGGTTCGACACGTTCGAGGGCTGGGTCGACGACACCGCGAAGATGCTGGACGGCTGCCCGTGCGAGAGCGGCTGCCCGTCCTGCGTGCAGTCGCCGAAGTGCGGGAACCTGAACGAGCCGCTCGACAAGGCCGGGGCGCTCGAGTTGCTCGGCCGTATGCTCGCCGCGTGATCCAGACCATGACGGCGCCTCTGCGGCGCGTCTTCGTCCGCCGGCCGCCGCCCGACGTCTCGCGCTGGCGCGAATACGGCTGGCGCTCGGAGCCGGATGCCGCGCGGCTGGCCGCGGAGCACGAGGGACTGTGCGAGACGCTCACGCAGGCGGGCGCGGACGTGGTCGTCGGCGAGCCCTCGCCGAGCGGAAACGTCGATTCGATCTACGTCTTCGACCCCGCGCTCACGAGCGACGCGGGCGCGATCCTGCTCAGGCCCGGCAAGGAGTCGCGGCATGACGAGGTCGCGGCCATCCGCCGCGACTTCGAGGCGAACGGGATCCCGATCGCCGCCGAGCTGACCGCTCCGGCACTCGCCGAAGGCGGCGACACGCTCTGGCTCGACGAGACCACGCTCGTCGTCGGGCTCGGCTACCGGACGAACGCGACCGGCGCCGCCCAGATCGCGGTCGCACTCCCGGAGGTCGACGTGCTCACAGTCGATCTCCCGCACCACCGCGGCCGCGGGGAAGTGCTGCACCTGCTGTCCTTGATCAGCCCGCTCGACGACGAGCTCGCACTCGTCTACCTGCCGCTGCTTCCCGTGCGACTCGTCCAACTCCTCGAGGAGCGCGGCGTGCGCATGGTCGAGGTGCCGGACGAGGAGTTCGAGTCGATGGGCTGCAACGTGCTCGCGCTGGCGCCGCGGGTCGGGCTCGCGCTCGACGGCAACCCGGAGACGCGCAGGCGCCTGGAAGCGGCAGGCGTGGACGTTCGCGTCTACGCGGGCGAGGAGCTCTCGCGCAAGGGCGACGGCGGCCCGACCTGCCTCACGCGTCCGCTCGCGCGCGGCTGATCGCAAGCTCGACGGCCTCCTCGGGCGTGGCGGCACGACCGACGCCCTCCAGATCCAGGCCCGGCTCCAGGATCACAACCGGCCGCCCGAGTCGCATCGCATAGGCGATCTCGGTCAGCGTCCCCCAGCTGCCGCCGACGGCGATCACGGCGTCACCGGACGCGGCAACGGCGAAGTTCCGCATGTGCCCGAGACCCGTCGCGACAGCGTGGTCGACCCACTCGTTCGCGTCGGAGCGGCTCGTCCCGGGGAGAATGCCGATCGTGGTCCCGCCAGCAGCCTTCGCACCGCGCATCGCAGCGGCCATCACCTCGCCGAGCCCGCCGGTGACGATCTTGCAACCCCGCTCGGCCAGGAGACGACCCACTTCCTCCGCGCGCGCCTCGTGCTCGGCGCCGCTTCCGATCACGGAAACCTGCACATGGCGATCGTAGAGCCGCGGCACGCGAGAGGCGGAACGCTCGTCCTCGGCGGCGGCTTCGCGGGCTCCTACGTCGCGCGCCTGCTCGGCAAGCGCGGCACGACGATCGTCAGCGAGGAGAACTTCATGCTCTACACGCCGATGCTGCCCGAGGCCGCGTCGGGCTCGCTCGAGCCGCGTCACGTGGTCGTGCCGTTGCGAATGATGTGTCCGCATTCCGAGCTGCTTCTCGGGCGGCTCACCGCCCTCGACCCGAAGCAGCGCGTCGCGACGATCCAGACCGGTGCCGGGACAATCGTCGTCCACTACCAGCAGGCAGTCCTCGCACTCGGCTCGTTCCCGCGCGCGCTGCCAATCCCCGGGCTCGCCGAGCACGGGCTCGGCTTCAAGGACCTCGCCGACGCGATCCACCTCCGCAACCACGTGCTGCGCCGGCTCGAAGCGGCCGCGGCCGAGAACGACCGCCAGCGTGCAGAGGCGCACCTCACGTTCGTCTTCGTCGGAGCCGGCTACGCGGGAGTCGAGGCGCTTGCCGAGCTTGCGGATCTCGTCCGCGACGCGCTGCGCTACTACCCGCAGTTCCAGCGTCCGCGACCGCGCTGGGTGCTCGTCGACGCGGCGCCGAAGATCCTGCCGGAGATCCCGACGCGCCTCGGCGAGTACGCGGCGAAGCAGCTCGCCGGACGCGGCGTCGAGATCCACACGTCGACGACGCTCGCATCGGCCGGCCCCGGCACGGTCGCTCTATCGGGCGGCCTGCGCATCCCGACGCACACGCTGGTCTGGACGGCCGGCGTCACGCCGAACCCGATCCTCCGCGAGCTCGGCCTACCCGTCGACGAGCGCGGCGCGGTCCGCGTCGACTCGACTGCTGCGCGTCGAGGGCCACGAGGGCCTGTGGGCGCTCGGCGACGGCGCGCGTGTGCCGAACGAGCTGACGCCCGGCCCGGACCCGCCCACCTCGCAGCACGCGCTTCGCCAGGCGCGGCGGCTCGTGAAGAACCTGACCGGCGACCCGAAGCCGTACCGCTTCCGCATGCTCGGCCAGGTCGCCACACTCGGCCGCTACAAGGGGATCGCGCTCGTCTTCGGTCTCCCTCTGCGCGGGTTCATCGGCTGGTTCGTGACGAGGACGTACCACCTCTACCAATTGCCCCTCTTTTCGAGGAAGCTTCGCGTCGTGACCGACTGGACGGTGGCGCTCCTCTTCCGACGGGACATCGCCGAGCTGGGCAGGCTCGGACATCCGAGGCGGCTCGGCGATGACTGAGCGCGAGCGCTGCGTCGACTTCATCGTCCGGCTCGCCGACCGCGCCGCGAAGACGAAGGTGCCGTCGCAGTACGGCGTCGCGCACCTGAACACGGACCTCCCGCGGGTCTGGAGCCGCAACTACCTGTTCGCCGACGGCGACCTCGGCGCCGTCACCGCCGAGGAGCTCGCCGCGGAAGCCGACCGCATCCTCGGCGCGGCGCGGCTGACGCATCGCAAGGTCGAGCTCGTCGACGAGGAGGCCGGCGACCGCCTCGAGCCCCAGTTCCGCGAGCTCGGCTGGGAGATCGAGTGCGCGGTGGTCATGATCGCCCGGCGCGATCGGGATCGCGACGTCGACACGTCGATCGTGGACGAGGTGCCGATCGAGGAGCTCCTACCGGTCTGGTCGCACGGCTGGCAGACCGACCCGAGGGTCCAGGACGACGACGTCGTGCAGCAACTCGTCGAGAACCGGCGTGTGATGGCCGCGGCGGTCGACACGTCGCTTCTTCGCGGGGCGCGCCGACGGCGAGATCGGGTGCTATTGCGAGCTGTACTACGAACCGGACATCGGCCAGATCGAGGACGTGCTCACCCTCGAGCGGTTCCGGAACCGAGGCCTGGCACGGGCGACGGTGACGCGCGCCCTCGACGCCTCACGCGAGGCGGGGCACGACCTCACCTTCCTGCTCGCGGTCCGCGACGACTGGCCGAAGGAGCTCTACGCGAAGCTGGGCTTCGACGAGATCGGCCGCGTCTGGGAGTTCCTGCTCCCGCGCGTCACCTGAGAGGACGAGGCAGTTACCATCGGAGAACCTCAAAAGGAGGCAACGATGGGCCTGAAAGAGTTCTGGGAGAAGTTGACCGGCGGTGACGCGGCCGAGCAAGAGCTCGAGGAGATTCGCGACAACCCCGACGAGGTACCGCACGAGGCGCCGGACTACGAGGACATGAAGGACAACCGGCTGATCGACCAGCGCTACCCGGGCACCGAGCGGCTGTCCGACGACCACCTTTAGGAGGGTCCTAGCGCAGCGTCTTCAACGCAGCGGTCAACGACTGCTTCGTCGTCAGCACGTCCGCGAACAGGTCGCCGTGCTGCTCGACCCGGCGGAGCACCTCGTCCATCGTGAATGCGGCCGGGTCGAGTGACTCGTTGACCTCGTCCCAGCGCAGCGGGGTCGAGACCGGCGCGCCGGCTTTCGGCCGCACCGAGTAGACGGACGCGATCGTCTTCCCCTCGCCGTTCTGGTTCGAGTCGATCAGCACGCCGCGCCGCTTCGCCTTCGTCCACTCCGTCGTGACGAGCCCGCGGTGCGTGCGCGCGAGCGCGTTGGCGACGATCGCCGAGAACTCGCGCGTGTCCGCGTACGTGTGCCGGCGCGCGATCGGGACGAGGATGTGGATGCCCTCGGACCCGCTCGTCTTGACGACGCTCTCCAGCTCGAGCGTCTCGAGCGCCTGCTTGACGAGCAGCGCGACCTCGATCGTCTCCGGGAAGCCGACGTCGGGCGACGGATCGAGGTCGAACAGCACCCAGTCGGGGCGCTCGGGCTTGTCGATCCGCGAGTACCACGCGTTCAGGTCGATGCAGCCCATGTTCACCATCCACAGCAGGGCGAGCTCGTCGTTGACGAGCGGCGCGTCGATCCGGCGGCGCTGCCGCGGCTTGTCCCGCGTCGTGACGGCGATCGAGGCGGTCGGGATCCAGTCGGGCATGCCTTTCGGCGCGTCCTTTTGGAAGAAGAACTTGCCCTGCCACCCGTCCGGGTAGCGCTTCATCGTGAACGGCCGGTCCTTGAGATGCGGGATCAGGACCGGCGCGACCCGGTGGTAGTACGAGAGCAGGTCGCCCTTGGCGATCCCCTCGTCCGGCCAGAAGAGCTTGTCCACGTTCGACGGCTTGAAGACGCGCTTGCCCTTGCGGATCTCGGCCGGGAACGGCTCCGGCTCCTCGCGCCGCACCTCGGCCGCCTCCTTGTCCTCGCGCAAGCCCTTGTAGGCCGGCGCGCGCAGGTGGCCGTCGTGCGTCCACTCCACGAACTCGACCTCGGCGACGAGCTTCGGCTCGACCCAGACGACGTCGCCCTTCCGGATGCGGGGCATCTTCGGAGCCTCCTTGAAGGGCGTCGTGTCCCGCTGGAGCGGCTTCAGCTTGGACACCAGGCGATCGATCTCGCGGTCGCTGAACCCGGTGCCGACGTTCCCCACGTAGACGAGGTCGCCGCCCTCGTAGGTCGCGAGCACGAGCGAGCCGAGCGTGCCCTGGCGCCGGCCCTGTCCGCGCGTGTAGCCGGCGATCACGAACTCCTGGCGGCCGTGGCCCTTGATCTTGAGCCACTCGCGTGAGCGCCTCCCCGGGAGGTACTTCGAGCCCGGGCGCTTGGCCAGGATCCCTTCGAGGCCCTGCTGATTCGCCGCCTCGAGCAGCGCGTCGCCGTCCTCGAAGGTCTCCGAGTAGCGGACCGTCCTGTTCCGCTTGTCGAGAAGCTTCTCGAGCCGTTTGCGCCGCTCCTCGAGTGGAAGGTCGATGAGCGGCTCGCCGTCGACCTCGAGCAGGTCGAAGACGAAGTAGACGATCGGCGTCCCCGGTTTGCCCTGCTGCATGGCCGAGAAGCTCGGCCGTCCGTCGCCGTCGAGCGCGCAGACCTCGCCGTCGACGACGCAGTCCGGGGTCTTCACGGCCTTGACGAGCTCCTTCGCGACGTTCTCGAAGCGCTTCGTGTAGTCCTGATCCTTGCGCGTGCGGAGCGAGGCGTCGGAGCCTGCGACCGTGGCCATGATCCGGTAGCCGTCCCACTTGATCTCGTACAGCCAGTCGCCGTGCGGTACGTCCTCCGCAGGCGTCGCGAGCATCGGCCGGTAGTTGCGGGTCGTCTGCGCCGCCGGCTCCGCGTCGTCCTTCTTGCGCAGGATCAGCCAGTTCTTCGGGTCGCCCGAGAGCTTCGCCGGGACGAGCGCGTACGTGCCCTTGAGCCGCTCGCCGTGCAGCCGGACGGTGAGGCCGCCGTCCTTCTTCTCCTCGACGAGCTCGTACGTCCCCTTGTCCCAGATCTCCACGGTGCCGGCGCCGTACTGGCCCTTCGGGATCTCGCCCTCGAACGTGCCGTACTCGAGCGGGTGGTCCTCGACGTGGACGGCGAGGTGCTGCTGGCCAGGCTCGAGCGGCGGGCCCTTGGGCACGGCCCAGCTGGCCAGAGCGCCGTTTCGCTCCAGCCGGAAGTCGTAGTGGAGGCTCCGCGCCGCATGGCGCTGGACGACGAAGACCGGCTTCTTCCCGCGCTTCGTCGAGCCGAAGGGCTCGGGCGTCTTCTTCGGGTCGCGCTTCTTCTTGTATTCGGCGAGCTTCGCCTTGGCCACGGCGCTAGCTTGCCTTGCGGGAGGTCCTCTTTGCTCGCTTGCTCTTCTTCTTCGTCTGGTCGACCGACTCGCGGAGCGCGGCCATCAGGTCGACGACCTCGGCCTCCTCTTCCTCCTGCGGCTCCGGAAGCTTCTTGCCCTTGGCCTTCGAGCGGATCAGGTCGAGGAGCTCCTTGCGGTACGTGTCGTCGTACTTCTCCGGCTTGAAGCTGCCGCTCAGGTTCTCGACCAGCGACTTCGCCATCTCGACCTCGGCCTTCTGCAGCCTCGTCTTGCCGTTCACGGACTGGGGCTTCCGCACCTCGTCCGCGTAGTACATGGTCTCGAGGACGAGCACGCCGTCGTGAGCCCTGAGCGCGGCCAGGTGCTGCTTGTTCCGGATCACGACCTTGGCGATCCCGACCTTTCCGGTCTCGTCCAGCGCGCGAACAAGGAGGCGGTAGGGCTTCTCGGCGCCGTCCCGCGGCGCGAGGTAGTAGGCCTTGCGGAAGTAGATCGGGTCGATCTCGTCGAGATCGGCGAAGTCGAGGATGTCGATCGAGTGGGTCAGCTCGATGTCGAGCCGGTCGAGATCCTCGTCCTCGATCGGCACGTACTTGCCCTTCTCGATCTCGAACCCACGCACGACGTCGTCGGGATCGACGTGCTTGCCCGTGTCCTTGCGCACCTTGTCGTAGCCGATCGGCTGCAGGTCGTCCTTGTGCAGGAAGTGGAACCGGAGCTCCTTCGACTCGGTCGCCGAGTACATCTGCACGGGCACGGTCACGAGCCCGAACGAGATCGATCCGCTCCAGATCGGTCGCATGTCTTCTCTCTACCGAGGTAGGCGTCCAGAGAAACCCGTCGACAAATGTTTCGACCCGAGCACAACGGGAAGACACGGGCTAGAAACGGGGCGAGTACGACCTGAAAAGCTCATCCCTGACCAGGGGGTCACACTCGGGGCCGGCCTTTGCGCCGGCCTCGAGCGTTCTCGGACCGGTTGAAAACACTGTGGATGCTGTGGATAGCTGGACCGGCGCTGTCTGTGGAAAACCGTCAGGCACCGCTACGTAGAGCGGTTTCCGTCGGACGCGCGCTGTAAATCCCGAGTCGGCGATACCGCTCGCGACGTTGTGCACGAAGTTCCGCGCCGGGAATCGCCGACAGCTCCTCGAGCGTCTGGCCGAGCGCCCGGCCGAGCAGGCGAGCCGCTTCGTCCGGGTTCAGGTGCGCACCGCCCTGGGGCTCCGGGACGATCTCGTCGATCACGCCCAGCTCGAGGCAGTGGATCGCGTCCGGCTTGAGCGCGACCGCAGCTTTCTCCTTCAAGGCGCCGTCGCGCCACAGGATGGCGGCGCAGCCCTCCGGCGAGATCACGCTGTAGATCGAGTTCGCCTGCATCAACACGCGGTCGACGAGCCCGATCGCGATCGCACCGCCGGAGTTCCCCTCGCCGATGATGCACGAGACGAGCGGGACGGTCAGCCGCGCCATCAGCGCCTGCGAGCGGGCGATCGCTCCGCCCTGTCCGTGCTGCTCCGCGGCCACGCCCGGGTACGCGCCCGGCGAGTCGAGGAACGTGACGATCGGGAACCCGTGCCGCTGGGCGACCTCCATCAGCCGCATGCCCTTGCGATAGCCCTCGGGGTGCGCCATCCCGAAGTTGCGTCGCTGGCGCTCGTTGAGGTCGCGGCCCTTCTGCTGACCGATGAGCGCGATCGTCCGGCCGCCGAAACGTGCGAGGCCGGTCACGAGCGCGGGGTCCTCGGCACGTGCCCGGTCCCCGTGCAGCTCGATGAAGTCCTCGAACAACCGCTCCACGTAGTCGAGGGTGTACGGCCGCTGCGAGTGCCGCGCCAGATCGACGACGCGCCACATCTCCTCGTCCGACGGCTCGGCCTCCTCGATCCGGTCGAGTTGCTTCTGCAGACGCTTCGCGTCGCCGGACAGCCGCGTTCCCCGAAGGAGCGGCAGGCCCCGGAGCTTGTTCAGCCGCTCGCGGACGTGTCGTTCGTCTTCAGCGGCCATTGGAGAAGAGTCGCAGAGCGCGGCCGAGGAAGGGCCTCAGCTCGGACCTGGGCAGAATCGCGTCGAGGTGGCCGAAGCGGAGGTTGGACTCGGCGAGCCCGAAGTCGTCGGGCAGCTTCTCGCGGGTCGTCTGCTGCACGACACGGGGCCCGGTGAACGCGAGCAGCGCGCCGGGCTCGGAGACCATGATGTCGCCGAGGCTCGCGAAGCTGGCGAGGACGCCGGCGGTCGTCGGATGCGTCATGACGCTGATGAACCCACAGCGCGCGTCGCGCAGGTCCTCGATCGCGCACACGGTCTTGGGCAGCTGCATGAGGGAGAGGATCCCCTCCTGCATGCGCGCGCCGCCCGATGCGGTGACGGCGACGAGCGGCACCTTTCGCTCCGCGGCGGACTCCGCGGCGCGGGTCAGCTTCTCGCCGACGACGCTGCCCATCGAGCCGCCCATGAAGGCGAAGTCCATGACCGCGAGCTCGCAGCCCTGGCTCTCGACCGAGGCGCTCCCGATCACCATCGCGTCTCCGAGGCCGGTCGAGACCTCGGCTTCGGCGAGCCGTTCCGTGTACGGGCGCAGGTCGAAGAAGGCGAGCGGGTCTTCGGACCGCAGGTCGGCGGCCTCCTCCTGGAACGTCCCGGTGTCGACGAGCTGCGCGATCCGCTCGCGCGCTCGCACCGGAAAGTGGTGGCTGCACTGCGGGCAGACTCGGAGGTTCGCCTCGAGCTCGTCGTTGCGGTAGTGCGACCCGCACGACGGGCATGTGTTCGGGTGCTTTCCTGCTCCGTCCGAGTTTTCTTCGGGGCGATGCTGGTGCTCGATCGAAACGTCTATGCGCGGCTCGGCCACGACGGATTCGATTATCCCTGAGATTTCTCGAAGATCAGGTTCGTCCTTTCGACATGCATCCCGGCGCGCTCGTAGACACTAACGGCGCCGGTCGGGTTCTCGGCGTCGACTCCAAGGCCCACTGCGTTGAACCCACGGTTCGCGAACTCGGCGAATACGTGCTGCAGAAGGGCCTGGCCAAGGCCACGGCGGCGGTGCTCGGGCAGGACGCCGAGGATGCGCACCCAGCCGAGGCCCGGCTCGTTCTCGGGCGCTCGCGAGAGGATGATCCCCGCGAGCTCGCCGTCCTGCTCGGCGACGAACCACAGGGAACGGTCGAACGACGGCTCCTCGACCATCCAGTGCAGCCAGCTTTCGTACGGGTCCGGGGCGAACATCCACGTGTCTGCGAAGGACGCCATTTCCGCGTCGTAGACGCGGCGCTCCTCACCCTCGCGCATGGTGCGTACAGAAACGCCTTCGGGCCACTCGGGCCTGCGCAGATCTCCCTCGAGGTCGATCCGCATGTGGAACGAGTGGCGAGCCTTCTGGTAGCCCGTCCGCTCGAACAGCTCGACGAGCGGCGCGTCAGCGGCGGAGGTGTAGCCCCAGAGCTTCTTGTCCGGCTCCTTTGTCGTCGCGCGCTGCTCGATCGCCTCGAGCACCGCGGGCAGAGTCGCGGGGTCGGTGCCTCTGACATCCAGCCACACGGCGTCTCCGTGGACGCCCAGGTCCGCATAGCCGCCGAGCCGACCGTCCTGGCTTTCAGCGAGCAGAACATCGCGGCCGAGCTCGACGTCCGGCGACGTCCAGTACGTGAGCAGGTCGGCGGGGGTCATGTCGTCGGTGCCGTGCAGTCGACGGGAGTGCTCGTTGAGCATGGCCGCGGCGGCCTCGACGTCTTCCTTGTGCGCGGGTCGAACCACGGTCATGCCGGCACGAGCTCCTCGAGGGTGTCAGGCAGACTCGCGAGGTCGGTCAGCTCGCGGTCGGGCTCGGGCCCGGGCTGTTCTCCGAGCCGGTTGATCCAGACCGTCCGCAGGCCGAGCTCGCGCGCCGGCGCGATGTCGTGGAAGAGGCTCGCCGCGACGTGGACGTGTGCTTCGCGGTCGGCCGTGGTCGCCTCGAAGAAGCGCTCCCAGTGCCCGTGCGCGGGCTTGTAGGAGCCGACGTCCTCGGCCACGATCGCGAGGTCGACCGGCACGCCGAGCTGCTTCTGCGACGCGGCGATCAGGTCACGGTCGGTGTTCGAGAGAAGCGCGAGCTTCCAGCCGCGGTCGCGCAGCTCGGCAAGCGCCGGCGGCACGTCCGGGAACGGCGGCCAGTCCGGAAGCGACCGCGGAAGCGCGCCGGCCTCGCCCTCGGGGAGCTGGACGCTCTCCTCCTGGGCGAGCCGCTCGAGCGCGAGCGTGAGCACCTCGTGATACGTGTGGAAGGGCTCCGATTCGAGCTCCGGCTCGAGCTCGTGGTAGCGCTCGAGCAGCCGCGGCGCTTCCTGCACGCCGAAGAGCCGCTCGAGCTGGCCGCGGATCCCCGCGTTCCAGTCGATCAGCGTGCCGTAACAGTCGAAGGTCGCCCAGCGCTGCGCTCCCATTCCATGCACCCTAGTCACAAGGCGCGGCCGGCCTCCTCCCCGCGACGAGCATATTCGGGCAGGCGTGTCGTGTCTGTGCCAGAACCGAGCCGAAACTCAGTCGGCGAACTCGCGCAGCACGATGCACGCGTTGTGGCCGCCGAAGCCGAACGAGTTCGACACCGCCACGGTGACCTCGGCCTCCCGCGCCTCGTTGGGCACGTAGTCCAGGTCGCACTCCGGATCGGGGTTCTCGTAGTTGATCGTCGGCGGCAGCGTGTTCGTGTTCACGGCCATGGTCGTGAAGATCGCCTCCACCGCCCCCGAGGCCCCGAGGCAGTGACCGGTGGCGCCCTTCGTCGACGAGACCGGCGTCTTCCGCGCCACCTCCTCGCCGAGCGCGACCTTGATCACCTTCGTCTCGCTCGCGTCGCCGAGCGGCGTCGACGTCCCGTGCGCGTTGATGTAGTCGACGTCGTCCGGCTCGATCCCGGCGTCGCCGAACGCCATCTTCATCGCACGCGCCGGATTCGCCCCGCTCGGATCGGGCTCCGTCACGTGAGCCGCGTCCGAGGACAGCCCGTACCCGATCAGCTCCGCGTAGATCTTCGCGCCGCGGGCGCGCGCATGCTCGAGCTCCTCGAGCACGATCACACCACCGGCCTCACCCATCACGAACCCGCTGCGCTCGGCGTCGAACGGACGGCTCGCCCGCTCGGGCTCATCGTTCCGCCGCGCCAACGCGCGCATGGCGCTGAATCCGGCGATCCCGACCGGCGTGATCCCGGCCTCCGTCCCGCCGGCGAACACGACGTCAGCACGGCCCAGCCGGATCATGTCCGCGGCCTCCCCGATCGCCATGTTCGAGGCTGCGCACGCCGTGCACTGCGAAGACAGCGGCCCGCGCGTCCCGAGCTCCATCGAGACCCAGGCCGCGCCCATGTTCGGAATGATCTGCGGGATCGAGAACGGGTTGACGCGATCCGGCCCTCGTTTGAGCAACACGTCGTAGCAGTCCTGGAACGCCTGCAGCCCACCGATCCCGGTCGCGATCGACGCACCGATCCGCTCAGCCTCCGGCTCGACCTCGAGCCCCGAGTCCGTCTCGGCCTGCCGCGCTGCAGCCACGATCATCTGCGCGAAACGGTCCATGCGGCGCGCCTGCTTGTGATCGATCCACGTGCGCGGCTCGAACTCCTTCAGCTCACACGCGAACGTCACCGGGTACGCGCTCGCGTCCCATTCCACGATCGGCGCTGCGCCGGACTTCCCGGCGATCAGGTTCTCCCACGAGGTCTCGACATCGTTGCCGAGCGGCGTCACCGCCCCAAGGCCCGTGATGACGACCCGCGCGCGGCCGTTTTGCCTGTACTCAGTCACATCCCCAACCCACCGTCGACGACGAGAACCTCACCAGTGATGAACGATGCCTCGTCCGAGCACAGGAACCGTACCGCTCCGGCGACGTCTTCCGGATCTCCGAGCTTGCCGAGCGGCGTATTCGTGAGCATCACGGCCCGCGCTTCCTCCGGGAGCACATCGGTCAGCCGCGAGTGGATATACCCGGGCGCGACGACGTTTGCACGCACGTTCCGGCTGCCGAGCTCGCGGGCGAGCGACTTCGTGAACCCGATGATCCCGGCTTTCGACGCGGCGTAGTTCACCTGCCCCATGTTCCCGCGCAGGCCGACGATGCTCGAGACGTTGACGATCGCCCCGCCGCGGCGTTTCATCATCGGCCGCGCGACGGCACGGCACGTGTAGAAGACCGCGCTCAGGTTCGTCTCGATCACCGCGCGCCAGTCGTCGTCGCTCATGCGCGCGAGCAGCGTGTCGCGGGTCACGCCCGCGTTGTTGACCAGGATGTCGAGATCGCCGGCCTCCTCGACGAGCCGCTGGGCGCCCTCGGCGGTCGAGACGTCCGCCTGCACGGCGCGCCCGCCGATCTCGCCCGCAACCGCCTCGGCCTCATCGGAGCCGGAGTTGTAGCCGACCACGACCGAGGCCCCGGCCTTCCCGAGCTCGACCGCAATCGCCCGTCCGATGCCTCGCGACCCTCCAGTGACGAGGGCCGTGCGCCCTGACAGCGAGCAGAACTCAGGCAGAGACGGTCTCCTCCGCCTTCTTGAGCCCGGCAAGATTGTTGACCGAGATCGTCTTCACGGTCCGGTCGATCCGCTTGATGAGCCCGCCGAGCACGTTTCCGGGCCCAACTTCGACGAAGATCTTGACGCCCTCCTCGGCGAGGCCCCGCGCCGCCTGCGTGAACCGCACCGGAGCGGTCAGCTGCTCGACGAGGAGCGACGCGAAGCGCTGCGCGGGCTCGATCTTCGCGGTCACGGTGGACATGAACGGCGCGATCGGGTCGCGGAAGCGCACGCGCTCGACCGCGGGGCGGAGCCGATCGGCGGCGCGGGCCACGAGCGGGCTGTGGAATGCGCCCGAGACCTTCAGCTTGACCGTGCGCCTCGCACCGAGTTCCTCGGCTTTCGCGCACACCTCGTTCACGGCCTCCTGCTCACCGGAGACGACGATCTGTCCTGGACAGTTGTAGTTGGCCGGCCACACGCCCTCGATCTCGTTGCAGATCTGCTCGACGAGCTCGTCCTCGAGCCCGAGGATCGCCGCCATCGAGCCGTTGCTGATCCTGGCGGCCTCGGCCATTGCGAGCCCGCGTTCACGGACGAGCGCGATCGACTCGAAAGGCGTCAGCGACATCGTCGCGGCGAGCGCGGTGAACTCGCCGACCGAGTGCCCGACGACGTAGTCCGGCTCCAGCCCGCGCTTGCGAAGCGCCGCCAGCACGGCGAGGCTCGTCGCGACGAGCGCCGGCTGCTGCACCTCCGTGTGCACGAGATCCTCGAGCGGCGCCTCGAAGCAGAGTCGCCGCAGGTCCAGGCCCGCCGCCTCGCTCCCCTCGGTGAAGACCGCCATCGCCTCCGGTACGGCCTCGGCGATCTCCCTGCCCATGCCCGCTTCCAGCGATCCCTGACCCGGGAAGCAGAACGCGACCTTGCTCATCTATTGCCCACCTTTCCCGTTCGCCGTCCACTCGATCAGGGCCGAGCCCCACGTCAATCCTGCGCCCATTCCTGTCATCAAGACCATTTCACCTGGAGCCAATCGCCCGTCGGCCTCGGCATCGCTGAGGGCCAGCGGGATCGAACCTGATGAAGTGTTGCCGAAGCGGTCGACGTTGACCACCGTGCGCTCGCCCGGAATCCCCAGTTTCTTGCGCGCGTGCTCGATGATTCGCACGTTCGCCTGGTGCGGAACGTAGACGTCGACGTCCTCCACCGCAACGTCGCATTCGTGCAAAACCTTCTCGGCCGAGTCGACGAGCACACGCGTTGCGAACTTGAACACCTCGCGCCCGTTCATCTTCGCGTAGTGCTGGCCCGCGGCCACCGATTCGGCCGACGCGGGCTGACGCGAGCCGCCGGCAGGGATGTACAGCTGCGGCCCGCCTGACCCGTCCGCGCCGAGGTCGAAACCGAGGAAACCGCCTTCGGAGACGCGCTCGAGCACGACGGCGCCCGCGCCGTCGCCGAAGAGTACGCACGTGCTGCGGTCCGTCCAGTCGACGAAGCGCGACAGAACGTCTCCGCCGACTACCAGCGCGTGGTCGGCGAGGCCGCTCGCGACCATTGCGTGCGCCTGCACGACCGCGTAGACGAACCCGGTGCACCCGGCGGACAGGTCGTAGGCGGCCGCGTCCTTCGCACCGAGGCGATCGGCGAGGATGGCGCCCGTCGACGGGAAGATCATGTCCGGCGTCACGGTCGCGACGACGATCAGCTCGACGTCGGACCCCTTGAGGCCTGCCTGCTCGAGCGCAGCGAGCGAGGCCGGCAGCGCGAGATCGGACATCGCCTCGTCCGGAGCGGCGACGCGGCGCTCGCGAATGCCCGTGCGCTCCATGATCCACTCGTCCGAGGTGTCGACCATCTGCGCGATCTCGTCGTTCGTCATCACGCGCTCCGGGGCTCGCGAGCCGATGCCCGTGATCGAGATGCGCCCGTTCGAGGTCGCGCTTCCGATCACTGCTGCTCCACGGCGAAGGTCAACGTCCCGCGCGCCGCGAGCTCACCGCCGACACGCGCTTCGGCCCGGCCCTTGCCGATCGGCCCGCGCACACGCTCGAGCTCGCAGGTCAACTCGAGCTCGTCGCCCGGCTCGACGATCCGCTTGAAGCGCACGCCGTCGATCCCGGCGAAGAGCGCGAGCCGTCCACGGTTCTCCTCGCTGCAGAGCACCGCGACCGCGCCCGTCTGCGCCATCGCCTCGACGATGAGGACGCCCGGCATGATCGGCCGCCCCGGAAAGTGTCCGGCGAGGTACCACTCGTCCGGGCGCACGCGCTTTCGGGCCACCACGCGGTGGCCGGGCTCCAGCTCGACCACTTCGTCGATCAGGAGGAAGGGGTCGCGGTGCGGCAGGATCTCTTCGATCTCCGCACGCGATAGAGGGGCAGCAATCGGCACGGGGAGCCTAGTCTAGTTGGCCGTGGCCTCGTCACTGACGCCGGAATCCGTCGTTCCCAGGCTACGCGGGCGTTTCGGGCGCCCGTACGTCTTCACCGATGTCGCCGCCTCCACGCAGCGCCTGCTCGGAGACGAGCACTCCGAGGGCGCGGTCGCGCTGACCGAGGAGCAGACGGAGGGGCGCGGACGGCTCGGCCGGCGCTGGCTGTCGCCGCCGGGAGTGAGCCTGCTCTTCTCGCTCCTGCTCGAACCGCCCGTCGAGACGGCTCGGCTTCCGGAGCTGACGCTCGTTGCCGGCCAGGCGTGCGCAGAGGCGATCGCGCACGTGACGAGCCTGA
>CAWEWD010000016.1:0-30572 GCA_963812695.1 uncultured Actinomycetes bacterium
CCGTTCCGCGACTCCGGCGGGTCGAGGTCGAAGACGACGTAGTCCGGCCGCTCCGGCTTGTCGACGCGCGAGTACCAGGCGTTCATGTCGATGCAGTTCATCTGCACCATCCACACGACCGCCGCCGGCTCGTTCACGAGCGTGAAGTCGACGAGCCGCGACTCGCCTTTGCCTTCGCGCGGCCACGTCCGGAACTGCCGCGTCGGGAGCCAGTCCGGCTTGCCCTTCGGCGCCTGCTTGTGGAAGTACGCCTGGCCGCGGATGCCGTACGGGTAGCGCTTGAGCGTGAACGGGCGGTTCTTCAGGTGCGGCACGATCGCCGGGCCGACCTCGGCGTAGTACTCAGCGAGGTCCTTCTTCGTGACGCGGTCGCCGGGAAAGAGCACCTTGTCCGGGCTCGTCAGGCGCACGCGCCGCCGGCCGATCTGGAGCTCGAGCTCAGGCCAGGCGCGTCCAGGTGAGCTCGTGCTTGAGCGGCAGCCGGTAGGACCCCGCGAGCAGCGGCCGCACGCAGCGAAGAGCGCGTCCCGCTCCTCGCGCGCGATCGCCGCGAGCGAGCTCGTCGTCGAGTAGAGCTCGAGCAGCTCGTCGGGCTCGACGGTGATCGCGTCCTCGAACCGCTCGTAGCGCAGCGGCTCGAAGGGCGAGTCGACGAATGCGTCGTCCCAGGGCGGGTTGCGCTGCGCTGTGAAGCGCTCCCACGGCTCGCGGAGCAGCTCGAGCGCCGCGCTCGGGCAGCGGCGGCTCGGTCTCCCACCAGTGGGTCCAGATGATCGCCAGCCCGCCGCGCGGACGGAGCACGCGCGCGATCTCCGGGATCGCGGGCGCGGTATCGAACCAGTGGAACGCCTCGCCGACGAAGACGGCATCGACGCTCGCGTCCTCGAGCGGGATCGCCTCGGCGCTGCCCGCGAGCGCCGTCGCCGTGCAGCGCGCGCATCGCGTCGTTCGGCTCGACGGCGACCACGTCGGTCGAAGCGGCGCGCGAGCTCGCGCGTCAGCCGCCCCGTGCCGGCCGCGAGATCGAGCACGCGCGCGCACGCGTCGAGCCCGAGCACCTCCTGCGCCCGGTCGAGCAGCACCTGCGAGTACGGCGGCCGGACGCGGTGGTAGGTCTCGGCGACGTTGCCGAAGCTGAGGCGGAGCTCAGGCAAGGCGCGTAAGGCGGTGCCTCGCGCCTAGCCAACACCGGCCAGCAGGAAGGCGCGGTTCTCTTTGAGCATCTCGCGCGCGATCACGAGCCGCTGGATCTGGTTCGTGCCCTCGTAGATCTGCGTGATCTTCGCGTCGCGCATCATGCGCTCGACCGGGTACTCCTGCATGTAGCCGTACCCGCCGAGGATCTGCACCGCGTCGGTCGTGACCTCCATCGCCACGTCCGTGCAGTACAGCTTCGCCATCGCCGAGATCTTCGTCAGCTCGTCGTCCGGCGCGCCTTCGTCGATCATCAGCCCGATCTTGTACAGCAGCCCGCGCGCGGCCTCGCACTTCGTCTCCATGTCGGCGAGCATCGCCGCGATCAGCTGGTGCTGGGCGATCGGCTTGCCCATCGTCTCGCGCGTGCGCGCGTACTCGAGCGCGTAGTCGGTCGCGCCCTGCGCGAGCCCGAGCCCCTGCGCGGCGATTCCCGGCCGTGAGCGGTCGAGGATCCGCATCGCGATCTTGAATCCTTCGCCCTCCTCGCCGAGCAGGTTGTCGGCGGGAACGCGCATGTCGTTGAAGAAGATCTCGCCGGTCGTCGAGCCCTTGATGCCCATCTTCGGCTCGATCCGCCCCACCTCGAAGCCCGGGCGTGTCGGCCTCGACGACGAACGCGGAGATGCCCGAGTGGCCCGCCTCCGGGTCGGTCTTCGCGAACACGACGTACAGCCCCGCGACGCCCGCGTTCGTGATGAAGCGCTTGCCGCCGTTGAGGACGTACGCGTCGCCGTCGAGCCGCGCTTCGGTGCGCATCGCCGCCGAGTCCGAGCCCGAGCCCGGCTCGGTCAGCGCGTAGGCCGCGAGCCACTCTCCGCTCGCGAGCCTGGGCAGGAAGCGCTCCTTCTGCTCGTCCGTCCCGGCCAGCTTGATGCCCAGCGAGCCGAGCTCCTGGACGGCCATGATCAGGCCCGTCGTCGCGCAGACCTTGGACAGCTCCTCGATCGCGACGAGCACCATCAGCGCGCCCGTCCCGGTGCCGCCGTACTGCTCCTCGAACGGCAGGCCGAGGAGGTCGTGCTCGCGGAAGAGCTCGACCATGTCCCACGGGAACTCGGCCTTCTTGTCGATCTCGGCCGCGCGCGGGGCGACGCGCTCGCGCGCGAGCGTGCGCACGAGGTCGCGGATCTCGCGCTGCTCGTCGGTCAGCGGGTCGTAGGCCACGGCGAAGAGTCTATTTGTGGCCAAGCAGCTCGAGCACGCGCTCGAGCGAGTCTCGCATCTCTTCGGCGCCCTTCCGCGATCCCTCGTCGTCGAACGCTTTCGCGAGCTCCGCGGACACGTCGCGCAGGCTCACGAGCCTTCGGACGATCTCGTCGTAGTCGTCCGGCTCGACGTTCATCGATCGTGAAACACCGCCTCCACGTTGTTGCCGTCCGGATCGAGCACGAAGGACGCGTAGTAGCCCTTGTGGTACTTCCGCTCGCCCGGAGGCCCGTTGTCGCGATACCCGGCGGCCAGCGCGACCCGGTGGAACTCCTCGACCTCGGCCCGGTTCCGCGCCGCGAACGCGACGTGGACGTTCTCGCTCAGCGGCTGGTCGTCCTGCGAGATCGAGAGGTCGCCCCAGTCGGCCGCGCGCTGCTCCTCGTCCGACCACGGCTCCGCATACCCGAGCGGCGCGAGCACGGTCTCGTAGAAGGCCTTCGACGCGTGGAAGTCCGAGACCCGCAGCGTGACGTGATCGATCACCGGTGAGGTACGCGACGAGCCCGCGTCACGAATCCGTGCAACTCGACCGCCTCGGCCCTCGCCTCGGGCGTCAGCGCCGGCTCCGCGGCCCGGAGCTCGAACATGAACATCGAGCCCTTCTGCCCGTTCGCCTCGACCCAGATCCGGCCGCCCATGCGGCTCACGAGCTCGTTGCAGATGTAGAGCCCGAGCCCGGTCCCGCCGACCCCGCGGGACATCTGGGGATCGAGGCGGTAGAACTTCTCGAAGATCCGTTGCTCCTCGCCTTCGGGGATGCCCAGGCCCTCGTCGCGCACCCAGAAGCGGACGTCCGCGTCCTGGGCCGCGACGCCGACCTCGATCGTCCCGCCGTCGGGCGAGTACTTGATCGCGTTCTCGACGAGGTTGACGAGCACCTGCCGCACCTTGTCCTTGTCGCCCGCGACGAGAGGGAGCTCGTCGCCCGTGTTGACCGTGAGCGAGACCTCTGCGGGCGCGTAGGCCTGCGTCGCCTCCACCACCCGCTCGACGACCTCGACCGAGTCGAAGGGCTCGGTGCCGAGATCGAGCCGCCCCGCGTCGAGCTGGTTCGCGAGCAGGATCTCGTTGACGATCCGCCCGAGGCGCTCCGACTCGTCGGCGATCAGCGAGATGAAGCGGTTCCGTCCGCCTTCGTCGAGCGCGAAGTCGTGCCGCAGAAGCGTTTGCGCGGCTCCGTACACGGCCGCGAGCGGCGTGCGCAGCTCGTGGGAGGCAGTGGCGATGAAGTCGGCCTTCATCTCCTCGAGGTGGTGCACCTCCGTCAGGTCGCGGAACGCGTAGACGGTTCCGCCGTAGAAGCTCACGCCGGAGATCGAGATCCAGCGCTCGCCGCCTTCGGTCTCGAACGGGATCACGACCTCGGGCTGGCCCGGGTCGGGCGAGGTCGAGACCGGGATCGTGTCCATTGCGTCCTTCCAGCCCGGGATCGCGTCCACCGCCGAGTGCCCGAGGACGTTGCCGGACTGAATCGCGGTGATCGCCTCGGCCGCGGGATTCCACAGGCGCACGACGCCGCGCCGGTCGACGAGGAGAACGCCGTCGGCGACGTGAGCCACCACGCGCGCCGCATCGGCCCGCTCCTCGACCGCGCGGTACAGCCGCCCGCGATCGATGGCGAGCGCGATCCGGCCGGCCAGGTCCTCGGCGAGAGCGAGGTCGTCGGCGCCGTACGTCTCGCCGGACTGCGTTCGCGCGAGCGTCAGCGCTCCGAGCGTTCGCTCCTGGGCCCTGAGCGGGACGCAGATGGCGGAGCGCGCGTCGATCCCGCTGAGGATCGCGCCGTTCTTCCGGCCGTTCGATGCCTCGCCGAGAGGAGGAACGATCTCGAGACCACCCGTGTCGACGACCTTGCGCACGGCCTCTTCGGGCACCTGATCGGGAGCGGCGGCCGCCTTCTTGCTCAGAAGCTCGGCGCGGGCGACGGCGACTCGCTCGAGGGGGCTTCCGTCCTCGACCACGTCGACGACGCACCAGTCCGAGTAGTCGCGAACGGCCAGCTCGGCGACTCTCTGAATCGCGCTCCGGTAGTCGGTCGACGAGGCCAGCACGTGGCCGGCCTCGCGGACGAAGTCGAGGCGCCGCTGACGTTCCACGGTCCGGGCCGTCGCGTCGCGCTCCGCGGCCAGCAGCCGTTCGCGCTCCTCGTCGGCCCGCTTCCGCTCGCCGATGTCCATGAGCAGCGTCTGCGTGTACAGCGGCTTGCCTTCCGGGCCGCGGACCGTCGCCACCTCCTCGCGCACCCACACGACGCCGCCGCTCCGCGCGAGCAGCCGGTACTCCGTCTTCCTCGGCGCCGCGCCGCTCGACTTTCGCTTGGTACCGGCGAGCACCTCGTCCTTGTCGTCTGGGTGCAGAAGCTTCGCCGAAGAGCCGGGGATCGTCCTGCCACTCGGTGGGCGAGTAGCCGAGCATCTGCTCGACCTGCGGGCTGACGTACGTGACGGTGCTCCGGTCGTTCGGCGCCGAGATCAGGGTGACGAGTGGAAGCGCCTCGACGAGGGCGCGGTACCTGCGCTCGGCCTCGTGCACGCGTTCGGTCGCGTCGGAGATGACTGCGCACGCGGCGACGATTCCGCGGTCGTCGCGAACCGGGATCAGCGCCATCGAGACGAGGAGCTCCTCGCCGTTCCGTCCGCGCTGGCGGAGGTGGCTGCGATCGACGCGCTCGCCCTTCGCCACTCGCTCGAGGGCGGCGAGGATGTGCGCGGTGTCCTCTTCCGTGCCGAGGAGGGAGACGTCGGCATCGGAGACGTCCGCCTCGGTGTGGCCGTAGATCCGCTCGGCTCCTCGGTCCCAGGTCAGGATGTTGCCCTCGAGGTCGAGACCGACGATCGCCTGGGTCTCGTCTCCGCGGACTGCGTCCAGCTCACTCGCGTCGCGACGGCGCTCCCGTTCAGCACGGCGCAGGCGGTCGGAGGCGAGCCCCGTCAGGACCGCCGCAGCGAGCCAGACGGGCAGGGCGACGAGCGCTCGAACAGCGTGGTCGACGACGAAGACGAAGAAGAGCGCCCAGCCTGCGGCCGCGACGAGAGCGCCCCAGCGCGGCCCGACGAGAAACGCGACGGCGGCTGCGATCAGGAGGGCCAGCGCGGCCGAGGTCTCCGGCGCGTCGAGCAGCGCAAACGGAATCGTGGCCGCAGCCTCGAGCACGAGGCCGATCAGAGCCACGACCCAGGCGTGAGATCTGAACCACGTGGC
This sequence comes from uncultured Actinomycetes bacterium, assembly GCA_963812695.1. Lineage (GTDB taxonomy): Bacteria > Actinomycetota > Thermoleophilia > Gaiellales > Gaiellaceae > VAXT01. The sequence continues at coordinate 5,608 of CAWEWD010000016.1, forward strand.
CGTCAAACTCATGGGGCCGCAGTCGTTGGTTAGGGGAGCATGAACAAGTTCGGGCGGGAAAGCGAGAACCCTAGCCGCTGCTCACTGCTTTCGGCCTCGCGCGGCCGGTCACTCGGGCTCGTGCGTGACGGCTTCGATGTTGTTGCCCTCCGGATCGAGGGCGTACGCGCCGTAGTAGTACTCGTGGTAGACGCGGCGGATCCCCGGCGGGCCGTTGTCCGTCCCGCCGGCGGCGATCGCGGCCTCGTGGAACGCGTCGACGCTCTTGCGGTCGGGGGCGCGGAAGGCGACGTGCACCGGGGAGCTCGGCTCGCCGCGCTGCGCGAGGAAGAAGTCCGGCTTCCCGTGGGCCGCGTAGCCGGCGCCCTCGACGAAGTCCATCGTCAGCTCGTAGCCGAGCGGGGCGAGCGCCTGGGCGTAGAACGCCTTCGCGGCTTCGACGTCGGCGACGTTGAGCGTCACGTGATCGATCATCGGTCCTGACATTCTTGCTGTTGTGATCCTCGAGAACGGGACGATCAGGACGATGGACGCGTCGATTCCCGTCGCGCGGGCCGTCGCGATCGCGGGCGAACGGGTGGCAGGCGGGGTCGGAACGCACGAGACCGCGCTCGCTTCGCCGGATCGCGTCGACCTCGGCGGGCGCTGCGTCATGCCGGGTTTCAGCGACGCGCACGTGCACTTTCCCTCGTGGGCCGCCGCCCAGCGGGAGGTGCGTCTCGAGGACTCGGCCTCGCTCGACGAGACGCTTCAGCGCGTGGCCGAGGCGGCCGGGTCGGTCGAGCCGGGTCGCTGGCTCCGAGGGCGCGGCTGGCGCAGCGGCGATTGGTCGCCCGCCGTCGAGCCGACGCGCCAGGCGCTCGACGCGGTCACCGGCGACACGCCGACCGCGCTCATGGCGCGCGACTACCACTCGCTCTGGCTCAACTCGGCCGCGCTCGCCCAGGCAGACGGCGATCTCCGGGTCGACGGAGGCGTGGTCGAGGTCGACGGCGACGGCGAGCCGACGGGCGTCCTGCGCGAGGAGTCCGCCTGGCTGTTCCGCGACCGCTACCTGCTCCCGTCCGACGACGAGTTCGTGGACGCGATGCGCGAGGGGCTCCGCGTCGCCGCGTCCCGCGGAGTGACCGCGGTGCACGACAAGGACGGGTGGCTCGGCGCGCCGCGCTTGTGGCAGCGGCTGGCCGAGGAGGGCCCGCTGACGCTGCGCGTCTGGCAATCGCTGCCGTACGACTTCGTCGGCCGCCTCGAGGAGATCGGCTTCCGCTCCGGGCTCGGCGACGACCGGCTCCGCATCGGCTACCTGAAGGTGTTCATGGACGGGACGCTCGGGTCGCAGACCGCCCGGCTGCTCGACGGCTCGGGGGTCGAGATCACGAGCCGCGAGGAGCTGGCGGAGATCGTGCGCGCCGGTGCTCGCGGCGGCTGGCCGGTCGCCGTGCACGCGATCGGCGACCTCGCGAACCGCGACGCACTCGATGCGTTCGAGGAGACCCGCGACGAGTGGGCGCCGCTCGGGCTGAGGCCGCGGATCGAGCACGCGCAGCTGCTCACCGAGGAGGACATCCCGCGATTCGGTCAGCTCGGCGTCAGCGCCTCCGTCCAGTTCAGCCATGCCCCGTCGGATCGGGACATCGCCGACCGGAACTGGGCAGGGATGACCGAACGCGCCTACGCCTACCGGTCGCTGCTCGACACGGGCGCCGTCGTGGCGAACGGCTCCGACGCGCCGATCGAGGAGCTCGACCCGCTGGCCGGCGTCCGGGCCGGAGTGCTGCGCACGCTCGACGAGCGCGACGCCTGGCACCCGGAGCAGGCGGTCTCGGTCGAGGAGGCGTTCGAAGCGACGATCCTCGCCCCGGCCTGGCTCGCGCACGAGGAGCGCACGCGCGGGAAGCTCCTGCCCGGGTACCTCGCCGACCTCGTCGTCCTCGACCGCGACCCGATGGCGATCGAGCCGGAGGAGCTACCCGACGTCTCGGTCGTCGCAACGATGGTCGGCGGCCGCTGGACGCACAACCCACCACCCTGGACCTAACAGGGTCAGACCCTGTAAAGCTCACGGGGTCAGACCCCGTTACGAAGGTGTTAGGGCCCCGAGGGAGCGGAAGAGCTCTTTCGCCGTCTCGACGCCCAGCGCGATGTGGTCGACGCGGAAGCGCTCGTTCGGCGAGTGGATGTTGCCGTCGGGCAGGTCGAAGCCGGTGAGGATCGTCGGGATCTGCTTGCTCTCGAGCGCGGCCATCACGGGCAGCGAGCCGCCGATCCGGATCAGGAGCGGCCGTGCGCCGATCACGCGCTCGAACGCGTCCTGGCCCAGCTTGATCGCCGGGTCGTCGGGCTGCACGAGAGCGGCCGGAGCACTCGCGATCAACTCGATCTCGACGTCGGCCCCCTCGGGCGCGGCTTCGCGCATCATCCGCTCCATCTCCGCAGCGATCGCCTTGTCGTCCTGACCGGGCACGAGCCGGATCGACACGTTCGCCTCGGCCTCGACCCCGATCACGGTCTTCTGGAGCCGGGGTTCGCCGCCGATCACGCCGTGGACGTCAACGGCCGGCTCGACGCCGGTCCGCAGGTAGTACTCCGCAGCCGCGCGTGCGTCTGCCGGTCGCGCACCCTGCGCGCCGAGCACCTCGTCCCCCGGCTCGAGCACGCCCCAGCTCTCGATCTCCTCGTCGCCCGGCCGGATGATCCCGGCACGCAACGGCTCCGGTACCTGACCGTCCCGCGGCACCACCGCACTGAGCACCTGCAGGAGCACGTGGCTCGCGTTCATCGCCGCGCCCCCGAAGACGCCCGAGTGCAGGTCCTTCTCCCCGGTCCGCACCCGCACGTGGAAGTACGCGATCCCGCGCGTCGCGACGAAGAACGCCGGCTTCCCCGGCGCAAGCATGTTCCCGTCGAAGATCACGCACGCGTCCCCGCCGCGCTCGTCGGCCTCGAGGAAGTCGATGATCGAATGCCCGCCCGACTCCTCCTCCCCGTCGCACGTGAACCGCACGTTCACCGGCAGCGCGCCCTCGGCGGCGAGCAGCGCGGCGGCCTTGAGGAGGATGTAGAGCTGCCCCTTGTCGTCGGCGATGCCGCGCGCGTAGAGCCATCCGTCGCGAACGGTCGGCTCGAACGGCGGCGACTCCCAGAGCTCGAGCGGCGCCTCCGGCTGGACGTCGAAGTGCCCGTAGGCGATCACCGTCGGCGCGTCGTCGGCGCCCTCGGACGCGCGGAGCTCGCCGATCACGAGCGGATGTTTCTCGGTCTCCACCAGCTCGGCCTCGCCGCCGGCTCCGCGGATGAAGTCCCGCACCCACTCGGCCGCACGCTCGACCTCGCCGCCGAGCTCGGGGTCAGCGCTGACGCTCGGGATGCGCAGAAGCTCGTCGAGCTCCTCGATCCATTCCTGCGGCGGCTCCGCCATGCGGGCGAGTCTATGCTGGGACGGGTTCGCTGCCGAGCAGGACGACTCGGAACTGACGGCGCGGAGGCGGGCTTTGCCCGCCTCCGCTACGTGCGGGTTCCTACGACCAATTCGAAGAAAGTCGTCATGGCGCGCGCAGCGCGCCGGACTTTCTTCGACTGCTCAGGCGACTTCGCGAAGCTTCTGGCAGTCCGCCAGCGCGCGCAGCTTCTTCAGGCACTGGTTCTCGATCTGCCTGATCCGCTCCCGCGTGACGTTGAACGCGCGACCCACCTCGTCCAGCGTCCGCGGCTGCTCGCCGTCGAGGCCGTAGCGCATCTCGAGAATCCGCTGCTCCCTCGGCGAGAGCGAGCACAGGATCTGCTTCAACGTGTCGCGGCGGAGCGCCTGCTCGGCCGACTCCTCGGGAAGCGGTGCCGTCTCGTCGGTCAGGAAGTGCCCGAACTCGGACTCGTCGTCGTCGCCGACCGGCTTCTCGAGCGAGACGGGCAGCTGCGAGCTGCGCCTGATCTGCTCGACCTCCTCGGCGCTCAGGTCGAGCTCTCGTCCGATTTCGATCGCCGTCGGCTCGCGACCGAGCTCACCGCGCAGCTTCCGCTCCGAGCGGACGATCTTGTTCAGCTTCTCGACGACGTGCACGGGCATGCGAATCGTCCGCGATTTGTCCGCGAGCGCCCGGGCGACGGCCTGGCGGATCCACCACGTCGCGTACGTCGAGAACTTGAAGCCCTTGCGGTAGTCGAACTTCTCGGCGGCGCGCACGAGGCCGATCGTCCCCTCCTGGATGAGATCCAGGAACGGCAGCCCCTGGTTGCGGTAGCGCTTGGCGATCGACACGACGAGGCGCAGGTTCGCCTCGACCATGCACTGCTTCGCGTGGTGGTCGCCCCGCTCGATCCTCTTCGCGAGCTCGACCTCCTGGGCCGCGGTCAGCAGGTCGACCTTGCCGATGTCCTTCAGGAAGAGCTGAAGCGCGTCCGTCGAGACGTCCGGCGCGTCGAGGTCGAGCGGCTCCTCCTCGGCTTCTTCCTCGCTCGGCACGACCTCGATGTTGAGCTCCTCGAGCACCCCGTAGAACTCGTCGATCTGCCCCGTGTCCAGAGACAGCTCGTCGAGTGCGAGCGTGATCTCCTCGGCCGTGAGCTTTCCGGCCCGTCGACCAGCCTGGACGAGTTCCCACAGCTCGTCGGCTTCAAGGACACCCCCCGGCGTCCCAGCACGCGCTGTCCCTTGCTCCCCTACGCTCAACTCGGTTCCCCCTCCCCGGTCTCGCTCACGGTAGTTGCAGCTGCGGAAATGTCAACGTATCTCTAGGCCGCGGCAGTCTTTCAAGCGGTATAGAGGTGCGTCTATAGGCCGAAGGACTCATTTTACGGTCCATAAGTCCTATTCGCACAAATTCGTTCATACGCCCTCTAGACCGGCGAGCAGGCGCTTCGCTTCCCGGGCGAGCGGCGAGTCGGGTTGCGCGTTGCGGGCGAGGCGGAGTTGGCGCTTGCCTTCGGCGAGTGCACCGGGCCGAGCACGGGCGAGCCAGAGCAGCATGAGGCCGAGGTGGAACCGGACCGTGGCCGCGTGTGGGTAGCGCTTCGTGAGCGGGCCGAGGCGCGAAAACGCGGCGGACGGCTTGCTCTTGTCGAAGCGGCCAACGGCTGCGGCGACCCGTGTTTCCGGGTCACCGGGATCGAGTCGCGCGGCTGCGTCGTACTGCCGTTGAGCGGAGAGCCGGCGCCCGAGCCGCTGGAGCGCGACCCCGTACAGGAGCTTCGCGTGCGCGTCCGGCTTGGCCGCGTCCTTTGCCAGGAGCTCGAACTGGCGCGGCGGCGACAGCCCGGCGAGGCGGGCCGGCGGCGCGAAGCTCGGGACGAACAGCGGTTCGCCGGGTGGGAATCCAGGATGCAGGGCGTCGTCCGCACGTTGGGCCGACATGGTGTCCGGCTGGGCGGACGTCGCCCGCCGCCAGGCCGCGGTCGCCTGTTCCGTGTCTCCCGCCCAGAGGCTCGCGTAGCCGAGGTGGAGCAGAACGAGCGAGTCCAGCGGGTGATCCTGCGCGAGTCGCTGCACGGTGGCGAGGCCCGAGCCCGGCCAGCCGGCGAACGCAGCGCCGATCTGGGCCGCCGGCGACTGGTACCGGCTGAAGATGCGACCGGCCGCGGCCCGCCGCTTGCTGGAGTAGAGACGTTCCGCCCGCCGCAGCGCCGTCGCCTCGGGATCGGTGCGAACTCCGAGGTCGAGCGCGAGCGGAGGCGCTCCGGCCAGCGGCACGGGCTTGTTCCCGCTCCCGCCTTTGCCGTTCGACGTGATCACGGCCAGCGCAACGGTTCCGCCCGCGGCGAGACAGGCGGCGGCGCCGGCGATGACGATGATCCGTGCGCGGGGGCTCATTGAGCGCGTAATTATCCTTGGGACATGGCCGGCGACCGCGAGCTTGTCCTCGAAGTCGATGCGGAGCAGGCACGAGAGCTGCTCGGATCGGGCGATCCGCCGGCCCTCGTCGACATCCGCGAGGAGTGGGAGCTCGAGTCGGGCACGATCGCGGGCTCGGAGCACATTCCCATGGCCGAGGTCGGTGCGCGGCTCGACCCGGAACGCGACCGGCACATCGTCCTCTACTGCGCGCACGGGAACCGATCGCTCCGGCTGGCGATCGCGATGCACGAGCACGGCTTCCAGGATGTCGTCTCGCTCGCGGGCGGGATCGTGGCCTGGGCCGAAGCAGGGCTCCCGGTCGAGGTTCCCGGCGGGCTCGACGAGGCGCAGCGCCTGCGCTACAGCAGGCACGTCCTGATCCCGGAGATCGGCGTCGCGGGCCAGGAGCGCCTGCTGGCCGCAAGCGTGCTCGTCGTCGGCGCGGGCGGCCTCGGCTCACCGGCTGCCCTCTACCTCGCCGCCGCAGGGATCGGCCGCCTCGGGATCGTGGACGACGACCTCGTGGACGAGTCGAATCTCCAGCGGCAGGTCCTGCACTCCACGGCCGCGCTCGGGGAGCCGAAGGTCGAGTCGGCCGAGCGGAGGGTCCGCGAGCTGAACCCGGACGTGGAAGTCGTCGCCTACCGGGAGCGGCTCTCCTCGGACAACGTCGACAGGATCCTCGACGAGGGCTGGGAGGTGATCGTCGACGGCGCCGATAACTTCCCGACGCGCTACCTGCTGAACGACGCGTCGGTCTGGCACCGCATCCCCGTCGTGCACGGCTCGATCTTCCGCTTCGAGGGCCAGGCCACCGTCTTCGCTCCTGGTTCCGGCCCGTGCTACCGCTGTCTCTTCCCGCAGCCGCCTCCGCCGGAGCTCGCACCGAGCTGCGCCGAGGGCGGAGTGCTGGGCGTGCTCCCGGGCGTGATCGGCTCGATCCAGGGCGCGGAGACGCTCAAGCTCGTGCTCGGGATCGGCGAGCCCCTCGTCGGGCGACTCCTCCTCTACGACGCGCTGGCCGGCTCGTTCGACGAGGTCTCCGTGCGCCGCGACCCCGACTGTCCCGTCTGCGGCGACTCGCCCACGATCACCGGGTACGTCGACTACGCCGAGTTCTGTGCTGGTCCCGGCTGAGGTCCGGCGCGAGCTCGAGCGGCACGCGCTCGAGGAGGCGCCGAACGAGGCGTGCGGTTTGGTCGTCATGCGCGACGGGCGGGCCGTCGGTTACGAGCGCGGGCGGAACGCGGACGCGTCGCCGTACCGGTTCAGGCTCGAGGTCGAGCCGGAGGTCTGGTTCCTGGAAGACGAGGGCTACGAGCTCGCCGTCTTCCACTCGCATCCGGCTCGCCGCCGAAGCCGTCGCGCGCCGACCTTGAGCGGGCCGGCCTCTGGGCGGCGCGGCCCTGGCTCATCCTGCGCACCGACACCCGTGAGCTCGCTGCATGGCGGCTCGACAACGGCGGCGCAAAGCCGATCGAACTTGCGTAGCGCGGTCGTCGTCGGCGCGGGCATCTTCGGCGGCTCGCTGGCCCTGCGCCTCGTCTCGAGCGGCTGGGACGTCACGGTCGTCGAGCAGTACCCGCCCGGCCACGTGCGCGCCGCCTCGGGCGGCGAGTCTCGACTGATCCGCTTCGCGCACGGCGACAGCGCCTGGTACACGGGCGCGGCCCGCCGTGCGCTCGACCTGTGGCGCGAGCTCGAGCGGGAGACGGCAACCGAGCTCCTCGTCCCGTCCGGCGTCGTGTGGTTCTTCACGGGCGCGCACGGCTGGGGCGAGGCGAGCGAGCGGGTTCTCAGAGAGCAGGGGATCCCGGTCGAGCTGCTCGCGCCCGAGGAAGGCGCCCGTCTGTTCCCGAGCTTCGACGGACAGGGGCTCACGTCGATCCTGTTCGAGCCCGAGGCGGGAGTGCTTCGGGCACGCGACGCGACGCGGGTCACGGCCGAGCTCGCGATCGAGCGCGGAGCGCGCTTCGTCACGGGTACGGCCGCACCCGACGGGGACGCCGTGCTCGTCGACGGCGACAGGCTCGAGGCCGACCGGGTCGTCTGGGCAGGAGGCGCCTGGCTCGCCGGCCTCTTCCCCGAGCTCGTCGATCTACGCGTGACGAGGCAGGACGTCTATTTCTTCGGCGCGCCCGCAGGCTGGCAGGCGCCGTCGATTCCCGGCTGGGTCGACTTCGACAACGGCGTCTACGGCGTCGGGGATCTCGACGGGCGCGGCTTTAAGGCAAGTCCCGACCGCGAGGGCCCTCCGTTCGACCCGGACACCGGCGAGCGAGTGCCCTCGGAGGAGAAGGAACGAGAAGCGCGCGAGTATGTCGCGCTCCGCTTCCCGGCCCTGGCCGGTGCGCCCCTCGTCGGCACCCGCTCGTGCCCGTACTCGCTGACGGAGGACACGAACTTCCTGATCACGCCGCACCCCGAGCACGAGCACGTCTGGCTCTTCGGCGGCGGCTCGGGCCACGGCTTCAAGCACGGGCCCGCGCTCGCGGAGTACGTGGAGAGGCTGCTCGACGGCGCCGAGCAGCCCGACCCGATGTTCGGCTCGGAGCGCGGTCACCAGGGGGCGGTTTGCGCGCCCCCTGGATCGAACGCTGACGCTAGGTGACCTTGAAGCTGCCCTTCATCACGGACGCGTGAGGGTCGCAGACGTACCTGTACGTCCCCTTCTTCAGCTTGACCGTGACGGTCTTCGTGCCCTTGAACGGCGTGGTCGTGATCATCTTGTTCACGCCCGGGCCGGTCAGGTGGAAGTCGTGGATGTTCGACTTGTCGATTGACGGTGATCTTGTACGAGCCGGCCTTGAGCGTCTTCACCTTGGCGGCTGCCCTTCTTCAGGGTGATGGTGAAGCCGGGACCGACGGTGCCGGTCAGCTTCGTCACGCTGCTCGCCGCTCCGATCGGCGCGGCCAGCGCGAGCGCGCCACGAGACCGACGGCGAGTAGTGGAATTCGATACATCGTCCTCCTTTGGCGGAACATGGGCTTCTTGCCCATACCGTCCCGCGATGATTCTGGTTTTCCGCGCCGATGCTAGAGACGGTTGGTTAGGCGCTCGTAAGCCGCCGTCTGCGTCAGTCCTGGAGCCAGAAGAGCCCGACCGTGCCCGGGCCGGCGTGTTGCCGACGACCGGGCCGAGCGTCGTCGCGACCTCGATCTCTGCGTTCGGACGGATGTCGCGGACCAGCTTTTCGACCGCAGCCATGCGCTCGGGTGCGTCCGCATGGGCGATGCCGACGCGGAGCCCCGGCTCGTCGCCCGTCGCCGTCCGGAACGCCTCGGCGAACTCCTGGATCGCCTTACGGTTGCCGCGCACGCGCTTGAGCGGGAGCACCTCGCCGTCCTCGAGCGTGAGGATCGGCTTGATGTGCAGGGGCTGACCGGCCCAGCCGGCGGCGCGGCCGATTCGGCCGCCCCGGGCGAGGAATTCGAGCGTGTCAAGGGTGAAGATCAGCCCCGACTCGCGCCTGAAGCGTGTGACGGCTCGTCGACCTCCCCGTCCGTCGTGCCGCGTTCGAGGCGGCGCTGGACGGCGAACGCGAGCATGGCGATCGCGGCTGAGGCCGTCTCGGTGTCGACCACGCGCACGCGTCCGCCCGACTGCTCGCCCGCGCGAACCGCGCTCTCGTACGTCCCCGAGAGCTTGGCCGAGACCGGGAACACGAGGATGCGCGCGTATCCGGCGAGGTCCTCGTAGGCGGCCTGGAAGTCCTCGGGCGTCGGCTGCGACGTGGTCGGGGCTCATCGGCCGTGCGCAGCCGCTCGTAGAACTCGGCCGGGCTGATGTCGACGTCGTCGCGGTAGCTGACGTCGCCGAAGCGAACGTAGAGCGGGACGACGCGCCAGTTCGGAAAACGCTCGGGCGCGTCGGGGAAGTCGGCGGTCGAGTCGAGGACGATCGCCGTGTTCTCGGCGCTCAGCTCCACTGGTGCCTCTTCCAGTAATGCCGCCGAGCCTCCTGGGTTGCGAGCACCAATCCAGAGGCCGCACTCGCTCGAAGCCAATGCTGAATGAAGCATTGGTGAGAGCGAGGGTGGACTCTGGCGCCGCGTGATCGCGGGCAGGGGCCGGCAGTCTCTGCTGGGAGAGGCACTAGGGATGGCCTGCGGCCTTGAGGATCGTCTCGATGATCGTGTCGAGGTGCTCGTCTTCGTCAGGCACGCGAAGGCACGCCGGCTTCGAAGAGGGCGTCGACCTCGCGCAGGTTGGCCGAGGCTGTGAGGCAGATCACCGCCACGTCCGGGCAGGCGGCACGCAGCACCTTCGTCGCCTCGTCACCGTCGAGCGCCGGGGGAGCCGGAAATCCATCACGACCACGTCCGGGTCGGCTTCGAGACAGAGGTCGGCGACCTTCGACCCGTCTCCGACCAAGCCGACGACGTCGATGTCCGAGCGCAGCCCGAGGAGGAGCTTCGAGCGCCTCCCGGAAGACGTCGTTGTCCTCGACGAGGGCTACACGGACCGGGGCGGCGGACACGCGCGCACTCTAGGACTTCACTCGGCTGAGACCAAGAGGGGGTAATGCGGCTGGCCGCCGGGGTGCACTTCGAGCGCGAGCTCCCGGGTGCTGCTCCGCGACCCGGGCGAGCAAGCGGACCGAGTGCTTCGGGCTCGTCTGCACCGGTGATCAGCGTGGAGGACGTCGCCGCGGCTCGGCGAGCAGTCGGTCGACCACCGAGGCCGGCGACGGTGTCGAAGCTCGTTCCGCCCGCCACGGGATCGCCGCCGACGAGGCCGAGGTAGGCGCCGCGCTCGACCTGAAGTCCATCGACGCTCACCGCCCGCGACGCAACCGTGGCGCCGCCGGTGGCGATCGTCGTGGCCGCGTCTTCCATCGCCTTCGCGTTCGCCGCCGCATCTCTGAGCGGGTCGTACGCAAGCATCGCTCCGAGGCCGGCCTGGAGCGAGCCGGACGGAACGACGCCTGGGCCAGGGGGACGTTCGCGAGCCGCGCCGCCTGGCGCGCGGCGAGGACGATGTTGTCGTTGTTCGCCAGCACGACGGCCTCGGGCGCGTGTGTGCGTTCGATCGCTTCGAGCAGCTCTTCGGTCGACGGGTTCATCGTCTCGCCCCCGTCGACGATCCCGGTTGCGCCGATGCTCTCGAACAGCCGGCGGTTGCCCTCGCCCGTCACGACCGCGACGACCGCGGTCCGGCGATCGTCCGATGCTGGTTGGGAGAGCCGCTCCTCGCGCTGGACGGTCTGCAGGTGCATGTTCGCGATCTCGACCCGCTCGATGACGCCCATCGCTGTGCCCGCGCGCAGCGCCGAGCCCGGGTCGTCCGTGTGCACGTGCGCCTTGAGCGCCGTCGCGTCGCCGACGACTAGCAGCGAGTCGCCGAGCGGCTCGAGCTCGCGCTCGAGGACGTCGCGATCGAGGCGCTGGCCCTCGACCACGAAGGCCGTGCAGTAGCGATAACGCGAGGCCTCCAGGTGGATCGCGTCGCCCGTCAGCGGCACCGCTTCGACCGGCTCCGGGAAGCGGCTCGCCGGAGATGTACGCCGAGATTCCGCGGACGATCTCGACCAGCCCGGCGGCACCTGCGTCGACGACGCCGGCCTTCCTGAGCACGTCGAGCTGCTCCTGCGTTCGCGCCACGGCGTCGTCGCCGCGTTCGACGAGCGCGCGCAGGAGGGCCTGCAGGTCGTCGTCCCGGCGCGACTCGGCCTCGTCGGCGAGCTCGCGGATCACGGTCAGGATCGTCCCCTCGGCCGGCTCGCGGACCGCCGCCCAGGCCGCGTCGGAGGAGCGCCTGAGCGCGGTCGCGACGGAGCCGTCTTCGTCGAAGCCCTCGACGGCACCACGGATGATCTGCGAGAGGATGACGCCGGAGTTGCCGCGCGCTCCGAGCAGCGCGGCGTGGGCGATGTCCGTCTCCCCCGCCTCGAGCGCTTCGCGGACGGCGCGCACCGTGAGCAGCATGTTCGTCCCCGTGTCGCCGTCGGGCACCGGATAGACGTTGAGGTCGTCGATGCGCGCCCGGTTGCGGTCGAGGACGCTCTCAGCCGCGCGGACGAGCTCGAGCACGCTGAGGCGCTCGCTCATCGACCCGTTTATATCGGGCCTAGAGAGCCTTTTCGACTTTGCCCGCCTTGAGACAGCGGGTGCAGACGTACGCGCGTGTGGCCCGTCCGTCGAGGAGCACGCGGACGCGCTGGAGGTTCGGGTCGAAGCGCCGCTTCGTGGCCACCATCGAATGGCTCCGGTTGTGACCGAAGGACGGCTTCTTTCCGCAGATTGCGCACACTTTCGCCATGGGACTTCAATAGTAGCGGCAGCGCGTTGCCGCTCAGTGCAAGCCCCCGGCAGCCTGCGCGCGGAGCTGGGAGAAGACATCGGCCATCTCGAGCGCGGTCCGCACGGCGTCCGCGGCGCGGTCGATCCGCTCCTCGGCCTGCTCGGGTGTGTCCACGGTCAGGACGCCGAACGAGACCGGCACGCCCGTCTCGAGCGCGGCCAGTTGCAAGCCGCTCGCCGCCTCGCTCGCCACGTAGTCGAAGTGCGGCGTATCGCCGCGGATGATGCAGCCGAGCGCGACCACGCACGCGTAACGGCGCGTCTTCGCCAGCGCCATCGCGGCCAGCGGCAGCTCGAACGCGCCCGGCACCGGCATGACCATGATCGAGTCGCGCGTGACGCCGACCTCATCGAGCTCCTCGAGCGCACGCTCGAGCAGCCGGTTCGTGATCTCGCCGTTGAAGCGGCTGACGACGACCGCCACGGTGCGGCGCCCGTCGACGCCTCCGGCCAGGATGCTGTAGCCGGACGGGATTCTCAGCTCGCCCTCGGCGTGTTCTGCGGCCGGCTGGGCCTGCGGGCTCCGCGACGACAGGCTCGGCGGGAGCGTCGCCGTCGTGGGACGCCTCCTCCGATTCCGGCAGAGGTCCCATTTCCCGGAGCCGCGACTCGATCTCGTCGATCCGCTCGCTCATTCGTCCTTGCCCTCGGCGAAGCGCAGATCCTGGTGGTGCAGCCTGTGCCCGAGCTTGTCGCGCTTCGTCTCGAGGTAGCGCCGGTTCTCGTCCGTCGGCTCGGTCTCGATCGGAACCTGCTCGACGACGGTCAGGCCGAAGCCCTCGATCCCGGTCAGCTTCTTCGGGTTGTTCGTGAGGATGCGGATCGTCGTCAGCCCGAGGTCGGCGAGGATCTGGTTGCCGATCCCGTATTCGCGCGCATCCGCCGGTAGGCCAAGCTCGAGGTTCGCCTCGACGGTGTCGAAGCCCGCCTCCTGGAGCTCGTAGGCCTTGAGCTTGTTCAGGAGCCCGATGCCGCGGCCTTCCTGGGTCATGTACAGCAGCACGCCGCGCTCCTCCTCGGCGAGCCGGGCCAGCGCCTGCTCGAGCTGCTCGCCGCAGTCGCAGCGGAGCGAATGGAAGACGTCGCCGGTCAGGCACTCGGAGTGGACGCGCACGAGCACGTCCTCGGCTCCTTCGATCTCGCCGCGGACGAGCGCGATGTGGTGCTTGCCGGTCAGCTTCTCGCGGAATGCGATCGCCTGGAACTCGCCGTACGCGGTCGGCAGATGAACCGACGTCGTGCGCTCGACGAGCTTCTCGTTGCGGCGCCGGTATTCGATGAGATCGGCGACGGTGATCAGCTTGATGTCGTGACGCTCGCAGAACTGGACGAGGTCGGGGACGCGCGCCATCGTCCCGTCCTCCTTCATCACCTCGCAGACGACGCCTGCGGGATTGAGGCCCGCGAGCCGTGCGAGGTCGACCGCGGCTTCCGTCTGGCCCGCCCGTTGGAGCACGCCGCCTTCACGTGCGCGCAGCGGGAAGACATGGCCGGGCTGGACGACGTCGACAGGACCCTTGGTCGGGTCGATCGCGACCTGGATCGTGTGCGAGCGATCCTGCGCCGAGATCCCAGTCGAGACGCCTTCGCGGGCCTCGATCGAGACGGTGAATGCCGTCTGAAGCGGGGTCTCGTTGCGGTCCGCCATCTGGCGCAGCCCGAGCTCGTCGCAGCGCTCTTCGGTCAGTGGAAGGCAGATCAGGCCGCGGGCGTGCATGGCCATGAAGTTGATCGCCTCGGGCGTTGCGAACTGGGCTGCGATCGTCAGGTCGCCCTCGTTCTCGCGGTCGGCCGCATCGACGACGATCACGAACTTCCCCTGGCGGATGTCCTCGATCGCGTCCTCGATCGAGGCGAAGACGCTGGTCTCTCTGGGCGCGGTCTGGGTCATCAGCCCGAAATCGTATCCCGGTCGATGAGTTTCTCGACGTACTTGGCGAGCACGTCGACCTCGAGATTGACCTCGTCGCCGGGCTCGGCGGCCCCGAGCGTGGTCACTTCGAGCGTATGTGGGATCAGCGCGACCTCGAACGCGTCGCCCCGGAGAGCGGCGATCGTGAGCGAGACGCCGTCGACCGCAATCGAGCCCTTCTCGACGCAGTAGCGCAGGATCTCAGGCCCCGCCTCGACCCAGACGCGTCCGTCTTCGACCGAGGCGATGCGCCCGACGGCGTCGACGTGTCCCTGCACGAAGTGACCGCCGAGCGGGTCGCCCGCGCGCGTCGCCGTCTCGAGGTTGACCTCGTCCTCAGGTGCCAGTCGGCCGAGGGTCGTTCGGTCGAGCGTCTCCGCGACCGCGGTCACCGAGAAGCGTCCGTTCGAGACGGCGGTTGCGGTCAGGCACGCGCCGCTGATCGAGACCGAGTCGCCGATCCCGAGGGCCGAAGCCGTCTCCGGCGCGTCGATCTCGAGCCGCAGCGCCTCGAGCTCCTGCTGCATCGATGCAACGCGGCCACGCTCTTTGACGATTCCGGTGAACATCTGAAACAGGCTAGTTCAGGTGCCGAGCGCAAGCGCTTCGAGCGTCTCCCGGGCGATCATCTCCAGTTCGCCGCGTTCGCCCGGAGCGGCTTTCTGCAGGTGCTCGGCGAGCTCGTCGACCGCCTCGAGCTGGCCCGGTGCGAGCGCGCCGCGGTCGCTCTCGGTGAGGCCGCGCTCGAGCTCGGCGTTGCCGATGTGCCGCGCGAGCCAGCGCGAGATGAGCATGATCAGCCGATCGTCGGCGCGTGTCTCAGGGCTCATGGACATACGCGGTCAGGAGGACATCGTCGCCGACCGCACGCGCGCTCTGATGCGTGAGCGCGACCTGCGCCGACAGCCGGGGGCCTGCGCCCGAAATCGCCGGCGCCATGAAGAGCATCAGCTTGTCGACGAGGCCCGCTTCGAAGAACGAGAACGCGAGAGTCGGGCCGCTTTCGAGCAGCAGCGACTGCACGTTCTGCCCGGCGAGTCGCTCGAGCTCCTCGCCGAGCGGGCCCGAGAGCAGCTCGAGCTCCGAGCCCTCGGGCAGCGGCCCGCGCCCGAAGGCAAGCCGTCGCGGCTGGCGCACGACCTCCACGTCGCGGGCGTCGAGCCGCGGGTTGTCCGCGCGAACGGTTCCCATGCCGACTGCGACCGCATCCGACGATGCGCGAAGCTCGTGCACGAGACGCCTGCTCTCCTCGCCCGACACCCAACGCGCTCCAGGCACCGTCATCCGCCCGTCGAGCGTCACCGCCGCCTTGTACGTCACGAACGGCCGTCCGAGCCGCGCCCAGGTGAGCCAGTCCTCGATCTGCACGCGAGCCGCCCAGAGATCGGCCAGCTCCACTTCGATGCCGGCCTCGCGCAGGCGAGCGATCCCGTCGCGTGTCGGATCCTTCGCTCCCACGACGACCTTGGCGATCCCGGCGGCGAGGATCGCGTCGACGCACGGCGGCGTCGTGCCGTGGTGGTCGCACGGCTCGAGCGTCACGTACAGCGTCGCGCCCCGCGCCGCCTCGCCGGCTGCCTCGAGCGCAGCGACCTCGGCGTGCGGGCCGCCCTTCCGCTCGTGCCAGCCCTCGCCTACGACGTCGTCGCCACGCGCGACGACCGCTCCGACGACCGGGTTCGGATGCGTCGTCCCGCGCCCACGCTCGGCGAGCTCGACGGCGCGCTCGAGCATCAGAGCGCGGCGAGGTCGCGGTACGCGGCCGCGATGTCCTTCTGGCCGAAGACGCTCGTCCCGGCGACGAGCAGGCTCGCACCCGCTTCGCGCAGCTCGCGGACGTTGTCCGGGCCGACTCCGCCGTCGACCTGGATGTACACGTCGTCGGGCAGCAGCTCCCGAAGCCGCCGCACGCGCGGAATCGACTCCGGCATGAACGGCTGACCCGAGTAGCCCGGATGGATGCTCATACAGAGCACGAGGTCGACGAGGCCGCCGGCCGCCTCGACCACTGCATCCGGCTCGCTCTCGGGGTTGAACGCGACGCCCACCCCGAGCCCGAGCCCACGCGCCTGCGAGATCACGCCCGGCAGGTCGTCGCACACTTCGTAGTGCACGGTCACGCTGTCGCCGCCGGCCTCGGCGATCGCCTCGAAGTGCTTCTCGGGCGACACGATCATCAGGTGGCAGTCCAGGACGCCGCCGAGCTCGTGGACGAGCGGCGAGATCGACTTGAGGACGATCGGCCCGATCGTGATCGGCTCGACGAACTGTCCGTCGCCGACGTCGAACTGGAAGATGCGCGCGCCAGCGTTCATCGTCGTCTCGAGCTGCTCGCCGAGCCGCGAGAAGTCGGCCGCGTAGATCGACGGCTCGATCTCGAGCCCGCGCACCCAGTCGCTCCAACCCATGGTCAGGAGCGTAAGCCGCGGAGCCAGGCGTCGTAGGGCATACGGGTTCCCCCTTGCGGCTGCACCTCGAGCAACTCGAGGCGGTCGCCGTCGAGCCTCGAGCGCCAGACGATCACGTCGCGGCCCTCGACCTCGCCGCGCGCGCCGATGTGCGGGGACAGCGCGCGGATGCGGTCGTGGAGCTCCTTCGCCGGCCGCGACCAGTCGAGCTCACGGTCGGCCGGGGCGATCTTCTCGGCGTACGTCGGCTCTCCGACCTGCGGCGAGAACGAGTCGTTGGACAGCGCCTCGTCGATCAGCTCCGGCGCGAGGCGGGCTACGTCCGCGTAGACGTCTCCGGCCGTCATGTCGCCGCCGATCGAGAGGTCCTGCGACGCACCGATCGGCCCGGCATCGAGCTCCTCCACGAGCCGGATCACGGACACCGCGCTCTCCTCGTCCCCGGCCATGATCGCGCGTTCGATCGGCGCCGCTCCGCGCCAGCGCGGGAGTCGCGACGGGTGCACGTTCAGCCAGTTCGCGCGGCCGAGCAGGCTCAACGGGATCAGCGCGCCGTAGGCGACCACGACAACCGTGTCCGCGCCGTCGAGCGAGAATGTCTCGTCGAGACGCTCGACCTGGCGGACCGGGATGCCCAGGCGAACCGCCGTCTCCTTCGCGGGGGGCGCACCCACCTTGCGTCCGCGACCGCGCTGCCGGTCTGGACGCGTGAGCAGGAACTCGATGTCGTGCTTCGCGGCCAGCCGTTCGAGGACGTCTGCTCCGAGCGGCGCGGTCGCCGCGACGGCCAGCTTCACAGTACGGCTGATTGGCGCAGGACCGCGAGTGCCTCGCGCTTGCCCTCGGGGGTGGTGCGATCGAGGATCAGGACGCCGTCGAGGTGGTCGAGCTCGTGCTGCGCGACCCGCGCCGGCAGGCCCTCGAGCTCGAGCGTCACCGGGTCCCCTTGCTCGTCGCGCGCCTCCAGGCGGACGCGAACCGGGCGCTCGACCGGCACCACGACGCCCTGCATCGACAGGCAGCCCTCGTCGTCCTCGTCCAGCTCGTCGGAGCGGTCGACGATCGCCGGATTGACGAGCGCCCTCGGCTCCGAATCCTCGTCGGCCTGGATCACGAACACGCGGCGCAGGATCCCCACCTGGTTCGCTGCGAGCCCGACCCCGCGCGCGTCCTGCATCAGCCTCATCATCCGCTCGACGAGCTGCGCGAGGTCGCCGTCGAACTCCTGCACCTCCTGCGCTTCGAGGCGGAGCACCGGATCCGGGTACTGACGGATCTGCAAGAGCGCAAGCCGCCGGGTCGCTTCGGCCCGCTCGTCGAGCTCGTCGTCGGTCTTGACCTGGCCCTGATCCGCCATGCCTTCGAGTCTAGTCAGACGCTCTGCGGATCAACGTCGACCACGACCGTGAGCTGAGCCTCGCGCATCGCCCGGGCCGCCGATGCCAGCAGCCTCGCGGCACGCGACGCGACCTCCCGCGGACGCTCGGTCTTCGCGACGAGCTGCGCGCGGTGCCGCCCCCGGAGCCGGAACAGCGCGGCCGGGCCGAGCAGCTCGCCCGGAGCGTCCGCGAGCCCGTCGGCGAGCTCCGTCAGCGCCCGCATCGCGTCATCGAGCTCCGGGCCGCTGACGAGGATGCGAACGAGGTGCCGGTAGGGCGGATAGCCGAGCTCGCGCCTGCGCTCGAGCTCGCCCGCGAGAAAGCTTTCGACGTCCTGCCGCGCAGCGAGCGCGACCGCCCGCGACTCGGGCTGGAACGTCTGGACGAGGACGCGCCCGGGCGCGTCCCGGCCGCTGCGCCCGGCAAGTTGCGTGACGAGCTGGAACGTGCGCTCCTCGGCGCGGAAGTCCGGCACGCCCAGACCCGTGTCGGCGTCGATCACGGCCGCGAGCGAGACGTCTGCGAAGTGGTGCCCCTTGGCGACCATCTGCGTCCCGACGAGCACCGCGCGCTCGGCGGCGGCGAAGCGCCTCAGCGTCGCCGCCGGCTCGCCGGGCTTCTCGGTCGCGTCGGCGTCGAGCCGGAAGCGCTCGAGCTCGGGAACGTGGGCTTCCAGCTCGTGCTCGAGCCGCTGCGTCCCGGCGCCGATTCGCGCGAGCTCGACGGAGCCGCACGCGGGGCAGGCCTCGGGTGACGCCTCCACGTACGCGCAGTGGTGGCAGTGCAGCGCCTCGTCGCGGTGCAGGACGAGCGCGACGTCGCAGTTCGGGCAGCGCCTCGTCTCACCGCAGGCGCGGCAATGGAGTGCGGGCGCGACGCCGCGGCGGTTGAGCAGGAGGATCGCCTTGCCCCCGCCCTCGGCGAGCTTGCCGAGCTCCGCGAGCAGCGGAGCAGACAGTGGGTAGCCGGCCTCGCCGCGCAGGTCGATCGTGCGCACCGTCGGACGGCGGACGCCGATTCGCTCGCCGAGCTCGATCCGCTCGAGCCGCTCCCAGCTCTCGGGGCGCGGCGTCGCACTTCCGTAAATCGCGACGGCGCCTTCCAGCGAGGCGCGCTTCGCAGCCACCGTGCGCGCGTCGTAGCGAGGGTCGGACTCCTGCTTGTACCCGGCGTCGTGCTCTTCGTCGACGCAGATCAGGCCGAGCCTCGGAAGCGGGGCGAAGACGGCCGAGCGCGCACCGATCACGATCGGCGCCGCCCCGGACGCGATGCGTTCGCGCTCGTCGCGCCGCTCGGCCTCGCTCAGCGACGAGTGCAGGATCGCCACGCGGTCGCCGAAACGTGCCCGGAAGCGGCCGACCGTCTGTGGCGCGAGCGCGATCTCGGGGACGAGGACGATCACGCCGAGGTCGCGGGCGAGCGCCGTGGCCGCGGCCTGCAGGTAGACCTCGGTCTTCCCGCTGCCGGTGGCGCCGTAGAGGAGGAAGTGGCCCCCGCCCTCGTCGTAGGCGCGTCCGAGCCTGGCGAGCGCGCGCTCCTGTGGAGCGGTCAGCGCCTGGGGCTCCGGCTCGCCTCCGAGAGCGTCTCGCTCGGCCGGTTGCGGCAGTTCCTTGCGGCGCGCGCGCTTCGCCGGCGCGACGAGCGCGAGCGCGCGGCCGGGCGTCGAGCCGTAGTAGTCCGCGAGCCAGAGCGCGAGCTCGACGAGCGAGCCCGGGAGCGACTCAACGACGCTTTCGATCCGAGCAGCCTCGATCCCCGCCGGGGGCGAGTCCTCGAGTTCGATGACAACCGCGCGCTGACGAGCCCCGCCGAGCCGGACCGAGACGACGTCCCCGCGCACGACGTCCTCGGGCACTTCGTACGTGAACGCACGCGCCAGAGCACGCGTCGTCACGAGCGGATAGACCGAGGCGTACTGCGTCACGCCCCGCAGGCTAGTGGGACGGCGAGACATGCTTCTCGGTTTCCTGACGTGTCGCTGAGCGTCCGTGTGCGAGTGGGACAGTGTTTGTCACACGGCCTGCTCGCGGGAGGGCGCTCAGCGGCGCGAGGCGGCCTGCGGAGCCCGGCTCCGCCGGGCGGGAGCGGGTCGCCGGTCAGGGAAGCGAGATCAGACGCCGGCGGCTTCGATGATGAAGTCGGTCGCGAAGCCGAGGAACAGCCCCGCCAGCAGCATCCACATGACGAGCGTCTTGTACCCGAGCTTCTGGTTGACGTTCATCAGCTGGATCACGACGTAGAGGATCGAGCCGGCCGCGAGCGCGAGGAAGGCGACCGACACCGTCTCGTTCACCCAGACGTGGCCGAGCAGCGTCCCGACGAAGGTCGGGCCGCCGCCGATCAGGCCCAGAAGGAGCAGGAACCTCCAAGTCGGCCGGGTCTCGGAGCCCGAGAGCGGCGCGACGATGCCGAAGCCCTCGGTCGCGTTGTGCAGCCCGAACCCGATGATCAGGACGAGCGCGAGCGTCACCTGGTCCTGGGCCGCGGACTGGCCGATCGCGAGCCCCTCGGAGAAGTTGTGCAGCCCGATGCCCGTCGCGATCAGCAGCGCGAGCCAGGACGCGGGCGAAAGTCCTGCCACCCACGAGGGCTCGAACTCGGCCGCGGACGCGGCGCCCGGGCCGAGCATCGCCTTGCTGCGCTGGCGGCCGAACCACCGGTCGTAGTAGACGAGGCTCATCAGGCCGATCGTGGTGCCGGCTGCGAAGGTCACGGCGAGCTGGACGAAGTCGACCCACGAGCCGCCCTCGTCGGTCGCCGATGTGAGCGCCGACTCGACGGGCTCGATGCCGTGGACGAGCACGTCCCAGAGCAGGAAGAGCAGGATTCCCGTCGCCATCGCGCTGAGCGCCGCCTTCAGCCGCGTGCTGGCGCTCTTGATCCGCCCGATCGGCAGGCCGAGGAAGATCGTGAAACCGGCGAGCGCGCCGAGGACGAGCAGCTGAGTTGTGGACATGAGTGGTCTGGGTCTCCTTCTCCTGTTTGTAAGGCGAACCTTACAAGCGGCTGCACTATATTCAAACCCGGATGGCCGAGCGCCACTCAGTCGACGAGTACCTGGAGACGATCTACTTCCTGGCGTTCCCGATCGGCGAGTACAGCCCGCAGGCGAGCGGATCCTCCCCCACGCTCGCGTCGCGCGTCGCCGAGATGCTCGGCGTCTCCCGCGCATCGGCCGGCGAGATGCTGAAGCGGCTCGAGAAGGAGGGCCTCGTCAGGCGCGGCGAGCACAAGGAGGCGCTGCTCACGCCCGCGGGCCGGAAGCGCGCCGAGAAGGTCGTCCGCAAGCACCGCATCGTCGAGCGGCTCCTGACCGACTTCATGGGCTACACGCCCGCAGAGGCGCACGTGTACGCCGACGACATCGGCGAGACGTTCTCCGACGACATGGTCGAGCGGATGGAGGAGAAGCTCGGCTACCCGGACCGCTGCCCGCACGGCTGGCCGGTCGACCCCGACTTCGAGCAGGCGGAGAACAACGAGCTGTCCCCGCTCGCGGCGCTCGAGGCGCCGGCGAAGGCGACGATCGTGCGGCTCGCCGAGCACGACGGCGAGCTCCTGCACTGGTTCTACGACGAGGGGTACGTGCCCGGGACGGAGATCGAGCTCAGCGACGCGCAGCCCGCCGCCGGCCAGTTCACGGTCAAGGTCGACGGCCGCGAGCAGGCGATCGCCGAAAAGGCCGCCGCCGGCCTCTTCGTGAAACTTCAGTAGCGGGAGGGTCTGGGGAGACCCGGGAGGTCCCCCCAGACCGGGTGGGGAATTAGTAGCCGCCGCCTCCGTACCCGCCGCCAGAAGATGGCTGCGGAGCCGGAGCCGAGGCTGCCTGGCCGGACACCGTGACGACGCGCCACGTGCCGACATCCTTGAAGCCGTTGCCCTTCATGTCGCCGGGCTTGCGGTCCTGGGCGAACGTGTACAGCGGGCCGCCCTTGTAGGCCACCTGGGACCGGCCGTCGGGCCGCTTGACGGTGCTGAGCGACTTCGCGCCCGCCGGTGTCACGCCCTTGGCGACCACGATCGGATGCCACAGGGCGAGGCACGCCGCGTTCGTGCAGATGAAGTGCCCTTTCCGCTCGACGCTCAGGTGATAGAGCGTCAGGCCGCGGCGGTTGACCAAGAACGTCTTCCCCGAGACCATCCTCGTCTTGACGACTGCCTGCTTGTGGCTGTCGCCCATCGACCGCGCGGCGAGCGCACCGATCAGCGCTGCCAGCGCGACCACGAGGATCACGGGCACGATCAGTTTCGCATTGCGCATTTTGCCCTCCTAGAGATGAGTGCCGAGCCTCCGAGTGGTGCTTCTCAGTGGGGCTCGTCACCAGGCAATACGCGTGCGAGCGGCCCGCGGATTGCCAGCGCGGGCGACGGTTAACGCGAGGTCAACAACGGGGCCTACGCGTTCGCAGGCTCGCCGATGCCGGCGGCCTCGCGCAGCGCATCGGCCTTGTCGGTCCGCTCCCACGTGAAGTCGTGGTCGTCGCGGCCGAAGTGGCCGTACGCGGCCGTCTTCGAGTAGATCGGGCGCTGGAGGTCGAGGTCGCGGATGATCGCGCCCGGCCGAAGGTCGAAGTTCTCGTCGACGAGCGCCTCGATCCGGTCGACGGCGATCTTCTCCGTGCCGAACGTGCGCACGGCGACCGAGACCGGCCGCGCGACGCCGATCGCGTAGGCGACGTTGACCTCGCAACGGTCCGCGAGCCCGGCCGCCACGAGGTTCTTCGCCACGTACCGCGCCGCGTAGGCAGCCGAGCGGTCGACCTTCGTCGGGTCCTTGCCCGAGAAGGCGCCGCCGCCGTGCCGCGCCGCGCCGCCGTACGTGTCGACGATGATCTTCCGCCCGGTCAGGCCCGTGTCGCCCATCGGGCCGCCGAGCACGAACTTCCCGGTCGGGTTGACGTAGACGAAGTCGCGTTCCTGGAGCCGGCTCGGCTCGTAGAGCTCGGACGGGAGGATCGGACGCAGGACGCGCTCGATGATGTCCGGCTTGATCAGGTCCTCGGACGAAATGCCGTCCGAGTGCTGCGTGGACACGAGGATCCGCTCGATCTCGACCGGCGTCTGGATGCCGTGCTCGTCGACCTCGTACCGCACGGTGACCTGCGCCTTGCCGTCCGGTCGCAGATACGGCAGGTCGCCCGCCTTGCGCACCTCGGCCAGCCGCTTGCGTGATCTTGTGCGCGAGCATGATCGGAAGGGGCATCAGCTCCTTCGTCTCGTTCGTCGCGTACCCGAACATCATCCCCTGGTCGCCCGCGCCGAGCCTGTCCAGCGGATCGTCGTCGCCCGGGTCGTGCTGCACCTCGTACGACGAGTCCACGCCCTGCGCGATGTCCGGCGACTGCTCGTCGATCGCGACCACGACGCCGCACGTCGTCGCGTCGAAGCCCCACTCCGAGTGGGTGTAGCCGATCTCGGTGATCTTCTCGCGGACGATGTGGGCGACGTCGACGTACGTCTCGGTCGAGATCTCGCCCGCGACGACGACGAGCCCGGTCGTGATCAGGGTTTCGCAGGCGACGCGCCCGTTGACGTCGTCCCGCAGGACGGCGTCGAGCACCGAGTCCGACACCTGGTCGGCGATCTTGTCGGGATGCCCTTCGGTGACGGACTCCGACGTGAACAGGAACTCGCGGGACGACATCCCGCGAGAGGCTACTTGATCGTCAAGAAGCCCGAAATGGTCGTCCGATCGCCGTCCTGCTTCGAGTACAGCACGGTCGAATGCAGCGGCGCGGTGTTCGCACGCACCTCCGGGCCGATCGAGCCCGATGCGGCGGCCCCGAGGCGGTCGAACACGTACGGGATGCCCGACTTGAGGTTCAGGTAGACGAGCGACGACATCTCGCGTGGAGCGCCCGACGTGTCGAGCGCCTCCTCGTAGACGGGATCCAGGGCGAGCTTCTCGCCGTTGCCGAGCGCCTGGTCGACGAGCGTCTCGTCATTCGAGAGGACGAGCTTCCCGTCGGCGACGACGACCGTGATCGCGAGGCCGTTGAGCACGATCTGCTTGCCCTCGACGCCGTGGATCATGACCGGGCGCACGTGCTGGCCGCCGAGTGACGCGAGCGCGGCGAAACGGTCGACGATCTTCTGTGCGGCGGCGTCGTCCGGAACCTGGAGCACGACGAGCACGTTCGGGGTCTCCGCCCCGCCCCGGTAGACGGCGATCGCGCCTTCCTTCGAGAAGAGCGGGAGAAGGTCGGACTTGATCGAGAAGCCGAGCGCCTGCTCGAGCTCCGTGATCTTCGTCTTCAGTCCCGGGACGTTCGCGTCTCCGGACAGCAACGCGTTGTCGAATGCGTCCTCGAGGTTGCCGAACGCGACGTAGGCGAGCGCGTCCGCCGGGAGGACCTGGTCCAGCTGCGGCGTGAAGCTGCCGGTCGTCGGCTGCCCCTTGCTCTTGTACGCGGCCTGGACGGCGACACCGTCGTCTTCGGCGCCGGCGGAGAACGCGACCGACTCGAGCTTGCCGAAGCTCTGCGAGAACCGCTCGAGATCGCGCGCGTCCGGGCTCTTCGCGGCCTCCTGCTGGATCAGCTGGTAGAGGCGCTGCCCGCTGACGTAGCCGCGGAGGACGGCGTCGTCGGGCTGGTCGGCCATCGCATCCTGGAACGCCGGCTCGTCGGCGAGCGTGTCTCCGGCCTCGCGGGCCTGCTCGAAGTTGTCGAGCGCCCGGCGGTTGTCGGCGAAGACCGTCCAGCCGTCGATCTCGCGGTGCACCTGCGGGTCGTCGCCGGTCTCGAGCAGATGGTCGAACTTGGCCTGGTCCTTCGGCTTCGTGAAGAAGACGTAGTTGTGGTCGGCGTCGTTGAAGTCGAGCAGCGCGAGGTCGAGCTCGGGTCCGAGCGCGGGCTTGACGTCGCGCTCCCAGGTCAGGCCGTCCTCGAGGAGATCCTTGCGAGCCTCGGCGAGCAGCTTCTCGCGTCCGGGAAAGTGGCCGAGCAGCTCGTCGGCCTTCGCCCACTGGCTCGAGGCCGGGTCGGTGACGCCGGTCACGTAGACGGCGGTGCTCGCCGGCGCGAAGTCGGCACCCTCGGGTGTCGAGGCGGCCTGCCTGGCGGTGCCGCAGCCGGAGACGGCGATCGCGAGGACCGCGAGCAGGGAGATCCGCAGGAGCCGCCTGACGCGCATTGG
>CAWEWD010000017.1:0-37199 GCA_963812695.1 uncultured Actinomycetes bacterium
CGATCACCTTGCCCAGGATCTGGACGTGCGCGGCGTAGATCGGCTCGAGCGCGTCGTTCTCGGGCTGGAGCCGTACGCGGCCGTCCTCCTTGAAGAAACGCTTGAGCGTGGCCTCGTCCGCGGACTCGTCGTCACCGGCCAGGGCAACGACGATGTCGCCGTTTCGCGCGTCTTGAGCGCGCTGCACCACTGCGATGTCCCCGTCGAGGATCCCCGCGTTGATCATCGAGTCGCCCTTGACGCGCAGCAGGAACTCCTCGCCTCCGCGCGAGAGCGGCTCAGGAGGGGACTGCGAGGTACTCCTCGATGTTGCTGCGGCGAGCAGCGGGCCGCCGGCGGCGACCTCGCCGACCAGCGGGAGCCTGTGGACGTCCGACGCAGCAACCGCAGGAGCTTTCGGCTCGCGGCGCAGCTCGATTGCACGCGGCTTGGTCGGGTCGCGCTTGAGCAGGCCCGCGCGCTCGAGGTTCGCGAGGTGCGCGTGGACGGTCGAAGGTGATGCGAGCCCAACCGCCTCGCCGATCTCGCGGACGGTCGGCGGGTACCCGTGCGCGTCCGCGTACTTCGTCAGAAAGTCGAAAATCTGGCGCTGCCGCTCCGTGAGCACTTGGCCTCCTTCGGCGAACATGTGTTCGATCACGGTAGCGGGCGCCGCGGACGGCGTCAAACCGCCGAGTTCGGGGCCGGGGATGCTTCTGGCGCGTGGTGCAGTCATCGCGAGCTCGCCCGACGTACGGGCGACCGAAGAGGTCTTCTTCCGGGATTTCCTCCCGACGCGGTGGCCTTCGGCCTCGTCCGCTACTTCGGCGGACCCGGACAAAAGCTGCTGAGCCCGGAAACACCATTGCCGCTCGAACGCGCGCGCTTCGCTCCAGTCCGAGGTGCGCCGCCTCCGGCGACGCTCGAGCAGTCCTTCCATGCAAACGGGTCCACATGGCACGTGTTCGTTTGGTTCGGGCCGAAAGCGTCACACGAAGACAAGGACGCGGTGTGGCGCGTCGTCCGGTCCATCCACATGCCATCGAACTGACGAGCGCAGCGGCGGCGGGCTTTGCCCGTCGCCGCACACTACTGCCGGGACTCGAGATCGATATCGCGCGAAGTCGTCATGGCGCCGCGCAGCGGCGCCGGACTTCGCGCGATGAGTGCGCTGGAGAGGACTTGAACCTCCACGGGGTTTTAACCCCACAAGGCCCTCAACCTTGCGCGTCTACCAATTCCGCCACCAGCGCGCGGGCCGAAGTGTAGCGGTCGCCCGTTGGGGTCAGACCCCGCCCAGAGACGCGCACGGATCTGGAACGGACCACGCACTTCTACTCCACAGGCCGCGTAACGAAGCCGCCCGCGGCGGGACAGTTGTAAGGGGGTCTGACCCGGTGGGGTTAGGGTTGCGCTCGTGAAGGCGCTTGCCGAAGCGGCGGTCGACGCGGCACTGGGGGCAGGGGCGTCGTACGCGGACGCGCGCGCCGTGTCGCTGCGCCGCCAGTACGTGATCACGAAGAACGGCCAGGTCGACGACCTCAGCGACGCCGAGAGCGCCGGCATCGGGGTCCGCGTGCTCGTGGACGGCGCCTGGGGGTTCGCCGGCGCCGGCCGACTCGACGAAACCGGTGCGCGCGACGCCGCCCTGCGCGCCGCCGAGTTCGCCCGCGCGACGCCCGGCCGGCACGAGACGAACCTCGCGCCCGGTCGAGGCCCACACCGGCCAGTACCGCACGCCGTTCGAGCGCGACCCCTTCGCCGTCCCGCTCACGGAGAAGATCGACCTCTGCCTGCGGGCCGAAGAGGGCATGCGCCAGGACGAGGTGAAGGTGACGGTGGCCATGGTTCGCGCCCAGCGCGAGCACAAGGTCCTCGTCTCCTCGGAGGGCACGAACGTCGAGCAGGACATCTACGAGTGCGGCGGCGGGATCGACGCGTACGCGTCGTCCGACGACGTGTCCCAGGTGCGGAGCTATCCGAGCCAGCACTCGGGAGTCAGCGGCCAGGGCGGCTGGGAGTACGTCGAGAAGCTCGGGCTCGACCGCGAGGCGCCGCGCGTCGGCGAGCAGGCGGCGGCCCTCCTGCGGGCGCCCGTGTGCCCGCCCGGCCGAAGGACGATCGTCCTCTCGCCCGAGCAGATGGTCATGCAGGTGCACGAGTCCGTCGGACACCCGACCGAGCTCGACCGCGTCTACGGGACAGAAGCTGCGTACGCAGGGACGAGCTTCCTCTCGCCCGACGACCTCGGGAGCCTCCGCTACGGGTCCGAGCACATGAACATCACGGCCGACTCGACGACCCCGGAAGGCCTAGGCACGTTCGCCTTCGACGACGAGGGCGTGCCCGCGGCGCGCGAAGCGATCGTGGAGGGCGGTGTGCTGCGAGGGTTCCTGAGCTCGCGGGAGACCGCCGCGCAGCTCGGCGCCGGCCGCGGCGGGTCGATGCGCGCCGACGGCTGGGCGCGGATGCCGCTCGTCCGGATGACGAACCTCCATCTCGAGGCCGGCGAAGGCTCGTTCGAGGATCTGCTCGCGGACGTCGACGACGGGCTCTACCTGGAGACGAACAAGAGCTGGTCGATCGACGACAAGCGGCTCAACTTCCAATTCGGCACGCAGGTCGCGTGGGAGATCAAGAAAGGCAAGCTCGGCCGGATGCTGCGGGACGCGACCTACACGGGCGTGACGCCGGTCTTCTGGGGCAAGCTCGACGCGGTCGCCGGGCCGGAGGATTGGACGCTCTTCGGGCTCACGAATTGCGGCAAGGGCCAGCCGGGGCAGGAGGCGCACGTCTCGCACGGCGCCGCGCACGCACGATTCCGCGACGTCGAGGTCGGTGTCTCGTCGTGAGCGGCAGCCTCGATCTGGCGGAAGCGGCGCTCCGCGCGACGAGCGGCGACGACGCGGAGGTCGTCGTGCACGCCGAGCGGTCGGGCGTCGCCAGGTTCGCGGCGTCGATCGTCCACCAGCCCACGCTGATCGAGAACTCGGTCGTCCGCGTGCGCGTTCTGCGTGACGGCAAGATCGGCTGGGCGTCCACGAACCGGGTCGACGGCGAAGGGCTCGCCGAGGTCGCGCAACGCGCAGGCGAGTCTGCCGACAGCGCGAGGCCCGATCCCGACTTCCCCGGGTTCGCGCCGCGAGCCGATTACTCCGACGTCGGCGGCTACGACGAGGAGACGGCCACGCTCGGCGCCGCCGACCAGGCCCGGCTCGCGGGGACCGCGATCGAGGCCGCGGGGGACATCGGGCTCTACGGCATCTACACGAGCGGCGTGACCGAGATCGCGGTTGCGTCCTCGACGGGCGTGGCCGCCGAGCAGGCGACGACTGACGCGGTCTGTCTCTGCCTGGCCGCGGACAGGGAAGCGTCGGGCTGGGCCGAGCGAACCGGCTGGCGGGTCGCGGACGTCGACCCGGCCGAGCCTGCTCGCGAGGCCGCGGCCACGGCAGCGCGCACCCGTGGCGGCGGCGAGCTCGAGCCCGGCACGCTACCGGGCGGTGCTCGAGCCGGTCGCCGTGGGCGATCTCGTGCGCTGGTTCTCGTACGACTCGATGGGCGCGCAGGGCTTTCTCGAGGAAAGGAGCTTCTTCTCCGGGCGGATCGGCGAGCAGGCCTTCGACCCGAAGGTCTCGATCGCCGACGACGCGCTCGACTCGGCGAACCTCCCGAGGCCGTTCGACTTCGAGGGCACGCCGAAGCAGCGCGTGCCGATGATCGAGGACGGCGTGATCCGCGGGGTCGTCTGGGATCGCGTCACGGCGGCGCGCGCCCAGGAGGGACAGGTATCGACCGGACATGCACCGCCGGACGCGTGGCGCTTCTTCGGCCCGCTGCCGACCGCGTACTCCATGGCCGCGGGAGAAGCGAGCTCGTCGGAGGAGCTGGCGGAGCTCGTGGGCGACGGCATCTACGTCACGCGGCTCCACTACCTCGGCATCGTCGACCCCCGCGGGGGCGTCCTGACCGGGATGACGCGTGACGGGACGTTCCGGATCCGCGACGGCAAGGTCGCCGAGCCGCTCGTCAACCTGCGGTTCACCGTTGCGATGTCCGACGTCCTCGGCGACGTTCCCGGGCTGACCCGGGAGCGGATGCTCGTCAATCTCAACGACCTCTACGAGGAGCGCTTCGCGCACGCCGCGCTCGTGCCGGCGATCGCGACCGCCAGCTTCCACATCAGCGGGACGGGCTCCGGGCCCGGTCTCTAGCTACAAGAGCAGGTGGTAGAGGATGATCGAGTTGATGAAGAAGATCACCCCGACGACCACCGTCAGCCGCGTCAGGTTGCGCTCGACGATATGCGTTCCGCCCTGGGAGGCCGGCACGTAGCCCATTCCGGCCATGCCCGTATCGCGCCCTGAGTGCATCAGCACCAGGACGATGAGGACGATGGCCGTGACGAAGTCGAAGAAGACGAACGCCGAGCGGCCGAAGCTGTCTACGAACGCGGACAGGGGCAGCA
This sequence comes from uncultured Actinomycetes bacterium, assembly GCA_963812695.1. Classification (GTDB taxonomy): domain Bacteria; phylum Actinomycetota; class Thermoleophilia; order Gaiellales; family Gaiellaceae; genus VAXT01. The sequence goes on from CAWEWD010000017.1 coordinate 4,448, forward strand.
CGGCGACAGAGTAGCGGCTAGCAATTGGCGACCTGGACGATGGCGCCGACGAGCTGCGTGCCGATCCGGTCCTTCGTGAGGAAGCCTGCGACTCCGGCCTGGCGCGCCCGGTCGACGTCGGCGGCGGTGCTGGAGCCGGTCAGGATCAGGATGCACGCGTCTGGGAGCTCGAGGCGGATCCGCCTGGCCGCCTCGATCCCGTCCAGGACGGGCATCGAGATGTCCATCAGCGTCACGTCCGGGACAAGGGCGCGCGCGAGGTCGACGGCGTCCTGGCCGTTCGTGGCGGTTCCGATCACCTTGACCCGCTCGTCGTGGTGCAGGATCGCCTCGACGCTCTCGACGAACAGACGCTCGTCGTCGGCGATGAGCACGCGAACGGGCCGCTCGCGGGGGCTTCGGCGGCCGGCATCTTCACGGTTTACCCGAGACGGCCAAAGCTACGCTTCCTCTGTGCCCGACTCGGCCCGCGAGCAGATCCAGAAACACCTCGTGACCGGCGACAACCGATTGAAGCAAGGCGTGTCGCCCGACAAGGCTCGAGAGAGCTACCAAGCGGCGCTGCGGCTCGCCGAGGAGGCCGGGCTCGAGGATCGGATCAGGCCGCTCGTCGAGGTCAGGCTCGCGGACCTCGAGCGGCTCTTTCCAGAATCGACTCGATCTTCTCCGCCTGAGACCTGACGTCGTGCTCGGCCGCGGCTTCTCGCGCGGCAGGGTTCGGCGTCGGGAGCTCGGCCGCTCGGCGCATCGCGTCTGCGAGCGCGGCCGTGTCGAGCGGGTCGACGAGAATCCCGGCCTCCGGCGGAACGAACTCCGGCGGGCCCCCGACGCGCGTGGCGACGACCGAGCGGCTCGACGCCATCCCCTCGAGCAGCGCCTGGCCGAAGGGCTCGATCAGCGACGGCTGGCAGAGAACCGTCGACTCTGCGATGTAACGGGACACGTCCTCGTGCGGGACGCGGCCGGTGATCTCGACGTTGGAGCGGCCTTCGAGCTCGGCACGCAGCGGGCCGTCGCCGACGAAGACGAGCCGCCCGTTTCCGAGCTGCGCAAATGCATCCGCGAGCCGGACGACGTTCTTGCGCTCGATCAGGCTGCCCACGCAGACGTAGACAGGCCCATTCCGGCCCTGTCCGGTGTCAGACGCCGGACGTGTCTCGAAGAGCGAGAGGTCGACGCCGCAGTCGACGACGTCCACTTTGCCGCGCGCCTCCGGGATCTTTGCCTCGAGCTCGCGCCGGAGGTAGTCGGAGACCGCGATCAGCGAGGCAGCGCGCCGGGCGACGAACCGCGTCGCGGAGGCGATTCCGGGGTACGCGCCGATGTTGCGGACGTCGCGGCCGTGCGCCGTCGCGACGAGCGGTGCACCGCCGAAGAGCGCCGCCGAGAGACCGGTCGGCACGAGGAAGTGCGAATAGACGACGTCCGGCTCGAACCGCTGGGCCGCACGGCGCACCTCGCGCGCGAGCCGCAGATGCCGTCGCTTGCCCCCGCCCCGCCCTGCGGTGACGACACGCTCGATGTCGTGGCCCCGTTCGGCAAGCGCCCGTTCGATCCCCTGGACGAAGGCACCGAGATCGGGATCCCGCGGGCCTGGATACATCTGTGAGACGAGAAGGATCTTCAAGCGCTTCGCTGGGCGTCGTACGTGCCGAAGACGTCGCGCAGCTCGTTGCAGATCTCGCCCACGGTGACGCGCGCTCGTAGCGCGTCTCGCATCGGAGGAAGCAGGTTGCCGTCGCCTTCCGCGACGCGCCGCACCTCGGCCAGTGCCCGTCCGGCCTCGTCGGCGTTTCGCTCGGAGCGAACCTTCGCCGTGCGCTCGAGCTGCCGTCGCTCAGCGTCCGGGTCGAGGCGGTGCAGCTCGATCGGCTCGGCCTCCTCCTCCTGGTAGCGGTTGACGCCGACGATCACCTTCTCGCCCGACTCGACCGCGGTTGTGTGCTTGTACGCCGCGTCCTCGATCTCGCGCTGTACGAAGCCCTGCTCGATCGCCTCGACCGCGCCGCCGACCTCGTCGACACGCTCGATCAGCTCGCGCGCAGCAGCCTCGAGCTCGTCGGTCAGCGCCTCGATGAAGTACGCGCCGCCGAGCGGATCGGCCGTGTCCGTGCCGCCCGCCTCGTGTGCGAGCAGCTGCTGTGTGCGGAGCGCGATCTTCGCCGAGCGCTCGGTCGGCAGCGCAAGCGCCTCGTCGAACGCGTTCGTGTGGATCGACTGCGCACCGCCGGCCACGGCCGACAGGGCCTGAATGGCCACGCGGACGATGTTGTTCTCCGGCTGCTGCGCCGTGAGCGTCGAGCCTCCGGTCTGCGCGTGGAAGCGCAGCGCCTGCGCCTTCGGGTTCGTCGCCCCGAAGCGCTCGCGCATGATCTCGGCCCAGAGCCGGCGTGCCGCCCGGAACTTCGCGACCTCCTGGAAGAAGTGGTTGTGCGCGTTGAAGAAGAACGAGAGCCGCTCACCGAACTCGTCCGGCGAGAGCCCCGCGTCGACCGCGGCCTGGGCGTAGGCGATCCCGTTCGCGAGCGTGAACGCGAGCTCCTGGACGGCCGTCGACCCCGCCTCGCGGATGTGGTATCCGGAGATCGAGATCGTGTTCCACTTCGGCAGCCGCTCGCGCGCGTACGCGAACAGATCCGTTGTCAGCCGCATCGACGGCTTCGGCGGGAAGATGTAGTTCCCGCGGGCGCAGTACTCCTTGAGGATGTCGTTCTGGACGGTGCCGCGGAGCTGCCCGCCCTCGACGCCCTGCCCTTCGGCGACGAGCTCGTACAGCAGCAGGAGCAGCGACGCCGGCGCGTTGATCGTCATCGACGTCGAGACCTCGCCGAGCGGGATCCGGTGGAAGAGGAGCTCCATGTCGGCGATCGAGTCGATCGCGACGCCGGTCCTCCCCACCTCGCCGGCCGCACGCGCGTCATCCGAGTCGTATCCGAGCTGCGTCGGGAGGTCGAACGCAACCGAGAGGCCGGTCTGCCCGCGCTCGAGGAGATAACGGAAGCGCGTGTTCGTCTCCTCCGCCGATGCGAAGCCTGCGTACTGGCGGATCGTCCACGGCCGCCCGCGGTACATGTCCGCGTACGGGCCGCGCGTGAACGGGAACTCGCCGGGCAGCTCGAGCTCGAGGTCCGCGACGTCCTCGTCGGTGTAGACGGGCTTGATCTCGATTCCGGAGTCGGTCTCCCGGCCATCCTCCGTGGTCGGCATGGCTCTCAATCTACGCTACGTCCGTGAGGGTGGTCGTCAGGCTGTTCGCCGGGCTGCGCGAGCTCGCCGGTACCGGGCAGCGCGACGTCGAGCTTCCCGCAGGTGCGTCGGTCGGTGACGTCTGGCCCGCGCTCGGGCTCGGCGACGAGCCGCCTGGGCTGCTCTACGCCGTCAACAAGACGTACGCCGATGGCTCGCAACTCCTGGCCGACGCTGACGAGGTCGCGCTGATCCCACCTGTGTCCGGGGGCGCGTTGCGGTTGACGCACGGCCCCGTGAACCTGACCTCGGTCGTCGTCGAGGTCGTCGACGAGCAGGCAGGCGCGATCGCGACGTTTCTCGGCACCGTTCGCGCGCACTCGCGAGGGCGGGACGTGATCGCGCTCGAGTACGAGGCCTACGAGGAGATGGCCGAAGACGTCATGGCCGCGATCGCGGACGACCTGCTGGCGCGCTACGAGCTGTGCAAGGTCGCGATGTCGCACCGCCTGGGGCGCGTCGAGGTCGGCGAGACGAGCGTCGCGATCGCAGTCTCGGCGCCGCACCGCCAAGACGCGCTCGCCGCGTGCGCCGACGCGATCGAGGCGCTCAAGGCGCAGGTACCGCTGTGGAAGAAGGAGCTCTACGAGGGCGGAGAGGAGTGGATCGGCCGCGGCTCGTAAGGGGTGAGGCCGGAAACAGAGGAGGGACGCCCGCTTGCGCGCGCGTCCCTCCTGTTCGTGGCGATTGCTTCTTTGGTTAGCGCCGACCGATCGCCAGCTTCACCGGGAAGTTCCGGCGCTTGATCGTGCCGGGCCGCGGTGACTGGTTGACGACACGGCCGCGAAGCGAGCGGCGCGCGCGAACTCGACGCACCCTGCCGACCGAGCAGTGCGCCCGCCGGATCTTCGTCTTCGCAGCTGCGAGCTTCAGTCCGAGCACTCGCGGAACGCGGCAGCGCACCGGCGGTGGAGGCGGGGCGGCGGCGGAGGCGGCGGAGGCGGCGGTGGAGGCGGCGGAGGCGGCGGCGGAAGCGGCGCGGCCTTGTAGATGTGCTCGTTCAGGAACTGGAACGTCGCACCGTTGATCCCGCCGGTCGACCACACCTCGCCGCCGACCCGGCCGGTCGAGAAGAAGCCGGCCTCGTTGCCCTGGCGGGGGCTCGGAAGCGGATCGGCGACCGAGGCCCACGAGCCGCTCGGCCAGGCGCTGACGTCGAGCGAGTCGACAGCCGTCGTCGAGTCGAAGAACCCGCCTCCGTTCGCGTCGCCGCCAAGGGCGTAGAGCGTGTTACCGGAGGCAGCGAGCGCCTCGTCGGCTCGCCCGGGCGTGAACGTCGGCCCGAGCGACCAGGTCCCGGTCGCCATGTCGAGCCGCATGGTCACACCGACGTTCGCCGTCGGGCTCGACGGGCTGAAGCCGCCGACGACGTAGAGGTACTGGCCAACGGTCGTATAGCCCGCGAGGAAGAACGGCACCGGCGCGGGAGGGCCAGTGGTCCAGCTGTTCGTGGCAACGGTGTAGATCGACGTCGTGTCGGTCGCACCGGAGCCCCCGCCGCCGACGACGTACACGCTGCCGCCGAACGCTCCGGCCGCGGCGCCGTAGTTGTTCGCATACCCAGGGCGCGGAGCCCCGGCCGACCACGTGTTCGTGGCGATGTCGTAGATGTTGAACGAGTCGCCGCTGAGGCCCTCGGCCAGGTAGATCTTGCCGTTCAAGAGCGCGGCCGCCGGCGCTTCGGTCGCTACCGGAACCGGAGCGATCGACGCCCAGATGTTCGTCGTCGCGTTGTACCTGTTCGCGGTCGCAACGGCGGTCCCGTCCGAGACACCGCCGAGCACGTACAGATCCTGGCCCGACTGTGCGTAGGCGTAGCGAGTGATGGTCGACGGGTACACGGCGCCCGACGCCCATGAGTTCGGCACGAGCGGGCCCAGGACACCTTCAGGCGCCGCGGGGCCGCCGAGCCCGAGAGCGCTGCTCGGTGAGCTCTTCGCGAGCGCGCCCAACGGGAACGTGACGGCCAGCGCTGCAACGAGCAGCAGGAGGCCCCCCATCCCCAAACGCGAAACGCTTCGGCGCTTGCCGAAGCACCTCGCAGGCTGTCGTAGCAGCATCTGCTACCTCCTTCTTGTACAGGTTGATTTCTTGTGGACCCCGTTGCCCTCAAGACCCGCAGTGCATACGGAATCTTCCGGGCACGAACGTATCGGCCAAATCGGACGCCGACTAAAGAGAGAGGGCCGCCCCGAAGGACGGCCCTCTTGGTGTTCGGTGTCGGTCTGTCTAGCTCCGACCGACCGCCAGCTTCACCGGGAAGTTCCGGCGCTTGATCGTGCCGGCCCGCGGTGTCTGCTTGACCACTCGGCCGCGCAGTGAGCGCCTCGAGCGGACACGGCGAACGTGTCCGACCGAGCAGTGCGCTGCCCGGATCCTGCGCTTCGCGGCGTTGAGTCGCAGCCCGAGCACTCTCGGGACACGGCAGCGGGCCGGAGGCGGAGGTGGTGGTGGCGGTGGCGGAGGTGGCGGTGGCGGAGGCGGAGGCGGCGGTGGTGGCGGAGGCGGAGGCGGTGGCGGAGGCGGAGGCGGTGGCGGTGGTGGTGGTGGTGGCGGTGGTGGTGGCGGAGGCGGAGGAGGCGGCCCCGCGAGCGTCAAGCGCTCGACGCTGCTCAGCGAGGTAGTCGCTCCGTCGCGACCGCCGGAGGCGATGATGCGGTTGCCCGTGGCGAGTGCGGCCGCCGTGAACGAGCGCTGCGCGTTCAGCGCAGGCTGTGGCGACCACGTGTCCGTCGCCGGGTCGTAGCTCTCGACACCGGTGGTCGTGAACGGGGTGGTGAACGGCTCACCGCCGCCGATCGCCCACAGCTGACCGTCTGCCACGACGCTGCCGGGGACGTTCTCCGCGACGGGCATGCTCTGCCTCTGCGTCCACGTGTCCGCGGCGATGTCGTAGTCCCACGTCATGTCGAGCACGGCATCGGGATTCGTCCGTCCACCAGCCATGTAGAGGTGGCCGTTGATGATCCCGGAGGCCGTCCCGCCCTGAATGTTCGGGCTCGGGGTCTTGACCGTGAACGTGTTCGCAACCGGGTCGAATTCCCAGGTCTGGCTCGACACGCTGTCGATGAACGCGGTCTCGTATCCGCCGACCAGGTAGATCTTGCCGTTGGCCGGGTTGTATCCGGAGGCCATCTGGCTACGACTCGCCGGCATCGTCGGACCGGACGACCACGTGTCGGTCGCGATGTCGTAGACGTACGTCGTGTCCCACACCATCTGCAGGTCACGATCCGATCCGCCGAACAGGTAGATCTTGTTCGTCGGCGGGTAGTAGACGGCAGACGCGACGATCTCACGCTGCGGCATCGCGCCGAGCGTCGACCACGTGTCGGCTGAAACGTCGTACCTGTAGACCGTGTTCAACGTATTGACGGCCGTGAACGAGTAGCCGCCGAAGACGTACACGTAGTTGCCTGCGGCGACGGCCTGTGCGCCGAAGAGGTCCTGCGGAAGCGGCGCCACGGTCTCCCACTGCCCCGGTGGTGGCGGCGGAGGCGGCGGTGGCGGGGGCGGCGGAGGCGGGGGCGGTGGTGGCGGAGGCGGTGGTCCACCGCCGCCGTTGTAGGCGGCGAGCGCATCGATGAGACCAGAGCCGAAATGGTTGTTCGGCACGTGGTCGATGCCCCCGCACTGCGTTCCGTTCGAGACGGTGACGTTCGGGTTGGCGGTGCTGCTCAGCAGCGCCTTGGTCGCCGCGATATCGCGGGACAGCGCCGGATGCGCCTGCCAGAGCAGCGCGACGACGCCCACGACGTGTGGGCCGGCCATCGAGGTGCCCGAGAACGACGCATACGCGTTGTCGCCCGTGTTCGTAGCCGACCGGTTCGGGTTCCCTGGAGCCGCGATGTCCGGCTTGATGCGATTCGATCCGTCGACCGTGACGGGCCCGCGGCTGCTGAAGCTCGCGAGGCTCATCGCGCCCGTGTTCATGGCCGCGGTCGAATACGACGCCGCGTAGATCGCCGGCGGGTCGGTGACGCTCGAGCAGCCCGGCCCGCTGTTCCCCGCCGAGACCTCGACGAAGATGCCGGCGGCGGTCGTGTTCTCCACGATCGTCTGCAGGCTGTCAGGCGCGCACAGCTCGCTCGTCGGGCAGCCCCAGCTGTTGTTCATCACGTGCGGCCGCTTGGTCGGATCGGCGTTCTGGTTGTTCAGGTCGGTCGGGGCGATGAACCACTGGAAGCACTCCGTGTACGTCTCGGGCCTTCCGACGCCCTCGTCCATGTTGTGGCAGCCGATCCACTTCGCGCCTGGAGCGACGCCGACCTGGTTGCCCGCGCCGTCGTCACCAACGGCGAGACCCGTCGTATGCGACCCGTGGTTGGTGTCATCGCACGGAGCCATGGCGTTGAACCCGCACGGGTTCGTGCCGTTGCCGTTGATGTCGGTGTGGATCGAGTCGTGCCAGTTGTAGTTGTGGTCGGCGTTCGACCCGTCCCAGCCACGGTAGTGCGGCTTGAGCGCGTTGTGCGTCCAGCGCATGCCCGTGTCCTGGTTCCCGACGACGATTCCGGTGCCGGTGAAGCCGAGGGCCCACAGTTGCGGCGCGTGAACCTGCGCGGGGCCTGGCTCTACCGTGTCCGGGCGATCGGCCTTGAGGATCGCCATCGAGTCGAACTCGACGCCCGAGGTCGACGCGAGCCAGTTCGAGGAGTCGTTCGCCTCGATCGTCTTGACGTCGGGCCGGCCGGCGAGCGTGTCGACCAGGGCACGGCTGCCCTGGTGGACGACGATCTCGTTCGCCACCCAGAACGACTTGTACGAGACGCCCTGCGCGTCGAGCATGGCCTTGAGCGGGCCCTGCGTCTTCTCGGCCGTCTGCTTGAGCGTCCGGTACACGTACCAGCCGCGAGCGTCCTGGTCCTTCATCGAGTAGGCCTTGCTCAGATCGGCCTGCTGCGTGAGCTCGACGATGTAGGACGAGTCACGTCCAGCCGCCGTGTCGCTCAGAACACGGTTCTGGACCTTGCCGGTGTACCCCGCCATGAGCGAGTGCCCATGGCTGCTGTTACTCGCAAAAACCGGTGTAGCGCCAACGATCAACCCGGCGAGCGCGAGCGTGATCGCAAGCTTCAATCTGCCTGGCACAGCGTCCCCTCCCTGGATATTTGGTGCCCGGGAGATTAGGACTTTTGTGCGTTGTGTACAAGGTTTTGGGTCGAGGTAGAGCGGTGGGTAACCTGCTATTGCGCGGCCACGGCTGTCCCCGCGAACTGGCAGCGCGCAACGCCCGCGATCGAGTACTCCTCGCCCAGGAACGAGACGCTGACCGTCCCGCTGCCGGTCGGCGTGCGATAGACGATCGTGCCCGCCACGTCGTCGTCGTTCGAACCGAGGACGTCCGAGTCGGCGCCGGCGTCGAGGTCGTCGTCCTCGCGGTAGAACGCGCCCGTGTCGGCGACTCCAGCCACGTGCAGGCGCGCGTTGTCGAGCGTCGACCGCGCGTCGACGGACATGTCCCCGGCCGAGGAGCACGCGGCCCTGAGGATCAGCCCGCCGAAGGTGAGGATCGTGGCCGCGGGCGTGTTCGCCGGGGCGTCGAACGCGATCTTCGAGGCGCCAGGGCCCGCCGGGCCCGTCGCCCCACGCGGCCCTTGAGGCCCTGCCGGTCCGACAGGCCCCTGCGGGCCCGGAAGCCCGCGGACGCCCCGTGCCGTCGGGACGACCGAGGCCGGGAGCTTCGCGTTCCTCCCGAGCGGGACGAGCCTGCCCGGCCTGGGCGTCCGCGACGCCTTGATCCCGTTCACCGCTCCGGCGTTCCGGGCGAACGCGACGATCGAGCGGCCGGCAGCGCCACCGGCCGGCGATGCGGCGAGCAGGAGCGCTGCGCCGCAGGCGATGATTGGAGCTGTTCGCACGAGTGACCTCCTCGGTCGGAAGACGAGTGGTCTCCTCAACTACCGCCCCGGTACCGCTCAGATGCACGATCGGGCGAATTCGACGCGGTTTCGGCGCGGAGTTGCCGATAAGGCTCCCGGGTACCATGAGTCCGATGACCGAGTTGACGCCAGAGGAGCGACAGAGGCTCGCCGAGCTCTCGTACTACGAGCCGCCGGAACCGGTTCGGGACGAGGGCCGCTTCCCGTTCCTGCGCAAGTTGCTGGCGCCGCTGGTCGCGGCCGGCGCGCTTCTGCTCAAGATCGGCGCGCCGCTCCTCAAGTTCAAGTTCCTGTTCTCGATCTTCATCTCGGCCGCGTTCTACGTGTGGTTCGGCGGCTGGTGGTTCGGCATCGGCCTGATCGTGCTCTTGTTCGTGCACGAGATGGGGCACGTGCTGGAGGCGAAGCGCCAGGGACTGCCCGTGAGCGCGCCGCTCTTCATTCCGTTCCTCGGGGCGATGATCACGATGCGGGAGATGCCGCAGGACGCCTGGAACGAGGCGAAGGTCGCGATCGCGGGACCGCTCGTCGGCTCGCTCGGCGCGGCCGTGATCTGGGTCGCGGGCGAGGCGACCGGCTCGAACCACCTGAAGGCGCTCGCGTTCCTCGGCTTCCTGATCAACCTCTTCAACCTGCTGCCGGTCGTGCCGCTCGACGGGGGCCGAATCGTGGGGGCGCTCCACCCGGCGCTCTGGGTGCTCGGCTTCGCCGGGCTCGTCGCGCTCGTCTTCTTCGCTCCGAACCCGCTGCTGATCATCATTCTCGTCATCGCCGCCATGGAGCTCTGGAACCGCTGGCGCATGCGAAACCATCCGCAGCTGCAGTCGTACTACCGGGTGACGAGGCCGCAGCGCGCGATCGTCGCGACGCTCTACTTCGGCCTTGCAGCGCTGCTCGTCCTCGGGATGGAGGCCACGCACCTCCCGCGCGACGTCCTTCGCTGATGGACGACGAGCAACTGCTCACGAGCCACCAGGGCGCCCTGCCCGAGAACGTGCTCTCGATCGCGCGCGAGTTCTGGGCCGGGTTCGCGGCCGTCGACAGGATCGACCGGCCCGCGGTCTCGGTCTTCGGCTCGGCGCGGATCAAGCCGGACTCGCACGAGTACGCGACCGCACGCAAGGTGGGCCGCCGCTTCGCGGAGCACGGATGGGCCGTGATCACGGGCGGCGGGCCTGGAGTGATGGAGGCGGCCAACCGCGGCGCAAAGGAAGGCGGCGGGCTCTCCATCGGGTTCAACATCGACCTCCCGCACGAGCAAGGGTCGAACGCGTACCTCGACATCTCGTACACGTTCAAGCACTTCTACGCCCGCAAGGTCTGCTTCGTGAAGCCGGCGGAGGGGTTCGTCATCTTCCCGGGCGGATTCGGGACGCTGGACGAGCTGTTCGAGGCGCTGACGCTGATCCAGACCGGCAAGGCGGAGAACTTCCCGGTCGTGCTCATCGACTCCGACTACTGGGGCGAGATGCTCGCCTGGGTGCGCGGCGAAGTCCTCGCGGACGGGATGATCTCGCCGGAGGATCTGAACCTGCTGCACGTGACCGACGATTACGAAGATGCGGTGAGCACGATCATCGAGTGCTACGAAGAGAATTGCGCGGAGGTGCCGCTCCGGCCGAAGAAGGCCGACGCGCAGTGAGGCTGCGCGATCTGCCCTCGGTGGACGAGCTCGCGCGGGGCAGCGACGACCCGCTCGCCGTCGAGGCTGCCCGGGCGGTCCTCGCGCGCGCGCGCGAGGACATACAAGCGGGAGCGCATCCGGGCACTCTCGAGGAACGTCTTCGAGAAGAGCTCGCCGCGGCCCGGAGCGCGAGGCTTCGGCGTGTCCTCAACGCGACCGGCGTCGTCGTCCACACGAACCTCGGCCGTGCGCCACTGCCGGAGGCGGCTCTGGAGCGCGTGCAGGAGGTCGGCCGCGGCTACTCGAACCTCGAGTACGACCTGAGCGCCGGCACGCGCGGCTCGCGGCAGGATCATGTCGCGGGCATCCTGCGCCGGCTGACCGGCGCCGAGGCGGCGCTCGTCGTGAACAACAACGCGGCTGCGGTGCTCCTGGCCCTGGCGGCGCTCGCCGAGGGCCGCGACGTCCTCGTCTCGCGCGGCGAGCTGATCGAGATCGGCGACGGTTTCCGGATTCCGGACGTCCTCGCCCGCTCCGGCGCCCGGCTCGTCGAGGTCGGGACGACGAACCGCACGCGCGCGGCCGACTACGAGGGGGCGATCGGGCCCGAGACCGCGGTGCTCCTGCGCGTGCACCAGTCGAACTTCCGGCTGGTCGGCTTCACCGAGCTGCCGTCGGTCACCGAGCTGGCCAAGGTCGCGCAGCGCCACGAGCTGCCGCTGGTCGACGACCTCGGCTCCGGCGCGTTGAGCCCTAGTAGCACTGTGTTACTAAGTGAGGAGCCGTCGGTTCGCGAGAGCCTCGACGCCGGCGCTGATCTCGTCTGCTTCTCGGGCGACAAGCTCCTCGGCGGCCCGCAGGCCGGGCATCGTCGTCGGAGACGCGGAGCTCGTCGAGCGGCTGCGGCGCCATCCGCTCCAGCGCGCCGTGCGCGCCGACAAGCTCACGCTCGCCGCGCTCGAAGGGACGCTCGCGCTCTATCTCGAGCCGGAGCGGGCGCTGCGCGAAGTACCGGTGCTGCGCATGGCGCTCGAGGACGTAGACGCGGTTCGCGCGCGGGCAGTGCGACTGGCCGAGCTCACCGGCGGCGACGTCGAGGAGACCGTCGGCCGCATCGGCGGCGGCGCGCTCCCGCTGGCCGAGCTGCCGAGCTTCGCGTGCGCCGTCGAGGAAGAGCTCGCCGCGCCGCTCCGAGCCGGCGAACCGCCCGTGGTCGGTGTCGTGCGCGACGGCAGGCTCCTGCTCGACTGCCGCACGCTGAGCGACGCCGAGGCAGAGGAGGTCGCGGCAGCGGTCAGCACGGCCCGCGGATGAGCGACCGCGCGCCCGAGTCGGACCTCTGGGACGCGCTCCGCGGCGCACTCGTGACGCGTGCGCTCGGGATCGTCTCCGACCTCGGCATCGCCCAGAAGCTCGCCGACGGCCCGCGCCCCGTTGCCGAGCTGGCCGAGGAGACCGGAGCCGATCCGGACACGCTTCACCGGCTGCTGCGAGCGCTCGCAAGCGACGGGATCTTCGCCGAGGAGGAGCCGGGCGTCTTCCGGAACACGGCCGTCTCGGAACAGCTCCTCGATGACGGCTGGGCCGCGTTCGCGCACTTCTTCGGCGGTGTCTGGCTCCAGGCCGTCGGGTCGCTGAACGCTTCCGGCCAGGCGGCGTGGCCACGACTCCACGACACCGACTTCTGGTCCTGGCTCGCCGCGCACCCCGACGAGCGCCTGCTCTTCGACAGCGCGATGGAGCAGGGCAAGAGCCGACGAGCGGAGCGGTTCGACCGGGTCGACTGGCGCGACGGCGAGACGGTCGTCGACGTCGGCGGCGGCAACGGCTCGCTTCTCGTGGCGCTGCTCGAGCGTCAACCAGGCGCTGAACGGAATCGTCTTCGACCTCCCCGAGACCGTGCGCGACGAGACGGCGCTCGGCGACCGCATCCGCTTCGTCGAGGGAAGCTTCTTCGAGAGCGTGCCCGAGGGCGACGTCTACCTCCTGTCGACGATCCTCCACGACTGGGACGACGAGAGCGCAGCCGCGATCCTGCGCACGATCCGCGCCGGCGCGCCGCCCGACGCGCGGCTCGTCCTGTTCGAGGCGGTCGTCCCCGACGGCAACGAGCCGGGCGGCGGCAAGTGGCTCGACCTGCTCATGCTCACGCTCTTCGCCGGGCGCGAGCGGAACGAGGCCCAGTGGCGCAAGCTGCTCGAGGAGACCGGCTTCGAGCCGACGAGCATCGAGCACGAGCTGATCCAGGCCCGATGCCGCTGACGGTCGGCACAGCGGGGCACATCGACCACGGGAAGACCTGGCTCGTCCGGGCGCTGACCGGAAAGGACACCGACCGGCTGCCCGAGGAGAAGGAGCGCGGGATCTCGATCGACCTCGGCTACGCGCCGCTCGACCTGCCCGACGGGACGCGGCTGTCTCTGATCGACGTGCCGGGCCACGAGCGGTTCATCCGCAACATGGTCGCGGGCGCGAGTGGCATCGACCTGTTCCTGCTCGTGATCGATGCGACGGAGGGCGCGCGGCCGCAGACGCACGAGCACCTGGCGATCCTGCGGCTGCTCGGGATCGAGAACGGCGTCGTCGCGGTGACGAAGGCTGACGCCGCCGATCCGGATACGCTCGAGCTGGTCGTGGCCGAGGCGCACGAGCTCGTGCCCGGTGCGCCGGTGATTCCCGTCAGCGCGAAGACCGGCGAGGGGCTGGACGAGCTCCGTGACGCGCTCGCAACGGCGGCCGCGGGGCTCGAGCACGACGCGCTGCTGGGCGCGACGAGGCTCTACGTCGACCGAGCCTTCACGCTGCACGGCATCGGGACCGTCGTCACGGGCACGCTCTGGTCGGGCTCGGTCGGCGAGGGCGACGAGCTCCGCGCCGAGCCGGCGGGGATCGACGTCCGCGTGCGGAGCGTCCAGGTGCACGACGAGCCGGTCGAGCGCGCCGAGGCCGGACAGCGGGTCGCGCTCGCACTGCCCGGGATCGAGCGCAGCGCGCTCCACCGGGGTGACGCACTCGCCGAGCCCGGCGCCTATCCCGTCAGCTACCGACTCGACGTCGAGCTGGCCGAGCTCGAGCCGATCGGCGATCACACGCGGGTGCACGTGCACCACGGGACGACGGAGACTCCCGCCCGGATCGTGCGGGTCGGCGAGCGGTTCGCGCAGCTACGGCTCGCGTCGCCCGTGGTCGCGGCACGCAACGATCGGTTCGTCCTGCGCGACGGCACGACGCTCGGAGGCGGTCGCGTTCTCGACCCGGCTCCGCCTCGCGCACCGGACGCCGCTCGGCTCCGGCTGCTCGCGACGGACGATCCGGTCTCGATCGTCGAAGCGCTCGTGCACGAGCCGGTCCGCACCCACGAGCTCGCGGCCCGCGCGCTGCTCTCGCCCGAGCAGCTCGAAGAGGGCCTCGCATCCGTCGGGTCATGCGGGCGAGTGGTACTTCGCGCCCGATTGGCTCGAGCAGGTCGAACGCGAGACGAGGACTCGCCTGATGCTGAGAGCCGAGGCGACGCCGCTCGACCCTGGCGTGAGCGCGGCCGAGCTGCTGCCGGGAGCGCCGTGGGCTGACGCCGTCCTTCCGCTCCTCGAGGTCGAGCAGCGAAACGGCAAGGTCTATCTCGCAGGCTCGACGGCAGGGCTCGGCGAACGCGAAGAGGAGGCGGCGGTTCTCGAAGCCAAGCTCGTCGAGGCGGGCCTCACGCCCGTCGCGGTCGACGACGCGGAGCTCGGCCGCTTTCTCGAAGCGTCCGGCCGGCTCGTGCGGATCGGCGACGGCCTGGCGATCGGCACGACGTCGTACGAGGAGGCGAAGCGCGTCCTCGTCGAAGAGTGCGAGCGCGAGGGCAAGATCACGCTCGCCCGGTTCCGCGACCTCCTCGGCATCTCCCGCAAGCCCGCTCAGCTCCTGCTCGAGCGCTTCGACGCAGACGGCCTGACCCGCCGCGTCGGAGACGAACGCGTGCTCAGACGGTCAGCGACCCAGAGATAACATCGCCCGCAGGGAGCGGCATGGGCCCGGTGGCCCAGCTGGTCTTCAAAACCGGTGCGGTCGTGTAACCCACGGCTCGGTAGGTTCGACTCCTGCGCCGCTAGAGCCAACCATGCGGCGGCTTCGAGAGTGTGTGGAGACTTGCATTCAGCGGCCGGCAGGATCGATGCTGCAACGATGTCTGGGCGCACCGTGCTCGCAGTCGACGTCGGTGGATCTCACGTCAAGGTACTGGTGTCGAGCGCCGGCCAGGAACGCCGACGGTTTGCCTCGGGACCGAAGCTCGGGCCAAAGGAGATGGTGGAGGGTGTCAGAGCCATCGCGCAGGACTGGTCGTACGAGGTCGTATCGGTCGGCATTCCGGCACCTGTGCGTCGTGACCGAGTCGTCTCAGACCCTGTGAATCTCGGTTCGGGTTGGGTCGGCTTCGACCTCAAGGCTGCATTCGAGCGCCCGACGAAGGTCGCCAACGACGCCGCCATCCAGGCGCTCGGAAGCTACGAGGGCGGCAAGATGCTCTTCCTCGGGCTTGGCACCGGCCTCGGCTCGGCGCTGGTGGTCGACGGCACGGTCGTGCCGATGGAGCTGGGCCACTTGCCCTTCAGAAAGGCGACCTTCGAGGACTATGTCGGCGAGCGAGGCCGCCTGCGACTCGGCAAGAAGAAATGGGAGAAGGCCGTCGGCGAGACGATCGAGCGATTGACTGCCGCGTTGGAGCCGGACTACGTAGTGCTCGGCGGCGGCAACGCGAAGAAGCTCGACACGTTGCCGCCAAACGCTCGGCTCGGAGCAAACGACAACGCTTTCGTCGGCGCGTTCCGGCTGTGGGATGAAGGGATGCCGTCGATGAAGATCGACTGACGACCCGGCCTGTGGGTCGCCCGCCATGGCGCGCACCAGATGGATGAAGGCTCTTGCGCTGCTCCTCGCGCTCGCCTCGCTGACGATCAACTTCGGTCTGATCGACCTGATCGACGGGTACACCGGGTTCGTCGACCAGGCGCGGAACCAGGTGCTCGACGCGGGTTGGGGCCTGGTCTTCGGCGTGCTTCTTCCGATCGGCTTGCTGGCTCAGCTGCGGCGTCCGGAGCGGCGGATCGCCGGCCTTCAGCAGACGGGGGTTGTCGCGTCGCGCTGGCCTGCCGCGGGTGCTCGGTGAAGGGTGGTGTATTTCGCGCTCGCGGCGGGAATCGCCGGAGCGTGGGCGGTGTTGCTCGCGCTGCATCCGGCGCGACGGACGTTCCTCGCGCGTGGGCGCCACGTCGAGCCTGTGCTGCTCGTACTCGCGGCGGTTGCTGCTCGTCCGGCTCTCGTCTACGCCTCGGCGGATGGCCTCGGCCCAGCGTCGGGATCTTCCGCCCGTCGACGCTGTGTCGAACGGTCTCCACCCTGGACCGTGATGACGGCGCTGGCGCTGCTCGTGCCTTCTGCTCGTGCTCCTCGCCGGCCTCCGCACTCGCGGTTGGCGCATTCCGGCGCTCAGCGCCTCGATCGCGGTCGGCGGCTGGGCGATCTCGTGCCTGCTCGCACCTGATTCGGCAGCCGGGAGCGAGGGCCACGCGTGGGCGTGGGCGACGCTCGCCTGGGCCGTCGTGGCTTTCGGCGCAGCCGTGCGACCGCAAGGTCGTGAACGACCGGGGACCGAAGCGGCGCTGGGCCCCTGGAACATCGGCGGTAGGCTTGCGCTCAACGACAGGGAGGCTCAAATGGCACTTGCCCGTGTTGTGGCATTCGACGGCGTCGACAGCGAGCGAATGGCGCAGATGCGCCAGGAGATGGAGGGAAACGAGCGGCCGGAGGAGATCCCGGCGACGGAAGTGGTCATCCTCCACGACGCCGAGGCGTCGAAGTCCCTCGCGATCGTGTTCTTCGACAACGAAGAGGACTACGCGAAAGGCGATGCAGCGCTAGGCGCGATGCCCGCGTCGGAAACACCTGGACAGCGCACGTCCGTGACGAAGTACGAAGTCGCGGTCCGGATGGCGGACTAGGGGCCCGACGTCCTATGCAGGTCACCAGGATCGGGATCGACACCAGTCCAGGCCCGGCCGACAGATTCACCGGCGCCGTCTACATCGACCAAGTGGCGGCGCCGGAAGGTTCGTCCCGCGTGATGGCGAGCAACGTCCATTTCACGCCCGGGGCACGGACGGCGTGGCACACGCACCCGAACGGCCAGACGATCTACGTCACCGAGGGCATCGGCCTCGCGCAGCGCCGCGGCGGTGAGATCGAGGTCATTCGCCCGGGCGACCCGCGTGTTCTTCGATCCCGGCGAGGAGCACTGGCACGGGGCGGCGGCGAACCGCTTCATGGCGCACATGGCAATCGTCCAAGTCGACGACGGCGGCGATTCCGCCACGTGGGGCGACCACGTGACCGACGAGGAGTACGGAGCCGCGCCGCCCATCGACTAGGCTCGCCCGCGTGCGGGGCCTGAGCTCCTTCCGTGAGTCGTTCGCGGGCGAGATCGTCGTCCCCGACGACCCCGGCTACGACGCGGCGCGCGCGGTCTGGAACGGGATGGTCGACCGGCGACCGGCGCTCGTCGTCCGGCCGACGGGCGTCGACGACGTCGTCTCGGCCCTTCGATTCGCGCGCGAGGAGGAGCTCGTCGATCGCCGTTCGCTGCGGCGGCCACAGCATCCCCGGGCTTCTCGACGTGCGACGACGGCATCGTGATCGACCTCTCGCGCATGCGCGGCGTCGAGGTCGACCCCGGAGGGTCGGATCGCCCGCGTCAGCGGCGGCTCGCTGCTCGGCGAGCTCGACGACGCCGCGCAGGAGCACCGGCTCGTCTGCCCGGTCGGCGTCGTCTCCCACACCGGCGTCGCCGGGCTCACGCTCGGCGGCGGGATGGGCCGGCTACAGCGCAAGCTCGGCCTGACGATCGACAACCTGCTCGCGGTCGAGCTGGTTACGGCGGACGGCCGGCTCGTGCGCGCGAGCGAGGACGAGCATCCCGAGCTCTTCTGGGGGCTCCGCGGCGCCGGCGCGAACTTCGGCATCGCCACGTCGTTCGAGTTCCGGCTGCATCCGCTCGACCACGCGGTCACGTACGGCACGGTCACTCACCCGCTCGAACGCGCCCGGGAGCTCGCGAGCGCTGTGCCGCGAGCTCGGCGGAGAACGGGCCCGGACGAGCTCTGGCTCTCCTTCGGCGTGACGTCGACGAGGAGCGAGGCCGGTACGTCCGGCGCTGCACTGCGGATCGCCGCCCGACGCCGAGCGCGACCTCGCCGGCCTGCGCGCGTTCGGGCCGCCGACGTCGGACTCGATCGAGGCCATGCCGTACCTCGAGACGCAGCGACCTGGCCGACGAGTCGCAGGAATGGGGCCACCGCTTCTACATGAAGAGCGCGTTCCTGCCGGCGCTGCCCGACGAGGCCGTGGACGTGCTCGTCGAGCACGTCGCCGCGCGCGCCCGACGGCAGCGAGGGCGGCTTCTCGACCTGGGCGTGGGGCCGCGCGATCGCCGACGTCCCCGAGGACGGCACCGCTTTCACGGGCCGCGACGCGGCCGCGTGGCTGGCCGCGGAGTCGATGTGGGACGACCCCGCGCTCGACGAGCAGTGCCGCGTCTGGGCCCGCGACGCGCTCGCACGATCTGGCGCCGTTCGCCTCCGACGGGCGCTACGTGAACGACGTCGCGGAGGTCGGAGCGGACCTGGCCCGCACGGTCTACGGCGACGCGAAGTACGAGCGCCTCGTCGCGCTCAAGCGCGAGTGGGACCCGGACAACGTGTTCCGGCTGAACCAGAACATCCAGCCGTAGTGGAGGTCGTCCTCGTCCGCCACGGCGAGACGGAGTGGTCGCGGAGCGGCAGGCACACGGGTCGCACCGAGGTTGGGCTGACCGAGCACGGCCGCGAGCAGGCGGAGGCCGTGGGCGCCGCTCTTCGAGATCGCCACTTCGCGCTCGTGCTGACGAGCCCGCTCGGCCGCGCGCTCGAGACGTGCCGGCTCGCGGGCTTCGGCGATCGGGCAGTGCAGCGGGACGAGCTGATGGAGTGGGACTACGGCGCCTACGAGGGCCAGACGACGGCGGAGGTCCGCGAGGAGCGGCCGGGCTGGACGCTCTGGCGGGACGGCGTGCCGGACGGCGAGACCGTCGAGCAGGTCGGCGAGCGCGTCGACCGCGTGCTCGACGAGCTTCGCTCCTCTCGACGGCGACGCGCTGCTTTTCGCGCACGGGCACGTGCTCCGCG
This sequence comes from uncultured Actinomycetes bacterium, assembly GCA_963812695.1. Taxonomy (GTDB): domain Bacteria; phylum Actinomycetota; class Thermoleophilia; order Gaiellales; family Gaiellaceae; genus VAXT01. The sequence continues at coordinate 23,398 of CAWEWD010000017.1, forward strand.
TCCTCACGGCGCGCTGGCTCGAACTGGAGCCCGACGCGGGCCGGCTTTTCGCTCTCGATCCCGCGCACGCTCAGCACCCTCGGCTACGAGCGAGAGACGCCGGTCGTCCGCCTCTGGAACGAGGAGGTCGCGGCGCGCCCGCGAAAATAAGTCTTTGAAATAGCCTGCGGAACGCGTACGATTCCGTTGACAGTGGTAACGGGGGGTGTTGCGGCCGCCTCGTAGTCGGAGAGTGAAGGGGCCGATGCGCAGCAGCTGGAGACTGCTCGTCGCAGTTCTAGCGCTTTCCAGCGCAGCAGGAATTCTTGCGGCCGTAAGCCTCGCGGCCCCGACGATCACGATCACGAGCGTGCAGGTGCGTGCCGGGTCGACCCAGATCACGAGCGGGCCGATGGGGTCGGGATACGACATCCAGATCCAGGCCACGGTCACCGACACGCAGTGGCAATCGACCCGTTGGATCACCGGCGGCGTTGCCCGCTGCGTCAACCACTCCGATCAGAGTGCCGGCACTCGGACCGTCACCCTCGCGTACCAGTACGAGAACGCCCTCCTCCGCGAGGGCGTGTTGCCCGATCCGGACAAGGTTGGCCCGAGCGAGCACGTGTTCGTACCGCCTCCAGGCGGCACGAACACACTGACCGTCGAGCTCTTCAACAACAACAACTGCACCGGGACTCCGCTCGCGTCGAGCCCCGTGACGCTGACGACGACGCCTATCGGTCCGAACAAGGAACTGCTTGCGGCGTGCCAGGGAATGAAGGTCGCGGTCGTCCTCGACGAATCGGGTTCGATCGGCAGCTCCGGCGCGACCCAACAGGTGCGAGACGCGACGAAGGCGCTGGCCCAGGGCCTCGTCGGCACGGGCGCGCGCATGTCCGTCTTCAAGTTCTCGACGACAGCGGACACTGACTTCATCGCCCCGTACCAGACGGTCACCCAATCGTGGATCGACGGCGGCCTCACCACGTACCTGAACAGGTACAGCCCGGGCGGCTCGACGAACTGGCAGTCCGGCCTCGCTCAGGCTCGCAACGAGACGCTGAGCGACGCGCCCGACCTCGTCGTCTTCCTCACCGATGGCAACCCGAACAAGGTCGGCAACGGCAGCGCCTCGTACGAAGAGGGCTACTACACGCCGATGGCCGGGGCCGCCACCGTCGCCGACCAGATCAAGCAGACGTCGCACATGTTCGTAATCGGTGTCGGCGTTGGCGTGACCGATGCCCTGAGCGCCCTTCGGATCCAGGCGGTCTCGGGCACGAAGAGCTTCCCTACCTATCCGATCTCGACGGCGGACTACACGCTGGTCACCGATTTCGGCGAGCTCGAGGATGCGCTGGGGGAGATCGCTTCCAACCTGTGCAACGTCACGGTGACGGTCGAGAAGGAGACGGACGACCAGGCCCGCGACTCCTGGGTCGACAAGCCTGGCTGGGGCTTCAGCGGACGGACGCTGATCCAGCCTCCAGCGTCGCAATTCGCATACAAGTGGTTCGAGCCGAACGTGGTCGACCCCGTGAACACGACCACCGCGACGCAGTCGGGGGCAACGGGCGCAGACGGAAGGCTGCGGTTCGTCTGGCGGCCGACGGCGGCGGACTCACTGAGCAACATCACCGTCTCCGAGAGCGTGCCCGCGGCCTACACGCCGTATTCGGTGACGTGCGTCTCGGAGGGATCGACGATCTTCACCAGCCAGGATCCGGCGACCGTGGTGTCGTTCACCCTCCAGGGGCTGAAGGTGCGCGCCAAGGTCGACTGCACGGTCCGGAATCACCGCAAACGCTCCACCGTGCGCGTAGTCAAGAACTGGGTTGGTCCACCCGCGTCGACGACGATCTTCGTCGACGCCACTGGAGCGGCGCCGTTCGACGCCTCGACGGCCGCTCCCGTGAGCGGCACCAGCACGTCCTTCGACTACCCGGTCTCGACCCCGGTCACCGTCGGCGAGGTGGCGGTGCCCGCCGGCTATTCGGCGACGATCGACTGTGGCAGCGGCCCACAGGCATACAACGGCGGCCCGTTCCCGGTCACTTCCGCGCCGACCGACGGGGCCACAGTCACCTGCACGATCACGAATTCCCAGCTCCGTTCGACCGTGCGCGTCGTCAAGCAGTGGGTCGGAGCAGCGGCCTCGGCGACGATCTTCGTCGACGCGAACGGCACGGCGCCGTTCGACGCTTCGGCGGTCGCAACCGTGAGCGGCGCCAACACGTCCTTCGACTACCCGGTCTCGACCCCGGTCACCGTCGGCGAGGTGGCGGTGCCCGCCGGCTACTCGGCGACGATCGACTGCGGCCAGGGCGGGCAGCCGGTACGGCGGTGGCCCCTTCCCGGTCACCGCCCCGAGCGCCGGCGCGACGCTGACGTGCGTGGTCACGAACACCCAACTGTTCTCGACCGTTCGCGTCGTGAAGCAATGGTCGGGCGCGGCTTCCTCGGCGACGATCTTCGTCGACCAGGACGGCGTGGCGCCGTTCGACGCGTCTACGGTCGCCACCGCCAGCGGCGACAACACGGCCTTCGACTACCCGGTCTCGACGCCGGTCACCGTCGGCGAGGTCGCACTGCCCGCCGGCTACACGGCGACGATTGACTGCGGACAGGGCCCGCAGCCGTACGCGGGTGGTCCGTTCTCCGTCACGTCGCCGGCCACGGACGGAGCGACCCTCACCTGCACGATCACGAACATCATCGTCCCTCCGCCCCCGGTCGCGACCGTTCGCGTCGTGAAGCAGTGGGTCGGGGCGCCTTCTTCGGCGACGATCTTCGTCGACCAGAACGGCGTCGTGCCGTTCGACGCCTCGACGGTCGCCACCGCCAGCGGCGACAACACGGCCTTCGACTACCCGCTTTCGACGCCCGTCACCGTCGGCGAGGTCGCGCTGCCCACCGGCTACTCCGCGCACGATCGACTGTGGACAGGGCCCCCAGCCCTACACCGGCGGACCGTTCCCGGTCGTCGCCCCTGCGACTGACGGCGCGACGCTCACCTGCACGATCACGAACACCCAGCTGTTCGCCACCGTCCGCGTGGTGAAGCAGTGGGAAGGCACGCCCTCCTCTGCGACGATCTTCGTCGACCAGAACGGGGTGGCGCCGTTCGACGCCTCGACGGTGGCCACCGCCGACGGCGATAACACGGCATTCGACTACCCGCTCTCGACGCCCGTCACCGTCGGAGAAGTCGCTGTACCGGCTGGATATCGCGCGACGATCCACTGCGGCCAGACCGGGGAGGCGCCGCAGCCGTATGCCGGGGGCCCGTTCTCGGTCGACGCTCCGGATACGGGCGGCGCCACCATCACCTGCACGATCACGAACATCCAGCTGCGCTCGACCGTACAGGTCGTCAAGGAATGGGCCGGGGGCACATCCAGCGCAACGATCTTCGTGGACGAAGGCGGCTCGGCGCCGTACGACGCTTCCAAGGTGGCGACGGTGAGCGGCGACGACGCATCCTTCTCATACGCCGTCTCCACTCCGGTCACGCTCGGCGAGACAGCCGTCCCGGCGGGCTTCCGGGCGCAGATCGATTGCGGCGCCGGCCCGCAGGCCTACGGGGGCGGCCCGTTCCCGGTCACGTCCCCGGCCGAGGAAGGGGCCACGCTGACCTGCACGGTCACCAACACGCCCCAGACGACCGTGCGCGTGATCAAGCAGTGGGCAGGCGCACCCAGCTCGGCGACGATCTTCGTCGACCGGACCGGCCAGGCACCGTACGACGTGTCCTCCCTCTCGCACGTGGACGGTGACAGCGTCTCGTTCGACTATCCACCGTCGACCCCGGTCACGCTCGGCGAGGTCGAAGTTCCTGCCGGTTTTGTGGCGTTCATCAACTGCGGCACGGGCCCGCTGAGCATCAAGCGCTATGCCGGCGGTCCCTTCACCGTGACCAGCCCGGCCGCTCCGGGCGGCGTCCTCACCTGCACCGTCGCAAACACCAAGACCCCGCCACCGGCCCGCCTGGTGGTGACCAAGACCGCAAAGCCGAAGGTGATTCGCGCACACCATCGCGTGAGGTTCTTCATCAAGGTGACGAACAAGGGCCCCGGCACCGCGCGAAACGTTCTCGTCTGCGACAAGCTTCCGCCAGGGCTCGAACTGGTTCGGGCCCCCGGCGCCAAGGAGGTGAACGGCCAGCTGTGCTGGACCATCGGGCGGCTCCTACCAGGGAAGAGCAGGAGGTTCCTCGTCGTGGCGAAGGCGGTTGGCGACCAGGGTCGCATCGCCGTCAACGTGGTCGAGGTCTCGGGCCTGAACGTTTCCAACTGCCCGCGGCTCACAACCAAAATCTCCAAGCGGCAGCGTCGCGTGTGCAGCGCCCGCGCGAGCGTCAGGGTGCGCCCCTTCCGGAAGAGGAAAGTGCTTCACGCGCGCGTTCAGTTCACCGGCTAGCGCCCTAGCCCAGTCTGAGCGGAACGGCTAGACGGCAGCCGCGCGCTGTTCCCAGCGTGAGCGCTTCTTCGCCGCCTCGGCCTCGCGGTTCTTCGGCGGCGCGGTCGTCACGAGCTCGTCGAGCAGGCGGGCCGACGCCGCGGTCACGGCTTCGACCGCGCGCTCGAACGCGACCTCGTTCGCCTGCGACGGCTTCGTGAAGCCGCTGATCTTGCGCACGTACTGGAGCGCGGCGTCGTTCACCTCCTCGCGGGTCGCGGGAGGCTCGAAGTTGTAGAGCGTTCGGATGTTTCTGCACATGGGAGCCAGCCTAGCTAGAGGGCGAGCAGCCGGTCCACGAGCTCGACGTCGAGCCGGGGGACGATCTCGTCGGCCTCGCCTAGTCGCTCGCGAGGGACCGTGCCGAGGACGGCGACGCAGTACAGGCCAGCAGCTTTCGCGGCCATGACCCCGGGAGGCGTGTCCTCGATCGCGGCGGCTCGTGGCACCCGGCAGGCCGAGCAGGTCCAGCGCGCGCAGATAGCCCTCCGGATCGGGCTTGCCGCGGCTGACGTCCTCGGCCGAGACGATGACGTCGAACACGGCGATGCCCGCCGCGCGGAGCACGGTCTCGACCTCGGAGCGCGCGGCGCCCGAGACGACGGCGAGCCGGGCCCGGCCGACGACTCGGAGGACTGCCTCTCGAACATCGGGAGCGACCGTCGAGCCGTCGCCGACCCGCTCCAGGAAGAGCCGCGTGCGGCCCTCGAGCAGCTGAGCGGTCGCAGGGTGGTCCGCGCCGAGCCACTGCTCCACGATCTCCGGGTCCGAGAGCCCGGCGAGCTCGTCGAAGTACTCCGCCTCGCTCAGCGGCCGGTGCTCGGCGAAGAGCTCGCGGAAGATCTCGCACTGGACGCGCTCGTCGTCGGACAACGTGCCGTTGAAATCGAAGAGCAATGCGCGCACGGGTCTAGGATCGCTCATGCGCGTAGAGGAGGCGGTTGAGCGGATCTGGCCCGGACGACCGGTCGAGGTCGAGCCGCTCGGCGGCGGGATCACGAACCACAACTTCAAGGTCGTCGTCGACGGCGAGACGCTCGTGCTCCGGATCGGCGGCAAGGACACGGAGCTGCTCGGCATCGACCGGGCGCGCGAGCACGAGGCCGCTCTTCTCGCGGCGGAGCTGGGCATCGGCCCTGAAGTGGCTCGGTACGAGGACGGGGTCCTGGTCACCCGGTTCGCCGAGGGAGACGTCGGCCGCGCCGAACCGAGCGTCGTCGGCGGGCTCTTGCGTCGGCTGCACTCGGCGCGGGCGCTCGCCGGCCGCTTCGACTCGTTCCGGGTCGTCGAGGCGTACGCGGCCACGGCGGCCGCACGCGGCCTGACGCTCCCGGACCAGTACGACCGCGCCCACGAGCTCGCGCACGCGATCGAGGCCCGTCGCTCCGAAGCGCCGCTCGTCACGTGTCACAACGACCTGCTCGCGGCCAACTTCATCGACGACGGAAACCGGATCTGGATCGTGGACTGGGAGTACGCGGCCATGGGCGATCCGTTCTTCGACCTCGCCAACTTCGCGGTCAACAACGGGCTCGACGAGGAGGGCGAGCGGTCGCTGCTCGCCGCCTACGGGTCCGCGGACGCGGCCGCGCTGGTGCTGATGCGGTTCATGTCCGACTTCCGCGAGGCGATGTGGGGAGTCGTCCAGCAGGCGATCTCCGAGCTCGACTTCGACTTCGTGGCATACGCGGACGAGCACTTCGAGCGCATGCTGCGAACCGCCTCCGAGCCGCCGGTTCCAGGAGGCCCTTGCATGAGAGAGCGGGCGAAAGCCGTCGTCATCGGAGGAGGAGTCGGCGGTTGTGCGGTCGCCTACTGGCTGACGCGGCTCGGTTGGGACGACGTCGTGCTCTGCGAGCGCGCCGACCTGACGAGCGGCTCGACCTTCCACTCCGCAGGGCTGGTCGGCCAGCTCCGCGGATCGCTCTCCCTCACGCGGATGATGATGGCCTCGGTCGACCTCTATCGCACGCTGGGGGACGAGGTGGGCCTCGAGACCGGGTGGCACGAGGTCGGCTCCCTGCGCCTGGCCTCCTCGGAGGAGCGGATGGAGGAGCTCCGCAGGCAGGCCGGCTGGGCGAAGACGTTCGGCCTGCCGCTCGAGCTGATCTCGGCCCGGAAAGCGAAGGAGCTCTTCCCGCCGATGACGGCCGACGGCGTGCTCGGCGCCGCCTACCTGCCGACCGACGGGTACATCGACCCGAGCCAGCTCACCCTGGCGCTCGCCGCGGGAGCGCGGAGCCGCGGGGCGGAGATCGCAACGCACACGCGCGTGACCGGGATCGAGGTCGATCGAGGCCGGGTCGCGGGCGTCGAGACGGACAAGGGCGCGATCCAGACGGAGGTCGTCGTCAACGCCGGAGGGATGTTCGCGGCGGAGCTCGGCAGGCTCGCGGGCGTCACCGTGCCGATCGTCCCGATGGCGCACGAGTACTTGATCACGAAGCCGCACGGAGTGCCGCTCGAGGTTCCGACGCTGCGCGACCCGTCGCTGCTCGTCTATTTCCGCGGCGAGTCGGGCGGGCTCGTCATGGGCGGCTACGAGCGTCACCCCGCGCCCTGGGGTCTCGACGGAATCCCTTCCGACTTCAACGGCAGGCTCCTGGCCGAGGACTGGGACCGGTTCGAGGAGCTGATGACGAACGCGCTCGTCCGGGTGCCGGAGCTGGCCGACGCCGAGGTGATCCGCCTGGTCAACGGGCCGGAGGCGTTCACACCCGACGGCGAGTTCATCCTCGGGCCGACGGAGCTGCGCGGGTTCTGGGTGGCGGCCGGGTTCTGTGCGCACGGCCTCGCCGGCGCCGGCGGCATGGGGAAGCTCGTCGCCGAGTGGATCGTCGAAGGTCTGCCGAGCCTCGACGTCTGGGAGATGGATTCGCGCCGCTTCGGAGCGCACTACGCGAGCCGCGACTACACGCTCGCGAGGACGGTCGAGGTCTATTCGACCTACTACGACGTCAAGTACCCAGGCCATGAGCGAGCAAGCCGGCCGGCCGCTCCGCCTCTCCCCCGCCTATCCCCGGCTCGTCGAGCTCGGCGCGGCGTTCGGCGAGAAGTCGGGTTGGGAGCGCGCGAACTGGTTCGAGCCGAACGGCGCGGCGGGCGACGAGTCGCTCAGGCCGCGCGGATGGGCGGGACAGCTCTGGTCGCCCGCGATCGGCGCCGAGCACCTCGCCTGCCGGGAGACAGCAGCGCTCTTCGACGAGACGAGCTTCGCCAAGATCGAGATCTCGGGCGAGGGAGCGGCCGCCTTCCTCGAGCGTCTGTGCGACAACCGCGTCGCCCGCGAGGTCGGGCAGATCACGTACACCTCGATGCTGAACGCCCGCGGCGGGATCGAGTGCGACTTCACGGTCACCCGCCTGGCCGAGGATCGCTTCCGGATCGTCACCGGCACCGCCTTCGGCAGGCACGACCTGGCCTGGATCCGCGAGCACGCGCCCGACGACGGCTCCGTCGCCGTCGAGGACATCACGTCGCAAGCTGGCCTGCCTCGGGATCTGGGGGCCGGCCGCGCGCGAGATCCTCCAGGCGGTGACGACCGACGACCTCGGATTCGGGTACATGCGCGCGCGCGAGATCGCGGTCGGGCCCGTCCCGTGCCTCGCGCTCCGCGTCACGTACGTGGGCGAGCTCGGCTGGGAGCTGTACTGCCCGAGCGAGTTCGGGCTCGCGCTCTGGGATGCGCTCTGGAAAGCCGGTCGCGGGCACGGGCTCGTCGCCGGCGGCTACAAGGCGATCGACTCGCATGCGGCTGGAGAAGGGGTATCGCGTCTGGGGCTCCGACATCACACCCGACGACACGCCCTACGAGGCGGGCCTCGGCTTCGCGGTCAAGATGGACAAGGGCGACTTCATCGGCCGGGAGGCGCTGCTCGCCGCGCAGGAGCCGAAGCGCCGACTCGCCTGCCTCGTCCTCTCCGATCCCGCGCTCGGTCGCGCTCGGCTCGGAGCCCGTGCGCGTCGACGGCGAGCTCGTCGGCCGCGTGACGAGCGGCGGCTACGGCTACACGGTCGAGCGCTCGATCGCCTACGCATACGTCCCGGCCGCGAGCGCCGAGCCCGGACAACCGGTCGAGGTCGAGATCTTCGGGGAGTGGATCGCGGGCGAGGTCGCCCCCGAGCCGCTCTTCGATCCCGCCGGAGAGCGGCTCAGGGGCTGAGCCTCGTTACGGAGTCGCCGGAGCCGGCGCAGGGCTGTCGCCCTCGCCGAACTCGCGCTCGATCCGCTCGAGCTCCTCCTCGGTGCCCTGGCGGATCGGGCCCTTGAACCACTTCTTGGCCGAGAGCACGTACCAGCCTCCGAAGAGCAGGAACGCGACACCGACCGGGACGGGCGTGTAGTTGAAGAGATTCCAGTCGAACGTGTTCCACGGCACGCCGGCGTAGTTGAACGGAAGCATGAACACGATGCAGATGAAGACGATCCAGAGGATCGCGATCCAGTCGATCCACTTGTAGTGGCGGCCGAGGTGCCAGGCGCCTCGCTCGAACTTCTCGCCTGCGCGGAGCCTGAGGATGATCGGCAGCATGAACGCGATGTAGAGGCCGATCACCGCGATCGCAGTCGAGGCGAAGTAGCCGGTGTAGCCGAACCACCAGGCCGGCAGCGGCGTCAGGAACGCGAGCACGACGATCGCCCAGACCGTGTAGATCGGGATCCGGTCGCCCTTGGACACCCGCCTCCAGAACTGGTGGCCGGGCACGGCGCGGTCACGCGAGAAGGCGAACATCATCCGCGAGGCCGAGGTCGTCGAGGCGATCGTGCAGAACGTCTGCGCGACGACGGCGATGAAGAGCAGGAACTCGGCCCAGCGCGTGCTCATCGAGGTCTGCCAGATGTAGGTGACGATGTAGCTCCCGGCGGCGGCTGCGTCGGTGTCGTTCGGGACGACGAAGGTCACGGCGACGAGCAGGATGAAGCCGAAGATGACCGAGACGACGACCGACATGACCATGCCCCAGGCGGCGCCGAGCGAGGCCTGGCGGCGTCTCCTCGCTCATGTGCGCCGAGGCGTCGTAGCCGGTGATCGTGTACTGGGCCATCAGGAGGCCGGTCAGGAAGACGTAGAAGAAGACGCCCGACGTCGTCCCGCCACCGAAGCCGGTGTTGTTGATCGTCTGGCCGAAGACGTAGCTGACCGACCGGTGGTGGTCCGGGACGATGATCAGGACGCCGACGATCACGAGCACGCCGATCATGTGCCACCAGGCCGAGAAGGCGTTGAGCACGGCCGTGATCGACACCTTGAACATGTTGATCAGCCCGGCGCCGAGCATGATGAACAGGTAGGTGAGGTAGATCCAGTGGTACGTGTTCCCGTAGTGCCTCCGTGATGCAGGTTCAGCCACGAGGTCATGAAGATCGCGCAGCCGAAGCCGATCGAGGCGGTGACTGCGATCTGGCCGATCAGGTTGAACCAGCCGGTGAACCAGCCCCAGCCGGGACTCCCGGAGCTTCGACGACCAGAAGTAGAGCCCGCCGGCGGTCGGGTACGTCGAGGCGATCTCGCCCATGGCGAGCGAGACGAAGATGCAGAAGATGCCGACGATCAGCCAGCCCCAGGTGATCGCGACCGGCCCGCCCTGGTTGAACGCGATCGAGTACGACGTCAGGCAGCCCGCGAGGATCGAGATGATCGTGAACGAGATCGCGAAGTTCTGGAACCCGCCCATCGAGCGGAACAGCTCCTGCGCGTAGCCGAGCTTGTGCAGCTGCTCCCGGTCGTCGTGCGACGCCTGCTGTCGGCGGTGCTCTGTCCGCACTCCCTCCGCCTCGTCGGGGACGCGGTATTTACCTCGCCATTCCGCAGGTCGCTGTCAAGTCGCGGCGATTTCGTGAGAGGATGGAGGCCATGCTGAGCTTCGACGAGCTGGGGGACGGTCGCCGCGCGGCGAGATCGACACCGTCGTCGTCGCCTTCACCGACATGCAGGGCCGCCTCATGGGCAAGCGCGTCGACGCCGACTACTTCATGGAGGAGCTGCACGACGGGCACGGCCGTCGAAGGGCTGCAACTACCTGCTCGCCGTCGACATGGACATGGACCCGGTGCCGGGTTACGCCATGGCGAACTGGGAGAGCGGTTACGGCGACTTCGACTGATCCCCGACTTCGCCACGCTGCGGCGCATCCCGTGGCTCGAGGGCACCGCGCTCGTGCTGAGCGATGTGGCCTGGCACGACCGCTCGCCGGTGAAGCCGTCGCCGCGCCAGGTGCTGCAGGGCGCAGATCGAGCGCGCCAAGGCGCATGGGCTTCGAGCCGATGTTCGGCACCGAGCTCGAGTTCTACCTCTTCAAGGAGACCTTCGCGGAAGCGCACGCGAAGCACTACGCCGACCTGACGCCGTCGGTCCCGTACATCCTCGACTACCACGTGCTCGCCACCACGTACGACGAGACCGTTCATCAGGGCGGTGCGCAACGGCATGAAGGAAGCCGGCATCAAGGTGGAGAGCTCGAAGGGCGAGGCGTGGCCCGGCCAGCAGGAGATCAACTTCCGCTTCTCGGATGCGCTGACGATGGCCGACAACCACGTCATCTACAAGAACGGGATCAAGGAGATGGCGAACCAGCACGGCTGCTCGGTGACGTTCATGGCGAAGCCGGACCACACGTGGATCGGGAGCTCGTGCCACGTCCACTCGAGCCTGTGGAAGGACGGCAAGAACACGTTCGAGGGCGAGTCGGAGACCGTTCAAGCGCTACCTCGCGCGGCCACATCGCGTGCGGCCGGGAGATCGCGATCTTCCTCGCGCCGAACATCAACTCGTACAAGCGCTACGCGGCGGCTTCTGGGCGCCGACGACGCTGGCCTGGGGCCATGACAACCGGACGTGCGGATTCCGCATCGTCGGCCACGGCCAGCCCCTGCGCACCGAGTCGCGCATCCCGGGCGCCGACGTGAATCCCTACCTCGCGATCGCGGCTCTGATCGCGGCCGGACTCCACGGCATCGAGCAGAAGCTGGAGCTCGGGCCGGCCTTCACCGGCAACGCCTACGAATCCGACGTGCAGCGTTTCCCGCACGCGCTGCGCGACGCGATCGCCGCGCTCGAGAAGGGAAAGATGGTGCGGAAGGCCTTCGGCGATGACGTCGTCGACCACTACCTGAACTACGCGCGCACCGAGCAGTCGCAGTTCGACAGGGTGGTCACCGGATACGAGCGCGAGCGGCTGTTCGAGCGGGGATGAACGAGGTGAAACCCTCTCCCTCCGGGGAGAGGGTCGGGGAGAGGGGCGTGAGTTGGCACTAAACGTTCTCAACCCGGCCACCGAGAAGCCGATCGCGCAGCTGGAGCGGGCGGGCGTCGAAGAGACCGACCGCGCGGTTGCCGCGGCGAAGGCCGCGTATCCCGCCTGGCGCGCGGTCAAGCCGGCCGACCGCGCACGTCTGATGCGGCGCATGGCGGCTCTGCTCGAGGAGCACTCGCGAAGGCCTGGCGAAGCTGGAGAGCGCGAACGTCGGCAAGCCGCTCGGCGACTCCCTGTGGGAGATGGGCATGGTGGCCGACGTCTTCCACTTCTACGCGGGAGCCGTGGAGAAGCACTACGGCGAGACCATCCCTGTCGCCGGCGGCGTGGACATGACTTTTCGCGAACCGCTCGGAGTGGTCGGGCTGATCGTGCCGTGGAACTTCCCGCTGATGCTCGCCAGCTGGAAGCTCGGGCCCTCGCTCGCCTGCGGGAACACGGTCGTCCTCAAGCCGGCCGAGCTGACGCCGCTCACGGCGCTGCGCTTCGCCGAGCTCGCGCTGGAGGCGGGCATCCCCGAGGGCGTCGTCAACGTCGTCGTCGGCCCCGGTTCGGTGGCCGGCGAGCGCCTGATCGCGCACCCGGACGTCGCCAAGATCGGCTTCACCGGCTCGACGGAGGTCGGCCGCAGGGTGATGGAAGGCGCCTCCAAGACGGTCAAGCGCGTGACCCTCGAGCTCGGCGGCAAGTCCGCCAACGTGATCTTCGAGGACGCGGACCTCGAGCGCGCCGCCGCGGCAGCGCCGAGCGCGGTGTTCGGCAACGCCGGCCAGGACTGCTGCGCCCGCTCGAGGATCCTCGTCCAGAAATCGGTGTACGACCGCTTCCTGAAGCTCCTGGTCGAGGCGACCGGCCGGTTCAAGGTCGGGCCCTGCCGAAGAGAGCGGGACGGACATGGGACCACTGATCTCCGCGGACCACAAGGCGAAGGTCGCGGCGTACGTCCAGGGCACGCCGCTGTTCCGGGCGAGTGCCCGATGGGGCGGGGTTCTGGTTCCCCTGCACGCTGGTGGAGGCGAGCAACCAGGACCGAGTCGCTCGCGAAGAGGTGTTCGGCCCGGTGGCTGCGGTCATCCCGTTCGCCGACGAAGAAGAGGCGGTGCGCATCGCCAACGACACGCCGTACGGCCTGTCGGGCTCGATCTGGACCCGCGACGGCGCGAGGGCGATGCGCGTCGCGCGCGCGCTCGAGACCGGAGTGCTCTCGGTCAACTCGAACAGCTCGGTGCGCGTCACCACGCCGTTCGGCGGGTTCAAGCAGTCAGGCTTCGGCCGGGAGCTGGGCATGCATGCGATGGACGGCTACTCAGAGGTGAAGAACGTGTTCATGTCGACGGAGGCCTGATGGGAAGGCTGGACGGCAAGGTCGCCGTCATCACGGGCGCCGCAGGCGGGATCGGCCGCGAGGCCGCGATCCTCTTCTCGAACGAGGGAGCGCGGGTCTGCGTCGCCGACGTCGGCGCCGAGGCGGGCGAGAAAGCGGCCGCAGTGTGCAGGGAGGCGTTCTTCTTCAAGGCGGACGTCAGCGACCCCAAGAGCGTGCAGTCGATGTACGCCGAGACCGAGAAGCGCTACGGCCGCATCGACGTGCTCTACAACAACGCCGGCATCATGCCCGCAGACGACGACTCGATTCTGGTTACCGAGCCGGACGCGTGGGACCGCGTCCAGGCGGTCAACGCGAAGGGCGTGTTCCTGTGCTGCAAGTACGGGATTCCGCACCTGCTCAAGGCCGGCGGCGGCTCGGTGATCAACGTCGCCTCGTTCGTGGCGCTGATGGGCGCGGCCACCTCGCAGGTCGCCTACACCGCGTCCAAGGGCGCGGTCCTCTCGATGAGCCGCGAGCTCGCGGTGCAGTTCGCGCGCCAGGGCATCCGCGTCAACGCGCTGTGCCCCGGCCCGGTCGAGACGCCGTTGCTGATGCGGCTGTTCTCGGAGACGCCCGGCGCATAGACGCGCGTCGCGTGCACCTGCCGATGGGACGCCTCGCGAAAGCCAGGGAGATTGCGAATGCCGCGCTGTTCCTCGCGAGCGACGAGTCGAGCTACGTGAACGGAGCCACGTTCCTGGTCGACGGAGGCCTGAGCGCCGCCTACGTGACGCCGGAG